>CAVUHQ010000014.1:0-10954 GCA_963741215.1 uncultured beta proteobacterium
GCGTTAGTGACGCGGCGCCAAGTCGGCGGCTCTCCACCGCTCCCTTTCACGGGAATGATATCGCCCAGCGGTTCGTACAGACTGCAGGTCTTGTTGCCGTACCGATGTTTGCGCAAGATCCCTTGCCACCCCCAGCGGTGGATCGTGTTTAGTGAAACCCCAAGTTGCTTGCCAATTTCGTTTGCCGTCAACAAACCCTTCGCCCGCAGCCGTTGATGGCGGCTCTTGAGTCCATGAGCCTCACGGATCCACTCGACTTTCTTCACGGTGAACGGTAGGTTGTCGGAGGTTCGATAGCCTCGCTGATTTAAGATATCGGCGACCTCGCAGTCACAGTAGCTATCGAGTAACTGATCAACCGCACCGATGATCTCAGGTTTGGTCTTGCGGATCTGGGCAATTGGCAGGGGGCGGACTAGGGTGAGCATTCGCGTGGCCCCACCACGCAGTCGCACATGGGCGGTAATCGTATCCGCCTTCACCAAGGTTACATCGTCGACAAGCAATCGCAGAATGTGCTTGCGCTCCTTCGGCGGCACGCTCGGATCATTCCATATGCGGGGGAAGTCTTCGGCCAGCGAAAGTAGTTTCTGGCGCGTTTCGGCATCAATCAGGCGCCGCTCCTTCGCGCTCTGGCGTTCATAGTCTTCCTGCGCGGCGACGTGGGCGCGTAGTTTGTCGTTCCATTCTGCCTCGAGGCTGTCCACCACCAGCCTATTATCCGGGTCGGCCTTCATGTAGCGGCGCCGCGCGAGCTCCGCTTCATAGCGGGCGCGTTCCAATTGGCGCCGGCGCAACGCGTCGGTCTCGGCGATCCTCGCTTCGATCTCTTGCTGAACGGCGAACGCAACCTCCATGGTCATCGGTGTCATCAATTCCAACAGCAAGGCATTGATGGCTTGATCGACGGTCTTGCCGGGCACGCTCTGGCAGACCCGAGCTGCCAGGCGAACTGAATCTTCCTGACAGACATAGGTGGGCACGATGACATGGTGTTCTTGACTGTAGTGCACGCTCATGCGTTCTCCGCACAGGCCGCACAGCACGCGCCCCTGCAAGAGTGCCGGTCCCTCCCGCGCAGGACCAAGCCGTCGGTCTGGCCCAAAGTTCAATGCGTTCTGGGCGAGGCGCTTCTGATTGGCCAGGAATCGCTCCCAGCTGATGTAACCCACGTGCATTTCCGGAATGACGTACTGCCACTCGGCTTGCGCGACCTTGGCCACGGTGGTCTTTCCGTCCGGCTTTCGGCGCGTGCGCGTGCGGCCATAAACGAAGGCCCCGGCGTAGCGTGGGTTATGTAGCACTTGCAGAAATCGTGAATGCCTCGGTGTTGCCCAGAGCAGTTCGCCTTTGTTGTCGCCAACGCGAATGCGGCGCGGGAAGCACAGGCCTTGTCCGATAAACCAGCGCAAGGTCTGCAGTGCGGATCCGGTTCGCTCGAACGTATCGAAGACCAGTCGCAGCGCCGCTTGTACTTCACTGTCGGGATCCAGAGTCAGCGCACCGTCGGCTTGGTAGACGAGGCCGACCGGCGTCGGCATCTCCAGTTCGCCGCGTCGCGCCTTATTGAGCACGCCCCCGCGCATGCGCGCTTTCAACGTATGCAGTTCGACTTCGCTCATCGTGCCCTTGAGTCCGAGCAGCAGCCGGTCGTTGAAGCTGGTAGGGTCGTAGGTACCATCCTGGTCAAGGATGAGAGTGCTGCTCAAAGCGCACAGTTCAATCAGCCGCTGCCAATCGGCAGAGTTGCGCGCCAGGCGGGAGACTTCCAGGCCCATGACGATTCCGGCTTTACCCAGCGCCACCTCGCTGACCAACTGCTGAAAGCCATCGCGGATCTTCGCCTGAGAACCGGTCTTGCCCTGGTCGCTGTCGATCACATGGATGCGCTCCAGTGGCCAACCGTAGATTCTCGCTTGGTCGCGCAGCGCGTATTGACGTCGCGTGCTCTCGGTGTTCTCGATGACCTGGCGCGGGGTGGACTGGCGGATATAGAGGTAGGCGTCACGCTCGAGGTGCGCGCTAGTAACCTTAAGTTCGAGCATATCGGTCCTCCTTGATGGGTGAAAGGATCAGGCTGGCCAACAACCTGGTCAGCTCGGTTCGGTTGTCGGGGGGCATCGGCGAGACGCCGCCAAGGCTTTGCACTTTGGCCGGGCAAAGCGGGGTTGATGGGGTGGTGCGCCAGTGCTGAGCCCAGATGGCTAAGCCACGACGAACCAACATCGCCCAGCCTTCTACGGGTGCCTTCTGCTCGCCGGGTTGCAGCACCTGGAGGCGTAAGGCTTCGTAGCCTTCTATCGTTGCTGGTGGAAGCGAGAGGGTCAGGGTGATCTGCGCCGTTTTTTTTTGCCTCGCAGGGCCCGTTCGAGGCTGCGCCGATGCACCGCAATGCCAAAGTGTTGTCGGATCGCCCGAACGTGCTGCGCGGTAGTCAGGCCGGGTTGCGTCGTCTTCAACCCGTGCACGTAGTCGAGAACCTCCGCCGTGAGCTTGTGCCGCGCTTTGGGACCCCGCGCTTTGGGCAGCAGACCGGCGAGGCCGGACTCGGTAAAGGCGGCCTGCGCGTGATAGAACGTTGGCCGCGAAACGCCAAAGGCGCGCGCTGCGTCGCGAATCGACAGCCCTTCGCGGCGGTGCCGACGGAGCATCTCGTAGCGGACCTGCAGCAGATCGCGGGGGTCGAAGAACGGATTGGCCTGGAACAGAGCATCGACCACGCTGTCGGGACGCGGGTTGAGGGTGCTGTTGCGTTGCAGTTCCAGCGTCTTGGCGTCGGCTTTCCTGCGCTTGGCCATGGGGGTCTTTCTCGAACTGTGTGTAATAATATATAGGCCGCTGTATGGCGAATGTCAAGAACGATATTTGAGTCGGGCGTATCTTGGAAACTCCAATGTACCAGATAGCAATAAGACCTAAATCCATGGGCTTCGTGGCATCAGCATGCGGCGCAATGATGGTTACAAATGCGGCGAAATAGATGTTACACATTGCCCGGCCCTTCACCACGCGATTGCCGCCTGTTTAGCCACTGCCGAAGTTCCAACAAGTCATCCACGCGAAACGCCGAACGGCCGGCAGAGATGCGCGTGAACGCATCGGGTGTCACCACATCCGTCAGATTCGTCGCAACTGACTTGAGCGCGCCATTGGGGTCATAGAAGAAGACCCGGTCCTCTCCCCAGTTCAGGCGGCGAGACACGCCCTCATACCGGGATCCGAGCTGCGGATGGAAAGGGTGGGTGATGGTGAACCAGCCAATTCTCCGGGACAGGCTGCAGTTGACGACACTCGATAAAGCCGCCGTCGAGGCGAGCGTGCTGCTGGCCCAACGCTGGATTCTCGCGCGGCTGCGTAATCGCCAGTTCTTCGCACTCGAAGAGCTCAACGCCGCTATCCGTACGTTGCTCATCGATCTCAACCAGCGTCCGTTCAAGAAACTCGAAGGCTCGCGCCAGAGCGCCTTCGAGACCATCGACCGCCCGGCGATGAAGCCGCTGCCGGCCACGCGCTACGAATTCGCCGAGTGGAAGACCGCGATCGTCAATATCGACTACCACGTCGACGCCGACGGCCACTACTACAGCGTCCCGCACCGCCTGGTGAAGCAGAAGGTCGACGTGCGCATGACCGCCACCACGGTCGAGTGTTTCTACCACGGCAAGCGGGTCGCCGCGCACCTGCGCTCATTCCTGCGCGGCCGCCACACCACCATCGCCGAACACATGCCGGACGCCCATCGCAAACACCTGGAATGGACGCCGGGGCGACTGCTCAACTGGGGACTCAGCATCGGTCCGGCCACCCGTGACGTGGTGCAGTGGCAGTTCGATCACCGCCCGCATCCGGAACAGGGCTACCGCGCTTGCCTGGGGCTACTCAACCTCGCCAAGCACTGCGGCAACGAGCGCTTGGAAGCCGCATGCCGGCGGGCGCTGGCCATCGGTTCGCCCACCCGCAAGCGCATCAAGTCGATCCTCGATGCCAAGCTCGATCAACACCCCGAGCTGTTCCCGACCGCGGCCGCGGCCCAACGTCACCCACCGCCGCCCCAGCACGCCAACGTGCGCGGGGCGGATTACTTCCGTTCCACTACCTCAGGAGATCCCGAACCATGCTTATCCAACCCACCCTCGATTCACTGAACCGCTTGAAGCTCTACGGCATGGCCGCCGCGCTGTCCGAGCAACTCACTCAGAGTGCCGCCCACGGCCTCGCCTTCGAAGAGCGCTTCGGCCTGCTGGTCGAGCGCGAGATCGTCCACCGTGAGAATCGCCGCCTGCGCCTATACTGGCTGCGCGCGGGATGGGATCAAGAGGAGGTGCCCTTCGAGGCCGACATGCGGATGGGGCTGCGAGCACAAGCGCAATGCCGGGCTACGCTGGAGACGCTCGCGGCGATCAAGAATCCGCCGATGGTCTTTGCGAAACAAGCGAACGTAACAACCGGGCCGCCAGCAGATCAACAACGGCATGGCGGCACCCTCGCGCCCGCAAGAAAACGAAATTACGCCAAACGAACTTTCGGGGATCGGAGATGGCGAACGACCGGACACCAGAGCATCGCAAGGTGCAGGCAGAGCTAATCCGCGACTGGACGCCTTGGAAGAAGTCGACCGGACCGAAGTCGAAGGCAGGTAAGGCGAAGGTTTCGCGCAACGCTTTCAAGGGGGCGTGGCGGGAACTGTTGCGTGAGTTGTCGCGTGGCCTGCGAGACGAGGGCGCGAGTCGGAAGCGAGTCGTCAAATGACCGTCATCGTTAAGGTTTGTCGGATGCCTGCCCGCAAACGCAGGCGTGCGCGGACATGACGACGCTGCGCGGGCAGGCGTCGGACAAGCCTCGAGGGAGGAAACCGCGGCATGCACCGATGCCGTTCGGGGAAGCTAAGCCGCTATGGGGATTCGATGGTTCGCAGTCGTGGCGGATGCGGCAATTGGGCCGGCCGAGCAGAGTGACAGCGCGTGAATGCCGGAAGTCGGTGATGCAAGGCTGGGGTCTTGCCTGATGCAGCGGACGAGAAACGACGTTACGGCCGCGTAAGGCAAAGCGTCTGCTATCGGCGGTAGCCGATGCGAAGCGGACACAGCGTTGCGGCACCCGGTGCCGGTGCTCATGCGGCAACTCGCCCTAGTGGCGGCGCGCGAATGGGTTGGCCGCGGACGAAGGTCTCGATGACCATCATCGCCGCGCCACAGTACGGACAGACGAAGGTGGGCGCGATGTTGGCGGCGGCGGCCTCAGGTGGATGCGATGCGGTCGCGGTGAGGACGACGTGCAGTAGTTCGCGGGCGCGGGCGAGATGCTCGCGGCGTCCGGCATTGGCGAGCAGCCCGTAGTGGCGAATGCGGTGGAAGCCGCCAGGCAGAACGTGCAACAGGAAGCGGCGGATGAACTCGTCGGTAGCCAGCGTCATGGTCTTGTGGCGCGTCTTCCCCGTGGCGCGGTAATCCTTCCAGCGGAAGGTGACGCCACGCTCGTCGAGTGCCAGCAGTCGCTGGTTCGAAATCGCCACCCGGTGCGTGTAACGGGACAGATAAGCGAGCACCGCCGCCGGCCCGGCGAACGGGCGTTTGGCATAGACGACCCACTCCACTTCGCGCAGCGGTGCCAGCCATTGCGCGAACGCCCGTGCGTCGCTCAGTGCCGCGTACTCCCCGAAGAACTGCAGCCGGCCGCTGTGATGCGCAGTGGCCAGTTCTTCGAGGAAGCGACGGCGGAACAGGCGCGAGAGCACGCGCACCGGCAGGAAGAAGCCCGGCTTGCAGTTGACCCAGCGCTCGCCGTCGGGGGCGAGCCCACCGCCGGGGACGATGCCGTGCACATGCGGATGGTGCGTCAGCGCCGAGCCCCACGTATGCAGGACCAGGGTCACCCCGATGTGCGCGCCGAGATGCTTCGGGTCGGCGGCGATGGTGCGCAGCGTCTGTGCAGCAACCTCGAACAACAGGTCGTAGATCAGCGCCTTGTTGTAGTAGGCGATGGCGCTGATCGGCGCCGGTAGGGTGAACACGACATGGTAGTAATCCAACGGCAGCAGGTCGGCCTGGCGGGCCTCGAGCCAGCGCCGCGCGGTGCGGGCCTGGCACTTCGGGCAATGCCGATTGCGACAGGAGTTGTAGGCGATCTGCACCTGTGCGCAAGCGTCACAGCGCAGTAGGTGTCCCCCCAGCGCCGCGCTGCGGCACTGCTCGATGGCGGACATCACCTTGAGCTGACCGAGGCTCAAGTGACCATGCTGCGCTTGCCGCCAGGCCGACCCGTGGGCGCGGAAGATGTCCGCGACCTCCAGGGCGGGGCGTTGCACCCACGCCCCTTACGAAGGTCGCGCGGCCTCCAGCGGACTGATGACCTCGCGCAGGAGATCGGTGGCCACCTGCGCATAGAGGGCCGTGGTCTCCAACTTCTTATGTCCGAGCAGAACCTGGATCACGCGGATATCGACCTGCTGCTCGAGCAGGTGCGTGGCAAAGCAGTGACGCCTATTCCGACATCGGCATGGGCGGCACTATGCCGAGTCCCGGACTATGCCGAGTCGGAAAGCCCACGCCTCTGCGGGTGCGCGATTAGCGTAACCACGCTCGGCATAGTTTGATCTTCTTCCAGGGCATTACGCCCTCATCGAAGGAGATCGCATGGAACAGTTCTACAAGGATGCTCGCACGCCGCATCGAATGCGCGAGGGCTCATTGGGCGAGTACGTCGATGAGTTCGCGCGGCAGTTGAGCGAGGAAGGATACGCGCGGACTTCGGCCCGCTATGCGCTGCAATTGGTGGCCGCTCTGGGTAGCTGGATGGCTCGGCGCAGAATCGTCGCGCAGCAGCTGACCCCGGAGCACCTCGCGTGTTACCTGCGGTACCGATCCCGTCATCGACACTACAGGTCGGGTGATGCCGCCATAGTGCAGCGGCTGCTGAGGCTTCTGCGCGAAAAGGACATCGTTGCACCGGCTGCGTTGATTGAGCGTTCACCAGCGCAACGGCTGGAGGAGGAATTCCAGCTGTACCTGCAGCGAGAGCGCAGACTCGCACCGGCAACGGTGCTCAACTACGCGAATTTCGTCCGGCGCTTTCTCGCTCAGTGTGTTGCCGATGAGCAAGTGCGGCTTGATCGACTCTGTGCAGTCGATGTTGTGCGCTTCGTCCAACACGAAGCCGCCCGGCTTCATCCCAAGTGCTCTAAGGTGATGACCACGGCGCTGCGTTCATTTCTGCAATACGTGCGCTACCGCGGCCTCATCAGCATCGATTTGCGATCCAGTGTCCCGACGGTGGCGAACTGGTCAATGGCGTCGCTGCCAAGAGCGCTGTCCTCGGAGGAAGTCCAGCAGCTGCTGTCGCGTTGCGATCGGCGCACAGCCGTCGGCCGCCGCAATTGGGCGATTCTGCTATTGCTCGCCCGATTGGGGCTGCGCGCCGGCGAAGTCGTCGGCTTGATGCTTGAGGATCTCGATTGGGAGGCGGGAGAGCTTTGCATTCGGTCAAGCGGGGCGAGCTCGGATCGACTACCGATTCCCCATGAGGTCGGTGCGGCCGTGGCGGAGTATCTTCGTCTGGCGCGCCCCAATTGTTCCTCCAGGCGGGTGTTCGTACGCATGCGAGCTCCGCACCGCGGGTTCGCCAGTTCGGTGGCCATCTGCTGCATCGTGCGCCGCGCACTGGAGCGCGCCGGGCTTGACCCGCCCCACAAAGGCGCGCACCTGCTGAGACACTCCGTGGCCACGCACCTGCTGCGCCATGGTGCTTCGCTCGCCGAGGTCGGGGAGCTGCTGCGTCACCGCAGCCCGCAGACCACGATGATCTACGCCAAGGTCGATCTGGTTGCCTTGCGACCTCTGGCATTGCCGTGGCCGGGAGCGGCGCGATGAAGCCCTTGAGACAAGCGATTCAGGACTACCTGGCCCTGCGGCGCAGCCTGGGATTCAAACTCCGGGACGCCGGCGTGTGGCTGGCAAAGTTCGGCGACTTTCTCGAGGCGCGTGGCGCAACATGCGTTACGACACAGCTCGTACTGGAGTGGGCGCAGCAAGACCCAACGGTTCTGCCCTCAACCTGTGCGCAGCGGCTTGGCTATGTCCGTGGCTTCGCTCGTCACCAGGTTGCCGCCGACCCGCGCACCGAGATTCCGCCGCTCGGGCTGCTGCCGTTTCGACCACGCCGAGCGCGACCCTTCCTATATTCGCAGGAGCAAATCGAGCGCCTGCTCAGCTGCGCTCTGGAGTTGCCGCCGAAGCGATGGCTTGCGTCGGTGGACATATCACTGTCTGCTTGGCTTACTCAGCGTCACCGGAATGAGGGTTGGCGAGGCGATTCGCCTGCAGCTTGACGATGTCAATCTCCAGGCGGGCTTGCTGACGCTTCGCGGCACCAAGTTCGGCAAATCCCGCCTGGTACCGATCCATCCCTCGACCCAGGAGGTGCTCGCACAGTATCGAGCCCGCCGCGAGCGCTGCACGGCAGGCACTACCGGCTCCGCGTTCTTCTTCATCACGAGCCGAGGACATCACTTGGACATCGGTGGTATCCATCGAACCTTCTATGAGCTCTCGCGTCAGGTCGGCCTGCGCGCTGCCGGTGCGAGCCACGGCCCGCGCCTGCATGATCTGCGTCATCGATTCGCACTCGAGACGCTGTTGCGATGGTACCGCTCGGGTGCGGATGCCGAGCAACGCCTGCCCCTGCTCTCAACTTACCTCGGACACGTCCATGTCGCCGACACCTACTGGTATCTCAGTGGCTGTCCAGAACTGATGCAGCAGGCGGTGGCGCGTCTCGAACAACGCTGGGAGCAACGACCATGAGTCCAGCCCCCAGTTTCCCCGCGCTGTTGCAGCGCTTCTTTACCCAGCGACTGATGCAGCAGCGTCGCGCCAGCCCACATACGATCGGCTCATACCGGGACAGCTTTCGCCTGCTGCTGCACTTTGCGCAAGCGCGACTCGGCAAACCACCGACTCGGTTGGCATTCGAACAGCTCGACGCGCCATTGATCGCCGCCTTCCTGGAGGACCTGGAGAAGGGACGGGGCATTTCGTCCCGTACGCGTAACCTGCGGCTCACCGCTATCCGTTCCTTCTTCCGCTATGCGGCCTTCGAGGCGCCGGCCCATGCGGAACAGATCCAACGCGTCCTGGCCATTCCCAGCCAGCGGTTCACCCGCGCGCAGGTCGGTTTCCTGACCCGACAGGAAGTCGAGGCCCTGCTTGCCGCGCCCGATCGGCGCATCTGGTCCGGGCGACGTGATCACGCCTTGCTGCTGCTCGCTGTTCAATGCGGACTGCGTCTGTCCGAACTCACCGCTCTCCACCGCGATGCACTGATGCTCGACACCGGCGCTCATATCCGAACGCTGGGAAAGGGTCGCAAGGAACGCGCCACACCGCTGACCAGAAAGACCGTGGCTATCCTGAAGGCTTGGTTGCGGGAGATCCCCGACCAGACTGACGCGACGGTGTTTCCGAGCGCACGCGGCGAGCCACTGAGCGCTGATGGCGTGCAGTACCTTCTCGCCAAGCATGTCGCCGTAGCTTCCAGGATCTGTCCATCGTTGCAGCGCAGACACATCACCCTCCACATGCTTCGCCACACCACCGCCATGGAACTGTTGCTGGCGGGAATGGATCGGGCGGTGATCGCATTGTGGCTCGGGCACGAATCGGTCGAGACGACACAGATCTACCTCGACGCGAACCTTGCCATGAAAGAGCAGGCGCTCGCCAAGACCGCTCCGCCCGAGGGCAAGCCTGGCCGCTACCGCCCCGACGATCAGCTCTTAGCCTTCCTTAAGAGCCTATAGCACGGAAGAAGCTATGCCGAGTACCCGGTGTTTCGTCCTCGCCCGCGTCCGAGACACAAGACTGCTTTACTCGGCATAGTCCGGAACTCGGCATAGTGCCGCAAGGTGTGCGGCGAGGCGGGTTTGGTCAGGCCGGTATCACGCACCGCCTGCCGCACCGCGCGCTGAAAGGACTGGTCGGACAGATGGTGTCGGCGAAGTGCATCCGTGCGCGGGTCCCGCGAGCGGTCGCCGGCCGGAAATACATTGAGCTTCCCAGCGGTTATCGGGCACCAACGGTAGCGGGCGATAATGTACCGTTGGAGGTGTTCGATGAAGAAGATTCCGAGAGTGGCGTACACGCTGGAGTTCAAGCTCGAGACGTTGCGTAGGGTACGTGGTGGTGAGGCAGTACGCGCAGTCGCGCGGGAGATTGGTGTTCCTGAGCAGACGATTCGCAATTGGTTCAAGGCGCAGGCGGATGGCAAGTTGGGTAGCGCCCCGAATGGCAAGCCGATTACGCCGGAACAGATGGAGATCTCACGGCTGCGCGCGGAGAACGCGCGGCTGAAGATGGAAATGGAGATTGTAAAAAAAGCCGCTGCGTACTTTGCGAAGGAGTCGCTGTGAGGTACGCGTTTATTGAACAACATTGCGACTCGTATCCGGTTCAGATGCTGTGCACGGCGCTGCAGGTGAGTGATAGCGGCTTCACGTCCTGGCAACGCAGCGACGGGCCAAAGAAATGGTTGAGCGAGGGCGAGTTGCTCAAGCGCATCCGGGAGATTCACGAGGAGACCAAGGCGGCCTACGGGTCGCCGCGGATCTACCAGGAGCTCAAGGGACGCGGCATCCCGGTGAGCAAAGGTCGGGTGGAGCGACTGATGCGGGAGAACGGCGTGCGCGGTCGGCACAAGCGACGGTTCAAGGCGACGACGGACTCGAAGCACGCGCTGCCGGTGGCGCCAAACCGGCTTGACCAGAACTTCGAAACCGAGCGTCCGGATGAGGCGTGGACCGCCGACATCACCTACGTCGCGACGGCCGAGGGTTGGTTGTATCTGGCGATCGTTCTCGATCTGTACACCCGGCAGATCGTCGGCTGGGCGATGCGCGAGCGGATGACCAAGGAGCTGGTGATCGATGCGCTGCGCATGGCGTGGTTCCGTCGCCGCCCGCCGC
>CAVUHQ010000015.1:0-83321 GCA_963741215.1 uncultured beta proteobacterium
ACGTCCTTGCCGTGCCGGTAGTACACCTGCACGTATTCGCCACTGGGGTCGTAGAGGATCGCCCGGTCGCCGCGGGCGCGGATCTGGTCGAGCAGTTCCTTGATCGCCACGCCTTTGCCACTACCAGGCGCGCCGCACACCAGCACGTGATCGGTCTCTGCCTCGCGAAACAACGGCACGCCGGCGAGGGTGAAGTCAAACGGGCAGCCTGGCGGCGCGGACCAGCGCGACGACGGTCTCGATGGGAGCCAACGTCGCCCCGCGGATGTGCTGGTCCTCGGTCGCCGATCGGCCGCTCTCGCGCAGGAAGAAGGCTGCAGTGACCGTCCCGCCGACGGCCAGAAGGACCCCGAGACACACGCTCTCCTGGAATCGTCGGCTGACGATCTCGTAGCTGCGCCACGTATAGCGCCGGACTTGGTCCTTGGGCACCTGGATGCGCGTGCCGCTGCCGTCCGGATTCGGAAGGTTTGCGATCCGGCCGCCCATCCCCAGACCGTTCCGAACGTGGTGTATCCACAGTCTCCGGTCGAGCGAGGTGGTGCCCTCGAAGAACCAGAAACCGCCCACGACAGCACCGAGCGCGATGCCGATGGAGAGCCACAGAAGCACGGCGTTGGTGCCGAGCTTGACCCAGTTGGAGAGGATCTCGGAGCCCCGAATCGCATCCGACCAGACGCGCGGAGTCTGCCTACTCTGCGTCATGGTTCCTCATGCGCTCGAGCTCGTCTTTGGCCTGCAGCTGGGCCTTCGGAATCGTGCTGTGCTCGCGCGCAGCGGCCAAGGATCGGAGGATGTTTCGGGTCTCCAGCACCGCTTCGCACAGGCCCCAGTAGGCCGGTGGAGTGGGCTTCTCCATCGCCAGTTCGACGCTCTCCAGAAGCAGTCCGCGCTCGATCAGAAGTCGGTAGTAGTCGGCATCGGGGACGCCTTTCTTGCGTGCACGGCGGGTGACTTCCTCAGCGAGATCAGCGGGCAATCGAAGCGCTTTCGGGATCATCGGTCAGGCGACTCCGCAAACTGCCGCCTGCGTATTCGCCATTCGATGGAAGTCGTTGATGCAGCAGGGATCGCATTGAGAGGGCGTATTCACCTGAGCAGGCCAGCGTAGTCACTCCAAGTTGCTGATGGCGTTTGTCTTTTCGGCTCTTCGCAGAAGTGCATCAGGTGTGACAAAAAAATTACGGGGCCCCGCCGGGTTTATCGGCGGGGGAAACCCTCTTCGCGCCCCGCCGGCGCTCGCTCTTCGCCGACGATGCTCGCTTCCTCTTTTTCATGCGCCCGAAAGGCGGCGTCCTTGTCCATCACGTATGCGAGCGCCTGCTCGACGAGATCGGCGAGCTCGAGTGCGCCGCAGAACTCGCGGTACCGTTCCACACGCTCGTGCACATCGCGAGCGATCTTGACGCGCAGATGCACGAGTTCCTTCGGGGGTTCGAACTTGAGTAAGGCCATGGCTGATCTCCGGGTGAGAAATACGACAGCGATGCGGCCGAATGTAGCAACGCAGAGCCCAAGGAGGAAACTCGCAGTTCTGCTAGGTCAGGTCAGATCAGGAACAACTTCTCAGGCGAGGCCGAGCCGGCTCTGAGGCGTTCGGCGAGCGACGGCGGGAAGAGGGAAAAAAGGGAGCGGAGAACCCGCTCCCGTAGATGCGCGACTACAGAAGTCCGCGTTCCGTGAAGGAGAGCACCACAGAACCGGCCACGATGAAGTGATCCAGAACCTTGGTGTCAACCATCGCCAACGCCTGCTTCAGCGCCTGAGTGAGGACCTCATCGGCGTGGGAGGGCTCGGCGCAGCCGGACGGGTGGTTGTGAACTAGCAAGACCGCCGCGGCGTTCCGGGCCAGGACCGCCTTGACGACTTCCCTCGGGAAGACCGAGGTCTGGGTCAGGGTGCCGGCGAACAGCACCTCAAAGTCGATCAGGCGATTCTGTATGTCAAGGAAGATTACCCCGAACATTTCCCGCTCGAGTCCGGAGAACTGCAGCGCAAGCCATTCGCGGACCAAGGAAGGCGAGTTCAATGGGACAGCCTCTGCCCTCACCCTGGCTTCGAGAATCCGCGCAGCCTTGGACAGGATCAACCGCTCCTTCGGCGAGAAGTTGCCGGCGTCCAGGAGATCGCAGCCCATGGTCCTAAGCTCCCTTCTTGGATGGGTTGGAGCGAGGGGCTTTGCCAGCCGCGCCGGGCGCTGGCGTTGCGGCCGATTCACTGACTGCGGCAGCACTTCGATTTCGCCGCGCTTCGGCCTGCGCCTTGGATTCCAGGTACTGCACCGACCGCGCAGTGAAGTCGAAGCTGAAGACCTCCTTCCCTTCCTTGTTGGTGTAGCGCCGGCTTTCCAGCGTCCCGTCGATGGCAACTTTGCTGCCTACACCGAGGTACCAGCTGGCATTGAGCGCGACCTTGCCCCACAGGGTCCAGGTGATGGACGTGGCCTTCTCCTTGAGTGTGCCTTCGGTATCCTTCCAGCGGGCGTTCGAGATGACGGTGAGCGCGACCTTGGTCTGACTGCGGCCCTTCACGGACAGCGTTTCAGCGACAGGGGCGACGGCGACGTGGCCAATCTGACGGACTTCGACCAGTGACATGATTAGACTCCTTGCTCGTATTGATGAGAGAACCCGTTTCGAGAGGAGACCTGCTGTGCAATCTCATCCTCTCGCTTGGACCTCTCTCGCTCCCGCCCTCACGGGCGGGCGGGGAGTGGGTGGGGTTGCCCTCACACGAGCCAAGGGACCGGCCGCGTGGCTTCTCGCTGCTGCCGGTCATCCCCCCGAAGTCCCCCTCACCTGTGAATCGGGGGCGGAGGGGGTGACCGGTCGGCAGCGCACGCGGACGTTGGCTCAAGAAGTCTTCATGGAAGTTTTCCGATTCAGGAGCGTCGCCAAGGATTCACCGTCGAAACCCGTGACAGCGCTCGTGGGGTTGGAGCGCTGGCGCGGGTTTTGTGGCGACGATCGAGTTTCTGAAAAGACGGGTCTGCCGCACTAGCGGCAGTCAGAAAGATTGGGTTGGCCTCGGTCGCAGACGGAGGCTCGGGGTGGCCTCGGTCGCAAGACGGAGGCTCGGGGTTGGCCTCGGTCGCAAGACGGAGGCTCGGGGTCGGGCCTCGGTCGCAAGACGGAGGCTCGGGGTCGGGCCGGCCACAGTTCATGCACATGCATGATCTGTGGCCGGCCGCTTCTACAAATGGAGCGTGGCGGCAACCGCGCCTTCGTAGAATGGCTACCGCTGATGCGAGCGCGGGGAAATCGAACTCGTGTTGCGGTCGCTCGCTATCGCTGCAACTGATTAAACCGAATCGTCGAGCTCCTAAGTCGACTGAGAAACCACCACCGAGTTGCTTATCAGAGCGCCGAACGTCTTTGCTCCGCGTATGCCCTGGTCTTTAGACTGTTGTTGAACACGACATAAATCTGCTCGGCCTGGTGCGCAAGACGCAGCACCTACGGGTCGATCAGCGACTTGTCCGCCCATGAGGACCCTGCGTGCTCGGAAAGCTCGCGAGCCGCCGCCGTTCGGCAGGCTATCCTGCCCCTTCCTGTTCCGGGATCGTTCGAACGGCGCGGACGGTGAAGGCAAGATGGTTCAGGGTTTGGACCTCCACCACAAGCCGATCGCTGCGCGTGGGATGAGGAACGAGTTGTCCGAAGAAATAGCAATGGGCGTAGTGCGCAGGTTTTGCCGCTTCCGCAAGCTGAGCGGCGAGAAAGCGACCGTTCCAATGCGAGCGCAACTGATCACGCTTCAGGTACAGCGAAACTGTCCGAGCGATGTTCGTGCCCGCTTGAAAGGGGCGAAGACGGTCAAAGAATTGTACCGCGTAGTTGGGACCGTGAACCTCAACCCACACGCCGCCGTGGAAAATGCGAGGGCCGCGTACTCCCAGGTAGTACTCAATGCGACAGAACGCTTTGCGATAGGAGAACGTCGGACCGGTTCCGATCCTGAGTTTTGCCTCATCTCGTTCGTCGGGTTCCAGGAGCTCGTACGCGCTAGTCACGGTCTCTAGAAAATCGACTCTCGTAGGATTCAACCTGCACGCCCGTGACAGGTGGGCGTTGTTGGACACTGTTCTTTCATGATTAGGCGAAGGACGGCTTGCGACGATGGGATCTGTGTCCGTAGGGCCCGGCGCAGACGCGGGGTCGGGCCAGAACACCGCAACGAGATCGTCGGCCTTGAGACGCCGGAACCCGCTGTGCGACGATCCTGGCAGCATGTCGGTGTTCGCGGCTTCGAGCTTCAGTATGTCGCGCTCTCGTTGAACCCACTCGCAGGCGGCTACGTGCACACCCCCGGGATTGGTGCGAAAGTGAGGCTTCTGAACAAAGCAATCACCCTCCTCGACCAGCTTGTCGTAGTTGATACCAATGACCTTCGTTGCGTTGCTCGCACGACAGAACTCGTCCGAGCAAACAAATTCGAATCGGCGTCGAGGTTCATCCTGTGCGAAGAACAGCGCACGAGCCCGATAGATATCAAGGATCTTGCTCTCCTCCAGGCAATACGCTCGAGAGATGCGCATGACGCGACCCTTTACGTCGGGAAGGGGTAAGCATCCCGCAGCTAGTGCTGACGAGGGACTAGCACTTCTGACAGGTCCCGTCAGTTCTGCTAGTTCCGACCAGCGGGTCATGTTGCTAACGTGAGCTTGCGCGGCTCTGAGACTCCCCACCGACGGTCCGCGGAGTACCGCAAGGGGCTCGCAGCCGCGCACCTGGACATCTGGCTGGCGGAACACGATCTAACACCGGTGGCAACAACTAACTTTGGGTTCCATATGCTCTGCCCAATCTGCTACAACGAAAGCATCGCAACCGCCCGAACGATCCAGCAACCTTGGGGCGTGCGCCGCCTTCGCAAGTGCGGCCGCTGCGGCCATGATTGGGCAACCGCCGAGATGCCCGAGACGGAGATTGTCCGGCTGCGCAAACTTGAGGCCGCTGCACGTGGCATGACGGAACTTCTCCCCGAACGAGCGTAAGCTGTTGACTCATGTCGGCACGCAAGCCCTCCTCGCTGCCTCTCGGCGTTACTATCCAGCGCGGCGTCTACTATTGGTTCCCGCCAACCAGGCACGAGCGTGAGGCGCGTAAGGCACGCGGTGAGACCGTCGCGGTGCGCCTGGCCAAGGTCGGCGACGAGACGACGATGCGAATCAAGTGGGCCGAGCTCGCCGGCCATCGCGATCGACCGATTCCGGGCGCTGGCACCGTCGCAGAGATTCTCGACCGTTACGAGCGCGAGGAACTTCGCGGAAAGGACAGCCGCGGAGAGCCCAAGCGCAAGCCCGAGACGGTCGCCGGCTATGAGTACAGCCTCAAGGTGTTGCACGAAAAGCTTGGGGCGCGCCAATACGCGCGCAATGAAGTTGAGGCCTCAAAGGGCACCAAGCTCCGCACGATGGATGTTCAGAGCTTTCTACGCGAAGCCGAGCATCTCACTATGGCCAACCGCCATGTCGCCGTCCTGAGCAATGCATTCCGTTATGCGAAGTTGTGCGGTCTGACTGAATACAACCCGTGCTTGGGCGTTGAGCGACACCGTGAATATGCGCGCGATCGAGAAGTCCTGGACGACGAAGTCGACGACTTGGTCGCGCACGCTACCGGCGTGCTACGCCTGGTGATCCGCTTTATTCGCATCACGGGCTGGCGTCCAAAAGATGTGCGTCAACTCACCAAGTTCCAGATCAGTGAGGAAGGAATTCGCTTGCGTCAGAGCAAGCGCGGCCGCCGCCAACTATGGGCGTGGTCCGCCGAGCTCCGTGCGATTGTTGCCGAGGCCGACGAACTTCGCGGCGCGCTTCGCGTGAAGAAAGCCGCAAAGAAGCGCGGCGGCATCGATGAGCAGGTTGTCTTCTGCACGCGCCTTGGTAAGCCGCTGACTAAGGACGGCCTGGTCACCATCTTCGATCGCCTGCGTGGCAAGGTCAGCAACGCACGTGCCGCAGCCGGCAAACCTAGAATTGACGACCTGGTCCTTTACGACCTGCGCGCAAAGGCGGGCGATGACGCCGAAGAACAAGGCCAGCAGCGCCATAAGTTCCTGGGTAATACGCCAGCCGTTGCCGACAAGCACTACGCTAGGCGCACTACCAAGCTGAAACCGGTTGGATAGCCAGCGCCGGCGGCACGGACTCAAATCCGTGCAAGCAGGTGTGCAAGCGGTGCAAGCAATGCAAGCGGAGAAGAGGTCTAAGCGCTTGATTCGTGGTGCTGATGCTCAGACTCGAACTGAGGACCTACTGATTACGAATCAGTCGCTCTACCAACTGAGCTACATCAGCACGTGAGGGGCGAATTATAAGGCGCCGCCGGCTCCCGCCGGCAATGCAAGGATTCAACGGTTCTTGAAAGCGGGCTTGCGCTTTTCCACGAAGGCAGCCATGCCCTCTTTCTGGTCCTCGATTGCGAAGCACGAGTGGAACAGCCGGCGCTCGAAGCGCACGCCTTCGCTCAGCGTGGTCTCGAAGGCGCGGTTCACGGATTCCTTGGCCATCATCACGACCGGAAGACTCAGCTCGCAGATCTTCTGCGCGGTCTTGATCGCCTCGTCCAGCAGCTCCTCGGCCGGCAGCACGCGGCTCACCAGCCCGCAGCGCTCGGCCTCGGCGGCGTCCATCATGCGCCCAGTCAGCACCATCTCCATGGCTTTGGACTTGCCCACGAAGCGCGGCAGCCGCTGTGTGCCGCCCGCTCCCGGGATGATGCCGAGATTGATCTCCGGCTGGCCGAATTTGGCAGTGTCGGCCGCGAGGATGAAATCGCACATCATGGCCAGCTCGCAACCGCCGCCGAGCGCGTAGCCGGCGACCGCCGCGATGACCGGCTTGCGGCAGCGGTCGACCGTCTCCCACTCCGCCGTGATGTAGTCGGTCTTGTAGACGTCCATATAGCCCCAGTCCTTCATCGCCTTGATGTCCGCGCCCGCGG
Source organism: uncultured beta proteobacterium (assembly GCA_963741215.1). Classification (GTDB taxonomy): domain Bacteria; phylum Pseudomonadota; class Gammaproteobacteria; order Burkholderiales; family SHXO01; genus SHXO01. Next base: position 6,948 of record CAVUHQ010000015.1, read on the forward strand.
CAAAGGCTTTTTCGCTGCCGGTAATCACGATGGCGCCGATGTCATCGTCGGCTTCGAAGCCGGTCAGCGCTTGCCCCAGCTCGCGCATCAGATCGGGCGACAGGGCGTTCATCGCCTTGGGCCGGTTGAGGGTGATGAGACCAACCTTGCCGCGCGTTTCGATCAGGATGTTTTCGTAGGCCATGCAGGTGTAGCTTCCTTGAGGTATTGATCGAGGCGGGAGGCTGCCGCAGCCAGGCCTTCCCGCGCATCATGCGTCCACTAACCAGAGAGGACTTGAGTCATGCCCTTCGAGACCATTTTATTCGATATCACCGACGCGGTCGCCACCATCACTTTGAACCGCCCGGACAAGCTCAACGCTTTCACCGCGCGCATGCACGAGGAACTGCGTGAGGCTATGCGACCAGGTGCGTGCGAGCGAGGTCGTGCGTGCCCTGCTGATTACTGGAAGCGGACGCGGGTTCTGCGCCGGGCAGGACCTGAGCGAGCGGGTCATGTCGGAGGATGCGGGCAACGTGCGATGTCGGCTCGACGCTCGAGAAGAACTACAACCCGCTGGTCCGCGGGCTGCGCGAGCTGGGCATGCCGGTGATCTGCGCGGTCAACGGCGTGGCCGCGGGTGCCGGCTGCAACTTCGCGCTGGCCGGCGACATCGTCATCGCCGCGCGCTCGGCCAGCTTCATCGAGGTGTTCAGCCGCATCGGACTGATTCCCGATGCGGGCGGCACCTATGTGCTGCCGCGTCTGGTCGGGATGCGCCCGCGCAATGGCGCTGTCGCTTGCTGGCGGAGCCGATCAGCGCCGAGCAGGCGGCGAACTGGGGGCTGATCTGGAAGTGCGTCGACGACGACAAGCTGATGAGCGAAGCGAACCAGCTCGCTCAACGCCTCGCCGCCGGACCCACACGCGCCTACGGCCTGATCAAGCAGGCGCTCTACGCTTCGCCCGCCAACACGCTTGAGCAGCAGCTCGCCCTGGAGGCCAAGCTGCAGCGCGAGGCGGGCACGGACGGCGGACTTTCAAGGAAGGAGTGAAGGCGTTTCTGGAAAAGCGGGGCCCGCGTTACGCGGGCCGCTAGTCTGATTCGCGCTCGCCTCAGCGCTCCCGGCGCGACGCACGCGGATGATGATGTCCATGCCCTCGGTCACCATGCCGGAGGGCAGTCCCGGCAGGCCTTCGATGCGCACGTCCGGCGGCATCGATGTCGGTCAGCCTGCCGGTCTCCACGTCGTAGATATGATAGTGGGCTGCAGTGTTCGGATCGTAGAACACGCGGCTCGGGTCCACGATCACTTCGCGGATCAGCTTTTTCTCGAACGAATAGATTCAGGGTGTTGTAGACCGTCGCCCGCGACGTCTCGGGATGACGCTGATTGACGATCGCCAGCACCTGGTCGGCCGACAGGTGCTCCTGCCGCGAGTAGAGCGCGTGCGCGATCTCGATGCGCTGATGGGTCGGATTGATCCCATGCGCGCGCAAAACGTCAGCCAGGTTGTCCCGCGAATAGTGGCGATAGTCCATGCCGGGAATTATAAGCGCCTGGATAGAACTGTGTCTCATTCCCGCCCCCGGCCCCGCTCTTCAAACATCCCCGGACGCGACCGCCACTGGCACTGGTCTTGCGTTCGTCCCGCTGCCTAGCAGTCCTGGATTCAGAGGCTTAAGCGGTAATTGGGGCTTCAGACCAGCCGCCACGTGCCGTTCGTTCCTGGCCCAAGACCTTCCATCGGTCGTTTTTGCCGTTTGCGGCCTCGACCACCTAGACTGCGCACTGCCCTGAGGGGAAAGGAGTTTGGAAATATGAAACCGGTTAAAGGATTTACGTTGATCGAACTCATGATCGTGGTGGCCATCATCGCGATATTGACCTCGATCGCAGTGCCCGCCTACCAAGGCTACATTCTGCGCGGGAAGTTCGCGGAGGCCGCAGCAGCACTGGCCGCCACGCGCGTGAGGATGGAGCAGTACTACCAGGACAATCGCACCTATGCGGCGGCCGGTTGTGTGACTCCAGCCGGGGTGGTCAATTTCGCTATTACCTGCACCGGCGTTACGGCCACGACCTACACGGTCCAAGCCGCCGGCATAGCCGCGAGGGGCACTGGCGGTTTCACGTTCACCCTGGACCAGGACAACGTCAAGGTGACGGCAGCTGTGCCGTCCGGCTGGACCGTGCCGAGCACCAACTGCTGGGTTCAGAAGAAGGGCGGACAATGCTAACCCGTTCGCATAGACAAGCAGGCTTCTCGATAATCGAGCTGTGTATCGGCCTGGCGGTACTGGCAATGCTGATCGCATTCGCCGTACCCGGAATGCGCGGCTGGCTGCTCAACTCCCAGCTGCGTTCGACCGCCGAGTCGATTCAGAACGGGCTGCAGCTGGCCCGCTCGGAAGCCGTGCGCCGCAATGTGTTCGTGACGTTTACCGTCAACGGCGCCGGCTGGACGGCGACATGGGTGAACACCGCGGGTGTTACCCAGACCATCCAGACCGGGACGACGGAGAGCGCGGGCAAGAGCGAAGTGGCGGCGTCCACGAACCCGGTGGTCTTCTCCGGTGTCGGCCGCGTCACGCCGGCCGCGGATACCACCATCAATATCACCAACTCAAGCGGCGGCACTTGTGCCGCATCCGGCGGCCCGATACGTTGTCTGCGGGTGACCATCACCGCAGGCGGCCAGATCCGCATGTGCGATCCGGCTGCGACCACTGGTACCGCTGCTGCCTGCTCGTGAGGCCCACCATGACAATGCGCCAATTCAACCCTGTTGCACGCGGCTCGGTGCTGCTCGAGGCTCTGGTCGGGATGTTGATCTTCTCGATCGGGATCCTCGCGCTGGTAGCCATGCAGGCGGAGTCGATCCGCAACACCACCGAGGCTCGGTACCGCAACGACGCCAGCTACCTGGCCAACCAGATCATCGGACGCATGTGGGCCGACCGGCCCAACCTGGCCAGCTACGCCCACAAACCCGGCGGCACACCGTGCGCTTCCACCGGTACCGCCTCGACCTATGGCGGGGTGAGCGACTGGCTGCTGGACGTAACCAACACGCTGCCCAATTCCACTGCGACCCGGCAGCAGATCATCGTCGGGGCGAACAACCTGGTGACCGTGGGCCTGTGCTGGCAGACCGGCAACGGCACGCCACACAACCTGGTGGTCAGCGCACAGATCCAAGGCTGACCTTAGGAGACTACGAATGTTTCGAACCATCACACATAGACGCACGCAGAGCGGCTTCAGCATCGTGGAGCTGATGGTCGGCACGGTCGTTGCCATGCTGGCCATTCTGGTGATCTTCAACGCCTTCGCCATGTTCGAGGGCCAGAAGCGCTCGACCACCACGACCAACGATGTCCAGGCCACCGGCACGCTCGCGCTGCAGGCGATCGAGCACGACGTGCGCATGGCCGGTTATGGGATGACGGTCAATATCCTGGGCGCGGTCTATCCGGCGTGCTCGACCATCAACGCTTATCAATCGGGCGCGGCCACTACCATTCCCGCCGTCCCGATCAGCATCACCGATGGGGGCACCGGCTCGGACACGATCACCGTGATGTACGCCACTTCGGCACTTGCGGCCACACCCGCAATGCTGGCCGGAGCCATCGCCACCTCCAGCCTGGATCCGACGGTCAGCAACACCGCGCTCGACCCGGCGTGCCCAGCGACCCCATCCAAGTGCACGTTCAAAGCGGGCGACTACCTGTTGATTGCGCAACCCTCGCTCGCCAAGGTCTGCTCTCGCCTGCACGTGACCGGGATGACGGCCGCAAACACGATCCAGCATGCGACCACCGACGCCATGAATCCGCCGGCGGCTACGAACATCTTCCCGGCCGGAGGCTACGACGACTCCGCTACCGACCCGGCGGTGATCATCAACATGGGAGCGATGACGCGCACCGCTTACGCCGTGTCGAACAACAGCTTGACCTCTCAGGACTTGACCGCGGTGGGCGCCGCTGCCATCAATCTGGCGAGCGGAGTGGTGGCCATGAAGGCGCAGTACGGTGTCGCCACGTCGGGTGCGACCGACCAGTCGGTTGACAATTGGATCGAAGCAACCGACTGCACCGCTGCCGCCGGCACTGGCTGGTCCACGAAGCGCGATCCCATCTACACCACGTTGTGCTTCCCGACCGCGGCGAACATGCCGCTCGTCAAGGCCGTTCGCATTGCCGTCGTGGTCCGCAGCTCACTGCTGGAAAAAGACAACGTGACCGGCACCTGCACCAACAATGCCGGAACTAACAATGGTCCGTGCGCGTGGCGCGACACCGCCGCCAACCCGGCCCCGTTGATCAACCTTTCGGCGGACACGAACTGGCAGCGTTACCGCTACCGCGTGTTCGAAACCATCATCCCGCTGCGCAACGTGCTATGGGCGAATCTATGAAGCCGACTCACCTCACTGCCGCGTCGTTACCGAAGGCGCCGCGCCTGCCGCGCCGCCAAGCGGGCATCACGCTGATCATCGCGCTCATCGCGCTGGTGGCGCTGACCATGGCTGGCATCGCGCTGGTGCGCTCGGTGGATACCGGCAACGTCATCGCGGGTAACTTCGCTTTCCGCCAGTCGTCGTTGCAGGCGACCGATACGGGCGTCGAGACCGCCTTTACCCAGCTGGCGACGATCGCCGGCAGCACCCCGGACACCGCGATCGCGAATCGGTATTTCCCGGTGATGCAGACCCTCGACACCAACGGCATTCCCACCACGGTGAACTGGGCCCTGGTTCCTTTCACCACCCTGGGGAGCAACGGCGAATACGCCGTGAAATACGTGATCGAGCGCTTGTGCACCGGCGCCTTGCCCATCGATGCGGACGCCATCGTGGCCTCCTGCGTAGTCGACCAAAACAGCTCGCTGAACAGCGTAAAGCTGGGCGGTGGAGGCTGCTCCGTCAACTGCAACGGCCCCCCTGCCGTCAACTACCGCGTGACCGTGCGCGTGGAAGGTCCGCGCAACACCGTCGCGATGTCACAGGCCATCGTCGCTTTCTAACCTCGATCCCTAGGACAAGCTTTTTATTAGATCGCCGCCTGGCACGCGCCGGGCAGCGTAAGAGGAGTCTGCACCATGAAAACGTGTCATCGTCTCTCTGCAGCGGTTCTGACCTGGACCCTGGCCGGCTTGCTGGCCCCGGTGCTCCTGGCCGATCTGGCCTACGCAGCCTCGACCGTCCTGTCGGACGTGCCGCTGGCCGCAGCCAAGCGCCCCAACCCGAACCTCATCCTGGCCATGGACGATTCCGGCAGCATGGACTTCGAGGTCGGCGCGAATGTCGCCGAGGGCGTCTTCTGGTGGAATCCGACGGAAGGCCGCTTCCACGGTCGCAAACAGGACGACTGCCTGGACTACGTGTCGAAGGGCACCTGGGGCGGCACCGGAAGTCTGAATTTCAACAACGGGGGCAGCATGGGCCAGCAAGCTAGCGGTTGCACGTCCGGCTTGACACCCCCCGCCAGTGGCAATAACGTCGCCCCGACCTACGACGCAGCCGGCACGAAGTACACGTGGCTGATGTACTGCTATCTCTTCCCGAACGGGCATTGCGGCGATCCGGGCCCCGGCACCACCACCCTCCCTGCGCCTCCCTGCGACGCCAGGATCTACAACGACGGGGGCATCATCCCGCTTGCGGCGACCCAGCAGTTTGCCTTTACACGCAGCTCGACCTACAACCGGATGTACTACAACCCGGCGGTGACTTATCTGCCCTGGAAGGCCTACAACGACGGCACCACGAACTGTCCGTCGGGCACCTATGCGAGCCCCATCTGCACTCCGGGCAACGCCAGCACGACCATGACGATGAGCCACCCGGTCTACGGCAGCGCGACCAGCGGGTCCAGCATGAACCTGTTTGCCACCTACGCGACACCAGTGGACGGTTCCTCGAATCCCGTGGGGAGCTACATCTTCAGGATGCAGCCGGGGATGATCATGCCGGCCGCTCCTGTGACGGCCACGCCCACCGGCACCACCAAGTTCCGGCTGTGCTCGAACTCATCGGGCTGCGGCGGCTGGCTGGCCCCGGGCGCCGCGCCGTGGACCACGAGCACTTCGAATGCGTGCCTGATACTGCTCCGATCACGCTCGTGCGCGAACACCATGGGGATGCCGAGTGGGTTAAATATCGACATGAACGCGAAGCCCACCGGCTATTCCGTGAATAAGCCCTACGACTACGTCGAGGCGGCGATCACTTACACCCCGGGCACGTATTGGAAGCTCGACCCCACCACCTGTGGGACTATGGCCGCACCGGTCGCAAGCAATCTCGCCAACGGCACCTGCGCCTACGGGCCGGACGGCCTGCTGCTCAGCAGGGTCGATCTCAGGGTCGCGGCCGGACCCTTCACCGTGCCGGCGGGCCGCACGGACTGCGCCGGCGGAACCAGCTGCACCCTCGCCGAGGAGAGGCAGAACTTCGCGAACTGGTTCCAGTACTACCGCAAGCGCACCCTGATGATGAACGCCGCCCTGGGCAACGCCTTCGACGGGCTGCACGGCCTGCGCGCGGGCTTCTTCACGTTCAGCAACGCCATTGCGTGGAGCGGGATGACGTCGATCAGCAACCCCTCCGGTATTACGTACCCCATTCAGCCTTTGTCCATTGTCACCATGTACGACTTCGACGCCACCACCGGTACGCCCGCCGTGGCTGACCCGACGAAAAACTCGACGTCGGGCGATAGGCGCGCTGTACCGGGTCACGGGCAGGGATTTTGCCGGCACGAAGACGCGGACAGCCATGGACTATCTCGGCCAGGAGTACAGGCGTGGCTCCAGCGACGCTGGGGCGCCCATCACCAACTACTGCCAGTTCAATGCCGGGTTCGTGATCACGGACGGTTTCGCGAACGGCGTCCTCGCGACCCACCTCGGTCGGCAACTACGATAACAACGCGCCATCGACAACCTATCCCTACAACAAGCAGTACAGCACCACCGGGGCCACCATCATCCCGCCCTACGCGGACAACCAGTCCAACAGCATGGCCGACATCGCGATGAAGCTGTACACGGAGAACCCGCGTCCCGACCTGCTGCCGCTCGGAGGGGTGTCGGTGGACAAGTCCGATGTGACGCCCCGGCGCAGACCGCAATCCGAACCTGCACGTGAATATGTACGGGATGGTCCTCAACCTGACCGGCTGTATCTTCGGCAACCCGGCCTACGCAAACCAGAACAACGACCCGTACACCTATCCGCCCAACTGGAACGCCCTGAAGGACGTGACCACCGTAAGTGGCCGGCCGGAAGCGATCGACGAACTGTGGCACGCGACCATCAACGGGCGCGGACAGATGCTGCTCGCCAGCTCGCCGGAAGACACCCGCGACGCGATCCTGACCATCGTGGCCAACGTCGTGTCCAAGGGTGGCGCCGCCGCCGCGGTGGCGGTGAGCAACCCGAACCCGGTGGCCGGCGACAACTTCGCCTACGCCTCGAACTACAACTCGGGGGCCTGGTCGGGCGACATCAATGCTTACACACTCGACCTGACCACCGGCCAGCCGAGCACGACGCCGAACTGGAACCCCTCGCCGCAGCACCTGCTGGCGGGCCGCGATTACACCACCCGTGTCATCGCGACCTACAACGGCACCGCCGGCGTGCCGTTCCAGTGGTCGAGCTTGAGCACCACACAGCAGGGCCAGCTCGGCACCTCGGTCACCGGCCCCGATGTGCTCTCGTTCCTGCGCGGCAACCGCACCAAGGAAGGCGTCACCTTCCGCGGCCGCGGCCCGCGCGCTCCGTATCCCAACAACGTGGTATCGGACAACGTCGCGGTGCTGGGCGATATCGTCAACGCCGAGCCGATCTACATCGGTGCGCCGCGCTTCAGTTACATGGACAGCGGTTACGCCGCGTTCAAGACCGGCGCCGCCGCCACCCGCACCAAGACGGTGTATCAGGGCGCCAACGACGGCATGCTGCACGCCTTCGACGCGACCACTGGTGCCGAGTCCTGGGCCTACATCCCCAACGCGGTGTTCCCCAACCTGGCTCAACCTCAGCAGCAAGAACGCGTTCGTGCACAAGTTCTACGTCGACGGCACTCCGGTGTATGGCGATGTGGACTTCAGCAATACCAGCGGCAGTTCGACCACCACACCCGACTGGCATACGGTTCTGGTTGGCGCCTACGCCAACGGCGGGCGCGGCTACTACGCGCTGGATGTGACCAGCCCGACCATGGCCGGCGAGAGCGGGCTGGCCAGCAAGGTGCTGTGGGAGTTCCCCAACGCCGCCACTGCTGCTGCCGGACAACGCCAACATGGGCTACAGCTTCGGACGCGCGATTCTGGTCAAGACGCGCGCGGCCGGCTGGGTCGTGCTGGCAGCCTCCGGCTACAACAACAACGCCGTCATCGGCAGTGCCACCGGCGACGGCAAGGGCCATCTGTTCGTGCTGAACGCGAAAAACGGCACCAAGATCGCCGATCTCACCACCAACAACGGCAGCACCGCCACCCCCAGCGGCTTAGCCTACATCTCCGCCTGGGTCGATCACGCCAACACCGACAACACGGTGGAAACCGTCTACGGCGGCGATCTCACCGGCCAGCTCTGGCGCTTCGACCTGTCGGGGTCCACGACGGCCAGCTGGGCGGTCCAGCTGGTGACCAAACTGGTGGATGGCAGCGGCAACGCGCAGCCGGTCACCACCGAGCCCGAGCTGGGCGTGGTCAGCGGCTATCGGATGATCTACGTCGGCACCGGCGAGTATCTGGGTGCAGTCGACATTCCGCTGGCAACGGGTGCGCTCGCCAGCGCCACCAGCACCCAGACGATGTACGCGCTGAAAGAACCCAAGCCCTACGCCGCCACCGGCGGCCCCGCTTACGACTGCGCTGATCCCGACGCTGCGCAGCACCCTGCAGGCACAGGTCGCGACCAATCCGACTTCGACCACCGCCTCGGTCACGAGCAACGCGGTGAATCTCGCATCGAAGAACGGCTGGTACATCGATCTGCCGCACGTCGGCGAGCGCATCATCACCAATCCGGCTCTCGGCCAAGGCACGCTGGGGTTCACGACCAACATCCCCGACGGCACCGATCCTTGCCTGCCGGGCGGCAGCAGCTGGCTGTACAACGTCAGCTACTCGACCGGCGGCTACATCGCCAATAGCAACCCCACCGCCGGCATCGCCGGCAACCGGCTGGGGAACGCCTTGGCCAGCCGGCCGCAGTTCATCCAGCTCGAAGGCAACGGCACTCCAGGCAGCGCCAAGACGGTTGAGCTGATTCGCCTGTCCAACGACAGTACCGTCCCGGCGGATGTGCCGCTGGCGAGCTCCGGCTTCGGCGGCAGGCGCAAGTCCTGGCGTGAGATCAACGTGCAGTAGGCGAACGGCCTGAAAGCAGGCCAACGTCAGCACTGCTGTTGAACCGGCTCCACGCAAAAGGCCCCGTCTGCGGACGGGGCCTTTGTTCGATGTGCGCAGGCGACTTTCGCATGGCCTGCTCGAAACCGCCCCCGCCGCCGCCAGTGGCACTAGTCTTGCGTCAATTCCCTGTCACCTGGCAACTGCGGATTCAGAGACTTAGGTACACATTCGCGCCTCAAACCAGCCGCCATCTGCCGTTCGTCCCTAGCCCAAGACCTCCTATCGGTGGGGTTCGCCAGCTGCAGCGTTCGCCACCTAGACTTGCGTATGCCCCGAGGGGAAAGGAGTCGGCTGATGAAATCGGTTAAGGGATTTGCGTTGATCGAACTTAGCGACCCGCCCATTGCTCTCGACGCCATCGTGGCTGCCCGGCACCAGTCGGACAGCGTAAGAGGAGTATGCATCGTGAACACGTGTCATCGTCTTTCTGCGGCAGTTCTGACCTGGACCCTGGTCGGCCTGCTGGCCCCAGTGCCGCTGGCTAATCTTGCCTACGCGGCGTCGACCGTCCTGTCGGACGTGCCGCTGGCTGCAGCCAAGCGCCCGAATCCGAACCTGATCATGGCCATCGACGATTCCGGCAGCATGGACTCCGAGGTCGGGTTCAACGGCAACGACGGTGCCCTGTGGTGGCGGTACGACAAGGGCCGCTTCTTCGGGTTCGACCAGACCGACACGGACAGGTGCACCGCCTCGACCACGAAAGCGTGGGGTTGCACCACCGCGCAGACGGTCAACTACAACGGCGCGGCCGCGAGCGGCCAACGTCGATAGCAGCGGCAACATCGTCCCGCCGATGGTATGGGGCAAATACGTCTACCTGTTCCCGAACGGCAACTGCGGTCAGTCGGCCACCGGCGCCGACTTTCCAGGCTTCCCGGCAGCACGGGTGACACCGGCATATCCCTGTGACACGCGCACCTATGGCGACGATTTCAAATACATGTACTGGTATGCCGGCAGCCCCAGCAATGTATTTCGCCACTACACGGTGCCGCCGACCCAGCAGTTCGCATGGGTGCGCAGCTGGCTGTACAACGGCTTGTATTACAACCCGGCCACCACCTATCTACCCTGGAAGCCTTACTACGACGGCACCACGAATTGCCCTTCGGGAACGTATTCGAGCACGACTAAGGTGTGCACGCCGGGCAACGCCAGCACAACCTCGACGATGAGCCATCCGTACTACGGCAGCTCGACCAGCCAATCGAACATGAACCTGTTCGCCACGCTGAGCACGCCCCTGGACTCATCGTCGAAGCCGCTCTTCAACTATATCTTCAGAATGTATCCCGGGATGATCGTGCCGACCGGAGCGTCGTACCGCCTCTGCACGACCGCGGCGGCCTCGTGGAATCCGTCTGGGGCGGTAACCAACAGCTGCGCCAGCAGCTGGACTGGCCCGACCACGAAGACCCAGTGCCTGGTGAACGGCACGATCACTTCGTGCGCGTCAAACATGGGCATGATCGTGGGAACGACCGGCTCAGACAAGATCGACCTGTCGCAGCGGCGGCGGCAAAGACCACGCCGACGTGTCGATCCCCTACGTCCCGGGCACCTACTGGACCACCAACTCCACCGTATGCGGGACCACGAGCTCACCCAACGCAACCAATCTCGGCAATGGCACTTGCGCCTGGGGGCCGGACGGCCAGCTGATCGCAAAGGTCGACCTCAGCCTGTCTACGCCAACGACATTTACCGTACCTTCAACCCGCACCGACTGTGCCAGTGGAACAACCTGCACTCTGGCCGAGGAAAGGCAGAACTTCGCGAACTGGTTCGAGTATTACCGTAAGCGCCACCTGATGCTGAACGCGGCGCTGGGAAATGCCGATCGATGGCTTGCACGGCCTGCGCGCCGGTTCCTTCGTGTTCAACGACGTGGGCAGCTCGCCGGCGGTCAACATGTTCGACTTCGACGCCAGCACCGGCACCGCGCCCAGCATCGTGGCGGATCCGACGAAAAACTCGACCGCTCTATTTGGCGCAGCTGGTGCAGAACACCGGAGACGGCGGCACGCCTACGCGCCAGTCCCTGGATTGGGCGTACACCCAGTTCAAGCGGACGAATACGGGGGCGCCGATCACCAATTACTGTCAGTTCAATGCGGCGTTCGTCATCACGGACGGTTTTGCCAGCACCACCTATGACAGCAGCAGGACCGGCAACACCGCGCTGCCGACCAACTATGGCAACTACGACGGCCAGACGCCGACCAGCACGGCCTACCAATACAACAAACAGTACGACCCGGTGGTGACCAACCCGGCCAAGACCGCACCGTATGCGGACAATGTGTCGAATACTCTGGCCGACATCGCGATGAAGATGTACACGGAGAACACGCGTCCCGATTTGACGCCGACGGGCGGCGTATCGGTGGACAAGTCCGACGTGTCGCCGGGCGCGGATCGCAACCCGAACCTGCACGTGAACACGTACGGGATGATCCTGGGCTTGAGCGGCACCATCTTTGCAGCCACGTCGACCGATCCCACAACGCAAACGACACTGACAAACCAGAACAACGACCCGTACACCTACAATCCCGGTTGGAACGCCATGGGCGATGTCACCAGCATCAGCGGCTCGCCTAAGGCCATCGACGAACTCTGGCATGCGACCATCAACGGGCGCGGACAGATGCTGCTCGCCAGTTCGCCGGAACAGACCCGCGACGCGGTGCTGACCATCGTGGCCAACGTCGTGTCCAAGGGTGGCGCCGCCGCCGCGGTGGCGGTGAGCAACCCGAACCCGGTGGCCGGCGACAACTTTGCCTACGCCTCCAACTACAACTCGGGGGCCTGGTCGGGCGACATCAATGCTTACACACTCGACCTGACCACCGGCCAGCCGAGCACGACGCCGAACTGGAACCCCTCGCCGCAGCACCTGTTGGCGGGCCGCGATTACACCACCCGTGTCATCGCGACCTACAACGGCACCGCCGGCGTGCCGTTCCAGTGGTCGAGCTTGAGCAGCCACACAGCAGGGCCAGCTCGGCACCTCGGTCACCGGCCCCGATGTGCTCTCGTTCCTGCGCGGCAACCGCACCAAGGAAGGCGTCACCTTCCGCGGCCGCGGCCCGCGCGCTCCGTATCCCAACAACGTGGTATCGGACAACGTCGCGGTGCTGGGCGATATCGTCAACGCCGAGCCGATCTACATCGGTGCGCCGCGCTTCAGTTACATGGACAGCGGTTACGCCGCCTTCAAGACCGGCGCCGCCGCCACCCGCACCAAGACGGTGTATCAGGGCGCCAACGACGGCATGCTGCACGCCTTCGACGCGACCACTGGTGCCGAGTCCTGGGCCTACATCCCCAACGCGGTGTTCCCCAACCTGGCTAACCTCAGCAGCAAGAACGCGTTCGTGCACAAGTTCTACGTCGACGGCACCCCGGTGTATGGCGATATGGACTTCAGCAATACCAGCGGCAGTTCGACTACCACACCCGATTGGCATACGGTTCTGGTTGGCGCCTACGCCAACGGCGGGCGCGGCTACTACGCGCTGGATGTGACCAGCCCGACCATGGCCGGCGAGAGCGGGCTGGCCAGCAAGGTGCTGTGGGAGTTCCCCAACGCCGCCACTGCTGCTCAGGACAACGCCAACATGGGCTACAGCTTCGGACGCGCGATCCTGGTCAAGACGCGCGCGGCCGGCTGGGTCGTGCTGGCAGCCTCCGGCTACAACAACAACGCCCTCATCGGCAGTGCCACAGGCGACGGCAAGGGCCATCTGTTCGTGCTGAACGCGAAAAACGGCACCAAGATCGCCGATCTCACCACCAACAACGGCAGCACCGCCACCCCCAGCGGCTTAGCCTACATCTCCGCCTGGGTCGACCACGCCAACACCGACAACACGGTGGAAGCGGTCTACGGCGGCGATCTCACCGGCCAGCTCTGGCGCTTCGACCTGTCGGGGTCCACCACGGCCAGCTGGGCGGTCCAGCTGGTGACCAAACTGGTGGATGGCAGCGGCAACGCGCAGCCGGTCACCACCGAGCCCGAGCTGGGCGTGGTCAGCGGCTATCGGATGATCTACGTCGGCACCGGCGAGTATCTGGGTGCAGTCGACATTCCGCTGGCAACGGGTGCGCTCGCCAGCGCCACCAGCACCCAGACGATGTACGCGCTGAAAGAACCCAAGCCCTACGCCGCCACGGCGGCCCCGCTTACGACTGCGTTGATCCCGACGCTGCGAGGCACACTGCAGGCACAGGTCGCCACCAATCCGACTTCGACCACCGCCTCGGTCACCAGCAACGCGGTGAACCTCGCATCGAAGAACGGCTGGTACATCGACCTGCCGCACGTAGGCGAGCGCATCGTCACCAATCCGGCTCTCGGCCAAGGCACGCTGGGGTTCACGACCAACATCCCGGACGGCACCGATCCTTGCCTGCCGGGCGGCAGCAGCTGGCTGTTCAACGTCAGCTACTCGACCGGCGGCTACATCGCCAATAGCAATCCCACCGCCGGCATCGCCGGCAACCGGCTGGGGAGCGCCCTCGCCAGCCGCCCGCAGTTCATCCAGCTCGAAGGCAACGGCACTCCAGGCAGCGCCAAGACGGTAGAGCTGATTCGCCTGTCCAACGACAGTACCGTCCCGGCGAATGTGCCGCTGGCGAGCTCCGGGTTCGGTGGCAGGCGCAAGTCCTGGCGTGAGATCAACGTGCAGTAGGCGAACGGCCTGAAAGCAGGCTAACGTCAGCACTGCTGTTGAACCAGCTCCACGCAAACGGCCCCGTCTTCGGACGGGGCCGTTTGTCTAATGCGCTCAGACGAGGAGCAGTGCGCTAAACCTGGCTGCGCGTCAAGCGCCAGTGCCTTAGGCAGCGGAATACAACATTCTCCGAGATGCCGTCCATCTAGACAGATATTCCATAGAGTGCCAAGGTGTTGATTTTGCTAGACGGCATAACAGTAGATGGACGGGAGAGCAAGGACGACACGGCCAAGTGCAAACGGACCCAGGCTAGTTGTGTTCTTCGATGAATGCGACCACGATGCGAGCGACCATGCCAACCCGCGAACATACCAAAGGCACGACCCGCATCGGCGTTGAATACGGGGTAGTCGCCGTCAAGAAGCAGACGCGTTACTTCAGCATCACAGTCGCGGGTGCACCGCAGCATGAACTAGTCCTGAAACTTTGGCCGGACCTCGCGCCGCTGGTAGCGCTGCACTTGTCGGACGTTGACGGCGCGCCACATAGCGCGGAAGCAAACGGCTGGTATTGGCTTGCCGGTGCATGTGGCGGGCTAGGTGAAGAGGTCCACGGCGCGAACGGCGACCCGAAGCGCACGGCGGCGGAGTGCCTGAAGACATTCGCGGATCACGGCCGAATCACACTAGACCATGCGCGGACCATAGCGAGCGCCGCGAAGTGGGCGGCCAGGACCCGCGGCGCGGAACCGCGCAAACTGTGGACCGCCATCTGTGACAACATGCGGCCGCGTTGGAAGGCTGAGGCCGACGCGGCCCGTGCGAAGTTTGGAATCTAGACGAGTTAAGGCAGGGCAACATCCTAGATAGGCCAGCGTCTTCGGCAGCGGGAACACCACGCTCTCGGAAATGCCGTCCATCTCGCGCACCTCCGACGCGCCCAACTCGCGCAGGCGCTGCACCACGCCCTGCGACCAGGACCTCGGGCGCTGATGCGCCCGCCGTTACGCCAACCCGCGCCTTACCCTGCACCCACGCGGCATCGAGCTCCTCAGGGGCGTCCACCATGTAGGCGGGAACGCCCAGATTCTCGGCCACCTCGCGCAGGCGGTTCGAGTTCGAGCTGTTGGGGGACCCCACCACGATCACGACATCGCACTGTCGAGACAGCGCCTTGACCGCGTCCTGCCGATTCTGCGTTGCGTAGCAGATGTCGTCCTTCTTCGGACCGACGATCGCCGGAAAGCGTGCCTTGAGAGACATCGATCACGACGCTCGCGTCGTCCACCGAGAGCGTGGTCTGGGTCACGAATGCAAGCCGCTCCGGGTCTTTCACCGGCAGGGCTGCGACGTCTTCGGGCGCCTCCACGAGGTGCATGCCACCGTCCACCTGCCCCATCGTGCCCTCGACCTCGGGATGGCCGCGATGCCCGATCATCACGATCTCGCGGCCCTGCCCGCGCATCTTCGCCACTTCGACGTGGACCTTGGTCACCAGCGGGCAGGTCGCGTCGAACACCCGCAAACCATGTGCTTCGGCTTCCGCACGCACAGCCTGTGAGACGCCGTGAGCGCTGAAGACGACGGTCGCTCCAGACGGCACTTCGGCCAGCTCTTCCACGAACACCGCGCCCTTGGCACGCAGATCGTCCACCACGTACTTGTTGTGCACGACCTCGTGACGCACGTAGACGGGCGCACCATACAGGCGCAGGGCACGCTCGACGATCTCGATGGCGCGGTCGACTCCAGCGCAGAAGCCGCGCGGATTGGCGAGGATCACTTGCATGTCAGGGCCAGATTGAGCTCGGAGAAAGCATTGTACGTCGCAGTGTCCGCCGTGCCCATTCACGCACCGGAGCTGAACCGCTCCTCCTTCCAGGGATCGGCCTCGTTGTGGTACCCGCGCACTTCCCAGAATCCGGGCCGGTCCTGGTGCATGGAACTCGATCGCTGACAGCCATTTGGCGCTCTTCCAGCCATAGCGCTTAGGCACGACCAGCCGCACCGGCCCTCCGTGCTCGCGTGCGAGCGGCGCTCCGAACACGCTGTGCGCGATGACCACGTCGTCGTCCAGCAAAGCCTCGAGCGGCAGATTGGTGGTATAGCCGTCGGCGCCATGCAGCGTGACGAATCGAGCCGTCGGCAGCGGTCGGGCCAACGCGACCACGTCCCGCGCCAGCACGCCGTCCCAGTCCATGTCGAGCTGCGACCAGCGCGTTACGCAATGGAAGTCGGACACCGAATGGACCTGGGGCAGAGCGCGTAGATCGTCCCAGTCCAGCCCGCGCTCGGTCTCGACCAGCCCGAAGAGGCGCAGCTTCCATGTCTGCGGGGCGATCTCGGGAGTGATGCCGAGATCCAGCACCGGGAAGTCGGTGACCCGCTTTTGCCCGGGCGGGATACGAGCATCCCCACTCGGCTTGGAGGGCTTCCCGCCCTGCCGGGCAATCCGGATCTTGCCCTCGATGACTTTCGCCCAGTTCGTCATACGTACCCCGTATCGCTAGCCGCGATCCGCTTGTTTGACCCGCGCTCGCCGCAAACTATCCCATATCAGCAAACCTGCTCCACAGGTGATCGCGCTGTCGGCCAGATTGAACGCCGGAAAGGAATGCTGAGCCAGGTGGAAATGCAGGAAATCCACTACCGCTCCCAGCAGGACGCGATCGATCACGTTGCCCAGGGCCCCACCCAGAATCAAGCTCAGCGCAAAACAGAACAGGCGATCCGCGACGTGCTTGTGCAGCAGGTACACGATCAGCGCGCTGGCGGCGAGGGCGAGCACGATGAAAAACTCCCGCTGCCAGCCGGAGGCGGAGCTGAGGAAGCTGAACGCTGCGCCGCGATTGAGCACCAGCACCAGATCGAAGAAAGGCGTTACCTGTATCGGGTCACGGTGCAGCAACGTCTGCTGCACCAAATGCTTGGTCCACTGATCCAGCAGGACCACGAGCCGCGCTGACCACCAGCCAGGGCAGCCACTGCAGCACCTGGCGCTGATCGCCAATCCTGCCCTCAAGCATGCGTGCGCGGCTCACCGGCGCCGAACAGATTGGACACGCAGCGGCCGCACAGCTCCGGATGCGAGGGGTCCGCGCCAATGTCCCGGCGGTAATGCCAGCAGCGCGGGCACTTGGCATCAGCGCTCGGTCGCACGATGATCTTCTGCTGCGCCGGCTCGGCCACCTCCTTCGCCGTAGCGCGCGACGTAATCAGCACAAAGCGCAAGTCGTCGCCCAACTCCGCCAGCGCGCGGTAGCGCTGCGCCGGCAGCGTGGATCTCGACTTCTGCGGCCAGTGCCGAACCGATGCTTCCTTTGGCGCGCAGGGATTCCAGCTCTTTCTGCACCTCCGCGCGCGCTTCGCGCACCAGGGCCCAGCGTTCGAGTAGCGCCTTCGCGTCCGACACAGTCGGAAGCGTGTGTACCGTGTGGAAGAACACGCTGTCGGCGGACGGATCATTCGGCGCGCGGCGCGTGAAGAAGCCCCATGCCTCCTCGGCGGTGAAGCTCAATACCGGGGCAAGCAGGCGCAGCAGACTGTGCGTGATATGCCATAGCGCGCTCTGAGCGGCGCGGCGCGCCGGGCTCGCCACGCCGCAGGTATACAGACGGTCCTTGAGGATGTCGAGATAGAACGCACCCAGGAACTCGGAGCAGAAAGCGTGCAGCTTCTGCATCGCAAAGTGGAACTCGTAGCGGCCATAGTCGTGCATCACCGCGTCCTGCATCTCCCGCGTCATGGCCACCGCGTAACGATCCAGCTCGACCCAGCGCTCCAACGGCGACCATGTCCCGATCAGGATCGAAGTCCGACACGTTGGCCAGCAAGAAGCGCAACGTGTTGCGGATGCGCCGGTACATTTCCACGACGCGCTTCAGGATCTCCTGCGACAGCGACAGCTCGCCGGAATAGTCGGTGCTGGCTACCCACAGGCGCAGGATCTCCGCGCCGAGCTGGCCCGAAACCTCCTGCGGCTCGATGCCGTTGCCCATCGACTTGCTCATCTTGCGCCCGTGCTCGTCGATGACGAACCCGTGGGTCAGGAGCTGTTTGTAGGGCGCCTGGCCATCGATGGCGCAGGCGGTCAACAACGACGACTGGAACCAGCCGCGATGCTGGTCGGTGCCCTCGAGGTAGAGGTCGGCAGGGTCGGTCAGGCCCTGCGCGTCTCGCCAGCACGCTCACATGGGTGGTGCCGGAATCGAACCACACGTCGAGGGTGTCGGGAATCTTGCGGTACTGCGCCGCCTCGGCGCCCAGAATTTCTTCGGCGGTGAGACTGAACCACCCCTCGATGCCCTGCCGTTCCACCCGCTGCGCGACCTGCTCGATCAGCTCGGCCGTGCGCGGATGCAGCTCTGCGCTCTGCTTGTCCACGAACAGCGCCATGGGCGTGCCCCAGTTGCGCTGGCGCGACACGCACCAGTCGGGGCGATTGCGGATCATGGCTTCGAGCCGCGCGCGTCCCCAGCTCGGAAAGAACTCGGTCCGCTGCACCGCCTTGTCCGCCACCTCGCGCAACAGCGGGCCGCCGCCGGGATGATGGTTCGAGTCCATGCCGATGAACCATTGGCGGGTGGCGCGGAAGATGACGGGGGTCTTGTGTCGCCAGCAGTGCGGGTAGCTGTGCGTGATGGTCTCGGTCTTGAGCAAGCGCCCCTCCTGCCCGAGGGTGGCGATCACGACCTTGTTCGCGTCCCACACCAGCATGCCACCCACCAGCGGCACCGCTGGCAGGAAGCGGCCGTTGTCATCGACCGGGTTGTCCACGGGCAGGTTGTATCTCTGGCCGATGATGTAGTCGTCGAGGCCGTGGGCCGGGGCGGTGTGGACCAGTCCAGTGCCCGCCTCCAGGGTCACATGGCTGCCGACGACGATCGGCACCTTGCGATCGTAGAACGGGTGGATCAGCTCGAGTCCTTCGAGCGATTTGCCGGCGGCGGTGGCCAGGACTTCACCGGTAAGCCCGTAGCGCTGCAGGCACGCCTCGCGCAGGTCTTCGGCCAGCACCAGCAAGCCCTTGGACGTGCGCACCAGGTTGTAGTGGAAGTCCGGGTGCACGGCGACGGCTTGATTGGCCGGCAGCGTCCACGGCGTGGTGGTCCAGATCACCGCGAACGCGGGCTCGTAGATGTGCGTGAACCCGAACGGCCGCGCCAGCGCGCGCAGGTCGGCAAAAGCGAACGCCACGTCGATGGCGGGCGAGGTGCGCTCTTCGTACTCGACCTCTGCTTCCGCCAGGGCCGAGTGGCAGTCGAGACACCAGAGGACCGGCTTGGCGCCTTGATACAGGAACCCGCGCTGATAGATCCGCCCGAGCGCGCGAATGGTATCCGCTTCGGTCGCGAAGTCCATCGTGAGGTAGGGATGATCCCAGTCGCCGAGGATCCCCAGCCGGATGAAGTCGCGTCGCTGCCGCTCGATCTGGGTCTGCGCATACTCGCGGCACAGCCGGCGGAACTCGGCGGCCGGGATGTCTTTGCCGTGCAGCTTCTCCACCTGGTGCTCGATGGGCAAACCGTGGCAGTCCCAGCCGGGCACGTAGGGTGAGTCGAACCCGGCCAGGCTCTTGCTCTTCACCACGATGTCCTTGAGCACCTTGTTGACCGCGTGCCCCATGTGGATGTCACCGTTGGCATAGGGTGGGCCGTCGTGCAGGACGAACTTGGGGCGCCCCGCGCAGGCCTTGCGCAGGCGCTCATAGAGCTTGGTCTCCTGCCACTGCTTGACCCACTCGGGCTCGCGCTTGGCAAGATCGCCCTTCATCGGGAAGCCGGTGTCGGGAAGGTTCAGGGTTTTCTTGTAGTCGGCCATTGGTCTGGTTGGAAAATAACGCGCTCTACAGGGGAGGACGATGACAGAGCAGGAGTTCGAGCCTCACGCGGTGGCAGGGCCAGCGCCGGGCACCATCCTACAGAATGTTCTCTGTGTGATCGCTGCGTCCTCTGTGGCTGAAGAAGCGCCTGGCATCGTCGACGTCGCGTGCGATCTGGCGCTTGAGCGTTTCCAGGTCCGCATATTTCTCTTCGTCGCGCAGCTTGTGCAGGAAGCGCACCCGCAGATGCCGGCCATAGATGTCGCGCGCGAAGTCGAACAGGTATACCTCCAGAACCGGCACGCCGCCAGTATTCACCGTCGGGCGCACACCCAGGCTCGCGACGCCCTCGAGCGGCAGCTCGCCCAGACCTAGAACATCCACCACGAAGATGCCCGCCAGCGGCGGGCGGTTGTGCTTCATCTGGACGTTGGCGGTCGGGAATCCGAGCTGCTTCCCGATACCATCGCCTCTGACCACGCGGCCGCTGATGCTGTAGGGTCGCCCGAGCAGCCGTGCCGCCCCGATCATGTCGCCGCGCGCTAACCGCTCACGCACCGCGGTGCTGGAGACGCGAATGCCATCGACCGAGAAACTCTGCATCTGCGCGACCTCGAAGCCGTGCTGCGCCCCTGCCTCTCGCAGCATGGCGACGTCGCCTTGCCGGCGCGCGCCGAACCGGAAGTCGTCCCCGACCAGCAACCAGCGCACGCCGAGCCCATCCACCAGAACATTGCGGATGAACTCCTCCGGCGCGATGCGCGCGAAATCGTAGTCGAAGCGACGCACGTGCACCTGATCGATTCCGGATTGGGCGAGCAGCTCCAGCTTCTCGCGCAGCGAAGTGAGGCGCGTGGGCGCCTGATCGGGCGAGAAGAACTCGCGCGGATGCGGCTCGAAGCTCATCACGCAGGAACGCAAGCGCCTCGCGCGGGCGGTCCCGCCCAGCAGCTCGAGCATGGCTCGATGGCCGAGATGCACGCCGTCGAAGTTGCCGACTGTAAGGGCGACCGGACCAGCCCCGCGCGCGGATAGGTGACGCAGAATACGCATGACCTGGCAATGTACGCGATGGCGGGAGCAGTGAACAGGACGAGCGCCGCCGGCCACCCCGACTCCCTTGACGCACCTGGCCGAGCCGACTCCGCGGCTGTCCGCGAAAAAGCCAGCATTGTAGCGTGCCCGGCGCGATCAGCTTGCGCGCTTGACGAAATGCCCGGGGCGAATGCCGGCGACCCACAGAGCGGCAAAGTAGCTGCCGGCGCCGGCTACGACTACCAGGCTCAGCCGTGCGGCGCGCGACCACGCCGAGCCGGTGAGCCAGCTCTCGTGGCTGCCGGAGGCAAACCAGAGCACGGTCCCCATGAGCAGCAGGCCCGCTCCCAGTTGCAGCGCGAACTTGCTCCAGCCTGGCTGCGGCTGGAATATCCGGTGCTGGCGCAACTTGAAGTAGAGCAGCCCCGCGTTGAAGCAGGCGCCCAATCCGATGGCCAGCGCGAGGCCGGCGTGGCGCAGCGGATAGATGAAGGCAAGATTCATCAGCTGGGTTGTCAGCAGCGTGATGATTCCGATCTTCACCGGTGTGCGGATGTTCTGACGTGCATAAAACCCCGGTGCCAGCACCTTGACCAGGATCAGACCCACCAGGCCAACGCTGTATGCGACCAGCGCCTGACCGGTCATCGCCACGTCGTGGCGGTCGAAGGCGCCGTGGTGGAACAGCGTGGAGATCAACGGCACGGCCAGGATCGCCAGCGCCAGGGCTGAGGGCAACGCGAGCAGAAGCGTCAGGCGCAAGCCCCAGTCCAGCAGACGCGAATATTCCTCCCCGGTCTTCTCGGCGAAGCTCTTGGACAGGCTCGGCAAGAGAATGGTCCCCAGCGCCACGCCCAGCACGCCGGTCGGAAACTCCATCAGGCGGTCCGCGTAGTACAGCCAGGACACGCTGCCGGTCACCAGGAAGGACGCAAAAATGGTGTTGATGAGCAGGCTGATCTGACCGATGGACACGCCGAAGATAGCCGGCCCCATCTGCCTGACGACACGCCAGACGCCAGGATCTTTCAGGTTCAGGCGAAACCGCGGCAGCAGACCCAGGCGTGCCAGGTAGGGCGCCTGGAAGGCGAGCTGGAGCACTCCGCCTACGAGCACCGCCCAGGCCAGCGCCAGCACCGGCGGGTGGAACCAGGGCGCCAGCCACAGCGCGAATGCGATGAACGACAGATTCAGCAGGGTCGGCGTGAAGGCCGGAATGGCGAAGCGGCCGTAGGTATTGAGGATGCCGCCCGCCAGCGACGTGAGCGAGATGAAGAAGATATAGGGGAAGGTGATGCGCAACAGCTGAACGGTCAGGTCGAACTTCTCCGGTACAGCGGAAAATCCGGGTGCGGTCACATAGATGATTACCGGCGCGGCGAGGATGCCGAGCGCGGTGACCAGGAACAGCGCGAGCGCCAGCAGCGCCGCGACGTGATCCACCAGCTCGTGCGCTTCGGCGTCGCCGCGACGCATCTTGTACTCGGCCAGGATCGGCACGAAGGCCTGGGAGAACGCGCCCTCCGCGAACACCCGCCGCAGCAGGTTCGGCAGCCGGAAGGCCACGAAAAAAGCGTCCGTATAGAGTCCCGCGCCGAATACCCTTGCGACCACGGCATCGCGGACGAAGCCGAACACACGCGACACCATCGTCATGCCGCTGACGGTGACGAGTGCCTTGAGGAGATTCATGGCGTGAGCCGGTTCATTCTGGTCACCGGAAACGTGGAATGCTTGAGGCGGCTGGTCGGTCGGCCTGCGGCGCCGCGGGAGCCCGTCACCAGCCGGGAGCCCAGAGCGAGGGGATTCTACCGGAGTACCGTAAGCAGGCGGGTCACCCTGAATGCGCTCAAGTCGATTGTCGGGAGAAGCACCGGGTGCGGCTTGCAATCGTGCCTGCCAGACAGTATCCTTACGCACTTTTTTCAAAGCGTTACAGATTCGCAAGGAGCCATCATGGCGAACACCGCCCAGGCCCGCAAGCGGGCCCGCCAGTCCCTCGAGCGCAACGCCCACAACGCGGCTCAGCGCTCGGAGATGAGAACCGCCCTCAAGAAAGTGCGCAAGGCCATTTCGGCCGGTGACAAGGCCGCGGCCGAGGCCCAGCTGCGCGCATCGCAGAGCATCATCGACGCGATTGCCGACAAGAAGATCTTTCACAAGAACACGGCCGCCCGTTACAAGAGCCGCCTGGCCGCCGCGATCAAAGGTATGGCCTGATCGCACCGGCTGGATCAGCGGGGCCCTCGGCCCGCCAGCACTAGGCTCGCGTTTCCGCCCGCGCCGCGTGGTTTCAACAGCCCTGGGTTGTCGCCGCCGTCTCGACCGGCATACCTGCACTGCGTCGTTCCATCGATCACGCTCGTCGCTCGTCTGCGGCTTCGCTTCTGTCCGGCCGCGCCTAGTCGCTGCCGGGGCGCAACCGCAGTTCGTTGTCACGGGCGAATCCCATCAGGAATTCGAACGCGTCGGGGTTGAGAGCCTTCAGGCGCGTGTCGACCCGCACGCACTTGTGGCCTTCCGCGAGAAAAGGATGGACGTAAGGCGAGTAGCTGATGCGCTGGTCTTCGCCAAAGATCGACATGACCCCGCACAGGCGGTCGGCCCAGTCGCTCGGCCTGAAGGGAGCGCCGGTTTCGGTGACGCCGAGAATGATGATCTCGAGGGAGGCAGGCATGAGGCCTGAGGGATCGGAAGGCATGACGCGGGATCGGAGAATAGTCGCGGTTGATCGAAGGCGAAGCAGCCGTGGTGCGTCGCAGCAAAAATCGTTCCTGCTTAGCGTCGTGCCAACTCTTCGAGGTTGACGCATGCGCAAGCCGGTAAGCCGCATCCTGGTCATCAACGACGAGCAGCTGGTCCTCAAGGAGTTCGTCAAGCTCCTGAACGCCGCTGCCAAGAGCCTGGACAACCCGCTCGGCATCACTTTCACCGGCATCAACCACGGCGCGCGATGCGCTCAAGGCGATCGAGGAGGACGGCGACATCCAGGCCGTGATCGTCGACGACACCCTCTATACCCTGAAGAACGACGGCGGCAACTCGCGGGTGCTGCAGATGTCGGCCCTGGAGCTGGTCCAGAAAATCACGCGCTTCCGGCCTGAGCTCGACGTCTACATCCTGATCGCGCAGGAGCAGGAAGACGAGGTTGTCGACGCGCTGTTTTCGGAGGCGGTGGACGGATATTTCTACCGCGAAGAGCGCGACTACCGTGGCATCTACCGCATCCTCAACGCCCAGATGCAGGAGAAGGCCGATACGCCCTTCTACGACGCGCTGAAGAGCTATGTCCTGATGGCCAAGGACGCCTGGCACACGCCGGGGCATTCATCCGGCGACAGCCTGCGCGATAGCCCGTGGGTGAGCGACTTCTACGAGTTCATGGGAGAGCACGTGTTCGACGCCGACCTGTCGGTGTCGGTACCGATCCTGGACTCGCTGATGGAGCCGACGGGCGTCATCCTGGAGGCGCAGAAGCTGGCCGCCAAAGCCTTCGGCGCACGCCGGACCTTCTTCGCCACCAACGGCACCTCGACCGGCAACAAGGTTATCTTTCAGACGCTCATCGCGCCCGGGCGAGAAGCTGCTGCTGGACCGCAACTGCCACAAGTCCGTGCACCACGGCGTGGTATTGTCGGGCGCGCACCCGGTCTATCTCGACTCCTCGGTCAACAAGAAGTACGGGATTTTCGGCCCGATCCCGAAGAAGACCATTCTGCGCGCCATCGAAGAGCATGCCGACGCGGAAGCCCTGGTGCTCACATCGTGCACCTATGATGGGCTGCGCTACGACCTGGCGCCCATTATCGAGGCAGCGCACACCAAGGGCATCAAAGTGGTGGTGGACGAGGCCTGGTACGGTTTCGCCCGCTTCCACCCGGCTTTCCGTCCCACCGCGCTGGAGTCGGGCGCCGACTACGCCACCCAGAGCACGCACAAGATTCTGTCGGCTTTCTCCCAGGCCAGCATGGTCCACGTCAACGACCCGGACTTCAACGAGCACATCTTCCGGGAGAACTTCAACATGCACACGTCCACCAGCCCGCAATACAGCATGATCGCGAGCCTGGACGTGGCGCGTAAGCAGGCGGTGATGGAAGGTTACAAGCTGCTGGCGCGCACGCTCTCGCTGTCCACGGAGCTGCGCCACCAGATCAACTCGACCGGCGTGTTCCGGGTGCTCGAGCTGGACGACCTGCTGCCGGACGAAGTGCGCCACGACAACATCCAGCTCGACCCCACCAAGGTCACCGTGGATATCTCCGAGTGCGGCTACACGGTGGACGAGCTGCAGCACGAGCTGTTCGAGCGCTACAACATCCAGGTCGAGAAATCCACTTTCAACACCCTGTCGCTGCTGCTCACCATCGGCACCACTCGCAGCAAGGTCTCGCGCCTGTACGACGCGCTCATGCGCGTCGCGCGCGAGCGGCGCGCGCCACGCCGGCTGTATCGCACTCCCGAAATCCCCGGGTTCACTCATCTCAAGTATCTTCCGCGCGACGCGTTCTACTGCGGCGGTCAGGGCTTGCCCATCCTGGACGATCAGGACAGGATCAACGCGGCACTGAACGGCAAGGTCGCAGCCGACCAGATCACGCCCTACCCGCCTGGAATCCCGGTACTGGTGCCGGGACAGGTGATCACGCCCGACATCATGCATTACCTGGCCGGCCTGCTGCGGAGCCACAAACGGGTCGAACTGCACGGGATCGTCTACGACGGCTACATGCCGTGCGTGCGGGTGCTGACCCCGCACGACGAGAAGGGCCTCAAAAAGCTGAAAACCTGAGGTTTTCCCCCGTCGGCGGACTTGCACAGCCGGGCCGATTCGGATAAAACTAACTTCCGCTATGGTTCAATCACCACGCACGGCGGCTTTGGCCGCCGTTACTATTTTGACGACCCTGGTGGGTTGAGCGCTGTGCGGCGAGACCGGCTGCTCGAGCCGGTTGGGACCGGCGGCCGCAGCGGGCTTTCCTGGTCGCCATCTTGGACTCTTTTGCCGGAACTTTTTCGCCTATGACGCCGCATCTGATGAACACCTACGGCCGGCTGCCGGTCGCTTTCGAGCGCGGGGAAGGTGTGTGGCTGTGGGATACCGAGGGGAAACGCTACCTGGATGGGTTCTCCGGCATCGCCGTGACCGGCATCGGTCACGCGCACCCGCGCCTCGTCCAGGCGATCGCCGACCAAGCCGGACGCATCATCCACGCGTCCAACTGGTATCGCATTCCAGAACAGGAGCGCCTGGCCGACCTGTTGTGCAAGCTGTCCGGCGATGGACAACGTTTTCTTCTGCAATTCGGGCTGCGAGGCGAACGAGGCCGCCATCAAGCTGGCACGGCTGTACGGACACCAGAAGGGTATCGAGCAACCCACCATCGTGGTGATGGAAAAGGCCTTTCATGGCCGCACC
This sequence comes from uncultured beta proteobacterium, assembly GCA_963741215.1. Lineage (GTDB taxonomy): Bacteria > Pseudomonadota > Gammaproteobacteria > Burkholderiales > SHXO01 > SHXO01. The sequence continues at coordinate 33,326 of CAVUHQ010000015.1, forward strand.
ATGGCGACGCTTTCGGCGACAGGAAACCGCAAGGTGCAGGCCGGCTTCGAGCCTCTGCTGTCCGGCTTCGCTCGTGTGCCATACAACGACCTCCAGGCCGTCGAGCAAGTGGCGGCCAACAACAAGAACGTCGTGGCGATCCTGGTGGAGCCGATCCAAGGTGAGGGCGGCATCAACGTGCCCGACGACGGCTATCTCCCTCAGCTGCGCAAACTGTGCGACCGGCAGGGGTGGCTGCTGATGCTGGACGAGGTGCAGAGCGGCATCGGCCGGACCGGCCGCTGGTTCGCCCACCAGCTCCTGGACATCAAGCCCGGACGTAATGACGCTTGGCCAAGGGGCTGGCCAACGGCGTGCCGATCGGTGCCTGTCTCGCCTATGGCCCCGCAGCTCAGGTGTTCCGGCCCGGCAACCACGGAGCTACGTTCGGCGGCAATCCGCTCGCCTCCACGGCCGCTTACACGACGCTTAGCATCATCGCCGACGACAACTTGCTGGAGAACGCGGTGCGCATCGGCGATCTCATCCGCAGCGGGCTGCGCGAGCGCGTCGGCGCCTTGGCGGGGGTCAAAGAGATCCGTGGTAAGGGGCTCATGGTGGGGATCGACCTCGACCGGCCCTGTGGCGATCTGACCCAGGCGGGACTCGACCGGGGGCTGCTCATCAACGTGACCGTCGACACGGTCGTCCGGCTGCTGCCGCCCCTCATCATGCGGCCGGCCGAGGCGCAGCAGCTGGTCGACGGCGTGGCGGAGCTGGTCCGTGAATTCCTGGCGGAGCCGGCCGGCGTCGCGGTGCACGGCTAGAGCTACGCAGCGCCTGTTGCTCATGGCGGCGCCCAGACATTTCCTGCAACTGCGGGACTTCACCCGTCCCGAGTTCGACTATCTGTTGGCGCGCACGCGAGTGTTGAAGTCGCGCCACCGCAGCGGGACGCTGTACCAGCCGCTCAGGGGCAAAACTCTGGCCATGCTGTTCGAAAAGAACTCGACGCGCACGCGCGTGTCTTTCGAGGCAGGGATGGCTCAGCTCGGCGGCAGCGCCCTGTTCCTGAGCACCCGCGATACCCAGCTCGGGCGGGGCGAGCCCATCGAAGACGTGGCCGAGGTGATATCGAGAATGGTGGACGCGGTGATGATCCGCACGTTCGAGCAGGACATCGTGCAACGCTTCGCGGCGCACTCGCGCGTGCCGGTGATCAACGGCCTCACGGATGAGTATCACCCGTGCCAGATCCTTGCCGACATCTTCACTTTCGTGGAGCAGCGCGGCCCGATCCGCGGCAAGACCGTGGCCTGGGTAGGTGATTCCAACAACGTGTGCAACACCTGGCTGCAAGCGGCCAAGATCTTCGACTTCAACTTCCACGTCGCCACCCCGCCCGGATACGAGCTCGAACCCGAGCGCGGGGAGAGTTATCAGAGCATGCACCTGGAGCGCTTCGACCAGCCGCTCGAGGCGGTGCGCGACGCGGATCTGGTGACCACCGATGTGTGGACCAGCATGGGATTCGAGGACGAGGCGGAGGAGCGCAAGCGCAGGTTTGCGGCCTATCAGGTAAACCGGGACATGATGCGGCTGGCCAAGCCCGAGGCCTTGTTCATGCATTGCCTGCCGGCGCATCGAGGCGAAGAAGTGGAAGCGGCCGTCATCGACGGGCCACAAAGCGTAGTCTGGGAAGAAGCGGAGAATCGCATGCACACGCAGAAAGCACTGCTCGAGTATCTGCTCCTCGGGAAGGTCGAGTCGTGACAGTCCCCTATCAAAAGGTTTCGGCGCAGGCAAACTTTTTCGGCAAGCTCATGTTGTCGCTTTGTCTGTCGTTGTTCGCGCTCAGCGCGTGGTCCGATGAGGGCTATATCAGCGACAACAATGGCTGCAAAATCGCCAACCCCAATCCCAAACCAAACGAGACGGTCACCTGGAGCGGCAAGTGCAAGGACGGCTTCGCCGATGGTGAAGGCGTGATGCAGTGGAGCGAGAACAACCAGCCTGGCGGCCGGTACGAGGGTACGTTGGTACACGGCGCACTCTCCGGCCAGGGCAAGCTGACATTGCCCGACGGCACCAGTTACGACGGTGGCTGGCTGGCCGGAAAGCAGCATGGTACGGGCGTGCTGAGGGATCCTGACGGCGGCAGCTACTCGGGTGAATGGAAGAACGGTCAGCCGGATGGCCGCGGGACAATGCGCCGCGCATCGGGCGATGCCGTCCGGGGCGTGTGGAAGGATGGCGTGTATATCGGTCCAGAGAGCGACCAATCAAAGCCGCCAAAGGACCCATGAGGAACAGGTAATGCTGACGAGGGGGAAGTCCCCGGGAGGGGAGCAACGCTGGACTATTTCAGGAGACACATCCCGATGAACGTTACCTACCGCTATTTGCCGGCAGCGCTCTGGCTTCTCTGGCTAGCGCTGTCCGGCGCCGTCCAAGCAGCGCCGGATGACGACGTGACCTGGATTGCCGACAAGCGTGGCTGCAAAGTCGCCAACACGTTTCCTCGTCCAGGCGAGAGCATCACGTGGAGCGGGCAGTGCAAGAGCGGTTTCGCCGACGGCGACGGCGTCCTGCAATGGTTTCTGGACGGCAAGAAGGACGATGTCTACGAAGGTCACCTGGAGATGGGCTGGGCCGACGGCAAAGGCGTGATGACCAAATCCGACGGCGGGAAATACGCCGGCGATTGGAAGCACAGCACGCAGGACGGCACTGGCCGCTTCGATGCCCCCGACGGCAGCTGGTACGAAGGGCAGTGGAAGAACGGCAAGCCGCACGGCCAGGGCCAGTACCGGCGCCCGGACGGCAAGGTCTTTATCGGCGAATGGGTGGACGGCGTCTACGAACCCGACCTGCCGGACCAGCCGCAAGAGGAAGAAGCGCCGGACCCCAACAAAACTTGAGTCCCCGATTCCCCTGGCATAGTTCTAAGGAGCAACGCGGCAGCAATGAGCGCAATCGGCAAGGCGGTGCTCGCCTATTCCGGCGGGCTGGATACGTCGGTGATCCTGAAGTGGCTGCAGGATACCTACCGATGCGAGGTGGTCACGTTCACCGCCGACATTGGCCAGGGCGAAGAGTTGGAGCCCGCCCGCGCGAAAGCGCAGAAGTTCGGGGTGAAGGAGATCTTCATCGACGACCTGCGCGAGGAGTTCGTGCGCGATTTCGTGTTCCCGATGTTCCGCGTCGAACGCAATCTACGAGGGGGAGTACCTGCTCGGCACCAGCATCGCGCGGCCGTTGATTGCGAAACGCCAGATCGAGATTGCACGGGCGACCGGCGCCGACGCGGTCTCGCATGGCGCCACCGGCAAGGGCAACGACCAGGTCCGCTTCGAGCTGGCCTACTACGCGCTGCAGCCGGACATCCGAGTGATCGCGCCGTGGCGGGAATGGGACCTCACCTCGCGCGAGAAGCTGCTGGCCTATGCCGAGAAGCACGGCATCCCGATCGAGATGAAGCACCGCGAAGGCGGCAGCCCGTACAGCATGGATGCCAACCTGCTGCACATCTCCTATGAAGGGCGCGCACTGGAGGATCCGGCCCAGGAACCCGAAGAGCAGATGTGGCGCTGGACTACGTCACCGGAGCAGGCGCCGGATGAGGCGGAGTACCTGGAGCTCGACTACCGTGCAGGCGATATCGTCGCGGTTAACGGGCAGAAGATGACCCCGGCGCAGGTCCTCACCAAGCTGAACGAGCTCGGTTCCAGGCACGGGGTCGGCCGTCTGGACCTGGTGGAGAACCGCTATGTGGGCATGAAGTCGCGCGGGTGCTACGAGACCCCCGGCGGCACCATCATGCTGAAAGCGCATCGCGCGATCGAGTCCATCACGCTCGACCGCGAGGTCGCTCATCTCAAAGACGAGCTGATGCCGCGCTACGCATCGCTCATCTACAACGGCTACTGGTGGAGCCCGGAGCGGCACATGCTGCAGCAGATGATCGACGCCTCGCAGGGCACAGTGAACGGCTGGGTGCGGCTCAAGCTGTACAAGGGCAATGTGATGGTGGTCGGGCGCGATTCGAAGACCGATTCTCTGTTCGACACCAGCATCGTCACTTTCGAGGACGATCGCGGCGCGTACAATCAGAAGGATGCCGAAGGCTTCATCCGGCTCAACGCTCTGCGGATGCGCATCGCGGCCAAGCTGCGGCACCGGTAGCTTGGTTCCACGGGGACCCTAAATGACCACCGTAACGGTCGTGAAGAAGGACGGCATCGCGGCCATCGCCGCCGACACGCTGACCAAGTGGGGCAACGCCAAGGAGAGCGCGGACTATATCGCCAACCACGACAAGATCCTGCGCGTGGGCGACAGCTATCTCGCGGTGACCGGATACGCGACCTTCAAGACCATCTTGCGCGACTACTTCGAACACGCCGGCGAGGACGTCCAGCTGGACACGCCGGCGAGCATCTTCCGCACCTGGAACCGGCTGCATGGCGTCCTCAAGGAGCGCTACTACCTGATGCCGGAGGAGGACAAGGAGGATGCGCTGGAGTCCTCGCGCATGGACTGCCTGATCGCCAATCCGCACGGTATCTTCGGCGTGGCCGCCCACCGCACGGTACAGGAGTTCTCCAGCTTCTACGCCTATGGCAGCGGCAGCGACTACGCCCTGGGCGCCATGTATCGGCAGCTATGGCGAGCCCGGCTTGAGCGCCGAGCAGATCGCCCGCCAGGCCATCGAGGCGGCGGCCGAGTTCGACGACGGCACGGGCCTGCCGATTACCTCCTTCACCGTGCGCCTGATCGCTCTCATGAGGCAGCGAAATGCCGAGCTTCGACATTGTTTCCGAGGTCAACGAGGTGGAGCTGCGCAATGCGCGTCGACTCAGGCCAACAAGGAAATCTCCAACCGCTTCGACTTCAAAGGGTCGGATGCGCGCGTGGAGCAGGCCGAGCACGCGCTGACGCTCTACGCCGACGACGACTTCAAGCTGGGCCAGGTCTACGACGTGCTCATCGGCAAGCTCGCCAAGCGCGGTGTCGACGTGCGCGTCCTGGAAAAAGGCAATACCGAAAAGATCGGTGGCGACAAGGTCAAGCAGGCGGTGACCGTGCGTACCGGGGTGAGCCAGGAGCTGGCCAAGAAGCTCGTCAAGCAGATCAAGGACAGCAAGCTCAAGGTGCAGGCCAGCATCCAGGGCGAAGCAGTCCGGGTGTCGGGCGCCAAGAAGGACGTCCTGCAGGAAGCGATACAGCTGGTGCGCAAGTCGGTAACCGATTTCCCATTGCAGTTCACCAACTTCAGGGATTAGGGACGCGGAGCCAGGGACTTAGACCAATGTCGCGTCCACCCCTTCACCCTTCGTCCTCATCCCTAGTCCCTGACGAGCCCTTCCACCCAGCGTCCGTACACCGCGTCGGCTACCTGGTGCAGGGCTACCACCCGCGCCTCCAGATCCTGCAGGATCGCCTCCACAGGCTGGACCGCCGGACTGTCACTGCCCGCGATCTCGCGCGCGCCGCTTCGGCACCAGGTATGCACCAGCGTCTTGCGTCATCTCGATGTGGCATTGCAGGCCCAGATGCGGGCCCAGAGCAAAACGCCTGGTTCTGACACCAGGGGCTCGACAGCAGCCGGCGTGGCGCCGTCTGGAACGGTGAAGGTCTCGCCATGCCAGTGGAAGGACAGGAAAGCCGCCGCGCTGCTCTCCGAACCATGCTCGCGCCTCGGGCGCGTCCTCGAGTTCCACCTCGCCCCAGCCGATCTCCTTGACCGCGGCGCGCGTGACCTTGCCCACCGAGCGCCTTCGACATGAGCTGCCCGCCAAGACAATGCCCCAGCACCGGCACGTCTCTTGCGATCGCCTCCCGTATCAGGTTCGAGGACCGGTGGAATCCAGGGCAGGTCGTCGTTGACGCTCATCGGTCCTCCCATGAACACCAGGCCGCTGAACGCGTCTGGATCTCGCGGAACTCCCTCGCCTTCGTCCAGCTTGACGAGCTTCCAAGGCAGCCCGTTGCGATCCAAGTACGTGGCAAAATAGCCTGGCCCTTCGGTGACGAAGTGACGAAAGATGGCGACAGGTTTCATAGCCTGGGTGCACGATGACAGCAGAACGTCAGCTTAAGGTTAACAGATTGACGCAAGACAACCCGCCGAGGTCCATGCCCGGAATGCTTGCAGCCCGCGTTCTCTCTCGTCGAGACAGCAGCGCGCGAAAACAGCGCCGCCTCGTTGCGACCGGCAGGCTCCTGAAGGGGGCCTGCTTCGAGTTGCTCCTCGCGTTCGCCTTCCTGACCCTCCCCGCGCCAGCGCACGCTCAACAGGCCGAGGACGAGATCAGCGTGGTCGGCCTGTCGAGCGGCAAGGCGGTAGTCACTCTGGGTGCAGCGGGAAAGCCGCGCGTGCTGCGCGACGGCGAAAGCCTGTCGAGCACGATCAAGCTGATCAAGGCCACACCCGAGTCTGCGCTGTTCGAGATCGACGGCAAACGCCGCAGCCTGACCCTCGGGACCAGCCAACTCTCCAACGGGCGCTCGACGTTCAACGCTTCCAGCAGCGTGACCTTGGTGGCCGACTCACGCGGCCATTTCTTCACCACCGGCAGCATCAACGGCGCGATGGTCCAGTTCCTGGTGGACACTGGCGCCACCATGATCTCGATGGGCATCGCCGACGCCCGGCGCATCGGCGTGAACTATCTGGAGGGCGAGCGCGGCAGTACCCGCACGGCCAACGGGGTGGCGCGCGTCTACCGCGTCAAGCTCGACACGGTCAAGCTGGGGGACATCACCTTGAACAACGTCGATGCTCTGGTGCACGAGAGCGAGATGCCCTTCGTGCTGCTGGGGATGAGCTTCCTCAACCGGGTCGAGATGAACCGGACGGGCACGGATCTGACCCTCACGAAGCGCTATTGACCGCGCGCCCGTCCCCGTACCCGAGCTCGGGAGTAGACGGGTACGGGTAGGGGACGGAGTACCCGGACCGTTTATCCCTTGTCTCGTTCGATCAACGCGTAGGCCGAGTGGTTGTGGATCGATTCGAAGTTCTCGGATTCCACCACATAGGCCTCGATCCGCGGGTCCAGGTTGAGCACGGTGGCGATGTCGCGGACCATGTCCTCGACGAACTTGGGGTTGTCGTAGGCCTTCTCGGTCACGTATTTCTCGTCCGGCCGCTTGAGCAGGCCATAGAGCTCGCAGGAGGCCTGCTCCTCGCAGATACGGACCACGTCCTCGATCCACACGAAGCCACGCGTGCGCGCCGTCACCGTTACGTGCGAACGCTGGTTGTGCGCCCCATAATCCGAGATGCCTTTGGAGCAAGGGCACAGGCTGGTGACCGGTACCACTACCTTCATCGTAAAGCGGTAGTTTTCCCGCTCGATCTCGCCAATGAACGTCACGTCGTAGTCGAGCAGGCTCTGCACGCCGGACACCGGCGCCGCCTTGTTGATGAAGTACGGAAAGCTCATCTCGATACGGCCGGACTCGGCCTCGAGCCGTTCCACCATTTCGCGCAGGATGGTCTCGAAGGACTCGACCGAGATCTCCCGCTCGTGGCTGTTGAGGATCTCCACGAAGCGCGACATGTGCGTGCCCTTGAAGTTGTGCGGCAGGTGCACGTACATGTTGAACACGGCGATGGTGTGCTGTACCCCGCCGCTCTTGTCGCCGATGCGCACCGGGTGGCGGATCGCCTTGATGCCCACCCGGTCGATCGCCAAGCGCCGGTCGTCGGCGGAGCTTTGCACATCCGGGATGAGAAGGCCATGCGGGTGATTCATGACGGAACCCTGATAGGAGACTCCTTAGGATTATAGAGGGCGATCAATACCCGAGTAAACCACTCAGGAACGGATCGAGCTTCCAGCCTGAATAATTCATGCGGAACTCGGGACGATGGCGAGTCGACCCGCAAGTGGCCGTTCTCATGAATTGTCCGGGTCAGGGCTGGGCGAAAGCCTGGATCGACCGCACCAGTCCGTCGCGGTCCAGGCCGCACTCCTTCAGCAACGCGCCGGGTCGCCGTGCTCCACAAAGCGATCGGGCAGGCCAAGCTGAAGCACCGGGACCCGGATCTGACCGCGCGCGAGGCACTCGAGCACTGCGTCGCCGGCGCCCCCCCGAATCACGTTCTCTTCGATCGTCACCAGACGCTCGTGGGAGGCGGCCAGCTCGGCCACCAGGGCCTCGTCCAGGGGTTTGACGAAGCGCATGCTGGCCACTGTGAATTACGCGTGGCATGCAGTTGCTCGGCCGCCTCCAGGGCCGGCCTGACCATGCTGCCGAAGGCCAGCAGGGCGATGCCCTGACCTTGCCGCTTTACCTCACCGCGCCCGATCGGCAACTGCGCGCATCTCGTGCTTGCACGGTCGTACGCCGGGCCCGCTCCCGCGGGGGTAGCGTACTGCGCAAGGCGCCCCAAGCCGGAACGCGGTGTAGAGCATCTGGCGGCATTCGTTCTCGTCGCTCGGCGTCATCACCGTGAGGTTGGGAATGCACCGGAGGTAGGAAAGGTCGAACGCGCCATGATGGGTGGGGCCATCCGCGCCCACCAGACCACCGCGGTCGATCGCGAACACCACCGGCAGGTTCTGGATGGCTACGTCATGGATGAGCTGATCGTAAGCCCGCTGCAGAAAGGTGGAGTAGATCGCCACTACCGGCTTGAACCCCTCGCAGGCGAGACCTGCAGCGAAGGTCACGGCGTGCTGCTCAGCGATGCCCACGTCGAAATAACGATCGGGGTATTCCTGCGAGAAGCGCACCAGTCCGGAGCCTTCGCGCATGGCTGGCGTAATCCCGATCAGGCGATCGTCCAGCGCCGCCATGTCGCACAGCCAGTCGCCGAAGATCTGGGTATAGGTTGGCTTGCCGGCAGGCTTGGGCAGGATGCCGGCCTGCGGATCGAAGCGGGTGACGCCGTGGTACAGGATCGGGTCATCCTCGGCCGGCTTGTAGCCCTTGCCCTTGCGCGTGACCACATGCAGGAACTGCGGGCCGTCGAGATGCTTGAGGTTGACCAGCGTCGGCACCAGGACATCCAGATCGTGCCCGTCGATCGGCCCGATGTAGTTGAAGCCGAACTCTTCGAACAGCGTGCCGGGCGTGACCATGCCCTTCACGTGCTCCTCGGCGCGCCGAGCGAAATCGAGCACCGGCGGAATGACGCCCAGCACCTTCTCGCCCGCCTTGCGCGCCGCGGTGTACACGCGTCCGGACATGAGCCGCGCCAGGTAGTTGTTCAGCGCCCCCACGTTCTCGGAGATGGACATGTCGTTGTCGTTGAGGATCACCAGCAGATTGGCGTCCGTGGCGCCCGCGTTGTTGAGCGCCTCGAACGCCATGCCCGCAGTCAGGGCACCGTCGCCAATGATCGCCACGACCCGGCGGTCCTCGCCGGCGCGTCGTGCCGCCACCGCCATCCCGAGCGCCGCGCTGATCGACGTGCTGGAGTGAGCGGTGCCGAAAGTGTCGTAGCGGCTCTCCTCGCGCCGGGGAAAACCGGCCATGCCGCCGTACAGACGCAAGCTCGCCATGCCAGCGCGCCGTCCAGTGAGGATCTTGTGGGCGTAGGTCTGGTGGCCCACGTCCCACACCAGCCGGTCATCCGGGCGTGTTGAACACGTAGTGCAGGGCGATGGTGAGCTCGACCGTGCCCAGGTTGGAGGACAGGTGCCCGCCGGTATGCGCGACCGATTCCAGCAGGAACTGCCGCAGCTCAGCGGCCAGCCGCGGCAGTGCCTTGCGCTCCAGCTTGCGCAGCTCGCGCGGGTCGGTGATGGTGTCCAGCAGCTCGTACATGTTGATTCCTAGTGGGTGCGCAGCACGATGAAGTCGGTCAGCTCGCGCAGCCGGCGCGCTTCCGGCCCTAGCGGATCGAGGGCTGCCAGGGCTTCGCCGCGCAGATCGTCGGCAAGCTCGCGCGAGCGGCCCACGCCCAGCACGCTGACGTAGGTCGGCTTGTTCTGGGCGGCATCCTTGCCCGCCGTCTTGCCCAGCGTCGCGGTGTCGGCCTGCACGTCCAGCAGATCATCGACCACCTGGAACGCCAAGCCGGCGAACTTCGCAAAGCGGTCCAGACGTGCGGCGCGATCGTTGTCCAGTCCGTCGCCACAGGCGGCACCGAGCAGCACGGCGGCCCGGATCAAGCGCGCCGGTCTTGTGGATGTGCATGAACTCCAGCTCGGGCAAGCTGAGCTCCGTGCCGGTGCTGGCCAGATCGATGGCCTGCCCACCGGCCATGCCGCGCGAGCCGGCCGCCGCGGCCAGTGTGCGCACCATGTCCAGTTGGCGTGCGGACACGGACGCCAATGGCCGATCGCTCAGCACCTGGAATGCCAGGCTCTGCAGGCTGTCGCCCACCAGCAGCGCGGTTGCCTACGTCGAAGGCGACGTGACAGGTCGGTTTGCCACGGCGCAGGACGTCGTCGTCCATGCAGGGAAGGTCGTCGTGCACCAGGGAGTAGGCGTGAATCAGTTCCACTGCCGCGGCGGCAATCGCGGTCGCCTCGACGGGCGCGCTGCGCGACCTCGCCGGCAGCAAAAGCCAGCAGCGGCCGCACGCGTTTGCCGCCCCCCAGCACGGCATAGCGCATGGCCTCGTGCAGCCTGGCCGGTGCAATCGCCGCAGGCGGCAGAATGCGCTCGAGCGTCTCCTCCACGCGGAGCTGATGCGCGCGCATCCAGTCCGTGAAATCAGCCGTTGTCGTCGGCACCGGGAAGGTCCTGCAGAAGGCCGGCCTCCAGCACTTTGCACCTGCTGCTGGGCGTCCTTGAGGGCGGACTGGCAATACTGGAGGAGTAGAGCGCCTCGCTTGTATGCCGACAGCGATTGCTCGAGCGCCAACTCCCCCGCTTCCATGCTGGCCACGATCGTCTCCAGCTCTGCCAGCGCGGCCTCGAAACTTGTCGGCTGGAGTCTCCACGCCGCCGCTGCGCCCGCGCCGTCGCTGGAGCCGGCTGGGCTGGGTTGCCTGATGAAGTACGGTTGTTGTCGATCTGGGCATTCCGGTCGGGGTTTGAATCGGATTTTAGATCTAAGATACCCGCTACTTGGCGGTCAGTCTCAGAATAGGAGGGCGCCGGGGAAAACGTGCAAAAATAGCGCATCGGGGCCGGGCGGGTCAACGCAATACCCCGTGTGAACGCGGGTGATTGGTAGAATTTTCGCGCTGTTGGATCATCACTTACAGCCCTCCGCCGCCGCCACGCCGGCGGTTTGCGGGATTGTCCGCCACCTTACAGGAGAAGTATGACTGACCTGGCCAATGTGACTGCGCTCACCAAGACGCCGACGCAGCTCCCGCTGAGCTGGTATTTCGATCCCGCCATCGCCGAAATCGAGCAACGCACGCTGTTCGACAACGGTCCGGGCTATGTCGGCCACGAGCTGATGGTCGCCAACCCGGGCGACTACTATGCGCTGGACTGGATGGGCAACGGCAAGGCACTGGTGCGCAGCGAGTCGGGTGTCGAGCTGCTATCCAACGTGTGCCGCCATCGCCAGTCCATCATCCTCAAGGGACGCGGCAACATCCGCAACCTGGTGTGCCCGATCCATCGCTGGACCTACGACCTGCACGGCAAGCTGCTGGGCGCGCCGGAGTTCCCCGACAATCCATGCCTGGATCTGCCACGCACTCCGCTCACCGCATGGAACGGGCTGCTGTTCGCAGGCGACGCGACGTCGCCCGCGACCTGGCCGGCTTCAGCCTCGTCGCAAGACTACGATTCTGGCGGGCCATGTTCTGGAGCGAGTGGAAGTCACCGAGTACGACTTCAACTGGAAGGCCTTCATGGAGATCTACCTGGAGCTCTACCACGTCGGCCCGTTCCATCCCGGACTTGGGCAAGTTCGTGGACCCGTCGGTCTATCGCTGGGAGTTCGGCGAGCGCTGGAGCATACAGGAGATGGGCATCTACCAGAAGCTCACCAAAGCCTGGCTCACCCGCCTATGGCAAGTACACCGAGGCGCTGTTACGCTACACCGACGGGACGATGCCCAAGTACGGAACGGTGTGGTCTTGCTACTACCCGAACGTCATGCTGGAGTGGTACCCGTTCTGCCTGGTCATCAGCACCGTCCACCCGCGCGGGCCGGAGAAGTGCGTCAACGTGGCCGAGTTCTACTACCCGGAGGAAGTGGCGCTGTTCGAGCGCGAACTGGTTGAACTGCAGCTGACAGGCGTACTGGAAAGCGCACAGGAGGACGGCGAGATCTGCCAGCTGATGCACGATGGGCGCCGCGCCCTGTACGAGGAAGGGATCGACACGCACGGCCCCTACCAGTCGCCTTCGGAGGACGGCATGATCCACTTCCACGAGTTCCTGCGCCGGCACATCGAGCCGGAACTCGCGCGCGCGGGCTGAGGATGTCATGCGCTGCCTGCTGCACGTCCATGCGTAGGTTTTGGCCGGCACTTCGGCCTAACGCCGGGATTCGCATGATTTCGATCCAGCGCGAGGAAGGCCTGATCGTCGTTGGCGTGTTCGGAGAGCTGACGCTGGCCGACTACCAACGCTTCGAGCGCGAAGTGGGCGATCAGCTGCACCAGGCGGGCCGTGTCGATTTGCTGGTCGACCTGCGCGACATGCTCGGCTATACCCTGGACGTAGTCTGGGAGGACATCAAGTTCACGCGCAGCCACAGCCACGATGTCGGGCGCATCGCGCTGCTGAGCGAACGCCCAGTGGGTAGCCTGGAGCGCCTGGCTATCGCAGCTGTTCGTCGATCGCAGAGATCCGCGTGTTCGACGACGAAGGACTTGCGCGCGCGTGGCTCGACGGATTCCGAACCTGAACTATCTCAACTCACATGGACTATCGGACGATTATCTCTGTCGATGAGCTGCACCGGGGCCTGAACGACGCGGACCTGGTGATCTTCGATTGCCGGCACGAGCTGATGAACCACGATGCCGGCGCTCGGGCCTACGCGCAATCCCACATACCGGGCGCGCGCTTTGCGCACAGCGAAAAGGATCTCGCCGGGCCAAAGACCGGGCGCAACGGTCGCCACCCGCTCCCCGACCCGCAGACCTTCATGGCGTGGCTGGGCCGCAATGGCGTGGACGGCGCCAAGCAAGTCGTCGCCTACGACTTCGCTGCGGGCTCTGCCTCAGCGCGCGCTATGGTGGATGCTGCGCTGGGTCGGCCATGAGCGCGTGGCGGTGCTCGACGGCGGCTGGGAAGCATGGATCAGGGCCGGGTTTCCGGTCACCGCCGAGTCCCCGCGCGTCACGCGCCGCTGCGTTCGCGGGGCAGCCGCGTCCGGTCTGCGGTCGATGTGGAGTTCGTTCAGGCGCACTTGACCGATCCGTCGGTGGTCGTGCTTGACGCCGCAGATCGGCGGAGCGCTTCAAGGGGCTCACCGAGCCCATCGATCCTGTGGCGGGCCACATCCCCGGTGCACGCAACCGCCTGTTCAAGGACAACCTCGGCGCTGACGGCCGCTTCAAGCCGCCGGAGGAATTGCGCCATGCATTCACCGCGCTGCTGGCCGGAGCGCGCCCCGACCAGGTGGTGCACCAGTGCGGTTCCGGTGTCAGCGCTTGCAGCAACCTGCTGGCGATGGAAATAGCCGGCTTGAGTGGTTCGCGCCTGTACCCCGGCTCCTGGAGCGAGTGGGTGGCCGATCCTGCGCGGCCGATCGCGACGAGTTAGGGGCAAACCGCGGGACGGGTCATGCCCTTGCTGGCCGACCTGATCCTGGGCTTGCATTGCGCCTATCTGTTGTTCGTAGTCGGCGGGCTGGCGCTGATATGGGTTGGCGCCTGGCGTGGCTGGCGCTGGGTGCGCAGCGTCCCGTTTCGTGTCGCACACCTCGCGGCCATCGGCTTGGTGGCGGTCGAGGCGTTGATCGGATTGGCCTGTCCCCTCACTGCGCTGGAAGACTGGCTGCGGGCCAGCGTCGAAACGCCGGCAGGCTTCGTTCAACGCTGGCTGCAGGCTCTGCTGTACTGGGACTTCCCTGCCTGGGTGTTCACCGCCAGCTACCTGGCGTTTGCCGCGCTGGTGGGGCTGACCTACATCGCGTTTCCGCCGGTGCGCCGTAGCGGCTCCCGCCGCCCGTACATCCGCAACGGCCGCGCCTAGCCTGGATAGGGTCAGTCATCGCGCTTCTGCCGCTCAGGCTCACCCGAGCATGTCGGTCCAGATGTTCCTGCCCCAGGATTCGGCATAGGTCCCCTCGAGCTCGTTCGGCACCGGCGGACACGCCGGAGGCGCCCGGCGCCACGACCATGGTTTTCTTCTCCGGGTCGTAGCGGTGGACGGAGGCCACGTGGATCACTTGCTTGTCGCTCACGAAGCTGTAGCAGGTGTTGTTGATCACTGGGTTCGAGTTAGGCACCTGCCCCTGCAGCAACGCAGCAACCGCGGCGGCCGCGACCTTGGCGTGCTGGTTGGCCATGTGACCCGACTTGGGCATGGCCGGAGCCGCAAGGATGGCGTCGCCGAGCACGTGGATGTTCTTTTTCGCCACAGACTCATAGGTGAGAAAGTCCACACCGACCCATTTGTTGTTGGCCGTGATCAGGCCCGTGTCCGCCGCGATCTTCGCGGCTCGCTGCGGCGGAATCACGTTCAAGCACCTGGGCCTTCACATCCTCGAACTCCAGTTTGGCCGTGAGCGTTGCGGCGTCGACGTCCACCAGGGTGCTGTTTGGCCGGTACTCGATGATGCCCGGGTACCACTCGTTCCATACCTTGGTGAACAAGGCTTCCTTGGACTGAACCTTGTCGTTGGCGTCCAGGATCAGCACTTTCGACTTCGGTTTCTCAGTCTTGAAGTACCAGGCCACCTGGCAGGCCCGCTCATAGGGTCCGGGCGGGCAGCGGTAAGGCGCCTTCGGGATCGTGATGGCAAACACGCCACCGTCGGGCATCGCCTCCAGCTGGCGCCGCAGCGCCATCGTCTGCGCTCCCGCCTTCCAGGCATGCAGCACCCGCTCGCGCGCGGCCGGCTGCTTCAGGCCGGGGATCTCGTCCAGCAGCAAGTCGACACCGGGCGAAAGGATCAGGCGGTCGTAGGGCAGCAGGTCACCGCCGTCCAGCTCGACTGTCTGCTTGTCGGGATCGATGGCGACGACCTCCTCGTAAACCACGTTGATCCCGTATTTGCCCGGCCAGCGCCCCGTAGCCGCGCGTGAGATCGATCAGCTCGACTTGACCCGCCAGCACGCGATTGCTCAGCGGGCAGGAGATGAACTCGCGGTTACGCTCGACCAGGGTGACCTGGATGTCCGGTGCCCACAGACGGAGATACTTGGCGGCGGTGGCGCCACCGAACCCGCCACCGACCACGACGACGCGCGGCGCGGCAGCAACGGCCACTTGAGCGAGCGCCAGCGACCGCCACGCCGGATGCGACAACGGATAGTTGCTTGAGGAAGTCGCGCCTGCACAGGCTCATGAGAAACCTCTTCGGGATAGGCCGCCGGGGTCTGGCGTCACTGACGCTTCTGCCGGGAGAAATAATCGGCCAGGAGCTCGAACTCCTGGTCGGTGTATCCCTTCGCGTGCTGATGCATCACAGTCGCCGGGCGCGTTCCCGCCTTGAAGTCTTGCAAGGCAGCGATGAGGTAAGCCTTCTCCAAGCCGGCGATGCTTGGGATCGCTCCAGCGCTGTTGCCGTTCGGGCCGTGACAGCTGGTGCAATTTGCCGCGAGGCTGCGCTCTGCCTGCTCCTCCGCGACTGGCGACCGGGGCGGCAAGGGCCAAGCTAACGAGCAGCGCACAGGCGCGCGTGTTCGTCGATGAGTCGGTACACCCGAGATCCTTCCTCTTGTTCCGGACAGGCTCAAGCCGCTCATCGAGTCCGATGAGGGCTGCATGGTCAGGACGATCAAGTGTAATACGCCCGGGCCGAGTCAGAAAAGAACCTCGCCTGCATAAGCTTATGCGCGCGCTGGTCCGCTGGTAAGTCGGCCAGCAAAGAAAACGGGCAGATTTACCTGCCCGTTTCGAGGACCGCTGCGACCGCTCGAGCTTCAGGACGCCACGCTCGCCTCCTGGTCGGGAGTCTCCTCCGGTGCCTGGAACTCCAGGTGGACCTTGCCGTCTGCGTCCACGTCCACGGTGATCCGACCACCCGTGGCCAGTTTACCGAACAGCAGTTCGTCGGCGAGCACGCGGCGGATGGTGTCCTGGATCAGGCGCGACATGGGGCGAGCCCCCATCAGCGGGTCGAAGCCGTGCTTCGCGAGGTAGTCCTTCAGCGCCTGGGTGAAGTTCACCTCCACCTTCTTCTCGTGCAACTGGTCCTCGAGCTGCATGAGGAACTTGTCCACTACCCGCAAGATCACTTCGTGCGTCAGCGGCGCGAAGGAGATGGTCGCATCCAGCCGGTTGCGGAATTCCGGCGTGAACATGCGCTTGATGTCCTGCAGCTCGTCGCCCTGCGACTAGCGACGGCGTGAAGCCCATGGAGCGTCTTGGTAAGCGACTCGGCACCCGCGTTGGTGGTCATGATCAGCACTACGTTGCGGAAGTCGGCCTTGCGCCCGTTGTTGTCGGTCAACGTGCCGTGGTCCATGACCTGCAGCAGGATGTTGAAGATGTCCGGGTGCGCCTTCTCGATCTCGTCCAGCAGCAGAACCGAATAGGGATGTTTGCTGATCGCTTCGGTCAGCAGGCCGCCTTGGTCGAACCCGACATAACCCGGCGGCGCTCCGATCAGCCGCGACACCGCGTGCCGCTCCATGTACTCGGACATGTCGAAGCGGATCAGTTCCACGCCCATGATGTAGGCGAGCTGGCGGGCGACTTCGGTCTTGCCGACGCCGGTCGGGCCGGAGAACAGGAAGCAACCGATCGGCTTCTGCGGATTGCCCAGGCCGCTGCGCGCCATCTTGATGGACGCGGACAGCGCATCGATGGCCTTCTCCTGACCGAACACTACGGACTTCAGATCGCGGTCCAGGTTCTTGAGCTTGCTGCGATCGTTGGACGACACGTTGTGCGGTGGGATGCGCGCGATCTTGGCGATGATCTCCTCGATCTCGTGCTTGCTGATCACGCGGCGCTGTTTGGACTTCGGCAGAATGCGCTGCGCCGCGCCGGCCTCGTCGATCACGTCGATGGCCTTGTCTGGCAGATGGCGATCGTTGATATAGCGCGCCGACAGCTCAGCAGCCGAGGTCAATGCCGAGGTCGTGTAGCGCACGCCATGATGCGCTTCGAAACGGCTCTTGAGCCCGCGCAGGATCTCGACGGTTTCCTGCACGCTCGGCTCGACCACGTCGATCTTCTGGAAGCGCCGCGACAGCGCGTGGTCCTTCTCGAAGATGCCGCGGTACTCGGTATAGGTGGTGGCACCGATGCACTTGAGCTGGCCGGTGGACAGCGCCGGCTTGAGCAGGTTGGAAGCATCGAGCGTCCCGCCAGACGCAGCACCTGCACCGATCAGCGTGTGGATCTCATCGATGAACAGGATGGCGTTCGGATTGTCGAGCAATTGCTTGAGCACCGCCTTGAGCCGCTGCTCGAAATCGCCGCGATATTTGGTTCCCGCCAACAGCGCGCCCATATCCAGTGCATACACCTGGCAGCGCGCCAGGATATCGGGCACGCTCCCTTCGATGATGCGGCGCGCCAGGCCTTCGGCGATCGCGGTCTTGCCCACGCCCGCTTCGCCCACCAGCAACGGATTGTTCTTGCGGCGGCGGCACAGGGTCTGTACCACCCGCTCCAGCTCGCGCTCACGCCCGATCAGCGGGTCGATCTTGCCGGACAAGGCCAGCGCATTCAGGTTCATGGTGTAGGTTTCGAGCGCCCCGCCCTGCGCCTGCTCCTGCTCGCCCTCGGACTCGCTCTCCTGCTGCTTGGACGGCCCGGTCTGCGGCACCTTGCTGATGCCGTGCGAGATGTAGTTGACCACGTCCAGCCGCGTCACGCCCTTCTGGTGCAGGAAATAGACCGCGTGAGAGTCCTTCTCGCCGAAGATCGCCACCAGCACGTTGGCACCGGTCACTTCCTTCTTGCCGGAGGACTGCACGTGCAGGATGGCGCGTTGGATCACGCGCTGAAAGCCCAGCGTGGGCTGAGTGTCTACCTCGTCGCCGGTGACGATCGGGGGTGTGCTCGTTGATGAAGTCGGTGAGCAGCTTGCGCAGTTCCTCGATATTGGCTGCGCAGGCTCGCAGCACCTCGGACGCTGAAGGGTTGTCCAGCAGCGCCAGCAGCAAGTGCTCCACGGTGATGAACTCGTGGCGCTTCTGCCGTGCGTCCATGAATGCCATGTGCAGGCTGACTTCCAGCTCCTGCGCGATCATACGACTCCTTTGGTTGATCGATTCAAACCGGCCTGGTCCTTGAACCCGAAGCTACTCAAGTCTCCTCCATTACACATTGCAGCGGATGCTCGTGCTTGCGCGAGAAGGCGATCACCTGCTCTACTTTAGTGGCAGCAACATCTTTAGGATACACGCCGCAGACCCCCATGCCTTCCCGGTGCACTTTGAGCATGACCTGCGTCGCCTGTTCGCGGCTCATGGAGAAGAAAGTCTGCAGAACTGCAGACGACGAAGTCCATCGGAGTGTAGTCGTCGTTGAGCAGTACCACCTTGTACATCGGCGGCGGCTTGACCTTGCTCTTCTGCGTCTCGAGCAAGAACGCCGTCGCGGTTTCCACTAGCCATGGACACTTCCGGAACAGCCATGCCAGACCGGTTGGCTCTGGATCGCTAATTTTGCGCATAACCGGGAAATTTACAAGTACGCAGGCAAGCATTTTGCGTACCGATCCGAACGCCCCGGCCAATTCCTTGACTTCGGGACAACAATAGCCTAAAAAGAGGATCGGCGTTTGTTTTCAAGCCTGCTTCAGGTATTCAATGGGAGTGGCCGGTGGTGCTGCGAACGGTCTTGAAACGCAAACAGTCGGCGGGTTTCCGGCCCGTGTCTTTTTACAAGGAAAGGATGTATGGCAACTGGTACGGTAAAGTGGTTCAACGACTCCAAGGGCTATGGCTTCATTACGCCCGATGACGGCGGTGAAGACCTGTTCGCCCATTTCTCCGCCATCAACATGAGCGGGTTCAAGACACTCAAAGAAGGCCAGAAGGTCTCGCTTCGAAGTAACGCAGGGCCCGAAGGGCAAGCAGGCTTCGAATATTCAGGCCGCCTAAAGCGAACAATCCCGACCGTTCGATCTTCCGCCAGGAGTTCTCAAGTCAGGGGGTAGCGAGGAACGCGTTTAGTTAGGATTTTCCGGCGGAGCAGCCAACCCACTCCGCCAAACAAGAATAATCCAAACCCGCCCAAAAGGCGGGTTTTTGTTTGCCGTGCGCGGCAAGCCGAGGCGCGGACGTTAAATTCTAGAGATGCGGGGCCGGCTTGCACGGCCCGCGTCGTCATATGTTGAACGTCAATGCCAGCGCCAATTACGGATCACCGCACTCACCGCATTCTCTCGATCATCGCATTGCCGAACCCCGAGCATGACACCTGCGTCGCGCCCTCCATCAGGCGGGCGAAGTCGTAGGTCACGACCTTGTCCAGGATGGTCTTTTCCATCGAGGTGATGATCAGGTCCGCCGCCTCCACCCAGCCCATGTGGCGCAGCATCATCTCCGCCGACAGAATCAGCGAACCGGGATTGACGTAGTCCTTGCCCGCATACTTGGGCGCCGTTCCGTGGGTCGCCTCGAACATCGCCACCGAATCGCTCGTGTTGGCGCCGGGCGCGATGCCGATGCCGCCTACCTGCGCCGCCAGTGCGTCGGAAATGTAGTCACCGTTCAGATTCAGCGTCGCGATCACGTCGTACTCGTCGGGACGCAACAGGATCTGCTGCAAGAAACGCATCTGCGATCACGTCCTTGATGATGATGCCGCCGGGCAGCTTCATCCACGGACCACCGTCCACGCAGCTGGCCGCCGAACTCGCGCTGCGCCAGCGCGTAGCCCCAGTCGCGGAACGCACCCTCGGTGAACTTCATGATGTTGCCCTTGTGCACCAGTGTCACCGACTTACGCCGATTGGCGATCGCATATTGGATCGCCTTGCGAACCAGGCGCTCGGTACCTTCGCGCGAGACCGGCTTGATCCCAATGCCCGAGGTCTGCGGGAAAGCGGATCTTCTTGACGCCCATTTCCTCGATCAGGAATTTGATTACTCTCTGCGCGCGTTGTCGGTCTCCGCCTGCCATTCGATACCGGCGTAGATGTCTTCCGAGTTTTCGCGGAAGATCACCATGTCGGTCTTCTCGGGCTGCTTGAGCGGACTCGGCACCCCCTTGAAGTAGCGCACCGGCCGCAGGCAGACGTACAGGTCGAGTTCCTGGCGCAATGCCACGTTGATGGAGCGGATACCTCCACCCACCGGCGTGGTCAGCGGGCCTTTGATCGATACGACGAACTCCTCGGAAGCCTGCCAGCGTCTCGTCGGGCAGCCAGACGTTCTCGCCGTATACCTTGCAGGACTTCTCGCCGGCGTACATCTCCATCCATTCGATCTGGCGCTTGCCGCCGTAAGCCGCGCCTCACCGCGGCGTCCACCACCTTCCTCATGACCGGGGTAATGTCGACCCCGGTACCATCGCCCTCGATGAAACGGAATGATCGGCTGGTCCGGTACGTTCAGGGAGAAATCCGGGTTGACGGCGATCTTCTCGCCCTGGGTCGGCACGCGGATGTGCTTGTACATGGTTCCTCGTCGTGGCTGGCCAGCATCGGCCGGGCGCCCATCGCCCACGCCTTATGGCATTGAAAGAACAGGGATGTTACATCAACGGCGCCGGCGTCGCGATCCGGATGCCAGTGCCACCGCTGCGCACCGTAAAACCTCATTCTAACTTGACTTTCTTGCAGCGCAAAAGCCAAAACTGGAGCGTAGAGCACCGAAACTGGGCCTTCTGGCTCCCTGTCGATCGTCGCATGCACCAATTTTGATGCAGCGCGCCATCGGATTGCCACAGCGCCGGATTACCATACCCCCAAGCCCTCCCGCCCAACGCGAGAACTCCGTGTTCCGGGACCCCAAGTGGCCGCCACAGCGCGAGGTCGGCACCGGCTACTTCGACGCCTTGACCCCCGGTGGTTCAGGGCGCAGATCCTGGTGACTGCGCTCACCGGCTCGACTCAGCAGGAGCAGTTCGCCTAGCTGGCGCTTTCGGTGAGCAGGCTTTTTTGTGCGACAATTTCGCCCTTTTCGCCACCGACATAAGAATGAGCAGACGCATGCATCGCGAGCAAAATATCCCCCAAGGCGTGCACGTGACCGGCCGGATGACGGCCGAATATGCGGAAATCCTGACCTTCGATGCGCTGAGCTTTCTCGCCAAGCTGCACCGCAGCTTCGAAACACGCCGGCGCGAGCTGCTGGAGCGGCGCGCCGTCCGCCAGAAGGAGCTGGACGCAGGCAAGCTGCCTGATTTTCTGCCCGAGACCCGCTCTGTGCGTGAGGCCGACTGGAGGGTCGCGCCGGCACCGGCAGACCTGCAGGATCGCCGGGTCGAGATCACCGGCCCCACCGACCGCAAGATGGTGATCAACGCGCTCAACTCCGGGGCCAACACGTTCATGGCCGACTTCGAGGACTCGAGCACGCCCACCTGGGATAATCAGATCCAGGGACAGATCAACGTCCGGGACGCGCTGCGCGGCACCATCACCTACACCAGCCCGGAAGGCAAGGACTACAAGCTCAACGAGCAGCGGGCGACGCTGCTGGTACGTCCGCGCGGATGGCACCTGGTCGAGAAACATTTGCTGATCGACGGTGAGCCGATGTCGGGCTCGCTGTTCGACTTCGGCTTGTTTTTCTTCCACAACGCCAAGGTGCGCGTGGCCAAGCGATCGGGCGTTTACCTGTATCTGCCCAAGATGGAGTCCCACCTCGAGGCGCGCCTGTGGAACGACGCCTTTGTGCTCGCGCAGAAGGAGCTGGGCGTGCCGCAGGGCACCGTCAAAGCCACCGTGCTGATCGAGACCGTCCTGGCCAGCTTCGAGATGGACGAGATCCTGTACGAGTTGCGTGACCACTCCGCCGGACTCAACTGCGGGCGCTGGGACTACATCTTCAGCTGCATCAAGAAATTCCGTAATCGCCAGGGCTTCGTTCTGGCGGACCGCGCAATGGTCACGATGACATCGCCTTTCATGCGCGCCTATTCGCTGCTGCTCATCAAGACCTGCCACCGGCGTGGCACCTTTGCAATGGGCGGGATGGCGGCGCAGATTCCGATCAAGAACGATCCCGCCGCCAACGAACAGGCCATCGCCAAGGTGCGCGCGGACAAGGAGCGCGAGGCCAGCGATGGCCACGACGGCACCTGGGTGGCGCATCCTGGCCTGGTGGCGCTGGCGAAGGAGGCCTTTGACAAGGTCATGAAGACGCCCAACCAGATCAACCGGCAGCGCGACGACGTCAACGTGGCCGCACCCGATCTGCTCGAGTTCCAGCCGCAGAAACCCATAACCGAGAACGGGCTGCGCATCAACATCAACATCGGCGTCCAATACCTCGGCGCCTGGCTGGCGGGCACAGGCTGCGTGCCCATCTTCAACCTGATGGAGGATGCGGCCACGGCCGAGATCTCCCGCGCCCAGATCTGGCACTGGATCCGCAGCCCTCTAGGGCGTGCTGGATGATGGGCGCAAGGTGACGCGGGAGCTGTTCCAGGAACTGGTGCCGCAGGAACTCGCGAAGGTGCGCCAGATCCTGGGCGAACAGCAGTATGCCGCGGGTAAGTACGAGGAAGCCGCCAGGATGTTCGAGAAGCTGACGCTGGACGAGGACTTCGTTGATTTTCTCACCCTGCCCGCCTACGACTACATCACCGCTCAAGAGCATCGATGAAGCCGGTGCTGCAGGGTTAGAGACCGGAGGCGGGGGGGCCGCTGATCCTGCTTTTCAACAAGCCTTACGGTGTGGTGTGCCAGTTCTCTGCGCATGCCACGCGTCCCACCCTCAAGGACTACATCGCCGTCCCCGGAGTGTATCCCGCTGGGCGCCTGGATTGGGACAGCGAGGGATTGCTGGTGTTGACCGATGACGGTGGATTGCAGCACCGGATCACCGACCCGGGCGGGAAACTAGGCAAGACCTATTGGGTGCAGGTCGAAGGAATCCCCGATGAAGCTGCCCTGGCCCCGCTTCGAACCAGGGTCGATCTGGGTGACTTTGTTACCCTGCCGGCCATAGTGCGCCGCATCGAGCAACCGCCGCAGCTGTGGCCACGGGATCCCCCGATTCGGTCGAGAAAATCGATTCCGACGGCGTGGCTGGAGATCAGCCTGCAGGAGGGCAAGAACCGCCAGGTGCGTCGCCTGACGGCCGCCGCTGGCTACCCGACTCTGCGGCTCATCCGCTACCGGATCGGGCCCTGGACGCTGGACGGGCTGCCGCCTGGCGCGCATCGCGCTGCCGGGACAGACGTTCACTAGCTAAAGGGCCCTCTCCAGTTCGGCGCGCAGATCTTTCAGATGCGCTGCCGTGTCGGGATCCTTGATCTTGGCGAGAACCGCGTCGATCCGCGCGACAAGATCTCCCACTC
Source organism: uncultured beta proteobacterium (assembly GCA_963741215.1). GTDB lineage: Bacteria > Pseudomonadota > Gammaproteobacteria > Burkholderiales > SHXO01 > SHXO01. The sequence goes on from CAVUHQ010000015.1 coordinate 56,787, forward strand.
CACGGCGCAGCGCCGCGCGAAACTCGCTCGGCCGACCCTTCGCGTACTTGTATTGCTGGGCCGTGTCCGCCAACGGAGACGAGAGGTAGGCCAAGTCGCGCGACGCTTTGCTCCGCCGCGGGCGAACGCTGCCGTCGTCGGACTGCGCATCATCGATGTTGCTCGACGCGTCCTGCGGATCCTCGACTGCTCCCGACGAAACCAGCAGCAGCGTGACGTAGTTGCGCTGCAGGGTACGGCGATAGAAATCGATCACGGGCTGACCGTCTTTGAGCTCGGAGAACAGGCCCTGATTGAGATCCTTCAGCATGTCAATTCCGCCGTAACTGGGCTTTCCGGGCGACAACGACTTGGCCTCGGCCATCCGGTTGAACACGCTAGGCCTGAGCAGCTGGGACAGCAGCTTGACGTTCGAGCCCTGCAGGGGATCGGTGCCACCCGTCGGAGTGATCCGCATCAGGACTTCGGGATCCAGCAGCGCCTTTGGTTTGACGAATGCATTGTCCAGCAGGAACTTCACCGCCTGCCGTTGTCGTTCCGCGGGCACCGGCGCAAACGGCACAGTGCCTCGCCCTCCCTGGTAGCGGGTCTCTTCGACTCCGCCGACCAGCTTGCCCACCGCGGCCAGCTCGTTGTTCCGCTTCACCAGCAGGGCCTGATACATCTCCGCCAGCTTGGTGTAGTCCTGCCCACGCTGAGTCGTCGCGGGTATCAGCATCGCCATGACGCGATCGACGTTCTTGAGGCCGAGCTCGGCTGCCTGCATCGGGTCGGAGCCGAGCACCTGAGTGTTGACTGTCGGGTCGAGCGGCGCGACAGCGTCCTCGCCGCCGAACCGCAGCATCGGGTCTTCGATCTGCCGCGCGGCCATCCGATCCAAATAGGGCCACTCGGCGTCGCAGGTCATGCCGTTGCCAAACTCCCGGTAGCCCCACTCGATCGCAAAATAATCATACGGCCCGAACTTGGGAATCAGATAGGCATCGTCCCCAGGCTGCGCGACGTAGTTGAACCGGGCATAGGACATGATCGACGCCGAGGTGCCCCACTTCCGTGTCCACTCCGGGCTGCGCAGCTGCTGCACGATATAGGCCGAGTGCGCTTTGAAGTTGTGCCGCAGGCCCAGCGCATGCCCGACCTCGTGCGTGGCCACGTAGCGCAGCAGCTCTCCCATCAGGTCGTCGGGCAGCGGCAGCTTTTGTGCGCGCGGGTCGAGCGGGCCGACCTGGGTGAAGTACCAGGTCTCCGTCAGCTTGAGGACGTCGTGCCAGAAGATCGCATGCGAAGAGATGACCTCTCCGCTGCGCGGATCGACTACCGCCGGGCCCATCGCGTTCTGCCGGCCGCTCGGCGTCCAGCGAATCACCGAGTAGCGCACATCCTCCGGATCCCACTCCGGGTCTTCCTCTTCGGTGGGCGCATCACGGGCGATGATCGCGTTCTTGAAACCCGCCTGCTCGAACACGACCTGCCAGTCCTCCACCGCCTTCTTCAGGTACGGCCGCCACGATCGGGAACCTCGCGGCTGAGATAGAACATGATGGGCGTGACCGGCTCGGAAACCGCTTCCAGCGGGTACTTCTTCTCCAGACGGTAGCGGTTGATGAAGGCGCGCCTGACCTTGCTGTGTTCCTCGGTCCCGTAATCGTCAAAGGAGGTTGCAAAATAGCCGACGCGCTCGTCGTAATAGCGGCCGACCATGGGCTCGTCCGGCAGCAGCAGCATGCTGGTGTGGAAGATGAACCCGAGGCGCGGCCGGAATCGGATCGTCCTCGGTGGAGCGCAAGAATTCCTTGGGATCGGGTATCCAGGTCTGATAGAAGCGGATCTCGATGTTGCGCGGGAAAGCCTTCACGCTCTGGATATACGAGCGCTTCGGGTCCACCGCCGTCATCCGGAAGTGCTGCTTGTACTCGCGACCGAAGCCGTCCGGCACGTCGGTCGCGAACAGGCCGGTAACGTCGATGATCGGCGCCCCGTCGGCACCTTCGGCGACAGCGTCGAACGCCCGTACCACTGTGCGCAGCGACGCCTCTTCGACACCGCGCTGCAGGTTCGCCATGTTCGGTGCCCACATTTCGTAGCGCACGTTTTCGAGATAGACTTTGTTGCCACGCCGGACCCAGCGCACGACGCGGCTGTCCACCACCGACCCCGGAGCCACGTAATCGCTGCCGGTGGACAACGCGGCGAACTCGGTGTTCACCAGCATGTCGCGGCCCAGCATCTTGAGCGGGATTTCCCACAGCACGTGGTCGCACACGACGTGCACCGTGAACATTCCTTTCAAGGACACCATGCGTTCCGGCATGTTGGGCCGGCACGGCGCCACCTCGCTCGCCTTCATCCCTTCCGCAATGACGGAGCCGGTGAAGACGACCCAAAGCATCCCAAACCAGAGCATCCGGTTCATGTGTTCGCTTCCTCCAGTCCAGCCCGGCGCTTCATTCTTGCCACTCCGGCGGAACGGGTTAACAATCGCTCGCATCGCCCCGCGCAAAAGCAGCCAGGCGTTCGCATGGAAAGCGGCCGGGGCAGTTGACGGCTGGTCGCGCCAACGCTTATGCTATCGCCGCGCCGAGCGGGCCATTATACCCGTTGGGCCCCAGCAACCCGGCAGCCTAGCGAGCGTGCTCAAGCAGTTCGTTTCCCTCGCTACACTGCTATACGCGCCAGCCGGCGCGGTAGATCCGAGCTCAGGCAGGGTGCTCCCCTGCCTTTTTCGTTTGCGCGGCGTCAGTGAGCTGTTCCCCAAACCCGTCTAAAGAACTGCACATGGCGCAGATTAGCGTGACAGTAGCCGCGGTGATCCAGCGCGAGGGTCGCTTCCTGTTCGTCGAGGAGCAGACCGACGATGGCGTGCGCATTAATCAGCCCGCCGGCCACCTCGAGCCGGACGAGTCGATCCTCGAGGCGGTGGTGCGCGAAACGCTGGAGGAAGCCGCGCACGGCTTTTCGCCGCAGGCGCTGGTGGGTATCTATCGATGGCGCCGTCCGGCCAGGAATCTCACTTACGTCCGTTTTGCTTTCTGCGGCGATCTGGGCCAACACCAGGCCGACCGGAAGCTCGATCACGGGATCCTGCGCACGCTCTGGTTGGCTCCAGAAGAGCTGCGCTCCTGCGCCCCTTCGCACCGCAGCCCCCTGGTGTTGCGCTGTGTGGAGGACTACCTCGCGGGGCGGCGCTACCCGCTCGACCTGCTGGTTCACTACGCCTGAGGCATGGCGCGCGTCATCGTCGGAATGTCCGGAGGCGTCGACTCATCGGTCGCCGCATGGCTGCTCAAGGACCAGGGGTACGAGGTGGTCGGCCTGTTCATGAAGAACTGGGAGGACGACGATACCGACGAATACTGCACCTCGCGCGAGGACCTGATCGACGCAGTATCGGTGGCCGATCGCATCGGCATCGACATCGAAGCCGTGAACTTCTCCGCCGAGTACCGCGATCGCGTGTTCAACAACTTCCTGGCCGAGTACCGCGCCGGGCGCACACCCAACCCCGACGTGCTGTGCAATGCCGAGATCAAGTTCAAGGCCTTTCTGGATCATGCGCTGTGCCTGGGTGCGGACGCGATCGCCACCGGCCATTACGCGAAGGTGCGCGGCCGTGGCGGGATGTTCGAGCTGCTCGAAGGCGGCCGATGCCAGCAAGGACCAGAGCTACTTTCTTTACCGCCTGAACCAGTCGCAGCTGTCGAAGACGCTGTTCCCGCTGGGAGATTGGCTCAAGCGCGACGTGCGCGAACTGGCGCGCAAGCTGGAGCTGCCAAATCACGCCAAGCGCGACAGCACCGGCATCTGCTTCATCGGCGAGCGGCCCTTTCCGCGAATTTCTGATGCGCTATCTGCCCGACCTCTCCGGGTCCCATGCGAATCACTCGATGGCCGACTGGTGGGAACCCATCAGGGCCTCATGTACTACACCATCGGCCAGCGGCATGGCCTGGGCATCGGTGGTCAGGGCGAACCCTGGTACGTGGTGGACAAGGACCTGGAGCGCAACCGCCTCCTCGTTGCGCAGGGCCACGATCATCCGGCGCTTATTCAGGGAACGGCTCGCAGGCCACCGACCCGAGCTGGGTCTCGGGGCACGCGCCGCGTACCGATTGGGTTTACGCGGCCAAGACCCGTTATCGGCAGGCAGATGCGCCCTGCACGCTTGATCCGTGCCGACGCAGATCGGCTGCGAGGTCGACTTCGACGAACCCCAATGGGCCATCACTCCGGGGCAGTCGGTGGTGCTCTATGACGGCGACGTGTGCCTTGGAGGCGCCATCATCTGCTGATCCAAGCCGTCGCGTGCAAGGCTTGGCGATCCCGTGCGGCTGACTCTCGCCCTGTGGGACCAGGCTAGCGATGAGGGGTGATCCTTGGGCGCGGTGGCCTCGAAGGACGGCCGTTTGAACAGCTTCTGCGGCGTGTCGCTCGAGGTTGGGATACCGCGTTCGCCAGTCGAGCTCCGACGAAGCGAAAGTCGAGATAGCCCAGCGCGCAGCCGAGTGCGATGTCCGCCACGCTATAGCTCTCTCCGGCGCACCAGTTCTTTTCCGCCAGGTCCTGCGCTGCCGCCCGCACAGCCTGCTCGACTTTGCCACCCTGGTGTTCGAATCCACTCGCGGCTTTGCAGCTTGGGTGTACGGCGGCCCTCCAGGATGATCAGAATGGCGGCCTCCATCAAGCCATCCGCCAGCGCTTCCCAACGCTTGACCTGGATGCGCTGCCGACCCGGCTCCGGTATCAGTCTGCCGACCGGAGAGACCGTGTCGAGATACTCCACGATCACGCTGGAATCGTAGATCGCGGCCCCGTCGTCGGTGACCAGCACGGGAACCTTGCCGAGCGGATTGAACTCGGCGACCCGTGAGGCCGGATCCGCGGGATTCTCCACCACAAACTCGTACTCGATGCGCTTCTCGGCGAGCACGATGCGCGTCTTGCGCACGAATGGGCTGGTGTGGCCACCGATCAGCTTCATTTCCGGCTCGCCGTGCCTTCAGGTCATGAGTGCTGAATTGTACCATCGGCCTACTGCGCGCCTTCCTCCCCAAAACGGCGGGCGGGCGCAGCCGCCATGCTAGAATCCACTGCCAAGCAGCCTCATGAGCAGCCGCAGCCGCAAAGCGTCGTCGCAGCCCGATGCGTCAACACCACGACGCAGCAACGCAGGCGCACCACACGCAGGGCAAGCCATGCCACTTACGCCGCTCAACGCCCTCTCGCCTCTCGACGGGCGCTACTTCCACAAGGTCGCGTCTCTGAGCAGCACGTTCAGCGAGTTCGGCCTGATCCGGCTGCGCCTGCGCGTGGAGCTCGAGTGGCTCAAAGCGCTGAGCGCCGAGCCGGCCATCGCCGAGGTTCCCGCCTTTTCGCCGGATACGCTGCGCTCAGCTCGATACGCTGGCGCGGGATTTCTCTGAAGCCGACGCGCAGGCGGTGAAGGCTATCGAGGCCCGCACCAACCACGACGTGAAAGCGCTCGAGTACTGGCTCAAGGAGCGCCTCGCCGGGAATGCCGAGGTGCAGCGCGTAGCGCGAGTTCATTCATTTCGCATGCACCTCAGAGGACATCAACAACCTGTGCCACGCATTGATGGTGCAGGAGTCGCGCAGTCTGACCATGCTCCCCGCATTGGATCAACTGGTCGCGCGTCTCACCGCGCTGGCGCATGATCTGGCCGATCTGCCCATGCTCTCGCGCACGCACGGCCAGGCCGCCACGCCCACCACGTTGGGCAAGGAGATGGCCAACTTCGCGATGCGCTTGCAGCGCGCACGCGGCCGCATCGCGAATGTGCGCATCACCGGCAAGATCAATGGCGCGGTCGGCAACTACAACGCTCACTTGATCGCGTATCCCGGTATCGACTGGCCGGCTTTTGCGCGCCGCTTCGTAGAAGGGCTCGGGGTCGAGTTCAACCCGTACACGACGCAGATCGAACCGCACGACACCCTGGCGGAACTATTCGACGCCTACGCCGCGGCCAACACCGTGGTGCTGGGGCTCGACCGCGACGTGTGGGGCTACGTTGCGCTGGGTTACTTCAAGCAGCGCGCGAAGCCCGGCGAGGTCGGCTCCTCCACTATGCCGCACAAGGTCAATCCGATCGATTTCGAAAACTCCGAAGGAAATCTCGGGCTCGCCAATGCGTTGCTGCACCACCTGTCGGCCAAGCTGCCGGTATCGCGCTGGCAGCGCGATCTGTCCGACTCGACAGTGCTGCGGAACATGGGCGTGGCGCTGGGCCATGCACTGCTCGCCTGGGATGGTTGCATGGCCGGTCTGTCCAAGCTCGAGGCCGACCCGCTGCGCGTGCGCGAGGATCTTGAGCAAGCCTGGGAAGTGCTCGCCGAACCGATCCAGACCGTGATGCGGCGCTATGGGGTGCAAGATCCCTACGAGCAGCTCAAGGACTTGACGCGGGGCAAGGGCGGCATCACGCGCGATACGCTGCACGCCTTCATTCAACGGCTGGAAATCCCGGCGAGCGAGAAGCAGCGCTTGCTCGAGCTCACCCCGTCTACCTACATCGGTCTGGCCGCCGACCTCGCGCGAGCCATCTGATTCTCTCTTGATTCCGCCCGCGCGCGCCTCTACCTAAAGAACCAGGTTTAGCCGGGGAGAGGCCATGTCAGAATTTGCTCAGGACGTAACCACCGCCGATTTCGATCAGGTGGTGATCGAGGGCTCGAAGCAGGGCCCGGTGCTGGTGGATTTCTGGGCCCCGTGGTGCGGGCCTTGCCGCGCCCTCACACCGGTGCTGGACAAGCTCGCAGAGGCCTACCAAGGCAAGTTCGTGCTGGCCAAAGTCAACTCGGACCAGAACCCGGACCTCGCGCGCCGTTACGGCATTCGCAGCATCCCCAACGTAAAGGCCTTCGTTGACGGTGAGGTGGTCGACGAATTCCTCGGTGCCCTGCCCGAATCAGGGGTACGCGAGTTCATCGACGCTCTTCTGCCCACGCCGGGCGAGCTGATCCGCCGCGATGCGGAAGCGAGAGCCCGGGCCGGAGACCAGCAGGGCGCCCTCGACCTTCTGGACACCGCCGTCGCGCTGGAGCCCAACAACGATGCCGTCCATGCCGACCGCGTGGAGCTGCTGCTCGACTCGGGCCAGGTCGAGCGAGCACGCGATGCGGCTTCGCGTCTGAGCCCGTTGGCCTCGCAAGACGCCCGCGTCCGCCGAGTTCTGGCGCGGCTGCAATTCGCGGATGAGAGCAAGGGCGAGCACGACGAGGCCGGCCTCGAGGCCCGGGTTGAATCCAGCCCCGACGACCTCGAAGCACGCCTCGGGCTGGCGAGGCTCTACGTCAGCCAGCAGCGCTATGAGGCGGCCTTGGATCACTTACTGGAAATTACACGACGCAATCGCCAGTTCGGTGACGACATCGGCCGCAAGAGCGTGCTGGCGATTTTCGATTTGCTGGGCAGCGATCACGAGATCGTCGGCCGCTACCGCCGGCTGCTGGCTGCGGCACTGCATTAGCGCGATAGGGCGGGGAACACGAGGCCCCGAGCCCCGCTCAGGTGCGCTTGAGCCGGTGACGCAGGACTTCGATGATCCCGGGGGAGATCGACAGCAGGATGATCCCGAAGATTACCAACGTGAGATTGTTCTGCACCAGCGCGACGTTGCCGAACAGGTAGCCGGCGTAGCTGATCAACGCCACCCAGAGCACCGCACCGCTCACGTTGAACAGCAAGAACGGCGGTAGTCCATCCGGCCGATCCCGGCGACAAACGGGGCGTAGGTACGGATGATCGGTACGAAGCGAGCGATCACGATAGTGCGCCCGCCGTATTTCTCGAAGTAGGCGTGGGTGCGCTCCACGTAGGCCCGCTTGAAGAACCAGGAATCGTCGCGGCGGAACACGCGCGGTCCGATCCAGCGCCCGATGGCGTAGTTGAGCGAATCGCCCGTCACCGCCGCCACGATCAGAAGCGCCACCAGCAGGTGCACGTTCATCGCCCCTGCGCCAGCCAGGGTTCCCGCCACGAACAGCAGCGAGTCGCCCGGCAGGAATGGGGTGACCACCAGTCCGGTCTCGCAGAAGACGATCAGGAACAGCAGGAGATAGACCCAGCCGCCGTAGTCCTGCGCGGCCGCAAGCAGGTGCTTGTCCAGGTGAACTACCAGGTCGAACAAACTGGACAGCAGCTCCATGGACAGCGGACTCGAGCGAACTAGACCACGGCCTCCTGCTTGGACTTCTCGGGCTTGACCAGGTCCTCGCGGGAGACACCGAGCCACATTACGATCGGGCTCGCCACCAGCACCGAGGAGTAGATGCCGAACAGGATCCCGATGGTGAGCGCGAGGGCGAAGTAGAACAGCGTATCGCCGCCGAACAGCAGGATCGAGGTCACCATCAACTGGGTGCAGCCGTGCGTGATGATGGTGCGCGACATGGTACGGGTGATGGCGTTGTTGATCACCTCCTCGACCGAGGCCTTGCGCATCTTGCGGAAGTTCTCGCGGATCCGGTCGAACACCACCACCGACTCGTTGACCGAGTATCCGAGCACGGCCAGCACTGCCGCCAGCACCGGCAGGGAGAACTCCCACTGAAAGAAGGCGAAAAAGCCCAGGATGATCACCACGTCGTGCAGGTTGGCGATGATCGCCGCCACACCGAACTTCCACTCGAAGCGCAGCCACAGGTACAGCACGATCAAGGTGGAGACGAGCATCAAGGCCAGCGCGCCGTTGTTGACCAGCTCCTTGCCGACCTGCGAGCCGACGAAATCGACGCGCAGCCGCTCCGCCGCAGGATCGTCCTGCTTGAGCGCCGAGAATACCTTCTCGCTCAACTCCGAGCCGCTTACGTCCTGACGCGCCGGCAGCCGCACCAGCACGGACTCCGAGGTGCCGAACGTCTGGACTGTGGCATCCGGCAGCCCGATGCGCTCCAGCGTCGCGCGCACCTTGTCGAGGTCCACCGCGTGCGTGTAGCGCAATTCCATGACCATCCCGCCGGTGAACTCGACCCCCAGGTGCAGCCCCTTGGTGACCAGGAAGATCACCGCCAGTACGAACGTGATCGCCGAGATCACGTTGAATACCAGCGCATGGCGCATGAAGGGGATGTCTTTCTGGATGCGGAAGAATTCCATGTCGTATTCCTGCAGTCGTTAGCCTGCGCTCAAGCGGCGTTGGCCGTACGCTTGTGCCAGTTCACGTTGCCGATGGGCAGACCTTCGAGCTTCTTGCGCGCGCCGAAGATGAAGTTGACGATCGACGCGCGATACCGCCACCGCGCTGAACATGGAGGTCAGGATCCCGAGGCAGTGGACCACGGCGAAGCCGCGTACCGGCCCCGACCCGAGCAGGAAAAGCGCGACCCCGGCACACAGGCTGGTGATGTTGGAATCCAGGATGGTGGCCCAGGCGCGCTCGTAGCCCGCGCTGATGGCCGCCTGCGGCGTTGTGCCGTTGCGCAGCTCTTCGCTGATGCGCTCGTTGATGAGCACGTTGGCGTCGATGGCCATGCCCAAGGTCAAGGCGATGGCGGCGATGCCGGGCAAGGTCAAGGTGGCCTGCAGCATCGACAGCAGCGCCACCAGCAGCAGCAGGTTAACGGCCAGCGACACTACCGACACCACCCCGAACAACGCATAGTAGACGATCATGAACGCGGCGATCAGCGCGAAGCCGACCCACATCGCGTGGAAACCCTTCTGGATGTTGTCCCGGCCCAGGCTCGGTCCGACGGTGCGCTCTTCCACGATGTCCATCGGTGCGGCCAGCGCACCGGCGCGCAACAGCAGCGCCACGTCCTGCGCCTCGGTGGTGGTCATGCGGCCGCTGATCTGGACGCGCCCGCCGCCGATCTCCGAGCGGATGACAGGCGCCGTAACCACCTCGGCCTTCCCCTTCTCGATCAACACCATCGCCATCCGCTTGCCGACGCTCTCGCGCGTAACCTGCTGAAAGATGCGGGCGCCTTTGCCGTCCAGGGTGATGTGCACCGCCGGCTCGCCGGTCTGGCCGTCGAAGCCGGGCTGCGCATCGGAGATGCTGTCCCCCGTCAGCACCACCTGCTTCTTCAGCAGCAGCGGCTGACCCTCGCGGTCGTAGAGCAGTTCGTCGCCGACCGGCACCTGGCCTGCGAGCGCGCTCTGCAGCGACTGCAGGTCGCTGTGCTCCTCGTCCACCATGCGCACTTCCAGCGTCGCCGTGCGGCCCAGGATCTCCTTGGCCTTGGCGGTGTCCTGAACGCCGGGCAGCTGCACCACGATGCGGTCGGCGCCCGCCTGCTGCACGATGGGTTCGGCCACGCCCAGCTCGTTCACGCGGTTGCGCAGAGTCGTCAGGTTCTGCTGAATGGCGAACTCCTGGATGCGCCTCTGTGCGTCCTGTTTGAGCGTTCCGACTAGGGCATACTCGCCGCCTCTTTCCTCGCGCACGAACTGCAGATCGGGGTAGCTGCGCTCGATGAGCTGTTGCGCCTTGTCCCGAGGCGAGGTGTCGCGAAAGCGGATGACCAGGGTGTTTCCCTCGCGGCTGATGCCGCTGGAGCGAGCATCCTCCTCGCCACGCAGGGTGGTGCGAATGCTTGCCCCGGTGCTGTCCAGGTACTTCGTGACCGCACCCTTCATGTCCACCTGCAAGAGAAAGTGCACGCCGCCGCGCAGGTCCAGTCCCAGGTACATGGGCTTGGCCCCGATTCGCGCCAGCCAGCGCGGGGAATTGGACAGCAGGTTCAAGGCCACGACATAGTTGTCAGCGAGCGCCTTCTGCAGCACTTCCTTGGCCTTGAGCTGGGTGTCGGTATCCTTGAAGCGAACCTTGATGCCGGTGGGCTCCAGGAAGGCTTCGTCGTAGGCGATGCCGGCACCCTTGAGCGCTTCTTCCACGCGCTTCAGAGCAGCTTCGTCGACCTTGAGCGTCGCTTTGGCCGAGGACACCTGCACGGCCGGCGACTCGCCGAAGAAGTTGGGCAGCGCGAACAGGAAGCCGCCCAGCAGGATGACGGCGATGACGATATTGAGCCAGAGGGGATAACGGTTCATCTGCAATCAGGCGCTAGGGCTTTGGGCTATAGGCTACGGGCTGCAGGCTCCTTATCGCCTATCCCCCATCGCCCGTCGCCTGCTGTGGTTAAGCTACGTTCTTGATCGTGCCCTTGGGCAGCATGGTCTGGATCGCCGACTTCTGCACGGTGATCTCCACGTTGGGCGCAATCTCGAGGTTCACATAGTTGTCACTGACTTTCGCCACGCGGCCGAGCGCGCCGCCCGAGGTGATGACCTCGTCGCCCTTCTGCAGCGATGCGATCATCTGCTTCTGCTCCTTGGCGCGCTTCATCTGCGGGCGCAGCAGCAGAAAGTACAGCAGCACGAACATCAGGACGAGCGGGAGCATGCTCAAGATGTCCATTCCCCCCGCTCCGCCCGGGGCTGTCTGCGCGAACGCTTCACTGATCAGCATGTGGCTCCTCCAGGGGTCTTGCAGCCCCGCTATCGGTCTGTTTGCGCGCTGGCGGCCGCTCTCGCAGCCACCAGGCCGTTGGAAAAGCGCGGATTTTAGCACCTTTACCGGGGCTCACGACTGCCCTTCCCGCACCGATTGCGCAAAGTCGGCGAGGCGCGCCTCACCGATGGCCTGGCGCAGCCCCGCCATCAGCTCCTGGAAATAGTGCAGGTTATGGATCGTGTTCAGCCGCGAGCCGAGCATCTCGTTGACACGCTGCAAGTGATGGAGATAGCCGCGCGTGAAGTGGCGGCAGGTGTAGCAAGTGCATCGTTCGTCAACCGGGCGCAGGTCGTTGCGGTATTGGCTGTTGCGCAGCTTGATCGTGCCATGGCGCGTGAACAGCCAGCCGTTGCGCGCATTGCGCGTCGGCAGCACGCAGTCGAACAGGTCGATGCCGGCCTCGACGGCGTTCACGATGTCCACCGGCGTGCCCACGCCCATGAGATAGCGCGGCTGGTTCTCCGGCAGCTGCGGCGCGGTGTGCCGCAGGATGCGGAGCATGTCGGCCTTGGGCTCACCGACCGAGAGGCCGCCGATGGCATAGCCGTCGAATCCGACCGCGCGCAGGCCTGCCGCCGACTCGTCGCGCAAGGGCTCGTGCATGCCACCTTGCACGATGCCGAACAGCGCGTTGTGGTTACCTTCGTGCGCGCGCTTGCTGCGCTCGGCCCATCGCAGCGACAGCCGCATGGACGCGCCAGCCTCGCGCTCGTCTGCGGGAAAAGCTGTGCATTCGTCGAAGATCATCACCACGTCGGAGTCGAGCACGCGCTGGATGCGCATCGACTCCTCCGGCGACAGGAAGCAGCGGTCACCGTTGACCGGCGACTGAAACTGAACCCCCTCCTCGGTGATCTTGCGCAGCGCGCCCAGGCTGAATACCTGAAACCCCCCCGAATCGGTCAGGATGGGGCCGTCCCAGCCCATGAATCGGTGCAGCCCCCCGTGCGTCTGGATCACCTCGAGCCCCGGCCTCAACCAGAGGTGGAACGTGTTCGACAGCACGATCTGCGCGCCGCTCTCGGCGAGGTCCGCGGGACTCATCGCCTTGACCGCGCCATAGGTCCCCACCGGCATGAACGCAGGTGTGTCCACCGACCCATGCGACAGAGTGAGGCGTGCGCGCCGCGCCTGCCCGTCCCGCGCCACGAGCTCGAAGCGCATCTTCAGCCCTCCGCCGCGTCGCTGCGCTTGCGCGCGAGGTCGACAGGCGCCGAGTGCTCGATGGGCCCGGTGCGATCGACGATCGCCGGACGGTCCACAGTGCCCGGGCGGTCGATAATCCCCGGGCGATCGATGATCATGGCGTCGCCGTAGCTGAAGAAGCGGTAGCCCTGCGCTACTGCATGCCGATAGGCGCTCAGCGTGTTGTCCATCCCGGCAAACGCACACACCAGCATGAGCAAGGTCGAGCGTGGCAAATGGAAGTTGGTGATCAGGCGATCCACCACCTGGAACCGGAAGCCGGGGTGGATGAAAATCTCGGTCTCACCGCTGCCGGCACGCAGCGTTCCCGTGCGGCAGGCGGACTCGAGCGCACGCAGCGTGGTCGTCCCCACCGCCGTGATCCGGCCGCCTCGGGAGCGCGCCCGCGCGATGGCGTCGACCGTTGCCTCCGGCAGCCGGTACCACTCGCTGTGCATGCGATGCTCCTCGATGTCGCAGACGCGGACCGGCTGGAACGTGCCTGCACCCACGTGCAGCGTTAAGAACGCCAGGTCGACGCCCTGGTCTCGCAGGCGAGTCAGCATGTCCTGATCAAAATGCAACCCCGCCGTGGGTGCGGCCACTGCGCCGGGCGCAACTGCATAGACGGTCTGGTAGCGGGTTTCATCCTCAGCGGACGGACTGCGCGCAATGTAAGGCGGCAGCGGCACGCTGCCGAAGCGCTCGAGCAACTCGTGCACCGCGCTGTCGCCGCCGAACTCGAGGAGGAAGAACTCACCCTGCCGCTCGATCACTCGCGCCAGACCTGCTCCCGCCAGCGTGAGCTCAGCGCCCGGCTGGGGGGAATGGCTGGCTCGCAACAGGACGAGCGCGCGCCTGGAATCGATCACCCGCTCGACCAGCACCTCGACCTTGCCGCCGGTTCTCTTCTCGCCGAACAGCCGCGCTTTGATCACGCGCGTATCGTTGAACACCAATACGTCACCTGGTCCGACCAGATCGGGAAGATCGCGGAAGACAAGATCGCGCAGGCCACCGCCAGCGCTGTCCAGATGGAGCAGCCGGCTCTGCCCTCGCCGCTCGGGTGGATGCTGCGCGATCAGTTCCGGCGGCAGGTCGAAGTCGAACTGGTCGAGCCGCATGGGCCGACATTATAGGCCCTGTGACGCGCCTCACCGAGCCGCGGTGGACGCAGCGCACCGGCGTACTGAGCCAAAATCGCGGATAATTCGCGCTTTGCCGAGCTGGCCGGGATGGCGGAATTGGTAGACGCACGGGACTCAAAATCCCGCGGTGGCAACACCATGGGGGTTCGATTCCCCCTCCCGGCACAACGAGTTGATTGCAGAGGGAAATAGAGCGGCTTGGTGCGAGGTTGGGACCACCTTATTGTGTTACCTTTTTGGACTTGTCGTACATCGCGACAACGCACGCCGTACTGTATATTCTCCCAGTATGGCAGCGCCGACCAAATACCCTCCCCTCACCAAGGAGCAGCTACGTGCGATCTATGAGGGGGCTCCTACTAGACCGGTGAAGCGCCTCCTCTGGGAGATCCATAGGCTGCGCGCGGTGGTACTCCTGGCCCATGACTTCGTGCGCTCCATCGACAGACACAGGCACTCGAACACGCTAACCACCGGGTCCTATGATGCGCTGGATAGACTACGGTCAGCGCTCGATCGGGAGCCCGCAGTGCGAGAGGAAGGCAACCGTCCTTTCCACTAGGCTGCAGCTCAGGTGGTGGAGATACCCACCAAGCGCGGACGGTGAACCTCTCTATAATTCTTGCGATGTAATGCCAAAGTCATCGTCTTCATCGCGCACGATCCGACAAAACTTTTCGCAGCCGCAATAGTGTTTCGCGAGCGTAGTCACTAGGTCAATGTCAGGTTGAGGCGTTCGTAGGCCGAAACAAACCCGCTCTAGCATTCCGAAGTGGATGTCGAGAAACCCTTGCTGGACGCGAAGTATCCGTACCTCACCTTCATAGTACCGGCTGGCGCCTTGGCACGGAGATACACTTTGGCCAATTCCTTGATGAACTGCCTCATTCCCATGGAGAAATCGCCCGATAGCCACTCCGTAAGGGAGTTCGCCTTATAGTCGACGTTGACCGTGCCCAATATCTCGTTCGCCGGGTCGAGGAAGAACGATTCCGGGAAACGATATAGCAAACAGACGCCACGGATGCTCATCGCGGTAGTGCGCCCACATAAGTGGGCCGTACATGTCACACAGCTTGCAAACCAATAAGGTATCCGCAGATAAATCGGCGATAAACTGAGTCTTCTGGTCCATGGGTGAACTCTCTTTCCAAGGCAGGGGCACCTCCATATTCTTTAGGTGCCCGAAAGTATGGGAAAAGTGTTACCCATTCCCGGAGTAAAGTGTCACCCATGTCCCCAGGCGTCAGCAAACAGCCTCAACGACAGCGCGGAGAAATTTGCCATCGGTATCCATCTGTCCCAGTGTAGAGCGCAGTAACTCCCAGGCATGAACGCGCTCATTGGCGTTCAGCTTGTCGACTGATTCCTTAATGCATCCGAGCCCATGCGCGAACAGGAAGAGGGGATGCTGCGGGCGGTAGACGCCTGCTGGTTCCGGTCGCAGACGGGAGTCTGCTTGGGTGGTATTCGCTTTCATCTATCATCTCCACAAGTGCATCAATGAAAGGACGTCCCCGCTCTCCTATCGGCTGCGGCTGATTACACTTGAGTTCGGCTGGCCTTCTTGATCTCCTGGATGCCTACTGCTGTGCCCAATGCCTAGCTACCAACACGTACAGGCCGTACACCACCCCGGCGAACAAGAGAATCTGAATCGACACCTTGAACTTGCGTAGTGCTCTGAAATGCAACGGTTCCCGTACGAAGAGGGGTCTCATGGGTACCTCCAAATTGAAGAGGCCACCCTTTTGCGGGAGATGATGAAGCGCCCCATGGGTCTGGTATGTGTGTTGACCTCCCGGAGCGGCGACGCAGGCGCAGCCAGCCCCGCTGGCGCCGGAGCTTCGCTCCTAGCCTGCTGCTACTTCTTCACCAGTCGCTTTATCGCAGGAGGCGGGCGAACGCTGTTGATTGCAGCCTGCGACTTCTCAAACGGAAGTACTTCGAGCAGCCTGTCAAAGAGGGTGTCCGCTCCGCTACGCCCGTACACGATCTGCTGACACTCAAGTAGCAACTCGGGCGCTGTGCCCTCCTCCTCAAGCAGCTTGGTCAGGGCCGCGATCACGTTGAGTGTGTACCCTGTGGCTTTTTGCACAGTTGTGTCTCCTCTTTTTTTCTGGGTGAGGGCTCTTATCGGCAGGGGGTGGGGACACTTGAGATCGGGAGTTGGCGAGCGACGAGGTGGGCACTAGGTGGGAGCGCTGAATCCGTCTACAACTCCCGTGACGTGATCCCGAAGTCGTCGTCCTCCATCACGGACGACCTGAGCAAACTTCTCGCAACCACAGTGTTGCTTCGCCAGTTTGGGAATCGGTATAGAAGACAAACGCTTCCCGAAGAAAAAGAGAAGGCCACCCGAAAGTGGCCCCTGTATGGGTGCTACTGTGCTGCTGCTGGTGCTAGTCTTTGATGTACCCCGAACCCATCGTTTCGACGGCTATATCTTCACTCTCTCTGCAACCACCGCAGCGACCTTTCTGCGATGGCTAACAACAGATTCTTTGCCCGAAGCTGCCACAGCATCAATCGCAACCTGAAAGCCGATAATGGCGGTCGAATACCACTGAGCGCAGCCTCTACTTTCTCAGACGGAAGTGCGTCGCGCAACCTGTCGCAGAGTGCATCCGTTTTTAGATCGGCTCCTGTCCGGCGCCAATACAAAAACTGGTGACATTCACGCAGCAGCTCGGGCGATGTGCCTTCCGCCTCAAGCAGCTTGGTCAAAGCCTCGATAACTTCCAGTCGGTAGTCTTCCAGTCGGTAGTCGTCCAGTTCATAGGCAATAAACACACATTTCCCCTTGTTTGTGCAGGCGAATCCCAGCAGGCTAGAGTCCCGAAGGACGATGCGAGCATGGCTCGCTGCCTGCGCAGGACGCACAGAGTCAACCGCGAAGCGTCGATCGCGACAGAAGCCTCTCCGTCTCTCTTCTGGGTCTTTACTATCGGCAGGGACGTGTGCGGCTTGAGGATGTCTACGCCGCAGCAGCCAGCAGGGTCACAGCGTAGCTGCGCTTCATCTGCACGGACAACGCATCAGCGGCAGTCAACGCATCGACTTCGCTCGCAAACCTGCGCTTCAAAGTCTTGCCAGTCGAAGTGCAAATCACACCGAACTCACGGCTCGCGTACTCGGCTTTCTTCTCCAGGTAGGCCGTCTTGCTTGCGGCCTTCTCATCCGCCGACTTGGTTGGCTTGCGCTTGGCCGCGGCTGGTGTAGCAGCGACAGGCGCAGTGCTCGCCGCCTTTCTCTTGCGCAGTTCGGCCATGACTTGACCGCTCAGCGTGCGCAACTGCTCAGTCGAAAGCTCAGTCAGCAACTCCGCAATGTTGCTGCTCGAAACTGCTGGCGTAGGGGCCGGTGCAACCTGTACCGGCGCAGACTGGATGACTGGCGCCACGACCGCAGGCGCGGGAGTCTCGACGGCGGGCTCAGGTATCTTCATGTCCGCAATGGCTTCCACGACGTTGGCGATAGTCGATTCGACCTCGTCCAAACGTCCGAGAGTGCTGTTGATGGTGGTATTCGTACAGCCAGTGTCCTGCTCGACCATGCCGAGGCGCTCCTCAAGCTCGACGCACTCTCATCGGCCAGGGACTGAGCATGTCGTGCAGCTGTGCGATCGTGATCTTGCTCATGTGTACTGCTCCTCTGTGTGAGTGAAAAAGAGAAGGGCTGAAGAACGGCTCTAGTAGCCAGTCTCCAGCCCCTCTAGGAACGGAACGTTCCAGCGCAGGCAGAGCCTGCTAAGGTTTACTGCGTGCTTGGTCCCTCAGACCCCTAGCAGGCTACGCCTGCGACCGCAGGTGCAAACTGCTACGTCCGCATCGCCTACCATGCGACCAAGCGAGGCGTCAGCGTGCGGCTCGAATCCCCAAAAAGAAAAGGCCACCCGAAGGTGGCCCATGTAGTGCGCAGAAATTTGCTAGGGTTTGTGTGCGGCGCGCGTTGACTTAGACGCTTGCTGCCTGCGTAGGACGGTATTCTCCTGTCGCGTACCTATGTGCGACATCAGCATCCGTCTCGCCATCCAGCTTATATGAGCCACACTCAGAACAGGCGTGTGAAGTCGTTATCCACTCACCGTTACGGCAGATGTGGTTGATGTTCTGCCTCCACACATGGTTGACCCACGAGACACTGCTTGCGCTCGCGTACCATGCTCACTAGGTTCACTACCCACTTTCTTGGCTTATATACCATGTGCGTTCTCCTGTTCCGTCACCTTGGACTCTATGTCCTTACGCATACGCCATGCATCAATGAACGGAATGCCCCGGCCTCCTCATGGTACGCCTCGGCCATCTCGTAGTAATAGCTTTCCCGCTCTGCGGAGTACCCACGATAGTACGTGCTAATCGTAGGGTCAGGTTGGCGCAGCCTGAGTCGTTGAGCGTTGAGCTTGGCTATGGCTGCCTTGGTTTTCTCGTAGGCCATAGTTAATCTCCGGGCGCGTTGACTTGGTTGCTACATCTCACCTAGCGCATGGAGTTCTGCCTCAACGAGCCTGATAGACAGCACGATGGGGCTACCGTTCTCTAGCGCGAACGCAGCACGTATAGCGTAGTCCAACTGGCTCAGTTCTTTCTCGTGCCACCTGCACGCAGAGAACCCTTCATCCTCGTCAGGCCACTTGGTCAGATGTGTGTGGTATGCATCCAGTGCAGCCCTAGTCTTCTCGTAGGCCATAGTCAATCTCCGTTGCTAGCGGCGCGTGACCGCGTTGACCCGGTTGTCTGCCCCTTATGCAGGGATAGGGATTTTCCCCTTAGCTATGTCACGCTCGATCTGGTACACGCGAGAAGCAATCTCCTCGACAGTCAGCTTCTCGTGCGTGTCCATGGCGAATTACAATTTGGCCAAACTGGGACGGCGAGGTGCCGTCTTTGTAAACGTCCTCGTGGCTGGTAGAGTTCCAGTGCATGAGGGAGCTTTTCATATTGGTGGCCCATCTGCTGACCACGTTGGCGAAGCTGATGCGGCCAGGCGGTGTTCGAGCAATCGCCGCTGAGTCTCTGATGCTCAAACATCAGATGCTGATCCTGAAGCGTTCCCGTAAACGCGCCCCCAAGCTTACCCCGTGGGATCGGCTGCTTCTTGGACTCGGGGCGTCCGTGCTCAATCCGAAGCGCATCCCCAAGATCGCGGTGGGTGTGAAGACCAGCACCGTGCTGCGATGCCATCGAGCGCTGACGAAGCTGAAGTATCAGCTTCTCTTTTCGCCCCAGCGGCGCAGTCGCCCTGGCCCCAAGGGACCCTCGAAGGAACTGATTGCCGTCGTGCTGGAGATCAAGTGCCGCAATCCTCGGTTCGGCTGTCCGCGAATCGCACAACAGATCGCCTTCACGTTCGGGGTCGAGATCAATAAGGACATGGTCCGGCGCATCCTCGCCCAATACTATCGCCCCGAGCCTGGCAAGCGCGGCCCTTCATGGCTGAGCGTTATCGGAAAGGTAAAAGATCAGCTCTGGAGTCTCGACCTGTTTCGCTGTGAGTCGATACTGCTCAAGAGTTATTGGGTCATGGTCGTGATGGACCTCTTCACCCGCCGCATCATTGGCTTCGCGGTCGAGCCCGCTGACATTGATGGGCTGTCGGTGTGTCGAATGTTCAATCACGCCATCTCAGCTCAGTCACTGCCCCAGTACCTTTCCTCAGACAACGATCCATTGTTTCGCTTCCACCGATGGGGAGCGAACCTGCGCATCCTGGAGCTCGAGGAAGTCAAGACGGTGCCATTCGTGCCGCGCTCACACCCGTTTGTCGAACGCCTGATCGGGACCGTTCGACGCGAGTACCTCGACTGGGTCCTATTCTGGAATCGCGGTGACTTCGACAGAAAGCTCGGCTGCTTCAGGGACTACTACAACGGAGTTCGAGTGCACTCATCACTTGGTGGTAAACCGCCGGAGGTGGCGGGCGGTGGACCATCTCCGCCGCATGCGCAACTCGACTACTTCTCCTGGATATCGCATTGTCAGGGGCAATATCAGACCCCCGTGGTGGCGTAATGTGCGAATTCGCCAGGGACAGGTCAGAATGAGCCTGGTCGAGTTTCTCCGGAGCACAACCCATGACCACCGTCCTGCACAAGACTATTACGCAATACGGCGAATTCGCCACCCACAGCTTTCCCGCGACGAGCCGAGAAAGGTCGACGACGCGAATCCGGCAAGCGGTCCGCGGTTGGGTCGGTCTGACCCAGCAGAAGTCATGGAAGCTTCGGCCGGCGCGCGGCTGCCTATCGATCAGCGATGCCGGGGAACTGACGCGATGCGCTGAAGCTCTTCCAGCACCTCTGGCATTGACACTACATCCGCGTATTTCGAATCGATGTCGAACAAGTTGGCCCGATGTGGTGCCTCTGCACGATCGCCCACCGCGGTCTCGGGTACGATGCACCTGAAGCCGAGTTGGACGGCATCGCAGGCAGTGGCTCGAATGCAACCGCTCGTCGAGGTCCCGCACACGACCAACGTGTCGACTCCAAGATGCTGCAACAGCGCCTGCAAGTGCGTCCCGAAGAACGAGGACGTATAGCACTTGTAGATTACTGGCTCACTCGGTTTGCGGTTCAGCCGAACATCGACGTCGACAGTCGGTGTTCCTCTGCGTAGCACGCGCAGCGCCGGAATCTTTCTCACCCAATGGCCGCCTTCGAGATCGGGATCGTCGTAGGCAATGGAGGTGAAGATCACGGGCACACCCGACTTGCGCGCAACGTCCAACACGCGATTGGTTTCGGCAATTACCTCTGTGAGATCGGCTCCCACGGGCGAATCCGGATCGGTGAATCCATTGGTCACGTCGACGACAATGACCGCAGGCCGGGCGCCCCAGCCTATTCTGCTCCCTAAACCTTTCTTGGCGTACAACGCTCTGGCGTCAGAGAAATCTTCCACCGCTCCTCCTATCGCTTCGCACCCACAACGTCACCAGATGATTGATGTACCATCAATGGTAGACGCTACACGGTTGACAGGTCAATTTCGCAAAGGAGACAAGCTCAGCATGGAACCCAAGCGTGATCTAGTCGGCTACGCCAACACGCCTCCCACCGGACGGTGGCCCAATGGCGCGAGCCTCGCCGTCTCCATCGTGGTCAATTACGAAGAAGGCTCGGAGCGCTCGCGAGCGATGGGCGATCCCGATCAGGAAACGATGACCGAATGGGGTAATTACCCGATGCCGCCCGCGATCCGGAATTTAGCCATGGAGTCGATGTACGAATATGGGGCGCGCGTGGGGATCTGGCGCCTCATGGATATTTTTGCCGATACGCGGGTGAAGCCGACTTTCTATGCCTGCGCCGTAGCCTTCGAACACAATCCAGCGGTGGCGAAGGCCGCGGTCTCGGCCGGCTATGAGATCTGCAGTCACGGGTATCGATGGGAGGAAGTGTTCCGACTCACCGAGGAAGAAGAGCGCGAGCACATCCGGCTCGCGGTGGAATCGTTTCAGCAGACGTGTGGCAAGCGACCGGTCGGCTGGTACTGCCGGTACGGCCCCAGCGTCCGCACGCGCCGGCTGGTGGTCGAGGAGGGCGGGTTCCTCTACGACTGCGACGCATACAACGACGATGTCCCGTACTTCGTGGAGGTTTCCGGCAAGCGGCATCTGGTGGTGCCCTATACGCCCGACATCAACGACTTCTGTTTCTGGAACAGCCCGGGTTTCGTGCAGGCGGACGACTTTTTCCGCTACTTGAAGGAGTCCTTCGAAGTGCTGTACGCGGAGTCGGCGCGAGGGTTGCGCATGATGTCGGTCGGCCTGCACCCGCGTATCATCGGGCGCGCCGGTCGCGTGCGCGGCCTGCGCTCCTTCATCGACTATGCCAAGCAATTCCCCGATGTCTGGTTTGCGACACGCGAAGAGATTGCCCGCGCGTGGCTGCAACGTGCCTAAGACCGGTAAAGCCCAACAACTGAACAGGAGACAAGCCGCAATGAACCCATCCATCGTATCCAAAGCGCTGGGCAGCGTAGCACTGTTGACGCTGGCCGTCGCCGCCGCGCACGCCGAGTCGCCCGAAGCCAAGCGAGCCAAGGAGCAGCTCGATGCTTATCGCGCTTTGCCCAAGTTCGTGGCTGCCGGGCCCGACTTCGATGCCAGGAAGTGCATGGCGGGTAAATCGATCCTCGGCATTCCCGTCTCCAGCGCCAATCCATTCACCAAGAACATCAACAAGGCAATGGGCGACGTGGCGAAGAAGGTAGGCTTCAAGTTCACCGAGTGGGAGAACCAGGGTCAGCCATCGCAGTGGGTGCAGGGCATGGACTATGCGCTCAACAACAAGTACAACCTCATCGATCTGCTCGGCGGCACGGACCCTAGAGTGCTCGCGCCTCAGGTGAAAGCGGCAACCGATGCGGGCATCAAGGTGATCGCTTCGCACTACAGCGGCTTCGAGCAGCCAGCCCCTCCGGGCGCGAGCGGCGTCGTCCCCATTGATTACTACAAGGCTGGTCAGCTTCTCGCCGACTGGGCCATCTGGAAGACCGACGGAAAGGTCAACGCGCTGGTGATCGTGTCGAGCGAGGTCATGTCCACCGATTCGATGATCAACGGCATCAAGGAAGAGTTCGAGAAGCACTGCAAGAGCTGCAAGTACAAGATCGTCAATGCCCCAGTGCCGGAATGGTCGACCAAAATTCAACCGACCGTTCAATCAGCGTTGATTGGGGACGCCACCATCAACTACGTCATTCCGATTTACGACAGCATGTCGCAGTTCGTGGTGCCAGCCATTACTATCACCGGCAAGCAAGACCAGGTCAAGATCGCCACGTTCAACGGCACGCCGTTCGTGCTCGGCCTGCTGCAGGAAGGCAAAGTCGAAATGGATGTCGGCGAGAATCTCGACTGGATCGGCCACGCGATCATGGATGCTGAAATGCGCATCCTGTGCGGCCTGCCCGAGATCAAAGATCCGAAGATTCCGTTTTACATTTTCGACAAGTCGAACGCCGACAGCGCCGGCAAGCCGCCTAAGCTTTCCACCGGATACGGAGACGCCTATAACAAGGGTTACGCCAAACTCTGGAAACTCGGCAATTGACCGAAGGCAGCACACGACCCCGGGGGGCGAGCAGCTCTCCGGCTCCACCAGTCATCGAGATCCGCAATCTCTCCAAGCAATTCGGCGGCGTGAGGGCGCTGGACAATGTGGACCTCACGGTGGGGAGGCGGGAAGTGCATGGTCTTCTCGGTCAGAATGGTTCCGGCAAGTCGACGCTTATCAAGATTTTGTCCGGCTTCACTGAGCCGGAACCCGGCGCGAGCCTCACCATCGACGGGCGCGCCACGCCGTTGCCGCTGCCGCCCGGGCGGATTTCGCGAGCACGGCATCAGCTTCGTACACCAGAACCTCGGGCTCGTCCCATCGTTGACGGTCCTGGAAAATCTGCTGGCGAGCGACCTCGCGACGGAGTCTCGCTGGCGTATCAACTGGCGCAAGGAAGCCGGGCGCGCGGAAGAGCTGTTCCATCAATATCACCTGCTGATCGATCCGATCGCTCCGGTGTCCCGCCTGACACCGGTGCAGCGCGCGCTGCTTGCTATCGTACGAGCATTCGACCAACTGCAGCGCACACGACGGCATGCCGAGAGCCCCGGCTTGCTGGTGTCTCGACGAGCCTACGCCCTTCCTGCCCGCCAGCGATGTCGAGCAACTGTTCAGCCTGGTACGCGACATCGTCACCGACGGCGCCAGTGTCGTGTTTGTCTCCCATGACATCGATGAAGTGCTGCAAATCACAGACCGGGCTACGGTCTTGCGCGATGGACGCGTCGCTGGCTCCTTCGAAACCAAGAACGCGACCAAGGATCAGATCGTGGAGATGATCGTGGGGCGTCGCGTGGATCTCGAGCACGCGCGCTCGTCGGGCGCCGAAGGCCGAGAGCCTGCGGTGAGCGTTACGCAGCTTTCCGGGGGAACAATCGACCGCTTTGCGGCGACGCTCGGGAAGGGCGAAGTAGTGGGACTGACCGGACTCATCGGCTCCGGATACGACGAAGTGGTCTATCTCACCTATGGGGCGACACAAGCGGATTCGCGGAGTTCTGTCCATCGAGGGAGAAGAATTTCAGCTTTCCAAAATGTCGCCGAGCAAAGCCATCGAAGCAGGTTGTGTTCTCATCCCCGGCGATCGTCAGAACGCGGGCGCGGTTGGCTCGATCACTCTGTTGGACAATATCAGTCTGCCGGTGCTTTCGAGCGCAACCCGTGAATGGTCGATTCGCGACGCCGTGCTCGAGAGGAACGCAGCGGAATTGGCAGAACGCTTCGACATCCGTCCACGGAATCCCTGGTTGCCTTTCGCCGCACTCAGCGGCGGTAACCAGCAGAAGGTGCTCTTGGCCAAGTGGCTGCAGCTTCGCCCCCGCCTGATTCTGCTGGATGAGCCGACACAAGGCGTGGATGTGGGCGCGCGTGAGCAAGTGTTCGACGCGATCCGCTCCGCGACCCAGATGAATGCGTGCGTGCTTTGCGCCAGTTCGGACTACGAACAGCTCGCGGCCATCTGCGATCGTGTACTTGTATTCAATCGGGGGAGAGTCGTGACCGAGCTTTCCGGCGCGCACATCAGCAAGTCGAGCATCGCTCAGGCCTGCTACAGGGCAGCCGAAATGGGTGCTGCGGAGATCGTGCAGTGAACAATACGCCCGCTTCATCGGCCGTTCGATCAGCGTCCGCCACTGCGCCAACTCGACAGCGGGTCGTGGATCAGATCGAGCGCTTCGGTCTGATCATCGCTTGGGCGATCACCATCGCCATTTTCGGTGCCCTGCGACCGGAGACGTTTCTGAGCTGGCCCAACTTTGCGACGATCCTCGGGTCTCAAGCGGTGCTTGTGGTCGCTACACTCGGACTGCTCGTCCCCTTGACGGCTGGCGATTACGACCTGTCCGTCGCGAGTGTGTTGACGTTGAGCTCCATGACGATCGCGGTGCTCAACGTCAACCACGGCCTGCCGATCGAGTTGGCCATTCTCACAGCACTCGGCGTCGGCGTGCTGACCGGTATCGTGAACGGCTTCTTCGTCATCTTCTTCCGTATCCACTCTCTCATCGTCACGCTGGGCATCGGAACGTTTCTGCATGGAATCACCCTGTGGATCGGCGACTCGATGACGATCAGTGGCATCTCTTCCACGCTGGTGAACTGGGTGATCGTGAAGCGGCTGCTCGGGATTCCGCTGGAGTTCTATTACGCGCTGCTGTTGTGCATCGTTATCTGGTACGTGTTCACCTACACCGCGGTGGGGCGTCGCTTGCTGTTCGTCGGCCGGCAGCCGCGAAGTATCGCGACTCAGCGGCATTCGCGTGGATCGCGTCCGCTGGGGTTGCCTGATCGCGTCGAGTCTGCTCGGATCGTTCGCGGGGGTCCTATATGCCGGCACTACAGGGGCAGCAGATCCGTCATCGGGCATGACATTTCTGCTTCCGGCGTTCGCGGCGTGCTTTCTCGGCGCGACCAGCATATCGCCGGGCCGCTTCAACCCATGGGGCGCGACGATAGCAGTGTACTTTCTGGTGACGGGCATCACAGGACTCTCGATACTCGGCGTGAGCACCTTCGTCCAAGACCTTTTCTACGGCGGCGCGTTGGTGATCGCGGTTACACTCTCGCAGTTGGTTCGCGGACGCGAGGAGCGCTTTACATGAGCCTTAGTTAGGAGGATGCAGCGATGCATGTCTCTCTAGAGCAGCTGTCCATGGTGAATTGCAATTTTGCCAAACCGGGACGGCGAGGTGCAGTCTTTGTAAACGTTTTTGTGGCTGATAGAGTGCCGGTGCATGAGGGAGCTATTCATATTGGTGGCGCATCCGCATTGCCGAATGGCCAGTTGGATCGCGTTACATGTTCTCAAGCAGCGCGTCAACTGCGAGATGTGCGGCCATAAGTTCGACGCCACTCGGCAACTGGTTACTGGCGAATGCCATTATCGGCGATACGGGCGTGCTCGGCGCTGAGAAGAACGCACAGGGCGCTGTTTCCCGTAACTCTTACCCCGTGCTGTTCGGAAACTCAACCGCCCTTCAGGAGCGCTGAAGCAGCCGTTGACGGCTGACAGAGCAGGTTCAGGATGGCCCGGTCATGGTCGCTACCGGGCATCTTCTTCAGTTGTTGATCTTCGTCTTCTCTGGCTGGCTGCAGCGCCAGCAGGCGGAGGTGATCGAATATCTCAAGGCCGAAAATCGTATGCTGCGCGACAAGCTCGGCGGCCGCCGCATTCTATTCACCGACGCCGAGTGTCGATTGCTCGCGCGCAGGGGCCTACGCGATCGGTCGCAAGGCCCTCGCGCAATTGAACCCAATCGTCACCCCCGACACGCTGCTTCGCTGGCACCGCGAGCCGGTAGCCAGGAAGTGGACTTTCAGGGAGCGTCGTCGACCAGGACGTCCACGCACGCGCGCAGAGATCGAGGCGCTGATTGTGCGCATGGCCACCGATAACCCCGGGTGGGGGTATACCCGCGTCGTCGGTGCGATGAGTAACCTTGGCTACAAAGTCGGGCGCGGGACCGTTCGACGCATCCTTACGTATCACGGCATCGAGCCCGCCCCCACACGGGGCAAGCAGATGTCTTGGGCGGTGTTCTTGAAAGCCCATTGGAAGCTGCTGGCTGCCTCGGACTTCTTCAGTGTCGAGGTGTGGAGTTGGGAGGGGCTTGTAACCTACTACGTGCTCTTCGTCATCGGGCCTGCCACGCGCGAG
>CAVUHQ010000016.1:0-133660 GCA_963741215.1 uncultured beta proteobacterium
GCCCTTCGCGCACAAGCTGGCGCCGATCGCCTGGTCGTGCGTATTGCCCTGCAGCCAGGTCACCTTGCCGTTCTCGACCGTCACTTCCATCGGGCAACGCACCGCGCACATGCCGCACATGCTGTAAACCGTGCGTCGGCCCGGAGCGCCCACGCCGCTCACGTTCGGTGCCATCGTGGAACTCATTGCAGGCTCCTTCTTTGTCTGAATGGTCGAGTCACGCCGCGCAGCCTGGACGGTCATGTTTCCAAGTCGTCACCGGCGTGTCCCGGTCAATCTCGCGAACCGGGTTCGCATCGTGATCAATTCGCGACATTGTCGGACAACGTCCCGTATTGGGTTTGCGCAAGATCAAACGGACGACACTTGGTTGCCTTGGGACAGCGGAGGGCAAGTCGCAGGCCACAAGAAACCACGTTGCGCACGGACATCACCGACTCGTGCTGCTGGCCTTCGCCACACGCGCTTTGCTGGCGATGGTTTTCCTGCTGACTACCTGTTCAATTTCCGGGGTTGCAAACACTTGCATGAGCCTGGCGATCACGCCCGTCCAGCCGGTCTGGTGGCTCGCGCCCAGGCCCGCGCCGTTGTCGCCGTGGAAATACTCGTGGAAGGACAGGTAATCGCGCCAGTGCGGATCTTCCTGGAACTTGCGGGTTCCACCGTAGACCGGGCGCCGGCCCTGTGCGTCTCTCACAAAGATGGCCGTCAACCGGCGAGCGAGCTCCTCGCCGACCTGAAATAGATTCATGTACCGACCCGAGCCGGTCGGGCATTCGACCGTAAACTCGTTGCCGAAGTATTCGTGGTACCGCAGCAGCGCCCGGATGATCAGGACGTTGACCGGCATCCACACCGGACCGCGCCAGTTCGAGTTGCCACCGAACAGTCCGCTGTCGGACTCCGCGGGCAAATAAGAGACCTGGCTGACCTGGCCACCAGCGGAGATAGCATATGGATGGTCAGCGTGATAGCGCGAGACGGAGCGCAGGCCGTACGGGCTCAGAAACTCCTGTTCGTCGAGCATCTTCGCAAGCACGCGACGCAGTCTCTCCTCTTTCATGATCGACATGAGGCGCCGGCCGGCGACGCCGACCTGTCTCGGATCGTGAATCGAGGCGGCCAGCTCGGGGCGAGCCTCCAGGAACCAGGCGAACCGCTGCTGGATTTCAGGGAACCTCTCGCACTGCTCGGCCTCGAGGGTGGTGGCTGCGCAAAGGGGCAGCAGTCCCACCATCGATCGCACCTTGAGCCGCTGCGCCCGACCATCGGGCAGCCGCAGCACGTCGTAGAAGAAGCCATCCTCTTCATCCCACATGCCCGCGCCAGCGCCCAGGTTGTCCATCGCCGAGGCGATCCACATGGAGTGCTCGATGAACTTGAGTGCCATCTCCGCGTAGCTCGGATCGCTCATCGCCAGCTCCGCGGCGATTTCCACCATGTTCTGGCTGAACAGGGTCATCCAGGCGGTGCCGTCCGCTTGCTCCAGGTAACCGCCGGTGGGCAGCGGCGCGCTGCGATCGAACACGCCGATGTTGTCGAGGCCCAGAAAGCCGCCCTCGAACACGTTGCGTCCCGACCGGTCCTTGCGATTGACCCACCAGGTGAAGTTCAAGAGCAGCTTGTGAAAGCAGCTCTTCAGCCACTCAGTGTCGCCCACTCCGGTCTGGATCTTGTCGAGGCGGTACGCGAAGATCGTCGCCCAGGCATGCACGGGAGGATTGACGTCGCCGAAGTTCCACTCGTAGGCAGGAAGCTGGCCGTTGGGGTGCATGTAGTGGTCCTGCAGCAGGAGCTCGAGCTGGTGCTTGCCGAAGTCGGGGTCCACGAGGGTCAGCGCCAACACGTGGAAAGCGAGGTCCCAGGCGGCGTACCAGGGGTACTCCCACTTGTCCGGCATGGAGATGACATCGGCGTTGTACATGTGGTGCCAGCCGTCATTGCGTGGCGCTGCCTTGCGCATCGGGTTGAATGGGTCCGAGCCGTGCTCCTTGAGCCACTGGTGCACGTCGTAGCGGTAGTATTGTTTGGACCACAGCATTCCGGCCAGGGCCTGCCGCATCACGTTCGCGCCGTCGGCACTCGAGCGAGGCCGGAATGATCGCCGCGTAGAACTCGTCCGCCTCCTTCCGGCGGCTATCGACCGCCCGATCGAAGGCGTCGCCGAACAGACTGTCTTGCGCACGCTTGGTGCCTGCGAGCGCAGCGGGTGCCACATCCGACAGTCGCAGGCGCACGACCCGGGACTCGCCCGGGCCGACGGTCAGCCGGTAGTGCGCCGCGACGATGGTCCCCGTCTTCTCCGGGTTGACCGCGCCCTCCCGGCCGTGGACAAGGTCGTCGTTGATCCCGTCCTTGACATACGGCGACGGGTTCGGTGTCCCGAAGATCCGCTGCGTGTTCGTCTCGTTCTCGGTGAACAGCAGCTGGGGGTTCCCATCGCAGTAGAGGTAGCGCGTGCCCAGCCGCGGGTGGACGGCCCGGACGACGCCCTGGCCTGGGAGATCCGCAACCTGTGCAAGCGTCGGGCGCTTCGCGTCCGCATGCCAGGACCACTCGTTGCGGAACCACAGCCTCGGCAGCAGGTCGAGGGCGGCGGCGTCCGGTCCGCGGTTGTGAACCGTACAGCGGATCAGGATATCCTCGGGCGAGGCCTTGGCGTACTCGACGAACACGTCGAAGTAGCGGTCCTGGTCGAACACGCCGGTGTCGATCAGTTCGTACTCGAATTGATTGCGGCCCCGCATGTGATTGGTGCGAACGAGGTCGTCGTACGGATAGGCGGCCTGCGGGTACTTGTACAGGTAGCGCATGTATGAGTGCGTGGGCGTGGAGTCGAGGTAGAAGTAATACTCCTTGACGTCCTCCCCGTGATTGCCCTCGGCGTTGGTCAGCCCGAACAGGCGCTCCTTCAGGATCGGGTCCTTGCCGTTCCACATCGACAACGCGAAGCACAGCCGCTGCCTCTCGTCGCAGATGCCGGCCAGCCCGTCCTCGCCCCAGCGGTAGGCCCTCGACCGCGCCTGGTCGTGGCTGAAGTAGTCCCAGGCGTTGCCCCCCTCGCTGTAGTCCTCGCGCACGGTCCCCCACTGACGTTCGCTGAGGTACGGGCCCCACCTCAGCCACGGGACGGATTGTCTATGTGCTTCTTTCAGTCGGATATGTTCAGCGCTCATCGTTGTCATAGGCATTCTGGATTGGTCCGTTGCAGCAAATCAGTCGGATGCTCTTGGTCTCTTCGCCAGCAGTTCCGGTTCTTCCGCAGCCGTTCTGCCAGGGTCTCGTCGCGCATTAGCAAAACACGCAAAGCATTCGTGCCTATTTCGATTCGTAGAGCAGCGTTCTTATCGCAATTTTCTCAAAGATGAGGCTCACCGACCCGACAGTACTGACGTTGTTAGTCGTTGTACTAAGAGCCGGGCGCGATTCTTTCATTTATGGTTCCCCGTCCAAGGCGATTGTCGGCGAGACGAAGCGATGTCCCTCGAGAGCTTCGTGTATGGCTGGGATGAGGTCGGAAGCCATGCGCGCCTTCACCACGTAAGCGTCGCATCCCGCGTGCAACGCGGAGCGCACGTAGTCCGGGTCCTCATGCACCGTGAGAATCACAAGCTTCGCTCGAATCGAGGCGCGCTTGAGCCGCCGGGCTGCCTCGATACCGTCCAAGCCCGGCATCGTGATGTCGAGCACCACCACATCGGGATTGAGCGACGCCGCAGCTGTGATGAGGTCCAAACCGTTGGCGACCGAGCCGACAATCTCGAACTCGCGGGTAAGAACATTGGCGGTCTGGGCCAGGATTTGGGCATGATCGTCAGCCAGCAGCACGCTTGCGATTTTGGCTACCGTGTTCATGAACGTACCCGGAGTTATAGGCCGGGTCGAAGGAAGTAGCTACTGTCAGTTTTGACAGGTGGGATGGTGGCTTTCGTAGCGGCGGGCGACTACGAGCGCGGGCTCACGAGGCTATGCGCGACAGCGTATTGAACCAGTTCGGCACTGGTCTTGAGGCCAAGTTGTTCCATGATGGCGTATTTATGAAAGGCAATGGTGCGGGGGGTGAGGTTCAAAATAGCAGCCGCTTCCTTCATCAACTTTCCCTCCGCCAGCAACTGCAGGACCTCGCGCTGGCGGGAGGTGAGTTTTTGGTGGACAGGTTTGGCCGCTTCGCTAAGGAACACGCCGAGCGGTTTACCCTTGGTAATCAGCGGGGTGATGTAGGTGCAGCCGATGATGCGCAGCGGCCGTCAACTGCGTCAGGCACTACCGCGAGCACATGGCTGAGTTCAGCGAGATGAAGCCGCTGGACCTGTGGTACTTCGCCCTCGAGGCCGAGACAATGATCGCGTCCGTCACCGATGCCACGATCCGCCGCCGTGCGATCCAGCGGCTGGCGAAGGCGCGTGAGAGCAGCACCTCCGAAGCCCTGTTTCCGAAGCTCGTGGACACCTCCGGCGGGTCGCATGTGATCAAAGACCAGCTTCCTCCGACACCGTAGTTGGTCAAGTTCCCGGGGGCGCCAAACGGGTAGTTCTGTCCATAGTCCCCCGACACGGTGCCCTGGAAGGTGTAGCCGCCCGGGGCGACCACTATTCCTTGCCGAACCATTTCTCGTAGAGGCGCTGATAGGTTCCGTCTTCGTGAAGAACAACGAGGGCGGAGTCGACTTTCCGGCGCAACGGGCTGTCGAGAGGCACTACGAAGGCGGCGTCACTCTTCCTGAACTCGGGTCCGACTATTCGCACTTTGCCCACCCCATCATGCGCCGCGTAGTAGCGCAGCACCGGAGCCGGCAGAACCACGGCGTCCACGCGTCCGGAGAGCAACGCCGAGTAAACCTCCTCGAGATGCGCGAACTCATCTGCTCGCGCCCCGATCTCGCGAAGATAATCAGCCGACGTGGTACCCGCTAGGGTCGCGACTGCCTTGCCGGGCAAGTCGCCCGGGCCGTTGATGGCGCCACGAATCTGCTCGAGGGTCAGCGAAGCCGTCAACTGCGCGGTGAAGAAGGCGACAAACACGACGCCGGTGAAAAGCCAGGGAATGGCGAGCAGGTGCGCGAACTTGTGCTCCGGCATCCGCGGCGCTTGGCCCAGCATCGCCTCGGCAGTCCATGCCATCGCATCGAAGATGCCCGGGAAGTAATTCTCGCTCGCGCTGATGCCGTCCTTGCTCCGCCGATCGAGTAGCCAGATCAGGTGAGCCGGTACCAAGACCAGCAGCAAGGCGGCGACAAGCCAATAGAGCATCGAGCGCGAGAACAAGATCTTCAGGAATGTTTTCCAGGGGGCGGTCCTCGGCTCCTTGGGCGGAGCTACGAACCATCACCTGCTGGCCCGCGTTCAGTATCGAGTACGAGAAATCGAATTCGCGATCGCGCTCCGCGGTGTAGTAGTGACCCGTGATGGCAATGTCGGCCTTGCCAGCCCGCAGGGCGTCGAAGATCGCCGGTGCGTCGGGAGCGATCTGGTAGCTCGTCCGCGCCTTCAGTTTCGCAGCGACCTCGTTCCACAGGTCGACGCTGAAGCCGGTCAGATGGCCTCCCTCTTCCATCGCGGCGGGTGGAATGATGCCAACGACGGCGCGGATCTCGGTGCCCTTGTCCGCGGCCAGCGCCGGGCAAGCGAGCGTACAGAGAACCAGCAGCCCGACGGCCCTGCGGATGACGGATGCTTCGATTGGTCTCATGATTGGTCCCCCGTCGCCTGGTGGCGACCCGCAAGCTGTGCGGCGCACTGTACCGGCTTGAGCGCCTGCACGCTTGACTTAGGTCAAAGAGGGGAGGGGAAGTGAGTTCGCACGGCGATCTAGAACGCGCATCGCTGTCCGCAACTATCCAGCGCGTCTCGTGGCTGCGCTGCATAATCCGATTTTCTTGATGAAGCTGCATCTGAGCTGGCGTACTGCTGGTTTGACCTGAGTCAACTCTGGGCATTCTGCATGGGTTAGGCTCCGTGGCAGTCTTTGAGCCCACCAAGAATTGAACAGCGAAACTAAACAATCGGGTCTCATTCCGGCCTTGACATGGCTGCGCCGGTACCCGGGGCAATGGCTGCGCGCGGACGTTACCGCCGGGTTGATAGCGGCCGCGGTTGTCATTCCCAAGGCGATGGCGTTCGCCACGATCGCGGGCCTGCCGGTACAGGTCGGCTTGTATACGGCGTTCGTGCCGATGGTGGTCTACGCCCTGCTGGGGACATCGCGCCCGCTGAGCGTCAGCACGACGACGACGCTCGCGATTCTGGCGGCGGCCAGCCTCGGAGAAGCAGTGCCAAATGGCGGTGCCGTGGAGCTGGCGATCGCCGGCGCCACCTTGGCAATCTTGGTTGGCGCCATGCTGTTGCTGGCGTCGCTGCTCCGCCTCGGCTTTGTCGCCAATTTCATTTCGGACCCCGTTCTGGCCGGGTTCAAGTCGGGGATCGGGTTGGTGATCGTCGTGGATCAAAGTCCCGAAGCTGTTCGGGTTTCATATCGAGAAGGTCGGGTTTTTCCGGGATATCCTGGCCATGGTTCAGCACCTGCCCCAGACGTTGGCTGCGACGCTGGTGCTGGCAGTCGCCGATGCTCGCGCTCATCTTCGGGTTGGAGCGCTTCGCGCCGCGCGCGCCGGCCCCGCTGATCGCCGTCGCTGTGGGTATTGCCGCGTCCGCTCTGCTTGGCCTGCCGGACGTGGGCGTGGCAACGGTGGGCAGCATCCCGCGCGGCCTTCCGCCTTTGGTCTGGCCGCAGCTCGACCTCCTCGCGGCGCTGTGGCCGGGGCGGGCATTGCGCTGATGAGCTTCACCGAGAGCATCGCCGCCGCGCGCGCGTTCGCGCAAACCCGGCGAGCCGCGCCCGGTGCCGAACCAGGAGTTGCTGGCGCTCGGCGTCGCCAACCTGGCCGGCGGTTTCTTCGGCGCCATGCCGGCCGGCGGCGGCACCACCCAGACGGCAGTCAATCGCCGCGCCGGCGCACGCAGCCAGATGGCCGAACTGGTCACCGCGGCGGCCGCCGTGGCGACGCTGCTGTTGCTCGCGCCCCTCATCGCATGGATGCCGCACGCGGTGCTCGCGGCGGTGGTGGTGGCCTATTCCGTGGAGCTCGATCAGCCCGGCCGAGTTTCGCGTTATCGCCCGCGTGCGCAGGACCGAAGTCTATTGGGCCGTCATTGCCTTTGTCGGGGTCGCTCTGCTCGGCACACTGAAGGGGATTCTGGTCGCGGTGATTGCCTCGCTCTTAGCCCTCGGCCAACAGACATACGATCCGCCCGTCTATGCGCTCGGTCGCAAACGGGGAACGTATGTCTTCAGGCCGCTGTCGGAGGAACACCCGGACGACGAGACCTGGCCCGGCTTGCTGATACTGCGCACCGAGGGGCGGCTCTTCTTCGCCAACGCCCAGCGCATTGGGGACAAGATGTGGCCGCTGATCGAGCAGGCGAAGCCGTCCGTCATCTTGCTCGACTGCAGTGCCATATTCGATATCGAATATACTGCCCTCAAGATGCTGGCAGAGGCAGAGGCGAGGCTGCGGCGCGATGGCATCATGCTGTGGCTCGCGGGCCTAAACCCGGACGTGCTCACGGTCGTCAAGCGTTCAAAGCTCGGCGCAACCTTGGGCCGCGACCGGATGTTCTTCAACCGGCAGACGGCGGTCGAGCACTTCGAGCGGACCATGTCCTCGAACTCGGTTGATCAGCCGAATGCGGGTGCGGCTGGCGCAATCACAGAAGACGCATTTACCGAAGATCGGAGATGAAATGATGAAACCCGAAGCAGGCAAATCCAAGGCTGGCAAAACCAAGGCGGCCACAAAGCCAGCCAACCCGAAAGATAACCTCAATCGGAAAGACTATGACAAGGAGCTCGCGCGCCTGCACGTCGAGCTGGTCAAGCTGCAGCAGTGGGTGGTGCACAAAGGCCTCAAGGTGTGCATCGTGTTCGAAGGCCGCGACGGTGCGGGCAAGGGCGGAACCATCAAAGCGATCACCGAGCGCGTCGAGCCCGCGTGTGTTTCGCGTCTTAGCGTTACCCACCCCGACCGAGCGCGAGAAGACTCAGATGTACGCGCAGCGTTATCTGCCGCATCTGCCGGCGGCGGGCGAGGTGGTGATCTGGGATCGCAGCTGGTACAACCGTGCAGGCGTCGAGCGAGTGATGGGATTTTGCTCGGAAGAGACAGCGAAGCGCTTTATAGGGCAGGTCCCAGCCTTCGAGAAGCTGATGATCGAATCCGGCATCATCCTGATCAAGTACTGGCTGGAGGTGAGCATGGAGGAGCAGACCCGCCGTCTAGCCGCGCGCATCGATGACGGGCGCAAGATCTGGAAGCTGTCGCCGATGGACCTGAAATCCTACAGCCGCTGGTACGACTACTCCAGGGCGCGCGACGAGATGTTCGAGGCCACCGACACACCGTGGGCGCCGTGGTACGTGGCGATCTCGAACGACAAGAAACGCGCGCGCCTCAACATCATCACCCATCTGCTGAGCAAGATCCCGTACAAAGAGGCGCCTCGCGAAAAGGTCAAGCTGCCGGAGCGGCAGAAGGCCGGCGGGTACCGCGAACCGGACTATCCGTACAAGTACGTTCCCGAGAAGTTCTGACGCAGGCTCCCACCACCCCGCCCCTGCGGGGCACCCCTCCTCGCGCAGGAGGGGAGAGATCTTTTTCTCCCCGCCTTTTCAAGGCGGGGTGGCGCGAAGCGCCGGGGTGGTTACTCAAAGCCATGATGTTGACGCCACCATCGACGTACACGGTGCCGCCGGTGATGCGCCGGGCATAGGGCGTCGGCAGGTAGCGCAGGCAAAGGAAAAACACCCTCGCCCGCTTCGCAAGGGAGGGAGCGACGGCGACGCATTCGGAAGCGTTTGCATCAACTTCTGTAATACCGCCGCGCACGCTGCTCGGCGCGGGCGATCGCATCCTTCGGCGTCGACTGTCCGGACGCCGCCTCGGCGAACATCTGCGGGATGATCAACTCGGCCGCAACCGCCGCGGATGCAGGTCCGACTTTTCCCGGATAGGCGGAATACAGCGTGAGCCGCGGACCGTCACGAAACGGCGTGATCTTCGGATCGCTGGTCCAGATCGGGTTCGACTCGTACGCGCGCAGCGTCTGACACATGTAGCCAAGCGAGGCTTGCTGCCAGGCCTCGTAGGGTTCGCGCTCCAGCATGAAACGCAGATACTCGCGCGCCGCATTGGGATATTTGGTGTGCTTGAAAACGAAGCCGGTCAGCAGTCCATGCAGCTCGGTGGGGTGACCCACCGGACCGATCGGCAGATGCGCGTGCTCGATATCGGCCGCCATCGCGTGCAGCGCCGGATCGCTGGAAGTCCTGGCGACGTAGTAAATGGAGATCGGATTCCACGTGAGACTGATCTCTCCCGCCAGGAATGCTTTGTTGTTGCTCGGATCGAGCCACGACAGCGTGCCGGGAATGAACGTCGCGTACAGCGCTCGCGCATACTCCAATGCCGCGACCGTCTCCTTTGAATTGATCACGACGCGATTGTTCTCGTCGACCAGGCTCGCGCCATGGCCCCATAGCAGCCACTGGCACCACGAATGATCCCCGAGGCCGTTGCCCAGAGGCAGCCCGACCGGCGTGCCACGCGCTTTGAGCGCCTGGCAAAGTTTGAGGAAGCCGGCCAGATCGCGCGGGATCTCGTTGAAGCCAGCGGCCTTCACCATGCTCTGCCGATACACCACGCAGAAGCTCACCACGGCGATGCTCAGTGCGATCCAGCGTCCATCCAGGATGCACGAGCGCTGACAAACGTCATACCAGCCGCCGTACTTCTGTCCGAGATAACCCGCGACCTCGGTCAAGTCGACACACTTGTCGGCATACTGATGCGGCATCTCCGGCGAGCCCACAACGATGTCAGGACCCGCCCCGACGCTCGCCACCATCGCGCCCTTGGCTCTGAGCTCTTCGCCGACGATGCTCTCGACCTGCACTTTGACGCCGGTGCGCTCGGTGAACCTGGCGGTGTTCGCCATCCACAAGTCTTCATCGCCTTGAACGTAGCGCTTCCAGCGCAGCAGCTTGAGCTCGGCGCCTTTCTCGATTGGAGAGCGAGTTTCGGCAGCGACCGCATTGCCGCGCGGCAGAGGCGCTCCGCTTGCCGCGATAGCCGCGGCGCCCAGCGCCTTCAAAGCGTCGCGTCTTACCATGTTCATGCAAGTCCTCCAGGCTGAGAGCAGATCGGTATGGGCCGCGAACAGGATGCGCAGCGCGACACTCTCATTGGTAGTCCTCCTCGCGCTGGTGCCGTACAGCGAGGATGCTCACCGTGCTGCTGGACTCGATCTCAAACAATGCTACGTATCCGGCAGAGCCGAAAGGAATGATGAGTTCTCTCAGAAATGGATTGCGGGGGAGCGCCTTACGGCAAGAGAACGGCGAGAAACGCAGCAACTCTACTGCCCCTTTGATTGCGTCCAGGGCGCGTTCCGCCGCAGTCACGTCCTTTTCCACCAGGAAGTCATAGAGCCGCAACAGATCGTCCTCGGCCTCCGGCGTGAAGCGAACGCTGTAGCGTTTCACCGAACTAGACCGCGCGTTGCTTCGCTTTAACTAGGGCGTGTTAACACTACGAAGAGCTTCGACGATCAGGGTGAAATTGATGAAGCCGATAAACATCACGTCGAGTTTCTCGAATCGCGAGAAGATGCGCCGGAATCCCTTCAGTCGCCGGAACAGGCGCTCGATCTCGTTGCGTCGCTTGTACATGGCGCGATCGTACTCCCACGCATTGACTCGATTGGTCTTGGGAGGCACCACCGGAATGAAGTTCAGATCCAGCGCCAGTTGTCGGGTTTCGTCGCCTTCGTAGGCGCGATCCATGAGCAAGTGGATGGGCCATTGGGCTTTGCCTAACTCGCGCAGCAACTTACGCCCCTCGGGGGCATCGTGCGCTTCTCCTGGGGACAGGGCGAAGGTTATGGCCGTTCGAGCATCCGCGGCAACCATATGAATCTTGGTGCTCCATCCCCCGCGCGACTTGCCGATGGATTGAGGGCCGTTTTTTTTAGAGCCCCGGTGCCATCCGGATGCACTTTGACGATGGTGCTGTCCAGGCCCACCGCCTCGATCTTGATGCGCACGATCTGAGCATGCTGCAGCTCCTGGAACACCCGATCGAGTACTCCGCTCTTGGACCAGCGGTTCATGCGCATGTACACGGTATGCCAGTTGCCGAACCGCTTGGGCAATCCGCGCCACTTGCAACCATGCTCAGCCACGTACAGGATAGCATTGACTACGCGCAGATTCGTATGACTGACATTGCCACGTTGCTTGGGCAGGCAGTGCTCGATCTGGCGGTACTGCTCTTCGGTGATTTCCATGCGCGTATTATGCCATACGGATACGCGTTAGTACAGTCTAGTGTTAACACGCCCTAGTTTGCGCTCGAGTTTCTGGATCACTCTGTCGGCTGAGACATATTTGCCGGTTTTCTTCGCTTGTGCAGCGCTCGACAGGCCTCGCGCAATGAATTCTTGTCGAGACTTGCGGTACTCGATGCTCCGCGTCACCGCATCGAGCACGAAGCCGGAAAGAGTTTCGCCCTGCTCGAGAACCGCTTCGGCTTGCTTGCGAAGCTCTGGAGACACGCGCAGCGGCGGGATCGTAGTGGTTTTCATGGAAGGCTCCAATTGCATTGCACATGCGATGCATTGTATCTTTTCGTACCGGGCGATGCCGTTCGCCCCGACCATGCAGACTACTTCTCGGGCAGGCTCCCACCACCCCGCCTGCTGCGCGGCACCCCTCCTCGGGGCAGGAGGGGATGAGAAGATGGCCTTCATGTGTCACTTTCAAGCCATGATGTTGACGCCACCGTCCACGTACACGGTGCCGCCGGTGATGCGCCGGGCATAGGGCGTCGCCAGATAGGCGCAGGCGAAGCCCACGTCCATGATGTCGACCAGCTCGCCCACCGGCGCTTTCCCCACTGCCTCGTTGAGCAGCAGGTCGAAGTCCTTTAGTCCGGACGCCGCACGGGTCTTGAGCGGGCCCGGCGAGATCGGGTGCACGCGGATGCCGTTGGGCCCCAGCTCGTAGGCGAGATAGCGGCAAGCGGCCTCGAGCGCGGCTTTGATCGGGCCCATCACGTTGTAATTGGCCACGACCTTCTGCGCGCCGTAGTAGCTCATGGCGAACAGGCTGCCGCCATCGCTCATCAACGGTGCGGCCAGCTTTGCCATGCGGATGAAAGAATGGCAGGAGATGTCCATCGCGCGGCCGAATCCTTCGGCACTGCAGTTCAGCAGCCCGCCCTGCAGGTCGTCCTTCGGCGCCCAGGCGATCGAGTGCACCAGGATGTCCAGCCGCCCCCAGTCCTTGGCGATGCGTTCGAACAGCGCCTCCAGCTCGCCCGGCTTCGAACGTCGAGCGGCATGAAGATCGGCGCCTCCAGCTTCTGCGCCAGCGGTTCGACGTAGGCTTTGGCTTTCTCGTTGAGGTAGGTGATCGCCACCTGCGCTCCCAGTTCGCGAAAGGCCGCCGCACAGCCGTACGCGATGGAATGCTCGTTGGCGATGCCAACCACCAGCGCCTTCTTGTCCTTGAGAACGGGACGGGGGATTTCCAGAGTCATGGTTCAGCAAACGTGAAAAGTGAAGTTGGAAAAAATCAAGATACCTGGAGCGTGACGTGCGCCACGTCCTGCTCCCGCTTCGTGCTCATGCGACACCCGCTCTTCTCGAACACCTTCAGCATCGCGGAGTTGCTCGGCAGTACTTCCGCATACAGCTCCTGGAGCCCGGCTCGATGAGCGATCCCCGCAAGGTGCTTCATCAGCAGCGCGCCGATGCCTTGCCCCTGGTGCGCATCGTCCACGGCGAAGGCGACCTCGGCAGCTCCCGGCGTCGAGACGATGTAGCGCGCCCCGCCGGCGATGAGCGCATGTCCGTCCTCCTCGAGCACGGCCACCAACGCGACGTGGTTGGTGAAATCGACGTTGGTGTAATACGCGACCTCGTCGTCGGAGAAGCGTCGCTTGGCCCCGAAAAAACGGCGCCGGATCGACTCGTCGCTCATCCGATCCAGTGCACCGAGCATCCCATCACGGTCGGCGGGGCTCAGCGCGCGGATCTCGACCGGCCGGCCGTCGCGCAGCGTCTCCGTCACCGAGTATTCGGTCAGTTCCACGATGCTGT
Organism: uncultured beta proteobacterium; assembly: GCA_963741215.1. Taxonomy (GTDB): domain Bacteria; phylum Pseudomonadota; class Gammaproteobacteria; order Burkholderiales; family SHXO01; genus SHXO01. The sequence continues at coordinate 13,155 of CAVUHQ010000016.1, forward strand.
CGCCGCGTCCGATCGGGTCAGCCTGCGAGCAGGGCTCGTGTGTGCCGCGCGATCATCAGCTCCTCGTTGGTGGGGATGACCCACGCGGACACGCGACTGGCAGGGGCGCTGATGCGAGCCCCGCTGGCGGCGCTCGCCGCGGCGTCCAGATCCAGACCGAGCCAGGCCGCGTCGCGGCACACGCGCTCGCGGATGATGGCGGCGTTCTCACCGATGCCGGCGGTGAACACGACCGCATCCAGGCCGCCCAGTGCCGCCGCGAGCGAGCCCAGCTCGCGCCGAATGCGGTAGAGGTACAGGTCGACCGCAAGCTTTGCGCGCGGATCTTCGCTCGCCAGCAGCGTGCGCATGTCGCTCGAGATCCCCGATACGCCGAGCAGGCCGGACTGGTTGTAGATGAGCTTCTCGATCGCGCGCGCATCCATTCCGCGCTGATCCATGAGATAGAGGATCACGCCGGGGTCGAGCGAGCCGCAGCGCGTGCCCATGGGCAAGCCCTCCACCGCTGTGAAGCCCATCGTGCTCGCCACGCTCTTCCCCGCCTGGATAGCGCACATGCTCGACCCGTTGCCCAGGTGCAGTACGACGGTTCGCCCTCGCGCCGCCTTCGTGTCGAACTTCGGAAGAACAGATGCGATGTACTCGTACGAAAGACCATGGAATCCGTAGCGGCGCACGCCCTGCGCGTGCAGCTCCGCGGGCAGCGCGAACATCTGCGCGATCTCCGGATTGGTGCGGTGGAACGAAGTGTCGAAGCAGGCGACCTGCGGCAGCTCCGGAGCGCGTTCCAAGAGCAGCCGGATCGGAGCCAGGTTGTGCGGTTGGTGCAGGGGCGCAAGCGGCACGAACTTCTCCAGCGCTGCAAGCGACGTCGGCATCCAGCCGGACAGGCCGCGTGTATTCGAGCCCTCCATGCACGACACGATGGCCGACGCCGACCAGGCGATCTCCGGCAAGCCCCGCGCGCAAGAATGCCACCAGATGCTCGAGCGCGCCGGCGTGACCAAGCTTGGTCCCTTCACTCCACGATTTCTCTGCGACCGGTTTGCCAGCGCGATCCAACGCAATGAAGTGCGGCGCGGTGTACAGGCCTTCGATCTGACCGCGCTGACCGAGCTCCAGTTCGTCTCCTCGCACCAGGAAGAGTGAGAACTTGATGCTCGAAGAGCCTGCGTTCAGGACGACGATCGCGTCAGCCATGAGTGCCTTGGTCCGTTATTCGTGGCTCGTTGTTTGCAGCCGCGGACCGAGCCAGGGCTGCAAACGTCAAGCGACGGTCCGGGCGGGCGTCTCCCGTCGCGCCTTGGCGACGAAGGCGGCTACCGCACAGGAGGCGAGCCGCGTCGTGATGGAGTCGGCCCGACTGGTGAGGATGATTGGCACCCGTGCGCCGAGCACGATCCCGGCGGCATCAGCGTCGGCCAGAAAAGATAAGCTCTTGGCCAGCATGTTCCCGGCTTCCAGGTCCGGCACGATCAGCACGTTGGCGCGGCCCGCTACGGGCGACTTGATGTGCTTGATCTCTGCGGCTCTCAGGTTGATCGCGTTGTCGAGCGCCAGCGGCCCATCCAGTATGCCGCCGGTAATCTGCCCTCGATCCGCCATCTTGCACAGGGCGGCCGCCTCGATCGTCGACGGAACTTTGGGGTTGACTGTCTCCATCGCCGAGAGGATCGCCACCCGCACCTCTTTAGCCCCGAGCGCGTGCGCGAGATCGATCGCATTCTGCACGATGTCGACCTTCTCTTCCAACGTGGGCGCAATGTTTACGGCCGCGTCCGAGACGATGAGCACTTCCGAGTACGTGGGCACATCCATCACGAAGCAGTGGCTGATGCGCCGCGCGGTGCGCAGCCCGCCTTCGCGCGCCACTACCGCACCCATCAGCTCGTCGGTGTGCAGGCTGCCCTTCATGAGGCACTCGGCCCGCCCCTCGCGGACCAGCCGCACGCCGTGCGTCGGCAGACGCGTGGCTATGCGGTGCATCGACGATCTCGAATCGAGAGATATCGAGGCTATGCTTGTGGGCGATTGCCTTGATCCGACCCATCGGGCCAATCAATACCGGTGCGATCAGTCCCATCTGCGCGGCTTCCACCGCGCCGGTCAAAGAGGATTCGTCGCAAGGATGGACAACCGCCGTGGGGAGCGGCGGCAGCGCTTTGGCGAGGGCCAGCAGGCGCTCGTACTTCTCGTGCTTGCGATCCATGCGCGGTTCGCTCCCCATCACTTCGCCGCCACGACTCGTGGACGCCGCGCAGCGGTGGAATCGAGAACGGTGCGGATGCGCTCGAGCATCGCCAGCTGCTCGCTCGATGGCTTGACGCGCTGCACGCGCTCATCGGCGAGAAGCCGATCCAACAGGGTGAGCAGCCGATCGCGATCCGCGCGTTCACTCAACAGCATGGGCAGCGTCTCGATCGCTCTCTCGGGCTCGTAGCGCACGATGATCTCCTGCTCGCCGCGGATTCGGCGTGCCTGATCCATCGAGATGGCCGGCAGCAGCTCGCGATAGTCCGCGAGCAGCTCCTGCTTGAGCTGCAGCCGCGATAGCGGAAGCGGCTCGCCTTTTCGCGCCAGCAGGAAAGCTACTCGCGCGGCCGCCTCCGCGTATCCCCCTTCGTCGATCGAGGCCAGCGCCTCCTTGACGAAGGGCAGCTCGCGCGGGTCGGTGACCTGGGCGTTATCGGTCGCTGCTCGCTTGTCTGCAAGATACAGCGAGAACAGATTGCCGTAGAGCTGGAAGAAGGCGGCTTCGCTGAGCGCATCGCGCAGGGCGCGGTAGTAATCCAGCGACGCGCTGATCAGCTCCGACCCCATCCTCTCGGCTTTGCGCCGCGGATCGTCGGCGCCCACGGCTTGCCGCTGCGCTTTCACCGCCTGCGCGGCCGGTCCGAGCCACCACAACCAGGGATTCAGATCCGAGATTGCCCAGCGCTGGAAGCGAAGTGGATGAAACTCGCGTGCGAGCTTGGCGCTGTAGTCGTTAGACATGGCCTGCACCAAAGGCTGTGCGAACAGCTCGTACGCGCGCTGGTTGAACTCGGAGACCGCGTTTACCGCTTCGAACGGCTTTTCGTCGGCGCGCTTGAAGCGATTCAGGCGGCCGATGATATCCTCCAGCCGGTGCTCGATGAAGCTGACTTCGTAAGCTGGTTTGCCGTCCGCGCCCTTGTGCTCGGCGATCTTCATGCCGTACAGGCCAGGAGGCAGTGCCTCGATCGACTCCATGACCGAGACGATCTGGGCGTGCTCTTTCTTTGCCACCTTGCCGGAAACGAAAATTCCGAGGTGGCCGATGTCCTGATGCAGCAACCCGACGATCACCTGCCCGCGGGCTTTGATCTCATCGGTGCTGCCGTACACGTCGGCCACCCAGTTGAAGGCCTGCTGTGGCGGAGTGATGTTATCGCCCATCGAAGCGAACAGAATGATGGGGACCTTGAGCTCGCGCAGGTCGAATACGCCGCCGTTGCCGGCCTTGACCGTCCCAGACCAGAGCTCGTTACCGACGAACAGATTCTGAGTGATCCACTCGATCTCCTCCCGGCTCATGAGATAAAAGCCACCCCACCAGCGCTCGAAATCCAGGAAACGGGGCGGCTCCGTGTCCACGTTGGCGAATACGTGGTAGTACTTGTCCCAGAACGTATTCGCGGGATTCAGGTTCTCGAAGTTCTGCACCAGCCAGGCACCGTCGAACGTACCCGCGCCTAAGTCCGAGGTCAGCGACGCCAGCCATGTACCGCCGAGCAGGCCGCCCGAATAGCGCATCGGGTTATCGCCCTCACCTTCGCTCCAGGCTCCGCCCCAGTAGGACATGGGCGCGCCATTGATGACGATCGGCCCGGTGTCGTCGGGGCCGGCGGCGGCCAGCATCATCGCAGCCCAGCCGCCCTGGCAGTTACCCACGATGGCGGGTTTCGGCGCGTCCGGGTGCAGCTCGCGCACACGACGCACGAACTGCTGCTCCGCGTTGCACACTTCCAGTAGCGTTTGCCCAGGCTCGGGCTCGGGAAAGAAGATCACGAAGTAGACCGGATGACCGTCGCGCAGGGCCACGCCCACCTGCGAGTCGTCCTTGAAGCCGCCGATACCGGGGCCGTGACCGGCGCGCGGGTCGATGATGATGTAAGGGCGGCGCGTTGCATCCACCGTCACACCTTCGGGCGGGATGATCCGCACCAGGGCGTAGTTGACTGGACGCTCGAGGGTGCGACCGTCTAGCACCATTTCGTAATCGAAATGCAGCACCGGCGGCAGCCCCTGCCGGGTGCGCTCGACGAAGTTGTTGCCGCGCTGGCGCAGCGTGTCCCAGAACAGCACCGAGCGCTGCGCGAAATCCACCGCGTACTGCGCACCCTGGGTCCAGATGTCCCAGGGCGATATCGGTTTTGCCGTCAGTCCCGCAACGTGCTGCTCGTAGGCCGTCTGAACGCGCTCGCTGAACCGCTCCTGCGCGAGCTTGGCGCGAGCCTGAAAGACCTGTGAGACTTTGGCCGCGAGATCGTGGCTTTTGGAAAGCTGTTGGGCAAGATCGGTCATGAGTCAATTCCCCAGGGAAGAGAGAAGGCGGCGCATTGTACCGATGTCTGCGACTGTTGGCTTTTGATCTAGCGCAAGAAACCACGTGATCGGGTATGGCTGGCGCCCTCGCACCGGCGACAACCTCCTGTATGATCAACTGCCTTTTCCGATTCGCAATTCCGGCTGTCGCCGCAAATGAAATTTTTGTGACGGGAGTCGTCCGGCGGCGACGCGGAGCCGTAACGGAACGGTAACATGGAGGCTGAACCATGCTTCAACACGAGCTGCTGCGCGACCGAGGGATCTTGATCCTCAAACCCGACGGGGCGCTCCGGGCCGAAGATTTCACCGCGCTCGCGGCCGCCGTCGATCCTTACATCGAGCAGAACGGCAAACTCCACGGCCTGATGATCGAGGCACCGTCGTTCCCAGGCTGGGAGAATTTCGCTGCGCTGCTGTCTCATCTGCGCTTCGTGCGCGATCATCATCGCCAGATCGAGCGCATCGCTGTGGTCACGGACAGCGCGCTGCTTGCCGCGGCGCCGAAGATCGCGAGCCACTTCGTGAGCGCGCAGGTGCGTACTTTCGATACCGCTAGTCGCTCTGCCGCACTCGCCTGGCTCGAATCGGGCTCGTAGATCGCGCAATAGCCCTCGAGGCAGGCATTCGCCGATATTCAGGCACCCGCGCTCTGATCCTTAGCTCAGATACTGAGCGATATCCACCTCGTCGACCTGTTCGGGACGCAGGAACCGTTCGGCATAGCGGCGGTAGGCGCCCGAGGTCAGGAACAGCTCGAAGAGCTGCGGGTCGATGTGCTGGTCGCGCTTCATGAAGCTCATGATCTTGAGCGCTTCGGAGACCGTCTTGCCCTTCTTGTACGGGCGGTCGGCGGCGGTGAGCGCCTCGAAGATGTCGGCGATAGCCATCATCCGCGCTGTCAACGGCATCTCCTCGCGCTTGAGCCGCTTCGGATAGCCGGTGCCGTCCATCTTCTCGTGATGGCCGCCGGCGATGGCGGGAACCGTCTTCAGATGCGAGGGGAACGGCAGCTGCGAGAGCATGATGATGGTCTGCACGATGTGGTGGTTGATGATGTAGCGCTCCTCCGCGGTGAGCGTCCCGCGCGCAATGGCAAGGTTGTACAGCTCGCCGCGATTGTGCTTGTGCTCCGGCACCTCGAGCTGGAAGCCCCAGGTGTTGTCCGCCGGCAGCCGATCGGTGTCAGTGCGCGGGATGATGTGCTCGGGCTTGTCGTCGAGCAGTCGCTCGACTGCCGGCAGGGCCGCCGGAAGTGCGCGATCCTTGCGAGCTTTCTCGTCGTGAGAGAGGCCGAGGCGGTCGTCGAGCGTACGCAGCCAGGTGCGTGCGCCGATCTGCCTCAGGCGCTCGACCTTCTTCGGGTCCATGAATTCGCCGCCTTCGTTACATCCCGCAACGAATGCGAACTCCTCATCGAGTGCGGCGAGCTGCCGCTCGAGCTCCGCGCGCAGGCGCTTCGCCGTCGCCACCGGCGGCGATGCCTTTCCAGCAGTCGATCTGTGCGTCGCGCTTGAGCACCTCGAAGCGCATGCGGATCTCGTGGATGCGGTCGTAGATCGTCTCCAGCTTGGTGGCTTTGTCTACCACATACTCGGGCGTGGTCACCTTGCCGCAATCGTGCAGCCAGCCGGCGATATGCAGCGCTTCCCACTGCTCGTCGGACAACTCGAAGTCCTTGAACGGCCCGTCCTTCGCGGCGCACGCAGCCTCGGCCAGCATGAACGTGATCTCGGGCACACGCTGGCAGTGCCCGCCCGTGTAGGGGGACTTGGCGTCGATCGCGCCGGCCACCAGTCGGATGAAGGCGTCGAGTAACGCCTTGCGAGCTTCGAGCAGGCGCTGGGTCTCGATTGCTACCGCCGCGGTGCCCGATAGTGCCTCCGCGAACGCCAGGCGCTCCGGACTGGGGATCACCGCACCGGGGGAGAACAACGCGAGGATGCCGACGCGTCTGCCGCGTGCGGTCGCGGAGCGGGATGGCGACCACGACCATGTCCTGGCCTGGCCAGAGGGCGCGAACGAACTCGAGGCCCAGTGCCGGGCCCTCCTGGCGTATCGTCGAAATGGTGCTCTCGCCGGTGCGTAGCGCTGCGGCAATAGGCGAGGACGCAGCGACGAGCTCGCCCGGCGTCGCCGTGGCCAGTGGCTCGCCGGCAGTCTGCACCAGCGCGGCCGGCTCCAGCGTCTCGCCGTCCTCAGCGGTCAGGTGGACCATCCCGGCCGCGGCACCCGTTGCCGACGAGGTCTCGCGCACGACGCGATCGAGCAAGCGCGTGAAGTTGGTTTCCGCGGCGAGAGAAGTGGCGATGTCGAGGAAACGCCGGATCGTGCCGCGGGTCATTTCGATGGCGGCGGAGAGCTGGTCGACCTCCAGCACCATCGAGGGGCCGGCCGCAGGGCCATCGAACTTGAACGCGCGGATCTCCTCGGCCTGCCGGGTGATGTCCCGCAGCGTGCGAGCGACATGGTGTGCGACCCACCACGTGAGCGGGACGCTCAACGCCAGCACCGCCAGCGCTGCCAGCAGGCCGCGCGTGCGCGCCGCTCGTGCGTCCTTCAGCAACTCGTCGACTGGAACGGCGATCGCCAGAGACAGCAGCCCGGCGGTGGTGGGGATCGGGAGCACGCTTGCCTTCCATTCGCGACCGTCGGCGGCGAGCCTGAGGTCCGTTGCCGCTTCGGCGCCCGGCGTCAGCGGCTGCAGGCTGGCGAGGACGGGCTCGCCGAACTGATCGAGCGTGGCAAGCGAGACGCGCTCACCGTCCACGCGGACCATCGTGTGGGTCACATCGGCCCGTGCCAGGAGCCGCCGCTGCGAGTCGAACAGCACGATCTTCATGCCCGGAAAGCTACGCAGAGCCGCCAGTCGATCGGAGATCTGCGCCAATGTCAGATCCAGGCCCACGACGCTCGAGGCCCGCGAGCGAATCGCTAAGGTGACGCCGGGCGCACGAGTCGTGGCGAAGACGTAAGGGTCGGTGAGGATGCGTTTGCCCGGCTCGGTGGCCAGGCGGTACCAGGGCCGGTCCCGCGGGTCGAACGAAGTGTCCCAGCTGCGGCGCTCCAGCTCACGCAGCGATGAATCGAGGAAGATGAAGCGCGCCTGCCGCTCGCGGAGGGCGCCGGCTTCAACCGACTGGACCAGAAAAGCGGCGCCCTCGGGAGCAGCGAAGGCACTGCGCTCGGAGGCATCGCGCAGTGGCCGGAGCAGGAAGAAGCTGCCATCGTCATAGCCCACGTAGGCTGCGGCGACCGGAGCGTGCGTCGTCGAATGCATGGACCATCAGGGGCAGGGCTTCGAGCCGCGCATCCAGACTGCGGGCGCGCACGATCGGCTCTTTGGCCAGGATCTCGACGAAGCGCCGCGCCGGCTGGAGCGCTTCGCGCATGTGCCATTGCGCCTGGCGCGCGATCTGGCCGAACAGCTTGTCCGCATCGGCGAGCGCGGTATCGCGCTGCTGGATGTAGCCGAGCCATGCGATAGCCGAGCCAGCTCCAACGATCAGTGCGGAGAACAGCACGCTGAGATGAATGTAGAGAGGATAGCGGCGGCGGACGCCGCCGGAGCTCGCAGAGCTGATAGGCATATTTGGGCAGTGTCAGTACGGCAGTGTCAGTACGGTTGAAAGTCTGCTCGATCCACGTCCGACGTTCGGCGTGAGCATGCTACTGCCAGTGCCCCAATCGCCGCTCGTTTGCCCGTAGCGGCGGCGAACCCTTTTCATCCGCCAGAAGACGCCAACCCTTGCCGCGCGTTCGCGGCAAGGGTTGGTTGGCACGCTGACTCCGATGGGTCTCATGGCAATCGCATGGGCACACCTCTCGACCACGAGGCCATCAGCCCACGAAGATACAGAAAAGAAGATACAGGATCATGCCCAGATTCATGTAGGCGGTCGCAGACATCCCGGGTGCGCGATAGAGCGGGTTGAGCCGGTAGCCTAGCCAGAAAACGGCACGTGCGGCTACGAAGACGATTGCGCAGGCCCACACGACTTGCAGATGATGCATCGGAACAATCGTGCTTAACGCGAGCGATGCAACGGCAAAGATGAAATTCTGCTGTAGCGTGTTGTCGGCGACTCGCCCATCGATCTCCATCGAACGACTTTCCGCGCGGCGAGTAGGGTCTATCGCCTCGCTTAAGAAACGCGAGTTGCCTACAGTGGCGAGCATGATGAAAAACGGCACGACAGCGACAATATTCGCCCGCAGCGCGTACGCCAGGCGCTCCCCGAGCGTGTCCGCGATCACTGGCGTCGGTAGGGCTTTTGTGAGAACCCACACGCTCAGCGCCATTGCCACCACTCCACCTGCAGCACCAACAGCAACGATCTTTTGCTCCGCTTTCATATGGTTCCCTTGCTCAGCTGGACGGTGGTGGGTTCAGTGCATTCGATGGTAGAGCAGCAGCTACTTAGCGGGCACGTGACGTGTGGTCGGCATCGCAGCGGGCCGTGCAAGGCCGCAAAGCTGCTATGCTACGCCCCCCCAACGGCCGTAATCGCTATGGCTGACGGGCATCTGTCAAGACTATGGAGACCAAAGTCATGAGAAAGCTCGCAATTGCGTTGTCCGTCATTCTCTCCGTCGCCGGCGCTCGCTCCGTGCTGGCGGATCAGCACCAAACCGGAGCCAGTCCCCCCAAGGGCGAGATCACCGAGGCGGTAGAAAAGCAGGCCACGGTCACCGCCATCGACCTCAAGACCCGCATGGTCACCTTGAAGGGACCCGACGGGAACGAAACCACCGTCCACGTCGACAAGCGCGCACGTAACCTGCCGCAGGTCAAGGTGGGCGACGTGGTCAAAGTCGCCTATGTCCAGCAGGTGGCCTGGCAGGTCAGGAAATCAGGCGAAGGAGCGCCCAGCAACGCTGTGGGGACGGAGCGACGGCAGTCCGCTCAGAGCCAGGCGAGAAGCCTGGAGGGGCGGTGGGGCAGCGCGTTACCTTTACCGCGACGATCGAGGCCATCGACCTCGCGAAGGGCACGGTGACGCTGAAGGGTCCGCAAGGCAATAGCCAGACGATCAAGGCGCGCAACCCGGCCAACCTCAAGAAGGTCAAGGTGGGCGATCTCGTGGACATCACCTACACCGAACTATTGGCACTCAAGGTCGAAGAAGCTCCGAAGTAAGCGGCGCGAGGCGTTCCGGGCGCTCTCGGGGGAGAACCGCGGCACCCTCCCGGGGAGGAGGGGAGAAATTCCCTGCCTTACCAAGGAGGGCTGCGGCACCGAGGGCGACGGGTGGTTGTGGCCTCAGCTGAACCGCGGTTAGCCGATTCTGCAGCACTCAAAAGAGAAGCGCTCGATTGCCTACGGTGTCGCCGGGGCGAGCCAAGCGGCATCCTTGGTTCGCTCCATCGACACAGGAGCCGCGCCGCCGCATCAAGCGGCATAGACGATTCCGCTCTCTTTGGACGACACCGTCGTGCCCGCTTCTCCCGCGATGATCTTGCTGAGGTCTGCCAGCGCGCCGATCGCCGCTCGTTTGCCCGTGGCCGAGACGAACCGGCACGCCGCCTCGACTTTCGGCCCCATGGAGCCGGCAGCGAACTGCATGGCGCGCCAGTGCCGCCGGCGAGCCGCGCCGGATCGCCTTCTGCGTCGGCTTGCCCCAGTCGACGTAGACCGCTTCGGCGTCGGTCAGCATCACGAACAGGTCCGCGTCCAGCTCGCGCGCCAGCAGCTCGGAGGCGAGGTCCTTGTCGATCACGCACTCGACTGCCGACCAGCTTGCGATGCGCACCCGGCTCGTACATGGTCGGGATGCCGCCGCCGCCGGCCGCGATGACGATGGTGTTGCGCTCGAGCAGCCATTTGATCGGCCGCAGCTCGAAGATGCGCTTGGGCTCGGGCGAGGCCACCACGCGCCGCCATTTGTCGCCGTCCTGCTTGAAGACCCAGCTCTTCTCCTTGGCGAGGCGGTCGGCTTCCTCTTTCGCGTAGACCGGCCCGATGAACTTGGTCGGGTTCTTGAACGCCGGATCCGCCGGATCGACTTCGATCATGGTCAGCAGGGTGGCGAAGGGCCGCTCGAACGGCAGCAGGTTGCCCAGCTCCTGCTCGATCATGTAGCCGATCATGCCCTCGGTCTGCGCACCCAGCACGTCGAGCGGATAGGTCTCCACCTTGGTGTACGCGGCGCCTTGCAGCGCCAGCAGACCGACCTGGGGCCCGTTGCCGTGGCCGACGACGAGCTGGTGCTGCATGGCCACCGGCGCGAGCGCTTCGGCGGCGATGCGAACGTTGCGGCGTTGGTTCTCGGCGGTCATCGGCTCGCCCCGCCGCAGAAGCGCGCATTGCCGCCAAAGGGCTGTGACGATCGAGCAGTGACGTTCAGCGGCGTCTTCCTGACCAGAGCACTGCGCTGAGTCGAACTGAGAGCGTGGCGCGTGGCGCTGCCACACGTACACCGGAATTCCGAGCAAGAGCAGCAGCAGGCCGTACAGGACGGCCTTCGCGCCGCAGCCGTAGACGGTGAATACCGAGAACACGAAGGCGATGATTTCGACCGCGCTGATGCGCGGCATCTTCGCTCCGCTGCCGGCTGCACGCGCTGCGACCAGGCCCACTGCCAGCGCGCAAAACGCGTAGGGAATGACCGCCGCCATGGTGCTCAAGCTGACCACCAGGTTGTAGAACGCACGCACGCCGGGCGAGCCCAATGCCTGGAAAGCCACCAGGCCGGTGGCGAGCACGGCCGAGAGCACGATGCCGACGGCCGGAACGCCGCGCCCGGACAATCGACCGAATGCGGGCGGAAACACGCGGTCCTGCGCGGCGGCCATGGGCACCTGGCCCATCATCAGGGTCCAGCCGTTGAGCGCGCCGATCGACGAGATGATCACGGCGAGCGCGATCGCGCCCGCTCCCCAGGCGCCCCACATGAGCCGCGCCGCGTCGCTGAACGGGGCCACCGAATTCACGAGCTCTTGCCGCGGCACGACGCCGAACACGACCACGGTCCCGAGCACGTAGAGCAGCGCGGCGACGCTGATGCCGATGATGGTCGAGCGGGGAATGGTGCGCTTGAGGGTCGCGCACGTCGCCCGCCGGCACCGTCGCCGACTCGAGGCCGAGGTAGGCGAACATCGTGAGCGGCGCGAGCGCCGCGAACGAGGCGAGCAGCGATTCTCCGCTGGGATTGAACTCGGACAGGTTCTCGCTGCGAACGTAGAACAATCCGACCAGGGCGATGGCGGCGAAGGGCACGAGCTTGGTGTACGTCGTCACCTCCGCGAAGATGCCGGCAGTCTTCACGCCGCGCAGGTTGATCAGCACCACGAACCAGATCGCGCCGAGCGTGAGGATCAACGCCACTGGCTTGTTGTAGCAGGCGCTCGGGCGCGAGGTTCATGACCGCGCCGGCGAAGGCGAACGCGATCGCCGGCAGCGATGCCCAGATGGAAATCCAGTAACCCCAGGCGATGAGGAAGCCGGCGAAATCGCCGTAGGCCATGCGCGTGTAGGCGTACGGGCCGCCGGTCGCCGGCGCGATCCGCGCCAGGCGCGCGAAGGTGAGCCCGAGGCAGATGGCACCGATGCCCATCACGATCCACGCGAGGATCGCGAGCACGCCGTAAGGGGCCACGGCGGAGGGCGACAGATAAAAGCCCGAGCCCACCATGTTGCCCACCACCACCGCGGTACAGGCGGCGAGGCCCAGGCTCTTGACCGCGTTCGGCGTCGCTGCCATCTCAGCCGTTCGCGTACGCAGCTACGCGCATGGCGTCACTCGCCCAGCGTGGCGACCAGGATCGCCTTGATGGTGTGCATGCGGTTCTCCGCCTGCTCGAAGGCGATGTTGTACTCCGACTCGAACACGTCGTTGGTCACCTCCAGCCCGTTGGAGATGCCGTAGGTCTCGGCGATCTGCTTGCCCAGCGTCGGTCTCGGTGTCGTGGAACGCGGGCAGGCAGTGCATGAACTTGACCTGCGGGTTGCCGCTCGCCTTCATCAGATCCACGTTGACCTGATACGGGCAGCAGCAGGTCGATGCGCTCTTTCCACACTTCCTTCGGCTCGCCCATCGAGACCCAGACGTCGGTGTGAATGAAGTCCACGTCCTTGACCGCCTGCTTGGCGTCGTCGGTGATGGTGAGCTTCGCGCCGTACTTCTTCTCCAAGCTCGCGGGCGATCGTCACGAACTCGTCCGCCGGCCACAGCTTCTTCGGCCCGCAGAGGCGCACGTCCATCCCCATCAGGCAGCCGACGATCATCAGCGAGTGCCCCATGTTGTTGCGCGTGTCGCCCAGGAAAGCGTACTTGATGTCTGGATATCGGCTTGTCGCTGTGCTCGCGCATGGTCATCACGTCGGCGATCATCTGCGTCGGGTGGTACTCGTCGGTCAGCCCGTTGAACACCGGCACGCCGGCATACTTCGCAAGCGTCTCGACGCCGGCTGGCTGGCGCCGCGGTACTCGATGGCGTCGTACATCCGCCCGAGCACGCGCGCGGTGTCCTTGAACGACTCCTTGTGGCCGATCTGCGAGCCCGCCGGATCGAGATAGGTCACGTTCGCGCCCTGGTCGTAGCAGGCGACCTCGAAGGCGCAGCGCGTGCGGGTGGAGGTCTTCTCGAAGATCAGGCAGATCTCCTTGTCGACGAGGTGCTTCTGCTCGGTGCGCGCGTACTTGGCGCGCTTGAGATCGCGCGCGAGGTCGAGCAGGTAGCGGAACTCGCGCTGGGTGTAGTCCTGCACCGTCAGCAGCGAGCGGTTGCGCAGATTGAAGCTCATGATGCTCTCCTTACATGATCGTGTAGTCGGAAGGGGCCAGGGAGTGGCGGCCACCGTCTGCGGCTGGAGGACTCCACTCCTAACGAGGAGTGAAGTGGAGGCGGTCGTATGACTCCGCAGCAATTCAGCGTGAACGCCTGACTCCTAGTACGCCGGGTCGCGCGAGATCGGGCAGGTCATGCAGTGGCCGCCGCCGCGGCCGCGGCCGAGCTCCGAGCCGCGCACCGTGATCACTTCGACCCCGGCCTTGCGCAAGCAGCGTGTTGGTATAGGGGTTGCGGTCGTAGGCGACCACCACACCGGGCTCGAGCGCGACCACGTTGTTGCCGTCGTCCCACTGTTCGCGCTGCGCCTGCCAGGCGTTGCCGCCGGTCTCCACCACGCGCAGTTCTTTGAGCCCGAGCGCCTCCTTGACCACGTCGAACAGGTGGCCCTTGTCGGGGTGAACCTCGATCCCGCCATCGCCATTCGGGACGCGCGCTGTAACAACGGACCTGATCGACGACCTCACGGAACGCGGTGCACACGTCCCGATCGCAGAAGCTGAACACGGTGTCGAGGTGCATGGCGGCGCGACTCTTGGGCATGAGGCAGCCGATCACGCGCGTGGCCGCCTTTTGCTTGAACAGGCGATCCGCGACCTGGAACACGGCCTGACGGGTGGTGCGCTCGCCCATTCCGATCAGCACCACGCCCTTGCCGATCGGCATGACATCGCCGCCCTCCATGCAGGATCCGCCGAAGTACTCGTCGGAGTCGCCCCACCAGATCTTGAACTCTCCACCTTTGAAGCGCGGGTGGAACTTGTACACGGCGCGCTGCAGCAACGTCTCGGGCTTGCGCGCCGGCCAGTACATCGGGTTGCAGGTGACCCCGTTGTAGATCCAGCACGACGGGTCGCGCTGGAAGAGCGTGTTGGGCACCGGCGGGATGATGAAGTCGGTGCCACCAAAGGCCTCCGTCAGCATGGCCGCCCATTCGCTCTTCGGGACGTCGATGATCGCGATGCCGCCGATCAGATGCTCGGCGAGCTTCTCCGCCGGCATCTCGTCGAGCCAGGGGCGCAGGTAAGCGGGCGGCACCCAGGCCGACGTCGTTGACAGTGATGCGGCGGTCCAGCACCCAGGCGCGCGCCTCCTTGTCCTTGACCGTCTCGGCCAGCAGCTCGTGCAGATCGAGCACCTCGATCTCGCGCTCGCGCATCTTGAGCACAAAATCGTAATGGTCCTTCTGCGCTTCCTGCACCCAGAGCACGTCGTCGAACAATAGATCACCGGCGTTTCCCGGCGTCAGCCGTTGATGGGCCAGCCCGGGACGGCAGACGAGCACGGTCCTGAGCTTGCCTACTTCGCTGTGAACTCCGAATTTTTGCATCTTCGCTCCCCCTTGCTCGTTCCGGCGGCGCGCCCCAGCGGAAGCCAGGTGCGCGCATCCTGGTCGGGTTTCCCGAACTACTTCGCGTAGAAGTCGCCGAACTTCCCAGAGCCGAAGAACCGGCCAGCCTGGGATCCTTCAAGGGTCGGCATCCCGGTTAAGTCAAACCAAGTCGATTATGAACCAAACTAGGTGATGCGGCAGCGCGGCAGGAAGGACGCTGCTTGAAGATCCAGAACGCACACGCGCGCTCCTCCGCGCAGCCGGAGATAGAGCGAGCGACACAGACGACGCAACCATCCCTAGATCAACAAGCATCCGGGCATATCCGCTTACTCTTTTTTGCAGGATAATGTTGGCGGAATAGCGCGTACACGTATTCTGTTGCCGCTATTCTCGAGACAACTACGGACGCAAAAATTAAATCGGGAGGAGAACAAAAATGCCGTTAACCAAGCGTGCAGCTGCTGAATTTGTTGGAACGTTTTGGCTTGTGTTGGGAGGGTGTGGCAGTGCGGTGCTCGCGGCTGCATTTCCCAATGTTGGGATTGGACTGCTGGGGGTCGCGTTCGCCTTCGGCCTCACGGTGCTGACGATGGCCTACGCGATCGGGCATATCTCGGGCTGTCATCTGAACCCGGCGGTTTCGGTCGGTCTTGCCGTTGGCGGACGCTTCAAAGCCTCCGAACTGCTCCCGTATGTAATAGCCCAGGTTCTGGGAGCAATCGTCGCCGCTGCGGTGCTCTATTTTATCGCGAGCGGGAAGGCCGGTTTCGAGTTGAGTGGTGGCTTGGCCTCCAATGGCTATGGTGAGCACTCGCCCGGCGGCTATTCTCTGGCTGCCGGGTTCGTGACCGAGGTGGTGATGACGTTCATGTTTCTGGTGATCATCCTGGGAGCCACCGACGAGCGTGCCCCCAAAGGGTTCGCTCCGATCGCGATCGGCCTCGGTCTTACGCTGATTCACCTGATCAGCATTCCGGTCACCAACACCTCCGTGAATCCGGCGCGCAGCACAGGGCCGGCCTTGATCGTCGGCGGCTGGGCGCTGGCTCAGCTTTGGCTCTTTTGGGTTGCGCCGCTGCTCGGGGCTGTATTGGCGGGATTCGCCTACCGCTGGTTGGGTGCAAAGGAAAGCAAATAGACAGCCACCGCTTTCGCGCCGGGAATGAAGGGCTTGTTTCGCGGGGAACGGAAGCTTGATTTGCGTCAAGCGCACGAGCATTCGAGCGCCTACACTTCGCTGCGACCACCCACCAGTTTTCGAACACCGTAGAAGGAGGGCTATGTTATGCGTAACCGCGTGGCGACACTGCTTCAGGCCGTCGTATTCATGTTCGCGCTTTCCAGCGTTCCAGCCGCGCGCGCGCTCGAGCTCTATGGGGGGGCGGAAGGAACCGCCACTACCTTCTATGGAGCGTGCAACAATGCGACCAACAACCCCAGCTTTTCCGGCACCTGCGACGACACAGGCACCGGGTATAAGGTATTCGCGGGATTCCAGTTGATTCCCTTGACCGCCCTCGAGCTCGGCTACACCGACTTCGGCAACGCGCAGGCGTCTGGCACGCTGGGCGGCGTCTCGACATCGCGGGAGTTGAGTGCCAATGCTACATACCTGGCGTTCGTGCTGCGTGGGACGTTCTTCGACCGTCTGACCGTCTACGGCAAGGCCGGTCTGGATTATTGGCAAACGACTGGCAACCTGGGCAGCTCCCTCGCGACATCCCAGAGCGCCAACGGCACGAGCTACATGTACGGCGTAGGGGCGTCATTCAGGATCATCGGCCCGCTCGGTGTCATTGCGGAGGTTGAGCGCTATCAGAACGTGGGGGACCAGAGCACCACTGGCCAAGCGAACATCAACGCATTCTCGCTCGGACTGGTCGTGCGCTTCTAGTCAGCCGAAGCATGCGTCGACACTTGAGTTTGTCGACCAAGATCCGCGCGCTGGTACACCGACGCCTACGCAAGGCCGCCCTGCTGGCCGGCGCGCTCGCGTCGGCGCTCATCGCTGTCGCGCCATGCCTGGCGGAGGGCCTGGTATGGCCTCCGATCACCGAGCCGCCAACCTCCCAGTACGTGCCCGGCAAGTGGGTATGGGCGGAGCTGTTTACCGAAGACGTTAGCGCCGCAGTCCGCTTTTACGGCAAGGCATTCGGCTGGTCGTTCAAAGAATTCCCTGCGCAACGCGGTCCCGGCTACACGCTCGCGCTCTCCGACGCCGAGCCCGTGGGCGGCTTGCTTCAGCGCGACCATGCGCACGAGAAGCAGCCGGGCAGCCGGTGGCTGGGCATGATCTCGGTGCCGGACGTAAAGGTGGCTGCGCGCTACGCGGCAGATCACGGGGGAAAGGTGGTCGTCCCGCCGCGCCTGCTCGCGGGCCGCGGCGAAGTGGCGCTGCTCGCGGACCCCGAGGGCGCGCCGTTCGGCGTGATCCACTCATCGTCGGGAGATCCACCCGACTACCTGGCCGAAGACACGCAATGGGTGTGGATCGAGCTATGGGCCAAGAACCCGAAGGCGATGGCGGACTTCTACAGCGGCCTGGCCGGCTACCAGCTCGAACCTGCGGAAAGGCCGGACGGCAGCCTGGGCTACTTTCTTTCCTCTGGCGGATACACGCGCTGCGGCATCATCCCTTCGCCCGCGCCCTCTGTTGCACCGGCGTGGTTGCTTTACCTGCGGGTGGAGGATGTGAAGGCAGCAACGAAGCAGGCAGAGGAGGCCGGCGCAAGGGTCGTCGTGCCGCCGAGTCCCGCCGTTCGCAACGGTCGCCTGGCGCTGATCGTCGATCCCACGGGCGCAGCGCTCGGCTTAGCCGAGCTGATGCAGTCCGAGACAGAATGAGACGCGCCAAACGCGGGCAGATTTGGCGCAACGCATTGGCGGCTTGCGCGTGCGCGGCCGCAACCGTTGCGGGCGGCTGCGCGGGTGGTGGCAACGGTTCAACCAGCATCGATTACAGCTACGGCGTGTCGTACGGCAGCGTATATGCATCTGACTATTGGTACGGCGGCGGCCCGGTCTACGTCGGGCCGCCGCCGGTCGCCCGACCTCCGCCGGCGGTCGTTGGCGGGGCGCGCCCACCGCATGTCTCAACTATGCCGACACGCCCTTTGCCGCCGCCGCGCCCAGCAGGGGGCGGCGGCGGGAGGAGAAGGTAGCGAAACGCCGGAAGACAATCAGACTGCCCGGCTCAATCACGCGAGCTGGACGACGATCGATCCGTATCGTCGTCTGAACTGGCGTCACGGTCGAATACATCCCGACCAGCCGCGCGATCAGTACCGACATGTATAGAACTCCCGTGGTCGCCTCCATAATCGACAGCATCCGGGCCGCGCGCGATACCGGCAGGATGTCGCCATAGCCCATGGTGGTGAGGGTGACGAAGCTGTAGTAGAGGGCGTTGGAAGCGTTCATTGAGCCGGTAGCACCGGGTTCGGCCGAGAACGCAAAGGCACCGGGAATCAGCCGGCCGACCATCATGTACGCCATCGTCCACAGCAGGCCGAACACGAGGTAAGTCGATATACCCGCCTCGAGGACTCGACCGGTGACGCGCGGCGCGCGGAGGATGAATCGCAGGAACTGCACTGCCACGAGGGCGAGAAACAGCATGCCGAAGGTCAAGTGTACGGCTGCCGGCATCAGCTCCGGCCGGTAGTAGTTGATCCATCGCGCCACCAGCCCTGGAACCATCAGTAGCATTGCGAGCACCAATGTGCCACGGCGAGCCTGGATGACCAGAACCCCCGAACGTCAGGACCAGTGTCAGGAGCACGGTGTTGGCGAGCTCGCCACCTGGTAACGCTTCCACGAATGGAATGGCAACAATGAACAGCCCCAAGGCGACGAGGAATATGAGGTGGGAGGCCCGAGAAATGCGCGCGTAAACCGCCGCCAGAGATGCCCCGAGTTGCAGATGATTAGATGATGTCTGGCTTTGCATCGATGGGTCGCGGTGCTAGGGATCGTGATCTCTTGGCGCTCCGACAGCGGTGGGAAGATGGATCTTCGCCATAATCCAGCTCCACGGGCCTTCGGCAACTCGATCTTGCCCGATACAGGGCGTGCGCCTTTGACATATGTCAAGAGTTGACTCGAGGGATCGTGGATCCGACCGTGCCCGTCCCAGGAAGAATCAAGGCCAAACTTGAGAGGCATGCCTGGGAGCCTGGGAAGGGCTCGCGGACCGACCACCGCGGTGTGCTGCGTAGACAGCAGATGAACCCGGTTGGCTCAGCAGGAAGACCGTGGTGTCGTCACCGCGGTCGCATCGCCCTCATGCATGGGCGATGAAGTCGGTCCGGCCGCCATCGACCGTCAGAAGTTGGGCCGTGATAAACCCGGCTTCCTCGGAGGCGAGGAAGGAAGCGGCGGCCGCGATGTCATCCGGACTCCCGACGCGTCGCATCATGGTCTTGGCGGCAATGGCGTCGAAGTCGGCGCCGCTTGCCATCGCCATGTCGGTGGCGATGAAGCCGGGCGCGATCGCGTTCACCGTAATGCCGTGAGGGCCAAGATCCAGGGCGAAACGGCGGGTGAGGGTGATGACGGCGGCCTTGGTCGCAGAATAGAAGGTGGTACCGGCTGTGCTCATCCCAATGCCAGCGACGGAAGCGAGATTGACGATGCGGCCCCAGCGGCGCGCTTGCATATTGCCGACGACTGCTCGGGTGACGCGGACCAGACCGTCCACGTTGACGTTGCGCATGCCATCCATCTGGGAGAGATCGAAATCGGCCAGGTCGCCCTTGCGGAACACACCGGCGTTATTGACCAGGATATCGATGGGGCCGAGAGCTTGGCGCACGGTGTCGACAAGCCGGGTGCAATCGGTGGCGCTGGCCAGGTCGCCTGCGATGGCGACGGCACGGCCGCCGGATTGTTTGATCAGCTCCACGACCTCTTCCGCCAGGTCGCGGCGCTCGCGATAGTTGACCCCTACGGCAGCCCCATCACGCGCAAGGCGAAGAGCGATGGCGCGGCCAATGCCACGGGAGGAGCCGGTAACCAGAGCGACTCGAGCGGTCGTCACCATTGCGATCAATCGAGGAAGCTGGGGTCTTTGTCCACCATCCAGCGCGTCATCGCATCGAACATCATGCGATTCTCGCCACCATTGCGCGCGGTGCGCGAGAACTGTCCGGTCGCCCTGACTGCGAGCTCTTCACGCGGGATGATCACCTTGGCGCCTCCAGCGAGCGCTGCGATCTGAACCTCGCAGGATCGCTGCAGCTGGTACATCTCGTGGAACGCGTCGGCGAGCGTCGGACCGCAGGTCAGCAGCCCGTGGTTTCTCAGGATCATCACATTCTTGTCCCCGAGGTGCGCGAGCAGCCGCTCCTGCTCCTCGAGATCGAGCGTGATGCCCTCGTAGTCGTGATAGGCGATGCGCCCATGGAAGATCACCGCGCTGAAGCTCATGGGCAGCAGCCCGTGCTCCTGACACGAGACCGCCTGGCCTGCCGTGGTGTGCGTGTGCGCTACGGCGTGCGCGTCCTCCCGCGCTCGGTGTATCGCCGAATGAATGACGAATCCGGCACGGTTTATCGGGTAGTCGCCCAGCACGATCTCGCCGTCTATGTCTACCTTCACCAGGTTCGATGCTGTGACCTCGCGGTACATCAGCCCGAACGGGTTGATCAGAAAGTGGCGGTCCTCGCCCGGCACTCGGACGGTGATGTGGTTGTAGATCAGCTCATGCCAGCCGAAATGGTCGAACAGGCGGTAGGCGCAGGCCAGCTCTTGACGCGCACGCCATTCTGCGGGGAGACGAGATCCTTGCGCCGGGTCGCCGATTTCACTACTGCGCTCATGCTGCGTTCTCCTTCGGTTCACTGCATGCGAGGGCTCGCGCTCGGGCCCTGGCATTCGGGGCGCGTGACACGAGTATCTCGGCCCAAGCCACGACGTAGGCTAGGTTGAGGTTAAGGATACGCCACTGCGTGCACCGGTGCCGGGGCCCGAATTCGGACTAAAGTCCGAGTTGTCGGTCCGGCGCCTGAAGATCTCGTTCACCACCTTGTTGTCAAATTACCGAAATAGGGTTGAAATGCTATCGGGGCATGCCCGAAGGTGCGTTGCCGCCAAAACAGACATTCCATCCAAATACCATGCACAAGCACGAGGAGCGCACATGACATATGACACCAGGCGTTTTTGGCTTCGCGTGGCGACTGCCATCGTGCTCTTTGCGTGCGGGATGCGGTCTTTCGCACAGGACCCACCCCAACCGCGGCTTGCAGCGACTTCCACTGACGCTGCCTCGATCGATTCGCCCGCGCAGACGCGTCACGCGATCACGGTCGACGGCGGCCAGCTCGATTACATCGCCACCGCAGGAACGCTGCGGGTGCGGCAGGATAAGGGCGACGCCGAGGCCGCCGTGTTTTACGTCAGTTATCGAAAGGACGGCGAGGACGCGGCCACGCGCCCGATCACGTTCGTGTTCAACGGCGGCCCGGGCTCGAGTGCGGCCTGGCTGCACATGGGCGCGCTCGGGCCCAGGCGGCTTGCGCTCGAAGACGACGGAGCGATTCCCGCGAGCTCCGGCCCGGCTGGTCGACAATGCGCAGACCTGGCTGCGCTTCACCGATCTCGTTTTCATCGACCCGGTCGGCACCGGGTTCAGCCGCGCGATCGCCTCGGGGGAAAGCAGCTCAGGCGAAGTCGGGCGTCGCTTCTGGGGTATCAAGAGCGACCTGCGCTCTCTGGCCGAGTTCATCCGCCTCTACCTCACCGCCAACGATCGCTGGGGATCGCCCAAGTATCTGGCGGGCGAGAGCTACGGCGGGTTTCGTGCGGCAGTGCTCGTCGACGCTCTGCCTGCACAGGCGGGGATCGAACTCAATGGAGCGATTCTCATATCACCGGTCATCGACTACACGCTCAACCTTTACTTCGACTACCTGAGCGTGATGCCCTGGATCACGTTCGTGCCCTCGTACGCAGCCACTGCCTTCCATCACGGCAGGTACCGGGGAGAGGGCAAGGACCTGAAGCAGATCACCGAGGCAGCGGAGACCTTCAGTCGCGGCGAGCTCTTGCTGACGCTGGTGAGCGGAGCGCCGCGCAAGTCGCCCGAGGTATCCCAGGTTCTCACAGCGCCTCGCCGCCATCACGGGGTTGGACGAGGCCGAAGTGCAAGGCCATGCGCGGAAGGATCGCCGCCGAGGTCTTCGCCAAGCGCCTGCTCGAAGATCGCGGACGCGTGGTCGGCATCTACGATGGGTCGGTCAGCGCTACCCGACCCAGAGCCCTTCAGCCTGAGCTATCCCGCGCGCGACCCGAGCCTGGATCCGCTCGTCGCCCCGGTCGTCTCCACCTTCAATGCCTACGTGCGCGACGAGCTCGGCTACAGGACAGACGTGCGCTACGAGCTGATGAATCCCGATGTGGCGCAGTCCTGGAACTGGGCCGAAGCCGGACTTGGCGATCTTCCCGGCGTGGGGCTGCGGCTGCGCAGGGCGCTCTCGCTCAATCCCCGGCTGAAACTGCTCATTGCGCATGGCTACTTCGATCTCGCCACGCCCTACTTCGCGTCCAAGTACGTGGTGGAGCGTCTCGGAGCTCGACCAGGCCACCTCACCCAATCTCCGGCTCAGCGTCTATGCGGGCGGTCACATGTTCTACACGCATGCGCGCGCGCGAGAACAGCTGTATGCAGACGTCAAGGCACTGTATGAGACGTCTTCGGAGACGCCACCGCATCGAGCCGAGACGGTACGCGACGTCAAACGCTAGTACCTCGGCGCGAGCGTGCGGTCGACATGGCGCGCAGCCGCGTTCCTCCATCACCGTTCATGGGAGAAGCCATGCAGAAGATCACCCCTTTCCTGTGGTATTCCAAGGAGGCCGAGGAGGCCGCGGCGTTCTACGCCTCCGTCTTTCCCGACTCACGCGTCAGTCGTGTCACGGCGCTGCCGAGCGAATCGCCCAGCGGCCCGCCCGGATCGGTGAAGGTCGTCGGAGTTCGTTCTCTTCGGCCAGCCCTTCATCGCCATGAGCGCCGGGCCGCTCGATCCGTTCAACCACGCGGTGTCGCTTCGTCGTGAACTGTGACGATCAGGCCGAACTCGACCGCTACTGGAACGCACTTCTCGAGGCGGCTCGGCCGAGCAGTGCGGCTGGCTGAAGGATCGCTTCGGCCTCTCGTGGCAGATCGTCCCGACCGTTCTCGGCGAGATGATGGCCGACCCCGACCGAGCCAAGGCCAAGCGGGCGTCGGACGCGATGATGAAGATGGTCAAGATCGACGTCGCCAGGTTGCAGGCGGCATTCGCGGGGACGACGGGGGAGCGAGAGGCTCGTTGACGCCGGAAGTCTTGCCAGCTCGAACCTCAATCTGCATGTCATTGGGAGACAGAGGCTGGCGGACGCCCGCCAGCCCGGCATCCCCGTCGAGTTCAGTCGTAAAGAACCGCGGCGATCTTGGGATCGTCGATGTTCTTCTTGTCGTACCAATAGAAACCGGTGTCGATGACCTTCGGCAGCTTCTCGCCCTTGAGCGCCTTCACGGCGGCCTCCACCGTCTTGTAGCCGATGCCTACCGGGTTCTGGGTGATGGCACCCGCCATCGAGCCGTCGCGGATCGCGGCTTTCTGCTGTTTGCCGGAGTCGTAACCGATGATCACGATCTTGCGCTTCATCTCTTTGGCGCCGTTCAGGACTCCGATCGCGGAACCTTCGTTGGCACCGAAGATGCCTTTGATATTCGGATTGGCTTGCAAAATTGACTTCGTGATCTCGGTCGACTTCAGTTGGTCGCCGCCGCCGTACTGCACGCTGACGACTTTGATGTTCGGATAAGTCGACTTGATTCGATTCAGGAACCCGTCGCGGCGGTCGATGCCGGTGCGGCTGGTTTGGTCGTGCACGACCACCGCCACTTCACCGGACTTGCCGATCAGCTCGGCCATCTTGTCAGCAGCAAGACCCGCCGCAGCCAGGTTGTCGGTCGTTGCCGTAGTCACGGGAATATCGCTGTCCACGCCGGAGTCGAAGGCTACGACCGGAATCTTGGCAGCCTGGGCCTTCTTCAAAAGCGGGATCGCAGCCTTGCTGTCGAGCGCGGCGAATCCCAGCGCTTTCGGATTCTTTGCGAGCGCGGCCGAGAGCATGTCGATCTGCTTGTCGACCATCGTCTCGCTCTCGGGGCCCTCGAAGGTCACTCTCACCTTATAGTCCTTCGCGGCCTGCTCGGAGCCCGCCTTTACCGCCTGCCAGAACTGATGCTGGAACCCCTTCGATATCAGCGGAATGTAGGCTTCCTGCGCGGCGACACTCGCGGCCCCCAAACCGAGGCCGAGACCCAGGCCGATTGTCATGCCCAGAACTTCTCTTCTCCGAATCATGGTACTTCTCCTTACGTTGTAGTTGTTGCCAGGGGGTTGAACACTTGCCAATCACGCGCGGCGCAGCCGCTTCATTCCTTTTGTGCCCATTTATTTCTTCTTGCGCAGGAGGTCGGCGTAGACCGCCAGGATGATGATGACGCCGGTGACCACTGTCTGCCATTCTTGCGCGACCGACAGGATGCGCAAGCCGTTGGTCAGCGTGCTCATGATGAAAGCGCCGATGATGGTCCCGAGTATCGTGCCCGCACCTCCGCTCAGCGACGTGCCACCGATGACGACGGCGGCAATGGCGTCGAGCTCGTAACCCTGCCCGAGCGCCGGCTGGGCCGAATTCAAGCGCGAAGCGATCAGCAGACCGGCGATGCCGCAGATGGCGCCGTTCAGCGAGTAGATGATGATCTTCCAGCGATCGACGTTCACGCCGGAGAGCCGCACGGCTTCCTCGTTGCTGCCGAGCGCGAAAGTATAGCTGCCCAGCACGGTCTTGTTGAGGATCAGGCTGGATACGACCGCCACCAGGAAAAGAATCAGCACTGCGTTCGGGATAGGCAGGTTCGGCAGGAAGTAGCCGATGAGCGAATCCTGCGAGATCGACGGAAACTGGGGCGTGTCGTTGAAATAGATCGGCTTGGTCCCGGAAATCACCAGCGAAAGCCCTTTCAGCACCAGCATCATCCCGAGTGTGGCGATGAATGGCGGGATCTTCAACTTGGCGATCAATGCGCCCGAGACGAAGCCGGAAAGTGCACCGAAGAAAATCGCCGCCGCGATACCCACCGGAAACGGCAACCCCCAGTAAGTCAGGAATACGCCCGCCATGACCGCGCAGAAGGTCATGAGCGTGCCGACCGACAGGTCGATCCCGCCGGTGATGATGACGAAAGTGCAGGCAATGGCCAGGACGCCATTCACCGCGGTGGCCTGCAGGATGCCGACGATGTTATCGGTCTGCAGGAAACTCGGAGACGCGAAGCTGAAGAAGATCATCAACCCCATCAGGCTGGCGAACGCGAGCATCTTCTGCCGGGCGCTCGGGCTGAAGAGGGAGCCTCTGATTCGATGCAGAGCGCTGGATTCGGTCGCGACTTGCGGGCTGTTCATAGGTTCGGATCTTTTTTGTCTGCAGCGGTGGGGGCGTCAGTGCACTGTTTCATTCACCGGTATGTCGGTAACCATGGATTCGCGCTGGGTCGCCAATTGCATGATCTGCTCCTGCGTGGCTCCCGCCGCCGGTAGCTCGCCGGTGATGCGGCCTTCGCACATCACCAGGATGCGATGGCTCAGGCGCAGCACCTCGGGCAGCTCGGAGGAGATCATGACGATCGCGCGTCCCTGCTCCGCGAGCGCGTTCAGCAGCTTGTAGATCTCGCTCTTGGCGCCGATGTCGATTCCGCGCGTCGGCTCGTCGAAGAACAGGATTTCGCAATCCCGCACCAGCCACTTGGCGATCACGATCTTTTGCTGGTTGCCGCCGGAGAGCAGGGCCACTTTTTGCGCGATCGATGGCGTTTTGATCCCGAGCCGCTTGACGAAGCTCGCGGCGGTGTCGCGAATGATCGGGCGCTTGAGGAAGAACCCCAGCGACAGAAAGCGCCGCATGCTCGCCAGCACGATGTTGGACTCCACATCCATGCCGGTGGCGAGCCCGAAATGCTTGCGGTCTTCGGAAAGATACCCGACGCCCTTGGCGACCGCATCCGATGGGGTGCGGATCGATACCTTTTCGTTACGGATCCGGATCTCGCCGGAGTCCACCTTGTCTGCGCCGAATACGGCGCGCGCCACTTCCGTCCGGCCCGCGCCCATCAGCCCGGCAAAACTCAGGATCTCGCCCTTGCGCACGACGAAGTTCACGTCCTTGATGAAGCGTCCGCGATTCAGGTTTCGCACCTCGAGCACGATCTCGTGGTCCGTGGCCGGGGCGGCTGCCCTGTCGCTCTCGAACAGGGGGCGGCCGACCATCATCGAGATGATGGTCTCCATGCTGGTGGTCGCGGCCGGCACTGTGCCGATGTACTGGCCGTCGCGCATCACGGTCACGCGGTCGGAGATTCTTTTGAGCTCGTCCATCTTGTGCGAGATGTAGACGATGCCGACCCCGTGGCTTTTGAGCTGGCGGATGATGCGGAAGAGATCGTCGATTTCCGCGTTGTTCAGCGCCGCGGTGGGCTCATCCATGATGAGCACCCTGGATTCGAACGACAAGGCCTTGGCGATTTCCACCATCTGTTGCTTGGCCACCGTGAGCTCGCCGACCAAGGTGTGCGGATCCAGGTTCAGATGCAGGCGCTCGAAGATCTTCCGGGTGTCCTCTTCCATTTTGCGATCGTCGATGAACAGGCCGAAGCGCCCGCGGGGTTCGCGGCCGATGAAGATGTTCTGGGCGACGCTGCGGTGGTTCATCAGGTTGAGCTCCTGATGAATGATGCCGATGCCGAGCTTCTGCGCGGCGCGCGGGCTCGGGATGTCCACCGTCTGGCCGTCGATGCGAATCTCGCCCGAATCCTTCTGGTACACGCCCGCCAGGACTTTCATGAGCGTGGACTTGCCGGCGCCATTCTCGCCCATCAACGCGTGCACCTCGCCACTCAGCAGCTCGAACCGGCAGTTGTCGAGCGCGCGCACGCCTGGAAAAGACTTGCTTAAGTTTTGGATCGAGACAAGCGGAACCACGGACAGGCCTCCCAGGCGAGATCGTCGGACTACCCCCGGTCATTGTGACCGGCCGGTGGTAAAACGATCCATCGCGGGCAAAGTACACTACTGCGGCGTGGATGTCATGCTGCGGGGCGGCGCAGCGAGGCGCTGGCGCTCACGGTTCTGGTTTATATCGTGGACAGAGACGCAATCCATCGCCGCCGACGGCGGCAGCAACAGAAGGAGTTGAAGACATGGCATCCAAGCCAATCAAGATCCCGAGCCCCGACCATCCGATCACGATCGAGCCAAATCCGTCTCGGGTGGTCGTATTGGTGGGCGGCCGCATCGTTGCCGACTCGACACAGGCGCTCACCCTGCGCGAGGCGAAGTACCCGGCCGTTCAGTACATCCCTCGCAAGGATGTCGACATGTCGCTTCTGCAGCGGACGGACCATGCCACCTACTGCCCGTACAAGGGCGACTGTGCCTACTACAGCATCCCTTCAGGCGGGGAGCGCTCAACCAATGCGGTGTGGACCTATGAGGCTCCTTACGCCGCCGTCGCCGAGATCAAAGATCATCTCGCCTTCTATCCTCACCGGGTCGACGAGATCAAGGAGCAGGGCAAGGGCTGAACGACCGGCAGACTCAAGTTTTCCCCAGCAACCTTCAATCGAGAACCTGTCACGACGAAACGTCTTCTACTACGACCAGCAGGATTCCGTCAGGTCAGGAAATACGCGCCGATGTCGCCCTTGGGCCCGTCGACATAACGGGCGAGCCAGCGGTCATCAACGTCGATGTGCCCGGTAAAGACGGGCTTGCCCTCGAGTTTGTTCTTTGCCTGCCAGGCCCGGTAACGATAGTGATCGTACACGTCCAGTATGTGGACGGCGTAGGCTTGGGCCAGCGCCTTGTTGTTGCGGATAATGACCAGATTCTCGTCGTTCTCGTACGAAGCCTTGTATCCGAGATTGTGACTCCCGACCGCGACCACGGGCTTCTCGGACAATGGATCGATCACGACGATCTTGTCGTGAACGACCGCCGTGCCAAGCTTCAGGATCTCCGCTTCGAAATCACCCATTGCCGTTCCCGCCCCCAGATTTGCGGCGCGTACGATATGGGTATGGCGTTGGTCGTAAACATAGGGCTTGCGAGCCGCTTCTTCTGCCGGCGTTTCATCGTCTTCTTCCCCGTCGTCGTGGCCCTTGGCTTGATAGCCCGGCATTGCCGTAGGATCGCTGATCGCGCCTAATACCAGCAGATTTGGGTCCGTCTCGCCCGCCTTCCGGGCCTGTTCGATGATGCTGAAAAGGCCACCACGTGAGGGCAGGAAGGCAAGAAAGAGGACTGCTTTCTTAGCGCCATCGATCAGCGAGAAGAGCTCGGCCAGGTCGGGCGGTGTCTTATTGATATTTCGCGTGGTGGCGATCGTATTCGGCGAATACCAGAGCGTGACATTTCCTGCCTGCAAGGAAATCTGCTCCGAATGCTGGTTGCCCTCGCGCAGTTTGCGGCTCTGAACGTTGGAATGACCCGGCGCCGATGGCGGCTGAGGATCCTTGATTTCATCGTCCTTCAGCCGGTTCCAGTACCGCAGATAGGCCGCTGCCACATCGTCATTTTCAAGGATGATGGAATTGTTCGTCTGGCCACACAAGCCTAGTGTGGTCCAATTCGTGCTGCCGGTCATCACAGCGCGCGGCTTGCCCGGCCCGTCAACGTAGACCGCGAATTTGTTGTGCCCGATATGGCCGTTGTTGAAGAGTCGATTCTTGACCTTGACGCCGGCGTCGTTCAGTTTCTTCCTCGCTGGTGCGTTACGCTTATCCCATTCGCCGGTGTCTCGATCAGCACTCGAGTTGGACAGGATGATGTCCAGGAGTGCCTTGTTCGCGATGATAAAATCTACCAATTCCCCATCGTCGAGCTCATACAGCGCGAGATAGACCTTGCCTCCCTGGGCCTTTGCTCTCTCGATCAGCCGTGTCAGGAACGACAGCAAGTCGCCGCAGAGATATTCGCGGATTGGGCCTTGCTTAGTTTCAATTTCCGCCATGAGGGTGTCACTGTTGAAAGGCTTGTGCTCGTCCTCAATGGCGTGGCGGAGCCATTGGCCCGCTAGGATTCCATTGTTGAACGCTGCGTGCACGCTACCGTAGTCCGACGTAATCAGTATTTCGTTAGTCTCGACAGCGGCTCCGAGATATCCGAGCGGGATCGGGTCGCCACTATAGGTTTTTGCCTGACGCTGCGGGACGGGCTCCAGTCCGGACGCCAGCTTGCCGACGGGGCGGATTGCATATTTGACGCGAACATTGTCTGGTCGCAATGACGCTTGGTCGCGGCGCCTGCGCAGAGTGAGATCGCGCCAACTCGTTTTCTGGACCGGCCATACGCCCGTGTTTTGCTCCTTCCACCCTTGATTGTCCTGTCCTTTGAACGGGACCCAGGTCGCCAGAGCTTTACTCTCGCCGGTCGCGGGGTAGATTCGCACAACGTCGAAACCGAGACAACCCGGGATCATTCCATCTACATCCCATGCGATGTAGGCGACTTCGTTGTTGCACAGCGCTACGGCCTTTGTGATGGCGGCCATGAGATCCTCCGTTGCGTCAGACCGCCCGCGTCAGGTCAAACTTCGTCGGGTCGGCAGTATCGGTTGCTGCAATCACCTAAATCCAGCTTGCACCTGGCTGCCAAGGTCGAGCCTGACGGCGGTCACGAAGAATTTCGCCGAGGACTCGGCCTTCGGTAGGTTGCGACGCTTGCCCCGGAGCATGTCAGATCTGAGCGGACCTGCATTGAATTCGGTGCGGCAGGTGCCTGGTCGCGTTCGCGACGCTGGTCGTTACGCTTGCCAGCATCATATCGAACGAGGACTTACAGATGAGTTACCGATCGCGCTGAGAGTAGTAATTTTGGGCAAAGTCACCCGCGGTCGACCTCGCTTAGCGCCGCTGCCGCTTGCTCCGGCCAGAATTGCATGTCCATCTCGCGGTACATTGTCATGGCGGTGGCGAGACGCTCTCTCGCATCCTCGCGCTGGCCGGCCTGGACGTGCAGCCGCCCGAGGCCGAAGTGACAGTGGGCGACGAGCGGCCGCATCCCGAACTCAGTCGCAAGGGCGAGCGCTTGCCGGTATGCCGCCCCGGCCTGCTGCGCCTTGCTCTGATCGCCCCGACGCTGTTCAACTCCGCCGCGCGCAACCGCGCCTTGTGCAAGCTCGGCGGACTCGTGGGCGAGGATGTCTCCGAGCAGTTTCAAAGCCCAGGCTCTCCAGCCCCGCTCCTCGTGGGCGCGCGCCGGCGCTAGCAACTGCTCTGCGTGTTGGCGCGCCTCCGCGACGCGTCCGAGGACGAGATAGGCCTCGGCCAGGAACGTGACGAACAACGACCGCAGTCCCACAATCCCCATCGTCGTGAGCGCTTCGACCACTTCTTCCAGCAACGCCACCGCATCGGCCGCGCGTCCCGACCAGAGGAGAGTGGAGCCCAGGGACGCCTGGACGAACGGCAGCGCGACGCGCAGCTCCAGCTCTCGGCAAAGCGCGACACCTGGCTCCAGCACCCGGGTTGCGGCCACAAAATCCCCCTGGCGCAGATGGACGTACCCGAGGGCATAGCGGGCCCAGACCTCGCTGTAGCGATGCTCGACGGTCTCTGCGATCCGGAGGCCTTCTTGCCCTGCGACGATGGCCTCGGCGAACTCTCCTTGTTCGGCGAGGACCTCCGCCAAGGCCCAGCGGGCGACTACCGCGGGCAGCCCAGTCAGCCCGAAGCGCTCTCCGAGCGGGGCGCCCTTGACGAGGGCGATCGCCGCGCTCAGCGGCTCGACGGCCCGGCGCGGCTCACCAGCGAACCAGAACGCCTGCCCCAAATAGTAGCTGGCAACTACCTTCAGAGAGTGGTCGCTGCCGACTGCCTCAGCGATGGTACGAGCGCCATCCGCCGCGCTGATTGCCCGGGTATGTTCGCCAAGGAAGGTGTATGAGTGCGCCCGGTACCCGAGCGCCCACCCGAGCCGCCGCTGGTCCCCAAGCCCTTCCGCCAGTGCGCGCGCCTCATCCAGCGCCTCGCTTAGCCGCCCGAACTCGGCGAGCGGGAACAGGGCGTTGCGTTTCTCGAAGCACAGATCGATGAGCTGCGCGGTCCGCTCAGCGCTCTCAGGTAGCTCCTGCGAAGCGGTCCGCGCCTGCTCGAAGTGGACGAGCGCCTCCCGGGCGGCCGAGCGGTCGAGCGCTCGGGTCCCCGCCTGCCGGCCATAGCGGACCGCCTTGTCCCACAGCTGCCCGCGCAGCGCGTGGTGGGCGAGGCGCTCCACATGTTCGCTCAGCCGGTCTGAGTACAGCCCCTCGATCGCAGCCACGATCTGGGCGTTGAGCTCGCGGCGCCGGTCCCCGAGCAGACTCCCGTAGGTCACCTCGTGGGTGAGAGCGTGCTTGAAAGTGTGCTCCAGGTCCGGAAAGAGCTGCGTCTCGTAGAGGAACTCGGCTTCCTGCAGATGGGCGAGCCCCTGCCGTAAGGCCTCCGCCGTTTGCTGCGTGATCGCCGCCAGAAGCGCGTAAGGCACGTCCTTTCCGATCACGGAGGCCGCCTGCAGGAGCTGCTTCTCCTTCTTCGGGAGCCGGTCGATACGCGCTGCAAGGATCGTCTGCACGGTGGCCGGGACCTGCAGCGTCTCCACCGGTCGCGTCAACCGATACGCTCCTCGCTGACCGACCAGCGCTCCCGTCTCCACCAGGGTGCGCACCGTCTCCTCCAGGAAGAACGGGTTGCCGCGCTTGACCAGCTTCTCCGTCAGGGGTGCGAGCCCGGGATCCGGGCCGAGGAGCGCCGCCAGCAACTCGGCCGTGCTCCCGGCTGGCAGGCTGTCGAGCCGCAGCTGGGAGTAGGCGCTCTTGCTGCCCCAGCGATGCTCGTACTCGGGGCGGTAGTTCACGAGCAGCAGGAGGCGTGCGGAGCCGAGACTCTCGACCAGGCTATCGAGCAGGGCCTGGGTTTCGCCATCGATCCAGTGCAGGTCCTCGAACACCACCAGCAGCGGTTGCACCTGGCTCTCGCGGAGCAGCAGGCGCTTGACCGCGCCGAGCATGCGCTGGCGGCGCTGGGGCGGGTCCAGAGATACCCAGCCAGCATCCCCGATCGGGACGTCCAGCAGAGCGAGCAGGCCTGGCAGTATCCGCCGCAAGGATTCGTCCAGTGTGTAGAGCTTGCCGGTAACCTTTTCGCGCATCTCGCGATGATCGTCGCGGTCGCCGATCTTGAAGTAGGCCTTGAGCAGGCCGATCACGGGCAGGTAGCTGGTGGCCTTGCCGTAGGAGACGGAGGAGGCCTCCAGGATCAGCCACTTCTGCACCCGATGCGAGTGAATGAACTCGTTGATCAGCCGGGACTTGCCCACCCCTGCCTCGCCCACGATGGCGACCAGCTGGCCGTGGCCCGCATCAGCCTGAGCGAGGGCCCGGCGCAGGTGCTCGACCTCCGCCTCGCGGCCTACGAAGCGCGTGAGCCCCCGGAGGGCCGCCGCCTGCAGCCGCGTTCGCGCCGTCCCCGCACCCGTCAGCTCGTAGACCTCCACCGGCTCGGGCAGCCCCTTGATATTGACCGGACCGAGCGAGGTCGCCCGGACATAGCCCTCCGCCAGCCGCAGCGTGTCGCTGGTCATCAGGATCGAGCCGGGCGTGGCGAGTTGCTCCATGCGGGCGCCCAGATGGGCCGTCTGGCCCACGGCGTCCAGTTGGAGATCGCTGCCGATGGCGCGTACCACGGCCTCGCCGGAGTTCAGCCCCACGCGGATCTGGATCGACAGAGCCTCGGTCCGGCGGACCTCTTGCGCATACTCCTTCACCGTCTCCTGCATCCGCAGCGAGGCATAGCAGGCGCGCACAGCGTGATCTTCGTGGGCCAGCGGAGCGCCAAACAGCGCCATGATCCCGTCGCCGACTATCCGGTTCACCGTGCCCTCGTAGTGATGCACAGCCTCCATCATGCGTTCGAGCACCGGATCGACCAGCTTGCCCGCCGTCTCGGGGTCGCGGTTGGCCAGCAGTTCCATGGAACCCTTGAGGTCGGCGAATAAGACCGTGATCTGCTTGCGCTCGCCTTCGAGCATGTCCCTGGAGATCAGGATCTTTTCGCCGAGGTGCTTGGGGGTGTAGGAATCGGGAGGACGCGACGGCGTCACCCCGTCAGCGGTGCGCAGAGCCTCGATGGCCTTGAGCAGCCTCTTGCGGTGGCCCAAAGCCTGTATGCCAAGCTTCTCGAGGTCTTCGTCCGTGAGATCAGGCAGCAGATCCAGGTCGAGCGCGTTGCGCTCGAACGCCTCCGCATACTGCGGTAACCCGACCTGCTCAAGCCACTGCTTGACGCTATGCATGCCCCGGCCCCCCCGAGTTTCCCTATTAGAGTCCTACCGGGAGGACGGAGCAAGCGAAGCGCTACACCGCTGCCTTTCCACGCGGTCGCCATTGGATTAGATTGGCGGGCAACCAAAACCGGGATGCGACTATGAAGATCACCGATGTAACGCTCACGCTCTTCGCCTGGGACAACATTCCAGCCACCACCTATGGGGCTCACTCCGGGCAATTCGCCGGCAGCAGCGCGCTTGGTCTGCTGCGATTGATCACCGATCAGGGGCTCGAGGGACACGCCTTCCTCGGCTCCGCCATGAATCCGGCGACCAGCGACGGGCAGGCCCTCATCACTCACTTGAAACCGGTGCTGCTGGGCAAGGATCCGCTCGATCGCGAACGCCTCAATCAACAGATCTGGAATCGGCAGCGTTCGGCGGGAGTGCGCCCGATCGGCGCTGTCGACGTGGCACTGTGGGATATCGCCGGCAAAGCCTACGGGCAGCCGATCCATCGCCTGCTCGGAACCTACCGCGACCGCATCGGCGCCTATGCGTCGTCCGCGGTTATGACCTCGCCCGAGGCCTACGCCGAGGAGGCGCTGGCCTTCAAAGGCAACGGCTGGGCGGCCTACAAGATCCATCCGCCGACCCGGTGGCGCGAAGACATCAAGGTGTGCGAAGCGGTGCGCCGCGCGGTTGGCGACGACTATACGATCATGCTCGATTCAACCTGGAGCTACGATTTTCCGGCGGCCGTGCGCGTCGGGCGCGCAATCGAGGAGATGGGTTTTCACTGGTACGAAGATCCGCTCGCCGATCAGGACATGTACAACTACGTCAAGCTCAAGCAGAAGCTGCACATTCCGGTGATGGCGACCGAGTATCCGATCACCGGGTACGACAGCTATGCGCCGTGGATCATGCTGCAGGCCACGGATTATCTGCGTGGCGATGTCGCGGTGAAGGGCGGCATCACCACCTTGGTGAAAACCGCTCATCTGGCCGAAGCCTTCCGCATGAACTACGAAGTTCATCACGGCGGCAACTCGCTCAACAACGTCGCCAACCTGCACGTGATCATGGCGATTCGGAATACGGAATTCTTCGAAGTGCTGTTGCCCGACGGCGCCCAGAAGTATGGCCTGGTGCGAAGATATCACCGTGGGACGCGACGGCATGGTGCACGCTCCCAGCGCACCAGGACTCGGCTACGCAATCGACTTCGCCTTGATCGAGCGCAAGAAGATCTCGGTGTTGAGATAAGTCACCACGTATCCACGAAAGGCCGCTTCTTCCCCGTCCGCGGCTTGGTCGATGGCAGCGAACGCAACCCCGCCATGACCCACGAACGCGTGTCCGCCGGATCGATGACATCGTCGATCTCGAACAAGGTCGCGGTGCTGAGCGCTTTGCCGCGCTCGTAGGCCTCGCGCGACCATCTCGTCGAATCTGGCCTTGCGTTGCGCGGGGTCGGTGATGGCTTCCAGTTCCTTGCGGAAGCCGAGCTTGACCGAACCCTCCAGATTCATCGGCCCGAACTCGCCGGTGGGCCACGCTACCGAGAACATGGGCAGATGGAAGCTGCCGCCGACCATCCCTTGCGCGCCCAGACCGTAGGCCTTGCGCAGCACCACGGAGAAGATGGGAACGGTGAGATTGGCGCCCACGACATAGAGCCTGCAGCAGTGGCGCACGAGCGCGGTGCGCTCGGCCTCGGGGCCCACCATGTTGCCCGGCGTATCGCAGAGCGACAGCACCGGGATGTCGAAGGCATCGCACAATTGCAGGAAGCGCGCGGCCTTGTCGGCGGCATTGGCGTCGATCGCGCCCCCCAGCACCATCGGATTGTTCGCGAGCAGGCCCAGCGGCCGTCCTTCGATGCGAATAAACGCTGTGATCATGTTGGTGCCGAAGTCGCGCCGCAGTTCCAGAACCGAACCCTGGTCCGCGATCAGATCGATCACCCGGCGCACGTCGTACACGCGCAGCCGATTCTCCGGTATCACCTGACGCAGCTCGCGCTGATCGGCGCACGCCCACTCCTTGATCGGGCCCTGAAAATAGGAGAGGTATTGCTTGGCGACCCGCACCGCTTCGGCTTCATCGGCCACGACGACGTCGATCACGCCGTTGCGGCGCTGAACGGAGGTGGGACCGACTTCATCCGGATGGAACACGCCCAGTCCGCCGCCTTCGATCATGGCGGGGCCGCCCATGCCCAGCGAGGTCTTCTCGGTGGCGATGATGACATCGCAACAACCCGCCACCACCGCGTTTCCGGCAAAGCATCGTCCCGACACGACGCCCACCAGGGGAACCAGTCCGCTCAACTTGGCCAGCAGCGTGAAGGCTTTGATGTGCAACCATGCCGGCGATGATCGACGTCCGTATCGCCGGGACGCCCGCCGCCGCCTTCGGCGAACACGATGAGCGGCAGGCGCCACTGCGCCGCCAGTTCGAACATCCGGTCTTTCTTCTCGTGATTCTTGCTGCCTTGCGTGCCCGCCAGCACGGTGTAGTCGTAGGACATGGCCACGCAGCGCGCATCGATATCGGGAAACAGCGTGCCGTTGACGCGTCCGATGCCCATCACCAGGCCATCGGCCGGCGTGCGGGCGATGAGATCCTCCATCGTGCGCCGGCTGCGCTGTGCTGCGACGACGAAAGCGCCGTACTCATGAAAGCTGCCGGGATCGCACAGGTCGGCGATGTTCTCGCGGGCGGTGCGCAAGCCGAGCTTGTGCCGCTTCTCGACCGCGTCGGGCCGGGCCGCATCGAGCGTCAGCGCGCGCCGTTGCTGGAGCTCGGCCAGATCGGGACGAACATGGTCCGGATCCATCGACTGCGCGGACGCGACCAGGTCCGACTGGTCCTCGACCACGTCGACGATCAGCAGAGCGGCGCCCTCGAGCAGGGTCTGGTTTTGCGCGGCTCGGATCTCGCGCACGACACCCGTGACATCGGAAGCGACGACATGCTCCATCTTCATCGCTTCCATGACCGCGACCTGTTGTCCCCGCCGGATGGAATCGCCGACGCGGACATCGATGCTCACGACTGTCCCCGAAATGGCCGCGCAGATGGCTTGCGTGCCTTCCGGCAGCGGCGCATCGTCCGTCGCGCGGCACGACGCCGATGTCGCGCTTGCCATGAGTCAGGATCGCGAGCGGATCGATGGGATCGACTTGCGCGGCCGGGCGCGCTCGCGTTCGAGGGTTCGCCGTACAGACGCGGATGCTGGCTGGGCGCGCACAGCGACGCGAGATTGTCCTCGATGAATCCCGTGTACCAGTGTCCGCTGACGAAGCCGGGAGAGGAGAGCAGGTTGAGCAGAAACTCCCGGTTGCTGGAGACGCCCGAGATACGAAACTCCGACAGCGCGCGCCGTGCCTTCGCCGCCACCTTGCTCAAGTCCCCGGGTGTGACATGCACGATCACCTTCGCGAGCAGCGAATCGAAACGCGGATTGACGCGGAAGCCCCCGTGGCCCGCAGGTGTCCACGCGTACGCCGGGGCCTGCGGGCGGATCGAAGGCGTCCAGCACCCCGGCCGCGGGACGAACGATGCCATCGGCCGACATGGTTTCCGCGTTGACGCGCAGTTGCATCGCGATGCCACGCGGCGGGGGCACGCGCCCGCCGGCCAATCCAAGTTCTTCCAGCGTGCGACCGTCCGCGATGTCGAGCTGCGTGCGTACGAGATCGATCCCGGTCACTTCCTCCGTGACGGTGTGCTCGACCTGCAGGCGCGGATTGGCCTCGATGAACGCGAAGCCGGAATTCGTCCTTGGCTTCCTGCTCCACCAGGAACTCGAACGTGGCGAGGCTGCGCAATTTGACGGCGCGGGCCATGCGCAGCGCTGCGTCGATCAGGCGATCGCGCAGAGCGGCCGGCAATCCGGGCGCGGGTGCGATCTCGACCAGCTTTTGCCGGTTGCGCTGAAGGCTGCACTCGCGCTCCCACAGGTGGGTGACTTCCCCGGTGCCGTCGCCGATGACCTGCACTTCGATGTGGCGGGCTTTCGGGAAGAGCTTTTCCACGTAGACATCGCCGTTGCCGAACGCCTGCATCGCCTCGGAGCGGCAGCGCTCATAGGCCGATTCCAGCTCCGCGATGCTGTGCACCGGCCGCATGCCGCGGCCGCCGCCGCCCGCGATGGCCTTGATCATGATGGCGCCGTTCGCGCCCAGGGACTCGAAGGAAGCGACGGGCTTCCTCGATCGACGTGGCGCCATCGGTCCCCGGCAGGACCGGCACGTCGCACTTCAACGCGAGGCTGCGCGCCTTGCCCTTGTCGCCGAAAGCCTCCAGCACGTCGGGCGTCGGTCCAACGAAACGCAGGCCCGCCTCGCCGCATCTGCGCGCGAAGTCGGCGTTCTCGCTCAGGAAACCGTAGCCGGGATGAACGGCGTCGCAGCTGGCCTCGAGCGCAACGCGAATGATCTGTTCTGCGTCGAGGTAGGCGGCCGGCCCTTTTCCCGTCAAGCGATGGGCCTCGTCCGCTTTCTTGACGTGATCGGACTGTTCGTCGTCCTCCGAGAAGATGGCGTGGGCACGAATGCCCGATTCGGCGGCGCTGCGAGCGATGCGGATCGCGATTTCGCCGCGGTTGGCGATGAGGAGATGCTTGAGTGTCATGGCTTCACACGCAGATTCGGGACGCGATGAATTTTCGTCAGACGGCGCCGCACGCGCGCAGCTCGGCGATCCGGTCCGGAGTCATCGCAAGCCACTCCTGCAGAATCGCGTTCGTATGCTCGCCCAGCATGGGGGGCGGATGGCGAAGCCGCATGGGCGACTCGCCGAACTGGACCGAGAAGCCTTGCATGGGGACCGTACCCGCCTTGGGATGATCCATGTTCAGGATCTGCCCGCGATGGGCAAGATGAGGGTTGTCGACGAGCTCGGAAACGGAGGCCACTTTCGCCGAGGGGACGCCGATCGCCTGGAGCTGCGCTCGAGCAGCTCTGCGGCAGTCAGGGTTGCGGTCCAATGCGGTGATGAATCTTTCCAGTTCCTCCACGTTCTCCATTCTCGCGGTGTTGTCCTTGAAGCGGGGATCGTCGGCAAGCTCCGGCACGGCCCATGGCATTGGCAAGCGCCCGGAACATGGGCTCGCCTGCAACCGCGAGATGGACCCAGGCACCGTCGCTGGTCGGGAAAGTATTGGCCGGCGCGCCGTAGCGATCGCGGTTGCCTCTGCGCGTCATGGTGCGGCCGAGCAGCATCTGCTCCGGAATCGCAGTCATCAGCATCGACATGGCGGAATCCAGCAGCGCCACGTCCACGATCTGCCCCATGCCGGTGCGGCTTCGGGCCTGCAGGGCGCCCAGCGTGCCGATGGTCGCGTACAGGCCGGTCGAGTAGTCCACGACATAGGTGCCGGCCATGGTGGGACGGCCGTCCGGTTCGCCGGTGATGTCCATGAGCCCGCTCATGGTCTGCGCGATGACGTCGAAGCACGGCTTGCGCGACAGCGGACCGCTCTGGCCGAAACCGGAGATGCGCGTCACGATCAGACGCGGGTTCAGCTCCTTCAGCGTGTCCCAGTCGAAGCCCATCTTTTCCAGAGTGCCCGGCACGAAGTTCTCGACCAGCACGTCCGCTTTGCGCAGCAGGCTGCGCAGCAGCATCTTTGCCCTGATCCGAGCGCAGATCGAGCGTCAGGCTGCGCTTGTTGCGGTTGAAGACCATGCGTGTAGAGGCTCTCGCCTTCGACGAAGGGACCGAAGCGCGCGACTGTTCTCGCCGCGGCCCGGCGGTTCCACCTTGATGACGTCCGCGCCCATGTCGCCCAGCAGCATGGCGCAGTACGGGCCGGCTATGTAGCGCGACAGGTCCACGACGCGGATGCCATCCAGCGCCCCCGCGGCGGCGATCCTTTGTCGTCATCAGCGGGATTGTGCTCTGACATGCAAATTCCTCGGCAATGTGTGTACGATGACTGTGACTCGTATTGTCTGTGACGATCGGCAAATGAATCCGATGACCCGGATTCCCGCTTCGACGCCTGCCGCCGGGCAGCGCGACATTTTGCTCAGCGCGCGTGCGCTGAGCAAAAGCTACGGCGGCCTGCGCGCAGTGAACAACGCGAGCCTCGATCTGTATCCCGGTGAAGTGGTCGCGCTGGTGGGAGACAACGGCGCCGGCAAATCCACCTTCGTCAAGATGCTCTCGGGCGTCATCATGCCCGACGCGGGCACGCTCGCGCTTCACGGGGGCGAAGTGCGCTTTACCTCGCCGACGCAGGCGCGCGAGGCGGGGATCGAGACGCTGCATCAGAGCCTGGCGCTGGTGGACGTGTTCAATGTTCCCGAGAACATCTTTCTCGGCCGCGAGCTGAGCACGCGCCGGTTCGGCGTCGTGCCCATGCTGGACAAGGCCGCCATGCGCAGCCGCACCCTGGATCTCCTGCAGCGCATCGGCGCGAATCTACCCTCCATCGATCGGCCGGTGCGGGCGATGTCGGGCAGCCAGCCCGGCCAGAAATCCGCTGATGGAGTAGACGAGGATCTTCGTGCGCTTGACGCTGGCCGCGTGACAGAGCGCAGCAGCGCCAGCTACGTTGGCGCCCACCGCGTAGCGAGCGCTGACGGCCGAAGCGCGTATGTGTCGCAGTGCAACTGAAGACCAGCACACGGCGCGGCGATGAGGATCGAGCAGGGCCCGGATTTTCTACCTCCGAGAATGCGCCGGACATCCAAGACCTCTGCGGTGGCTAGGAGGAATGAGACTAGCGGGCGAGGCAACCAGGGTCAAGGGGCCGTTGCTCAAGTTGACGAGAGGATAGTCGATAAATCAGTGCATCCCGCTCGCCGCTGTCTCTCCCTTGCCGCATTGATTCCGATCAGGCGCCGCGCCAGGCGCATGCGCGCTATAGTGCGTCCGAGAATGCGCGTGGGGATTCGTCCGCCGGGCGAGTGCTATGCTTGCATTGTCAATGCCGGTCCGAGAGGTGCCAACCAACCGCTACGGAGCTGATCGATGAAATGGAGCAATCAGAGTTTTTTGGCCGTCTTCAGTGTTGTTGCACTACTGCAAGGCTGCGCACCCAAGGCGCAGACTGTCCACCTCGCACCCCACGCCGAAGAGCACCAGTCTAGCGCCGGTCAAGGGAAAGTCGTCGGGCTCGCTGTGACTGACGTAAGACCAGAGAAGAAAGTGGGCATGGTGGGTGACCCAAACGCCAAGCTGGTTGCGATCTCCGCTGAAGATGAGTCCACTGCGGGCATCTACAACGCAACCACCGAGGCCCTGAGACACCTGGGATTTACGGTCCGGCAAGCCTCGGCGGAAACCGACCCGTCGCTGCGGATCGAGCTGCGCGAGCTCTCGTATCAGTCCTTGAAGACGCCCTTTACCTTTGAGACCAAGGGGAAGGTTACGCTGACCGCCCTGGCTCAGAACGGTACAGCTCTCTATCAACGCACATACAAGGCCAACAAGTCGAGCAGCAGCGGCACGCCCCCGACTCCGCGTGAGACCGAGAAGGCGATCAATGAGCTGGTTTCGATGGCACTGGAAGACCTGGTCAGCGATGAACAGCTGGTGGAAGTTCTCACGAAATAAGATAAGCCTCTCGTTGTTTCAGGCCGCTGACCGGATGGCTTGTTGCGTTTTGTCTGTACTACTACTTCATGGATCTCGACTTCGGTCTGATCCGTGCGCGTATTCAGGCTAGCTAGAGCTTCCGCGGGACAGCGGCAAGCGGCGCTGCCGACGCCCGCTGGCGACGCCAACCCAGAACTATTTCCCCTGCAGGGGAAGGCTCAGACCGAGGAGATTTCGATGACAACAACAGGTCGTACGTCGCACAGGTATTCTCACGTCACAGGGTGGTCCAGCGTCGTGCTCGCGGTTGCTGCGCTGTATGGTTGCCAGACGCCGGCCCCGTCGGTGCCGGTCCAGGAACCGCCGAAACCGGAGCTCTCCTATCTCAACATCGCGATCAGCGTTCCCCTGGAGCCGTTCGAGAAGGCGGCCGATGAAGAAGTGCCGCGCTCGGTGGGCGTCGACCCGTTCAAATACCAGATGAATGGCGGTGCAGCGCCGCCAGCTTGCGGAATCGATGCCGGATACTCCGTCACGCGTGCGCCTTTGGGGATGTCCGCTTCCGCCTCGGGCGACGCGATCCTCACCAGCGTAGATCTCAACTACTGGCTCAAGGGGCGCAAGCAGGTTCCCTGCCCCGGTCCGGTGACCACGGCATCTTGCGGGACCGACGGAGAGCCGCCCCGGACTGCAAAGGTGGCCATCAACAC
The DNA here is from genome assembly GCA_963741215.1 of uncultured beta proteobacterium. Taxonomy (GTDB): domain Bacteria; phylum Pseudomonadota; class Gammaproteobacteria; order Burkholderiales; family SHXO01; genus SHXO01. Next base: position 54,467 of record CAVUHQ010000016.1, read on the forward strand.
CAAGATCACCGTCCAGCCGAGCCTGGCGACCACTGTGAACTCGACCCTGGAATCGGTCGTCCCGGGGAATCAGTGTGTGCTGCACCCGATCGAGCTGGATATCACCGACGCGATCATGACCGGTTTCCAAGGCTCGCTGAAAAAGTTGATACCCAAGCTGGATAAACGGGTCGCCGACGGGCTGAATCTGCGCAAACGAGCCGAGACCGGCTGGGCGAGAATGAGCGAGCCGACCGAGCTGCGCCCAGGGCTGTGGCTGGCCCTGAATCCGGAAGGACTTGGCGTGGTGCCTATCACCGTGGCCGAGGGCGAGCTGCGCACCGGCCTGCAGGTGCGCCTGAGGCCGGTAGTGACGGCGGGAAAGAAGCCAGAGGTCAAGGCGAAGCCGTTCCCGCCCGCCGACGTAGCCGCACCCAGCGACAGCTTCAAGCTGCAGATACCGGTGGAGGTACAGGAACCGTTCGTCCAGGCGAGGCTCGACAAGGCGCTCGATCTGGATCAGGGCGGGATGACGATGACCATGAGCGGCTATACCGTGCGCGTCACCGGCGCGGACGTCTATGGCCAGGGGGCGAAGATCGCCATCAAGCTGACGTTCAGCGGCGATCTGACCGGTATCGCGAACCTCACCGGGACGCCCGTTTACGATCCGGACACGCGCATACTGAGCTTCCCGGACCTCGACTACACACTCGAAACCAGTGAAGCCTTGCTCAAGACCGCGAGCTGGTTCGGACACTCGGAGGTTCGCGACCGCCTGCGGGAGAAGTTCACCATCGATCTGGCGCAGCCCATAGACAAGATGAAGGAGGGCCTGGAGAGCCGTGCTGAATCGGCGCCGCGGCAACATGCAACTGCACGGCACGGTGCAGGAGCTCGAGCTGGTGGGTGTCTACAGGCTGCCGAACGGCGACGTGTTCACCGCCTACCTTAATGCCAAGGGAACGATCACGGCGGAGGTCGATGTGCAGTGACACCCACCTCGCCGGTCGCAGCCCGGGATGCAAGAAAGCGTGAGGCGACAAATGCCTGCGCAGAGCTGTCTCTAACGCGGCGGCGGCGCCGGGACCTTCTTGAATACACTCACGATCAGCGCGCTGGCGCCGAAAAGAAATGCCGCGACGATATACAGTCCCACGGATTGGCTGCCGAGGTGATCTTTCGACCAGCCTATGACATAGGGCCCGAAGAAGCCGCCCAGGTTGCCGAAGGAATTGATGAGCGCAATGCCGCCCGCCGCGGCCGTGCCGGAAAGAAAAGCGGTGGGCAGCGACCAGAACGCGGACACACCGGAGAGCAGGGCGCCCAGGGCCAGCGAAAAGGCGACCAGCACGATCGCGAGTGAACCTGCCGAATTCGCGCCTAGTGCGAGTCCGATCCCCGCGAGGATGGCAGGCGTCGCCACGTGCCAGCGGCGCTCCATGGTGGCGTCGGAGTGCTTGCCGTTGGCGAGCATCGCCACACCTGCGACGGCGTAGGGAATCGCCGACAGAAAGCCGATCGTCACGATGTCCTTGACGCCTGTGTCCTTCAACGACTGGGGCAGCCACAGCGTCACGCTGTAGACTCCGAGCGCGAAGCAGAAGTAGACGAACGTCAGCACCCATACTCGATAGTCACCGAGCGATGGGAGGAAGCCGTGGTGCCCAGCCATGCTGTCCTTCGCTTTCTGATCGCTTGCCAGGTTCGTCAGCACCAGTTCCCGGTCACCCTGGCTCAGCCACTTGGCCGTCTTCGGACCGTCGTCGAGGTAGATCAGGGTCGCGAAGCCGATGATGACAGCCGGCAGCCCCTCGAGCAGAAACAGCCATTGCCATCCCGCGAGCCCGTGCGTGCCCGCCAGGGTCTTCATGATCCAGGTAGAAACCGGGCCGCCGAGCACGCCCGTCAGCGGCACCGCAGACATGAACGTGGCCGTCATGCGATTCCGGTACGCGGACGGAAACCAGTAAGTGAGATAAAGGATGATGCCGGGGAAGAATCCCGCTTCCCCCATGCCAAGGAGAAAGCGCAGAAGATAAAACCCGGTTGCAGTCTGGATGCCCAGGAGCCGGGACATCGGTTCCACGTACATGAAGGAGGCGGAGATGACTCCCCACAGGATCAGGATCCGCGCGATCCAGACGCGCGCACCGACGCGCTCCAGGATGAGATTGCTCGGCACTTCGAAGAAGAAATAGCCGATGAAGAACATGCCCGCGCCCAGGCCGTAGATCTCGTCGCTGAACTTCAGGTCCGCCGCCATCTGCAGCTTGGCGTAGCCCACGTTCACGCGATCGAGGAAGGCGATGATGTAGCAGAGGAACAGAAACGGGATGATGCGCCAGGCGATTCGTCGGTAGACGACGGCGTCGGTGTCGATTGCGGCAGGCGCGGGTGCGGTGGCCGTGGTCATTTCCCCCCCTATTGTTGTATTGTTGTCGAGCGGCACACACCGATCCAATCCGGGTGACGCGCAGTGCTAGGATATCGTCTACCGTCAGTAGCTGCAGGATTGCGCAAGGACCAGCGTCGTGGTCCGCCGACAGTCACGTCGCTCCGCGGTTTTTCTGACTTGCGCTGAACCATCGGTGCGCCGAAGGGGACATACGGGCTGGGGGTCGGCGGTTGGATAGGCCGTGCTCGGAAGCGAGGTGCCGCTTCGATGCTGAACGTGCCGCAACCGGAGGAAATCGAAAATGGCTGAGCCACGGCTGGTCGGGGTTGCTTCAGGGATACTGCTGGCGCTGTGCATCGGCAGCGTACAGGCCGCGCTGCTTTACAACGAATCGTCCGGCGATCTGTCCGGCGATCGGCTCGCCCCTACCGCATTGACGCTGTCGGATGGCGTGAACTCACTGTTCGCCAGTACCGGCGCAGGCGACTTGGAATACGTTCAGCTGACAGTGCCGGCGGGCGAGCTCCTCGAGCATATCAATCTCGTCTCTTACAGCCTCCCGGTCACGCAATCCTTCATTGGAGTCCAGCGGGGATCGACCTTTACGATTGCGCCGACCCCGAGCTCGGCGGCGGGGATGCTCGGCTGGACCCACTTCGGCACACTGCCCGGGCAAGTGCAGACCGATATCCTGGACAACATCGGCAACGGAGGCTTTGGGGCGACAGGGTTCACCCCGCCGCTACCTGCCGGCGTTTACACCTTCTGGATCCAGGAGACGGGCGGGACGAAGGTGAGCTACCAGATGGATTTCGTGCTCGGGCCCGTGCCGGAACCCGACAGTTGGCTGTTGCTCGCTGCGGGGTTGGCGGCGATGGTGATCGGCGTGCGCCGCAGACGCCGAGCCTGATTCTTTCCCGCGCGCTCCCGCTGACTGCAGGACGCAAATAACACCTGAAGCTATGCAAAGACGGATAAGTCATATAGGGAAACGCACCAAATCCTGGATCTGGCTGCTATGCTCATCGGCTGCATTTTTAACCGCACAAGGAGCGAGCAATGGCCACGACCACGATCGAAAAACCAGTCAACAACGGCGTCAACGTCGACGCCCTGCTTGGCGCACGTGAAGCGCTGTCCAAGGCGCCCGAGGCCGCCCAGTTCAAGTGGCGGGCGACGTGCAAATGGGTGAACGGCACCCACAGCCGCTCCACCGTCGAAGGATTCTACGGGCTCGGCGGTGAGCAGAAGCACAAGACCCAGTTCAGCTTTCGACGCCGACCATCCCGAGGTCTTCGCATCGGAAGACAAGGGCGCCACGCCGGTCGAACTGGTGCTGGCTGGCCTGGCCGGCTGCCTCACTGCCGGCATCGCGGCGGTCGCGCAGCTGCGCGAAATCCAGTTGCGTTCGGTGTCGGCGACACTCGAAGCCGGGATGGACATTCGCGGGATCCTCGGCGCCGACAGCGACGTGCGCAACGGCTTCGATGGCATCAAGGTCACCTACAAGATCGACGCCGACGCATCGCCCGACGACATCAAGGCGCTCGTCGCGCAGTCGCAAAAGCGCTCGGCCGTCTACGACATCATCACCAACCCGACCAACGTCACCGTCGAGGTGAAGTAACGCCGCTTGCGCGATTCGAGGGACGGGACCGCGTGCGCACTACCACCGTCGTAATCGGAGCTGGCCAGGCTGGATTGGCCATGAGCTGGTGGCTCGCCAAGCGCTCGATCGACCACGTGGTCCTCGAGCGCGGCGAGGTGGCCAACTCGTGGAGGACCGAGCGGTGGGATTCGCTGCGGCTGCTTACGCCCAACTGGCAGAGCCGGTTGCCCGGCTACGGTTACCAGGGAGACGATCCTGACGGCTTCCGCACGATGCCCGAGACCATCGACTTCCTCGAGCGCTATGCCAAAGTGATCACGGCCCCGGTACGGACTCACACCAGCGTGACCTCGGTGCGCCGCAGCGGCGATGGTTACGAGGTCGTCACCAACCAGGGGAACTGGCAATGCGAGACGGTCGTGGTCGCGACCGGCGCATGCAACATCGCGCAGGTGCCGGCGGTTGCCGACGCCGTGCCGTCGGCGATCACCACGCTCACGTCGATGCAGTACCGCAATCCCGGATCAACTCGAGGATGGCGGTGTGCTCGTCGTCGGCGCGTCGGCCTCCGGGACACAGATCGCCGATGAGATCCAGCGCTCGGGTCGGCCTGTGACCCTGGCGGTGGGCGAACATGTGCGGGTGCCTCGCGTCTACCGTGGCAAAGACATCCAGTGGTGGATGGACGTCGAGCGGGGTGCTCGACGAACGCTACGACCAGGTCGACGATATCGTCAGGGCCCGCAACGTGCCGTCGCTGCAGCTCGCGGGCTATCCCGACCGCCGGACGATCGATCTCAATTCGCTCACCGCGATCGGCGTGAAGCTCGTCGGTCGTCTCGCCGGCATCAACGACGGCAAGGCGCAGTTCTCGGGGTCGCTGCGCAACGTGTGCGCGCTGGCCGACCTGAAGATGAACCGGCTGCTCGACACGATCGACGAATGGGCCGCCGAAAACGCGGTCGACAGCCCAGGTCGGTGCGCCACATCGCTTCGCACCCACCGAAGTCGAAGCGTCACCGCCGCTCGGAATCGATCTCACGCGTGGGCAAATCAAGACCATCATCTGGGCAACCGGGTTCCGTCCCGACTATTCGTGGCTCGACGTGCCGGTCGTCGACCGCAAGGGCTATATCTCGTCACGACGGCGGGGTCGTCGCAAGCCCCGGGCTTGTACTTGCTGGGCATGCCGTTCCTGCGGCGCCGAAAATCGAGTCTCATCGACGGTGTCGGCGACGATGCTCGCGACTTGAGCGCCCACCTGGAGCGCTACCTCAACGACCGGACCTTCTCGTCTCGCCCCGCGCTGCAGGAGCTTTAGCCGGGGAGCCGGCGTCCTCCCGCCGTCTTGGTTTCACTCGTCGTCTGTAAATGTCTGCCTAAAGCCCACCCCTGGCTCAGCGTCCGACGCGTCGTTGCGCCCCGCGCTTTGATGAGCTCAAGCCGAATGCAATCGCAGGACAAGGGACAGTCATGCCCCTCCGCTATAATGCTCCGCTGATTCGACGTTCAAGCTGGGATAGCATCGATGCAAAGCCTGTGGAACGACGAGGAAGCCGCCGGTTACAAGGGCGACCTGCGCGCTGCGCGTCTACACCTCGCGTCTGCTCGGCCGCGACAAGTCGCTGGTGCTGCACGGCGGCGGCAATACCTCGGTCAAGCTCCGCGAACGCAACCTGGTCGGCGACGACGAGGACATCCTCTACGTCAAGGGCAGCGGCTGGGACCTGGAGATCATCGAGGAGGCCGGATTCTCGCCGGTGCGCATGGCGCACCTGCGTGAAGCTTGCGCAACTCGAGGCGCTGAGCGATCCGCAGATGGTCAACGAGCTGGCGACGCACATGACGCGCGCGACCGCGCCCGCGCCTTCGGTCGAGACCATCCTGCACGCGCTGCTGCCGCACAAGTACGTCGATCACACCCACGCCGATGCGGTGCTGGCGGTCACCAATACCGCCGACGGCGACAAGCGCATCGCCGAGATCTACGGCGACAAGGTGGTGGTCATCCCCTACGTCATGCCGGGCTTCGACCTGGCGCGGCTGTGCGCGGAGCAGTTTCCGACAGCAGGCCGGCAGAACACGATCGGCATGGTGCTGATGAAGCACGGCATCTTTTCGTTCGGGGCGACCGCCCGGGAGTCCTACGAGCGCATGATCGAGCTGGTGGATCACGCGGAGCGACTATCTCGAGCGGCGCAGGCGCCTGGCAGCTCAAGCGCCCCGCCCTCGGCCGTCGGCGAACATGCCGCAGCGTCGCAGATCGCCGCGCTGCGCCGCGGAGATCTCGCGCGTCGCGGGCATTCCGCTGATCGTCGCCGTCCACGCAGGATGCGCGGACGCTGGCGTTCGCGCGCCGCGCCGACGTCGCGACGCGTCTCGCAGCAGGGCCCCGCCACGCCCGATCACGTGATCCGCACCAAGCGCGTGCCGATGGTCGGGCGCGACGTGGAAGGCTATCGCGCACGCGTACCGCGGACTATTTCGACCGCCACGCGCCGCAGGCCAAGGAACCCAAGACCATGCTCGACCCGGCGCCGCGCGTCGTCGCTCGACCCGGAGCTCGGGCATGTGCGCCGCCGGCGTACTGCGCAAGGATGCGGCGATCGTCGCCGACCTCTACTACGCACACGATGGACGTCATCGAGCGCGCCAGCCTGCTCGGCGGCTACCGCCGCCTTGCCGCAACGCGACATCTTCGACGTCGAGTACTGGGACCTCGAGCAGGCCAAGCTGCGCAAGGCCGGCAAGCCCCCGGTGTTCACCGGCGAGGTCGCGCTGGTCACCGGCGCGGCGTCGGGCATCGGCAAGGCCTGCGTCGACGCCTTGCTCGCGCGCGGCGCCGCCGTGGTCGGCCTCGACGTCAATCGAGCGCATCACGGCGCTGCACGGCGCGCCGATTTCCTCGGCATGCGCTGCGATGTGACCTCGCAGCAGGAGGTGGTCGGCCGCGCTCGAAGCGACGGCGCGTGCCTTCGGCGGCCTCGACATGCTGGTGCTCAACGCCGGCGATTTTTCCCGGCAGCGCGCCGATCGCCGCGCTCGGCGACGAAGCGTGGCGCAAGGTGATGAGCGTCAACCTCGACGCCAACCTGGTGCTGCTGCGCGAGTGCCATCCGCTGCTCAAGCTCGCGCCGCGCGGCGGCCGGGTGGCCGTGATCGGCTCGAAGAACGTGCCCGCACCCGGGCCGGGCGCGGCGGCCTATTCGGCCTCGAAGGCCGCGCTCACACAGCTCGCGCGCGTCGCCGCGCTCGAGTGGGGCGGGGACAGTATCCGCATCAACACGCTGCATCCCAACGCCGTCTTCGACACCGGCATCTGGACCGACGATGTGCTGGCGGCGCGCGCCAAGCACTACGGGATGAGCGTGCGAGGAGTACAAGAGGAACAACGTGCTCAGGACCGAGGTCACGAGCCGCGACGTGGCCGAGCTCGCGGCGGAGATGTGCGGTCCGCTGTTCGCCAAGACCACGGGCGCGCAGGTGCCGGTCGACGGCGGCAACGACCGCGTGATATAGGGAAGACCAATTCGGATATGCGCGACCGGGCATATGAGCACGAGTGCCGGTGTAACGCGAGCCGGGCGATGCGGTCTGCTTGCGTCCTCTTGCTCTTTCTTATTGCCGCCACGGCGCGTGCCGAGCTTACTGTGTTTGCGGGTGTCGAGTACTTCGACTGGCAGGAAGACACTTCGCCGTCCGTGCAGGAGACCGGGCCTTTGCTTGCCGGCGGTCTGATCTGGATGCAAGACAAGCAGCAGGGCCTGCTCTTCGGTTATCGAGGTGAGATCTATTTCGGACAGGTGCAATACAGCGGCGCGGAGTTGTTCACCGGTGCGCCTGCGACGGCGAACGTCGAATACTCCGGTCTATTGAACGAGGGCCAGGTCCGGTACCGATTTGCGTTGCGGGGCAATGAGCACCTCGATGCGGTGCTCGCGGCAGGCGTCGACCTCTGGCGGCGGCAGTTTGCCAGCGATCAGATGGAGGATTGGGGCGTTGTCTATGCTCGTCTGGGCGTAGAGCTCGGTCCCCAGGCCGGCAAGCCAGGATGGATCGCTGCCGGCGGGCTGAAGTATCCGTTCTACACCTACGAAAATGCACACCTGACCGACCTCGGATTCGACCAGAATCCGACGCTCACGCCGGGCAAGGAGTGGAGCGCGTATGCCAGCATCGGCTATCGCATCGGCGCCCATTGGAGCGTGGTGGGGTACTACGACTCATACCGCTTTCAGCAGTCCGCCAGCGTGCAGGCCACATTGAACGGTCAGCAGTATTCGATCTACCAGCCCAAGAGCTCGATGGACGTGCTCGGCGTTCAGGTGTTGTACACTTTTTAGGGCACATTCGGCGAAGGCGCTCGGCCCAGATTGCCTCTCAGCCACGACGCGTGATTCGGGACGGCGGTGCGCCGTTGATTCGCGAACTGGAAGCGGCTTAGCATCAAGCAGAGCTACTCCGCATTCCCGCGGGATCGCGCGAGGACGGGCCAAGCCTCAGGAATGCGGCTTCGAACTGTTCTCGTGCGGTCCGGACATCATGGCTGTACTTGCCATTCCTGGGAGTAAGCGCGATGTAGTGCTCAAGCGCCAACGCGGCTCGCCCCGCCTTGTATGAACGCAGATAGGGCGTGATCTGTCGCAACAAATCGATCGCTTGACGATTGGTTACGCGGAGGGCAAAGCTCGGCGTGTGCTGAGGGCTATAGGTCCGTTTCCCAGTGATCTGACCGGTTCCCAGGACCTCTTGGACAAACTCCAACAAGTTACGCTCGGTGTTCGAGATACTGACCACCAGCCGTCGGTTCTCGCCGCGATGCATGGTCGTGAGCGTGACGGTGCCTTCTCCATCGACCAAGCCGCGACAACGCCGCGGGCCCGAGCTGCTTTACGGTTCGATACCGATTCATAGGTCAGCTCCGAAAAAGAAAACGCCGAGCGTTAGGCCGCTCGGCGTCGGGGCATTGGTGGAGGCGGCGGGACAGCTTATCCATCTCTTTCGAGACGGGCTGGACTATGCCTTCATCCTGCGGTCACGGCTAGCCGCGACCGTAGGATGCGGGGCGTGTTATTCATCAGATTTTCCTTACCTCTGATCTCTCCTCAAGGAAGAGTAACAGAGACTCTGACGAATCCTAGTGCTGGCTCGCACCAATTGCCCGATGTCAGCCAGTCTATGAGTCTCTACAGGGCAGGCCTGAGGTTGGCCCTCTTCCTACCCCTCGGCGTTGCCATGCCACCTTTTCAAGCAGCAACAGGTTTCACCGATGTGAGCCCCGTGTTCACTCTGCCCTTACGGGCAGAGGCGACCTAAAACTGATCGAACCCGCGTCCGCAAGTCCTCTACAGTCAGTCCTACATGCTTAGCCTGGCCATTTGATTTAACCTTTCAACCGCCGGCCGGCGGGCTGATGATTGGCGAGTTACCTAGCGATTTAGCGCCGAGCAAAGTAACCCTGCGAAGCGCGATCTCATGCGAATGACTCTGCGCTCATCACCCTTGCGGGATCAGATCCGGCCCATGAGCACACCGGGGCAGAGTCTAGCCGGTGTTAGGCGGCTAGAGCGTAGCTGTCGTCGTTGGCGACTATATGATTTCCAGCGGATTTACAAGGTGACTGGACCTTGGCATGCACTGAAGCTGCTTCGCGACCCACGTCGAAACCAGGTCGCCCCCATGTCGAGCATCAGAAGCCAGGGGTCAGGAGTCAGCAACAACCTGACCGACCCGCGTCCTCTACCGACGCTGATTATCCCACAGATGAGGGCCGGCGAGCAGCTTCAAGAGGTCCAGAGGGTGCTCGATGAAGATCGTCGGCGCCCCACTCCTGCGGCGGCTTGCCGTCACCGAGATAGCCGTACAGCGCCACGATCGCGCGTCATGCCCGCTGCGTGGCCGGCCTGGACGTCGCGCTCGTCGTCGCCCACGTAGACAGCAGTCGCGCGGCTCGATGCGGATCCGGCGGCTCGCCTCCAGCAGCGGATCGGGGTGGGGCTTAGCACGTGCGGTAGTGTCGCCGCCGACGACGCAGCCGGCGCGCGCGGCCAGGCCGAGCGCTTCGCACCAGCGGCAGGGTGAAGCGCTCGAGCTTGTTGGTGACGATGCCCCACGCGATGCCGCGCGCTTCGAGCGCGTCCGAGCAGCTCGGGCATGCCGTGGAAACAGTCGCGTTTCGCGGTCAGAGGTTCGCCGCGTAGAGATCCAGGAACTCGTCGCGCAGCGCGGCGTAGTCCGCGATGCTCGGGTGTCGAGGCCGAAACCCGCCCGCAGCATGCCGCGCGCGCCGTGCGACACATAGGGGCGCAGCGCTGCGACCGGCAGCTGCGCGACAGCCCGCGCGCCTCGCGCTGCAGGTTGAGCACGTGCGCCAGGTCCGGCGCGGTGTCGGCCAGCGTGCCGTCGAGATCGAACAGGACGGCCTGCACCGGCAAAAGCCGCGGCTGCACGCCATCACGAGCAGCGGGCGCGGAGCATGTAGTTCACGTCCGTGTCGCGGCCGAGCGCGTAGACGCGGGTGAGCGGGTTGTAGGTCATGCCGATGATGCCCTCGACACTCAGCCCAGCGCGCCGGCACCAGCCGGACAGCTCCGAGGGCTTGATGAGTTTGGCGTACTCGTGCGTGCCGCGCGGCAGCAGGCGCAGCACGTATTCGGCGCCGACGATGGCGAACAGGAACGACTTCGGATTGCGGTTGATGGTGGCGAAGAACACATGGCCGCCGGGCTTGAGCAGACTGCGCGCAGGCACGCACGTGGCTGGCCGGGTCCGGCACGTGCTCGAGCACTTCCATGCAGGTGACCACGTCGAAGCTGCCGGGCTGCTCCTGCGCGAGCTGCTTCGACCGCGATCTTGCGGTACGTCACCTGCGTCGCCGCTTTCGAGCAGGTGCAGCTGCGCGACCTTGAGCGGCTTCTCGGACGAGGTCGATGCCGGTGACGCTCGCGCCGCGCGCGGCCATGGCCTCCGACAGGATGCCGCCGCCGCAGCCGACGTCGAGCACGCGCTTGCCGCGCAGGCCGCGCGATCTGATCGATCCAGCTCAAGCGCAGCGGGTTGATCTCGTGCAGCGGCTTGAATTCGCTGTTCGGATCCCACCAGCGGTGGGCGAGCTGGCTGAATTTCTCGAGCTCCAGCGGATCGACGTTGACGTCATGCTCATGCTCGGCTGATGCGCGTCTGCCAGACCGCGTGCCTTCGCGCTGCAGCTCGTCCTTCGTCCAGCGCCGGTCAGGCGTCCGCTGGTCCACCAGCAGCTGGCCGTCGACCCAGACGTGGGTCACGTGCTCGCGCCCGGCCGCATAGACCAGATGCGAGAGCGGGTGGTAGCACGGGCGACGAGTCCAGATCGCGTCCAGGTTCACCGCGGTCAGGTCGGCGAGCTTGCCCGGGTGCGATGGAGCCGATGCGAGTCGTCGAGCCCCAGCGCCCGGGCCGCGCCCAGCGTGGCCATGTGCGAGCGCCTGCTCCGCCGGCACGCTGCGGCTCGGCCGGAGGCGCCCTTGGCGAGCAGCGCCGCGAGCCGCATCTCCTCGAACAGGTCGAGCCGGTTGTTGCTGGCCGCGCCGTCGGTGCCGAGGCCCGATGTTGACGCCCGCGCTCGACGAAGCGCGGCGACCGGCGCGATCCCGCTCGCGAGCTTGAGGTTGGAGGAGGGGCAATGCGCGACGTGGCGCCTGTGCGTCGCGAGCAGGTCGATCTCCTCGGTCGGTCAGATGCACCGCGTGCACCGCGATCAGCCCTGGGCCGAGCAGGCCCAGGCGCTGCAGGCGCTCCAGCGGCCGCATGCCGAAGCGGGTCAGGCTCTCGCGGATCTCGTCCTCGGTCTCGTGCAGGTGGATGTGGATCGGCAGCTCGAGCTCCTCGGCGTAGGTGACGATCTGCTCGAAGCTGCGATCGCTCACGGTGTACGGCGCGTGCGGCGCCAGGCAGAAGGAGAGCAGCGGCTCGCCCGTGATAGCGCGTCGCGCACGGCCAGCCCCTTGCGCAGATAGTCCTGCGCGTCGGAGGCGTAGGCGGTCGGGAACTCGATGCAGATCATGCCGAGCGCCGCGCGCATGCCGGCGTCGAGCGCCGCGCGCGCCGCCTGCTCCGGGAAGAAGTACATGTCGTTGAAGCAGGTGATCCCGCCCCGCAGCATCTCGGCGCAGGCGAGCAGCGTGCCGTCGTAGCACGAACTCGGCGATACATGCTTCGCCTCCGCCGGCCAGATGTGATCGTTGAGCCACTCCATCAGCGGCAGATCGTCGGCCAGCCCGCGCATCAGCGTCATCGCCGCGTGCGTGTGCAGGTTGATGAGCCCGGGCATCAGCACGTGGGCAGGCAGGTTCAACACCTGCGCAGCGGAGTAGGCCAGCCTGCGCTGCCTCGGCCGGCAGCAGCTCGACGATGCGGCCAGCGCGTGACGACGACCGCGTGATCTTCCAGCACGCTTCCCGCCGGCTCCACCGGCACGACCCAGCGCGCGGCGATGATCAGGTCTGCGACTTGCGGCATGCGTGTTTTCCGATGGTCAACAAAAAGCCCTGCTCGCGCAGGGCTTCTGTCGTTCCGGCGAGCGAAGGACAGTAGTTACTGCTGCTTCTCGCGCGGTGACGGTGACCTCCACGCGGCGATCGGGCTGCAGGCAGGCGATCAGTTTCTGCTTGCGCAGGCCGCCGCAGCTCTGATAGCTGGCGTATTCCTCGGTCTCGCCGCGCCCTTCGGTCTTGATCGTGTCGGCCGGGATCCCTTTGCTTACCAGGTAGTGCTTGACGGATGCGGCGCGCCGCTCGGACAGCTTCTGGTTGTACGCCTTGCGCGCCGATCGGATCGGCGAAGCCGACCACGACGACCTCGCCGTAGGTCACGCCCTTGCAGCTGCCGGACCAGGTCGTCCAGCTTCTTGCGCGAGTCCGGCCCGAACGGCGTACTTGTCGAAGTCGAACAGCGGCTCCGCTTCGACCGTGACGGTGACCGGCAGCATGGTCACGGGTGCGGGCTTCGGCTCTTCGGCCTGCGCGAGTTTCTCCTCGGGGAAGACTTTCGGTTCGCTGACGGCTTCTTCCGGAGCACGGCCGGAATCGTCATCGCCGTAGACGTTGTGCGCGATGATGTCGTCATCCTTGGTCGCGCCCTCGTCCTCCTCATTGATACTGACTCAGGGCAGTGATACCGTCGTCCTTGGGCTCAACTTCCTCTTCCTCCTCGTGGTACTGACTCAAGGCGTTGATGCCGTCGTCCTTGGCCACCCCCTCTTCTTCTTCGTCGTGATACTGGGCCAGGGCGATGATGCCATCGTCCGTGGCTGCCCCTTCCTCTTCCTCATGATATTCGCTGATGGCGACGATGCCGTCGTCCTGGGCTGCAACCTCATTCTTCTCGTAGTACATGTTGCGGCCGATGATGTCGTCGTCATTGGCTGCGACCTTCTTCCTCGTCGTAATACTGGTGCTGCGGCCGATGATGTCGTCGTCCTTGGCCGCGACTTCTTCCTCTTCGTAGTACGTGGCTCTGGCCGATGATGTCGTCGTCCTTGGCAGCGCCTTCCTCTTCCTCGAAATACATTTCGCTGGCGACGATGCCGTCGTCCTGAGCCGGGACGCTCTTCCTCGTCGTAATACTGGCTTTGCGCCGTGACGCCTTCCTCTGGGGCAGCGCCTTCCTCCTCGTCCTGCGCCATCATCGGTTCGCTGATCTTGCGGTCATCCGCTTCGGGCTCGAACGAATCCGGCGGGCGGCACTGGGACCATGTCGGCCGGTTCCTTTTCGCTCACGAACTCGGGCACGGACTCCTTCGGCGGCGCGGGAGCGGGCTTGGGTGGCGCGGCGCAGGCTCAGCGCTGCGCGGCGGCGTCGACATAAGTGGGCGGTTCGTAGGCGAGCGACTTAGGCGCCTTGTCGGCGCTTGAACTGGAAGTGCCGCTCTGGCCTGCACACGCGCCTAGCATGCTGCTCATCAGCACCATCAACAATCGAGAGGTCTTTGGTCGCATTACCGCATCTCCTAAGGGGATTTGGGACAATGGCCGTTCAATCTTCGCCACGTCGCTCCGCAACGTCGCCTGCCTGCATCTCTGCCGCTGAGGGCACCGCGCCTTGAGCCCTGCAGTGAGGGCTAGTGCGCAGATATTTCTTCATTGCTGCCAGCCGTGCAATATACATCGTTCCAAGGTGCTTTGTCGCCATCGGGTATGCTACTATTTTGCGTTTTTTTCCGTGCTAATCACTTTACGGCATGACTGCGACAAGCTTTACGATACGACTGCAACAAGCGCCCGGCTCGCCTGTGCCGGACCTGCCCTGACGAGTTTCGCGCACGACCCGCTCCCACATGGACCAGTTCGCCAAAGAGACCCTGCCCGTCAGCCTCGAAGAGGAGATGCGCCGCTCCTATCTCGATTACGCCATGAGCGTGATCGTGGGGCGCGCGCTGCCCGACGTACGCGACGGGCTCAAACCGGTGCATCGCCGCGTGCTCTTCGCCATGCACGAGGCCAACAACGTCTGGAACCGGCCCTACGTCAAGTGCGCCCGCATCGTCGGCGAGGTGCTGGGTAAGTATCACCCGCACGGCGATTCCGCCACCTACGAGGCGCTGGTGCGCATGGCGCAGGACTTCTCCATGCGCTACATGCTCATCGACGGCCAGGGCAACTTCGGCTCCGTCGACGGCGACGCGCCGGCGGCCTATCGCTACACCGAGTGCCGGATGTCGCGCATCGCCTCCGAGATGCTGGCCGACATCGACAAGGAGACCGTCGATTTCGTCCCCAACTACGACGGCAAGGAGAACGAGCCTACCGCGCTGCCGGCCAGGATCCCGAATCTGCTGATCAACGGCTCCTCCGGCATCGCGGTCGGCATGGCGACCAATATCCCGCCGCACAACCTGGTCGAAGTCGTGGACGGCTGCCTGGCGCTGCTCGAGCAACCCCGAGCTGGACGTAGACGATCTGATCGCGCATCATCCCGGCGCCCGACTTCCCCACCGCCGGCATCATCTACGGCACCGAGGGCGTCAGGGAAGGCTATCGCACCGGTCGCGGCCGCGTGGTGATGCGCGCGCGCACGCACACCGAGGAAATGGAGAAGGGCAACCGCTCGGCCATCGTCATCGACGAGCTGCCCTACCAGGTCAACAAGGCCAACCTGCTGATGCGCATCGGCGAGCTGGTGCGCGAGAAGAAGCTCGAGGGCATCGCCGAGATCCGCGACGAGTCGGACAAGTCCGGCATGCGCGTGGTGATCGAGCTCAAGCGCGGCGAGCTGCCCGAAGTGGTCCTGAACAATCTGTACAAAGAAACGCAGATGCAGGACAGCTTCGGCATGAACATGGTCGCGCTGGTGGACGGCCAGCCGAAGCTGCTGAATCTGAAGGAGCTGCTGGAGGCCTTCCTGCGCCATCGCCGCGAGGTGGTGACGCGGCGCACCGTGTTCGAGCTGCGCAAGGCGCGCGAGCGCGGCCACATCCTCGAAGGCCTGGCGGTCGCGCTGTCCAACGTGGACGAGATCATCGAGCTGATCAAGGCCTCGCCGACGCCGGCCGAAGCGAAGCAGGGTCTGATGGCGCGGCTGTGGCGCTCGCAGCTGGTGGAGGAGATGCTCGACCGGGTCGACGCCGAGCGCACGCGCCCGCAGGGCCTGGCGCGCAATCTCGGGCTCCAGCCGGCGGCCGGCGATACCCCCGGCGGCTACCGCCTGTCCGAGGCGCAGGCGCAGCGCATTCTCGAGATGCAGCTGCAGCGGCTGACCGCGCTGGAGCAGGACAAGATCGTCGACCGAGTACAAGGAGGTGATGGACAACATCGCCGACCTGCTCGATATCCTGGCCAAGCCCGAGCGCATCACGGCGATCATTTCCGACGAGCTGCACCAGGTCAAAGAGCAGTACGGCGACAAGCGCCGCAGCGAGATCCAGGTCAACGCGGAGGACCTCAATCTCGAAGATCTGATCGCGCCGACGGACGTGGTGGTGACGCTGTCGCACACCGGCTACATCAAGTCGCAGCCGCTGGCCGACTACCGGGCGCAGAAGCGCGGCGGGCGCGGCAAGCAGGCGACCGCCACCAAGGAAGACGACTTCATCGAGCGGCTGTTCGTGGCCCATACGCACGACTACATCCTGTGCTTTTCCAGCCGCGGCCGGGTGTACTGGGTGAAGGTCTACTCCGTGCCGCAGGGCAGCCGGATCTCGCGCGGCAAGCCGATCAACAACCTTCTCGCACCTCGAGGAGGGCGAGAAGATCAACGCGGTGCTGCCCGGTCAAGGCGTTCGACGACGGTCACTTCGTGTTCATGGCCACCGCCAACGGCACGGTCAAGAAGACGCCGCTGTCGGAGTTCTCGCGGCCGCGGCCGAGCGGCATCATCGCGGTGGAGCTCGACGAGGGCGATTACCTGATCGGCGTGGCGATCACCGACGGCAACTACGACGTGATGCTGTTTTCCGACGCCGGGCAAGGCGGTGCGCTTCAGCGAGCAGGACGTGCGCGCGATGGGACGCACCGCGCGCGGCGTGCGCGGCATGACGCTGGGCATGGGTCAGCAGGTGATTTCGCTGGTGGTGGCGGAGGACGAGAGTCAGTCGGTGCTGACTGCGACCGAGAACGGCTACGGCAAGCGCACGCCGATCGCCGAATACACGCGCCACGGCCGCGGCACGCAGGGCATGATCGCGATCCAGACCACCGCGCGCAACGGCAAGGTGGTGGCGGCCAAGCTGGTGAAGCCCGAGGACGAGATCATGCTGATCACCACCGGCGGCGTGCTGATCCGCACCCGGGTTTCCGAGATCCGGGAGATGAGCCGCGCCACCCAGGGCGTCACGCTGATCAACCTCGGGCCGGAAGAGAAGCTCGCCGGGCTGGAGAAGGTGGTCGAGACCGAAGACAACGGTGCGGGGGAGGGCAGCGGGCCGACAGATGCCAACGGTTCGGCTGAGCGAGATCATGGTCCGGGCGGCGATGACCTGGCGGAGGGCGATGGCGCCTCGAACGCAGAGGATGCCCCCGGAATCGACGGGTCCGGAAGCGACGACGGATCCGAGCCCCCTCAGTCATGAAGTAGCGGCAGAACCACATGCACATATTCAACTTCAGCGCCGGCCCGGCGGTGCTGCCGGCGGAAGTGCTGGCCCAGGCCCGCGACGAACTGCTCGACTGGCACGGGTCGGGCATGTCGGTGATGGAGATGAGCCACCGCGGCAAGGAGTTCATCGTCCATCGCCGAAAGCGCGGAGAAAGATCTGCGCGAGCTGCTCGCGATTCCGGCCACCTACAAGGTCCTGTTCCTGCAGGGCGGGGCGACGCGCGCAGTTCGCCATGATCCCGATGAATCTGCTGCGCGACAAGAAGAAGGCGGATTACATCCACACCGGCGAGTGGGCCAAGAAGGCGATCGGCGAGGCCGAGGAAGTTCTGCACTGTCAACGTGGCTGCGAGCGGCGAGGACCGGAAGTTCACCTATGCGCCCAAGCAATCCGTGTGGAAGCTCGACCCCGAGGCGGCCTACGTGCACTACACCGGCAACGAGACGATCGGCGGGGTCGAGTTCCACTGGATCCCGCAGACCGGCGACTGTGCCGCTGGTGTGCGACCTGTCCTCCAGCCTGCTGTCGCGGCCGCTCGACGTGAGCCGGTTCGGGCTCGATCTACGCCGGCGCGCAGAAGAACATCGGTCCGGCCGGACTGACCATCGTCATCGTGCGCGACGATCTGATCGGCCATGCTCGACCCGGCACGCCGTCCGTGTTCGACTACAAGGTCCAGGCCGACAACGACTCCATGTACAACACGCCGCCCACTTACGCCATCTACATCGCTGGACTGGTGTTCCAGTGGCTGAAGAAAAAAGGCGGCCTGGCCGGGATGGAGAAGATCAACATCGCGAAGGCCGGCCTGCTGTACGACTTGCTGGACGCCGACGGCTTCTATCGCAGCCCGGTGGCCAGGGATGACCGCTCGCGCATGAACGTGCCGTTCACCCTGCGCGATGCCGCGCTCGACGAGGAGTTTCTGAAGGAGGCCGCCAAGCAGCGGGCCTGATTCAGCTCAAGGGCCATCGCTCGGTGGGCGGGATGCGCGCCTCGATCTACAACGCCATGCCGATGGAAGGCGTGCAGGCGCTGGTCGAGTTCATGCGCGAATTCGAGCGCAAGCGTGGTTGAGTGCGCGAAGCCATGGCCGACAAGCTGCACATCCTCACGCTCAACTCCATCTCGCATGCCGGGCTGAAGCTGCTGCCGTCGGATCGCTATGACGTGAGCAATCATGCCGAACGCCCCGACGCGATCCTGGTGCGCTCGCACGATATGCACACCATGCCCATTCCGGAGTCGGTCAGGGCGGTCGGGCGCGCCGGGGCGGGGACGAACAACATCCCGGTGGATGCACTGAGTCAGCGCGGTGTGCCGGTGTTCAACGCACCCGGCGCCAATGCCAACGCGGTCAAGGAGCTGGTGCTGGCCGGCCTGTTGCTGGCCGCACGCAACCTGGTTCCCGCGGTGCGTTTCGTGGACGGCCTGCGCGGCTCCGACGACGAGCTGAACCGCCTGGTCGAGGACAACAAGAAGCACTATGCCGGCATCGAGCTGCCGCAGCGGACGCTCGGCATTCTGGGGCTGGGCCGCATCGGCAGCCTGGTGGCCGATACCGCGATCAAGCTCGGCATGAACGTGCTGGGCTACGACCCCGAGATCACGGTGGACGCGGCCTGGAGCCTGCCTTCGCAGGTCAGAAGAGCGCACAGCATCGAGGAGGTGCTCAAGAGCAGCGAGTTCGTCACTCTGCACGTTCCATTGCTGCCGGCGACCCGCCACCTGATCAATCGCGGAGCGCCTGGCACTGATGCGGCACGGCGCGGTGCTGCTCAACTTCGCGCGCGACGAGATCGTCGACGCGCAGGCAGTCGGCGAGGCCCTGGCGGCCAAGCGGCTTGAAGTACTATGTCTGCGATTTTCCGAACTCCGCACCTCAACGGCAACCCCGGCTGTGGTCGCGCTGCCGCACCTGGGCGCCTCGACGCGCGAGGCCGAGGACAACTGCGCGGTGATGGTCGCCAACCAGGTGCGCGAGTATCTCGAGCACGGCAACATCCGCAACGCGGTGAACTTCCCCGACGTGGTGATGGAGCGCGAGTCGCCCTATCGCGTCGGCATCGCCAATGCCAATGTGCCCAACATGCTCGGTCAGATCTCCACCGCCATGGCGGCGGGCGGGCTCAACATCCACAACATGCTGAACAAGTCCAAGCGCGAGATGGCCTACACGCTGGTGGACGTGGACAGCCCGGTTCCGCCGAGGTGCTGCGCGAGTCTGTCCGGCATCAAGGGCGTGCTGATGGTGCGCTACCTGCCGGCCTGAGCGCGGACGCCATCGTGACGGATCAGCTCAAGCAGCTGCGCGACCGCATCGACGCGATCGACGACGAGCTCCTGCGGCTGGTGAACGACCGGGCGCGTCTCGCGCGCGAGATCGGCGAGGTCAAAGGCGACGGGCCGATCTATCGCCCCGAGCGCGAGGCGCAGGTGGTACGGCGGCTGCAGGATCACAACCCCGGCCCGCTGTCGCCCGATGCGGTGGCGCACCTGTTCATCGAGATCATCTCGGCCTGCCGGGCGATCGAGGAGGCTCTGTCGGTGGCTTTCCTCGGGCCCCGCGGCACGTTCAGCGAGGAGGCTGCGCTCAAGCACTTCGGGCGCCAGGCGCGCGGCGTGCCGTGCGCGTCGATCGACGAGGTATTCCGGGAAGTGGAGGCCGGGCAGGCGGGCTTCGGCGTGGTGCCGGTGGAAAACTCCACCGACGGCGCGGTCGGACGCACGCTCGATCTGCTGCTGGCTACGCCGTGCGCATCTGCGGCGAGGTGCTTCTGCCGGTGCACCAGTGCCTGATGAGCAAGGCCGCCACGGCCGAGCCGATCCAGAAGATCTACGCGCACGCCCAGAGCCTGGCGCAGTGCCACGAATGGCTGAACCAGAATCTGCCGCGCAGCGTGCGCCTGCCGGTGGTCAGCAACGCGGAGGGCGCGCGGCTGGCCGCGGAGGAGCCGAGCGCAGCATCCATCGGCTCACAGGCCGCGGCTGCGCTGTATGACCTCAACGTGCTCGCGGCCAACATCGAGGATCAGCCCAACAATACCACGCGCTTCGTCGTGATCGCCAATCAAGAGGCGGCGCCGTCGGGCCGCGACAAGACGTCACTGGTGATGTCGGTGCCCAATCGTCCCGGCGCGATGCACGATCTGCTGGCCCCGCTCGCCGAACATGGCGTGGACATGACCCGCTTCGAGTCCAGGCCTTCGCGCACGGGCATGTGGGAATATGTCTTCTTCGTGGATGTAAAGGGCCATCAAGCCGAGGAGCATGTTGCCCGCGCCCTGGAACAGTTGCGCGAGCCACGCCTCTTTCCTCAAGATTCTCGGTTCCTACCCCGCTGCGCTTTAGCTCCCGTCCGCTCATGATCGACGCCTGCGAACTGTCTGCCTCGTACGTCCGCGCTATCTCGCCCTACCAAGGCGGGAAGCCGATTTCCGAGCTGGCGCGCGAAATGGGCCTGGACGAGGCCGGCATCATCAAGCTTGCCTCCAACGAGAACCCGTCCGGGCCGAGCGTGCTCGCGCTGCAAGGCCATCCAGGCGCAGCTCCACGATCTGACGCGCTATCCCGACGGCAACGGCTTCGAGCTGAAGCAGGCGCTGGCGGCGCGCTGCAAGGTAAGCCACGAGCAGATCGTGCTCGGCAACGGCTCCAACGACGTGCTGGAACTGGCGGCGCGGGCGTTTCTGCATCCTGGCGTCTCGGCGGTGATGTCGCAGCACGCCTTCGTCGTCTATCACCTGGCGACCCAGGTCGCCGGCGCTACAAGAATCGAGGTGGCAGCCCGAAATTTCGGTCACGATCTCGCGGCGCATGGCTGCCGCCGTGCGCGAGGATACGCGGGTGGTGTGGATCGCGAATCCGAACAATCCCACCGGCACCTTCGTTCCGGCGCCCGAGGTCGAAGCGTTTCTACAACGCGTTCCAAGCCGGGTGCTGGTGGTGCTGGATCAGGCCTATAACGAATATCTCCCGGACGAAGTGCAGGCGGACACGGTGCAGTGGCTCGCACGCTTTCCGAACTTGGTCATCACGCGCACGTTCTCGAAAGCCTACGGCCTGGCCGGGCTGCGGGTCGGCTTTGCACTCGCGCATCCCGAAGTGGCGGACCTGATGAACCGGGTGCGCCAGCCCTTCAACGTCAGCACAGTGGCGCAGGCGGCAGCGCTGGCAGCGCTGGACGACGCTGACTTCCTCCGCCGCAGCGCGGAGCTCAACCGCCGCGGGATGAGACAGATCACCGACGGCTTGAGGCAGCTTGGCCGCGCCTACATCCCGTCCTTTGGCAACTTCGTATGCTTTCACGCCGGCGCGGCCGGGCAGGTGTATCAGCGCCTGCTCGAGCAAGGTGTGATCGTGCGGCCCATCGGCGTCTACGGATTGCCCGAGCATCTGCGGGTGACCATCGGCCTGGAGGCCGAGAACGTGCGTTTCATCACCGCGCTGCGAGCGGCGCTCCACGCGTGACTCCGGCCCAGGTCCATCCTTCGTGACTGACAATCGTTTTCGCAAGCTGGCGGTCTTCGGCGTCGGCCTGATCGGGGGCTCCTTCGCCATGGCGCTGAAGCAGGCGGGATGTGTGGAGCGCGTCGCGGGCGTCGGCCGCGGCCGCGCCAATCTGGAGCGTGCCCTGGAACTGGGCGTGATCGACGAGATCGCGTCCGCGGCGCCTGCCGCTCTGGCGGGAGCCGATCTGGTGCTGGTCGCCGTGCCGGTGCAGCAGACGGCCCAAGTGTTCGCGGCCATCGCGCCTCATCTCGAGGCCGATGCGGTGCTGACCGACGGCGGCAGCACGAAGCGCGACGTGGTGGCGGCGGCGCGCAACAGCCTGGGACTCAAGCTGATGCAGTTCGTCCCCGCTCACCCCGTTGCCGGCGCCGAGCTGTCCGGTGTCGAAGCTGCCAGCGCGGAGTTGTTTCACGAGCGCACTGTGGTTCTGACGCCCGTGGGGGAAACGAGCGATGACGCACGGCTCCGGGTGGATGCGGCCTGGCGCGCCTGCGGAGCACGCACTGTGGAGATGTCGGCCAAGCGCCACGACGAGGTGTTCGCTGCGGTGAGCCATCTCCCGCACGCACTGGCATTTACGCTGGTGGAGATGCTCGCCGGCCGCGACGACGCGGCAGACTTGTTCGCCTTCGCCGGTGCCGGTTTCCGCGATTTCACCCGGATCGCGAGCAGCTCGCCCGAGATGTGGCGGGATATCTGCCTGGCCAACAGCGACGCGCTGCTGGCCGAGATTCGCGCGTTCCAGGATCGGCTGTCGACCTTGGCCAGCGAGATCGAAGCCGGTGACGGTGCAGACATCGAGCTCAGCTTCGAGCTGGCGCGAGCGGCGCGCAGCAAGTGGCTGCGCAGCCGATAGATGAGCACCTATCCGCCCTATATCGATCTAGGGCCGCTGAGCCGGGCCGCCGGGACGGTAAGGCTGCCGGGTTCCAAGAGCATCTCCAACCGCACGCTGCTTCTGGCAGCGTCTGGCCGAGGGCGTAACCGACATCCGCGACCTGCTGTCGTCGGACGATGTGGACCGCATGCTGGAGGCGCTGGAGCAACTCGGCGTCGGGCTCGATCGAAGCGGCACGGAGCGGGTACGCGTAACCGGTTGCGCCGGTCGGTTCCCCAGCCAGGAAGCGGACCTGTTTCTGGGCAACGCCGGCACCGCGTTCCGCCCGCTCACCGCGGCGTTGGCACTGAACGGCGGCCATTACAGGTTGTCGGGCGTGCCGCGCATGCACGAGCGTCCGATCGGCGATCTGGTGGATGCGCTGCGCGCGCTCGGCGCGGACATCCGCTACCTCGGCAAAGAGGGCTTCCCGCCGCTGGAGATTTTCCCGGCGCCGGTCCGCGGTGTCGGCCGCGTCGGCGTGCGCGGAGAGGTGTCGAGCCAGTTCTTGACCGCCCTGCTCATGGCCCTGCCGATGACGGGCGCGCAATATGACCATAGAGGTCGGAGGCGATCTGATCTCGAAGCCCTACGTCGAGATCACGCTCGCGTTGATGGCGCTGTTCGGCGTAAAGGTGGGGCGTGCAGGTTGGGCATCGTTCAGTATCACGGGGGGCCAGAGCTACCGCAGCCCGGGTGTGGTGCACGTGGAGGGCGATGCGTCGAGTGCCTCCTATTTCCTGGCTGCGGGGGCGATCGGCGGGGGACCCGGTGCGGGTCGAAGGCGTAGGTCGCAACAGCGTGCAAGGTGACGTGCGCTTCGCCGAGGCCCTGGAGCAGATGGGTGCGACGGTAGGCAGGGGCGAGAACTGGATCGAGGCGCGTGCTCCGGCCAGCGGCCGGCTGAAGGCGTTCGACCTCGATTTGAATCACATCCCCGATGCGGCCATGACGCTGGCTGTGGCGGCGTTGTTTGCGGATGGCTCCAGCCGTCTGCGCAATATCGCCAGTTGGCGGGTGAAGGAGACCGATCGGCTGTTCGCCATGGCCACCGAGCTGCGCAAGGTGGGCGCCGGCGTCGAAGAGGGCCCTGACTACCTCGTAGTAGCCCCGCCCGTCGGCCATCGCCTGTCGCCCGAGGCCGCGATTCACACCTACGACGACCACCGCATCGCCATGTGCTTCTCGCTGGTGGCGCTGGGCGGGGTCCAGGTCCGCATCGACGACCCCGGATGCGTAGCCAAGACCTTCCCCGATTACTTCGAGCGCTTCGCCCGCATCACGGCCCAGGGCGAAATCCCGGTGGTCGCGATCGACGGTCCATCCGCTTCGGGCAAGGGCACGGTCGCGCGTCTGGTGGCCGACGCGCTGGGGTTCCACTATCTGGACAGCGGCGCGCTCTATCGGCTCGTCGGCCTGGCCGCGCTCCAGCGTCGGATAGACCTGGCCGACGCCGTAGCGCTGGCTGCCCTTGCCGCCGGGCTGGATTGCGAGTTCCGGGGCGATCAGGTGCTGCTGGAAGGGACGGACGTTACTGCAGCGATCCGCACGGAAGAGGTCTCGGCTGCTGCTTCGCGCGTCGCCGGAGTAGCGGAAGTCAGGCGTGCGCTGCTCGATCGCCAGCGGGCATTCTGTCGCCCGCCGGGGCTGGTGGCGGACGGGCGCGACATGGGATCGGTGGTCTTCCCAGACGCGGGCCTGAAGGTATTCCTGACGGCGGCTCCGGAGGAGCGCGCACGGCGCCGCCATAAACAGTTGATCGACAAAGGAATACATGCTAACCTAGACGCCCTTTTGCAGGACATCAACCAGCGCGATGCACGCGATGCGGGGCGCAGCGTTGCACCCCTGCAAAAGTGCGCAGATGCGCATCTGCTCGACACGACGGACCTTTCCATCGAACAGGCCGTCGACCAGATTCTGGTGTGGTGTCGGCAGGCGCTAAAACAGGCGCCATCCAGCTAGAACCGGGTGCTCGCTGCGGACTTGGAGTTCAGAGTCGGCTGCCGGTGCGGCGGGATGGTTTTTTTGTGAACTGGCCCCATGTGGTTTTGCCACTGGGTTAACGAAGAGTTTTATTTTTCCGTGATGACAACCGCCACTGCCACCGCTACCGCCTCCAAAGCTACCGACCCATCCGAGAATTTCGCCGCGCTGTTCGAAGAGAGCCTTACTCACCAGGAAATGCGCACAGGTGAGGTGATTACCGCAGAGGTGGTGCGCGTGGACGCCAACTTCGTGGTGGTGAACGCGGGCCTCAAGTCAGAGAGCTATATCGCGATCGAGGAGTTCCGCAACGATCGCGGCGAGCTGGAGGTGCAGCCGGGTGAGTTCGTGCAGGTCGCCATCGAGGCGCTGGAGGACGGTTACGGCGAAACCCGCTTGTCGCGCGAGAAGGCCAAGCGGCTGGCTGCCTGGCACGAACTGGAGGCAGCGCTGGAGCAGGGCAAGGTGGTGCAGGGCCTGGTCAATGGCAAAGTCAAAGGCGGCCTCACCGTGATGATAAACGGCATCCGCGCCTTCCTGCCCGGCTCGCTGGTCGACCTGCGGCCGGTCAAGGACACCAATCCCTACGAAGGCAAGCAGCTCGAGTTCAAAGTGATCAAGCTCGACCGCAAGCGCAACAACGTAGTGGTTTCGCGCCGGGCAGTGCTGGAAGCGACCCAGGGCCAAGAGCGCGAAGCGCTGCTCTCGAGCCTGCAGGAAGGCGCGGTGGTCAAGGGCATCGTCAAGAACATCACCGACTACGGCGCATTCGTGGACCTGGGTGGCATCGATGGCTTGCTGCACATCACCGACCTGGCCTGGCGCCGCGTGAAGCACCCGTCCGAGGTGCTGGCAGTAGGCGACGAAGTCGAGGCCAAGGTCCTCAAGTTCGACCAGGAAAAGAACCGCGTCTCGCTCGGCCTGAAGCAATTGGGCGAGGATCCGTGGGTAGGCATCGCCCGCCGCTATCCGACCGGCACCCGCCTGTTCGGCAAAGTTACCAACCTGACCGACTACGGCGCCTTCGTGGAGATCGAGTCCGGCATCGAAGGCCTGGTGCACGTATCCGAGATGGACTGGACCAACAAGAACGTGCATCCGTCGCGCGTGGTGCAAGTGGGCGACGAGGTCGAGGTGATGATCCTGGAGATCGACGAGGAGCGCCGCCGCATCTCGCTCGGCATGAAGCAGTGCATGCCCAACCCGTGGGAGGAGTTTGCCGGCAACTTCAAGAAGGGGGACAAGGTCAAGGGCCAGATCAAGTCCATCACCGACTTTGGCGTCTTCATCGGGCTGTCCGGCGGCATCGATGGGCTGGTCCATCTGTCCGATCTGTCCTGGACCGTTGCGGGCGAGGAGGCGGTGCGCCAGTACAAGAAGGGCGACGAGGTGGAAGCCGTGGTGGTTGCCATCGATGTGGAGCGTGAGCGCATCTCGCTCGGCATCAAACAGCTCGAAGGCGATCCGTTCAACAACTACGTCGCCAGCCACGACAAGGGCAGCGTGGTGGACGGCAAGGTCAAGTCGCTGGATGCCAAGGGTGCAGTGATCAGCCTGGACGGCGACGTGGAAGGCTACCTGCGGGCTTCCGAGGTGTCGCGCGACCGCGTGGAGGACATCCGCCAGCACGTGAAGGAAGGCGACGCGGTCAACGCCATGATCATCAACATCGACCGGAAGAACCGCACCATCAATCTGTCGATCAAGCAAAAGAGCATTGCCGAGGAGAGCGAAGCGATCCAGAAGCACGCTGCCGAGACGCCAGCCAGCACCGGCACCACGAACCTGGGCGCGCTGCTGAAGGCCAAGCTGGACAACAAGAATTCGACCCAGTAAGGAGTTGCGGGAAGCGCGTTCGAGAGGGCGATGCCAGGAGCTAGCAGCGGCTTGACCTCGGTGCTGTGCGGACGCCGGGGAAGGCTCAAGCCTGGTCCAATAACACGGGAACCGGTCTGAAGTCATAAGGGAGTCGCGCTGCCGGCGGCAGCGCGACGCAGTCCGGGAACAAGGCAATCCGACCAGCAATAAGGAAAAACTCATGACAAAGTCGGAGTTGATCTCCAGGCTCGCGGCGCATTTTCCGCAACTGGTGGCCAGCGACGCGGAGCTGGCGGTGAAGATGATCCTGGATGCGATGTCCAAGAGCCTGGCCGAGGGGCAGCGCATCGAGATCCGGGGCTTCGGCAGTTTCGGCCTGAACTATCGGCCCCCGCGGGTCGGGCGCAATCCCAAATCCGGGGAGAAGGTCCAGGTCCCGGCCAAGTACGTGCCCCACTTCAAGGCTGGAAAGGAGCTGCGCGAGCGTGTCGACGCGCAGCGCGACGAACAGCAGCAGTAACCTCGCCCATCCGCGCGGGCGAGGCTTCGGACGGAGTTGATGCGGTACCTGCGCTGGATCCTGCGGATCCTTCTTTTTCTTGTCCTGTTCGGCTTCGCTATCAAGAACACCGATCCCGTTGTCGTGCGCTATTTCCTCGGCTGGGAATGGCACGCGCCGCTGACGCTGGTCCTGCTGGTTTTCTTCGCAGGCGGCGCCGCGCTCGGGGTGCTCGCGGGCGTCGGGTGGCTGTATAACCAGCGCCGGGAGTTGCTCCACCTGCGGCGTGAGCTGCGCAACCCGCATCCGGTGATCGAGCCGCCCGACGCGGGTCGACGCCTGCTATGACCTCCCGAGCCGTGTGACGAGATGGAATTCGAGTTCTGGTGGCTGATCGGTTTCCCCATCTTCTTCGGTCTTGGCTGGCTCGCAGCGCGCATCGACATCAAGCAGCTTCTGACCGAATCCCGCGCGCTGCCTTCCTCGTATTTCCGCGGGCTCAACTTCCTCATCAATCAGCAGCCGGACAAGGCCATCGAGGCCTTCATCGAGGTGGTGAAGGTCGATCCGCAGACGGTGGAGCTGCACTTTGCGCTCGGCAGCCTGTTCCGCCGGCGCGGCGAGGTAGAGCGTGCCATCCGCATGCATCAGAATCTGGTGGATCGCGGCGATCTGGCTACCGAGCAGCGGCTCACCGCACTGTACGAGCTGGCGCAGGACTATCTCAAGGCCGGCTTCCTGGACCGCGCCGAGGAGATGTTCCTCAAGCTGGAGGGCACCTCCTACGAGCAGTCGGCGCTCAAGTTCCTGCTCGAGATCTACGAGCAGGAGAAGGACTGGCTCAAGGCGATCGACGCTTCGCGGCGTATGGATGCAGTTACGGGACAATCCAGCCAGCGCGAGATCGCCCATTTCTACTGCGAGCTGGCACAGTCCGAGATCACCCATTCCCGGCCCGAGCAGGCGCGCGCTCAACTGCGCGAAGCGCTGAGCGTCAACCGCAAGTGCGTCCGCGCCCATCTCCTCCTGGGGGACCTCGCCATGAACGCGGGCCAGCCCGAGGAAGCCATCGAGTGCTGGAAGCGCATAGAGGGCCAGAACCCGGATTACCTGCCGCTGGCGGCGGAGAAGTTTCTCGCCGCCTATCGGAAACTGGGGCGCCTGGACGAAGGCATCAGCCTGCTGCATGGCTACCTCGGCAGCTACCCGTCAATCGATCTGCTCAACACCGTGTTTCAGGCGGTGCTGGAACGCGACGGCCCGGCGCGCGCGAATCAGCTGGTACGCGACGAGCTGCGCCGCGCGCCGACGCTTCTCGGACTGGATAAGCTGCTCGAAGCCCAGCTCCTGGAAGCACCTCTCGAACGCCGTGGCGACCTCGAATTGATTCGCGACCTGGTGCACCAGCACACGCGCAGCCTCGCGCTGTACCGCTGTGAGACGTGCGGATTCAAGGCGCGCCAGTTCTACTGGCATTGCCCCGCCTGTCATGGCTGGGAGACCTATCCGCCACGTCGCAATGAAGAAAGGGAGAAGGCCGCATGAGCGACGAGGCAGCGCGCGGTGAGTGAGCCCAGGATCATCATCGCCCTGGACTTCCCGGACGCTGCTGCTGCGCTTGCCCTCGCGCATCGCCTTACGCCCGATCTGTGCCGGCTGAAGGTGGGCAAGGAGCTGTTCACGGCGGCTGGCCCCGCGTTGATCGAAAAGCTGGTGCGACGCGGCTTCGGGATCTTCCTCGACTTGAAGTTTCACGACATTCCCAATACGGTAGCACAGGCTTGCAAAGCGGCAGCCGGCCTCGGAGTGTGGATGTTGAACGTCCACGCACTCGGCGGGCGCGTCATGCTCGAGGCGGCGCGCGCGGCGGTGGGCAGCGCGCCGGACCGGCCGCGGTTGATCGCGGTGACCATCCTCACCAGCCTCGGTGTCAGCGATCTGGCGGAGGTCGGGGTCGCCGGCTCTCCCGAGGAGGCGGTAGCCCGTCTGGCCGCACTGACCGAGCTCTGTGGTCTGGATGGCGTGGTCTGCTCGGCACTCGAAGCCCCGCGGCTGCGCCACGAACGCCGGCCGGGGTTTCTCCTCGTCACGCCGGGCATCCGGCCGGCGGCCGAGGCCAGCGATCAGCGCCAGCGCGGTGACGATCAAAAGCGCGTCACCACGCCTCAGCTGGCATTGGCAGCCGGGGCGGACTACCTTGTAATCGGCCGTCCGGTCACGCGTGCGCCGGACCCCCTCGCCGCGTTGCGTGGCATCCACCACGAGATCGCGGCCTGACTCACGCAGCCTAAGCTGCGCTTTTAGCGAGCTGACCAGTGAAAATCACCATCATCGGAACCGGCTACGTCGGGCTTGTCTCCGGCGCCTGCCTCGCTGACCTGGGCAATGACGTACTGTGCCTGGATGTCGACAAAGACAAGATCGAGCTGCTCAAGTCCGGCGGCATTCCCATCCACGAGCCCGGGCTCGAGGCGCTGGTGAAGCGCAACGCGCAGGCGCGCCGGTTGCACTTCACCAACGAACGTCGAGGACGCCGTGCACCATGGCACGGTGCAGCTGATCGCGGTGGGCACTCCGCCCGACGAAGACGGCTCGGCCGATCTGCGCCACGTGGTTGCTGCGGCCCGCGGCATCGGCCGGCATATGCGCGACTACAAGGTGGTGGTGGATAAGTCCACGGTGCCGGTGGGCACCGCCGACCGGGTGCGCCAGGCCATCGGCGAAGAGCTGAAGGCGCGCGCGATTCGAGGTCCCCTACAGCGTGGTGTCCAACCCCGAGTTCCTGAAGGAGGGCGCCGCGGTCGAGGACTTCATGAAGCCCGACCGGGTGGTGATCGGAGCGGACGACGAGCGTGCCACGCAGATCATGCGTGCTGTGTATGCGCCGTTTCAGCGCAACCACGAACGCATGCTGGTGATGGATGTGCGCTCGGCCGAGTTGACCAAGTACGCGGCCAACGCCATGTTGGCCACCCGCATCTCGTTCATGAACGAGCTGGCCAACCTGGCCGAGAAACTGGGGGCCGATATCGAGCAGGTACGCCGGGGCATCGGCTCCGACCCGCGCATCGGCTATGACTTTCTGTACGCGGGCTGCGGCTACGGCGGCTCCTGCTTCCCCAAGGACGTGATGGCGTTGCAGCGAACGGCCGGGGCAGAGGGGGTCCCTCTCCGAATATTACAAGCGGTGGAGCAGGTGAACGAGGCGCAGAAGCATCGGCTGGTGCAGAAGGTCACCGCGCGGCTCGGGCGAGCGTCTGGACGGTCGGCGCTTCGCGCTCTGGGGCCTTGCGTTCAAGCCGAACACCGACGATATGCGCGAGGCTCCCAGCCGCGTGGTCATTCGAGAGCTCCTGGAACGCGGGGCCACCGTATGCGCTTACGATCCGGTGGCCATGAGCGAAGCCCAGCGTTTGTTTCGCGACGAGCCGCGCGTGACCTACGCAGACGCGCCGCTCCCCGCGCTCGACGGCGCGGACGGACTGATCATCGTGACGGAGTGGAAAGAGTTTCGCAGTCCCGATTTCGGCGCCATGAAGCAGCGCCTGAAGGAGCCGCTGATTTTCGATGGCCGTAACCTCTACGATCCCGCGCTGGTCAAAGAGGCGGGGCTCGAGTACTTCTCGATCGGGCGTGCGTGAGCGGATGAAGATGCAGCGTCCTGACCTGTCGCAGGCCCATGTTCTGGTGGTAGGCGACGTGATGCTCGATCGGTACTGGTTTGGCGAAGTGAGCCGTATCTCGCCCGAGGCGCCGGTGCCGGTGGCGCGCATTACGCGTACCGAGGAACGGCCCGGTGGCGCTGCGAACGTGGCGCGCAATGTGGCTGCGATCGGGGGCCGCGTCGACTTGTTGGCGGTGGTCGGTACAGACGAGCCGGGTGCGACGCTGGCGCGGCTGCTCGAGGCGGATGGGGTGCACGCGCAGCTCACACGCGACGCGACAGTCAACACCACCGTGAAGCTGCGTGTGATCGGGCGGCAGCAGCAATTGCTGCGCATCGACTTCGAGAACCTGCCGGCGCCCGAGGCCTTGGAAGCCAAGCGAGCCGACTTCGACGCGCGCCTGTCGGCCGCCAAGGTGGTGATCTTCTCCGACTACGGCAAGGGCGGGCTGGCCCACGTCGACCGTATGATTCCGCAGGCTCGCTCCGCCGGGAAGATCGTTCTGGTGGATCCCGAAGGGCGACGACTTCGAGCGCTACCGGCACGCCACCGTGCTCACCCCCAATCTGGGCGAGTTCAGGCAGGTGGCCGGCCGCTGGAACAGTGAGGCGGAGCTGGCGGACAAGGCCGAGAAGTTGCGGCAAGCGCTCGAAGTCGACGCGTTGCTGGTCACCCGCAGCGAGGAGGGCATGACTTTGTTTCAGAAGGATGGCGCCCTGCACGTGGCGGCGCTGGCCAAGGAGGTCTACGACGTGAGCGGCGCGGGGGACACCGTCATCGCCACGCTCGGCGTCATGCTGGCGGCGGGGCTGGACCTGGCCGACGGCCGTGCGCTGGGCCAACAAGGCGGCCGGCATCGTCGTCGGCAAGCTCGGCACGGCCGTGGTCCAGCCAGACGAGCTTTTCGCCTGACCTCCGCTACAATGCTCTGAATATCATCGAGCGAATGCTCCGAATATCATCGAGCGTCCCGCATGTCCATCGTGGTTACCGGCGCAGCCGGATTTATCGGCTCCAACCTGATCAAAGCCCTCAACCAGCGCGGCGAGGACGACATCATCGCGGTCGACAACCTGACACGCGGCGACAAGTTTCGCAACCTGGTCGACTGCCGCATCGCCGACTATCTCGACAAGCAGGAGTTTCTGCGCCAGGTCGGCCTGGGCGCATACGACGGCGAAGTGACTACGGTGCTGCATCAAGGCGCCTGCTCCGACACCATGGAGGCCGATGGGCGCTACATGCTGGAGAACAACTACCGCTACTCGGCCGAGCTGCTCGACTTCTGCCAGGCCGAAGAGGTGCCCTTCATCTACGCGTCGTCGGCGGCGGTGTACGGCGCCGGACCCGTGTTCCGCGAGGAAGCCCAGCACGAGCGGCCGCTGAACGTCTATGGCTATTCCAAGGTCCTGTTCGACAATCTGGTCCGGCGGCGCTGGACCGACAACACCTCGCAAGTGGTGGGCCTGCGCTACTTCAACGTGTACGGGCCGCGCGAAGCGCACAAGAGCCGCATGGCATCGGTCGCGTTCCATCTCTTCAACCAGTACCGGGCGGATGGCCGCGTCAAGCTGTTCGAGGGCAGCGGAGGCTTCGAAGCGGGTGAGCAGCGGCGCGATTTCGTCTCGGTAGACGATGTGGTCAAGGTCAATCTTTATTTCCTGGATCACCCGCAGCGGTCGGGCATCTTCAATGTCGGGACAGGCGCAGCGCAGACCTTCAACGAGGTCGCGGTCGCCACAGTCAATGCGATGCGCGAGAGCCGCGGCGAAGAGCGGCTCGAGCTGGAGCAGATGCGATCGCAAGTCCTTGCTCGAGTACACGCCGTTTCCCGCGGGCCTGAAAGAGAAATACCAGAGCTACACTCAGGCCGATATCGCCCAGTTGCGCCGGGCCGGCTATTCAGCGCCATTCCTGAACGTGGAGCAAGGTGTAGGGAGATATGTCAAATGGCTGCTGGAAAACTGAGCGGCGCGGCTTCCGTGCCCGCCGGCCGCACTGTGCCGCAGGCAGCGCCGGTCGACTACGATACGCTGGAGGACTTCGTCGGCAACACACCGCTGGTGCGTTTCCAACGCTCCCGGGAGCTACCTCCAACGTCCTGCTGGGCAAGCTCGAGGGGAACAATCCTGCCGGCTCGGTCAAGGATCGGCCGGCCCTGTCCATGATCGCCCACGCCGAGGCGCGCGGCGAGATCAAGCCTGGCGACACGCTCATCGAACCCACCAGCGGGAATACCGGGATCGCTCTGGCGATGGTGGCGGCGATGCGCGGCTACCGGATGGTCCTGGTCATGCCCGAGCACTTGTCCGAGGAGCGGCGGCAGACCATGTCGGCATTCGGCGCGCAGATCGTGCTGACGCCCAAGGACGGCGGCATGGAGATGGCGCGCGACGTCGCCCAGCAGATGGAGGCGCGCGGCGAGGGTCGCATTCTCGATCAGTTCGCCAATCCCGACAACCCGCGCGCCCACTACGAGGCCACTGGGCCCGAGATCTGGCGCGACACGCGGGGTCGGATCACGCACTTCGTGAGCAGCATGGGTACGACCGGCACCATCATGGGCTGCTCGCGCTTTTTCAAGGAGAAGAACCCGGCTATCCAGATCGTGGGTTGCCAGCCGACCGCGGGTTCGCAGATCGCCGGGATCCGCAAGTGGCCGGAGGCCTACCTGCCGAAGATCTACGACGCGCGGCGGGTCGACCGCATCATCGAGGTGAGCCAGAGCGACGCCGAGGACACCATGCGCCGTCTGCGCGCGAGAGGAGGGTATCTTCGCCGGCGTGTCCTCCGGCGGCGCGGTGTGGGCTGCGCTCGAAGCTGTCGAAGGAAGTCAAGAACGCGGTCATCGTCACCATCGTGTGCGACCGCGGCGATCGTTACCTCTCGACAGGTGTCTTTGGGTAGCTAGTCGGGCACGGTCCAGCGCTCCGGCGAGCGCTCCAGGCTCGCCAGCAGAAAATCGCGCCTGAGCGCGAGATCCTCTGGCAGCTTGTCACCCAGTTTCGCGAAGAGCTCGTCGTGCAGCCGCAGCTCCCGCGACCAGGCGTCGCGCTCCACCGCCATGAGATCGCCATAGCGCGCCTGCGCCGTGTCGCCCAGTCCTGACCACTCCAAGTCCTGCCGGCCCGGCATCCAGCCCAGCACGCTCTGCGCCGCTCCCGCCCGTCCCTGGCAGCGATCGACGATCCACTTGAGCACGCGCATGTTCTCGCCGTAGCCCGGCCACAGGAACTTGCCCTCGGCGCCCTTGCGGAACCAGTTGACGCAGAAGATGCGGGGCGGGGCTGCCAGCTTCCGTCCCATGTTCAGCCAGTGGTCGAAATAGTCGCCCATGTGGTAGCCGCAGAACGGCAGCATGGCAAAGGGGTCGCGGCGCACCTCTCCTACCTTGCCGGTGGCGGCGGCCGTAGTCTCGGAGCCCATGGTCGCCGCCGCGTATACGCCATCGCTCCAGCTCGACGGTCTCGTACACGAGCGGGACCGTGTCGGAGCGGCGGCCACCGAAGACGAAGGCAGAAATCGGGACACCCTGGGGATTCTCCCAGTCCGGGTCGATGGAAGGGCACTGCGACGCAGCTACGGTGAAGCGCGCATTCGGATGCGCGGCCTTGGTGCCAGATGCTGGCGTCCACGGAATGCCCCGCCAGTCGATCAGTTGCGCGGGTGGCTCATCGGTCATGCCCTCCCACCATACGTCGCCGTCGGGCGTCATGGCAACGTTGGTGAAGATGCAGTTCTGCTCCAGCGTCTGCCATGGCGTTGGCGTTGGACTGCCGCGATGTGCCGGGGGCGACACCGAAGAATCCGTATTCGGGATTGATGGCATACAGCCGTCCGTCGGCGCCGGGCTTGATCCAGGCGATATCGTCGCCGATGGTGGTGATCTTCCAGCCCTCGAACGCACGCGGAGGGATCAGCATGGCGAAGTTGGTCTTGCCGCAGGCGCTGGGAAAAGCTGCCGCGATGTAGGTCTTCTCGCCCTGGGGCGACTCCACACCCAGGATCAGCATGTGCTCGGCGAGCCAGCCCTCGCTGCGTCCCATGCTGGAGGCAATGCGCAGCGCCAGGCACTTCTTGCCGAGCAGCGCGTTGCCGCCATAGCCGCTGCCGAACGAGCAGATCGAATGCTCCTCCGGGAAATGCACGATGTACTTGTGCTCGGGGTTGCAGGGCCAGGGCACGTCTGCCTGACCTGGCGCGCGCGGCATGCCGACGGAATGGAGGCAGGGCACGAAGCCGCCGTCCTGCCCCAGCGCGTCCAGCGCCGCGCGCCCCATGCGCGTCATGATCCGCATGCTCACGGCCACGTACGCCGAGTCGGTGATCTGCACGCCGATCTTGGCCAGAGGGGAACCGATCGGCCCCATGCTGAAGGGCACCACGTACATGGTGCGTCCTCGCATGCACCCGGCGAACAACTGCAGCAGCCGTGCTTTCATCTGCGCCGGTTCCACCCAGTTGTTGGTCGGTCCGGCGTCGGCTTGCTTGATGCTGCAGATGAAAGTGCGGTCCTCGACGCGTGCCACGTCGCCCGGATCCGAGCGCGCCAGGAAACTGCCAGGGCGGTGTGACGGGATTCAGCGGCGATCAAAGTGCCGGCGCGCACCAACTCGGCACACAGAGCGTGATATTCCTCGTCGGAGCCGTCGCACCAGACGACTCGGTCGGGACGGGTAAGGTGCGCGGTGTCCGTGACCCATCGCGCGAGCCCTGCGTGGCGTACGAAATCCGGGACGAGACGCGGCAGGTTGCGCCATGTGCACCGGTGCGTACATTTTCACATTTTCCTCCTTCCAGCGTCCTCCCTCTGGGATGTTAGCACGCCTCCTGCCGCTCAAGGCCGATACCCAGAACTGCTAGAATTCTCGGCCCTTCCTCTTGCCTCCAAGCACGACTTCCGGATGACCCCCGTTCTGGCTTTCGACATCGAGACCGTCCCAGATACCGAGGGCCTGCGGCGCGTCAACGGCCTGCCGCGTGACATGAGCGACGCGGACGTGGCCGAGCTCGCTTTTCAACGCCGCCGGCAGGTGAGCGGCAGCGACTTTCTCCCGTTACACCTGCACCGCGTAGTCGCGATCTGCCTGTGCGTTGCGCGAGCGCGACAGCTTCATCGTGTGGTCGCTGGGAGATCCAGGAGAGGCGGAGGCATGCGTGCTGCAACGCTTCTTCGACGGGGTGGAGAAGTACACGCCGCAGCTGGTGTCGTGGAACGGCGGCGGCTTCGATCTGCCGGTGCTGCACTACCGTGCACTGGTGCATGGCGTGCGGGCGCATCGCTACTGGGACCTGGGCGAGGACGATCGCGACTTCAAGTGGAACAACTACATCAGCCGCTATCACCTGCGCCATCTGGACCTGATGGACCTGCTGTCGCTGTATCAGCCGCGCGCCGCGGCTCCGTTGGACGAGATTGCCCGGCTGCTCGGGTTTCCCGGCAAGCTGGGGATGGACGGGTCGAAGGTGTGGGATGCTTTTCAACGCGGAGAACTGGCTGCGATCCGCAACTACTGCGAAACGGATGCTGCCAACACGTATCTGGTGTACCTGCGCTTTCAACTCTTGCGTGGCCTGCTGACCGCCGAGCAGTACGAGCACGAGATCGATCTAGTGCACGACACTCTCTCTCGGTCCCCCGCCGCACATTGGCAGGAGTTCATCGGTGCCTGGCAGCGCGACCCCTCTGGTGCTCCGGACTCTCGCGCCGCCGCGGGCTGACCCGCCGACGGCGGAAGTGCTGGCGCTCGATCAGGATGGGCGCGGCGTGGCGCGTGTCGATGGCAAAGTGGTATTCATCGACGGCGCTCTTCCCGGCGAACTGGTGGAATATCGGCGCTGGCGGCGCAAGCCGAACTTCGATCTTGCCAACCTGACGCGTGTGCTGCGCGAGAGCAGTATGCGGGTCGTGCCGCTGTGCCCGCACTATGAGCGTTGCGGCGGCTGCAGCCTCCAGCACCTGGACCCGCGCGCACAGGTTGCAATCAAGCAGCGCGTGCTCGAAGACAACCTTGCGCGGATCGGCAAAGTCGAGCCGGACACCTTGCTCGCGCCGATCCACGGCCCGTCGTGGGGCTATCGGCAGCGCGCCCGCTTGTCGGTCAGGCAGGTGGCCAGCAAGGGCGGAGCACTGGTGGGTTTCCGCGAGCGTCGCACGCCGCTGGTCGTGGACATGGATTCCTGCGAGGTGCTGCCGCCACGGATCTCGGCGCTCATCCGGCCGCTGCGCGAACTGATCTCGGCCTTGACTGTAGACAACCGGATCCCGCAGATCGAAGTAGCGATAGGTGAGGGGGCGGAGGTACTGACCCTGCGAGTGCTGGATGAGCCGACCGCAGGCGATCTGACGACTGCTGCGCGAGTTCTCCACTCGCCATAGTGTCGACATCCTTCTGCAGCCAGCCGGGCCAGACTCCGTCTACCCGTTGGACAGCACGACTGCGCGGCGCCTGTGCTACCGGCTACCCGAGTTCGATCTCACGTTCCGCTTCGAGCCGACCGACTTTACCCAGGTCAATTTCGCCGTCAACCGGGTGCTGGTGCGGCGGGCCATGGCATTGCTGGGGCCCGCGCCCGGCATGCGCATCGCCGACATGTTCTGCGGGCTGGGCAATTTCAGCCTTGCGATCGCGCGGAGCGGGGCCGATGTGATGGGAGTAGAAGGCAGCCCTGAGCTGGTAGCCCGGGCTGCGGAGAACGCTCGCGAGAATGGCCTCTCGGAGCGCGCCCGGTTCGTGGTTGGTGATCTGTTCCATGACGCGGCGCGGCTCC
The DNA here is from genome assembly GCA_963741215.1 of uncultured beta proteobacterium. Lineage (GTDB taxonomy): Bacteria > Pseudomonadota > Gammaproteobacteria > Burkholderiales > SHXO01 > SHXO01. Next base: position 91,650 of record CAVUHQ010000016.1, read on the forward strand.
TGGCGCAGTTCGGCCCGTTCGACCGCATGCTGATTGACCCGCCGCGTGACGGTGCGCAGACCCTGGTCCACGCCATTGGCGATGGCGCCCCCGAGCGCATCGTCTATGTGTCCTGCCACCCTGCAACGTTGGCGCGAGACGCCGGTGTCCTGGTGCACGGTAAGGGCTATCGACTGCTGGCGGCGGGGGTGGTGAACATGTTCCCCCACACCTCGCACGTCGAATCCATCGCACTGTTCGCGCGGGACAAATAAAAACGGAGCTGCCGTGGCAGCTCCGTCCGGAACTTCGACTGCCGCGCGGTCAGTCGCGACTGCCGGCAAAGGCGAGCAGCAGGTTGAGCAGATGCACGAAGATGTTGTAGATGTCGATGTAGATCTTCAGCGTCGCCATGACGTAGTTGGTTTCGCCGCCGTTCACGACCTGGCTCACGTCGTACAGGATATAGCCCGCGAACAGCACTACGGCGACGGCTGAAATCGTCAGCGATGCGGCCGGCACCTGGAAGAACAGATTGGCGACGGCGCCCAGAACCAGCAGGATCAACCCCACGAACAGGAACTTGCCGAGGAAGCTGAAATCCCTCTTCGTCACCGTTACGTAGCTGGCCAGTCCGATGAAGATGGCACCGGTCGCGCCACCGGCGAGCCCGATGAGCTGCGCGCCATTGCGGAAGTGCAGTGCGTACTGCAGCATCGGCCCCAGCCACCAGCCCATCAGGAAGGTGAACACGAGCATCGCTACCACGCCCCACGCACTGTTGCGCAGGGCGCTGATGGCAAACATGCTCCCGATGATGACCGCGAACATCAACAGCGGCCCGGCAATCGGGTATTGCGCGAGCCATGCGAAGTTCGTGTTTACCCCGACCGCGGCGCCGATCACGGTGGGGATCATGGACAAGCCCAGCAGCATGTAGGTGTTGCGCAGAACCTTATTCTGCTCGACCGCGAATCCCGTCGACTGGGTCGGGTACTGTAGTTCTGGTTGCATAGAGTTCAGGTCTCCTAGGCTACGAAATCAAGGACTAAGACTAGGTTAGTTGGGCGAAAGTTTCAACCCTTGTGTTGGTCCCGGGCGACGCAAAGCGATATGATTCCGCCGGGTTGGCAGTAACAACGCATCCTCGTCCAGGAAGGGTGGCAGAGCGGTTTAATGCACTGGTCTTGAAAACCAGCGTGCTGGCAACAGCACCGTGGGTTCGAATCCCACCCCTTCCGCCAGGCTCCGCCACTAACCTCATGAATTGCAGCAAGTGTTTGGAAGGCTGGTGACCGCGGCGCACACACGCACTCTGGCACGCACTGCGATTACCAAGAGGTCTGGTGTCGCGTAGAACCCGCTGCCATTCTGTCGGCCGAGAGCTCGGCCATGAATTCAGCAGATGTGACGGCGCGTGTGGCGCCGCTGCTTTTTCTTATTGGAGAGACGTATGGCGAGTGCGAGCGAGGTGACGATGCAGCCGGTCGACGAGATGCTGCCGCCCGGACAGCTCCTGATTCTGGGACTGCAGCACGTGCTGGTGATGTACGCGGGCGCCGTTGCTGTGCCGCTCATCCTCGGGTCGGCGCTGAAGCTGCCTAAAGAGCATGTCGCTCTGCTGATCAATGCCGACCTGTTCGCCTGCGGCATTGCCACGCTGATTCAATCGATCGGCGTCTGGAAGTTCGGCATTCGTATGCCCGTGATGATGGGGGTGACCTTTGCGTCGGTCGGCCCGATGCTGGCGATGGCGTCCAATCCCGACCTGGGGCTGCTCGGAATCTACGGAGCCGTGATTGGAGCGGGTATCGTCGGCATCCTCATCGCACCGCTGGTGAGCAGGCTGCTGCCGTTGTTTCCACCGGTGGTCACCGGCACGATCATCGCCGTCATCGGTATCTCGCTGATGCGCGTGGGCATCAACTGGGCAGCCGGCGGTCCGCCGACCGCTCCTAGCCATGGCGACCCGTTCAACCTGGCCGTGGCCCTCATCGTGCTCGTCGCGATCCTGCTGATCACGAAATATGTGCGGGGATTCTTCGGCAACATCGCGGTCCTGGTCGGTATCGTCATCGGCTTCGTGGTTGCGCTGGTGTTCGGAAAAGTCAGCTTCGCCGGATTGGAAGAGGCGAAGTGGGTCGACCTGGTCTACCCGTTCCAGTTTGGCGTGCCGAAGTTCGATCTAGTCGCGATCCTCACCATGACGCTGGTCATGGTGGTGGTGATGATCGAATCGACGGGCATGTTCCTGGCACTGGGCGAGCTTACCGGCAAGAAGATAACGCCGGACGATCTCACCCGAGGTCTGCGCACCGACGGATTGGGCACGCTGATCGGGGGCATCTTCAACACTTTTCCATACACATCGTTCTCGCAAAACGTGGGGCTTGTAGGCGTGACGGGTGTACGCAGTCGATGGGTGACGGCGGTGGGCGGCGCGATCCTCATCGCGTTCGGGATTTTCCCGAAGATGGGGCATGTGGTCGCCTCGGTGCCGCAGTTCGTGCTCGGCGGTGCGGGGATCGTGATGTTCGGGATGGTGGCCGCCACTGGAATCAAGATCCTCGCCGGCGTGGACTACGTCCGGCATAAGGCGAGCCCGTACATCATTGCCATCAGCATCGGCTTCGGGATGATTCCGCTCGTAGCCGACAAGTTCTTCCAATACATGCCCAAGGCGCTGTCGCCCCTGTTGCACTCCGGCATCCTGCTGGCTTCGATCGCGGCGGTGGTCCTCAACCTGTACTTCAACGGCTTGACCGCACGCGACGACGCAGCCACAGGCGCAGCCGCCGGCGCTCATCAAGCCGAGCCCGGATAGCCAGACGACGCCTTGCGTCAGTGTTCAGGCGGCGGCGTTGACGAACGCTAGAAAACAAAAGCCCCGCACTGCGGGGCCTTTTGTAGGGTGCCTTGCAGGCGCTACCGATCAGAGCAGCGCCTTCGCGGCAGCCATTGCGGCGGGCATGTCCGGCAGCTCACTGATCTCCGGCACGACCTGCATGTAACGCACGATACCGTCCTTGTCGGTGACGATGACCGTGCGCGTCAGCAGGTGCAGGGGAACGATCAGCAGGCCGGTGCTGGTGCCGAAATCGCCCGTCTTGTAGTCGGACAGGAAGATCATGTTCTTGGCCTTGGCCGCCCGCGCCCAGCGCGCCTGCGCGAACGGCAAGTCCATGCTTACGGTGACCAGCTCGACGCTGTTGGCCAGGCTCGGATCTTTTTCAACCAGTTCGTGGGTCTGCGCATCACAGGTTGGCGTGTCCAGGGACGGAACCACGTTGATTATGCGGACCTTGCCCTTGCCGTCGGCGATGTTCACCGGGGCAAGGCCGGCACCGGTCAGCACCACGGAAGGCATGGGGTCACCAACCTTTAGCCCTTTGCCGGCTCAGGGGTAAGGGGTTGCCTTTGAACGTGACATTCTGGCCGTCGCCCGCCTTGCCATTGCCTGTGTTGACGGGAATATCGTCGGCCAGGACGGCAGTCGAAAGACCGAGCAGCGCCAGGGCGAGCGCCGAAAGCAGAGTAGTGAATCGCATTAGTTCCTCCGTGTTCTGTTGGGGGTGGGAACGACTTTATGCGCCGGGCAACGAGTAGTGCTCGACGACCTGTTTTAGTGCGCTAGACCAAATTGCGGCGGCGGGCAGCGCCGCAGCCCATAGTGTCGCCTAATATGCGCCGGCCGGCAAAGGGCAGGTGTCCAGGGTCTTTAACCCGCCCAGGTTGGAAGCTCGTTAGGTGCGGACCACGTCTTCGGAGATGTAAGCCCAGTCGTACTCTGCTCTGAGGCGAAGCCCAGGATGGGCCGCTGCGGATGGGGAGGCGGGCCGCACGTCGCATTCGAACCGGGGGATCAGGCGTGCCTCCACCGCCGACTCCGGCCGGGATATACCTGATCCTGCGGGAAACAGGCCCGGACCGGCCTAGGCCTCTCCGGTCCAAGACAAGCGCGGCGACTAGCGGCGCCGAGCGCTGCGCTTGCCGTTCTGCCGGGCGGAGGCCTGCTCGCGCAGACGCTTGTACAGCCCGGGCTCGGCAGCCTTCAGGTAGGAGATCACCTGAAAATCGCCACGCGTGATCTTGCGGACGTCGATCTGGTCGACATGCACCAGCCGCAGCAACTCCTGCACGGGCTTGGGCATGGTACGTCCGCTCTCGTAGCGGGAACCGCCGCTCTGAGTGACGCCGATGCGGCCCCAGAATTCCTGCTGGTTCAAGCCAAGGCGGTGGCGGATGTCGCGCGGTTTGGAGACTTTGTCGGTAGCTTTCATCGTGCTGTCATACCCAGGAAAGTTGAACACAAGCACGACCGTGGCTGGTCATGCTTTATCTCTTTGTCCTACAACGATCGCATAAGTTCCGCGGGATTTTGTAACGGACTGTTACAACCGCAGCGCCTCGACTTCCGCGCGCTCGCGGGCCATGATGCCGGTATTGGATGCACCGTGGCAGGGCGTGATGGACGACGCTCGGGCTTGCCCGCGGCAAGCTTCAGCGAGAATCTCGACAGCGTCGCGGCCCGGCGACGGGTACCGGACCGCGAGACGTCTTGGCGGCGACTCGTGCGACGGCTTGGCATCGGCGGTGGATTACGGCAGACGGAACACCACCAGCACACCGGAATCCTTCGGGAAGCTGTTGTACGGTTTGCCGAAGAACGAGGCGTAGTCATCGCCGGCAAGTCCGCCCCAGCCGGTTTCGACCGCCACGTACTGCTTCCCGTCCTTGCCCTTGTAGCTGATGATGCCGCCGTTGTGGCCCTGACCGTTGTTGTGCTTCCACAGCTCCTTGCCGTTGGTGGCGTCCAAGGCTCGCAGCCATCCGCGCGGGTCGGGCACGAACAGCAGATTGCCGGCGGTGGATAGCAGGCTCGCGAGCGGTGGCTCGGGGAACTCGACCTCCCATTTCTTGGCGCCGGTCAGCGGGTCGCGCGCGGAGACGTGGCCGCGCATCTTGCCGTCCGGCGGGTTGACCAGGCTGAAGTCCGCGCCGATATTGAGCTGAGCCATCGGCTCCAGGATCGGGAGTGGTCTTCTTCACCGTGAGGTCCATGCACCATTCGTTGCCGACCTTGTAGTACAGGCCGGTCTTCGGGTTGTACGCGCCCGAGTTCCAGCTGATGCCGCCGGCGATGAACGGGCACAAGCTCTTGTGTTCGCCTTCGGTGAAGTCGCGCCGCCCGATCAGCTCACCGGTACGCGGCTCGATGTCCTTCACGAAATTGATGTTCTTGACCAGGCGCCAGACGTTCTGCACTTTGCCCATGCGGTCGTAGACGAAGACGAAGCCGCTCTTGTTCGGATGCACGATGTACTTCTTGCCGCCGCGCTCGAGCATCACGAACTCGCCCACCGCGCTGTCGAAGTCCCAGGCGTCGTGCGGCAGCTCCTGGTGGTAGGCCTTGAGCTCACCGGTGTCGAGATCCAGACCGATGACCGACGTGGTGTACAGGTTGGTGCCCGGACGCGCGCCCGCGTTCATCCAGTCGGGACCGGACCAGTCGTAGAGCGGAGCCGGATTGCCGGTGCCCCACCATACGATGTTGGTGTCGGGGTCGTAGCCGCCCGCCATCCAGCCGCCGCCGCCGCCGGTCCTCCAGGAGTCGTTGCCCCAGGTATTGCGCGCGTCGGACTTGGTGCCATCGTTGCCGCCGACCGTGTAGAACTTCCACACCTCCTGGCCCGTTTTCGCGTCGACGCCGAAGAGCGGACCGCGGTACGGCCATTCGCCGCCCTGCGAACCGATGATGACCTTGTCCTTGACGAACAGCGGCGCGCCGGTGAAGCCCACCGTCAGGCTGCTCGGAGTCGAGCAGCTTGGTTTCCCAGTTGAGCTTGCCGGTCTTCATGTCGATCGCGACCAGCTTGCCGTCCGAGCGTGCCCATGTAGACGTTGCCCATTGCCGAGGGCGATGCCGCGGTTGTAGGGCGAGTGGGTCTGCTTGGATACCAGGTCTTCATTGAGCTTCTGGCTGGTAGTACCAGATCACTTCGCCGGTGCTGCCGTCGAGCGCGAACACCTGGTTGTACGGGCCGGAGTAGTAGAGGATGCCGTCGGCAGCGAGCGGCATGGATTGCAGACCGCGCATCGCGCGCGGCATGGAGTGGGTCCACGCGACCTGCAGCTTGCTCGACGTTCTTGGTGTTGATCTGATCGAGCGCGCTGTAGTGCCAACTCTTGTAGCTGCCGTGATAGGTGAGCCAGTCGCCAGGATACTTGTCGGCGTTCTTGATGCGCTCGTAGGTGACCTCACCCCAGGCTTGCCCCGCCAGCCCGGCCAGTACGACGACCGCCGCCATCCCGGCGGTGATTCCGAGCCCCTCATACCATCGCTTCATCGCGTTCTCCTGTCTATCAATGCGTGCGCCGATGGAGGCACAAAATTCCTCCGGTGCAGCCGCCAGCGGGGCGTCGATATCCGGGGGGCGCCGCTCGACCAAGTCCGCTGTAGCGCGCCCCCGTTGAACAACCGGCGAACTATAGTGGAGCGGGCCGCACATTTCAACCGACGATGCGCTGGAAAGGCGCTCCAGACAAGGACTTAGGATAAAGAGAAGGCCCAGGACGCCGGGTCGTGCAGCTGCGTGGAATCGATATGCGGTCGGCTACGGAGCGGACAGCCGAAACCGAAATCCGAACGCACAAGGGCAGCTCGAAAGCTGCCCTTGCGGTGAGTGCGAGCCGCTGGCGGCAGGTTACTTGGCGACCTGACGCTCCCTCAATTCGTCCAGCGTCTTGCAGTCGATGCAAAGTGTCGCGGTCGGGCGCGCTTCGAGACGCTTGAGGCCGATCTCGACACCGCAGCTTTCGCAGTAGCCATACTCGCCGGCATCGATCTTGCCGATGGTTTCCTCGATCTTCTTGATCAGCTTGCGCTCGCGGTCACGGTTGCGCAGCTCCAGCGCCATGTCCGATTCCTGGCTGGCGCGGTCGTTCGGGATCGGCGAAGATGGTCGCTTCGTCCTGCATGGTGTGGACGGTGCGATCGATGTCCTGGCTCAACTCTGCCTTCAGCGTCGAAAGCATCTTGCGGAAGTGCTCGAGCTGCTTGGAGTTCATGTACTGCTCGCCCTTCTTGGGCAGGTACGGTTTGAACTGAGTGTGAAATTCAGCGGTCATGTTGACGATTGCTTCCCGCAAAAAAAGTCGCTTTAATAGCAGAAAAGAGCACCCACCGCAAGCAACTTTCGAACCTGCCCGTCCGCATGGGTGCTGGGTTGCAAACGCGCGCAGCTTATACCGGCTCGCGGATCCGCGCCGGGCAAATTGACCCGTCTGCGGGCAAACAGTTATAGTAGCGCGCTTCCGGGGTGTGACGCAGCCTGGTAGCGTGCCTGCTTTGGGAGCAGGATGTCGGAGGTTCGAATCCTCTCACCCCGACCAGCGTGCCCCAGACGGTACGTCGGCTCGCCCCTGCCCGTAGCTCAACCGGATAGAGCACCAGCCTTCTAAGCTGGGGGTTATGGGTTCGATTCCCGTCGGGCAGGCCAGAGATTGATTTCCCGCGCGGGCGTTTGTCCCACGCGCGGCAGTCTAGCTGGTGGCTGTAGCTCAGTTGGTAGAGTCCTGGATTGTGATTCCAGTTGTCGCGGGTTCGAGTCCCGTCAGCCACCCCATCGTTACCGTTCAACGCAGGGAGTTGCGAGGGCCGAGCCGGCATTGGTTGCCCCTCCGGCGGTTTGCACGTGCTGCCCGGCCGCCCACCCTCGAGTCCCGGTACTGTCCAGGTCCATGATCACCCTGCGTTCCGTAACCCTGCAGCGCGGCGCCAAGCGCCTGCTGGAAGACGTAAACCTGACGGTTTTCGCACCGCAGAAGATCGGTGTTGTCGGGGCCAATGGCAGCGGCAAGAGCAGCCTGATGGCTCTGCTGCTGCGGAGAGCTCCACTCCGAAGCGGGCGACGTGGAAATCCAGCCTGGGCTCACCATTGCGCAAGTGGCGCAGGAGACCCCTGCGGTTGCCGACCCCGCTCTCGACTACGTGCTGGACGGCGATCGCGAGCTGCGGGCGATCGAGGACGCCATCGCCGCTGTGGAACGCGAGCATGCAGCGCACGATCGACATACCTCGTTGCACGAGCATGCCACGCAGCACCATCACGCCGAGGAGCGTGACCGTCGCACCGCCGGCCACGCGCACGCCGCCGGACGCCTGGGGGACCTCCACGAGCGCCTGGCAGCCATCGGTGGCTATGGCGCTCGGGCGCGCGCGGCGCAGATCCTGGACGGCCTGGGGTTTTCGCAAGCGGATCTGACGCGCCCTGTCGCCGAATTCTCCGGCGGCTGGCGCATGCGCCTGAACCTGGCGCAGGCGCTGATGACGCGCTCGGACCTGATGCTCCTCGACGAGCCCACCAATCATCTGGACCTCGAAGCCGTGCTGTGGCTGGAAGACTGGCTCGCGCGCTACGACGGCACCTTGCTGCTGATCTCCCACGATCGCGAGTTCCTCGACAACACGGTGGACCACGTCTGCCACCTGGAGAACTGCGGCCTCAAGCTGTACAAGGGCAATTACTCGGAATTCGAGCGCCAGCGCGCGGCCGGCATGCAGATGCAGCAGGCGGCCTACGACAAGCAGCAGCGCGAGATCGCGCATTTGCAGCAGTTCGTCGACCGCTTTCGCGCCAAGGCCACCAAGGCGCGCCAGGCTCAGAGCCGGCTCAAGGCCCTCGAGCGCCTGGAGCGGATCGCCGAAGTGCAAGTGGCCTCGCCCTTCAGCTTCAGATTTCGAGAGCCGGTGCACGCGCCGCAGGTGCTGCTCACGCTGGAGCAACTGCATGCAGGCTACAACGGGGTGCCGGTGCTCAGAACGTCGAGCTCAGCTTGCATGCTGGCGCCCGCATCGGTCTGCTCGGGGTCAACGGCGCCGGCAAGTCGACCCTGGTCAAGACTCTGGCCGGCGAGCTCGCGCCGCTGGCCGGCGAGCGGCGTGCCGGCAAAGGACTGGCGGTTGGTTACTTTGCCCAACACCAGCTCGACCAGTTGCGTCACGACGAGTCGCCGATGCAGCACCTGACCCGCCTCGACCGTCGCGCGCGGGAACAGGCGTTGCGTGACTTCCTGGGGGGCTTCAACTTCCGTGGCGACATGGTGGAAGCGCCGGTGGGCCGGTTCTCGGGCGGCGAGAAGTCGCGCCTGATCCTTGCGCTGGTGATCTGGCAGCGCCCCAACCTGCTCCTCCTGGACGAGCCCACCAACCATCTGGACCTGGATACGCGCGAAGCGCTTACGATCGCGCTGCAGGAGTTCGAAGGGGCAGTGGTGGTGGTGTCCCATGACCGCCATCTGTTGCGCGCCACCGCTGACGACTTCCTCGATCGTCGCCGATGGCCATGTGGCGGCTTTCGACGGCGATCTGGAGGATTACCGTGGCTGGGTCGCGGAGCGACGGCGGAATCAGGAAGCCCCGCGTGATCGAGAGACTGAAAGCGCCGGTCGATCGCAAGCAGCAGCGGCGGCTCGAGGCCGAGGCCCGCAACCGGCTGTCGGCTCGAGCGGCGGCCGATCGAGAAGCGCCTGCAGGCAGCTGGAGGCCGAAATTGCACGGCTGGGCGCGGAACGAGACCGGCTTGAAACGTTGCTTGCTGACCCCCAATTTGTACGACGATCAGAGCCGGGAAAAGCTGAAGACGCTCGCTGCGTGGAGCAGGCACGTGTGAATGGGCGCCTGCAAGAGGCCGAGGACCAGTGGCTGCAGTTGCAAGTACAGTTGGAAGCGTTGGAGCAGCGCCAGGCATGAGGGTGTGGTGTCGATGTCTGGATGGGGCTTCAGCCTGACTGGAACCCTGCACCCGGGCGCTGATCTAAGGCTTGGATCGGGATCCCTAGCTTGCTCTTTTAGGAGGAAAACTTGTTCAAACGCATCAGCCTGTTCCTGATTACCAACCTGGCGATCATCCTGGTGCTGAGTTTCACGGCACGACTGCTGGGAGTGGATCGCTTCCTGACCGCCAATGGGCTGAACCTGGGCGCGTTGCTGGTCTTTGCCGCGATATTCGGCTTCGGCGGTTCGTTCATCTCGCTGGCGATCTCGAAGTGGATGGCCAAGCGGGCCACCGGGGCGCAGGTTATCGAGCAACCCAGCCAACCCGACCGAGCGCTGGCTGGTGGATACGGTGCGCCGGCACGCACAGCTCGCCGGTATCGGCATGCCCGAGGTGGCGATCTACGACGGCGCCTGAGATCAACGCCTTTGCCACCGGCATGAACCGGAACAACGCTCTGGTGGCAGTGAGCACCGGCCTGCTGCAACAGATGAGCACCGGACGAGGCCGAGGCGGTGCTGGGGCACGAGGTCACCCACGTCGCCAACGGCGACATGGTGACGCTGGCGCTGATCCAGGGGGTCGTCAACACCTTCGTCATCTTCTTCGGCGCGTGTGATCGGCTACATCGTTGACAAGGTGATGCTCAAGAACGATCGGGATGTCTCTAGGCATCGGTTACTGGGTTACGTCGATCGTCGCCGAACTGGTGCTGGGCATCCTGGCCAGCATCATCGTGATGTGGTTCAGCCGCCAGCGCGAATTCCGCGCCGACGCGGGCGGGGCGCAGCTGGCAGGCCGCGACAGGATGATCGCCGCGCTGCAGCGCCTGAAAACGCGCACGAGCCTTCGACTCTGCCCGCAGCCGGTGCAGGCCTTCGGCATCTCCGGCAAGGACAGTCGGCGGGCTGGCGCGCTTGTTCATGTCGCATCCGCCGCTGGATGAGCGGATCGCCGCGTTGCGCGCCGGTGCCGAAACCTCCGGGCTGAGCGTGGCACGCTGAAGGTTGTAAACCTTGCAAAGGCGTGACCGGGATTCCGGTCACGCCTTTTCTGCATCTCACAGCGGCTTTACCTCGACTCTCAGGGTCTTGCCGTTCAAGTACTCGAGCAGGATCGTCGTAGCGGCAGGTCCAGCCAGCGCGCGCAGCAGGGGAAGCGCGCGGCCGGCTGGATTGCCGGTGCGAAGCCGCTCCAGCTCTGCGATTCTGCATCACCGAGGTTGCGGTTGCGCCAGCTTCGATCTGCAGACTCGATTCGCGCGAATGGCCTCGGGTGTCGGCTCAGGCGCGAGCAGCAGCGCGGTGCCGAGTACCCCTGCCACCGGGCGTGTAGCGTAGCAGCGGCTCGGGGTAAGGGACCTCGTAGGACACCAGCAGCACCGGAACGCCTTCGGTCACGCACTGCGCGCCGGCTTCCAGCAAGCCCGCCGCGAAGCTCCAGTCGTAGCAGCACAGACTGGTGGACGGCGCGTGTGAGCGCAATGCGATGCTCCAGTAGCCGGCCGGCGCGTTGTGCACGGAGTTGTGAAAGCGCGTCGGCGAGACCTGACGCTCGGCGCTGGTCAACGCCTGCGCAGATTTCGTGGATGACTTGGCCGTCTGCCGCCGGAAGACGTGAACACCGAAGCCAGCGCGCTCGTCGCGGCGCGCAGACTGCGGCGAGGGCGTCCAGTCCTACGGCCAGCGCCAGCCGCACCGGCAGGCCGGTGCGGCGGCGTTCCGCCGCGGGCAAAGCGGTCGGGCGCAGGCAGAAGCACTTCGCTCGGGCACATAGGGGACGGCGCCCAGCAGCACCGCGCGGCTGGCAGACCAGCCCGTCAGCCCCGGGCCCAGCAGGCCGACGCTCTCCACGAAGACGCTGCATCAGTGCGCTCGCGCCCAGCACCAGGCTGCAGTTACTGCCGCCAAAGCCGAACGAGTTGCTCATCACCCGTTCTGGGGCCTCCGCGACAGTGTGGAGCAGGTAGCGCACGCGCAGGTCGGGGTCGAGCTGCCGTGTGTTGATGCTGCCGGGCAGGAACTTGCTCGCGCAGCGCGAGAGCGCAGATCATCGCTTCGGCAATACCGGCTGCGCCCAGCAGGTGCCCGGTCGCTCCCTTGGTCGAGCTGCAAGGCGTGGCCGCGCCAAATACGTCGATAGACGGCTCTATCCTCGGACGCGTCGTTGCTGCGGGTCGCCGGTGCCGTGCAGGTTGATGTAGTCGATGTCGCCCGGCGCCGAGGCCGGCGCTGCGAAGCGCCCGCTCCATCGCTAGTGCGTGCACCCAGGCCTTCCGGGTGGGGTGTCGACATGTGGTGGGCATCGCTGCTCTCGCCCACGCCGAGCAGTTGAATCGCGTCCGCTGCGTTCTTCGCCGACCGCAGGTTCCAGCAACGCGAATCCGGCGCCTTCGCCGATGGAGATGCCGCTGCGCTCGACATCGAACGGGCGGCAGGGCGCACGCGAGAGCAGCTCCAGCGAGCCAAAGCCGTACAGCGTGGTCAGGCAGAGGCTGTCCGCGCCGCCGACGACGGCCGCGTCGCACACTCCGGCTGCTATCATGCGCGCCGCTGCACCGAATGCCTTGGCGCTGGACGAGCAGGCCGTGGAGATCACGACCGCCGGCCCGTCGAGCTCCAAGTTGCGCTTGGACGAATGCGCCGAGAGAGAAAGTGTTCTGCGTGCCGGCGTAGTCGAAGTCATCCGGCAGCGACCCGGTATCAGCGTCGCGTTGCCGGTAGGCGATTTCGGTCTGCAGAATTCCGGACGTGCTGGTTCCCAGGAACAGCCCGATGCGACGCGCGCCGTAGCGCTGCCGTGCCTGCGCCACGGCCTGCGTCGAAGCCGTCCTGCGCCAGAGCCAGCTGTGCCAGGCGGTTGTTGCGGCAATCGAAGGCGGCCAGCGTCCGCTGAACCGGCGCGAGGTGCTCGTCCGGCACTTGACCTACCCAAGTGTCGAGCCGCGCGCTCTCGAAGGTGCACGGCGCGAGCCCCGAGCGCTGTCCGAGGAGTGCGTCGACGTGCGCGCGCAGGCCGGTGCCCAGGCCGCTCGTCAGGGTGAAGCTGCTCAGTGTCAGCGGGTTCATGGTTGCCTCGCGCACGGGTCAGGGCCGCGCGCCGCTATAATAGCGCGCTGGGGAGCCACAATCACAGCGTTGAAGAGCCCGACGATGGACCGAGCGATAAGAGCATGACCGCGCAAGAGCGGGAACTGGCAGATCTGATCGTTACCACCCTGAACCTCGAGATGCCGGCCGGCGACATCGATCCGGATGCTCCGCTGTACCGCGAGGGTCTGGGGCTGGATTCCATCGACATTCTCGAAGTTGCGCTTGCCGTCTCCAAGACCTACGGTTTTCAGCTTGCGTTCCGACGACAGCGACAATGTCAAGATCTTCAGTTCGCTGCGCAGCCTGAGCGAACATGTCCAGCTCGGCCGCACGAAATGAGTCCGGGTCGCGTCGCATCGGTGCCGTGGCGGTGGCGCTGGCCGCCGGACTGATCGGTTACGAAGCGGCCGCGCACTGGGCCGCTGTGCGGGGTCACGGCACCGCGCTGGGCGCATTGATCGCCCTGGGCCCGGCGCTGGCGGCCCTGCTCTTGGTCGCGCTGCGGACACGCCGGTTCGTCTGGCTCGCGCTGGCCGGTGGCATTGGTCTGGCGATCGCCATATTGATCGCGCGGCGTGGAGCGCCCTCCCTGACATTCCTGTACCCGCTCCCCTCCGTTAGCCTCTATTTGCTGTTGCTCTGGGCCTTCGGCCGCACCCTTGCGCCCGGCCGCGAGGCGCTCGTCACCGGGCTCGCGCGCTATGTCCACGGCACATTGCCGCCGGAGATCGAGGTGTATACACGGCGCGTGAACTGGGCCTGGTGTGTGTTCTTCGCCGCGATGACGCTCACGTCCCTTCTGTTGTTCGCTTTTGCTCCGCTCAAGATGTGGTCACTGTTCGCCAACTTGCTCACCTTGCCGCTCATTGCCCTGATGTTCGTCGGCGAGTATGCATATCGGGTAGCCCGCTACCGCAATTTCGCACACGTCTCGCTGTTGACTGCGGTGCGCGCGTTCCGCGATCGGGGGCGCGCTGCGGTTTTCCCCGCGCGCGGCGGCTAACGTCGATGTCCCGTTGACTTGTGAAATAACAATTCGCGGGATACCAATTGACGGGACAGGACGCAACCAACTGGAGGCGCCGGCGCGGCAACTCGACGGCTGCACAGTTTGCACGCTTGCTGGCTGGCCGTGGGCGCTGCAGCCCATGAGAGGCTGAGCATGTCAGCCACTGCGTTCCTCGGCCACCAGGACCCATCGGCAGTCGTCGCCTGGCGCGGCCGCCAGCCGTTGCGGGTGACCGACTTCATGCGCGACGTGGGGGTCGTGGCCGCTGCGTTGCCGGCCAGGCGCTACCTGGTGAACCTGTGCAGCGACCGCTATCGTTTCGCGGTCGGTCTGGCGGCAGCGCTCTTGCGCGATCAGGTGAGCTTGCTCCCGCCTGCCCACACGCCAGAACTGCTGTCGACTCTGAAACAAGGCTATGCCGGGCTCTACGCCTTGTCCGACGGCAGCGCGTCAGGGGACGTGATGGAGACCATCGTCTATCCGGAGACCGCGGCCACCGCTGCCGGCCCCGCGCAGGAGCTGGTTTTCCCCGACGCGCAGCTGGCCGCCATCGCCTTTACTTCAGGTTCGACGGGCGAGCCGACGCCACATCCGAAGAGCTGGGGCCGGTTGGCGCTGGGGGCAGCGGGGGAAGCGCGGGCTCTCAACCTGGCTGGCCTCAGCGGCGCGGTGCTGGTCGGCACCGTGCCGCCTCAGCACATGTACGGGCTCGAATCAACCGTCCTGCTCGCCGTGCACAACGGCCTCGCGCTGCATGCCGGACGCCCGTTTTATCCCGCCGACATCCGTACCGCGCTGGAAGACATTCCCAGCGAGCGCGTATTGGTGACCACGCCCGTGCACTTACGCGCGCTGCTGGCGGAGGAGAGCCGACTGCCCGCACTGCGCCTGATCCTGTCAGCGACCGCGCCGTTGTCCGCGGCTATCGCAGCGGAATCCGAGGCGCGCTACGGCGCCCCGTTGCATGAGATCTACGGGTTCACCGAAGCCGGCATGGTCGCGAGCCGCCGGACTACGCAAGGACCGCAGTGGCATGCGCTGCCGGGTGTCCGTCTATGGCGTGACACAGCCGGGGTCAAGGCCGGCGGCGGGCATGTTCAGACCGACGCCGTGTTCAACGATGTGGTCGAGCTCGAAGATGCATACACTTTCGTGCTCCACGGCCGCACTGCCGACCTGGTGAACATCGCCGGCAAGCGCACATCGCTCGCTTATCTCGACCAGCAGCTCAGCGCGATCGATGGCGTCGAGGATGGCGTGTTCTTCATGCCGCCGGAAGCGCCGGCCGGGATCACGCGGCTGATGGCCTTCGTTGTCGCTCCCCGTCTGTCGCGCGAAGCGCTGTTGTCCGCGTTGCGAGAGCGCATCGACGCGGCGTTTCTGCCGCGCCCGTTGTACTTCGTGCCTTCCCTGCCGCGCAATGCCACGGGCAAGCTGACGCGCGACGCGCTGATGCGGTTGGCGGCGTCCTGTTCGCGGCTCGGGACGCACGTCATGATCCGGGTTGGGCTATTGGTGGCGGCTGATCCCTCCCGCTGTCGCCGGCCCGGTCCGGACAGTCCTGTAACGTCGGCTGATCTACGCGCGCGAGAGATTCCGGGAGCTTGCGCGTGACGCAGGCGTGGCTGGACCAGCGCGAGCGTGGCAGCATCCTCGGCATCCGGCTCATCGTAGGCCTGGCCTTGCTGCTGGGCCGGCCGATCGCACGGCTCGTGCTCTATCCGGTCTGCCTCTACTTTCTGCTGTTCTCGGTTGCGTCGCGGGCGGCGTCGCGCAAATACCTGGCGCGCGTGCTGGACCGCGAGCCACGTTTCACCGACCTGTTCCGGCATTACTTCACCTTCGCCACGGTGGCGCTCGATCGCTTCTTCCTGCTCAAGGACCGTTACGATCTGTTCCAGACCGAGGTCCACGGCGAAGAGTTGCTGCAGCAGATTCGGGACCGCGGCCAGGGCTGTCTGCTGGTCGGTGCGCACCTGGGCAGCTTCGAGATCTTGCGTGCCCTGGGTACCGCCAACCAGATCGACGTTGGACTGGTGATGTACGAAGACAATGCCAGGATGGTGAACACGGTGGCCAAGGCCATCAACCCGGCGCTCGCCGATCGCGTGATTCCCCTCGGCCGCTTCGACTCGATGTTCAAGGTGCACGAGCGGCTCCAACGCAGCGCGTGGGTCGGCATTCTGGGTGACCGGGCCCTGGACCAGGAGGGACTGGTCCAGGTGCCGTTCCTGGGGGAAGCCGCACCGTTTCCCGATTCGCCGTTTCGCATGGCGCTCATGTTGAAGCGGCCGGTAGTCCTCATGCTGGGTCTGTACCGCGGCGGCAATCGCTACGAACTGTATTTCGAGAAGCTGTTCGAACCGGACGGGGTGGAGCGCTCGGAACGTGCTGCCGCGGTCGGGGAGGCCTTGCAGTTGTATGTGCGGCGGCTCGAGCACTATTGCCGTCAAGCGCCCTACAACTGGTTCAATTTCTATGATTTCTGGAACGGCTCGTCGCGCTAGCCGGGGCGCCTTGGTCCGGCTCCTGGCTGGCTTGACGCTCGCTGGTATGCCGCTCGTTTCCGCCTTCGCCGAGGCGCCCTGGGGGCTGGAGCAGCTCATGATCGAGCTCGGCCGCGTGCACCACGCCAAGGCTCGCTTCGTGGAACGCAAGTACATGAAGCTGCTGAAGCAGCCGCTCGAGCTGGCCGGCACGCTCGAGTACCGCGCGCCCGACTATCTGGAGAGGCGGACGCTCACGCCTAAGCCGGAGAGCTTCGTCGTCGACGGGGACGTCCTCACGCTCCAGAACGCGCGCGGACAGCGCCGCACCTTCGCGCTGCAGGACAACCTCGTGCTGTGGGCTTTCGTGGAAAGCATCCGCTCCACTCTCAAGGGGGACTTGGCTGCGCTCGATCGTTTCTACCGCTTGACACTGGATGGCAGCCCGCGCGCCTGGCGGCTTTCCTTGATCCCGAAGCAATCCAAAATGAGTGCCGTCATCAGCCTGATTCAGATCGGTGGCAGCGCCGGAAAAATCGAGAGCATCGAGATCCAGGAGAGCTCAGGCGACCGCTCGGTCATGACGGTGCGCGAGGACGGATCGTGACGCTGCGGGGCCATACCCCTGTCTATCTCTGGATCCTGTTCCTTGGCGCCTGTGCCGTCATCGTGTCGCAGGCACGCTTCACCACCGACCTCTCCGCCTTCCTGCCTCGCTCGCCCACGCCCTCGCAGCGGATCCTGGTCGATCAGTTGCGCGAAGGCGTGGTGTCGCAGCTGATCCTGATCGGCGTAGACGGTGCACCGCAAGCCAAGCTCGCGCAGATCAGCGATGCGCTCGCTGAGCGGCTGGCGCGCGACCCGGACTTCGCCTATGTCGGCAACGGCGCGCAGGAGCGCATGGAGGCGGACGGCCAGTTCTTGTTGCGCAATCGGTATCTGCTTGAGCCCGGGCGTTACGCCGGAGCGCTTTACGGCGGCCGGGTTGCGCGCCGCGCTGCAGGACGATCTGGACCTGCTGGCGTCACCCATGGGCTCGCTTGCCAGCCGCCTGGTGCCCGCGGATCCCACCGGCGAGTTCCTGCGCCTGCTCGATCAGTTTCAACTCGCCGGCGGTCCGCAGAAGCGCGACGGCGTCTGGTTCAGCGGGGATGGCACGCGGGCCCTGCTGATCGCGCAGACCCGCGCGAAGGGGTTCGATATCGACGCGCAGGAGCGCGCGCTGGGGCGGCTGCGCACTCTATTCGAGCAAGTGTCGAAGGAACAAAGCGCCCCCGCGGCGCGGCTGATTGCCACCGGCCCTGGCGTCTTCGCGGTCGGGACGCGTGCGGCCATCAAGCAGGACGTGTCGCGGATCTCGCTGCTGGCGGTGCTGCTGGTGTCCTGCCTGCTGCTGGTCGTGTACCGCTCTGCGCGCGTGCTGTTCCTGACGCTGCTGCCGGTAGTGACAGGCGCGACGGCCGGCATCGCGGCGGTCAGCCTCGCCTTCGGGTCGGTGCATGGCATCACGCTGGGCTTCGGCGCGACCTTGCTGGGCGAGGGCGTCGACTATGCCATTTACCTGTTCACCAACGCTGCATGGGGTCGCGGCTCGGACGTCGCGGTCAGCCGGTTGTGGCGCACGCTCAGGCTGGGCGTATTGACCTCGGTGTGCGGGTTTGGCGTGATGCTGCTGTCGGATTTCTCCGGCCTGGCCCAGCTCGGGTTGTTCTCGATCGTAGGGTTGATCGTTGCATTCGCCGTGACGCGGCTCGTGCTGCCGCATTTGTCTCCGGCCGGTTATCGGGCCCAGCCTCTGGCCGCGCTGGGGCCCTCGCTCCTCAAGCTGGTCCAGGCTGCGCCGAGATTGCGCTACCCGCTGATCGTCGTTGTGGTGCTGTGTGCGGTATGGCTGGCGGTGCGTGGCGGCAGCGTGTGGGATGACCGGCTCGAGAGCTTGAGCCCGGTGCCGGAAGCGGAGAAACAGGGGTACGAACGCTTGCAACGGGACTTGAGAGCGCCCGATGCGCGCTACCTGGTGGTGGTATCCGACCCGACGCAGCAGGGCGTACTGGAGACGGCGGAGCGGCTGGGTCCGGTCCTCGACCGGCTGCAGCAGGCTGGAAGCCTCGCGGGCTTCGAATCGCCCGCCCACATCCTGCCGAGCGAGCGGACCCAGCGGCAGCGGCAGGTGGCATTGCCGGACGGCGTCGTGCTGCAGCGTAATCTTGCCGAGGCGGCGCGCGGATTGCCGTTCCGTGTCGAGCTGTTCCAGCCATTTCTGCAGGACGTAGAAGGCGCCAGGCGGGCGTCTCTACTGGGTCGTGCCGATCTGGAGGCGACCGGCCTCAAAGTCCGGCTCGATTCGCTGCTCGCCGAGCGGCGCGACGGCTGGCTTGCCATGTTGTCGCTGCGTGGAGTGAACGATGCGCGAGCAGTGGCGGCGGCGCTTGACGGGTTGCACGTAGGCTCGGTCCATCTCCTGGATCTGAAGCAGGAGGCCGATGACCTGTATCGCGGCTACCGCGGCCAGGCGCTGATGTTCGCGCTGATCGGGGCCGGCGCCATCACACTGGTCCTGCTGGTCAGCCTTCGTTCGCTGCGGCGTACGTGGGATGTAATGGTTCCGCTTGTCGCAGCGCTCGCGGTGTTGAGCACCGTGCTGACACTCGGTGGCAAGCAGCTCACCATGTTCCACCTGGTCGGAATGCTGCTCGTCGTGGGCGTGGGGTCGAACTACACGTTGTTCTTCGAGGGGCAAGGTGCGGCCGGCGGATTCTTCGAACGACAGCTCGGCGGCGGGGACCCGCAGACAATGATCGTCTCGCTGGTCCTGTGCAACGCCTCCACGGCGATCGGCTTTGGCCTGCTGGCGCTGGCGCGCGCACCGGTGCTGAGTGCCATCGGCGTGACGGTCGCACTGGGCGCGTTCCTGAGCCTGGCTTTCTCGGCGGTGCTCGCTCGACGCGGAGCACATGCGCCGCGGCGGTGAACCAGCCCGTGGTCTGCGTTACACTCAATTCGCGATTGCTGGAGCGCAGCCGCAGGGCCACATGCAACCCACGGACTGCCGTCCTAGCACCTCGTGCATGAACCTTCTCCGCCACACGCGATAACGCCGTTACCCATGCCTATTGCATCGCAGCGCAGCCATAAGGACGAGCGGGCGGCGCTTTATCCGCCGGAGCTCCTCCCGCTGTTCGACGACGCGTTTGTCACTTCGTGGGAGCTGTTCGAAGAGTACGTTGCACGACTCGCGCTGGGCGTCTTCCGGTCCTTGGGCCTCGAACAGACGTGCCGCCAGGGGGCCACGGTGGAGCAGATGATGGTGGGAGCAGGCCTCGCTCCGGCCATGGCGCGAGTGCCCACGGCGTGGATTCTGGCGATGCTCGCCTCGAGGGACTGGATTGAAGGCAGCGCCGGACCCGATGGCAAGCTGCGCTATCGACTCGAGCGGCCGCTGCCGACGCTCGACCCGAACGAGACGCTCGCCGCGCAGGAGGCACACGATCCGCGCTGCCTGCCGTCCTTTCGAATAGCGGCGCTGGCCGCCGAACACTATCCGGCGGTTCTGCGCGGACAGACGACGGGGGAGCAGGCTCTGTTCGGCCCGGAGGGTATCAGCGGCTGGGTCAAGTACTTCTCGAACGGGAATCCGCTCTACGCAATCAGCAATGCGGTGGGGGCAATCGCGGCGGAACAGGCTTTGCCGGAGGGCACAGCCGCCGCCGTCCTCGAGATCGGCGGTGGGCTCGGCAGCGGCGCGGAAGCGCTGTTCGATCGGCTCGACTCCCGCGCGCGCGCATCCCAGATCTCGCTGTATCGGTTCACGGAGGTCTCACCCCTTTTTCTGCGGCGCGCGCAGAGAACGTTGGTTACGCGCCACCCGGGATACCCTCTTGCCTTCGCCGCGCTGGACATCGACCACCCCTTCGCGGAAGGCGAGATCGTGCCGGGTAGTTTCTCGCTGGTCTATGGAGTGAACGTATTGCACGTAGCGCGCGACCTTGCGGCCACGCTGCATGAGCTGCGGAAGGCGCTGACAGAAGGCGGCGTGCTCGTGATATCCGAATGTGTGCGGCCTTTCCCCACCACACCGCTGCATCTGGAACTCGTGTTCAATTTGCTGGGCGCTTTCCGCGATGCGGTACTGGTCCCCGGTTGGCGTCCCAACGGCGGATTCCTGACCCCGGAGCAGTGGACCGCGGCCCTGGAAGCCAACGGCTTCGTGGACGTGCGGATCTATCCCGACATCGCCACGATTCGCGAGGACTATCCCTCCTTCGTGGTGGCGGCGATTGTCGCCCGGCGCGCTTGAGCGCGAACATCACCGTTCCCGCCGGGGGCGGCTACTTCGAGGGACATTTCCCGGGACGGCCGATTCTCCCGGGTGTAGTAGAGCTGATGCTGGTCCTCGAGGCGCTGGCGCGGGAGAGGCAGCGCCCGGCCACATTACGAGGGATCGGGTTCGTGCGGCTGCGCCAGCTGGTCCTGCCGGGCGATCTTCTGCTGCTTGCAGCAAAGGAGCTCGACGGCGAGCGAACGCGGTTCGATCTGAGACGCGCGGATGTTTTGGTCGCGAACGGCGAGCTGATCCTCGGCCCTCCGCAGGAGCCGACCGACGCGGCAGCGTCGGGGCCGGCGTCAGCCGGCTCGACCAGCGCTCGTTCAAGCGGCATGGTGCCTCCGGTCGACGCACTCCTGCCGCAGCACCCGCCCATGCGGTTCGTGACGTCGATCCTGGACGACGCGGTGGATGGCCTGACTTGCGCGGCACGCGTTCCGTCGGAGTGTGCCCTGGTTTCCGCTGGCCGCGCTCCGGCGCTCGCGGCGCTCGAGATGGCGGCGCAGGCGGCCGCGGCCTGGGAGGCGCTGCGGCGATGGCGTGAGGGAGGTGCCGCGGAGCCGCGGATCGGCTATCTCGTTGCTCTGCGCGATGTTGCGTTCTTCGCCGACAGCATCCCTGCGGACCGGATTTTGTCGGCAGTCGTTCATCTCGAGGCCGCCGCTCCACCGCTCACGTACTACCGGATCGACGTGTCTCTGGGAAGCGCGCCGATCGTACGGGGGACCATCGCCACCTTTCTCGGCGCGGACAAGTAGGTCCGTCCGACAGCATTCGTGCTCAGCGGCGCAGGCGCCGCACTATCAACCAGGGCAGGCGCACCAGGAAGCCCACGAACAATCGCGCATGCATCCAGCTCAGCAGCGCGTTGTCACGGACGTAGTTGAAGTGCGATACGCCACCTTCTTCGGGGCGGAAATAGCGTACCGGGGCGGGGAGGTTGATCGGCTTCAACCCACGCCATACCAGACGCACCGCGGCCTCCACGTCGAAATCGAAGCGCCGCATCCAGCGCTGTGAATCCATCACCCGCAACAGCGGCTGGATGGGATAGACACGAAATCCGTAGAGAGAGTCACCGATGCCGGTCCACAGGGTCTCCAGGTTGGCCCAGCCGTTGGATACGCGGCGGCCGACGACACGCACGAGCGGCGCACTGGCGTCGAACACCGGGATGCCCAGGATCAGTGCCTGCGGATTGGCGCTCGCAGCGGCCATGAACGCGGGAATGCGATGGTCGGGATGTTGGCCGTCGGAGTCCATGGTCAGCGCATGTGTGAACCCGTGCGCAGCGGCTTCGCGCAGGCCGTGCAGGACCGCGGCACCCTTGCCCTGGTTGCGCGGCAGAACCAGCACGCGCAGCCCGCGATTCTCCGCCTCCATCCGGCGCAGCCCCTCGACGGTGCCGTCGGTGCTGCCATCCACTACCACCCAGACCGGGTTCCAGTACTGCTGTGCCCCGCGCACGGTGTCGAACACCTTCTCGCCGGTGTTGTAACTGGGGATCAGAACCAGTTGGGTGCTGGAAGGTGCGGGCACCGCTGACTGACCCGTGCGGCCAGCGCTGCCGGGGTGGAGTTGCGTGATAGAGCTCACGCGGCCTGGCCGGGGCGCGGGGATGCGGCAGGACGCAGATCCGCCGCGCGCTCCGCCGTTGGTTGCCCCACCAATTCCTGCCGGTAGTAATCCTCCAACTCTCGCATGAACACCTTCACGTCGCCTTCGACGGTGAAGCGCCTGCCGAGCCGTGCCCGGTAGACCAGCGGAAAGGGGGGTTTCTTGAGCAGCGGCCAGCCCTTTCCCAGGAATGGACTGTTGGTTTCGATGAAAACAGTCTGGAGCGGGACGCCGGCGCGCTTGGCGATCAGCGCGAAGCCGCCCTTGAAGCGGTTCACCGGACGGGAGCGCGTACGGGTCCCCTCGGGGAACACCAGCAGCGGCTGGCCGCTCTGCACCTGGCGGGCGGCGAGCCGCACCATGCCCACCCCGGATTCGTTGCGAACGTATCCGGCCAGGCGTGCGCCGCCGCCGAGCACGATGTTGTCCTGGATCTCGGCTTTCATGATGCAGCCCACCTCGGGCACCCGCGCGATCACGAAGACTGCGTCGAGCAGGCAAGGGTGGTTCGGGGCGATCACGAGTCCCGGCTCTCCACGCAAGGCATCCAGCGCCGACAGGTCCAGCCTGGCTACCTCGGTTACCCGGAGCAGCCACAGGAAGCGGCGGAAGATTGCGCCAATGATCCGTTTGCCCAGCCGTGTGCCGATGCGGCGCGGCAGCACGACGTATAGCACACTGCTGGCGACAGTAAAGACAACGCCCGCAGCTCCGAAGCAGAAGAGCGCGAAGTAAAACCAGAAATATTCGCGGACCGTGCGAGCCGCAGCGTTGATCATGTCAGGGTCGGAATGATATGTGGGCGTGTTGGAATCCCCTTTCGGCCCGCCACCTGGGCAGGCCCGGAATCTAGCGCGCTCCGTTGAACCTCCCCACGCTCATTGTAGGAAGGCTTCTGCGCCAAGGGCAAATCAAACCGACGGGCGTGCGCCTCCGAGAGTGCGAATCGTCCCGCGCGGGTCGACGCTCGCTCCTGCTCCCGCAGGCGCACAAATCGCTTGCCGCAGGGGTAGTAGTGCTGGCGCATGCCGCTCAATCGTCCGCCTCGACCAGTGTGGCGGAGCGTTTGAACACCCAAGATACTGCGAACTCGAAGGAGAAGGCCTGCTGGCGCTTGACCAGCGGGCTGTCCTCGAACACCGCGCCGCTCAGCTGATTCCAGCGGGCAAAGGCTCCGACCCAGAAGGAGGGAAAACGCCGGCTGGTCAATAAGCTGGCTGCCGGCGTATCCGCCGGGAGCGGTATAGGCCGGGCGCGTTGGCGTAGCGTAGACAGGAGCCACGCTGTAGTAGTAGGCATTGTAGCGGGAGTCGCCGAACATTGGCCCCACCGCCGCACCCACTCTCCACCCGGACAGCGGCGTCAGCCGGTGCAGGTCGAGGGTGAGCTGAGGCTGGAACACGACACCTTCATCCGCGCCCGGGTAGTCGGGTAAGTCGAGGACCACCACCCCGACGCCGACTTCCCACAAGGGGAGCTGGTCTGCGTGAGCTTGAGTCCCGGCACCGGCCAACCCCGAGGCGCAGACCGTGATGATATCGAGCGCACCCGCCTGCCTGGCGGGAAGAGGGATCAAACGCGGCTGCCTGCCGTCACGCTTGCGCCCCGCCGGCGCCTTCGGCCGCGCTGTCCCGGTTCACTTGCCTGCGCAGCCGCCACGCGGCCAGGCAGCGCCTCAGATTGAGGGCGCTGACCACGTAGTACACGCCTTTGAAAGCGCGCAGGCTCCAATAGATCGGCGTGCCGCGGAACAGATCGCCCGCCAGCAGGCTGAGGAGGGCTTCTTGCGTGCGCAGGAAGTTGCGCGGCTGCATGAACAACTGGCGGATGGCGGGGCTGGTCATGCGGTAGATGAACCAGGAGAAGTTGCTGAGGCCATGGCGCACCGTGCGATCGAACCCCTTCATCAGCGGCCGTGCCAAAGCTGGATCGCGCAGCCAGGTATCCACCACCTCGGCGCCGTGGAAAGCGCTGTTCATGGCCAGGAATACGCCGGAGGAGAATACCGGGTCGATGAAGGCGTAGGCGTCACCCAGCAGGATGTAGCGCTCGCCTACCATGCGCTCCGACGCGTAGGAGTAGTTTCCGGTGGCGGTCACCTCGTTGGTGAGCTTCGCCTCGCGCAGCCTCTCCGCCAGAGGCGGGGACAGCGCTATCGTGTCCAGGAAAAAGCGCGTCGGGCTGGTCGTGCGTGACTTCAGGTAGGGCGGCGCGCACACCGCGCCTACGCTCGTGGTTCCATCGCGCAGCGGGATGAACCAGATCCAGCCATGGTCGAACCAGAAGATGCTGATGTTGCCTTCCTCGCGGCCGGGCAGGCGCTTGGCGCCGACAAAGTGCCCGAACATGGCGGCGCTGTTGTGCTTGCGGTTGCGGTGCTTGATGCCGAACTTGTTGGCGAGGAAGGTATCGCGGCCGGAGGCATCGACGAAGAACCTGGCCTCCCATTCACGCAAGGTGCCATCCTTCTCGCGCGCCAAAGTGCGTACGCCATCCGGGTGGAACGTCACATCGGTGACACGGCACTCCTGGAACGGGCGCGCCCCTTTCTCGACGCAGTTCTCGAACAGGACCTGGTCGAACTCCGAGCGGCGCACCTGGTAGGCCAGGCCGTATGCTTTGTCCCACTGATTGCCGAAGTCGAAGGTGACGGACCCGGTGTGATGCGGCGAGATGAACTCGGCGCCGTGCTTGTGTATCCCGATCGCCTCGATCTTCTCCTTCAGGCCCAGCTTCTCGAACAGGGGCAGGTTGAGCGGCAGCAGGGACTCTCCGATGTGGAAACGCGGATGGCGCTCCTTTTCGACGATGACCACGTCCCGGCCGCGCTGGGCCAGGAGGGCTGCAGCCGTGGAGCCGGCCGGGCCGCCGCCCAGGACGAGCACGTCACAAGTCTCACGCACAGCGCTCTGCTGGGACAGCTCGGACGGCATGATGCGTCACCTCGCTTCGGAGTTGTCGACGGGATTCGTACGCCCCGTCGGCTATTATAGGGGGACTGTTGCGGGCTGGTCGGCCGGGGGGCGCCAAGCGTCGCTCGCTCCCGACAGCGAGGAAAAAACCCAGGGGAGAGCAGATGATTCGTGGCGTAGCGTTGTTCGTTGTGCTTTTGCTGACGGGCTGTGCGACCGGCGGGCAGGTGAGCGTCCCGCTGGTCTGGAAGCCGACTTCCAATCTCGGCGCTCAGGGGTACATCGATCCAGTCAAGTTCCGAGCCGCGAAGGTCAGAGTGGTGCCGATGACCGACGCTCGCCAGACGCCCAGTCTGATCGGCGAGAATCGCGAGGAATCGACGCCGAAACAAGTGACAACGCGCGACGATGTGGCCGCGTTCCTGACCGCCCGGTTCAAGATGCTGTTCACCAGCGCCGGCTTGAAGGTCGTGGACAGCGGCGAGACCGCGACAGTGAAGGGAGAGGTCAAACAGTTCTTCGTGACCGAAACCAAAACCTACGAAGCAGAAGTGCGCGTCCTCATCACGGTTACCGATACTTCCGGGAAGGCGCTGTGGTCCGGAACAAGCGACGGCAGCGCGCACCGGTACGGCCGTTCGTACGCGGTGGACAACTACTACGAGGTGCTGAGCGATGCTGTGCTCGCGGCTGTCGCCAGCTTGCTCAAGGACGAGGGCTTCCAGAACGCAGCGGCTGGGAATCGGTAGCCCGGCGGTTTCAGGCGGGGCCGCCCTGCTTCAGCTCAGGCATCTGCTTCACCGCCAGCCAGGACTTCAGCGCCGGAGTCGTGATCACCGTGCTGACGATGGCCATCATGACCAGCATGGCGAACACGCTCGGCGGGATGACCCCGAGGTCATAGCCGATGTTGATCACGATCAGCTCCATGAGCGCGCGCGTGTTCATCATGATGCCGATGGCCCTGGCCTCGGTCCGGTCCATTCCAGACCAGCGCGCAGCCCAGTAGCCGCCGCCGAACTTGCCCAACGTTGCCAGCGCGAGCAGCAGCAGCGCCCAGCCCCACATTTGCCAGCTGTCGAGCAGCGCGACGTCGGTGCGCAACCCGGTGTAGGTGAAAAAGATCGGGACAAAAAACACGTTCACGAAGTTGCCCACCTTGTCGCGCCAGGCCGCCACCAGATCGTGCTGGTCGTGCAGCAGCACGCCCAGCATGAATCCGCCGAAGATGGCGAAGATGCCGATCTTATAGGTCAGCATCCCGGACAAGAACATGGCGGCGAGCAGGACGCCCATCAGATCGAGCGGCAGCGACGTAGCGGTTACCCCGGAGCGCTGGATCAATTTCAGCAGCAGCGGCCTCACCACCAGCACGCACACGGCAATATAGGCCGCCAGCATGAGCAGCTTCAGCGCGAAACCACCGGGCGAGAAATTTGCCACCGTCAGCGCCGACACCACCGCCAGCAGCAGCCAGCCAACCACGTCGTCGATGGCCGCCGCGCTGATCGCGATGGCGCCCAGCCGTGTGCGGTGCAGGTCCAGTTCCATCATGATCCGGCCGAGGATGGGCAGCGCTGTGATGGCGAAAGCGGTGCCGCAAAACAGGCTGTAGCCCAGCACGTTACCGTGCGGGAAAATGTACGGCGCAGAGAGCTGCGCGAAGGCGAAGCCCAGGGCGAAGGGAAGCAGCTCTCCGATCAGTGCAACCCGCACCACGGCATTGCGGTTGTGGGGCGCGCGCAGATGCGAAAACGCGAACTCGAGTCCGATCTGGAACAGCAGCAGGATCAGCCCGACCTGGCTCAGTATGGTCATCGGCTCGGCGGGCGCGGAGCGGAACACGAACTGGAAGCCTTGCGGCCACAGCAGGCCCAGCAGCGAAGGCCCGAGCAGTATCCCGACGATGATCTCCCCGACCGCCCGCGAGTTTCCCCACAGCACGGAGAGATTGCCCGCGAGCCGCGCCGACAGCACGATCACGGAGAGCTGCAGCAGAGTGAAGAACAGGAGTTGCTCGGTGTTGTGCACCGAGACTTGCACCAGCGCGGCGCTTTGCATGGGTCGAGATCTTCTCCGCCGGATGGGACCGACGCACGCCCCGGTCGGGGCGCAGACACTCGGGTCCACAGCGCTACAATGATACCTTGATGACCCGCCGTGGATGATCAACCGATGCTGTTGTTCGAAATCATTGCCGAGCAGAAGATCCGCGCAGCCATGGAGCGTGGCGAGTTCGACGATCTCCCCGGCCAGGGCCGGCCGCTGGATCTCAGCGAGGACCCGCTGGTGCCGGAGGAGCTGCGCATGGCCTATCGGTTACTCAAGAATGCAGGCTTCATTCCGCCCGAGCTGGAAGCCCAAAAGGAGATCCGCGACCTGGAGCACTTCATCCAAGGGCTAGGCCTGGGAGCGGAGCGATCGAAGGCTTTGCGCAAGCTGCAATTCTTGAGCGCCAGGCTCGCGGAATCGCGGCGCGGCGGCGCAGACCTGCGCTTGGAGGCGGTTTACTTCGACAGGCTGGTCGAGCGGCTGGGGTGAGCCGACGCGGTTCGCAGTTCGTCGCTTGTCCTGCAGTCACTGACAGATCCCTGCCAGTTCGCGATGAGTATCGCTCGAATGCAAGACGGACTACCCATAAAGTGATTGCAGTATGCTGTCCGTGCCACTTCGTGCATGTCGGTGGTCTGATGGCTTATGCGCCTGACTATGCAGGCCAGTGGCGGCGCGCCGCAGACTTATGTCGGTAAGATCCTACGGGGTGCCAACCTTCCGAACCGCCCATTGAATAGCCACTCTAGTATTTGCGGGTCATATGCCCGCTGTTTGAGTTTCCTCGGCAGCTAGGTCGTGATGCGCTTTTGGATGCAGCGTTGGATGCTCGCTCGGCGATCAGTTGACGTCTAACTTGGGGCTCGGATATGCTGGATCATGTCGAGGCTGCAGGGGTTTCTTGACAGTCATAGCCATCGGGCAAACGATGAGCGCGATATTCATCAGCCATGCTACGCCTGACTGTCACCTTGCTTCAGCGCTCCGGCGAGGACTGCAGGAAAGGGGCTTTACATCTTCCTTTTTGGCGTTTGATCCAGCGGCCGGAGTCGAAAAAGGCGCGCTGTGGGAAGAGAAGCTCTATGCCGAGCTAGATACCTGTCGCGTCGTGCTGGCCATCTGCACGCAGTCCTTCGCAGATTCGCACTGGTGCTTCGCGGAAATTGCGCGTGCACGTGCCGGACGGAAGCGCGTCATTCCTCTCTCCGATGGAGCAGCGCATGCCATTCCATCGATTCTTAGCGATACACAAGCGTGCCAATGGTCGCCCGGATCCACGCAGGGCTGGGATGTTCTTTGTAATGCGTTGCGACGCGAATTGCGTGACGAAGCCTACCTTTTCGAGATCAAGGAAGGCCGCACTCCCTATCCAGGCCTCTTCAGCTTCGAGGCCGACGACGCTGCGGTCTTCTTCGGCCGGGAAGTTGAGGTTAACGAGTGTTTCCTACGTTTGGAGGAATCGCGTGCGGCCCGCTGCGCGCTGACGCTAGCTCTTGTCGGTGCGTCCGGCAGTGGAAAGTCGTCGGTACTGCGTGCTGGGTTGGTAGCGCGAATGCGTCACACACCCGACCAGTGGCATGTGTTGGGGCCATACCGCGTTGGACAGCGCTCCTTCCCTCACGTCCTCCATGACATCGAAGCGGAAATTGGTCTTCTTGTCGATCAACGTGTCCACCAAGGCAAAGCGGGCGAGGCTGTCAGTGTTGCTGATGTTCAGGCATCGTTGCTGCCGGCATTGCGAGCCTTGACCCGGAAGCTGGGTCGGCGCAGGCTGATTCTGGCTATCGACCAGTTGGAACAATTGGCTTCCGCGCCCAGGGTGGAGCCGGTCGGAAGGGAGGAGTTCGATCTGGATCGAGAAGCTGCTTGCTGGATCGGGTTGCTTCGAGCCTGTCAGGTGACTGAGGCAGTGGATGACAGGCCAGCCCCAGCGATCCTTTGCGCGTTGCGCACCGACTTCGTCGATCAGCTTCAGCTTCTGATATGGACCGGTAGCGCGATCTCGAGTGCGCCGGCAGAACAAGTCTTACAGTCGGTCAGGACGACGTGGATCAAGCCGCTTCAAGGTGCAATGCTGGTAGACGTTATTCGCAAACCGGCTGAGCGGTTTGGCTTACGGTTGGTGGACCATCAGGTGCGTGCACTTGCTGAAGAAGCAGGCGACGGTCGTGCATTGCCTTGGCTTGCCTATACGCTCGAACGTATCTGGAACATCTATGGAGACGATTCAAAGGGCTGGGAGCGTGAGCTGAAGCGGGCCGGCCTCCGCAACTACTTCAAAGCCACCATTAGTGAGCTGGGCAATGACATCATGTCCAAACCGGGCGGCGAGCAAGCCCTAACCCGGTTGTGTCTCAAGCTCGTTCGTATGACCGACAAAGGCCCGATCCGGCAAATAGTGGACAAAGCCCAGCTCCCCCAGCCGGAAAGGTTGATTCTGGAGCGCTTGGTCAACGCACGGGTCTTGATGGAAGACGGCCAGACAGTAGAAGTGGCGCATGAGGCTTTGTTCACCGATTGGGATTGGCTGCGAAATTGCATTGATACCCGCACCGCGTTTTTGCAGTGGCGCGAATCGGTGTCGCACCTCCATAAAGTGTGGTGCGACCACGACGAAAGCGAGCGCGGCTTGCTATCCGACCCCTTGATGGACGATGCTTCACGCTTTGATGCGGATCTCGATCTCCTTGCTGCCGACGTGAAGCAATATGTTGAACGCAGCGTACGCAGTCGTGAGCGAAGGCAATCACGCGCAAAATTGTTGTTTGTATCGGCCTCTGTCTTTCTGAGCATCGTGGGCCTGGTGATCGGCGCGCTGTGGGTGGCGCTCTACTTGAAAAACGAAACAATCAAGCGTCAAGACAAGCATAGTACGCTGATCGAGTTGTCCGCACGAAGCGCGGCCTTGCTAGATACTCAACCTCAATTGGCGCTGTCTCTGGCCACCCATTCTTTGGCTCTGACTCGATTGATTCCCGATACGGATAAAGATCCAGACGAGGTCCGAGCTGCAATGAGTGCGCTTTACCGCGCACTGAACGAGCATAGGGTGCGATTCTCACATGTCATGCGAGCCGGTCCGGTGGTTACGGAGGTCGCCTGGGATCCTACGTCGGACGTTATCGCGGCAGGACGCGTGGACGGAACGGTTGTACTTCGTACTCGAAGGGGCACCCAGGCTCGGGTACTCAAAGGCGCCTCGACAGAAGGCGCGGTTAGTGGCCTCGCGCTTGCTAGCGGAGCTTCACAAATCATTGCTGGCCATTCCAACGGCACGCTAGCGGTTTGGAGCACGGCAGACGGTCGGCGCCAGTGCGCCCGACGCATAGCGGGCGTGGTCGATGCTGTGTCCGTTGCGTCACAAACGGTAATGGTGGCCATACCGCGGACGATTTTCGTGTTCCATAGCGAGTCGGGGTTGTGCCACGCACTCGAGAGCGCGCAGCAGGTCAGGGAGGCGAAGATGTCCATTCGACTTCCCGACGCCGTTCCGAATGTGAAGTACCTGGCGTTTGTCGAAGGCGCGGCTACGCGGACAGTCGCGGCTACTCGAAACGGCGCGGTGCTGATCTACGAGGGCGCAAGGCTACAGACGCATACCCCAGCCATAAACGACGCTATCGCAACCGCGCTAGCTCCATCGGGACGCAGGTTCGCTGCGCTAACTCTCAACCGCGGCGTGATGGTGCTTCACTTGGATAGCTGTTGGTCATCAGGTTGCAGAGCCGAGTACTTTACGCCCACATTTGTAAATGGCGCGACGATCAAAAGCATTGCATTTGCACCTCGATCGGATGAACTCCTGCTCGCGACCACTACAGGAGAAATCTATCGCAACTCCAAGAGCGGCGCGGGGTTAGTGGCGAGGCTGCCTGAGAAAATCGAGAGCTTCAGGTCCGACGAGCGAATTACTAGGATCATCACTACCTCACCGAACGGTCGTGTCATGATTGCCAAGCCGCAGAAACAGACTCTTCAGCGGTGGGAGGCGCGTTTTGGTAAAAGGGAGTTGTCTCAGCTCGTGCGCATGGGAGCTGAGGGCCTAAGGGCGGCAATTGTCACGAACGAATTCTTTAAGCGAGGTGACGATGCAGTAAGGGTAAGAAGGTTGCACCTATATTCCGATCTTTCTGCTTCTTATTCCGAGCCGACCGCTTCTACCATCGATCTCGACCGCGATGCCGCCTACTTGGGCGACGTATGGCAGATGGAATTATTGAACAAAGATAGTGTTGTCGGCGTGTTAGATGAGGGCTGCCAGGTCGCGTTCTGGACATTGATTGACGATCAGTGGAGGCGAGCAACAGATGCAGAGGCGGCTGCGCTGGAAGGCTCGTTGATAGAGGCTGTGGTTGCTCGAGGAAGCACACCCGCGGGCAGCAGAAGGGAGGATCTGTGTCGGAAGGTCGACCCGCAACAGAGGACTGACCCACCGGAAGGCCCAAGAGGCGATGTATTCAGAGACGGGTACAGTTGCGGAGCTGCGCAAACGCTGCTTCTCGTTCCGAGGCGAGGTGACGTGCTGCGGATACAATGGTCGGGCACTGTGATCGAATTGATGGATGCAAGCGGTCAAACGCTTCGAGAACCTCTATGGTCGGTACCGAGTTGTCAGAAGGGGGTTTGGGCCGTAAAAGTTGACCTCTCTGAGAGCGGCAGCACGGCAGTAGCGGCTTTTTCAGATGGCACCGTGAGGGCCTACGACGTTGGCACGATATCCTGGCTTAGCAGAGCCTGCGAGATTGCGGAGAGCATTCTTCTGGACGACGACGGGTGGAAGAAACACGTACGGCGCCTCGACCGCTTCCCTATATGCCCAGAAGCCGTCGATGCAACTGAGAAGACGAAGGACGCATTGCCGATGTAGTGGCGGCCGAGCTGGCAGCAGGCCAGAGCGATGGGTGCCGAGGCGCCTGAGGACAAGTGTATACATCGCGCGCACGGATGGCGACTGACGCGCCTGCTCAAATTCCTGGGAGCAACCGTCAGCCGCGCGAGGACGCGCGACGATCAATCGACAGTCTCTAGCACTAGACTACCAATCGCACCCTAGGTTTCCACGGACTCGTTGGACGGAACGGCGAAATGACTTCACAAGAGATATTTTACCTCGCGTCCGCAACAGCGGCATGGGTCGCTTTTGCGATTTCCCTGCTGTCATACTTTCGTGCCCGACACGAAGAGAAAGCAAAACTCTACTTGGATCTCCGTGGCCGTTATCTTGAGATCCGCCGCCGAGTACCGGATAGGTATTTGGCGGCTGGTGCCGACATCAAAGAAAATGATCCTGATTGGGTCCATTTGGAGCAGTATTGGTACCAGAGTTTTGATGAATGGTTCAGCACAACTCAACTAAATAGGGGGAAGCACTCAGATCTTTGGGATATGTACTTTGGCCCTGCTATTCAGTCAACATTGAAGTACCGCGCTATGCGGAAGGTTGCATGGCATATGACCAAAGGCCACGTATCTTTTGGGAACTACAAAGACTCCTACCGAGCAATGTTAGATGGGCTATGGCGTGACCTAGACAAAGACAATTCCAAGATCTCTGACGGCTTCGTGAATTAGACGATGCCTGGTGAACAACGAATGAGAGCGGGGAGTGGATCCTTCAATCGCAATTGAAGATCCACGGCCCGGGGCGTAGAAGTGCGAAATGGTCGATTCAGCTTGACCGCTCCTGGGTGATTGACGAGAGGGCTGAGGCCCTCTCACTTCAAAGGGGCGGGCCACGCCCCAGTGACGACGTGGTGCTGGTAGCGCACGATCGGGCTCACTCGTTGTCACGTGCCAGCAGCTTGAGGGGGCGAACCGGCTTGACTATGTTGTCGTCGGCCCCGGGGCAGCGCCGTCACAATGTCGGCTTTACGGTCCCGCTGACGAGAAGGATTGGGACTGGAGATCCGAGAGTATCGCGCTCGTGCTTGATAACGTCCAAACCGCTCACGTCAGGAAGAGTCCAGTTCAAAACCAGGACATCGAACCGTTCTTGCACAAGAGCACACGTTAACGTGCCTCCGCGCTCATGCCGGGACATTCAGCCAGCGTCCCGCTTAGGCAGGACGCACCTGAAGGCTGGGCAGTCGCGTTCGCGAATGCCCAGCCTTTCATCCCTGCGAATGCAATCACGCGCCGTAGACGAAGTCGGCGTTGGTGACAGCTCCTGCCACCGCTGCGGCGACATGCCCGATCTGGTACGAGCCCGCGTTGGCGTTGTCGGGATTGTAGTAGATGTTGCCGTCAAAAGTATTGAGGTAAATGCCGCTCAGCTGGCCGGCGGCGTTGCCATCAGAGCCCACGCCCTTAAAGAACCAAGCCGCCGACAGCGTATTGCCCGGGACATTGCCACCGGTGAACGCCAACCCCAGGATGCCGGGAGTGACGGCTCCCACCAACCCGGCATCGAGCGCGTTCGCCAACACCATGGTGTCGTCGACCACGGTAAAGTCGGTGATGTTGTCGGTGTTGCTGCGGTTGGCGAACACGAAGCTATCCAAGCCAACACCGCCGGTCAGCGTGTCGTTGCCGGTGCCG
Source organism: uncultured beta proteobacterium (assembly GCA_963741215.1). Lineage (GTDB taxonomy): Bacteria > Pseudomonadota > Gammaproteobacteria > Burkholderiales > SHXO01 > SHXO01. Next base: position 125,434 of record CAVUHQ010000016.1, read on the forward strand.
CCGTCCATCGTGTCATTGCCGGCATTGCCAATCAGGGTGTCGTTGCCACCCAACCCAAGCAAAGTGTTGTTGCTGGCGTTGCCGGTGATGATGTTGTTCAGCGTATTGCCAGTGCCGCTTAAGGCAACGCCCGTCAGGGTCAGGTTTTCAAAGTCAGCGCCCAGCGTCCTGCTGACCGAGCTTTGAACCAGGTCGGTTCCCCCTAAGGCAACTTCCGTCGTGATATCAAAGATGCTGTCGACGACGTAGGTATCGTTACCCACTCCGCCCGACATGTTGTCGCCGCCGATTCCACCATCGAGCGTATCGTTGCCGATACCACCGATCGAGAGTGTCGACGCCATTGCCACCCAGCAGGGTGTCGTTGCCGTTACCACCATTCAGCGTGTCGTTGCCGTCGAGACCCGACAGCACGTTGTTGTTGTCGTTTCCGGTGATCACGTTGCCCAAGCTGTTACCGGTTCCGTTGTCCGCGGCTGGAATCAACTGGAACACTGGACCCGGCAGAACAACCAGTTGCGTGGGCGTGTTGTCGAGGATCAGGTTCTCGACATCGTTAGTCAGCGTGTAGCTGTCGACGCGCGAGACGACGGTGTCGGTGCCGTTGCCAGGGCCCTCAAACACCAGGTCGTCGATCGAATTGACGTTGTAGACGTCGTTGCCCGCGCCCCCGAACATCCAGTCGCCGCCTGCGGACCAGTTGACGTTGAGGATATCGGCCAGAGCCCCGCCGATTAAAGGAATGCCGTTGCCAGGAATGCCGTCGCTATCGACTGTACCATTGATGATTGCCATATGAACCTCCAAAGTGTAGCGCTAGTGATGAACAAAAAAAGCTCCCATCCAACGCGTGGCAGCCCGCTTGACTGCCGGGTTTTCGGAAGCGGCCCCAACCCGTTGCAACGTCAAAGCGGCGCGCAGGGTAAGACTGGAAAACAGAGTGATCATTTTTTTTCGGATGTCACGGTGTAGCCGAGGGTTCGCGCAGCGCGCGGCGAGCAAAGTCGCCCAGCGGCTCCAGCAGGTATTCGAGCAAGGTGCGCGCTGGCGTAGTCACGAACACCTCGGCCGGCATACCGGCCTGCAAACGCAGCTCCGGGTGCTTGGTCAGTTCGCCGGTCTGCACTTCAACTTGTGCGACGTACCAGGATTGCTTGCTCTCGGCATCTAGTACCGCGTCGGGCGATACTCCGACAACCTTGGCCGGCAGCAACGGCGTGCTGCGCGAGTTGAACGCGGACAGACGTACCTCAGCGGTACCGTCCTTGCGCACATGGTCGATGTCATGCGTGTCGATGTGCAGCTCGATGATCAGGTTTTCGTTCGCCGGGGCAATCTCCAGCAGCGGTTCGCGCGGGCCCACGGCCGTACCCGGCGCGGTAACGCGCAGCGCCATTACTGTGCCGTCCACAGGCGCGCGCACCGTCTGGCGGTCGACCTGGTCTTGCGTCGGACGCAACCTATCCTCGATTTCACGCAACCGCGCGCTCGCCTCCTTGAGCTCGTCCGCAGCGCGCTGCTGGTAAGCGCCGCGGGCTTGTGCCATCGCGCTCGCCGTTGCGCTAAGCTGCATGTGGGCTTCCGCGATCTCCCCACGCGCGGCTTCGGTGCGACCCGCCAAATCGGCCACGTTGCGCTCCAGCGTGATCAGACGAGCCTTGTGCACAAAGCCGTTGCGTGCCAATTCGGCATTCATGTTCAACTCGTCGCGAGCCAGAGTGGTGGACCGCTCGGACGCATCCACCTGTGCTGTCAGCGCCGCAGCGCGAGCTTTGGCGTCGCGAGCCTGCGATTCCAGTGCGGTGAGCTGCTCGACCAGCGTTTGTCGGCGCGCGTCGAACAATTGGCGCTCACGAACCAAGGCTTCGCCGACTGCGGCAATGGGCCATGCCACAGTGGTTGCCAGATTCAGCTCGGAGCGCGCTCGCGCAGCCCGTATGCGTTCGGCGTCCATCTGCTTGCGCAATATGTCCAGCCCCGCGTCGTTGCGGATGTCACCTACAACCATCAACGCTTCGCCGCGGCGCACGACTTGGCCCTGCCGTACCAGCACTTCGCGCACGATGCCGCCTTCTTGGTGTTGCACGACTTTGCGGCCTAACTCGGACTGCACTTGGCCCACGGCGACAACCGCACCCGACAGTGGCGCCCACGCACACCAGAGCGCGATCAATGTCGCAACGACCGCGAACGGCAGCGCGACACGTCGGCGCAGCAAACGCAAAGACACCGCCTGGTCGGCGTTGGGCGTGCCTTGCGAAAACAAAGAGGCAAGGGAAGACTGCTGATTGGCGGGCGTGATACTCATGCTTGAGCCTCCTGTGGAATGTCTACACCGGGGCGGCGCAACGGATGCACCGTGCCAAGACCCAAGCGCGCGAGCACTTGCTCGCGCGGGCCGAACAGGTCTAGCGCACCATCGCGCAGCACAGCCAACTTGTCGGCACAACGCATCAACGAGGGTCGGTGCGAAACCAACACCACGGTTGTGCCGGTTTGCTTGAGTTGGTTGATTGCGGCCGACAGGGCTTCTTCACCTTCGCTGTCGAGATTGGCGTTGGGCTCGTCAAGCACGACCAGTTTCGGACTGCCCATACACGGCTCGCGCTAGCGCGATACGCTGGCGTTGACCGCCCGAGAGAGCGCCACCAGCGTCGCCAACCTCGGTCTCGTATGCGCTGGGTAGCCGCAAGATCATGTCGTGCACGCCTGCCAGCCGAGCGGCCTCGATCACACGCTCGGAATCGATCTCTCCCAGACGAGCGATGTTGTGTGCGACCGTCCCCGCAAATAACTCGACGTCCTGTGGCAGGTAGCCGATCGCGCCGATCAGCTGGTCGCGCGGCCAACCGGCAAGGTCGACGCCATCCAGCCGCATGGTTCCCGAACTGGGTACGCGTAAACCCAGCATCAGACGCACCAACGTGGTCTTACCCGAAGCGCTGGGACCGATTAGCCCCAGGCATTCTCCCGCTGCGAGTGTGAGCGAAACGCCCTTGATCACCGGTGGGCGTTGCACGTCGGCGAGCAGCACCACACGCTCCAGGCTGACCTCACCGCGCACCGGTGGCAAGCGCAGCGCTTGCGCGCTCGTCGAATTCACCACTTGGCTATGCAGGCGTTTCCAGGCACCGCGCACTTCGACGAGCGATTTCCAACCCGCGATCAATTGCTCGACCGGTTGCAAGGCGCGTGCGACCAATACCGTGGCCGCAACCATGATGCCCGGCGACGCATTGCCAGCGACGACCAACCACGCGCCCAGCGCCAGCATGGCCACTTGAACCAGCTGACGCAGCGTGCGGCCCAACGCCGCCAGAGCGGCTGACGCATCACCCATGCGTTCTTGTGCCGCCATCGCCTGGCGGTGCGCGCTTTGCCAGCCGGTGATCGCGTTGCCCAGCATCCCCATACCCACCAGCACTTCGGCGTTGCGAGTCAGTGCATCGATACGCAGCGCCGCGGCGCGCCCGTGCGCGACGGCTTGCTCGGCGTCGGCACGAACGAAATGTTCGGTGAACAGCCCCAGCGCGAACAGCAGCAGCGCGGAGACCACCGCGGTCCAGCCTAGCGCGGGGTGGAGGGCGAACATCACCAACAGGTAGATCGGTAACCAAGGCGCATCGAACAACGCGTTGATCGCAGGACTAGCGAGAAAGCTGCGCATGCGTGCGATGTCTTGCACCGCAGAGCGGTCGGCACGCAAGCGCGCACAGGCCGATTCACTCAGCACAGCGGCCAAGGCTTGCGACGACAGCGCTTCGTCGACAACGCGGCCGGCGCGCGCGAGCAGCAGGCTACGTGCACGGTCCATGCAAAAGCCGAGGAGCAGCGCCAGCAGCGCCAATACGCTCAGCATCACCAAGGTTTCAATGCTGCGGCTGGAGAAAACACGGTCAAACACCTCCAGCATGTAGATCGCTGGAACGACGAGCGCGAGGTTGAGCAGCAAGGAGGCGGCGCCCGCCAAGGTAATGAACGACCGTATCCTCGGTGAGAGCAGCCAGTTCATGGCTTGGCTCCCAGATTCGGGGTCGCCACGCATTGGCCAATGCGCTTCTCTAGTGTCATGTGTTGCCTCCTCTTGCATCCAATGGGGCCTGCGGGACGCCCGCGGCGTCGCAACCGCTAATGCCGAGGACCAAGAGTAGGGATGCAGGTCGCAAGCGGCATCCTCCAGATTGAGGAGGAATCTGTTCGGCGCGCTAGATCTTCAAGGAAATCCAGGTGGGTGCCCGAAAGGGCATATGGCCGTCGGCATATGTGACAACTTCGATGTGCCGGACACACTGGCTGAGTCGCGGGTCGGACTTTCTAGTGTTCCGTTGTCGGGCGTTGCATATCGCCGCCCCATCGATTAGGAGGCTCATCATGTCAAACGGCACCTACGCACCAACTCAGTCACATGTGCCTTGGGTCATGACAACGCAGTCCCAGGTTTTTGATGGCCCCGAGCGACGCCGCGATCTCCTTCCGATAGTGATGTGGCTCGCAGCGACCTTGGACGAAATCGACTATGGCCTATTGCTCTTGCACGACGGGACCACCGTGGCGCACGCCAATCACTTGGCGAGGACCGAACTCGAAGGGGACCATCCACTGCGATTGACAGGCAATAGCCTGAGAGCGCGCCACGCCAAAGACGCCATGCGATTGCGCGAAGCGATTACCGCAGCCACCAGCCGCGGCACTCGGCTGATGCTTACGCTGGGTCTGGCACCCAAACAGGTAACCGTTGCCGTGGTACCGGTTACGACCCAGGGGCCGCATGACCGGCGCGCAGTGCTGCTAGTGCTTGAGAAACGTCAGGTCTGTGGGCAGTTGTCGGTCCAGGGTTTTGCACGCTGCTATGGATTGACACTGGCGGAGACTTCGGTGCTGCAGGCGCTGTGCGACGGCTTGGATCCGCTGGAGATCGCTCAACACAACGGCGTAGCAGTGTGCACGATACGGAGCCAGATCGGCAGCTTGCGCGCCAAGACGGGCGCGGCCAGCATCCGTGAGTTGCTCACTCGAGTCGCCGCGCTACCGCCGTTGGGGACGGCACTGCGTGGCTATGCCGAACCGCGGAGACAGCCCAGCTAGTCCGGGTCTTGAAACTGTTCTAGGGCGATCACGCTAGACTCCAGCTAGCGACGGAACGCGCTCCTCAAAGCGTGGCACCTCCTATCCATCGGTGGCAACCTAGCGTGGCGAGCGCTCTCGTAGATGCTATCGTCTACCCTGTCGGATTGCTCTCAGACAGCGTCTTCCTCAAGTCGAGCGCGAAGTGACGTGTATAATCTCGGCGAGAATTGAGCAATACGCACAGGAGAGAGAACATGAGACGCGGCACAGCGGTCCTGATCGCGCTTGCCCTGTTCGCTGGCTGTGCCCACAAGGGCAAAGAGGCCCCATCGGCTACGGGCGCGCCGACCGCCACACAGGCGACAGCACAGCCGGCCACCCCGCCGCCACCGGTGGACGAAGGGTGGCCCCGCACCTAGAGAACGAGCGGCACGACTAGCAAGATCTTCGAGCCGCAGCTCGATTCCTGGGATGGCTTCACGCTGAAGGCGAATGCGGCGGTGGAGATGGACCCGGCCGGCGCGGAGCCGGTTTTCGGCCTCGCCGAGATGACAGCTCGCACGACCGTCGACTGGGCGCGCCGCACGGTGAAGCTGGATGATGTTAAGGTTATCAGCGCCAAGTTCCCTTCTGTGTCGGCGCCGGGTCAGCGAGCGGCCTATCTCGGTCTGCTGCGCGAGATGGTGGCCAAGCAGGTGAGTTCCATCGCGCTGGACCGGCTGGAAGCCGATCTCGCCATCGTGCAGAAGCAGGACGCCACCGCGGCGGCTCCCGATCCGAAACGGGCCGCCTACCATCCTGTTTTCGGTGCAGCCGGCCGTGCTCGTTTACATTTATGGCGAGCCGCATTACGCTCCGGTCAAAGGACACGACCGCTCTCGCGTGTGATCAACACGCGCGTGGTGATGCTCGAAGGACGCCGCGGGCATCTACTACTCTGCACCTGTACAACGGCTACGTGCAGGCCCCTGCGCTGTAGGGCTGGGCAGTGGCGGCGCAAGCACCCCAGACGGCGCGCAGCGGCCGAGGACGATGGCGCGCAAGACCGGGCCGCTCGACCTGCTCGATGGCGCCAAGGATCCCACGACCGGGGAGCGCCCGACGCTCAGGCCGGCGAAGCTCCCCGAGATCTACGTGGCCACCACGCCGACCGAATTGATCGTCACCGAGGGCCCCGCTGACTACGTGCCGATCGAAGGCACCCAGTTGCTGTATGTGCAAGAACACCGACTGCCGACGTGTTCCGCGACCTGCGATACAACCAGTCTGTACGTGCTGATCTCCGGTCGCTGGTTCAACCGCACCGTCGGAGTTCGGCCCTGGCAGTTCGTGCCCGGCGCCAAGCCTGCCGCCAGACTTCAAGAATATTCCCGACAGCAGCCCGAAGGCCGTGGTCAAAGTCTCGGTGCCGGGCACCCCCAGGCGCAGAAGCGGCCATCGCCAACAGCATCCCGCATACGGCCTGGGTCGTTCGCACAACCGCAGACGACTATTCCGATCGACGGACCACCGAAGGTCGAGCCGATCCGTGGTACGCCGTTGTCCTACGTAGTGAACAGCGAAGCTCCCGATCATCAAGGTCGACGACAACACCTGGTACGCATGCCAGGAACGGGCGTCTGGTTCGTGGCCACGTCGCCGATCGGGCCGTGGACGATGGCGGCGTCGGTTCCGGCCGTGATCTATTCGATTCCGCCCAGCTCGCCGGATCTACTACGTCACGTACGTTCGCGTCTACGGTGTCTCGCCGCAGTATGTCTATGTCGGCTACACGCCGGGCTACTACGGCACGGTGATCGGCGCCGGCGGCGTGGTGGTGTACGGCACGGGCTACTACTACAACCCATGGGTCGGAAGCGTGTTCTACGCCCCCACCGATCACCTACGGCGTAGCGGCCGTGCCGTACTATTCTCCGGCAGTGGGCTTCACGTTCGGTTTCGCATTCGGTGCTGCGATCGCACCGCACCCGTATTACTGGGGACCGGCTTACTCACGGGGTCCCCTACGGGTCGGCAACGGTCGGGTGTACGGTCGCTGGGGCAGCGACGTGTACTCGGGCACCAGGACTGCGTATGCGGGACCCGGCGGTGTGGCCGTGCGCAGCAGCGGCACTTACGTCAACGAGCGCACTGGCCAGGAGGGTGCGGTGCAAGACGGGCGCGACTACACTCCTGATACCGGCACCTCACAGGCCGGATACGATGGCGAGACTTACAACCCCCGGACCGGAGTAAGCGGAAGCGCCGAGGGCGGCGGGAGCTACAACCGCGAGACGGTGACTACGACTACGGCTCATCGCGAACCGCGACCGGGCCGGGCGGCCAGCAGTGTCGTCGGACGCGCGGCACCGTAGAGGTGGCCCGGGCGGGGTGTCTGCAGACCGGCGCATCAACGACGGTGACCAACACACCGCACTGGTCAAAGCGACACGGCTGGCGACGCGCACGCTGGCGACACCAGTTACGCTACCAGCAACGGCAACCGTGTATCGCAATAGCGGCAGCGGGTGGCAGCAGCAGACTCGCGGCGGGTGGCAGGGTGCGGATGCGGGCGCGACTTGATCTTTGGATCGGCAGCAATCGTTTCAGAACAGGCGGCAGCAGCCACGCTCGAGCTTTACCGGTGGTAGTGGCTTGGGCGGCGGGGGCTTCGGGGCGGCGGTGGAGGAGGTTTGGGTGGTGGTGGCGATGGAGGGTTCGGCGGTGGCGGGGGAGGTGGAGGTGGAGGAGGAGGCTTCGGCGGGGGCTTGGCGGTGGAGGCGGGGGAGGAGGAGGCTTCGGCGGTGGCGGCGGCTTCGGTGGAGGAGGAGGCTTTAGCGGAGGTGGCGGATTTGGCGGCGGGGGCAGCTTCTCCGACCGCTTCGGTGGAGGCGGATTCCGTGGGGGCGGCGGATTCCGCCGGTGACATCGACGATGAGTGACGCAAAGTTCGGACACCCGCACCGAAAACCGGACGTGACACACGTCGGGCTACGTCTCGCTTTCTATGCGTTTGTCGTTGCGGTGTGCGCCTTGCACGCGGCCACGCCTACGACGGCCAGCGCTGCCAACAAGCCAGTCGTGAGCGCAACGGCAGGAGGTACGCCGGCCGACTTGGGTTGGCCGCGAACGTTGTCCGCCAATGGACACAAGTTCACGGTGTATCAGCCGCAGCTCGATT
>CAVUHQ010000017.1:0-164685 GCA_963741215.1 uncultured beta proteobacterium
CCCTAGAGTATGCCCTCCGATGCTTGCATTTTGGTTTCACTCTCGCGGCACCGGCACCGGCTGCCATCAAATGTCCAGGTGACGAGTCTCATCCCATAGCCGGATCACCGGCTCGGACAGATCGTGCTCATAGCCCAGCGCGCTCAGGCTTGCAGTGCGCAGCAGGAAATGCCTGCCCGCGCTGGCGTCGAGCCCCAGCCAGCGCGCCGCCAGGACCCGCAGAAAGTGCCCGCTCGAGAAGATCAGCACGTCGCCGCCCAGGGCACGCACGCGGTTCACTACGCGGTCCGCGCGGGCGCCGATCTGTTCCAGGGTTTCTCCCCCTGGAACGCCGTGGCGAAAGAGCTGCCAATCCGGACGCTCAGCGTGGATCTCGGTGCTGGTGCGGCCCTCATACTCACCATAGTCCCATTCGACCAGATCGCGATCGATTTCCGCTGTCGCTCCGAAGCCAGCCAGCTCGCAGGTTCGCGACGCCCGCCGCAAGGGGCTGGTGAAAACTTTGGCTAGAGCCAGTCCGCGCAGCCGTCCCCCGAGTGCGCCCGCATCGCGCTCTCCGCGCTCGGTGAGGGGCAGGTCGGTCAAGCCGGTATGCTGGCCCGACAGGCTCCAGGCGGTTTCGCCGTGCCGCGCCAGGTAGATTACCGGAAGCGCCGCGGTCACGTTTTTCCCTGCATGGTCGGGCTCGCGGCACGTCGAGTCGTCATCGCCACTGGTCCACCCAATGCAACTCCGCAGTCCGCGCAGCCGGATCCAACATGCTGCCCGGGAGCGTAACCTGGAAGAACTCGGGCGTCCGCTCGAGCGTCTCCACGCGTGCGTTGCCGATCCGGCAGACCTGCTCGGGCGCACGGCCGTCGGGACGCTGCAGCTCGCAGATCAGAGAGGAATCGCCCGCGTCCGCCTTGAAGCTCTCCAGGTCGGGAAAGCCATGCAGGCGCACGATCACTACCGCAGGCCAGCCGCTCGCGGGCGCGTGAAGGCTCAGGCCGCCGATGCCCTTCTCACGGTAGACGTCGACCACGAGCGTGTCACCTTCCATGCCCACCTCGACACGATCGGCACGGTCGGCTCCCACCGGCACCGTCTGGGCCACCTGCTGGAACGTGACCGGCGTATCACGAGCGGCGGTGTGCGGCACCGAGAACGTCGACGGTCGGCGGTATCTGAGACTTCGGCGCGTCGTTGCCGCACCCGGCAAGCAGGGCTGTTCCCGCAATGGTGGCGAAAAACCAGCCCATGTCAGCGACGTTCATGCTTTCTCGCACAGAGGGCGAACTGGCCGTGGGACGCATCTGACCAATTCGCACGACGCGCGTTGCGTCAGGTCCGGGTGAATGCGAGAACGTCGCGAAGAAATCAAGGCAGGCAGCTTCGAGGACGGTTGGGCGATCCATCGCGCTAGCCGGTACGCCCAACCGCGTGCGCGGCGGGCGGCTCAGGCCGCTGTCCGGTTTCAGTCCGGGATTCCCGCCTCGTACGAGAATGTCTGCCCGGCGACAGAGGCCTCGGCCATCGCGCCGCCCTTGATGTGCAGAAATACGGCGAGACCTGTGCCGTCATAGGGGGTCGTCGCCGCCACCCCTTGTTTCGCTATGACCGCGGTAGCTTGTGCGGAGAACTCGGCGTTGCCTTTCTTGAACTGGTCCAATGCCGCCTTGTCTCTGAAGAACAACAGTTCGCTGTAGGTTTGACCGCCAATCAGAAATCCAAAACTGACTTGAGTGACGCTGGTTCGACCCACCGGCGTACCTTTCTCATAGACGATTCCCCGCCCGAAGGCACCCCCGATCCAGAAGCCGCCTTTGCCAATGGTTGGAAACACCGCGTAGCCGTAAGCCTTCTTAAAGAAGTCGCCAAGACCGGTGTCTTGCGCCTTGAACTCCGCGATGGTCTGCTGGGCTGCTTCGAGTTGCTCCGATTGGCCCTGCGGATTCCAGCCGGCTGCGCCGAGCGGTGCCGCCCAGACCGCACCCGCCAGGGCTGCTGCCAGGCATAGTCGCTTGAGTATCATGTGTCCCTGCTTCTTCAAGTGCCTTGCTCCTTGAACAAGTGCAGCGCTGCGCCCGGCTATCCTATCGGTTGCAACCTGCGTTGACAACCGCACGGCTGTCGGATCACGAACCTCTATCGATGGCCGCTTTCAAGTCCTTCAGATGCGCGCGCGTTTGCGGATCGCGCGCCTTCTTCGCCGCCTGGTCCAGCCTCGGCCCCAGGTCTTCAACGCCCGTGCGTATGGCTGCTTTGAACTCGCTCGGACCTCCGTCTGCTGACAGGCTCGACAGCAGCAGGTTGACGTACCTTCGCTGGACACCGCGGCGGTACAGATCGATGACCGGACGCGGCGTCTTGAGCTCGACTGAACAATCCGTCGTTCAGATCCAGCAGCAGGTCGATCCCCTGATACGAGCCCACCGCACCCGGAAAGCTCGCCGCGTCGGCCATGCGATGGAAGACATCTTCGTCCACCAGCTGACTGAGCAGCCTTCTGATTGGTGTCTTGCAGCGCATCGGTCGCCCCATAAGGCGCCATTCGCCAGACGACCTGCGGGTCGAGCAGCGCGTTGGGGCGAGTGAAGCCGCGCTCGAGCAGGAACTTCACCGCCTTGCGCTGACGCTCGGCCGGCACCGGCATGAACGGGGCGGTCCCGCGACCGGCGTGGTAGCGCGTCTCTTCCACGCCACCCACGATCTTCGCCACGGAGGAAAGCTCCTTCTGGCGCTTGACCAGCAGTGCGTCGTACACCTCGCTCAGCTGATAGTAGGGCAGTCCGAGGCTGGTGGTGGCAGGAATCAGCATGGGCACGACGCGGTCGATGTTGCGCAGCCCCATGTCAGTGGCCTCGATCGGGTCGGCTCCAAGAACGTGCGTGTTGACGGTTGGATCGACCACCGCCGGATCGTTCTCGCCGCCGAAGCGCAGCGTGGGATCGTCGATCTGGCGCGCGGCGATGCGGTCCAGCTCCGGCCATTCGTCGGCGCACGTCTTCGCACCGGGGATGACCCGGTAGCCCCAGTAGATGGCGAAGTAGTCGTAGACGCCGACCATGGGCAGCAGGTAGGCGTCGTCGCCCGGTTGAGCCACGTAGTTGAAGCGGGAATAGTCCATGATGGAGGCGGAGTTCCCGTACTTCTGCGTGAATTCGCGGCTGCGCAACTGCTTCACCGTGAACGCCGAGTGCGCCCTGAAGTTGTGCCGCAGCCCGAGCGCGTGACCGATCTCGTGGCCGACCACGTAGCGCAGAAGCTCGCCTTCCAGATCGTCCGGCAGCGGCAGCGTCTTCGCGCGCGGATCGAGCGGCGCAACCTGGGTGAAATACCACAGCTCGACCAGCCGCAGCACGTCGTGCCATACCAGCGTATGCGAGGAGATCACCTCGCCGCTGCGCGGATCGACCACGTTGGGGCCCAGCGCATTTTCACGCGGGCCCGGCGCCCAGCGAATCACGGAAAAACGCAGGTCGCCCGGATCCCAGTCGGGATCCTCCTCCGGGGTGGGTGCGTCCTTGACCAGGATGGCGTTCTTGAATCCCGCCTCCTCCAGCGGGCCCTGCCACTGTTCCACCGCCTGTTTGAGATAGGGGCGCCATTTGATGGGTATCTCCGGGCTCAGGTAGAACACGATCGGTTTCACCGGCTCGGACACGGCTGCGCTGGGGTCTTTCTTTTCCAGGCGGTAGCGCGTGATGAAGGCTTTGCTCACCGCGCGGTGCTGATTGGTGCTGTAGTCGTTGAAGGGCACGGAGAAAAAGCCGACCCGTTCGTCCTCGCAGCGGCCCATCATGGGCTTCTCGGGCAGCAGCAGAAAATTGGTCTTGAAGGCGAACCCGAGCCCTGCCGGCGGCGGGTCTTCATCGCCGGATGGCTTGAGCAGGTCCTTCTCGTCCGGGACCCAGGTCTGGTAGTAGCCGATCTCGACGTTGCTCGGAAACGCGCGGACGTTGCGGATAAGGGAGCGCCGGCCATCCACCTGGGCCATGCGATAGTGCCGCATGAAATCGAGCGCGAAGCCTCTCGGCACGTTGGTCGTGAACAGCGAGGTGATATCGATGATGGGCGCCCCGCCTTCGCCCTCTTTCACCACGTCGAACACGTCTATCACGGTGGGCAGCGAGATCTCGTCGATCGCCCGCTTCAGAGCGGCGGAGTCGCCGGCCCAGTTGTCGTACTTGACGTTCGCGCAGCGCCACCTTGTTGCCGTAGCGGAGCCAGTGCACCACGCGGCTGTCGATGGCCGAGCCGGGGGCGTACTCCGACGCCCCGGTCGACAGAGCGGTGAACTCGGTGTAGACGAGGATGCTTCGATCCAGCATCTGGACGGGGATCTCCAGCAGGACGCGGTTGCAGGCCACGTGCGCGATGAGGAATCCTTTCAAGGTGCGCAACTCTTGCGGCTCGTTCGGCGCGCACGGAGCCATGTCGCTCGCCTGGACCGCGTGGGCTGTCGAAGCGCTGCTCAGGGCGAGGCATGCGAAGATCAAACGAAAGATACGACCCATCCTGTCATCTCCCTTTCAATCGAGCTCATGTGCGGATCGCGATCATGCAAGTTCACGTTGCCGCCACCAATCATGGGTGGCCTTGAACCATATTCGAGCCGCCGCCTGGCTGATCTTCGATGGTTATCAATGGTTGGCCACTGAAAGCGATGGGCATTATGCAGCCTCGTCCCGAACGTTGCCAGTCAGCCATTGCGGCGACAGGGGTGTATCGCGGATTGGGTTCCGCAGGCAGTAGTCGCCACTCCTGCTCGCGCCAAGGCTGGTGAACGCAGTCAATGGCGCACGTGCCGCCCGGAAAACGCCCGGTGGCACTTGATTTGGGACGGCCTTGCCTGCACCGTCGTGCCGCTGGTTCCGGCATGCCGTCCGCGCGAGCGTCTCACGCTCAGCGAGGAGGAATCTCGCCGACCGTCACCTCGCGGCGAATGTTTCCCACCCACTGTATCAGCGCTAGCCTGGATGCCGCAGGCGCGGTAGACTTTGCGTTCACGCCGGCTCAAGACCAGGCAGCGACGGGGGCGGGCCGCCCCGAGAGAGTGAGGGTTAGACTAACTACAGCTTGAGGGGAGTTCCGATGCGAGCGTCTAGATTTGTGGTCATAGCTGTTCTCCTGAGTGCGTGCCCGCCGCTCGCGCGCGCCGATGATATCCCGTGGGGCCTGAATCCCGAGCTGAACGACAAGTTCGAATTCAGGCTCGGAACGTTCTATGCTGCTAGAACCAGTACGACAGCGCAGCTGAACTCGACGACGACGGGTGCCGGCACGTCGATCGACTTTCAGAACTTGCTCGGCATGTCGGGCTCCGCGTGGGGACCTGACGCAGCCTTCCGGTGGAGGATGAGCGAGAAGTGGCGCGTGGAAGCGTCCTTTTTCTGGATCGGCCAAACCGGCGACAAGAGCATCGATCGGGACATCCAGTGGGGCGATGTGGTGTATCCGGTCAACGCGGAGGTGACCTCGAAGATCAATTTCTCCGATTTTCGGGCGTCGGTCGGATACTCCTTCTACAAAACCAGCGATAAGGAGCTCGGTGTGGGCCTGGGGTTGCACACGCTGACGTACCAATTCAGCCTCGCTTCCCAAACCCAGGGCACCGAGGGGACCAGGGTGCTTGCCCCGCTGCCGGTCCTCAGCGTCTACATGGGATTCGCGCTCAACGACCAATGGTCGGTAAGCAGCCCGTATCGACTGAGTTTTCGTTGACCTACGAGCAGTACCACGGCGGCATCACCAGTATCGGGCTGAATGTGCTGTACCAGCCGTTCCGGCACTTCGGCTTCGGGGTTGGCTACCAAGCCCTGTTCGTCAACTTTTCGGCCGACTCGACCGGGGTTACCTCGTTTCAAGGAAAGCTCAACCAGAACCTTCAAGGCCCGACTTTGTTCTTGACCGCTAGTTTCTGAGCAGGGCCGTCGATTGCAAGAACCCAATCCGGTCGTCCTTGTGCGTAGCCTTGACGTTGCGCACTTCAGCTAAGCCCGCGCCTGCCTGTTTCGGGGGCGTGCCGATTGCCATCTCGTATGCCTGCTTGTTGGACCTGCGCGATTGCGTAGTTCTGCAGCGTGACTACGTTGCCGGATCAGAAACTCACGCTAACGTAGAACAGCGGCCTGGAAGGTCTGGCCGACCTTCACTGTTCCGGCGGACTTGGTGACCTCGAGCTGGATAAACAGGCTGCGGTAGGCGAGGCCGAAGCCGACATGCGGCGCGTCCAACGGGACGCCTGTCGATCTCCCCGTTATCGTTATTCCACGGGCGGGGCCCGAGACCCGACAGAAGACGCGGCGTACAATCTGGCCGCCGCAACCTGCCGATCGAGCGGGGCCGGCCGACCCGGTGCGAAGCACCCACCACGAACCACAGGAACCACTGCCTTGGCTACCAGTCAGTTTGCAACCTATCCCAGCCTGCGCGACCGCGTCGTGTTCGTGAGCGGCGGCGGGTCCGGCATCGGCGCCGCCATCGTCGAGCACTTCGTCGAGCAGGGCTCCCGCGTCGCGTTCGTGGACATCGATGAGCCCGCCAGCCAGGCGCTGTGCCATCGGCTCGAGCAAGGCCGACCGGCAGTCGCTGCTCTACATTCATTGCGATGTCCGCGACATCGACGCCTTGCGCGCGGCCATCGCTCGCGCGCAAGACAGCCTCGGCGACATCTCGGTGCTGGTGAACAATGCCGCGCGCGACGACCGCCACCGCCTGGAGGAGGTGACGGTCGAATACTGGGACGAGCGCCTGGCGGTCAACCTGCGCCACCAGTTCTTCGCGGTGCAGGCGGTGGCCGAGCAGATGAAGCGTCTGGGCGGCGGCTCGATCATCAACTTCGGCTCCATCAGCTGGATGACCCGCACCGGCGGGATGCCGGCCTACACCGCAGCCAAGGCCGCCATCGGCGGTCTCACGCGCGGGCTGGCGCGCGATCTCGGGCCCTTTCAACATTCGCGTGAACACCGTTGTTCCGGGATGGGTCATGACCGATCGGCAACGCACGCTGTGGCTCACGCCGGAGGGCGAGCGGCAGATGGACGAGAACCAGTGCCTGCCCGGGCGCCTGCTGCCGGAGGATCTCGCGCGCATGGTCTTGTTCCTGGCGGCGGACGACAGCCGCCTGTGCACGGCGCAGAACTTCATCGTCGACGCGGGTGGGCTTAAACGCGGGGCGCATATAAGTGAAGATCACCGCGATCAAGACGCTGGTGGCCAACGCGCAGATGCGCAACTGGGTCTTCGTGCGCGTGGAGACCGACCAGCCCGGGCTGTACGGCTGGGGCGAGGCGACCCTGGAATGGAAGACGCGCGCGGTGGTGGGCGCGGTGCAGGATCTCGAGCCGCTGCTGCTCGGCCGCGATCCGCGCGACATCGAGCAGGCCGTGCGCGTTCTCACCAAGCACTCGTTCTGGCGCCTGGGCGTCATCGGCAACACCGCCATCAGCGGCATCGAGATGGCGCTGTGGGACATCTGGGGCAAGGAGCTGAACGTGCCGGTGTGGCGCCTGCTGGGCGGCAAGACCCGGGACAAGGTCAAGATCTACACCCACCTTGGCTTCGGCGACATGACCATGGTCTACGAGAGCATGGACCGCAGCCGCGGTGGTGGAGCGCGCGCTGGAGGTCGTGGCGCGTGGCTATCGTGCGCTCAAGGTGGTGTTCATCCCGTACACGCACTACACGGCGTCGCCGAAGCAGATCGATCATGTCGCCACCATGATGCAGGGCGCTGCGCGAGGCGGTCGGCGATGAGGTCGAGATCATGATCGATTTCCACGGCCGCTGTGCCTCGACCAGCGTCGCCTTGCAGTACATCGCCGCGCTCGCACCCAGCCGGCCGCTGTTCGTGGAGGAGCCGATCCAGCCCGGCGATGCGCTCGGCATGAAGCAGATCATCGACAAATCGCCGGTTCCCATCGCCACCGGCGAACGCCTGGTGGACCGCAAGGAGTTCGACGACTTGTTCCGCCTGCGGGCGATCAACATCGCGCAGCCGGACCTGTGCCACGTGGGTGGCTTCGCGGAGGCGCGCAAGATCGCGGCGATGGCCGATACCGTAGGCGTTGGCATCGCACCGCACAATCCGCTCGGGCCTCTGGCCGGTGTGGCGGCGCTGCATTTCGACATCGCCACGCCCAACTTCGTCATCCAGGAGGAGATGTCGGGAGCGGTGCCGTGGTACCACGAGATCGTGGACAGCCCGATCCGGGCCAAGGACGGGCACTGGCTCGTGCCCGAGCGGCCCGGCCTGGGTGTGGAAGTCAACGAAGCGGTGGCCGCGAAGCATCCCTACCAGCCGGAGATCCTGGCCGCCGCCCAGGCGGTGCTGGACGATGGCACGATAGTTGATTGGTAATGGCTCGAATTCCTTGAAAAAGCCTCCTCGGCCCCCAGTTTTGGGAGTATGATCCGGCGGCAATTAGTCCCCGGTTCCCCGTTTTGATACCCTTTGAACCCTTCTCCGCTCCAGTAGACGCACTCCCGGCCCCCAGCCGGTATCCCGTGTCCTCGTTCGCGGGAGTGGTTCTGGAGTTTTCCTGATATGAATTTCGAAGACCTCGGCCTGTGCGCCGAGTTGCTCCGCGCCATCGCGGAAGAGGGCTATACCGAGCCCACACCGGTACAACAGCAAGGCATTCCTCCCATCCTCCGCGGCCAGGACGTCATGGCCGGCGCGCAGACCGGCACGGGCAAGACGGCGGCGTTCACGCTGCCCATGCTGCAAAAGCTGAAGCAGCACGCCAACACCAGCGTTTCTCCGGCGCGCCATCCGGTGCGCGCCCTGATCATCACGCCTACGCGCGAGCTGGCGGCGCAGGTGTTCGAAAGCATGCGCACTTACGGCAAGTACATCCCGCTTCGATCCGCCTGCGTATACGGCGGGATCAACATCGACCCGCAGATTGCCGAGTTGCGCGCCGGTGTCGAGATCCTCGTCGCCACGCCGGGGCGCCTGCTCGACCACGTGCAGCAGCGCACGGTGAACCTCGGCCAGGTCGAGATCCTGGTGCTGGACGAAGCCGACCGCATGCTGGACATGGGCTTCATGCCGGACATCAAGCGCATCCTGGCGCTGCTGCCGGTGAAACGGCAAAGCCTGATGTTCTCGGCCACGTTCCCGGAGGACATCAAGCGTCTCGCAGCGCAGATGCTGATCGCGCCGGTACGCATCCAGGTGGCGCCGAGCAATGCGGTTACCGACCTCGTGACCCATTCGGCCTACAAGGTGGACGAGCGGCGCAAGCGCGATTTCCTCGAGCACCTGATCCGCGACCGCGACATGCGCCAGGTGCTGGTGTTCACGCGGACCAAGATCTCCGCCACGCGGCTGGCGCGCGAGCTGTTGCGCGATGGCTTCTCCTGCTCCGCCTTGCACAGCGACAAGTCCCAGCTGGAGCGCACGCAAGCCCTGGCCGAGTTCAAGGACGGCAAGCTGCAGTTGCTGGTGGCCACCGATATCGCCGCCCGCGGGCTGGACGTTGAAGATCTGCCGCACGTCATCAACTACGAGCTGCCGCACAATCCCGAGGACTACATCCATCGCATCGGCCGCACCGGCCGCGCCGGCCAGCCGGGCGAGGCGATCTCGCTGGTGGCGCACGACGAGGAAGAGATGCTGGCCAGCATCGAGAAGCTGCTCAAGACGCGCATCACGATCGCCGCAACGCCCGAGGAGGTCCGGCCTGCACGCCGTTCGGCGTCGCCGCGAGAAGGCGAGCGCCGCGAGCGGTCCGCGCGCGCCCCTCGCCGCGACGAAGCGCGATCGGAACGTGCTGCTTCGCCCGCGCGAGAAACCGAACGGCTGGCGCCGGCGCAGGAGCCCGACCGCCAGCCCGATGCGTACCCGGCGATCAGCACGCCCGCAGCGGCCAGGTCCTCAGGTCGCGGCGGCAAGCGTGAAATTCCCGCGCTGTTCCTTCCACCGGTCGTCGCGAAGCAAGACAACTGATCAGGGTTTTTCCGGCCGTGCATGATTGCGCGTGAGCCCAGTGCCGCTGCCGCCCGCTTTCGCGAGGTGATCGACCGGCCGGACGAGGAGATCGATCTGGCCGAGGCAGCGCTGCTCATCGCGAAGAGCGCCTACCCGGATCTGGACGTCGGCCGCTATCTGGCCCGGATCGACCGGCTGGCGCAGGGGCTGTCCGAACGGCTGCCGCAGACCGCCACCGATGCCGAGCGTATCCTGGCGCTCAATCGTTATCTGTTCGAGGAGCACGGATTCGCTCCCAACCTCGACAACTACTACGACGTCCGCAACAGCTTCCTCAACGACGTGCTCGAGCGCCGGCTCGGCATCCCCATCACCCTGTCCATTCTCTACATCGAAGTCGGGCGCCGCATCGGCCTGTCGCTGCAGGGCGTCTCCTTCCCCGGACACTTCCTGGTCAAGTGCAGGGTCAAGGACGGCGCGGTCATTCTCGACCCGTACAGCGGCGGTGTTTCCCTGAGCGTGCAAGACCTGCAGCAGCGACTGCGTGCGGCGCGCGCAGGCGATGTCTCGCGCGTCATCGTGGCGGGCATGCTGGTGCCGGCCAAGAAGAAAGAGATCCTGGCCCGCGTGCTGCGCAATCTGAAGGCAATCTATCTCGAGCGGCGTGACCGCGACCGCGCATTGGCGGCAATGGAATGGATCGTGAGCATCGCTCCCGACGATGCGTCCGGCGTGCGCGAGCGCGGCTTGCTCAACCTCGAGCTGGAGTGTTTCCGCGCCGCGCTAGAAGACCTGGAGCGCTACCTGGTTCTGGCACCCGAAGCGGGCGACGTCGACCAGATCCGTCATCACGTGGTGGAGCTGCGCAAAACGGTGGCGCGGTTGAACTAAGGAATCCTGATCAACTTCAAAACAGTCATGCCTGCGCCCCCTGAGGTTGTTCGACACAGGAGGCTATTCTTATCACACGACCAGAATGTATAGACCTGACCCTAGTCCGTGCTTGGCCCTAGTCCGTGCTAGTCCGCGTGACGCTAAGTAGCGTCCGAAGTTGCAAACTTGCGTAGAGGCGCTTTTTTGGCCACTCACTGGTAAGATGGCGCAGTGATTCACGCGTTGTTTGGGGGCGTACTGCCACAGCCAATCGCGAGAACAAGATGACCACGCTGGAACTGACTTTGAATTTGCCCGATAGCCTGGCCCAGGAGGCCAAGGCGGCAGGACTGCTCACGCCTGAGGCGATCGAGCAGATGCTCAAGCGCGAACTGAAGCGCCGCGCAGGCGAGCTGCTTCTGGAAAGTGGCAGAGCACTGCAAGCGGTCGAGCCGCGGCTCACCGAAGCGGAGATCCAGGCCGAGATCGACGCCGCGCGTGCGCAGCGCCGTGCGCGTCGTTCTTGATACCAACACGGTGGTCTCGGCGCTGGTGTGGGGCGGCACGCCCTACGAGCTGATCGCAGCCGCCAGCGAAGAGCGCATCGAGCTCTACAGCAGTCCAGCGCTCCTCGAGGAACTCGCCGATGTGCTGGGCCGAGCGAAGTTCGCGCCGCGTCTGCAGCAGGCACAACGCACCGTGGCGCAGCTGATCGAGCAGTACCGCGGCTTGGTCGACGTGGTGAGCGCCGAGCCGATCGCCCCAACCGTCTTGGCCGACCCCGATGATGATGAAGTCTTGGCCTGCGCGATCGCTGCGCAAGCAGACGTGATCGTGTCCGGAGATGCCGATCTGCAAAGGCTCGGCCGCTTCCAAGACATCCCGATCGTCAGTCCAGCAGAATGCTTGCGCCGGCTGAGCAGCCAGGCAACAGAGTAGAAAGTATAGGCCTGACCCTCGTACGTCCGCTTGACCCTCGTACGTCCGCTGACCCCCTGCGTTCGGGTGCAAGCGCGCTTGACTTCTACGCCTTCAGCCGGCCGATAAACCGCCGCCCCGATCCTTTGCCGCAAGACCGAGATAAGTCTCCGCCACCCGATTGTCTCGCGCCAGTTCCTCCGCCGGACCCTCCATCGCTACGCTTCCCGTCTCCAGCACATAGGCATAGTCGGCCACCTCCAATGCGGCGCGCGCGTTCTGTTCGATGAGCAGGATCGAGACGCCGGCTTGCTTCAGGTCGCGGATGATATGGAAGATGTCGCGCACGATCAGCGGCGCCAGTCCCAGGCTGGGCTCGTCCAGCATCAGCAGCCGGGGCTTCGACATCAGCGCCCGGCCCAGCGCCAGCATCTGGCGCTCTCCGCCGGAGAGTGTGGCGGCGAGTTGCGCGTGGCGGTCTCGCAGCTTCGGAAAGCGCCCGTACACGGCCTCCAGGTCGATAGCCACCTCAGGATCGCGGCGGCGATGGAATGCGCCCAGCAGCAGGTTGTCCGCCACACTCATGTCGCCGAACAACTCCCGCCGCTCGGGGACCAGGGCGAGTCCGCGGGCCACCCGGCTTTCGGGCGCCTCGTCCTCGAGGTGCTGACCGAGGTAGGTCACGTCGCCGCGAGCGGGGAGCAGCCCCATGAGGGCCGAGAGCAGCGTCGTCTTGCCAGCGCCGTTGGCGCCGATGACGGTCACGATCTGGCCTGCACCGACGCGCAGAGATACGCCGTGTACCGCTTCGACGCGCCCGTAGAACACGCTGACAGCGGTCGTGGAAAGCAGCGCTGCGCCGCTCACGCCACGCCTCCCAGGTAGGCTTCGAGCACGCGCGGATTGCTCTGAATGTCCCGCGGCAGCCCTTCGGCCAGCTTGATGCCGAAGTCGAGCACCACCAGGCGATTCACCACGCCCATCACGAAGTCCATGTCGTGCTCGACCAGGAGCACGCTCACACCGTCGCTGCGCAATTGGCGCAGCAGGCCGGCCAGCGCCTGCTTCTCCAGATAGCGCAGGCCGGCCGCGGGCTCGTCCAGCAGCAACAGCACCGGGTCGGCGGCGAGGGCGCGGGCGACCTCAACGATGCGTTGCTTGCCCAGCGGCAGGCTGCCTGCGGGCAGAGACATCTCCTCTCTCAGCCCGACGCGCTCGAGTTGCCGCGCTGCCTCGGCGCGGATGCGCCGCTCCTCCTGTCGCTCCAGGTGCAGCAGACAACGCAGAAAGCCGGCATCCCCGCGCAGATGGGCGCCGATGGCGACGTTGTCCAGCACGCTCATCTCCGGCAGCAGCTTCACATGCTGGAACGTGCGCCCGATGCCCAGCCGCGCGATGCGCAGCGCAGGCATACCGGTGATCGGCTGCTCGCGGAAACGGATCTCTCCGCCACTGGGCGGCAGCAATCCCGTGATGACGTTGAAGATGGTGCTCTTGCCCGCTCCGTTGGGTCCGATCAGACCGAGGATCTCGCCTGCGCTCAGCTCGAAGCTCACATCGTTGACCGCGACCAGCCCGCCAAAGGATTTGCTCGCGCCCGCCACCTGCAGCAGGGCCTCTCCAGGGCGCGGCTTTGCGCGTGCCGGAAGGGCCTCCGCTTGTGGTGTTTTCGGCGGGGGCGCCAGCCGCTCGAGCCAGGGTGCGATTCCGGCCCAGATGCCGGAGCGCGCCCGTTGCAGCATGAAGACCAGGAGGACGCCGAATACGATGATCTCGAAGTCGCCGCTGGCCCCAAGCAGCTTGGGCAGCACCGACTGCAGGGCCTGCTGCAAGAGCGTGATCAGCGCGGCGCCGAGGACACCACCCCAGACGTAGCCCGCCCCACCCACCACCGCCATGAAAAGATACTCGATCCCAACGTGCAGGCTGAAAGGGGTGGGATTGACGAAGCGCTGGTAGTGCACGTAGAGCCAGCCGGACAGCGCTGCAAGCAGGGCGGCGAAGACAAAGGTCTGCAGCTTCAGCAGCATGGTATTGGCGCCGAAGCTTTCCATCATCACCGCGCCACCCCTTAGCGCGCGGATCGCCCGGCCGATGCGCGAATGGAGCAGCAGCTCGATCAGAGCCAGCGCACCCAGGGTGCAGGCCCAGATCAGATAGACGTAGGCGCGCGTGCCTTTCAACTCGTGACCGAAGAAGTTTAGCGCGGGGATGCCGGCCAGCCCGGTATAGCCGCCCAGAAACGCGAAGTTGCCGAAGCAGTAGTAGAGGCTGATGCCCCAGGCGATGGTGCACAGGGGGAGAAAGTGACCCGACAACCGCAACGTGACTGCGCCGAGCACAAGGGCGAACAGCGCGGTGATGGCGAGACCGGCCAGCAGTCCGATCCAGGGCGACGCGGCGTGGGCGGTGCAAAGCCAGGCGCTGGCATACGCGCCCAGGCCGACGAACGCCGCCTGGCCGAAGGACACTTGTCCCGCGATGCCGGTCAGCAGGCAAAGTCCAAGCACCACCAGGCTCGCCAACCCGATGTACGCGAGCAGCGTGATCCAGTACTCGGGCGCAAACAGCGGCGCCAGCGCCAGCACAGCGAGCAGACCTGCCTGGATGGCGCGCAATCTCATTCCTCGTCTCCATGCGGAGAGGCGAGCGAGCGCCACAGCAGCACCGGAATGATGAGCGTGAAGACGATTACTTCTTTGTACGCGCTCTCGTAGAACGAAGCGTACGACTCGAGCGCACCCACCAGCAGTGCACCGGCGGCAGCCAGAGGATAGCCCACCAGCCCGCCGATGATCGCGCCCACGAAGCCCTTCAGTCCCACCAGGAACCCGGTGTCATAGTAGATGGTCGTGAGCGGCCCGATGAGAACGCCGGAGAACACGCCGATCAGCGCGGCCAGCAGAAAAGACGCCTTGCCGGCAAACGTCGTACTGATGCCGGACAGCCGCGCGCCGATGCGGTTGCTGGCGGTGGCGCGCAGCGCTTTGCCGTATAGCGTGCGGCCAAAGAAAACGTACAGGCTGCCCATGAGCGCCACGCTGCAGGCATACACCCAGAGGCTTTGCCCGCTGACGCGCAGGCCGCCCAGATCCAGCGCACCTTCGCTGAACGCGGGCGTGCGCGACCCCTCGGCCCCGAAGAAATACAAGCCCAGCCCGGACAGGGCCAGGTGCACTGCCACCGATACGATGAGCAGCACGAGGACTGGCGCTTCCGCCATCGGCTGATAGGCCACGCGATACAGCATGGGACCCATGGGCACCACGAGCAGGCCGGTCAGCACAAGCTGCACGGCAAGCGGAGTGTGGCGCGGTGCCAGCCATACCGCCAATGCGACCACGGCGGCAGGCATCAGCAGGTTCCACGAGGCCGAGCGCAGAAGGCGTCGCGGACGTCCTGCGCGCAGCGCATCGGCGGCATCGAACAGGAACGCCAGCACGCCCAGACCGAGCAGCAGCCAGACGATTCCTGGCGTCTTGCCGAGTTGCAGGCTGGCCAGCGTCAACGCCCCAAAGGCCAGAAACTCGCCTTGCGGGATGAAGATGATGCGTGTGACGGTGAACACCAGAACCAGGGCGAGCGCCATCAAAGCATAGATGGCGCCGTTGGTCAGCGCGTCCTGCGCGAGGAGGACGGCGATCTCGGGAGTCACTGGGGTTTGAAAAGCGCCTTTACGCCTGTGGCGTAAACCGCACCACTTCCTGCTCGATCGCGCCGAAGATGGAGTGTCCGCCGGCGTCGAGCATCTCGATGCGCACGCGATCGCCAAAGCGCAGAAAGGGCGTCATCGGCTTGCCGGTCTCCAGGATTTCCAGCATGCGCTTCTCCGCCAGGCAGGCGGAGCCGGCGCTGCGGTCCACGTTGGAGATCGTGCCGGAGCCGACTATGGTGCCGGCTTCGAGCTCGCGTGTGCGCGCGGCATGGGCAATCAGAGTCGGAAAATCGAACGTCATAGCCATACCGGCGTTCGGCCGCCCGAACAGCTGGCCGTTGATGTGCACGACCAGGGGCAGGCTCACCTTCGCGAGTTTCATCGGATCAGCTGAGCGCTGGCGACATCCGGGGCACGCAGAGAGCCGATGGTCAGGGCAGCAGCACCCACGCGCCGTTGCGGATTTGCACCATCACCGCTGCCCGCCGGTCGAAGCCCAAATGGTCCTGCGGGGTCATATTGAAAACGCCATGCGCTCCGGCCACGTTTTTCAACCCTTCGAGCGCGTCGCGCAATGCGGCGCGGAACTCAGCGGTTCCGGGCTTGGCTTTCTTCAGCGCTATCGGCACGGCGTTCTGCAGCAGGATGCCGGCGTCCCACGCGTGCGCGCCGAAGGTCGACACACTGCCCTTGCCGTAGGCACCCTCGTACGCGGCCGTGTATTCGAGGCCCGCTTTCTTGGATGGATGGGAGGCCGGCAGCGCGTCCGCAACCAGGATCGGCCCGGCTGGCAGCAGCGTGCCATCGACGTCTTTGCCGCCCACGCGCAGAAAGTCCGCGTTGGCCACACCGTGGCTCTGGTAGACCACGCCCTGGTAGCCTTTTTCCCGCAGCGTCTTCTGCGGCAGCGCGGCCGGCGTTCCGGAGCCGACGATGAACATCACGTCCGGTTTGGCCGCGATCATCTTGAGCACTTGCCCGGTCACGAAGGTGTCGGTCCGGTTGTAGCGCTCGTTGGCGACGATCTTGATGCCGGCGGCCTCGGCGTCCTTGCTGAAAACGTTCCACCAACCCTCGCCGTAAGCGTCGGCGAAGCCGATGAACGCGACGCTCTTCACCTTGTTCTTGACCATGTGGTCGATGATTGCGGCCGCCATCTGCACGTCGTTCTGCGGGGTCTTGAACACCCACCGGCGCTTGTCGTCCATCGGCTCGATGATGCGCGCCGAGGCGGCCAGCGAGATCATGGGCGTCTGCGCTTCGGCCGCGACGTCGACGATGGCCAGGGAGTTGGGTGTGATGGTCGATCCGATGATCACGTCGACGTGGTCCTCCGTGATGAGCTTGCGCACGTTCTTGACCGCAGTCGTGGTGTCGGAGGCGTCATCGAGCACGATGTAGTTGATCTTCTGCCCAGCGATGCTGGTGGGCATCAGGGCCAGGGTGTTCTTCTCCGGTATGCCGAGCGAGGCGGCCGGGCCGGTGGTGGACAACGTGACGCCGACATTGATGTCGGCATGGACGGGCAGGGCGCCAATGCTCAGGATCGACGCCGCCAGAGCAGCGGCCGCTAGCTTGCATTGCACTTCCATGACGCTCTCCCCCGATCTCCGAATTTTGTCTTGGTGTTAGTGCGCCATTCTAAGCGCCCGCGCCTGGACTACGCAGTCCGTCTTGCCCGCGGATCCTGCGCCAGCAGGCCTGCGGCAACCAACGCCTTGCGGATGCGTTCGATTTCTGCCGGCGGGATCTTCATCAGCGGCGGACGCACCACGGCGCGCGGAAGTTTTCCGAGGAGCACCAAGGCTTCCTTCATGCGGTTATGCATGTCCACCCACGGCTCGCTGTAGAACACCTCTACCGTGGGCCAGATGCGTTCGTGTATCTCGCGCGCCGCGGCCAGATCGTTGGACTGCACGGCGCGGAACAGGCGCGCCTGCAGATCCGCGATGACCGATCCGCTGCCCGAGAGCAGGCCGTCGCAGCCGAGCACCAGCGAGCTCATCAACCACGCGCTGTGCGTGGTGAGCACCGCGACCGGCGGCTTCAGCGCCCGCAGCGCGCGCAGTTGCCGTTCGTGCAACTGGGGGTTGGCGCACCAGTCCTTGATGGCGCGAACGCTGGGCACCGCCTCGATGATCGCGAGCAGCGTGGACAACGGATAGCCCTGGCCACCGCTCACCGGGTACTGAAACGCGATCAACGGCAAGTCCGTCACCTCCGCGATGCGCTTGAAGTGCTCGATCGCCATCTCGGGCCGCTGCCCGAAGGTGAACACGCCAGGAGGAAATACCAGCAGCGAGGACGCGCCGCCGTCGTGCGCCATCTTGGCCAGGCGCGCGGCTTCCTGGCTGCCTTCCGCATAGATGCCGTTGATCAGCGGGATGCTGGCGCCGATCTCGTCCTGCGCGATCTCGAGCACGCGCCGCTGCTCCTCGAAGCTGCAAGAAGCCACTTCCGATGCGTGCGCATTGACCGTGATGGCGGAGAGCCCTTCGACTGCCGCTACGTCGCGCAGATGCGCGCGATAGGAGCGCTCGTCGATGGTCAGATCGTCATGGAACGGAAGCAGTACCGCGGGGATGACGCCATGCGGAGAATAGCTGCGGTGTCTGGGCATGCTCGACTCCTGTTGGGCGGGAGGACTGTGGAAGTATCGACCGGCGGCGTTCAAGAGCTCGCATCGGCTTTACTCGTCACGCTCCACGTAGTCGCGCGAAGCGCTGTGAAGCATAACACCATTGCTTCGGGAGCCGCAAAATCGGGAAGGCCACCCGAGCTTGGCATGGAAAAGGTGGGTTTCTTGCGAGCGTTTTGCAAAGGGTGTAGGTTAGAAAAAACAATCGTTGCTGCCCGATTTTCACGCGGCGGCCAGCTGGCCGCCGGCCACATCACTCGATGCAGAGGAGGGGAGGAATGAAAGCCGCAGAAGTCAGTCGTCGGGAGTTCCTGAAGCGAAGCGGTGGGATGGCGATCGCCACGGTCGTTGGCGGTTCCCTGGTGCTAGCTGTTCCCGGACAGATGTCCCGCGGAGAGCTGTGAGCGAGGCATGGCGAGTGGCGCCGACACGCTGACCTTCGAAGGATTGCCCCAGCGCATTGAAGACGAAAGCGCACTGGAGGAGTTGCTGTCGCGCCCCACGCGGGCGCTGGTGGACGATCTGGCCCGGCTCGAAGGCGACATCATCGTCCTTGGCGTGGCGGGCAAGATCGGTCCTACCATCGCGCGCATGGCCAAGCGCGCCGCGCCGAGCAAACGCGTGGTCGGCGTAGCGCGCTTTTCCTCTCCGCAGCTGAAACAGCGGCTCGAGTCCTGGGGCATAGAGACGCTCACGTGCGACCTGATGGACCGCGCGGCGGTGGGGAGGCTTCCGCAGCTTCCCAACGTCGTGTACATGGCCGGGAAGAAGTTCGGCACCGACGCCGATCGGCCCTTCGCCTGGGCCATGAACACCTATGTGCCGGCGCTCGTGGCCGAGCAGTTCCGCGCGTCGCGCATCGTGGCGTTCTCCACGTTGTGCGTGTACCCGTTCGGACCGGTGCTGCATCAGGGCTGGGACGAAACCGTAGCGGCGCAGCCGGTGGGCGACTACGCCAATTCCTGCGTCGGCCGCGAGCGCGCGTTCGAATACGGCTCCCAACGCTGGGGCACGCCGGGCCGCCTGATCCGCCTCAACTACGCCATCGACATGCGTTACGGCGTTCTGCTCGACATTGCGCAGTGGGTGAAGCAGGGAGAGCCCATCCCGATCGAGACCGGGCACGCCAACGTCATCTGGCAAGGCGACGCCAACGCCCAGATCCTGCGCGCGCTGCTCCACTGCACCACTCCGACCAGTCCCCTCAACGTGGGCGGGCCCGAGCTCGCCAGCGTGCGCGCGGTGGCCGAGGAGTTCGGCCGCCGCTTCGGGCAAAAGCCGGCCTACCGAGGAGTGGAACAGGCATCGGCGTGGGTCAACAACACCTTCCAGGCCCAGCGGCTGTTCGGCTACCCGGTCGTGCCGCTCGCCCGGATGATCGACTGGGTGGCCGATTGGGTTCTGCGCAACCAGCCGGTCTACGATAAGCCCACGCGCTACGAAGTAAGGGACGGTTCATTCTGATGGTCGCGCGCGGCCCCGCTTCCGTGCACAGCGAGGGCCTGCTGGCGTTCTGGGCCGACATCGACCAGGACTACGTGCTGCGCTTTCAACAGTGGCACAACTGCGAACACATGCGGGAGCGGCTCTCTATCCCGGGCTTTCTGGCCGGGCGACGCTACCGTGGTCTGGGCGACGCGCGCATGTTCTTCATGTTCTACGAGACCCAAGGGCCGGAGGTGTTGGGCAGCGAGGCCTATCTCGCCGCGTTGAACCGCCCGACGCCCTGGACCCAGGAATCCCTGCAGCATTTCCGCCGGCCTCTGCGCAGCGCCTACCGAAAGCTCGCGGAGCACGGCCCTGCGCCCGGTTTCGAGGTGCCGTATATGGCGTTGTACCGGTTCAATCTACACGACGAGTCCCCAGCGTCCGCGGCGGAAATGCACGTCGCGACCTGGGTAGCGGCGGCATCACAGGCGGCTGGAGTGTACCGGGCGCGCCTGTATGCGCTCGACTCGCACGTTTCCAGCATCGCCACCGAGGAGCGCAAGATCTATCGCGGCGCAGCGGGCGAACAGACGTACCTGGCGCTGTACGAGTGTGCGTGTCCTGCGCCCTGGGACATGGACGACTGGGGGGCAATCGAGCAAAGCCTGCCGCCGGAAGCTCATCCCGCCACGAGCTTTCTGTCGATGGAGCGCGAGAGCTACTGGCTCGAGGTCGCGCTGTATCCTGCCGAGGACGGCGTCTGACGAGCGGCTCTGAGAGGGCCATGCAAGACCCAGTTCGGGCTGAGCATGTTTCGACTCCGCCCCGTTCGTGTTGAGCGTCGCGCAGCAGAGTCGAAACACGCTCAAGACGAACGCTACCAGCGCCGCAGAGTCGAAGTGCTGGCAACGCTTCGACTCCGTGGCGCACGCCACTAACCCGTTCGTCCTGAGCGTAGGAACGCGTAGCGTCCAGAGTCGAAGGATCAGCGCGAGCACGGAACGGGGTATTGGAAGCCGCTATGCGCGTTGCCCGCTAATTGTTCTTCTTGGGGTCCGCGGCGGGCGCGTTCTTGTCCGCTGCGCTGGCGTCCTTCTTTTCCTCCTTGTAGTCGCCGATGATTCCCTTGGCAGGACAGAACGCAAACACGGGGCATTTCCTGCACCCCACGGCAAGTGCAACAGGACAGAGTGTCATTCGATCTCCCTCCGGTCTATGCAGGGGCTCAGTATGTACCAAAATGTACCCAACGGCGTTTGACAACCCACCGCCCCGTCAATAGGCTTGCGGTCGACGGAGGCGAACATGACCGATTTTGCGACCTCGAAGCGGCGGCAGTTCCTGATCGCGTTGCTCGGTCTCCTGCTGGCGCCCGCTGCCGTCTGTGCGCAGAAGAGCTACGGCCCGGGGGTGACCGATACCGAAATCAAGCTGGGCCAGACGATGCCTTACAGCGGCCCGGCGTCCAGCCTGGGCGTGCAGGGTCAGACTGACCTTGCTTACTTCGCGATGATCAACGAGCTGGGCGGGATCAACAGGCCGCAAGGTCAGGCTGATCAGCCTCGACGACGGCTACAGCCCGCCCAGAGCAGTCGAGCAGACGCGCAAGCTGATCGAGGAAGAACAGGTGCTTGCCATCTATCACAGCCTCGGCACGCCTACCAACTCGGCGACCTACAGGTACGTGAATGCGCAGAAGGTGCCGGATCTGTTCATTGTCTCCGGCGCCGAGAAGTTCCGCGATCCCGTGGTGGCGCCCTGGACCACATCGATTGTTCCAGCGGTGACGAGCGAAGCCAGAGCATTCGCGCGCTACATTC
Organism: uncultured beta proteobacterium; assembly: GCA_963741215.1. Taxonomy (GTDB): domain Bacteria; phylum Pseudomonadota; class Gammaproteobacteria; order Burkholderiales; family SHXO01; genus SHXO01. Next base: position 21,252 of record CAVUHQ010000017.1, read on the forward strand.
TGGGCAGCGCGCCCCAGGCGCGGATCGGTGTGCTGTATCAGAACGACGATCTCGGACGGGACATGCTCAAGGGACTCAAGCAAGGCCTCGGCTCCAGCGCGGGCAGAATGATCGTCGCCGAGGCGAGTTACGAGATCACCGATCCTACCGTCGACTCACAGATCGTGAGCCTGCAGGGTGCCGGTGCGGACACGCTCATGCTCTTCGCGGCGCCGCGTTTTTCGGCGCAAGCCCTGAAGAAGGCGTGGGCGATCGGATGGCGGCCGCTGCGCTTCGTGGCAGCCCCGTCGTCCAACGTCGCGTCAGTCATGAAGCCGGTCGGGCCAGACATTGCGGCTGGGGTGATGGCGATCAAGTTCATCAAGGATCCGAGCGACCCGGCATGGGACAACGATCCGGGGATGCGTGAATACCGGACGTTTATGAAGCAGTACCGTCCCAATGGCGACACCACCGACTTCGACAACGCGTATGCCTACACCGCCGCTCAGTTGATGGTCCACGTTCTCAAGCAATGCGGCGACGATCTCACGCGCGAGAACCTCATGCGGCAGGCGCTCAGCATCAAAGACCTGGAGCTCCCCTTGCTGCTGCCCGGGGTGAAGATGAACACCAGCCCTGCTCGTCGAGCGCCGATCGATCAGTTCCAGGTCGTGCGCTACGACAGCCAGCGCTGGGTAGCGGTGGGCGGGATTATCGGCGAGTGACTGCGCCCTGCGGGGCGAGCAAGGGGAGGACATGATGCTTTCAACGCTGCGCTCCATCGTTGTACTGACCGTTGTTTTTCTCGCGGGGTCAGGTGTGGCCCTCGCCGAGAAGAAATACGGCCCTGGTGTGACCGACACCGAAATCAAGATCGGCCAGACCCATCCGTACAGCGGCCCCGTGTCCGCGCTGGGAACCATGGGGAAGACGCAGCTCGCCTACTTCGACAAGATCAACGCCGAGGGCGGCATCAACGGCCGCAAGGTCAAGCTGATCAGTCTGGACGACGGCTACAACCCGGCTCGAACGGTGGAGCAAGTGCGCAAGCTGGTCGAGCAGGAAGAAGTGCTGCTGCTTTTTTCCACCAACGGCACGCCGACGAATACGGCGATCCACAAATACGTGAACGCCAAGAAAGTGCCGCACCTGTTCATCGCCGCCGGCGCCTCCAAATGGGGCGATCCAAAGAATTATCCCTGGACGACGGCGTTCGACCTGCCATGGCTGCATCAGGCCAGAGTGCTGGCGAAGTATCTGCTCAAGGAGTATCCCAACGCGAAGATCGGCATCCTGTATCAGAACGATGACGCCGGCAGGGACTATCTGAACGGTTTGAAGGAGGGCCTGGGCAACCAGGCCGCCAAGATGATCGTCGCGGAACAGAGCTACGACGTGAGCGACCCCACGGTGGATCAGCAGATTCTCAGCCTGAAAGCCTCGGGCGCCGACACGTTCTTCAACGTCACCACGCCCAGGTTCGCCGCGCAGGCGATCCGCAAAACCTATGACATCGGCTGGAAGCCGCTGCAGTTCATCCCTTCGGTGTCTTCTTCGGTGGCATCGGTGCTCACCGCCGCCGGTCTCGAGAAATCGATCGGGGTCATCTCGGTCGCCTACTTCAAGGACCCGAGCGACCCGCAGTGGGCGGATGCACCGGAGATGAAGGAGTGGTTTGCCTTCATGCAGAAATACTACCCCGATGGCAACCCCACCGATATGCTGAATGTCTACGGATATACCTCTGCGCAGACCATGGCCTATGTCCTCAAGCGCTGCGGCAACGATCTCACGCGCGAAAATGTGATGAAGCAGGCGACCAGCATCGAGAATCTGGAGCTGCCGATGCTGCTGCCCGGCATCAGGATCAATACCAGTCCCACCGACTACTTCCCGATAGAGCAGATGCAGCTCATGCGCTTCGACGGGAAGCGCTGGGTCCGGTTTGGCGGGGTGATCGGAAACTAGAGCTACCGGTGATGATGCGCCTGCGCGTAGTGCAACCGCAGCAGGTCGATCCCATAGTCGTTGCCGTTCGGCGTCCTGACGATGGTATGCACGTGGAACTTCGCCGGCTCCGCATTGGTCAGGAACACGCCGGCGTGGTGGTCGAACTCGACCAGCACCACCGGGCTCTGGATCCGATAGTAGAACGCACTGGTCTCGTCGTGGCCACCGATCCAGCAGAAATGCGTGTCGCCGAAATGCCGCTCGATCTCCTCCATCCGTGCCATGTGCGGACCGGGCGGCAGCGGTGCAACATAGAGCGCGATCAGATCGAGCAGCTGGCGGCGCTGCGGGGCGGAAAGCGCTGAGCCCTGGAGACCTTCGTAGGGAATGATGCGGTTGTCCTGATGGGCGCCCCCTAAGTGAAGGTTGTCCGCGAAATGCCGGCGGCCCGCTGGCAGATCTCCGCCGACCATCGAATGAGCGACGATGGCCTGCCGCTGTTGCGCCGGTGACAGCGAGCGCATGAGCGCGAGCCCGGCGCGCTCCTCGTCCTCGAACAGGCGGATGCCTGCGAACGGTCCAACATCCGCGTAAACCGGTTCCGCCCCCAGGAAGGCCGGAGTCAGCACCATTTGCCGGCCGAGCACGAAGCAGGTCAGGGTGAGATGGTGCCCAAACAGCTGCCAGCCCCAGGGCTCCGTCGCCGCGGGCGTGCCGAACAGGCAGAACGTATAGCTCCATTCGCCCAGCACGGAAGGGCAGCCGACGAGATCGCCAAGAAAGCGGTTCAGCCGCATCACGGCGCGCGACGTCTCATAGCCCTTGGAGCTCAGGCTTGCGCGCAACACCTCCATCACAGCCTCGCGCACGGAATCCGGCACTTCATCGAGGCGCAGTCCGTAGTCTTCGACATACAGCTCGGTGTTCTGCCAGCGGCGCCACTGGTCGGAGTCGACGGGAAAGCTCATCGCGGCCCGCTGCGCCGGCGACACGGATCCGAGCAGGGCGGTCACGGCCGCGATCATCGCGGCGGTCGGCGCGTCGCTGGGCTGCAGCGAAAACAGGCCCGGCATGACGTGGCCATCGGTCGTGATGCCGGTGAACGGCGCCTTCGCCAGTTCCGCCCAGCCGCCGAACAGTTCCTGGGCGCGCTGGCTTTGCAGTCGGGCGTGCGTATGTGCGCGCGGCGTGGATCCGGCGATCCGCGATTGCCCCGGAGCTGGAACGAACGGCCGATAGTCGGGCAGGCTCATGCGTCCTGCAAGGCCGACGAAAGGTCCAGTCGGCATGGCCAGGCTAAGCCCCGATGAGGCGATCCCGCGCTCCGGATGTGCTTCATGGGCTCCGATCGCCCACGGAAGGGCTGATCATACCTCCTGTGCTGCGCGCCGCAACAGCCGACGTGGATCTGAAAACTGCCGCGCCTCGCCGGTGGGATATGATCCCGTTCTTGCTCTGATTCTGACACGACGCGAGATGACCTACGATGCCCTCATCGTCGGCTTCGGGCCGGTGGGCGCCACGATGGCCAACCTGCTGGCGAGGCGCGGGCTGCGGATCGGCGTGGTCGAGGCCGACTTCGAGATCTACGACAAGCCGCGCGCGATCACGTTCGACCACGAGGCCATGCGGATCTTCCAGGCTTGCGGGCTGGCGGACCGCATCGCGGAGTTCACGGCCCCTCATCCCGGGACCCACTATCTCGGTATCGACGGACGCGTGATCAAGAAGTTCGAGTCTCTGCCACCGCCTTATCCTCTCGCCTGGCCACCCACCAGCGTGTTCGTGCAGCCGGAGGTCGAGAGGCTGCTGCGTGACGGTGTCGCCGGGTGCGCGGCGGTCGACGTGTTCCTCGGCCACCGCGCTGTCGCCTTCACGCAAGACGGGCAGGGCGTGACGCTCACCGTTCGCGATGTCACGCAAGGAAAGGAGCGTGTTCTGCGCGGCGCGCACTCTGCTCGGCTGCGATGGCGCCAACAGCTTCGTGCGCAAGCGTCTCGACATCGCGCTGGAGGATCTGGGGTTCGACGAGTGGTGGATGGTCGTCGATGCGCGGCTCCGCCGTCCCGCGGATCTGCCGCCGCGAAGCATCCAGTATTGCTGGCCGTCGCGGCCGGCGACCTTCGTCCACGGGCCCGGCAATCTGCGCCGCTGGGAGATCAAGCTGCTCCCCGGAGAGCAGCCCGGAGGAATTCGGCCGGCACGAGAACGTGGTCCAGCAGATCGCCCGCTTCGTCGATCTTTCATGCGTCGAGATCTGGCGCTCTGCCGTCTATCGCTTTCATGCGCTTCTCGCGGAGCGCTGGCGGCACGGCCGCGTCTTCCTGCTGGGCGATGCATGCCATCAGACGCCGCCGTTTCTCGGTCAGGGCATGTGCGCCGGCATTCGAGACGCGGGCAACCTCGCCTGGAAGCTGGCGATGGTGTTCCAGGAGGGCGCGCCGGACGCGCTGCTCGACAGCTATGAGCAGGAGCGCAAGCCGCATGTTCGCACCCTGGTGGCAACCGCCAAGGAATTCGGTCTGATCATCGGCGAGCTCGACCCCGCAGCGGCGCGGATCCGCGACGAGACGCTGCGCGGCCAGCTCGAGCGCGGCGAGGCCGAAACGATCCGCCAGCGCTTTATCCCCAATCTCACGACCGGGGTCATCGACCGCGAGCCAGGAGCACGCGGGGCGGGCACCTTGTTCGTGCAGCCGAAGATCCAGCGCCTCACCGCCAGGACGCGATGGGCGACGCGGTCCTTCTCGACGATCTGCTCCAGTTTCGCTTCCTCATCGCGACGGCCACGGCGGTGCCGCAAACATGGCTCACGCCCGAATCGCGCGAGCTGTGGCGCCGCCTGGGCGGAGAGCGGATCGTTATCGGACCAGCGGACCAGACGCACCAGCTCGACGGCGATGCCGGGAACGATGTTCAGTATCTGGCGGAGACCGATGGCCTCTTCGACGACGTGGATGTCACAACACGGCTGTGCCGCCGTCGTGGTTCGCCCCGATCGCTACGTGTTCGGGACGGCGAACGATGCGGCGCAGTTGAACCGTCTGGTCGCGGCTGTGGCGCGACACGTCTTGGGCCGTGATCCAGCCTGGACAACGCACGCAGACGCCACCGACGACGACGATCGCGAGCGCTAACGCCGATTAGAGATTGGTGCGGGTACAAGCTGTTGCCCCAGGCTGCTCGCGCGGTCATCCCCGCGACTTGCGTGGCCGCTGCGCTCGCGCCGCCTTGGGCTTCTCGACCTCGGTTACGCGGCCGGTCTTCGGATCGATGTCGAAGTCGCGCCAGTCCGGCTCGGCGCGCTCGAAATCCTGCGTCGTGCGGAAGTTGGTGTCGTGCTTGAGCGCGTCCACCAGCGTCTTGCGGGGCACCTTGGTCGCCTCGGTCGTCCCGTGCTTGCCCGCCATCGTCGAGACGACCGACCACATGCGGCCGGCGGCGTCCTTCTTCGACAGAACGCTTGGCGAAGCGATCCCAGAGCCCCGCCTTCGGGGTCGCGTTGCGGCTGCCGTGGTGGCCGACCTTGTAGAGCGTCGTTCCAGCCAGGAGCTTGCGGTATTCCGGGTTTGCGAGCGCGTACTGCCAGTTCTCGATCTGCGCATCGCCCGGGAAGAGGAGCGCGCGCCCCGCCCACCTCGAAGACGAGGATCAGGCTGGTGTTGTTCATCTGCTTGTCGAGGGTGCGCACGATCCCGAGCAGCGTCTCGGCCCGGGCCGAGCGAACATGGTCGCGCAGCCAGCGCGCGTGGTCCGGGAATGCGCGCGCCGTCGATCGCAGTCCCGCCCCGGGAACGGCGCTGCCGCCGGAGGCCGTGAACCTTGTGCCCGTGGCGCCCAAGGAGCATCCAGAACTCGACGTCGTCGACGCTGCGCATCTTGCGGATGGCGTCCGATTGCTTCAGCGTCGGCGGTCCGAGCACGTGCGTCTTCACGCCGGGCAGGTCGAGGTTGGCCTTGGCGTCGGCGTGCAGGTAGAGCGGCTTGGCACCCTTCGCCTTCCCCATCGCGATCAGGTTCTCGACCGCCGAGCGGTTCGAGGATGTTGTCCTCGCCGAGAAAACGGATCTGGCCCACGAACGCGACCCGCCGCGCCGCGCGCCGTGCCGGCGGTTTCCGTCGGCGCACCGACGCTCGTCCTCGCCGACACCTGGCATCACCAGTCGCTTGCGCATCCGAGCCGCGCGGCCTCCTCGACGATGCCCGCCGCGGCCGACTGCATGCCGGCGAGCAGCGCGGCGAAGCCCGCGCGCCCGCCGAGCTCGGCGGCCTCGGCCGGAGCCAGCGCCTTCGGGTCGAGGTCTGGGATCCTCGGTCCACGGCTGGACGACGAAGCGGGGCTTGAGCGATCGGATGACGTCGCCCGACTCATCGCGGGGCATCGGGCTTCGTCTTGGTCGCGAACCCGTTGATGTGGTCGGCGTGGCGATGGGTCGCGATGACGGCGTGGAGCTGCCCACCCTTACCGTTCTTCCTGCCGCAACGCGTCGGCGATGTCGTCGGCCACCTTCTTCATGTAGTCGACGGAACGCGACGGCTCTTCGGCATGCGCTTCCTGGTGAGCTCGGTGCTGCCGAAGTCGATCAGCACGAAGCGATCGTCGTAGCCCGCGTAGTGGAAGCCGAGCAGGAAGCAGTCGCCGAAGCCGACCGGATACACGCGCAGGCTGATCCTCTGCGGGGTCTTGCGTCGCCATGGCTACCAGTCCTCCTTCATGGCTCGCGACCGAGCCGGCGGCGCGGCGCAGGTGCAGCGCCGCGAATCGCCGGACCCGACGACGGTCCGTCTCGAACGCCCCGGACATGCCAGCGGCGGTCGAGCTGCTCCGACTGGTCGTCTCCGCCCACCGACTTGCGCGACGTGGTACTTCAGGCGCCCGAACTCGTCGAAGACGAGCGCGCCGCCGCCGTAGAGGGTGACCTCGAGTGTCCGTCGGGCATGCCGTCGGGGCTGGTCGCACCTTCACGAGCTTCAGCTCGTCCGCGCGCAGGCGCCGGATCTGCACGTACTGCGCGACGGTCTCGTGCAGCGTGAAGCCGTCGTCGGGATCGACGCGTGTACACGGCCGGACCGACAGAACCTCCGTGTAGGCGCCTTCGTCGAGGTTCAGCCGCTCTCGATCGCGGTTGTCCCAGAGGAAGCGGAACACCTCGTCGGGATCACGCTGGAGCGAATCGAGATGCACTCCGCCAGTAGCGGAGCGCCTCGGGCGCGTGCGGCCAGGCGCCCTCGGTCCGGTGCGCGCGGCCGGGCCGGATGCCGTAGCGGCGAAGGCCTCGCGCAGCCGGCGCCGCAGATCGTACTTCCTGTCGTCGGGACGCACCTCGCTGGTCGCCGGTCAGCACCGCGGAGAGATAGTCGCCGAACTTGAGGTCGACCGTCGGCGCGTAGTCGAGCGCACGGATCGCCGTCGTCAGCAGCGTCGCGGCCAGCGCTAGCGCCCTCCTCGACGACCGCGCTCCGGTCGAGGGTCTTGCGCGTCGAGGCCGCGGACTCCCGCCCAGGGCCTCCAGGCGATGACGCCAGGCGCCGACGAAGGCGTGCAGCACCGCGGCGACGAGGATCTCGCCCCGGCGGTGCGACTCCTCGAACTCCGGATCCCGGCGATACCAGTCCGAGCGACGGCGGGATCTTGCCCGAGCTGTCGCAGCGCCGCGCCGCGCACGCCCTGGATCTCGCTCCCCATCTGCTCGCCCAGCGCGAGCAGCCCCGCGAAGAGCCGCGTCCTCGGTCAGCCGGCTGATCGGGAATGCGGCGTCGGCGGCTCGGGCTCTCCTTCTGTCCTCGCCGAGATCGACGATGCGCTCGACCACGCCCGGCAGCGCGAAGACCGAGAGCAAGCGCCACGACGTCGGCGAAGCCCTCGTGGAAGGCGGCCTGATCGGGCGAGGAGGGATCCATGTAGCGCTCGCGCAAGCCCGTCGAGGAGCGCGTGCGTCGTCTCGTGCGAGATGACGTCGTGCGAGAGACAGGTGAAGACGGTGTCGGTGTGTGCCCTGGAAGTAGCCGAAGAGGATCGACTCGTCCTGTCGCGAGTAGAAGGCGTTGGCGTCGGCGAAGGCATGCGGCACCACCTTGATCTGATGGCCGCCGAAGCTCCAGTCGACGCGGCGGCCGAGGGCGAACTCGAAGCGGGCCAGCGTCGACATCACGATCGCGTAGCAGTTCCAGGCGTGGAACTCGGGATCGGCGATCAGCCGGTCGGGGTCCTTGCCCTTGAACGGATCGTCCGTTCGCAGGCGATGGCTTCGGGTTCGCGGTAGCGATCGAGCGAGGCGTCGTAGTCGACGACCTGCACGCGGTGGCCCCAGGGTCCCGCCTGCAGATCCTCCTGCGGAATCGCGACTTGGCCGGTCACGATCCGCCTGCCGCGCCGGACCGATGGGTCCTGCGCGATCACCGTTATCCGCCGTGTTCGTGGCGGGAGTACGCCATCCGAATTCGTCATATCGCTGCCTCGCTGCAAACGGGCTGGGCCGCCGCGGAAAGAGTTTATACTGAGCTGCGAGAAATCTGATGCGAACGTTGCAGACAACAGCCGGCTTCGCCGGTGCCGTTCTCGCGATCTTCGGGGTGACGCTGGCTGCGGCCGACAAGCACTATGGCCCCGGCGTGACGGACACGGAAATCAAGATCGGCCAGACCATGCCGTACAGCGGACCGGCGTCGTCCTACGCAACGGTCGGAAAAGCCGAAGCGGCCTACTTCGCCAAAATCAACGCCGAGGGCGGCATCAACGGCCGCAAGGTCACCTTGATCAGCGCCGATGACGGCTATAGCCCGCCGCGGACAGTGGAACAGGTACGCAGGCTCGTCGAGCAGGAGGAGGTGCTGCTGATCTTCAGCGTGCTCGGAACGCCTACCAACGCAGCGGTCCAAAAATACCTGAACGTGAAAAAGGTGCCGCAGCTGTTCTGCGCCAGCGGCGGCAGCGAGTTCGGGGATCCACGGCACTTCCCCTGGACCATGGGCTGGCGGCCCAACTACAGGTCGGAGGCGCGCGTATACGCCAAGTACATCCTGAAAGCGCGCCCCGATGCCAAGATCGGCGTGTTGTATCAAAACGACGATCTCGGAAAAGACTATCTCAAAGGCTTGCATGAGGGCCTTGGCGAGAAAGCCAGCAGCATGATCTTGTCGGAAGTGTCCTTCGAGGTTACCGACCCCACGGTCGATTCTCAGATCGTGACGCTCCAGGCATCGGGCGCCAACACGCTTCTCAACTTCAGCACGCCCAAGGCAGCTGCGCAAGCCATTCGCAAGGTCTACGATCTGGGCTGGAGGCCGCTGCATCTGGTGTCCAACGTCGGCAGCTCGGTAGCGACTGTCCTCAAGCCCGCCGGCCTGGAAAAGTCGGTCGGTCTGCTCACCGCTGCGTTTCTGAAGGATCCCACCGACAAACAGTGGCAGAGCGACCCCAGCTATCGCGAGTGGCTGGCGTGGATGAAGCAATACTATCCAGAGGGAGACACCAGCGATTTCTACAACGTCTATGCCTATGGATTGGCCCAGACGCTGGTGCACGTGCTGAAGCAAAGCGGTGATGATCTCACGCGGGACAACATCATGCGCCAGGCGGCGAGCGTGAAAAGCCTGGCGCTGCCGATGCTGCTGCCCGGTGTCAAGCTCAACACCACCGCGACCGACTACTACCCGATCAAACAGATGAAGATGCAGAAATTCGACGGGAAGCAGTGGGTGCTGTTCGGTGAACTCATCGAGCCCTGAGGAACAGCCTGCGGGAAGAGGAGTGTCATGCTCACTCACGCCGATAACGAGTTGCTCACACGCACAGGCGCAGGCAGCCCGATGGGCGAGTACTTCCGGCGCTTCTGGCAGCCGGTTGCGCTGTCGCGCGAGATTGCCCAACCGGACAGCCCGCCGATCCGGGTCCGGGTGCTGGGCGAGGATTTCGTCGCCTTCCGCGATACGCAGGGCAGGGTTGGGGTGATCGAACCGCATTGTGCACACCGTGGAGCAAACCTCTTCTTCGGCCGCAACGAGGATTGCGGCATCCGTTGCATCTATCACGGGTGGAAATACGACGTCGACGGCAGGTGCGTGGACATGCCGAATGTGCCGCCGGGCTCCGGCTACCACGGCAAGATCTCCATCCGGGCCTACCCGACGCGAGAGTTCGGCGACCTCGTGTGGGCGTATCTTGGGCCGCGCGAGCGCGTGCCCGACGGCGTGCCGCAGCTGGAGTTCGGCGTGTTGCCGGCGTCGCACCGCTACGTGACGAAGCGGCTGCAGCAGTGCAACTGGGCGCAATCGATGGAGGGCGCGCTCGACACGGCGCATTTCTCCTTTCTCCACATGCCGGCGCCGCAGCTTGCGTCCAACGAGAATCCGAATGTGGCCGCGGACGAACAACGGCTGCGTTGGTTGCGCAACGATCCGTTGCCGCAGTTCACGGTTCTCGAGCACGACGTGGGGTTCGTGGTCGGCGGATCGCGCCGGGCGGACAGGCAGGACCTGTACTGGCGCATCACCCAGTTCATGCTGCCGTCCCATTCGATCACGCCTTCCGCCATGCCTGGGGAGATCTACTACGGCTACACCTGGGTGCCGATCACGGACGAATCGTGCTGGATCTACGTCTACGCATGGCACCCGGAGCGGTCGCTGTCCGACGCGGAGCGCGCCCGGTTCGACCAAGGCGGATACGGCCAGATGGCCGCGCTCGGTCCGGGCTTCGTGCCTTTGCGCAACCGCGCCAACGACTATCTGATCGACCGGGAAGAGCAGAAGCACCGCTCGTTCACCGGTGTGCGCGGGATCGCGGAGCAGGACGCGATGGCGCAGGACAGCCAGGGACTGATCGTCGACCGCACGCGCGAGCACCTGACGCCCACCGACGTCGCGATCGTCCGCTTCCGGCGCCTGATGCTGGACAGCGCGAAGGCGTTGCGCGACGGCAAGGAGCCGGCGGCGGCGCAGCGCCACGAGAGCTACCGGCTGCGCTCAGGCGGCGCCGTAGCCAATTCCAAGCTGTCGTTCGAGGCGGTGATGCAGGAGCGATTCGGCAGCGCTTCAGGGAAAGTCCAGTCATAAGCTGCATGCTGCGGGGTCGGTTTCCCCGTTCGCCCGCGGCGCCGCCGTTCTCATGTCCTTCATTTGTCCATCCTGCCTGGACGCGAGGTCTTACGCCTGAAAGGGCAGGTCTGACCGCGCGTCCCTGGGGTGCGAGTTGCCCGGTTGGCAACTTCGCTCCAAATGCGCAGCCTGGAAACTGCCCTGAGGGGCGTCTGCTCTTTGCCATATGGCCGACTGCGCGTGCGAGAAGCATGCTGCGGCTCCCAACACTGTCATTAGATAAGGAGTTGACGATGATGATCGACCAAGTTGTGCATGCGGGAGCCGGGCAGCGTCTGACTGCGTGCGAGATGGAATGCGTGAGCGGCGGCACCGTTCTCGAGAAGGAGAATCTCTATCCGCACAAGCCCGGCGGCGTGGAAGTCGCCGTGTATTTGGACGGCACGTATATGGGTACCGCCACGGTGAATCCCAACGATCCCCAAGGACCGTTCAATCCTCCGCTACCGTCCAATCGTTGACGACACGGGCGCGGTGATCAATTCACCGCGTTCGTAACGGAGCGTTCGCTCAGCGATCGCAGCTCGACGGCTGCGGTCGCTGAAATTTTCTGCGCTTCGACAGGCTGAGGGCCAGCTGCTCAGGCAGAGAACTCCACATCCGCTCACTGCGTGTTGACCCTGCGCTGACAACGCGGCGCGCCGCCAATAGGGCTTGTGAGGAAGAGCGAGCGCAGCTATGCTGGCCGCTGTTCCAATGCCAGCCTGGGGGAGGTGAAGCATGCCGAAGTGTTGCTTCGTGGTGATGGGATTCGGCGAAAAAACCGATTACAAGACGAGCCGCGTTCTAGACCTGGATAAGACTTACAAGCACATCATCAAGAAGGCGGTCGAAGACGCCGGCCTCGTATGCATCCGTGCCGATGAGATCCCGCATTCCGGCACCATCGACGTCCCGATGTACGAGCAACTGCTGGATGCCGACCTCGTCATTGCGGATCTGTCCGCGTCCAATCTGAATGCCGTTTACGAGCTTGGCATTCGGCACGCGCTCAAGCCGTACACCACTATCGTGATAGCGGAAGATCAGTTCGCGTCGCCCTTCGACGTGAATCACATCCTCATCCGCACCTACCGGCACGATGGCAAAGCGCTAGACATCGATGTGGTAGAAAAATTCAGGGCCGAGCTGAAAGACGCGATCCAGGCGATCATGAGCAACAACAGGGTCGATAGCCCGGTCTACACCTTCCTGCCGCTGACCCCGCCCGCCCGCGGAGCGGCGCCGCCGGCGCCGAGTGCGCCAGCTCCGACCACCGGTGTGGCAGCGGCCCAGCAGACCAGCCTGGCTGCGCTGATGGAAGGCGTGCGCGAGGCCAAGCGCGACAAGGATTTTCCGACCGCGATCGCTCTGCTCAAGTCGGCGCGCAAGATCGCTCCCAACGACGCTTTCGTGGCACAGCAGCTGGCCCTATGCACGTACAAGTCCAAGCGCCCGGACGAAGCCAAGGCGCTGGAAGATGCGCGCACCATTCTGGCGGAGCTCGATCCGCTGCACTCTAACAACGCCGAGACCCTGGGGTTGTGGGGTGCCATCCACAAGCGGATGTTCGCGCTCTCCAAGGACCGCAAGGCGCTCGATGCAGCGGTATTTGCCTACGAGAAAGGCTACCGTCTGCTGGCGGACTACTACAACGGCATCAACTGGGCCTTCCTGCTCAACATGCGCGCGCACGTCTCGGAGCCCGCCGATGCCATCGCCGATTTCGTTCTGGCACGCCGAACCCGCGAAGACGTGCTGAAGATCTGCACAGAGAAGTTCGACGCGCTCAAAGACTCCGAGGAGACGCGCGAGGAGCGCTACTGGCTGCTCGCGACCATGGCGGAGGCGGCCCTGGGTGTCGGTGACGAGGCGCTGTCAGCGCAGTACCTGGACCAGGCCGCGAAGCTGGCCGCCGGGACGTGGATGGCAGACTCTACGAACGAACAGCTCCCTGCGTTACGCGCTTACCTGGCGGACTCGCCGCTCAAGCTGATCAAGACCTGAGAGGAACGGCGGGGAATGGCGCGGTCACTCGCGCCATTCCCAGGGTCGGTTCTGCATGCGATCGGTGCGGGGGTTCAGCGACCTGTCGGACGTTGCTCCGGAGGACTGAGGCAGCGGTCAGGTTTTTCAGTCCGCGTGGCGACACCGCGCAGAAAAATCTCCGTCACCACCTTGGACATGTCCTCGTAGCTGAGGGGACCGTCCGCCCGCAGCCAGGTGAAGGTCCAGTTGATCATCCCGAACAGGATCATCGCCAGCGGCACTCGCAGCGTCTTCTTGCGCAAGCGGGGTTTGAGCAACGAGATCGCCTGCGCGACAGCGTCCACGACCTCGCGCTCCTTGGCTATGACGCGCGCGCGCTCCGCTGAGCCGAGAAACTTGACGTCCTGCACCAGCACCATGTGCTGCGCCTGGGAGTGCTCGTACTCCTGCATGAAGCGCGCGACCAGGGCGGTGAAGTGCTCCATCGGAGGCAGCTTGCGCGCGCGCACCTCCGCGACCAGGGCAATGAGCGTATCCAGATAGCTGTCGGCGGTGTCGAACAGGAGATGCTCCTTGTCCCGGTAGTAGTGGTACAAGAGCGCCTTGGAGACGCCGCAGGCCTTGGCCAGATCGGCCATGGAGGTACCGGCGAACCCGTTCTCCGCGAACAACCGAGCGGCCGTCTCCAGGATCGTGGCGCGCTGCAGCTCGAAGGTGGCGGCTTTTCCGCGCGGCATTGGGGCGTCGGCTCAGCGGTCGTCGTAGCTGACCGTAACGCGATCGGTGATCGGATGCGACTGGCACGTCAGGACGAAGCCAGCGTCCAGGTCGCGGCGCTCGAGGCTGTAGTTCTTGTCCATGCGCACCTGACCCGACAGAATCTTGGCGCGGCAGGTGCAGCACATCCCGCCCTTGCAGGAGTACGGCAGCTCGATTCCGGAGCGCAACGCTGCGTCCAGGATGGAGGGATCATCGTGCATGAACTCCACCTCGCGCTCTACGCCGTCGAGTTTGATGGTGATCAGCGCATGCGGCGCATCGCCGGGCTCGACGTGATGCCCGGGGCGGCCATCCGGCACGCCGAAGCGTTCGAGGTGGATGCGCTCGGCAGGCAGGCCGCAGGACCGCAGCGCCGCATCGACCTCGTCGATCATGGCACCTGGGCCGCATACGAACGCCTCGTCGATGATGCCGACCGGCAGCAGGGTGTCGGCGAATACCTTTACCTTGGCGGCCATCCAAGCGGCCATTGAACAGTTCCACTTCCTGCTGTTCACGGCTGAACAGGTTGTAGAGCGTGAAGCGGGAGAGGTGGCGGTCTTTGAGGTCTTCCAGCTCCTCGTGGAACATGACGCTGGCCTGGCGCCGGTTACCGTATAGCAAGGTGAAACGGCTATTCGGTTCGCGCGCCAATGTGGTCTTGATCAGCGAGAGCACCGGCGTGATGCCGGCACCGGCGGCGAAGGCGACATAGTGTTTGGTGTTGGCGGGATCGAGCCGGGTATGAAAGCGGCCATCGGGCGTGAGTACCTCGATTGCATCTCCGGCCTTCAAATGGGTGTTCGCCCAGCTGGAGAAGGTACCCCCGGGTACACGCTTGACCGCCACGCGCAGCCGCCCGTCGTCTGCGCCCGCGCAGATGGAGTAGGAGCGGCGCACCTCCTCCCCATCGATGCTGGTCTTCAGGGTGATGTGTTGCCCCTGGATAAAGGCGTAATCGCTGGCGAGCGCCGGCGGCACCTCGAACTGCAGGCTGACTGCTTCGGGTGTTTCGCGGCGTACCTCGGCCACCGTCAAGGTGTGGAATCGCGGGGTCGTCATGGCACACCGAAATCCCCGCCTGCCCATCCTTTGCCAAAGGCGGGGAGGGCAGGAGCGGACAACTGGGGATATCTTCCATAGCGTCGCATCGAGTCGTCGCTCAGATCGGCTTGATGTATTCGAACGGTTCCCGGCAGCTCACGCATCGGTACAACGCCTTGCAGGCGGTCGAGCCAAACTGCGATACGCGCTCGGTCGTCTGCGATCCACAACGCGGACAAACAATTGCGGGAGGGACGAAGCGCAACACGCTAATGTCGCCATGGTTGGTCGGATGCGGCGGGACGATGCCGGATGCGCGCAGAGTCTCGGCCGCAGCGGGAGCGATCCAGTCGGTAGTCCACGCCGGCGACAGCCGAATCTCCAGGTTTACCGTTTGCGCGCCCGCGTTCAGGAGAGCAGCGCGGATGGACGTCTCGATCATTTCCGTGGCCGGGCAGCCGGAGTAGGTGGGCGTGAGCACGACGGTCACCGTATCGGGCGTAGCACGCACCTCGCGCACGATACCGAGGTCGCAGACCGAGATCACCGGGATCTCGGGATCGGGGACCTGCTGCAACACCTGCCAGGCCTGCGCGTCAGTCAGCATGGCCGCCTACCACTGCGCTCCGGGGTAGGCGCGCTGCAGGTACTGCATCTGGGTCAACAGGTGTCCCATGTATTCGCTGTGCACGCCGAGCTTGCCGCGCGAGCGGAACGCGGTCGGGCGCGGTGCTGCGAGTGTGGCTTCTTCCAGCACCGGCTGCACGACTGTCTCCCAGCCGGGCTCGAGCGTAGACCAGGCCACGCCGAGACCCGCTGCCGCCACTTCGTCGTCAACGGGGTCGGCGGTGAAGAATTCCGCGGTGTACGGCCACAGGTAGTGCAGGGCGGCTTGCACGCGCACGTGCGATTCATCGGTACCGTCGCCCAGCCGCACAACCCAGTCGGCACTGTGTTGCACGTGGTAGCGCGTCTCCTTGAGGCTCTTCTCCGCGATTGCCGCCAGCTCGATGTCGCGGGACGCCAGCAGTGCGTGCCAGAGCTGAAGCTGGAACGCGCTGTACAGAAAGTTGCGCAGCACGGTGCGTCCGAAATCGCCGTTGGGCAGTTCGACCAGGACCAGGTTGCGGTACTGGGGCTCGACACGCAGGAAAGCGAGCTGGTCCTCGTCGCGTCCCTTCGCCTCGAGCCGCCCGGCGTGAGCGAACAAGAGGCGGGACTGGCCGATCAGGTCCAGCGCGACATTCGCCATCGCCAGCTCTTCCTCAAGGACAGGCGCGTGGCCCGACCACTCGGACAGGCGCTGGCCAAGAATCAGCGCGTTGTCGGCGAGGCGGAGGATGTATTGGAAGTGGGCGGTGGACATTGGAGACCGGTGAAGGGTGAAGAGTGAAGAGTGACTAAACCGCGGTTGCTTCGACTCTGCAGCCATAGCACAGTTCGTGTTGAGCGTCGCGCAGCAGAGTCGAAACATGCTCAGCGGGAACGGATGCTTCGACTCTGCAGCTGGCGCTGCGACGCTCAGCACGAACGGGTATACAGATAAGCTCGCGGACCTGAGATGCCTTACGCATTTGGCTTTTACCCTTCACTCTTCACCCTTCACTCTTCACGCCTGTGATCTCACATATGATCCACTTCATCCGGCAGCTTGTAGAAGGTCGGATGGCGGTAGATCTTGTCTTCGGCCGGATCGAACATCTCCGGCTTGGCGTCCGGGTCCGACGCCACGATGTGGTCGGCCTGCACCACCCAGATGCTCACGCCTTCCTGCCTGCGGGTATAGACGTCGCGGGCTGCTTGCAGCGCCAGGCGCGCGTCGGGGGCGTGCACGCTGCCGCAGTGCTTGTGATCCAGGCCGTTGCGGCTGCGGATGAAGACTTCCCACAGCGGCCATTCCTTGCGTTCCATTGCTCTCTCCAAAAGGCCAGAACTCTTGGCGTTCACGCGGGGTGTTTGCGTGCGTACGCAAGCGCCGCCTCGCGCACCCAAGCGCCATCCTCCCAGGCCTGGACGCGGTCGGCCAGGCGATCGCGATTGCACGGGCCGTTGCCATTCACCACATTCCAGAACTCGCTCCAGTCGATCTCGCCGTGGTCGTAGTGCTCTCGCGCCACGTTCCACTTCAGGTCCGGGTCGGGCAGGGTGACGCCCAGCACCTCCGACTGCGGCACGGTCGCGTCGATGAACTTCTGGCGCAGCTCGTCGTTGGAGATGCGCTTGATGCCCCACCTGGCGCTCTGTTCGCCGTGCTGGGACTGGCTGTCGTGCGGTCCGAACATCATCAGCGCCGGCCACCACCAGCGGTTGGTCGCATCCTGGACCATCTGCCGTTGTGCCTCGCTGCCGCGCATCATGGTCAGCAGCAGGTCGAAGCCCTGGCGCTGGTGGAAGCTCTCTTCCCGGCAGACGCGGACCATGGCGCGGGCGTAAGGGCCGTAAGAGCAGCGGGTGAGCGGGATCTGGTTCATGATCGCCGCGCCGTCCACCAGCCAGCCGATCACTCCGATGTCGGCCCAGGTGAGAGTGGGGTAGTTGAAGATCGAGGAATATTTCGCCTTGCCGGCATGCAGTGCTTCGATCATCTCGTCGCGTGAAACTCCGAGCGTCTCCGCCGCTGCGTACAGATAGAGGCCATGACCGCCTTCGTCCTGCACCTTGGCCAGCAGGATGGCCTTGCGCTTCAGCGTGGGCGCTCGCGTAATCCAGTTGCCCTCTGGCAGCATGCCCACGATCTCCGAATGCGCGTGCTGGGAAATCTGGCGCACCAGCGTCTTGCGGTAGGCCTCGGGCATCCAGTCCTTGGCCTCGATGAAATCGCCGCGAGCGAGCTTGGCGTCGAACTCTGCCTGGTAAGCGGCGTTCTCGAGCGGCGCCGGGCCGCGCTTGGCTTCGTCTGCCTGCTGGTTGGGAACATCGATGGCCTGGGTGTACATACGGGCTCTCCTGTCAGACCTTGGGCCGCTTGTCGATCACGCGCTTGGCTTTGCCGATGGTGACGCGCTCGATCGCAAAGGGGTCCAGCACCTCCACCTGCGCCGACACGCCGATATAGCTCTTGATGTTATGCTGGAGCTCGCCGGCCACCGTGTCGCGATCGGCGTAGCGCATCTCGGAGGTCAGCTCCACGCGCACGGTCAAGCTGTCGAGGTGTCCTTCCTTGTCCACGACCAGCAGATAGTGCGGTGCGAGCGGCGGCAGCTTGCAGATCAGCTCCTCGATCTGCGACGGGAAAACGTTCACGCCCCGAACGATCAGCATGTCGTCGGTGCGCCCGGTGATCTTGTCGATGCGCCGCATGGAGCGTGCGGTGGGCGGCAGCAGCCGTGTCAGGTCGCGGGTGCGGTAGCGGATGACCGGCAATGCCTCCTTGGTGAGCGAGGTGAACACCAGTTCGCCCGCCGAGCCGTCGGGCAGCACCTTGCCTGTGTCGGCGTCGATGATTTCGGGATAGAAGTGATCCTCCCACACCACCGGGCCGTCCTTGGTTTCGATGCACTCGTTGGCGACACCCGGGCCCATCACCTCGGACAGACCGTAGATGTCGACCGCGTCGATGCCGGCGCGCTTTTCGATGGTCTCACGCATCGCCTGGGTCCACGGCTCCGCTCCGAAGATGCCGACCTTGAGCGAGCACTGCGCCGGATCCATGCCTTGCCGTTCCATCTCGTCGATGAGCGCGAGCATGTAGGACGGCGTGACCATGATGATGTCGGGGCGGAAGTCCTGAATGAGCTGCACCTGCTTCTCGGTCTGGCCGCCCGACATCGGTATCACCGTGCAACCCAGTCGCTCAGCGCCGTAGTGGGCCCCGAGTCCCCCGGTGAACAGTCCGTAACCATACGCCACGTGCACGATGTCCCCGGCTCGTCCCCCGGAGGCACGGATGGAGCGGGCCATCAGGTCGGCCCAGTTGTCGATGTCCTTGCGTGTGTAGCCGACGACCGTCGGTTTTCCGGTTGTGCCGCTCGAGGCGTGCACGCGGACCACTTGTTCGCGCGGCACCGCGAACAGTCCGAAGGGGTAGTTTTCGCGCAGGTCCTGCTTGCTGGTGAAAGGAAAGCGGGCCAGATCGTCCAGAGACTTGAGATCGTCTGGATGCACACCGTGTTGCTCGAACTTGCGCCGGTAGTGCGGGACGTTGTCATACGCGTGACGCACGCTCCACTTGAGGCGCCCAAGCTGCAGCGTGCGCAGCTCATCGCGGCTGGCGCGCTCGATCGGTTCCAGGTCAGCGGCGGCCGGGGTTCGGACTGGCATCGTCTCGTCTCACAAAGGCACCACCTGCTTGTCCTTGGTTCGGTGCGAGCGGCCGCGCAGCACGGCGACAATCTGACCTTGCTGGTTGGTGACAGCGACGTCATAGATCCCGGTCCGGCCCGCGAACGCGACTTCACGCGCCTCGGCAGTGAGCCGGTCGCCTTGCCTGGCAGGCGCGATAAAATCCACCACGATGCCCGCGGCCACGGTCAGCTCATTGGCGCTGTTGCAGGCGAAAGCAAAGGCTGAATCCGCGAGGGTTGTAATGAAGCCTCCGTGGCAGATCTTGAACCCGTTCAGCATGTCGGCGCGCACGGTCATGGACAGCCTGGCATAGCCGGGACCCATGGCTTCGATCTGCATGCCCAGGCCGCGCGAGGCGGCGTCCTCCGCGAACATGCCCTGGCCCACGCGCTCCGCGATGGCCTGAGGATCGGTGGCTTTATCGTTCATCTGTGGACTGCGGTAATTCGTTGCGTTTCCGCTACTGGCCGCGGAACTGCGGGGCGCGCTTCTGCGTGAAGGCGGCGACCCCCTCGCGGTAGTCGCCCGTGCGTCCGAGCTCGCGCTGGAAGTCGCGCTCGAGGTCGATCTGTTGCTCGAGCGCCTGCACTTCCGCCGCGTAGATCGCTTGCTTGGTGCGCGCATACCCCAGGGTGGGACCAGTGGCGAGTTGAAGCGCAAGCTTGCGCACCGTGGGCATGAGCTCCGCATCGTCCACGCACTTCCAGATGAGACCCCAGGCCTCGGCCTGCTCAGCCGAGAGCTTGTCCCCGAACAACGCGAGACCCATGGCGCGTGCCCTGCCAGCGAGCCGCGTGAGGAAGTAGGTTCCGCCCGCATCGGGCACCAGCCCCAGCCGGCAGAAAGCCTGAATGAAGCTGGCGGAGCGCGCCGCGATGACCACGTCGCAGGCCAGGGCGACACTGGCGCCAGCGCCGGCAGCCACGCCGTTGATCGCCCCGATCACTGGGATCGGCAACGCACGCAATCCCAACACGAATGGCTTGTAGTTCTTTTCGAGCGAAGCTCCCAGGTCGAGCGGCGCATCGCCCGGTGCTGCTACACGGTCGTTAAGATCCTGGCCGGCGCAGAAGCCTCGCCCGGCCCCGGTAAGGATCAGCGCACGCACGCCTTTGTCCGCACGGATCACGCCCATGGCCTCGCGCAGGTCAGCGTGCATCGCGTCGGTGAAGCTGTTGAGGCGGTCAGGCCGGTTCAGCGTGAGGGTGGCCACCCCTTCGCTCAGGTCGAGCAGGATGTGCTGGAACGCCGTGCCCATGTCTCTCCTCCGAGTCTGCGCCCGACCCGTATTATTGACCGACCGGTCGATCAATAATAGTCCTACCCCGGCTGGAATACAAGTCTGCAGCGGTCGCGGAGGAAGAGGGCGCGCGAGGCGGGGCTTCCGCCGTCACAAGCCACTGCCGGTGTCGCTGCTTCTTTCGATTCCCTCCCGCGCGCGCCGCATCGCCTCGCGCAGCACCGCCAGGTCGCCGACATGATTGGCGAGCAGCAGGATCAAGCGTGCGTTGACCAGCTCGCTCTGCTCGTCGCTCAACTCGCGGTGCAGTTCGATCAGCGCCTCGTAGAAATCGTCAGGCGCAGCCAGATTCGGCTCGATGTTCAGGCGTGCCATGCGGCAAACTCCGGTGTGACGTTGCCGATCGCTCGCTGGAGCGCGTCGCGCGTTGCGCGAATG
This sequence comes from uncultured beta proteobacterium, assembly GCA_963741215.1. Taxonomy (GTDB): domain Bacteria; phylum Pseudomonadota; class Gammaproteobacteria; order Burkholderiales; family SHXO01; genus SHXO01. The sequence goes on from CAVUHQ010000017.1 coordinate 42,013, forward strand.
TCCAGATGCCGCCAGCGCGCCGCCACGTGCTGGTCGGGACGGATGAGATAGAAGGTGTCGGGCTCCGCTGCGTAGCGCTCGGCGGCCAGCCCCTCGGCATCATCGAAGGCATCGAACCCCAATGCGCTCCACGCACCCGCATGCCTCGTCGCGCAGATCACGACCGGCCGGACCGGTTCCGGCAGGTTGGCCAGCGCCCCGAGACGCGAGCCCAGGTTCGGGTCGGCCGGCTGCGCGCCGGCGAAGTAGAGGCCGACGAATGCGCCACCCATCTGGTCAAGCAACCAGGCGGGACCGTCGGCAGTGCTCAGCGGCGCATCGGCCGCCGGGTTCCCCGGTGCCATGCGGCTGGGGAACCGATCCTGATCGGGCGTACTGAGCGGTGTCGATGTGTAGCGATGCGGAGTGGAGAGCCGTCCGCTGTTCACCAGCCGGCGCGCGAACGGATGGGCTTCCGCGAGCTGCAGCGTCGCGTCCCGGAACGTGCGGCTCACGCGGCTCTTCGGCGTGATGAAATCCGTGCTGCGGGTGGAGTTCAGGATGTTTTCGTCCGCGGCCGGGACGCGCTCCGCGTCATACGTGTCGAGCAGGTTTTCCGGTGCCTTGCCGGCCAGCACCCGCGCCAGCTTCCAGACCAGGTTGTCTACGTCCTGGATGCCGCTGTTGGCGCCACGCGCACCAAAAGGCGAGACTTGATGCGCAGCGTCGCCGGCGAAGAGCACACGGCCGTGACGGAACTTCTCCATGCGCCGGCACCGGAACGTGTAGACGCTGATCCATTCCAGAGTGAAGGGATGATCGGGTCCAAGCATCGCCTGGATACGCGGGACGACTCGTTCCGGCTTGCGTTCTTCCTCGGGGTCGGCGTCCCAGCCGAGCTGGAAGTCGATGCGCCAGACGTTGCCCGCCTGCCGGTGCAGCAGCGCCGACTGTCGCGGGTGGAAAGGCGGATCGAACCAGAACCAGCGCTCGGTCGGGAAGTCCGCCTCCATCTTCACGTCCGCGATGAGAAACCGGTCGCGGAAAACCTGGCCCTGCGATTCGAGCCCGAGCATCCTGCGCACCGCGCTGCGCGCGCCGTCCGCGACGATCAAGTAATCGCACTGGGCCGTGTAGCGGCCGTCCGGCGTTTCGATCTCGACTGACACTGCTTCGTCCCCGGGCATGACCCCGGATACGCGATTGCGCCAGCGGGTGTCGACGCGCCCGGTCTCCAGCAGGCGCTCTATCAGGAATTGCTCCAGGAGATACTGCTGAAGATTGATGAAGGCGGGATACTTGTGGCCAGTCTCCGGAAGCAGGTCGAAGGCATACAGGAGCCGGTCGCGCAGGAATACCTTGCCCCGGTTCCACACCACGCCGGTTGCCACGGCCTTGTCGCTGCAACCCAGCCGATCGAGAATCTCCAGCGTGCGCTTGGAGAAGCAGATGGCGCGGCTGCCCTCGGACAGCGCCGCTTCCTCGTCCACGAGCACGCAGTCGATGCCGTGCAGCGCGAGATCGATTGCCGCGCACAGCCCGACTGGTCCGGCTCCCACCACCATCACGCGGTAGCGGCCGGGCTGGCCTGAGGTCAGTTCCGGGGCTGCGCGATAGGTGAAGAGGTTGGTTCCCATGGCGTTGACCACGCACACACGGGGGTCACCAGACTACTGGCCTGTATGTCTCCCTCACCCGCGGATTAGCCTTCAAGCGCCGCCCATAATTCCTGGTCACGCTGCGCGGTCCAGACGCGCGGATCAGGATACTGGGTGGCCTCATCGTAGGCGCGGCTCACGTCGAAGGGCATGCAGTGGTCGAAGATCACCCAGTTGCCGAACTTCGGCTGGAGCATGGCGTAAGTGTCTTTGTAGACGTCCCGCAGCGGCTTGCCGGCCTGGGCCCCCGCCCGGACCGACTCGAACATCTGTGTGATGAAGTCCTGAGTGTCTTTCAGTCCGGCCTCGACCTGCGTCGGCGTAACCAGCGCCTCGCCGCGGCCCGGCACCAGCTTTGCCGGCCGTAGCGCCCGGAGGCGGTCGAGCGTCTTCGGCCAGTCGCGCAGGTAAGCGTCGCCGGTGTAGGGTGTGGCCCCGTATTCCACCAGGTCGCCGCTGAACAGGATCTTCTCCTGCGGCAGCCAGACCACCGTGTCTCCCTTGGTGTGGCCGCGCCCCAGTTGCAGGATTCTTACTTCACGCCTGCCCATCCATACGGTCAGCTCGTCCCGGAACACCAGCGTCGGCCAGGTCAGGCCCGGGATCGACTCCACCGAGCGGAACAAGCGCGGGAAGCGCTCGATCTCGGACTTCATATCCGCTTCGCCGCGCTCGACGATCAGCTCATAGGTGTCCTTGCTCGCGATCACATGCTCTGCGCGGTAGGCGCTGGCGCCCAGCACACGCACGGCGTGGTAGTGCGACATCACCACGTACTTGATGGGCTTGTCCGTGATTTCACGGATGCGGCGGATCACGTCCAGCGCCATCACGGGCGTGGCCTGGGTATCGATGACCATCACGCTGTCGTCACCGATCACGACACCGGTATTAGGATCGCCTTCGGCGGTGTAGGCATAAGCTCCCTCGCCGAGCTGCACGAAGCTGATCTTCTTCTCGGCCAGATCGGCCTGCGATGCGAATTTCTTCTCCATCGAGCGCTCCTCCTGGCTGCTTGACTGCGAGAGGGCGGGCGCAGCCGACCGCCACGACTAGGTGTCGAGTATCGCTGCATCCTAAGTTCCCGGGGCACCCGCGTCAAATCGACAGTCTAGGCGCCCTTATAATCGGGGCATGGACCGCACCGAACGCTTCTACCGTATTCAGCAGCTGCTCAATCAGAACCGGACCGTTCCGGTGCGGCGCTTCCTGGGCGACCTGGAGATCTCGCTCGCGACCTTCAAGCGCGACCTCGAGTACATGCGCAGCCGGCTGAACATCCCCATCGTGTGGGATCGGGAAGTGGGCGGCTACCGCTTCGAGCAGGGTGCCGGTGTGCAGGAGCTGCCCGGCTTGTGGTTCAGCGACTCCGAGATCTACGCGCTGCTCACGATGCAGCGGCTGCTGGAGGAGGTCGAGCCGGGCCTGCTGGGCCCGCACATCGCGCCATTGCTGGAGCGGCTCAAGGCAGCAATCGGCAGCGGTGAGCATCCCACCGCGGAAGTGCAGAAGCGTATCCGGATTCTCCATCTGGCCAAGCGCACCATGCCGCTCACGCATTTCCGGGTCGCGGCCAGGGCCCTGCTGGAGCGCAAACGGCTGCGCATCGTCTACTACACGCGCGCGCGGGACGAGGAGACGCGGCGCGACATCTCGCCTCAGCGCCTCGTGCACTACCGCGAGAACTGGTACCTCGACGCCTGGTGCCACTTGCGTCAGGGCATCCGCAGCTTCGCGGTCGACGCGATCCGGGCCGCGGACATGCTGGACGAGCCGGTGCGCTCAGTTGCCGAGCGCGATCTGGACGAGGTGCTCGCCTCCGGCTACGGCATCTTCTCCGGACGCGACGTGCAGTGGGCGGTGCTGCGATTCACACGCGAGCGTGCGCGCTGGGTCGCGACCGAGCAGTGGCATCCACAGCAGCGCACCCGTTTCGATGCGGACGGCTCGTACCTGCTGGAACTGCCCTACAGCGATCATCGCGAGCTGGTGATGGACATCCTCAAGCACGGGCCTGCAGTCGAGGTGCTGGCGCCCGACAGCCTGCGCGCCGAGGTGCGCGACGCGCTGCAAGCCGCACTGGAGCGCTATTCCGCGTGAGCGTCGATCCCGACTTGCAAGCGGCCTACCTGCACACCGCCTACTGGGTGGAAGCACGCCCGCAACCTGTTGCTCTACGCATAGGCGAACGCAGTCTCGCGTTGGACCGCATTCTCGCGCGGCACCGGTCCAGTCGCTGGGCCTTCGTCACGGCCTGGAATCCGCATTCGCGACGCCTCGCGCCGTGGCAAAACGCCGCGCATCAGAAGCAGTTGCTGCAGGCGTTGCGGCGCGCGGGCTATCGCTGGCTACCGGCGCTGGGGGAGGGCGACGACCTGGCCTGGCCGCCCGAGCCAAGCGTGCTGGTGCTCGGAATGTCCTCCCGTGCTGCGGTGCGTCTGGCGCGGCGTTTCAAGCAAAATGCCGTGGTGGTCGGCAGACTGAGAGGGCGTCCGACCCTGGTCTGGTGCGGGCCTGGGCTCATTCCCTGAGCTACCTCGGACGGCATGCTCTTGGCGAAGGCTCATCCGCCTTCACCTCGATCAGGAGAAACGCCATGACTGCCACGCCGTTCTTCATCTACCGTTCCGTCGTCGGCCGGGAGGTCGGGAAAAGACTCGCTCCGCACCGCCTGACCCTGCGCACGAGGGCCACACCAGGGCGTCTTCGTCATTCGCAGAGCGCTATCGCTCTGGCCCTGCGCCGCCGCCGTTAGCCTTTCCTGGCGCGTGCGATCCGGCTCGAAACGCCGTAAAATACGCCGCGTTTCAGCTCAATCCGGGTCGGGTGTTCTGCTCGAGCCGGGTCGGTTCGATTGGGGAGTGGCCAAGCTGGTCTAAGGCGCTGCGCTCTGAACGCAGAGATCGTGGGTTCGAATCCCTCCTCCCCTGCCAAACACTCAAGTACTTAGGGAGAGGCCCGGTCAATCCGGGCGCTATTCCCAAGTGTTTCCCAAGCGCAAGAGCGTCTTCCTGCAAATGGGCCCCGCCTGTGTGGCTGGGGACCGTTATCCGTGCCCCTGCGGGCGACATCTGAGAGTCCGGATCAGAGGCTCGGAGGCGAGCGTGGTGCGGCATCCGAAGCGTCGATAGGCGTGCAACGAGTAGCTCCCGGTCTGGTAGTGGGGCCGAGCAAGCCTCCGCGTGGCCGCGAAGGTGTTCCATGTCCGAGGCGAGTTTCGCGTATCGTCTCTCTCAGCGCAGGGACTCCAGCAGCGTGCGGGCCGCCTTGAGATCGTGCGTGTCGAAACCTTCGGTGAACCAGTTGTAGATCGGGGCGAGCACCTCACGCGCGGCGTCGCGCTGGCCCCGCTCGAGCAGCAGCTGCGCAAGCGTGGTCGAGCTGCGCAGCTCCCAGGATTTGGCTTGCTGTTGGCGCGCCCAGTCGATCGAAGCGCGCAGACGGTCTCGGCCTCCTCGCCCCTGCCTTGCCGCATCAGCATCCAGCCCTTCAGGCGCAGCACCTCGGCCAGGTGCGAGCGCTCCTGCCAGCCCGGGCGTTCGATCTGCTCCAGGCACTCGCCGATCATCTCGAGGGCCGCGTCCAAGTCACCCTGCAGCGCCAGGGCTTCCGCGAGAGCCGACTTCAGGTAGGGAACGCGGGTGTGACCGCCAAGCTTGTTCCAGTTCTCGATACCCTGGCGCAGCAAGGAGATCGACTCCGACAGCTGGCCGCTGCGCAACCGCGCGAGACCTTCGACCTGCGGAACCATCACTTGGTAGAGGATGGGAATGTTCTGCTCGCGCGCCAGGCGGTCGGCCTCGCGGACACGCTCGAGAAGCCGCTCGGGCTCGCGGCGGTAGTCGAAGGCGTAGGCGCCGACGGTCAGAGCATAGCCGAGGTTGAGGGCATGGCCCAGCCGGCGCGCATGAGCGTCCTTCTCATTGCTGATCTGCACGGCCTGGTCCGGGTAACCCAGCATCCAGGTCCAATGAGCCGACCAGCCAAGAAATACGGTTCTCGGGTCGTGACCCGTGAGCTGCATCCAGCGCTCGGCGCGCTGCGGATCGTACAGGGCGATCACCTCGATTGCCGTGCTCGCGCGCCGCGAGCAACTGGCCGAGATAGAAATGGGAGATCATGGCAGGCCGTATGTCCGAGGATCTGTAGATCGATATCCCCGGCCTTGTCGCCTTCGGCCAGCAGGCGCTCAGCCCACTCCAGCGCCTCCGCGACGCGACCTTGGGTGAGAGTGCTGATCCATACCCCATACAGCCCCATCAGCATGCTCTCGGGCGTACCCTGGTTCTCGGCCAGCTCGAGGATCGCTGTGGCGTTGACTTCCACCTCGGACGCTGGCCAGCCGCGCAACCCGATCCAGGCGCCGTTGAGGGGCTCCCGGATCGAGAGCTCGAGCTTGTCGCGCTCCGACGAAGGCGGCAGCTGCTCGATCAGCGCCAACCCCTCTTGGAAATGGCCAACCGCCTCCTGGAGCGCCTCTCTTCGCGTCGGCCAGCTTGCCCGCCTCGCGCCACCACGGAATGGCTGCCGCTGGATTTCCCGCCTGCGTGTAGTGATGGGCCAGCAGCTCCGGCTCGTTGGCGACTCGGTCGGCGAAGTCTTCCTCCAGCACCTGGGCGAGCTGGGCGTGCAGCTGCTGCCGTTTGCTCTTGAGCAGCGAGTCGTAGGCGGCGTCCTGCACCAAGGCGTGCTTGAAGGTGTAGGTGGCATCCGGCGGCGTGCCGCGGCGGTACACCAGCCCTGCCTCGGTCAGCTTCCGCAGGGCCTCCTCGAGCTGCTCGTCGCGCAGCGGCGAGATCGCGGGCGAGCAGCTCGTAGGAGAACTCCCGGCCGATGCAGGCACCGATCTGGATGACGTCCTTCACCGGGGCCAGGCGGTCCAGGCGCGCCACCAGCGAGTCGCGCAGCGATGTCGGAATGGCCAGCGCGGGCAGCGGCCTCGTGCAACGTGTACTGATCGCCGTCCTCGTGCAGCAGTCCCGACTCCAGCACCGACTTGGTCAGCTCCTCGACGAACAGCGGCACGCCGTCGGTGTGGGCCACGATCTGCTCGAGGACTTCCGCCGGCAGCAGCCTGCCCCCGGCCACCTTGGCTACCAGATCCGCCCCTTGGCGCCGCGCCAGGCGGCCCAGGCCCAGGATGGTGACATGCGGTTGTTCAGCCCAATGCGGCGTGTACTCCGGCCGGTAGGTGATCACCAACAGGACGGGTAGCGCCTGGAGCCGGGGAACCAACACATCCAGCGCCTCCTGACTGGTGGGGTCGATCCAATGAGCGTCCTCGAACACCATCAACACCGGCTGGCGCCGAGCCAGCGCTTCGAGCTGGCCGGCCAGCACCTCGAGCGTCTTCTCCTTCTGCTTCTGCGGCGAGAGGTTGAGCGGCGGATAGCGCTCGGTGGGCAGCGAGAGCAGGGCCGCAACGAGTGGCGCCGCCTCGGCACGTTGCTGCGGCGCCGCCCGCCAGCATGGCTTCCATCTTGTCCAGCTTCTGCTCGGTCGTGTCCTCACGCGTGAAGCCCGCCGCGAACTCGAGTTGCTCGGTGATGGGGTACAGCGCGGAGTTGAGGTGATAGGGGGAGCACTGGTAGCGCAAGGCGGTGTACGGCTCGGCTGCGATCTGCTCGCGCAGCACCTGGGTCAAACGCGATTTGCCGATGCCTGGCTTCGCCGCCGACCAACACGACCTGTCCTTCCCCGTCGCAAGCCTGTCGCCAGCGGCGCAGCAGCAGCGCCACCTCCTCTCTGCGCCCCACGAACGGCGTCAGTGCAACCCCATCGCTGGGCCGCCTCGAAGCGCCCCCCGTGTCTGTGCACGGCATCCACTCGCCACGCTCGCACCGGCTGCGCGATGCCCTTGAGCGATGGGCACCCAGATCGCTCAGCTCGAAGGCAGCCACGCACCAGACGCCGCGTGGTCGGCGCAATCACAACCTCATCGGGACCGGCCAGCCCCTGCAGCCGTGCCGCCAGGTTGGGCGTCTCGCCTACCGCGAGCTTGGCCTCGGCGTCGTCCGCTCGCGAAACCGCACCGACCACCACCGTTCCGGTGGCCACTCCGATGCGAACGGCCAGCGGCGGATCCGCGCGCACCGCTTTCACGGCCTGCACGATCTCCAGGGCCGCGCGCACGCTGCGCTCGGCATCGTCCTCGTGGGCGCTGGGCCAGCCGAAGTAGACCATCAGCCCATCGCCCGATACTGCGCCACATGCCCCTTGTAGCGCGCCACGACTTCATCGCACGCCTTGCGGTAGGCCTGCATCAGCTCGCGCAATTCCTCGGGATCGAGGCGTTCCGCCAGCGCGGTGGAACCCACCAGGTCGCAGAACATCACGGTGAGCTGGCGCCGCTCGGCGTCGTGAGAGATGCCCGGTGTCTGCGGACTGCGTCGGGAGGCTGGACAGGCCGCTGAGCGCGAGTCGCGGCGCCGAGCGCCTCGACAGCGATCATCAGCCGGCGCCGTGGCCCGGTCGGCAGCGCCAGCCGGTCGATGTCCGCTTCGGTGAGATCGGGCAGCACCTCGAGCGTGATCTCGTGCTCGGCGAACACCGCGGCGTACTTCTCGAGCCCGAGTCGCTCCAGCCAATCCTGGATGCCGGTCACGTGCCCCCTCGCATGCCCGAGATCCTCAACCTGTTGAGGCCTGCCCAGACGGGCATTTCGGCTCGCGATCACCGCGTACGACACCACGGCGCAGCGATCGGTTTCTTCGGCCGAGGTGCGTGCCTGCAGCCCGAGAAACCCGCGGACCATCTCGGCGACCTTTGGCCTCCCCGGTCGCAGGGTTGCGCTCGATACCGCCGCGCGCCTCATTATGGACCGGAGAGCTTCATCGCAGCGGCGTTGAACGGCAAGTTGTCGGCGGCCTCCCAGCGGGTCCTCCGGCGTTGCTGCCTCGGCGATCAAATTCGTGAAACAGAACCTCCCGAGCAACGTCGCCAGGTCGGCATTGCCGCCGTCAACTTGGTACCAGATGCCGGTGAGGCCCCGTGCGCGTCGACATTCGTCGCGTAACAGCCGACCAGCCGTTTTGGGAGTTTGGCTTGTTACGCCGGCTCGATGACTAACTTTGCCCGTTCGGCCGTTTCCTGTCCTACTGTGTCGGCCTTCGGCAGGCAATCGTCCGGGAAGCGCAGGCATGAGTCGATAATGCTCGCTCTCGCGGTGGCGTAGGCGGCGTCGGCGGCGTAGTGGAGGCGTCGGCGGCGTAGTCGGAGGCTTTGGCCGGATCCGAAGCGGCGTCGATTTCAGATTTCAGCTCGTAGTGCAATTGGCCAGTTGCGGTCGAGGGCTGCCCTCGGCCACCGCGCGGCGCCAAGAGGATGGCCACACGATTCCGCAGGCGGCAGGGGAATACGGGAAGCAAGGAAGACGTGACGCTAGCCGGGCCTCTGATCTGCGCGACAATGGCGGCTGTCCCCGTTCTACGAAGGAGCCAAACTATGCCGCCTGCTTCCCACATCTCCGGCCGCGTCGCCCTGGTCACGGGCGCTTCGCGTGGAATCGGCAAAGCGATCGCGCTCGCGCTGGCCAAGGCCGGCGCCGACGTGGCGGTGAACTACCGCAGCCGGGCCGCCGAGGCGCAGGCCGTAGTCACTGCGATTCGCGCTCTCGGGCGTCGCAGCGTCGCGCTCGAGGCTGATGTCTCCAACGGCCATGCTGTCGCGCGCCTCATCGCTGGCGTCGAGGAGGCGCTCGGCCCCATCGATGTGCTCGTCAACAACGCCGGCATCGCGGTGCGCCGCGAGCTGGAAGAGCTCACCGAGGCCGACTTCGACAATACCCTTGTAGTCAACCTCAAGTCTGCGTTCCTGTGCAGCCAAGCGGTGTGGCCGGGCATGCGTGCGCGGCGCTGGGGACGCATCATCAACATCTCATCGGGCGCGGCGCGCGCCGCCGGGCTGGTCGGCGTGCACTACAACGCCTCGAAAGCCGGAATGGAGGGGCTCACGCGCGGCTACGCGGCCCGCCTGGCGAAGGACGGCGTCACGGTCAACGCGGTGGCACCGTCGCTAATAGAAACCGAGATGACGAGTGCGAATAGCCTCGCGGATGCGGTGCGCATCCCGGTCGGACGCCTGGGCAGTGGCGAGGAGGTGGCACAAGTGGTGTTGATGGTCCTCAGCAACGCCTACATGACCGGTCAGACCGTGCAGGTTAACGGCGGCTTGCACTTCAATTGAGGTTCGCGCCGGCTGGGGTCCGAATCTCGCAATGGTGAACGGGGCGTTTCGGCCAAGAGCGGAAGTTTGGCAGGGTGGCGCGAGCCGGACTGTCAACGGTGCTCTCGACGCGCCACAGACGCTGGGCTGGCTAGTTTCGAGGCCCAAAATTGTGTTCTCAGAACGTCGGGTTACCGTGTCAACGACTACGCACTGGCCCACTAGGAGATGTAGCCGATGAAGATCATCCGAGTCGAAGTGTTCACCTTACGCGCTGCCCCACCGCAACGGCCCCATTGGACCAGCCATTTCATTGTACCCACGGCCAACGAACTGCTGGTACGCCTGTACACAGATGAAGGGATCCACGGTTTCGGGCTGGCCACCAGCTACACGCCGATCGACTTCGCCATCAAGGCCTGGAAGTCCGGACTGGCCGAGCAGATCGTCGGCGAGGACCCGCTGGCCCCGGAGCGGCTGTATCAGAAGCTTTTCTCTCTGACTACTAGCAAGACCGCCAACGAGCGAGGCTGGTCGCGCGAGGCGCTGATCCGCATCAGTGCCGCGGTGGACATCGCCTGCTGGGACATCTTGGGCAAGGCGGCAGGGTTGCCCCTGTTCCGGATCTTCGGCGGCTACCGGGACGAGGTGCCCGCCTACGTGACCTGCGGCTACTACCGCGAGGGCAAGGACAACGAGGAGTTGCGCGATGAGATCCACAGGCTCGTCGAGCAGGGCCACACGGGCTTCAAGACGAAGGCCGGAGGGCTGCCGCTTCCGCAGGACATCGAGCGCATGGCGCTCATCCGCGAGGTGATCGGGCCGGACTGCGACTTCATGGTCGATCCCAACCGCGCCTGGGACCTGTCCACCGCGATCGAGGCTGCACGTCTCCTGGAACCCCTTAACCCCCGCTGGCTGGAAGAGCCGATCCGCTGGGAGGACGACCGGCGCGGGCTGAAGCTGCTGGCCCAGAAGACCCGAATCCCGCTGTCAGGCGGCGAGAGCGAGATCACCAGCTACGGCTGCCGCGCGATGCTCGAGGAGCAGGCGATCCAGATCCTGCAGTTCGACTGTACGATGATGGGCGGCTACACGGAAGGGCGGAAGCTCACGGGCCTGTGCGAGCTCAACCACGTGCAGGTGGCGCCGCATCACGACTGTTTCATTCACGCCCACATCGTCGCCTCCAGCCCGGCCGGCTGCATTGTCGAAGCCTTCACCGATCCGGAGCGCGATCCGCTCCAGGCCGAGCTGTTTGAGGATGCACCGAAGATCGCCAACGGGCGCATGAAGCTCAAGGAGCAGCCGGGGCTCGGCCTCACGCTCTCGGAGGCCGCGCTACGGAAGTACGGCGAGCGGATCATCTAGCGCCTAGCACAGTGCGGCTGAACTAACCGCGCGGCGCGGAGCTCATTTCGACATAATAATAAAGAGTCGCGTACACACTTCTCAAGCCAAAAGGTCGATCATATATTGCAGCATGCATACAGCATGCAACTTGGAATTCAACCAAAGGCAATTCCAAATTGGCCACAAAGATGGCGGAACGCCGGCTACTGAACCGCAAATAACCAGAGAGGAGACAGTATGAGAAACACACTCAAATCGTTGGGGTCGGTGCTGGCTTGCAGCGCATTCCCCAACTCGCTGCTAAAAACTGGGGATCGCAGAAGAACACGGCTCTTTCCCTTCTCGGCGAGGTGGTACTCAAGTCTCGGCGTATGTTCGCTGTAGAGCAGGCGTGTGGTCGGGCTTTTGCGGTGCCCTACGCGGCGTCCTCCGCAACAACGTGCCAGACGAGGCAACTAAAACGGCACCGGAGTCATCGTCAAATCCCCGTGGGGACGCCACCATAACTCCGGTAGGCTTCACGTTTAGCCGATAGTGCAGGGTAAGCTCCCGCGTCTTCGGGTCAAGCTCTACTTGATCGACCAGCGTGTGTAGCACGCGGCGCGGCTCGCCGGCGTCGCAACCCGATTTCCCTCAGTGCCGATCAATAACACGTCAGCATCGGGCACTTCGGCATACAGCCTTTCGATCAGGCTGGCGCGGCGCTCGGTCACGGCGCGCTGATTCACGTAACCCTTGTCCGTGATCTCGCCGTAGTCGATCGAAGGCAGGTCGGGCAGCAGCACTACGCGCGTAATGCGCATACTGCCGCCGTCGCGGCCCAAGTTGTCGGCAGCGAGCCCGTGCGCGACATGAGCCCGCACCTTGGGGTGTGCCGCCAGCTGGTGGAGCGTCAGCGTGGCGTCACCGGCGACGGCGCGCGCCGCGGCCGGGTTCAGGAAGATCAGCAGCCCGATGCTCTCGCGGTCGTGTCCGGTGACGACGGCGTCCTGGACTACCGGCGATGCGGCGGCGATGGCGCGCAGGCGCACCTCGCCGCAATGGACCCAGGTGCCCGAGAGCAACTTGAAGTCTTCGGCCACGCGCCCGTCGAACACGATGCCGCGCGACGGATCCGCCGGATCGTCGAGCCGGCCCGCATCGCCGATCCTGTAGAAGCCCTCGCCGTCGAAGGCCGCTGCGGTGAGGTCGGGGCGCTTCCAGTAACCCGGGGTGACGATCGGGCCACGCACGCGCAACTCCATCTTCGTCGCTGAAGGCGTCAGCATGATCTCGACGCCTGGTGCCGGAATGCCGATGACGCCAGCTCTCTCGATCTCGTAGTGCACGCTGGTGGCGGTGCAGGTAGTCTCGGTCGCTCCCCAGGAAGACACCATGCGCACGCGCTCGCCGCGCGCCGCGATCGACAGCGCCTCGAGCCGGTCCCACAGGTTCTGTGGCAGGGCCGCGCCGGCATAGAAGATCAGGTCCAGATCGTGGAAGAAGCGGTCGCGCACGGCGGCATCGGCTTCCAAGAAAGGCAGCAGCATGTCAAAGCCGCGCGGCGCGTTGAAGTACATCGTCGGTGACACGTCGCGCAGGTTGGCCACCGTCTTCTCGATCAATCCCGGCATGGGCTTGCCATCGTCGATATAGAGACTGCCGCCGTTGCGCAGCACGAGGTTGAAGTTATGGTTGGCGCCGAATGCGTGGCTCCACGGCAACCAATCCAGGATGATCGGCGGCCTGTCTTCGACGAACGGCCAGCACTGCGCGATGCTCTGCTGGTTGGCGCACAGCATTTTATGCGTGGTGATCACGCCCTTCGGCTGACCGGTGGAGCCGGAGGTGAAGAGGATTTTTGCCACCTGCTCGGAGTGCACGGACTCGAACGCGCGGGCGACCGCCGGCGTAGCGGTCGTTGTCCTCAAATCGTCCAAGCGCAGCGTCCCCGGAAGCGCGCCGTCGCTGACTACCACCATGCCGGGCGTGCGGATCGCCTCGATAGCATGCACATAGCGTTCGCCCTCGCGGGCGTAGACCATACCCGGCGTCGTCAGGCCAGCAATGGCCCGCAGCTTGGCCAAATCTTGGCTCTGCAGCGAATACGCGGGCGAGACCGGAACCAGCGGCACGCCCACGTACAGAGCGGCGAGCGAAAGGGCCGCGAGCTCGATGCTGTTCTCGGACAGCACCATCAGCGGCCGCTCGGGCGACAACCGATGGTCCAACAGCGCCTGCGCCAGTGATTCGACCCAGCCCAGCATTTGGCTGTAACCGACTCGCCGCCAACCCTTGGTTGGCGCGCGTTCCGCCAGGAACACGCGGTCGGGTGCCTCCCGCGCCCAGCGGCGGAGATGGTGGCCCAGGTGCTTGGGGAAGGGCGCCAGGGGTTGCGGCGAACGCAGGATGAGCGTGCCGTCCACGCGGCGCTCGACATCCACGCGGGGCGTCGCGAGCCGAAGCGGATTGAACGGGGGCTTCGATGCCATGATGTCTCCTCGGTCTCGTTCACCCCTCGGGTCTCGCGGCGCATCGCGGAGTAGTCCAGTCGCCGTGGACGCTGGCGGCATGCTGCGATGTCCCGCAGCTGCCGGCGCAGGCGAACATCGATCTCACACTGCGACGCCAGGCTCGCGCCAGAAGGTCGCGCCAACGGCGTCGACGAAGCCGAACGAGCCGCCCGAGTGCTTCTGGACCTTGCTCGCCGAAGGCCACGGACTGTTCGCATCGGGTCGAGCCACTATAGAATAAAATGCGCGAGCCGTTCAATCGTCTCACTCGGTTATTTATGTTGCGTCGCAACGGCAGACAACACTGCTCCGGTCGTTTTCTATGAGGTCACCATGCCCACCCGGCGAGCCCCGATCCGCCCGCGTACCGTTACCGTTTCGCCCAGGTCCCGTGAACCCGAGGCCGGCCCCGTCGGGCGCCGGGCGCGCGTGGCCGCAGTGATCGAAGCGTGCATCCTCGACACCGCATTTCACTTCCCATCGCGCGGGCAGGACCGCATCGCACGCGATCTGCGGGCGTCGAAGATGAATGTCTCCCCCTCCGGCGTGCGCTACGTGCTGCAACGTCACGACCTCGAGACGCTCGCCAAGCGCGTGACCCGCATTGAATCGACTCTGGTTGACGAGGGCGAGTGGAGCGAGGAACAGCTTGCTGCACGCGACCGCGTCCATGCCGAGCGCCGCAGGCGGTCGGTGGCTGCCAGCATGGCGGGACCGCACACCGCACCGGTGCCGCGCAGTACGCACATTCTGGCGGTGGCGGCGCGCGTGATTCGCGAGCGCGGCTTCGATGCGACGTCGCTGCGCGATATCGCGGTGCGCGCGCACATCCCGCTGGGCTCGATCTATTACCACTTCCAGACCAAAGACGATCTGTTCGTCGCCGTGTACGAAGACGGCGTCGGGCGGCTGCGGGGCGCCGTGGCGGAAGCGATCGCTGGTGCGACCGATCCCTGGCAGCGCCTGCAACGGGCGTGTGCCACGCATCTGCACAACCTGTGCGGCAACGACGACTTCATGGCGGTGTCGGTCCCGACGCGTGCGCCGCGGCTTGCGGACGCTGCCGGCGAGCGGGTACGGCAACAAAGCGACGGCTACGAGCGCCTCTTCACGGACCTGATCGGCGCCCTTGAGCTCGGCAAGGGCCTGTCGCGCAGCGTCCTCCGCCTGCAGATCCTTGGTGCCCTCAACTGGACCAGCGTGTGGTACCGCCCGGGCAAGCTGACGCCACAGCAGATCGCCTCGCAGCTGATACGCACGGTGCGCCACGGCGTGTCGGCGCGCAGCGGCGAGGCAGCACGTGCAACGGTGGCGCAGTCACGCGGTCGGGGCGCGCGGACCTGAGACGCGCTTGACGCGCCGAACTCGCCCCTTCTACAGCCACACCGCCGCCCTCAGTTGATCCGAAACTGACAATACGGATGCTTATCGTCGGCTACTGTTTCGGCATTCGCTCCGAGCGGCGACTGTGCGAAGAGGTGAAGGCGCTGCCGGCAAGCTAGGCGCGCTGCACGGCGGATCTGCCGGTGCGGTGAAGTGCCTGCAGCATCTCGAGCGCAGCCAGGCCGCCATGGGCGAGCAGGCCGCCATCCAAGTGCTGCGCGAGCGGTATGCCTCACTCAGCCTTCGGGAGCGGCAGGTCATGACTCTGGTCGTTCAGGGGCGATTGAACAAGCTGATTGGTACCGAGCTGGGCATTTCCGAGATCACCGTAAAGGCACACCGTGGCAGAGTAATGCGCAAGATGGATGCTGACTCTCTGCCCGCACTCGTGCACATGGCCGCGACGCTTGGTCTCACACGGTCCACGGCCCGAGTCCGCCTCTCTGACTTGAACTGCCAATCACCAATCTTCGCAAGTGGTAACTACGCGGCGCATCGGCTACGCGACGACAGCGTGCTGAGCGCAGCGGGTTGGCGGCGAAGCGGACCTTCCATTGCCATGAGGTAAGCTCCGCGACAGGAGCAGCGGCATGCTGGCTAGCTCGCCGGATGACATCGACCGCGTCCAGCGACGCGAGACGGGCCTCACCTGATAACAAAGGTTATCGCCAATACCATCGTGCAATTGCTCTGTCTCCTTGCTCCTGTTGTCATGTGTCCATCCCATTCGATCGAAACGGGCGGTACAACACTCATGAAAGTCGATGATGAGAGGGGACCGCGATGGCAAGAGTTCGTATCGTGACCCCTGCGCTCACAGCGCTCGTCGTCAGCCCAAGACTACCGAGGACAATCCGATGAAAGCTGCCAACATCAACCTCGCCAAACTGGCCACCGCCATCGCGCTCACGGCATGCGCAGGGATCGCCCACGCACGGCAGGTGCAGGAGGTCATTCGTGTCACCGTGTATAAGATGGCGGAAAAGCCGAGCAACACAGTCACCACACGCGCCGAGCCTCAGCAATTTGGCCGGGACAGCGTCTACGCAACGCAGCCCCCAAACCCCGGCAACCCAGTATTGGCCGGCGGTCTCACCGTTGACGAGGGTGGCGGAGCTCCCGTTTACGCCACGCAGCTCACTCATCCATCGGGGCCGGTGATGGAGGCAGGAAATGATTTCCAGCCTTACGGACGGGACAGCGTGTACGTGGCCGGATCGCCGAGCGCGCACGCCGCTATACCTTGCCGGCCGCCAGTCAAGCCCTGGCCCGGCTTCAAGACCAAGACTCGGGGAGAAATAGGGTTTGCTGATGCCTGTCAGCGGCCAGCTCGCTCACGCCAATCAGCCGCTTGCTCCTACACGCACGACTATGCTCTCAGTCTCTCAACGAGTAGCGCCAGTGTCGGGAACAGACCCACTGGAAAGGTACCGGTCTGCCGATGTCGACGTCACCGTTGCCGTGTGTAAATCGGCCGGGCAGATACAAAAGTATCGTCGATACCATCGTCCAATCGATTCGTCTCCGCGCGCGTGGTGTAATCGAATTTGATCATTGGAGTGGAGCCGAACTGCTCAGGACGCAGGGCGCTATCTGGCTGCTTTTCAACCTGCGCCAAATCAATCTGGAGGCCAACGATGAGCATTATCGACAATGCGCTAAAAGCAAACCGCAATTATGCAAAGAGGCACGACCCAAAGCTCGCGCAACGTCCAGCTCCCAAAATCGCCGTTGTAACCTGCATGGATCCTCGCCTCTCAAACCTCCCGGAAATCCTGGGGCTGCCGCACGCCGATATCGACGTTATCCGAACCGGCGGACCCGCGGTAACCGAAGATGTTCTCGGAGAGCTTGTTGTTTCTACCCGCGTGCTCGGAACGACAGAGATCATGCTCTTCAACCACACCGGGTGCGGATTCACCACATTCACCGACGAGGAGTTGAACGCGAAACTCGCTGCTTCGACCGGCGACCCGTCGCCCGCTCCCATGCGCTTCTTCTCTTACAAGGACCCTGTGCAGAACACTCGCGAACAGATCAAGAAGGTGAGATCGCATCCTTGGATCGCAAAAGACGTCCCTGTGCGGGGCTTTGTGTTCGACATGGAGACAGGTCTCCTCAGCGAAGTCGAGGCAGTCCCACAGCAAACTGCTGCCTGAAAGGACGACGGTCTTTCAAGATCGAGTTCCAGAGCGGGGCCGCCACAGAGCTTTCGACTGCGAATACCTACGGCGGCCGCGCACCGTAAACATGAATGCGGACGTCTCGGTGTGGGAATCGCTGGAATTGCTGATCCGTTGCGCCGACTGGCAGCCGGAGACGTTCGCCTCCGCACAGGAATTCCTCACTCGTTCACGACTCCTTGCCCCGAGCTGCCCACAATGGGCGACTCGGCGTTTCCGACCACATTCAGGCCAGTGCTCCGCGGCGATCGAGTCGGCTGCGATAAGCGTTGCGTTTTCCCAGAGGAGGAATAGTCATGTTGAGACAAACAAAAGTAGCGGTGTCATTTGTCGTGTTTGCCTTCTTGCTCATGATGGAAGGCACGCCAGATGCGAACGCAGGCTCCAAACTACCCGATCCCATCAACGCCGGTGTCGCCGAAAAGCTTTTCAGGTTGGATTGTGGTCACTCCCTCGCAAACGACGAGTCCGTATGGACGCCGGGCGAAAACGTCGGACGCAGTATCGAATTCTCGTCTACTTGCTGGCTTATAAAGCATGGAAGCGAATGGCTGCTTTGGGATACCGGTGTTCCTGAAGCGGCCCTCAACGACCCCCGAGGTTGGTCCACTTTACCTAAATTGATCATCTATCACCTCGACAAGTCACTGACGGATCAACTCGCCGAAATCGGACTGAAGCCAGGCGACATCGCTCGTGTTGCAATATCGCACACACATGGAGACCACATAGGTAACGTGGGCTTGTTCCCGAACTCTACAATTCTGATGCAGCAAGCCGAGTACAGCTGGATACATTCCCCCGACGGGCCGAACGACAACGTAAATCAATTGATGGCGCTGGCCCGTAAGCTCTTGGGCACCCCGAAGAACCTTCAGCTCATCGACGGCGATACCGATGTATTCGGCGACGGGAGCGTCACTTTGGTTTCCACGCCAGGGCACACCCCCGGCCACCAGTCGCTGCTAGTCCATCTCAAGAATTCCGGCTTCATCATCCTGTCCGGCGACGTCGTTCATTTGGATGAGAATTTCGAGAAGAACATCGTTCCGTCCCTCAATACCAACAAGGCGGAATCAATCGCGTCGATGGAAAAAATCAGGCAGTTGATCGCACTGTACAAGGCGACGTTGTTCATAAATCATGACAAAAAACAAACCGACGAACTTAAGCTGCTCCCTGCATTCTACGACTGAGGTTGGCCGATTGGTCGTCGAATCCGCGGCAATATTGCGCGGTGGGCCGAATCCGCAAACGCGCTCAGCAGGCACGGGGAATGCGATAGAGGGACAGCGCTACTTCCGTGGGGCTACGGTGGGCAAGTTGTCGGCGGCCTCCAGTGGGCCCTCCGGCGCTGCTGCCTCGGCGATCAAATTCGTGAAACAGAACCTCCCAAGCAACGTCGCCAGGTCGGCATTGCCGCCGTCAACTTGGTACCAGATGCCGGTGAGGCCCCGTGCGCGTCGACATTCGTCGCGTAACAGCCGACCAGCGTTTTGGGATTTTGGCTGGTTACGCCGCCTCGACGACTAACTTTGCCCGTTCTGGCCGTTTCCTGTCCTACTGTCTCGGCCTTCGGCAGGCAATCGTCCAGGAATCGCAGGCATGAGTCGATAATGCTCGCTCTCGCGGTGGCGTAGGCGGCGTAGGTGGAGGCGTCGGCGGCGTAGTCGGAGGCTTTGGCCGCGTAGGTGGAGACTTTGGCGGCGTAGGTGGAGGCTTTGGCGGCGTAGGTAGAGGCTTTGGCGGCGTCTGAGGCTTTGGCGGCATAGGCGGCGGCCTTGCCGGCTTCGGCGGCGTAGGTGGCGGCGGCGTCGGCGTCAGCTATGTCTCGCATCTCCTCGGCCATCCTGACTGCTCGTCCTGCCCTCCTGGAGAGTTCTTTTTGATCACAAGTTGCCGATCCCATGGCGCGCTCGATATACGGCAATAGGACATGTCGCTCTGAATCCAATAGATAGTCGTTGATCCAGATCGCGATCGGTCGCACAACGACGCAGACGCAAGTCGATTGATCGGTAATCTGCGGTTCCCCATTGAGGTACGCGATTACGTTCATAAAGCAACCTTGCCCCGTCTTCCCAGTGTCAGCATGGGAACCGGAAAGCAGCTTGATCGGCTTGAATACGTCAAGTCGCATGGTTTTCCCCAGTTGCTATCGGTAGGCTTAACAGCCGACTCTTGATCCGCTGGTCCGGGGTTCGATTCCCGAACCGCCCCACTATTCTAAGCCAAAGCCTTGGCGTGCAACAACGGTACTCGAGTCTGGTTCGGTTGAGACCTGGTCGCCCGGGTCAGTCCCGGTACCCAAGTTCCTCGAGCAGCAGCTTGGCGTCTTTCAGGTCGCCCGTATCGAAGCCCTCAGTGAACCAGTTGTAGATCGGAGCAAGTAGATTGCGCGCCTCTTCACTCCTTACGCTGCTGCTGCAAGAGGCGCGCAAGCGAAGTCGCCGTGCGCAGCTCCCAGCTCTTGGCTTCCTGCTTGCGCGCCCATTCCAGCGAGGCCAGATAGCACTTTTGAGCGCCGTCCGCGTCGCTCTTCATTGCGAGCATCGAGCCTTTGATGCGCAGAACTTCCGCGTAGTAGAGGCGCTCCTCCCAGCCAGGGCGTTCGATCTGTTCGATCATCTCCTCGACGATCGCGAGGGCGGCATCGATATCGCCTGTAGATGCGACTCCTATCGCTACCATCGTCTTGTACCATGGAATGGCTAGATGCCCGTCCGCTCCTTCCCAAAACGCGATCCCCGAATTGAGTGCCTTGATCCCTTTGGCGAATCGGCCTGACGCGATGTCTGCCATTCCCGTATACGTCGACGCCATGAATCCCCAGAGCAGTGGCAGGCTGTTTTCGCGTCCGATTGCCTCGCATTCCTCAGCCAGCCCCCTGAACGTCTGCGGCTCGCCTCTGAGCAAGTAGACCTCACTCCCCTCCGTGAGAGCGAACCCTTGATTGAAAGGATGTCCACTAAGACGTGCCTGTGCATTCGTGTCGTCACACAGGCGGGCCGCACGATCGGGGTATCCGAGCATCCAGGTGACATTGGTCGCGTAACAGCCGACCAGCGTTCTGGGATCATGGTTCAGTACGCCGATCAGGTGCCCGTGCTTGATCGGATCGTAAAGCCGCTCCACCTCATCTCGATGCTTCAGGCATGCAGCGTACTCCCCGGTCCAGTAGTACGTTGCGCTCATCAGCACGTGTGCGCTGATGAGCAGATCGGAGTCGGATGTAGTCTCGGCGATCCGCAGCATCTCCCTTGCCCACTTGATGGACTCCGCCGCGCGCCCTGGCGACGCCACACCCCAGAACAGCCCCCAGATGATCGGGAGGAGCGCCTCGTTGCGGCCGAGAGACAGGGCCAGAGGCAGCGCCGGCTCCAGGGCACGGGTGACTTCCTGCGCCGCCCAACCTTTGAATGGAAGCGTTGCCATACCCAACAGACTACGCAGATCCAATTCGTACGCGTCCCGTTGCCTGCTGGGCGGCAACCTCGCGATCAGCTCGAGGCCCTTGCGAAGGTGGCTGATCGCTTCGGCGAACGCGAGACGCCTGATCGTCAGCTCCCCGGCTCTCTGCCAGTGCGGCAGCGCCGCTTCGATCTGTCCGGCTTCGGTCAGGTGATGCGCCAGGATTTCCGGTTTGGTCTCTTTGACCTGCGGCCGCCTGCCTTCGATCGCCTTCGCGATCATCGCGTGCAGCTCCTGCCGTCTGCTCCTCAGCAGAGAGTCGTAGGCCGTATCCTGGATCAGCGCGTGCTTGAAGATGTACGTTGCTTCCGGGGGCGTACCTCGCCTGAACGCCAGTCCCGAATCCGTCAGTTGGCGTAAAGCCTGATCGAGGTCTGCGCGCGGCTTGAGCGCGACCGCCTCGATAAGGTCGTAGCTGAACTCGCGTCCGATCACCGACCCCATCTGTGCCACTTCCCTGATCGTCCGATTGCGATCCAGCCTCGCCATCAAAGAATCCCTCAACGTGACCGGGATCGTGATGCTGCTCATGTCTCCCATGTACTCGTAGCGGTCTTCCTTCTCCTCGATCTGCTTCGACTCCAGCATCGCATGAGTGAGCTCTTCGACAAATAGCGGGATCCCGTCCGTCTTGCCCACAATCTGTTCCAGCAGGTTCCCTGGCAGCGCCTTGTCTTTCGCAATTCGACTCACTATCGTGGCGCTCTGCGCCTTGGTGAGCTTCGACAGATTGAGCGCGCTCACGTGGCTGTGATTCGCCCAACGGCTCTGAAACTCGGGACGGTGTGTCAACACCAGCAGCAGCGGGATGTTTCGTGTCCGCTCGACCAGCAGATCCAGCACCTCCAGACTGGTCGGATCGGCCCAATGCGCATCCTCGAACAGCAACGCGCAAGGATGCTTTCTCGTCGCCGCCTCCACCAGGTCGACCAACGCTCTCAGCGTCTCGTCCTTGAATCGCTGCGGCGTCATGCTGGTCGGACCGTAGCGCTGCTCGGCGGGGATGGAGAGCATCGCAGCGATGAAGCGTACATCCTGTCGTGGCTGGCCATAGTGCTCGACGACGAGCGCTTCCAGCTTGTTGAGTTTCGACTCCGCGTCCTCGTCCGGCCCGAACTTCAACGCCCGTTCCAGGTTGTCGATGTGCGGATAAAACGCACTGTTCGTATGGTACGGCGAACACTGACACCTCATTGCGGCTATCCCTTCCTCGGCCAGCGTCTCCCTCAGTACGCTCAGGATCCGACTCTTGCCAATGCCAGGCTCGCCGCCCACCAGCACGACTTGTCCTGCGCCGTCACGCGCCTGGTGCCAGCGGTCCAGCAGGAGCGCCACCTCCTTGTGACGCCCTACCAGCGGCGTCAGTGCAACCCCTTCATGGGCCGCCTCGAAGCGTCCTAGGGGTCTGTACTAGGGCGTGCGCTCGCCACGCTCGCACCGGCTGAGCGATTCCCTTGAGCGAATGTGCACCCATATCGCTCATTTGGAAGGCAGCGCCCACCAGACGGCGCGTACTGGGCGCAATCACAACCTCATCGGGGCCGGCCAGACTCTGCAGCCGTGCCGCCAGGTTGGGCGTCTCGCCTACCGCGAGCTTGGCCTCGGCGTCGTCCGCTCGCGAAACCGCACCGACCACCACCGTTCCTGTGGCCACTCCGATGTGAACGGCCAGCGGCGGATCCGCGGGCACCGCTTTCACCGCGTCCACTATCTCCAGGGCGGCGCGCACGCTGCGCTCCGCATCGTCCTCGTGAGCGCTGGGCCAACCGAAGTAGGCCATCAGCGCATCGCCTCGATGCTGTGCCACCTGTCCCTTGTAGCGCGTCACGACTTCATCGCACGCTTTGCGATAGGCCTGCATCAGCTCGCGCAATTCCTCGGGATCGAGGCGTTCCGCCAGCGCGGTGGAACCCACAAGGTCGCAGAACATCACGGTGAGCTGACGCCGATCGGCGTCGTAAGAGATGCCGGGTTCTGCAACTGCGCCGGCAGGCTGGGCAGAGCGCTGAGCGCGCGTGGCGGCGCCGAGCGCCTGGACAGCGATCATCAGCCGGCGCCGTGGCCCAGTCGGCAGCGCCAGTCTGTCGATGTCCGCTTCCGTGAGATCGGGCAGCATCTCGAGCGTGATTTCGTGCTCGGCGAACACCGCAGCGTACTTCTCGAGCCCGAGTTCCGCCAGCCAATCCTGGATGCCGGTCACGTGCCCCCTCGCATGCGTGAATCCTCATCAACTCGTTGAGGCGTGGCCCGACGAGCACACGGCTCTCGCGCACACGCCTTTCGCGTGAGCGGCTCGGCGCAGCGGACGATTCTCTTCGGCTGCAGTGCTGGCCTGGACCGCGAGAATCCGGCGGATGATCTCGGCGAGCTCGGCCTCCTCGGCGGCGAGGTTGCGCTCCATCGTGATCGTCCGCTCGGCGCTTTTCATTTCGGTGACGCGCAGCAGGCGTTGCGCCAGCTCGCGACAGCAGGTCGTCCTCGCTGCGTCGGGCGGAGCCATCACACAGGTGGCCGGATGCTCATCGCGCACGGCATCGAGTTTCCCGAACAGCCAGTCCCGCGCCATAGCGTTGCACCGACGCGGGAGGGTGAGCTTTGCACACCGGACCTTGGTGCGAGCCATCGGTCCCTCCCCCAGAAGCAGCGGTCGCTGGCAAGAGTCTACGCCGCGATGGTGATTCCGTCTGTATCCGCGGGTGTTGTCCCATTGCACCTATCACGTGAGGCCTTACTAACTGCTGCCAGCGGCAGGCCCGACAGGGGTGCTGAATAAGCCTGCGCGCGGGATGAAGAGATTGCTTGTAAGGCGAATGTAAGCCGTGGTATCGGGAGCTAGTTCAGCGGCGATCATTGTCGCTTCTTCCCAGCCACGGCTATCTCGATAGCGATCACAGCCGGCAAGGTGTGGACACGCAGTTCCTTGTCGTTTTCCCACTGGAGCAGGCGACCATTCAGAGAAGCGCGGGCCGGCTTGCCGTTAGACGGCCAGCTGAAGATCAGACCTCCAGGCGGAGGCGTCAGGCCTCCGGCGATGGTCAGTAGCAGGCGTCTCCCATCGCGTCGCAACGTATAGGTCAGGTTGCCATACGGGGTGCGCAGATTATCGATCTCGATGCCCTGGCCCAGCACCCAATTGCCCGGCACGCCGGCGGCCAGCACCAGCGACTGATCCGACACGCGTTCGTAGGCGAACAGGTCGAGCACGGATTGGATGAAGTCCGACGCGACCCAGGCGTGGGGCATATCACCCAGAAAGCGCGGCTGGCGCGCGTCGCGGCCAACCACCTCGGCCCACTGATTCCAGCTCGAGGGACGACGGTCGGCCAGGAAGAATTCGAGCAACTGCCACGCGCGCGTCCGCCATCCCAGCCTCACGAACGAGCCGACGGTACGCAGTTCGTACGGCGTGTAGTCGTTCCAGTTCGTGCCACCATCGCGGCGGGCGAGGAAATTCCGCCAGTAGCGTTCGAACGTCTCCTCCAGTTGATGGCGGGGTAGATCGGCTTGCTGACCTGAGACGGAGAGCGCGATGGTGGTTGCCGTGGCGTCGAAGTCGCCGCGATCGGCGCTGCCGGGGATGTAGTCGATGCCGTGCTGCGCGATGCTCGCGCGCACCGACGCAAGCAGATCGTTGCGGAACTCTTCGCGCTGGGCGGTGAATCGTCCGACGTCGTCAGCACGGCCCAGGGCCCGGGCGATTTCCACGGCGCCGTTGTAGCCCGCCAAGGCCCAGAAATCGTCCCAGTACGAGTAAGCCGGGCGGTCCGAATAGCCTTCGTGACTGATCGACGCAGGCATCAGCCCGTAGAGGGCACGCCGCTCCTCACTCTGATTCTGCGCCGTGCGTTCCGTCGCGCGCAGCGAGTCCATATAGGTAACAGCGGATGCGACATACGGCCACATCCGTTGCAGCCAGGCGCGGTCACCCGTGTAGCGATAGTATTGCGCGATCAGATGAATCAATTCTCCCTGACTGTCGTTCTCCGCTACAGGGTCGGATCCACGACTGTCGACACAGCACGGTACCTTGCCGTTGGCGAACTGGTAGGGAGCGAACCATTCGGCGTACTCACGTACGACGTCCGCGTGACCCAAACGCAGCAGTGCGTCGGACATCATGGCCCCATCGCGGATCCAAGAGCGCGCGTAGGAACGACTGCCCGGCCGCAGAGCCGGTCCGGCGCGACTGATGAGGATATGCGCCAGCGCCGTGCGTAAAGTGTTTGCCAGCGGCTGACCTGCAGCCGGAAGGCGCAGCGCGGCCAGGTTGAGTGTTGTTCGCCAGTAGTTCGCCGTCTCGGTCTGTTGGCGGCTCAGCCAATCGCTCGTTTTCTCGGCCGGCAGTGCCGGCGCGCCAGCCAGTGGTGCGACGAGGCCGACTGTGCGGCTTCCTCGCGGCGGCAGTTCCAAGCGATAGAGCAGTACCGCCGAGGCGAGGCCGGTGGCGTCCGTGATCGCGCTCGCGAGCGGCGGTTGCCGCTTCGCCAGCAGTTCCGGAATATTGCCGGCATCGAAGTCTGCAGCGAGTACTTGGTCCGGCCTTGCGATAGGAAACAGCCGGCGCTGTCCATTGATGCTCAGTGCCTGCCCGTCCCAGGAGAGCTCGCGGATGGGCGACACGCCACCCGGGATGTTGAGGAACTGGGTCGGCGGATTGACCTGGAACGGTCTGATGGCCAATGCCAGCGTCACGACGCGGGCGCGGTCGGATTGGTTTTCCACCCGGTATTGCGCGATCAGCTGAGATTTCGCAGGTGCGCCCGCACCGAACGCTGTCACGCGGAGCGCGAGGTCGCGATGTCGCCAGCTGACGGTCGGGATAGGCAGATAGCCGTCCAGCAGCGACTGTTTTACCTCGACGTCGGCCCAGGTGACCAACCCTTCCGCGGTGAGCAGAAACGGTTCGATCGAGCCGGACTGCGGACCGATCTCCAACGCCCCGTCTTCCGACAGCAGCCCCTGAGCGCTGCCCCCACTGACGCCTAGGACCGTCCAGTAGCTCTGCTCGCCCACGAAACCGCGAGGATAGTGACCGCGCGGCGCGTCTTTGGCGATGGACTCGATGAATGCGTTGGGCGAAGCGCCGAACGCGAGATCTTTGACGTTCGATCTCCGCCAGCGCGTAGGCCTTCGCAGGGCCGTCCTGCAAGCGCAGCCGAACGTAGCGCGTGTCCGATTCGGGCAGCAGGTGCGGGTCGGCGCCGCCATTGCCGTCCGCGACCTCGCGTACCGTGCGCCAGTGTTCGCCATCGTCGGAGAAGTCGATCGCGTAGCGGGACGCGTAGGCGTCCGGCAACCAGTGCAGAACCAGGCCGCCGAACTCGCGCGGTTGCTGAAAGTCCAGTATCAATGTCTGATCGGGGCCAGCGGCGGGATCGCTACGCCACACCGTATCCATCCTCTGATCGAAGGCTTGCGCCGGCTGCGTTGGTGCGAGCGTCGAACTGGCGCGCACCACCGTGTCCGCAAGAGGCGCAGCAATGCCCGCCGGCAACTGACGAAATGAGAGCCGGTCGAAGCAGACTGTCCCTTTGCCACCTCCGGTTCCTCTCGCTACCACGAATTCAAGCTGCGCACTGTGTCTCAGCTCGCGATCCTGCGCTGGACCCCAGGCAAACGAGACGTGCCGCTTCTTGAAGCGGACGCGCTGCCATTCGTGCGGGAACAGGTAGTCCGGACGATTGACCCACCAGACGTTTTGTCCGCTTGCGTCCACCAGCTTGAACTGAAGTGTATTGGGGGGCCCGTCGCCGCGGAGGCCGAAGGAGAACTCGTAGTTGTCACCGTAGTCGAGTGGCAGCTCGCGACGCGCTACCGCGTAGCCCGACACCGAACCGAAGTCGAAGTCCATGCACAGCGCGTTCCCCTGGCTGTCCGCGGCGAGACGCAGCGTTGCATGGACATCGTCTGAGGTTGCGACATGCCACGAGCGAATGTCGTTGAAGCCGTCGAGAAGCTGCATCGGTGCGAGCTCTTCCGGCGTCGCGTCGAGCGGTGCCAGGCAGACGGCCAGGATGCAGGCCAGAAGGAGATGCGCGCGCGCACGCCAGCGGCGCTCATGCGAGCCGCCCGAGCGGCAAAGCTCGGTCATCCCTTGACGCTCCCGACCAGCATCCCCTGGATATAGTATTTCTGCAGGGCGAGAAACAGCACCAGCACGGGCAGCACGGTCACGACCGAGCCGGCCATCATCATCTCGCTGTCTTGCACGTGCTCGCGCGACAACGAGGCCAGTGCGACAGGCAGCGTCTGCAGCTTCGCATCGGTGAGGACGATCAGCGGCCACATGAAGTCGTTCCACGAGCCGAGGAAGGTGAACAGCGCTAGCGATGCCAGGATGGGGGCCAGCAGTGGAACGATGATGCTGGCGAAGATGCGGAATTCTCCTGCGCCGTCTATGCGTGCCGCCTCGATCAGCTCGTCCGGAATCGACAGAGCGTACTGGCGCACGAGAAAGATCCCGAAAATGCCCGCCAGGGCAGGGACGATCACACCGCCATACGTGTTCACCAGCCCCATGTGCTTGAGCAGGAGAAACAGGGGCATCATCGCCACCTGGCCGGGAATGATCAGCGTGCCGATCAGCGCCTGGAACAGCCGCTGCCGTCCCGCGAACTGCAGCTTGGCGAAGGCGTAACCAGCCATCGTGTTGAATAGGAGCGAGCCCAGCGTCACGGCGGTGGCGAGAAACACGCTGTTGGTCAAGTAACGCAGCATGCCCCCGCGCAGGAAGAGCTCCCGGTAGTTGGCAAGCGTGGGCGTTTCGGGGAGCAGCGGAGGCGGCAGCGTGCTGGCGGCGCCGGCTTGCATGAACGAGACCGACACCATCCACAGCAAGGGAAACAAACTGACCAGCGTCAGCCCGATGAGCAGGCCGTTGACGAGGATGGATGCCAAGGACGGTTTCATCCGTTCGCCTCTTGCTTCGTTAGTCGCATGAGCCCCCAGGTCACAGCAAGGATTAACCCGAACAGCAAGACAGCCACTGTCGAAGCGGTGCCGAAGTTCCACCACTTGAAGCCTTCCTCGTACATGAAATACAGCACGCTGACCGTGCTGCGCAGCGGACCGCCCTGAGTCATCACGTAGGGTTCGGCGAAGAGCTGGAAATAGCCCGCGGTCGTGAGGATGCCGACTAGAAGGAGCGTTGGCTTGAGCATCGGCAGCGTTACGTGCAGCAGCTGCTGAAACGAGGACGCGCCATCGATGCGAGCGGCTTCGTAAACGTCCTCGGGGATCGCTTGCAAGTTGGCGAGGAAGATCACCATGTTGTAGCCGAAGTTCTTCCACGCCGCGAGCAGGATGATGGTCGGCATCGCGAGGCGCGGATCGCCCAGCCAGTCGAGCGGGTCGATGCCGAGATGGGCGAGCGCGTAGTTGACCATTCCGTAGCGCGTCTGGAACAGATAGCGCCAGACCACGGCGACGGCGACCAGGGTGGTGACCACCGGTGCGAACAGCGCTGTGCGGAAGAACGGTTTGAAGCGCGCCACGCGCGAATGCAGCAGCAGGGCCGAGCCGAGCGACAGCGCGATCGACAGCGGCACGCCGACAACGACGAAGTAGAATGTGTTGCCGAGCGCCTGCCAGAATAGCGGCGTGCGCAACAGGTGCCAGTAGTTGTCGAGACCGACGAAACGCAGATTGCGCAGGTCGGCGAGCGCGTAGATGTCGAAGTCGGTCAGGCTCAGCGCCAGCCCGGTGAGGACCGGCAGCAGGAAAAAGACGCCGATCACGAGTACGGCGGGAGCGACGAACCCCCACGCAACGCCGGAAAGTCTCATGGCGATTTTGCGCGTGCCAGCATCCAGCGCCGCTTTTCCAGGATCGCATCGACGCGCGCATCGAGTGCGCGTGTGGCTTCCTCGGTATCCATGCGGCCGCTCACCACCTGCTCGGCTATGATCTGCATCTCGCTCATGATGCGCTCCCACTCGGGGACTTTCGGAGCCGGTCGGGCACGCTCGAGCTGATCGAAGAACGCTTTCGCGTAGACGTTCCCGGCAAGCTGCTCGTCCTGCCACGCGCTGCGACGAGGAGGAAGGTCTCCGGTCAACTGGTGGAAGCGCACCTGGACCGCAGGTTCGGAAAGGAATTCGATCAAACGCCAGGTCGCTTGCGCGTGCCGCGACGAACGGAAAATCACCAGACTCGAGCCGCCGGCTGTGGATGCTCCGGGACCGTGCGGCCCCGGCAGTGGAGCGGTCATCCAGTCGCCCTGGTGTTCAGGCGGCAGGCGGCGTTTGAACTCCTCGATATTCCACGGACCGGAGATGTAAAAGGAAAAGAAACCGCGCCCGAACTCGGACCAGACATTCGAAATTTCGGCGTTGCCCGTTGACGGCGCCCAGCCTTGGCGGAACATGTGCACATAGAAGTCCAGCGCGCGGCGAAAGCCCGGCGTGGAGAATCCGCCCCAGCGGCCATCGTCGCGCAACAAGGGCTCGTCCTGCTGCAGGCCCAAGGCGAGCAGCGGCTCGAACTCGTTCAACGGCAGCAGAATGGCGTAACGGGAGGGACCGACCTCGTGCTTGACAGCTGCGAGAGCACGCTGCCACTCTTCCCACGACCGCGGCGGGAGTATCGAAACCGGCCTGCTTGAGCAGGTCGCTGCGGTAGAACAGCACCCGTGTGTCGACATACCACGGAATCCCGTAAAGGCCACCGGCGACGACATTCGTGGCCCAGATGCCGGGGAAGTAGTCCTGCGCGCTGACCACTCGTGACGATGCGACGAACGGCTCCAGATTTACCAGAGCGTCGAGAGCGGCGAACTCCGGTATCCAGGTATTGCCCAGCTGACAGAGGTCCGGCAGCGCATCACCGGCAAAAGCGGTGAGCAGCTTCTCGTGCGCCGCAGTCCATGGCAGCTGCTGGACTTCAACGCGTATGCCGGGATTTCTGCGCTCGAACTCGGGGAGTAGCTGCGCGACGACTTCGCCTTCGCGCCCCATCGCCCAGAAACGGATGGTCTGCTGATCGGAGGCGGAAGGAGCACAGGCGCCCAGCAAAGCCATCAAGGCGCCAACAAGCACACGCAGCGTTAGGCGTAGTCGAGCCATCTACGCCATCGTACGGCCTTTCGGTGTTACGGTCTTGCGGCGCTACGGATTGGGCTGCGAGCGAATGCTTCAGCGGGAGGCGGTCGCCTCCTTGATGGCCTGGCTGTCGGGGGCGGCGGCTTCCTTCACTGCTTGGCTGCTGGGCGTGGCGGCCTCTTTCAAAGCCGGAGTGCCCGGGCTGAGCCAGCCGCCCGTGAAGCCGGCTTGCACCAGCCCAGCGCGGATGTGCGGATTGGTCCTCGTCACACGCCACACGAGGCCGGTACGGTAGTTTTCGACCATCGCCAGTATGGGACCCTGGTCGATGCCGAGATAGTCGGTATCCACCCAGCCGAATCCCGCGATGCTGCGGCCGTGCCGCAGCGGCACGTCGTAGGTGAAGCTCGGGTTGAACGCATCGTAGAACCCGTACTTGCCGAAGATATGGTCGCCGTAGCGGCGATACATCTCCTCGACGGCCGGGACCACGATCTCAGGCGCAAACGCGATGGACGCGGCGGCCGCCGTCGGGCGCGATCGTGCCATCGTCGAGCGAGTGCTCCAATCCTACGCCACGCGGGGAGTATGTCCTGAACGTGCGCTTCTCGCCGGCAAAATCGAGCACGACGTCGGCCGCTCCGTCACTGGCGGTCAGGCCCCACACGTTCTCTCCGTAGCCGGCCCAACGCATCGGGTTCGCAATCGCGTAGGCCCGCTGCGCGTAGGTTGCCCGGCGCGAGTTCTCGAAATAGTCGTACCCGGCCTTGCGCATCGGCGCGTCGAGGATCCCGCGGAAGTCGACCCAGACGTGGGAGTATTGGTGACCGAACAACGGCATGAATGTCAGGTACGTCTGCCCATGAACCGTTCCGAAGTAACGCGGGTAGTCGCGATTCCATTCGTCCCACGCGATCGGCGCCACCGGATGGGTGGGAGATCCCAGGGCGAGGATATAGACCAGCATGGCCTCGTTGTAGCCGCGCCAGTCGTAGCTGATGAACCCGGTTTCCGGCGCCCAGCCGTGGGAGATCGCAGGCCCTCGGGTCTGCGCCCAACCCCAGTCGGCGCGGCTGTAGATGATTTCCACCAGGCGGCGGATTTCCACTTCCTCGTCGTCGGAGCCGTCGAAGTAGGACTGACAGAACAGCATGCCGCTGAACAGCAGCGCCGTGTCCACGGTCGATACTTCCGAATCGCCGTAGCGGCGACCGGTCTTCATGTCCAGAAAGTGATAGAAAAAGCCCTTGTACCCGGCCATCCCGGTCGGCTCGCTGCCCTGTGGCGCGTTGGCCAGGAATCGGACCGTCGTGAGGACGCGCTGCCGCGCCGCGGCTCGCGTAACGTAGCCGCGCTCGACGCCGATCGGGTAAGCCGTCAGCGCAAACCCGACCGCGGCAATGCTGGAAAAAGAAGGGGTTGGATAGCGGTCCGGCACCAGTCCAGTGTCCGGGTCGGAGGTTTCCCAGAAGTAGTGGAAGGTCCTTTCCTGCAGGGTGTCGAACAGCGGCGGCAACGGGTTGCTCAACGGCGCGACGGGGGTGCCGTTCTCCGGCAGCTGCGCGCTGTGCGCGGGTGAGCCTACCACCGCTGCTAGCGCAACCAGCAGAGCGAGCAACGAGCCTGATCGTCTCGTCAACATCATCATCATCCCTGAGCGTTTTTCCTTGCCCGAATCGCTGCGAGGCGATTCGCTTATATCAGTCTTCTACATCATTCAGCGTGGCCCCTCGCGTGGCTATAACCCGAGAGTAATAGAGCCCGCTGGCCTTGGGCGTGCGCCGCTGCGTCTCGAAGTCCACATGCACGATCCCGAACCGTTTCGAGAAGCCCAGCGACCACTCCAGGTTGTCTAGCAAGGACCATGCAAAGTAACCGCGCAGGTCGCAGCCCGCCTGGATCGCGTCGGCAACTGCGCCCAAATGCCTGCGCAGATAGTCCACGCGGAGCGGGTCGGAGAGCCGATCCCCGGAGACGGCCGGGGGGTCGTAGAATGCGGCGCCATTCTCGGTGACGTAAAGCGGCGGATTGCCGTACCGGTCCCTGACCCAGATCAGCACATCGGTCAAGCCACGCGGGAATACCTCCCAGCCGGTCTCGGTATAGGTCGCGTGTTTCTGCCGGACGGGCGCCGCTCGTAACGGCCACGCACTAGAGTCGTAGCGCGTCACATTGCGGGTGTAATAATTTACGCCTATGAAATCAAGGGGCTCTCGAATCACGACAAAATCCTCGTCCGGCCACTCCGGCCAGGCGTCGCCGAAGATCTCCTTCAGCTCCGCCGGATAGCGGCCCAGGAACACCGGATCGAGGTACTGGCGATTCATGTATGCGTCTGCTCTTGCTGTGGCGGCGAGATCGTCGGGGCTTTGCGAAGCGGGGTATTTGGGCTCGAGGTTTACGACCAGCCCGATGCGATGCTTGCCCTCGGCGCGATAGGCGCGCACCGCCATGCCATGCGAGCGCAGCAGGTTGTGCGTCGCTATCGGCGCCTCGTAGCGGTTGCGGTGACCAGGTGCAAGCTTCCCGTGCAGATAGCCACCGTCGGTCACGACCCAGGGTTCGTTCAGCGTGGCCCACAATTTCACGCGACCGTCCAGCCGCTGGAACATCGTCTGGGCGTAGTCCGCGAACCACTGCGCGACGTCCGGATTGAGCCACCCGCCGCGATCGTCGAGAGCCGCCGGCAAGTCCCAGTGATAGAGCGTCGCCATCGGCTCGATCCCGCGCTCGAGCAACGTGTCGACCAGGCGTTCGTAGAAGTCGAGGCCGGCAGCGTTGACCTTACCCCTGCCTTCCGGAAACACCCGCCCCCAGGCGATGCTGAAACGATAGGCCTGCAGGCCGAGCTCACTCATGAGCGCGATATCGTCCCGGAACCGGCGATAGTGGTCACAGGCAACGTCGCCAGTATCGCCATCGTGCGTTCGTCCCGGCGTGTGTGCGAACCGTTGCCAGATGCTTGGACCCGCTCCGTCGGCGAGTGGCGAGCCCTCGATCTGATACGCGGCGGTCGCGCTGCCCCAGAGGAAGGTTGCAGGGAATGCATAGCTTGAAGTCATGGGATCTGTTTCCTGCTCGTGAACGAATAAGTCGTCCGCACTGGACTCACCGGCCCGGTCGTCAACCTTCACACCGCCTGAAGATTTGACGAGGGCGACGCGCACCACCGGAAACGGCGCATTGTCGCGGTTCCCGACGGTTGCCGGATTGGACGGCGCTGGCCCGTTTGCCAATTCGACCTGTGGTCGACACTGTAGCCTTGGCTGGCGCCGCCGCGGCTACGCAAGATTTCGGCCAGACGTTTTCCTAGCCAGATCGTGTCGCCGTGCGATGAAGTACCGAAGCTTCCTACACGCTAATCAGCGTTGCGCCGATAGCGCGATCGCCGGAAGCGGTCCTAGTCTATACGCGAGTACCAATCCCCGCCGCACGAGACCGGTTTCTAGCGCATCTCCACTCTTCCGACGCACCGGAGTGCAAGCCTTTCTGATAGCCGTCGAATGGAGCGAATTCGGCGCGGATAGTTCCGGCCGGACGCGCCCCTTTCTGCTCGAGTGATGGACGCCACTGCAGGCTCGGTCGTCCACAGCAACATCCCAGCGCGACTCGATCGGTTGCAATGGGGGCGTTTTCACACTGGTTATTCTCGCCCTTGGCATCACGTGGGTGCTCGATGGTTTGGAAGTGACACTGGCCGGCTCCATCTCCGGCGCCATCAAGGACAGTGCCACGCTGCGACTGACCGACGAGCAGATCGGGCTGTCCGCCAGTTTTTACCTTGTGGGCGCCGTGGTCGGAGCCTTCGGGTTCGGTTGGCTCGTTGGAGATCCGCGCACGCGCTATTGCCTTGTTCTACGCGCTGGGCACGGCAGTCGGCGGAATCGTCGGGCCCTGGCTGTTCGGGAGCCTGATTGGCACGGGCGGCGCAGTTCGATTGCGCTCGGCTACGCCGTCGGAGCCGTCCTCAGTTGATCGCCGCCGTAACCGAATGGCTGCTGGATTCCCGGCTGAGCGGCGTCGCTCGAGGATGTCGCATCGCCACTGTCTGCGGAAACCGGAGCCAGTGACGCGTGAAGCCGCGGCTGCTCACGCCGCGGAAGTCCCGGACCGAAGGTGGCGGTTGTGCACGGATTCGACGAGCGGGGCATCGGAGTCGCGCCCGCGTGGTGCACGTACCTTTGCTTGCGCACCATGACAGTCCGCGCGCGGCCGTGCGATGTGCGCTAAATGCTTGACAGAATTGGTACTCGCCCCTGGCACACGAAATGCGATGACTGCGATGAACCCGCCGTCGTGCGGGTGTCTGGAGAAAGTCTGATCGCAGCATTCATACCCAACCAACAACGGAGGCGACCATGAAGAAATTCGTTCTGGCGGTAGTGGTTCTGTTCGCACTCGGCGCGGGAGCCCAGGCGTCAGCGGAAGAGGAGGCATCAGCGGCAGTCAGCCAGGACACGGCGATTGCTCCCGATAGTCCGGCGACGGCCACCGACACCTCGTCCGATCAGCCGGCGAATGAGCCAAGCGCCGATTCGACACCGGCTGCGAGCGACGAGGACTCGAAGAAGTAGACTCCGCGCGAGATTGTCGCTCGCAGCGCGTCCTTCTGAGCACCCCGCTGCGGCGGGGTTTTTCTTGGGCGGGGCGGCAGGGCGTTTGCGCAAGCGCGGCGTGCTGGTCTGGTTCGCGGTGCACCAGAGCTCAGCGGAACAGCAGCCAGCCTCCCAGCAGAACAAGCCCGGCGAGCGCGAGAACCGCGATCCTGCCGTTCGTCCTGACCCGCGCGCGCAGATAATCGAGCGCCTGCACCATTTGCGCATTGTTCTCGGCCATCGAGCGCAACAGCTCCGACGCCTGACGCTGCTCCTCCTCCAGTTGTCGGATGCGCGCCTGCAGCGCCGCGACATCGGCATGCGGTCCGTCCGCCAGGGTGTCAGCGGGCGATGGGCCTGCCGCCGTGACGGGCGGCTTGCTCCGCACCAGCGCTACGAGTTTCTTCGCGCTGTCCACGACCAGCGGCGCGTTCGCGATGATCGTTGACCAGGGCACCGCTTTGAGCCAGACGAGTGACACGAGCGGCAGGGGATGGCAGAGACAGCAGCGATCGCGCAGCGGCTCAGTCGCGCCGTGAGCCCAGTGCCAGTCCGATCGCGATGCCCAGCACCACACCAGTCAGGATGCTTGCACCGCCCAGACGCCAGGGATTGTCGTGGGCGTAACGGTCCACCGAACGTGCGGTGCGCCGCAGCCTGCGGCTCGCGCCATATTCCAATTGCTCCAGCTGCGTCTTGGCGTGGCGCAGATGCGACTCCAGCGTGGAGCCCGCATCGCCTAGACGCTCCTTCACCTTGCTGCCGCCCTCTGCCAGCAGCGACTCCATAGCCGATACCAGCTTCTGCAAGGTGGTGACCAGGTTCTCAGTCGAGATCTCCGGGGGCATGTTCGTCCCTCCTGTCGATGTGACAGTCTAGAGCATACGAGGCTGATCCCCCGAGACCCGCGCCAATGCTGGCTCTCCAGGCGGTGCCTCTATCCTGTGTGGGACAGTGTAGTGGGTAGGGGAGGGCGGCGCAAGCTTGCCACCGGGCGTCACTACCCACGGGTCAAGAGTGCTCCCCGGCGATCCGGGCAAGTTCACCGAGCAGAAGAGGGCGGAGGGGCTTGCGCTGCATGGGGTGCCGCCGGGGACAGGCGCAGCCTAGCGGAGTATGACGAGAAGGAACGGCGGGAGCGCGGGGTGTGGGACTTCGAGCACGCGACCGCAGCAGGATGAAGAGGGCGGAAGGTGGGCGAACAACCCGATGTCAGACTCGGGCTGGGCCCGCGTACCTTCCACCACCGCCGAGACTACGCGCGTCCACCTCGTAGAGCGAGAATCGTCCTGGGAAGGTGAAACCGCGAATGAAACCCCGTGCCTAGAGAGAAGCGAGCCGACGGGTAGGCGAGGAAAAAAGCAGGCGATACGAAAGGGGCGTGTACCGCTGCCCAAGCTCCAACCTCTCAACCACCAATGAGCCGCACGGGGGCAGCCGAGCGTACTATCGGACGGTGCTGAATCGAGCGTAAGACTGCGCCAACATTGACGGGGATGCGGACGAGAAAACGGCGGGTCACCGTGGGAGGGGAGGTGCCCGCCGCCGTGTCCTTTGCTCCAAGCGCCTCCCTTGAGAGGAAACGCTGCCCCGGAGAGAAAAGACAACACAACCAGCCTAAGCCCTAATGATTCCCCTGTATGTGCGGTAGCGCACAGTGGCCTGATGCTTGCGCGTGTATCCTGCTGACGACTCGTGCGACTAGGCGGTCACATGCTACTGGGGAGGCAAGAGCCGTGGGTCCGTACCGCGTGCAGTTTGAGGTCGTAGCCAGCGGCATGGACGCTGCTCAGGTGAGCATAGAAGTCTCGGCCGGGGGCATGGGCGATGCGACGGTGAAAGCGGGAGAGATTGCGCGGCTCCGCTATGGAGACACCGCCAAGTCGACGGGGATAGTCACTTACTTCCATCCTCGCGCATCATCGGCCGCCGCGGAGGGACCATGCGCGGGGGACAACGTCAGCGCCGGTAGCCTTTCCGCCGGCGGCTCCAGTGATTCCGATGTATGTGCGGTGCCGCACAGTGATCCCATCCCTGCGTCTGTATCGTAGGAAGGGACGTGCGACCAACGGTCACCGTCGAGATCTAGGAGGCGGAACATGCAGACCCAAGCGAATCGCGGCAGGTACTCGATAGACGTGGACAAACCCTGGCATGTCGCGTGGTGGGCGGCACAACTCGGCGTTTCAACTGAGGCAGTGTTGGCCGCCGTCAACCTTGTTGGTAGTGACTCTGCCGCAGTCCAACAATGGCTCAACATCCACAGGGACACGAGCAGCGCTACTGACCGGCCGGCTCGACCCACGCCTCCGACAGTGCACTCAGTTGACGGGCGGCCCGACGCTTAGACAAGAGCCCGCCCGCTGGGCATCTGGGCGTCCCGCTTCAGCCTAAGTAAACCTTTTTTCACAATCGAGCAGTCGTGCAGTAACGTAGCAGTAAGCTCCAGCCCCGCCACCGCCTTCTCCACCTGAGCCGCGTACCTCACGCCTTCTTCACCCCCGACAAGTCCAACCCCGGATACCGCAGCGTCCTCATCGCGTCCGCCAGTGGCTTGAGAGGGGTACTGCCCGCCGTAGTGGCCCGCCACATCAGCGCTTGGGTGGCCCGTGATGGCGTCGTGGATATCCTTGGGAATGTCACATTCGCGGCACTGGCGCTTGAACGTGTGACGCAGTGCGTGCATGCCGTGCCATCTCTTGTCCACACCGATGCTGCGGCGGTAGCGGGTCCACCACTGCGACCATGCCTGAGCCCATCTGCCATGGCCGTCCTTCTTGAGCAGTGGGAACAAGCGT
Organism: uncultured beta proteobacterium; assembly: GCA_963741215.1. Lineage (GTDB taxonomy): Bacteria > Pseudomonadota > Gammaproteobacteria > Burkholderiales > SHXO01 > SHXO01. The sequence goes on from CAVUHQ010000017.1 coordinate 79,126, forward strand.
GCATCGCCAGCCGTCCTCCACATAGTCCAGGAAGCCCAGCCGCAGGAGTTCAGGGTGTATCGGCACAGAGCGGCGTGAGCCCTTGTTCTTCAGCTTCTGTCCTTCGCCTCGGGCGGTGACCTCGAAGTAGTCGATGTTGTCACTGCGCTTCACGTCCTGGACCATCAACTGCCCAGGTCTTGCGGGATGCGCCTGCGACAGTAATAGACTGCCCCTCGGCCGCGCAACGCCGCCATCGGCGTCGCCCCGAGCGCATGGGCCGATCGGGCTGTCCGTGGCCTGTTCGTGCTCTCCCAGCACCCGCCTGGCAGGCCTGCGCTCCGTTACCCAATGGCTCGCCTCAGCTCGACCTGGCAGAAAGCTTGCTCGCATCTATTGCCCGATTCCTTTCCCAGCCAGCAAATCAACTGACGCGGCCCGCACATGATCCGACCACGCAGCGCGACGACGGTTCGGACCTGGCTCGACTTAGGGTCGTGTGCAGGCATGGCGAGCACCTTTGTAGCCTGCGTCGGATTGGCCTGCGCGCTTCCCGCGTTCGGCGCCAGCGACCCTGCTCTCCGAGGCGCCGGGCTGCTGCTGCAAACAGCCGCACCCTGGGCCGCGGCCGCCATGCTCCTCCTCGCGCTGGTCGCGGTGCACTTGGGCCGGCTCAGGCGCGGGCGCCCGCTCGATCCAATCGGCAGCGTCGAGGCCCTGCGCAGCCTCTCGCGACGCGACTTTGACGCTGTCCTCGCCGAGAGCTTTCGCCTGCAGGGATACGCAGTGGAAGGACGCCCCGTCGCTGACGACGGCGTCGGCCTCGTCCTGCGAAAACCAGACCGGAAAATCCTGGTCCGGTGCCGCCGTGGGATCGACCCGCGGGTGGGGGTGGAGGCAGTTCGGCTATTGCACGAGGCGATGCTGGCTGAAGCAGCCACCGGCGGTCTGATCGTAAGCTGCACCGAACTTACTCCGCGGCGCCAGGGCTCTCGCAGCAGACAAGCCTATCGGGCTGATCGAGGGCCGCGCGCTGCTCGAACTGGTCAATCGCGGCAGACCACCTACAGCCCCGAATGCGACGGCGCGGTACGAGCCGCACTTCGGCTTGCCTCCGGCCGAGCTGCCGGATTGCCCCATCTGCGGCAGTCCGATGGTTCCCACGCCGGCTGGACAGGATAGCGGGGCGGCAACAGTTCTCTGGAACTGCTCGCTGCGGCGTTGCGACGGAACCCTCGCGGCCTGACCCGTCGCAGACGCAGTGCGGCTCCGACTGCGGCTAGCGGAACCCTTGCAGACTTCCCTCAGCGGCTTCAACGTGTCGCGGTCTTCATTGCGAGCAGCGCGGCGTGCGCACGACCCGTTGTCCCTGTACGCAGGATGGCCCGGATATACTGCTACCCGTGAACCGTCGCAATGCCGCGGCGTAGCTAGAGCTGGACGCAAGACCGACGGGGAGTGAGGCAATGGACAGAACCGACAGTCTGGACAGTTTGCGGACCCGGCTCGCCGCTTTCGTCGCCGAGCGCGACTGGGATCAGTTCCACAATCCGAAGAATCTGGCGATGGCGTTGGTGGCCGAAGCCGGAGAGCTGGTGGAGCACTTTCAGTGGCTCACCGCGGAGCAGAGCTCGAATCTTCCAGCGGAGACGCGGGCTGAAGTGGAGCTGGAGATCGCCGATGTGCTGTTGTTCCTGCTGCGCTTGTGCGACAAGCTCGCTATCGACCCGCTTGCCGCCGCCGCGAAGAAGCTGGACCTGAACGCAGCCAAATACCCGATCGAGAAGGCGCGCGGACGGGCTACGAAATACGACAAGCTATGAGACAGCCGGCGAGAGGTCATGCACAACAGGCAATAGGTTTACCGCTCTGATCCTTTTCGCCGATCGCCCGCTCGATGCTCGCCTATCCGAATGCTGTCGCACGACGGATACGATCCTGTTCGATGAAAATGCAGGCTAGGGCTGCTGCGCCGCGGCAGCAATGGGCTCGAGGGGAGTTTCGGTCTTTGGTTGTCTAGTCACTGGCCGTTCAACCCCGCCTCCTGTGACAGTAACGGACACCGACGTTCCCATGACCCCGCTGTCCAAAATCCTTGGATCCGGCTGATTCATGTAGGTTTGCTGCTCAACATCGAACAAGTGGAGGATAGCCGGGGCGATGTCCAGAGTCGAAATTTCGGAACGATGGTGATCAATTGCTTTCGTCCGCGGGTCATAGACGAGGAGCACGCCATTCGGAACATGACGAGCTGAATTCGCGACATCATCCTGACGCTCACCGAAGCCGAAGCCGAGGTCATCGAAGTGCAACTCCTCTTCCCCCAGGCGGGCCATGGGTGCCCCGTTGTAACTTTCGAAGTAGACGAACAACTGAAAGGACCCGTCCTTGCGATCGTAGCTCATGGGAGCAATCTCCCGTCGGTCCCGAATCATTGCCTTGTCTCCAACACGGAGTTGTTGCAAGCGCCGCTCAAAGAGCTCCGCTTTCACAGGGTCAACCATCACGCTGATACACGGAACCATGCTGAACCGTTGACTCCAGTCGCCCTCCCTCAAACCCAGCCTTGTTAAAAATACCTGCAAATCCGCTATCGTGACGAACGTCCGACTGATGCGGGACTTGACGGCAGCCTGGCCCATACTACTCGCGACGAGCAGGATGTAGGAATCGTTTCCATCAGCGAATCCTTTTAAACGGCCAATCATGGCATCCAGTATATCCATTGTGTAGTCGATCTCGCCGCTGAACTTGCGACGCCAAGCCTCCGGCATGGAATTCTCGTCCACGTCGTTAGGGAATGCCGCTGCCCAATAGCGGTGCATAGCCGCCGCCACATGGTTGGTATACAGCGTTGCAAAGGCTGGCTTTCTGCTTTTCATCAGATGCATGAACAGGTCTAGCGTGATGAGAGGTTGGATCGACCGGCGTCGGCATCTCAAGTGCGGTTTGAGCGCCTCCATGGTTAACTCCGAAACCGCTGCCCGAACCGTGGCCAATGTCATCTCGTGCGTGACATACCTCAATAGAAAGTCGAGACTTTCCTTAATGGGGATTCCACGGTCGACATTGAGAGCCGACTTTCGCGTCAAGGCGAGATTGAATTTTTGGAACGCTTCCAGCGCAGGAGGATGAGCGAAAGTCTCGTGGGCAAAGAAGTCTGGTACGTAGAACGCGTAGTCATCCAGATCGGCCGGTGCTACTGAGCTATGTAGGGAGCCCATGACGCCAACCTTGATGCCGCGGCGCGCTAGCAATTCCCATAATGGGGGGTAATTCCGATTGGCGTCATCGAGGGACTGGCCTAAGTGGAAGATCTGATGTTGCTCATCGATGACGCCGCGGTGCAGCGTTGGCCAACTGATCCAAGGGTCCAACTCCACCTGATCCTCGCAGATGGTATGGAATTGCTTCGCACTCGACATCAGGTTCGCCAAGTGGGAGCCCGGATGATTCTCCGCGTAGTGGTCGATGACACGATATGGAACCTCGTTCGCTTCGAAGAGGATTATCTTTCGGGTGGTGGCCATGTTGCTTCCTTAGGCAGCCTTCTGCATAGACTCGTAGCTGATCCGTGACCCCGACCGCGCATTAGTGGCAGTCCGAAGAGGTGCATGTCAGCTGATGCCCTTGGTCTCGGCGGCTGATCATGGCGGACGGCCATCTTGCTAGGAGGCCTGGCGACGGCAAACTGCACCTTTTTTCGCTGGTCCTTTTCGCTTCGCTGGTGCGACCTCTACCCCACAGTTAGGATCGACGGTAGCCATAGAGCGCCATAGAGCGCCTCTCTTCCGTCACCGTGCTGGGCAGCCTTCACAATAGTGTAAACCTAATCCGGGTTGAATCGACAGACCGCAGGATGGCCCGGATATACTGCCACCCGCGAACCGTCGCAATGCCGCGGCGTCGCTACAGTAGGAGCTGGGCGCAAGACCGACGGGGACTGAGGCAATGGACAGGACCGACAGTCTAGACTAGGGAAAGTCTGAACAAGTCAGTTGGAATTGTGGTCTGATTCGATAACGGAGACAACACGGAGCAGGCGATGAGTCAGATGAGCTTTGGGGACGCGGAGTACGCGGGCAAGCGAAAGCAGACACGCCGCGAAGTGTTCCTAGCCGAAATGGAGCAAGTGGTTCCATGGAAGCCGCTGCTCAATCTGATCGAGCCGTTCTATCCGGTGGCAGGCCGTGGCCGGCATCCTTACCCGCTGGAGACGATGCTGCGAGTTCACCTGATGCAGAACTGGTTCGGGCTGAGCGATCCGGCGATGGAAGAAGCGCTCTACGAGATCACGCCGATGCGGGTGTTCGCCGGCCTTTCGCTCGCCACGCCGATCCCTGACGAGACCACCATCCTCAACTTCCGGCGCCTGCTGGAGACCAACGAGCTGGCCCCGCAGATCATGGGGCGGGTGAATGCCTATCTGGCGCGCAAGGGCCTGCTGCTCAAGCGCGGCAGCATCGTGGACGCGACCATCATCGAGGCGCCGAGCTCCACGAAGAACGCAGACGGCGAGCGCGACCCGGAGATGCACCAGACCAAGAAGGGCAACCAGTGGCACTTCGGGATGAAGGCGCACATCGGCGTGGATGTCGACTCGGGCCTGGTGCACACGGTGACCACCACCGCGGCCAACGAAGCCGACATCGAGCAAGTCGAAGAACTGCTGCACGGCAAAGAAGAAGTGGTGCATGCCGACGCCGGCTACAGCGGTGCAGACAAGCGGGTCGAGCGCAAGGGGTTGCGCTGGGAGATTGCGGCCAAGCGAGGGAAGGTCAAGGCGATGAAGGAAGGTCGCCAGAAGCGTGCGATCGAGAAGCGGGAGACGCGCAAGGCCAGTATTCGTGCGCGGGTCGAACATCCGTTCCGAGTGATCAAGCGCCAGTTCGGTCTGATGAAGGTGCGCTTCCGCGGCCTGGCCAAGAACACGGCGCACGTGATCACGCTGTTCGCGCTGTCGAACCTGTGGATGGCGCGACGTAAGCTGTTGGCGATGACAGCCGTATTGCGTCCGCAGATGGCGAAATGAGCCAAATGCAGATGCACAAGCAGCCAAGAATCGCGATCTACGCAAATTCAGCTGCCGCAAACTGAGTTCTGTCGAAATGGGCGGGCACCGCGACGGCTTCCAAGTGACTTGTTCAGACCTTCCCTAGACAGTTTGCGGATCCTGCTCGCCGCCTTCGTCGCCGAGCGCGACTGGGATCAGTTCCACAATCCGAAGAATCTGGCGATGGCGTTGGTGGCCGAGGCCGGAGAGCTGGTGGAGCACTTTCAGTGGCTACACCGCGGAGCAGAGTTCGAATCTTCCAGCCGAGACGCTGGCCGAAGTGGAGCTGGAGATCGCCGATGTGCTGCTGTTCCTACTGCGGCTTGTGCGACAAGCTAGCATATCGATCCCGCTTGCCGCCGCCGCGAAGAAGCTGGAGCTGAACGCAGCCAAAGTACGCGATCGAGAAGGCGCGCGGACGGGCCACGAAATACGACAACCTATGAGACAGCCGGCGAGAGCCATGGGCGACAGGCAATAAGCTTGCCGCTCTGATCCTATCGCCGATCCGCGCTCGCATGCTCGCCTATCGCCACCTGTTCCATGCCGGCAACTTTGCCGACGTTTCAAGCACGCGCTGCTGACGCGGCTGCTGATCCTGCTCGCACGCAAGGACAAGCCGTTTTGCTACGTCGACACGCATGCGGGATCGGACTCTACGACCTGTCGCATCCCTGGGCGCGCAAGCTGGCGGAGTACGAGGACGGCATCGCCCGGTTGTGGAAGCGCAAGGACGTGCCCCCGAGCCTGATTCCTTACCTGGAGGCGGTACGCGCCGAGAATCCGGATGGCAAGCTGCGCTTCTATCCCGGCTCGCCGAAGATCGCGCGCCGGTTTGTGCGGCGGGAGGACCGCATGCTGCTGTCCGAGTTGAACAAGGATGATTTCGCCGCGCTTCGGGACCTGTTCGACGGTGACCCGCAGGCGATCGTGCAGCACAGCGACGGCTATCAGGCACTCAAGGCCTCTCTTCCACCCAAGGAGCGGCGTGGCCTGGTGCTGGTGGATTCGTCCTTCGATCGGGCGGGCGAGTTCGCGCGACTGACCGCCGGGCTGGTTGAAGGTTACCAACGCTTTGCGACCGGCGTCTACGTCCTTTGGTACCCGCTGATGGAACCGGCCGCAATGCATGCCTTCGAGCGCGGCGTCGTGGCCACCGGCATACGGAAGGTCCTGCAACTCGAGCTGTCCGTGCTGCCGGACGGCTGGACCGTGAGCCTGCGCGGATGCGGCCTGCTGGTGGTCAACCCACCGTTCGGCTTCGACCTCGAGGCGAAGCCGATGCTCGACTGGCTGAGGCCAGTGCTATCCGAAGCCGGTGAAGGCGGTGTGCGCATGCGCTGGCTGGTGCCGGAATAGATGGGCAAACCGGCCAATCCTCGCAGCAAGCCACCGGCAACCGCGAAACCGTTGCGCGCTCCGGCGCGAAATTCCCAGCTCGGGGCGCAGACGCGCAAGCTGCTGACCAAGCACTATCGCGCCAAGCACGGCGTGCGTTGATACGGTTGCCCGTGGGCGATCAATACTGAGCGATGCAAGCTTCAGTGACGTTGTTACCTCGCATGGCGATACCATGATACTGTACATAACAACAGCATACGTGGCAGCGGTTCTGGTTCCGTCGGCGCGCTAATTACCAACTCTCCGATCTTGTTCTCGACTACAGGCGACGGTATCGTGGTTCGACAGTGAAGACGAACACGCTCCTGCTCACTCGGGGGCAGGCGTGCAACGCCTCCTCGAGCATTCAGGGAGGAAGCGCTCGGGGTGCGCGCCTCCGATAAACCCAGCGACAAGCACACCGTTGGTCATGGCAGCTCCAAGGGGAAATCTCATGCTGACGTTCCGGTAAGCAATCTCCATGATGGCCGGCCGCTATGTGGCAAAGCGCATTGCTGCTTGGACTAAAGTGAATTTGTACTACAATGGCTCCGCTTCTACGTCCATGGCTGGTCAGAAATGCGCAGGTACGTTCCCCGGGTGCGGTATTGGATGCGCGTCTTGGCCGCTGGTTACGGCTCGTCCCCACATAAATGTCCGCTATGCGGGTACCAAGGGCGGTTCGCTGCCACCGGCATCCCCCCCCGGTTCAACGCCATGTGCCGGCGTTGCAACTCCCTTGAGCGCCATCGGCTATTCTACTTAGCCGTCTTAGGTAGCCCGAATACCCTGGATCGCGTTCACGACATTCTTCACTTCGCGCCCGAGAAGCAGGTAAGGGACTTCCTTCGAACGATCGGTGCATCGTACGTCTCGGCGGACTTGCTGGGTTCGGAAGCAGACAGACGAGAGAACATCGAGGAACTCTCGTTTCCGGATGCGTCGTTCGATCTGATTGTGTGCTCCCATGTACTGGAGCATGTCGACGACCGGAGGGCGCTGCTGGAGTTGTATCGAGTATTAAGGCCCGGCGGCAAGTTGGTTTGCATGATCCCCATCATCGAAGGATGGGAGTCAACCTACGAGAACCCTTCGATATCAACGCCTGACCAACGCGCATTGCATTTCGGTCAACATGATCACGTCCGATACTATGGTCGAGACTTCCGTGATCGTGTGGCCCAGCATGGTTTCAGCGTTTCGGAGTTCACTGCAGAAGGGGCGGACGTGATCATCTACGGGCTCTTACGTGGTGAGAAGGTGTTCTTCTGTCAAAAGCCCTAGACGAACCTTTCTCAGTGCCAAAGCCGCTGGCGCTGTTGCGAAAGTCTACCCTCGCTGGGGATAGGAAATTGACACGCACCTTGTCACCAAAGGTGACTGTATCACCGGCCCCGCGAGCGGGCGATGGTGCGAGCGCGCGTCAAGATTTTGGGGGCATTGATCGATTCTTCGCGCCATTGCGGGGCCGCAGGCGCCAAATATCGGGGCAGTTCAGTCTCTCGCGCGAGTGCAGGGCCAAGCGGGAAGGTCGGCTTAGGGCTAAACCTGGGCTAACCTGCATGGCAAAGGAGCGCAGTGTGCGATCAGGCCGCTTGGAACAGATCGAGTCGCCGCGCCGGTGATCCGGGCGGTGCGCGGGCAGGCAAGTGAAGGTGCGTGAGGATCTTGGCAATCACTGCGCGATCTTCGATCGCGGCGATGATCTGCAAGCGGCCGCCGCACTGCGGGCCCGCAACTTTCGCCGGTAGTCGTTTCGCCATGCGGCGGTCTCCGGCCAGCGGCCTTCGGTGTGCAAACGTTCCATCTGCCCAGCTTTCAGCTTGAGTTCCATCGTCGTAGGCCCTCGGCGTCAGGTCCGCGATAATTCGTCAGGGACAGGGAGTGAGAGAGTGAGCTAGGGCGTGTTAACACTATCCTGTACTGACGCGTATACGTTTGGCATAATACGTGGATGGAAATCACCGAAGAGCAGTACCGCCAGATCGAGCACTGCTTGCCCAAGCAACGTGGCAATGTCAGTCATACGAATCTGCGCGTAATCAATGCGATCCTGTACGTGGCAGAGCATGGTTGCAAGTGGCGCGGGCTGCCCAAGCGGTTCGGCAACTGGCATACCGTGTACATGCGCATGAACCGCTGGTCCAAGATGCGGCGTGCTTGATCGGGTGTTCCAGGAACTGCAGCATGCTCAGATCGAGCGTATCAAGTCGAGACGGTCGGCCTGGACAGCACCATCGGCAAGTGCGCTCCGGACGGCACCGGGCCTCTAGAAAAAACGTCCCCAATCCATCGGCAAGTCGCGCGGGGGATGGAGCACCAAGATTCATATTGTTGCCGCGGATGCTCCGAACGGCCATAACCTTCGCTTTGTCCCCAGGAGAAGCGCACGATGCGCCCGCGGGGCGTAAGTTGCTGCGCGAGTTAGGCAAAGCCCGATGGCCCATCCACTTGCTCATGGGATCGGGCCTACGAAGGCGACGAAACCCGACAACTTCATTCCGGTGGTGCCTCCCAAGACCAATCGAGTCAATGCGTGGGAATACGATCGCGCCATGTACAAGCGACGCAACGAGATCGAGCGACTGTTCCGGCGATTGAAGGGATTCCGGCGCATCTTCTCGCGATTCGAGAAGCTCGATGTGATGTTTATCGGCTTCATCAATTTCACCCTGATCGTCGAGGCTCTCCGTAGTGTTAACACGCCCTAGTAAACATAGACCGCGCGCGATTGAAGGTGCGGTTGGGTCGGATTGTGGGCCTTGAGATGTCCCCCGGCTCCGTACTCCCCGGTCGGTCCGAATCGAGCATCATCACAGTCCGTAAATCGCGCCGTCCATGGTCGGCCGCAATCTGCGCCGCACCAAGCAATTGTCGCCGGGCGGCCGTCTGTGCCAGAACGGACTATCGAACCGTCCGGCAGTCACCCCGAAACATGCCGAGGAGAGAATCGATGGTGCATACCCACGCAAATAGAAAGCCCGGCTAACGGTTCACACGAACGACTATCGCCACGATTCATTTGAATTTCGCAAAACTCTTTCTTCGTCCAGTTAGCTCAAGGGGCGTAAATTCGACAAAGGTTGATCTGCCCTGCCTGCCGGTCTAAGATCGTTTTTGATCCAGGGCCGCGAAATCGTGTTCGCTCGGGTATTTCCCGCATAGCGGCCTATCAACCAATTCGACCGCAATGAAAAAGACCTCACTCATGTCTGTGGCGATGGCGACGATCATCGTCCTACTGGTTGTCGTTCCGACCCGCGCCTCAGCGCAGTCGATCATCGATGCCGATTTTGCCAAGGGGGATTTCGCCGCCTTGGGCTGGAAAGCGCAGGGCGACTGGGACGTGTTCCGTTATCCGGGCGAAATCACCAACAACCCTGGCCCTCTCGCCCGGTTCGCGGCCCACAAGCCGGCCGGCTCGCTGACCAAATCCTTTCCGGAACTCAAGAATCCCAAACACTTGTCGCTCTCGTTGGACTACGGTTGGGGCTGGGGCGACGCCGGGCAGGCCGCCGATGCCGTTTCATTCATGCTCCAGAATGCCAACAGGGACGGCTACATCTTCGAGGTCCACCGCGTTAAGGCGAAGTGGGCCGTGCAGTGGGCCAAGGTTGCCAAGGGAGAGCCTCCCAAGGACAAGACCTGGGCGGTCGAAGAGATCGACGCCACGCACGCATCGGTGCGCGCCGGCGGCGGCTTGAGCCGCTTGACGATCACACGTGCATCCGATGGTGCTTGGACCATCGTCGGGCACGACTGGAACAAAGGAGCCGGCACGACGGTCCGATTCACCGACGCCACGACAACTTCCTTCAGCCAACTCGTCCTGCTGGGCACGCCCAATTTCGATGATCAAGTCTTCAACAAGATCGTCTTGGCCGTCTCGTCGGACGCGGCCACGACCGACGCCGCTGCCGTGCCGGTCGTGGCCGTCTCGTCGGACGCGGCCACGACCGACGCCGCTGCCGTGCCGGTCGCCGATTTTCTCGGCAGCATCGGCGTCGTCACTAGTTTTCCCGATCGCGGGCAGCCCCTTTCCAAGACAATCGAGATGGTCAAATACACGGGATTTCGTTGGGTCCGCGGGTGGATTGAGGGGCTAAAGCCGAACGGACCCACGACAGTGCAGACGTATCTCGATCTTCACAAGGAAACGGGCGTCAAGTTCAGTTGGGGGTTGGCGAGCGGTGGCACGAATCTCAAACTGCTCATCGAAACGGCCCGGCAGTTGGCGGCTGCTGACGCCTTGCTCGCCTTCGAGGGCAATAACGAGCCGAACAACTGGGGCGTGACGTATCAGAATGAAAAGGGGGGCGGCAAGGCGCCTTCGTGGCTGGCTGTCGCGAAGCTGCAACGAGACTTCCGTACCAGTCCGTCAAGGATGATCCCGTCTTGAAAAAGTACCCGGTCTGGTCCATCAGCGCAGGGGGCGCGCAGGTGGACAACGTCGGCTTGCAGTTCCTCAAGATCCCCAGCGGCGCGGGTACGATCATGCCCGAGGGAACCGCCTACGCGGACTTTGCCAACGTCCACAACTACACGTATCACCCGCGTTCGCCCGGCCTGGCGGACAACAAGACGTGGAACGCGGCTGATCCGTCGTCCGCGTGCAAGGTCGATAGCTTGTATGGGAATTACGGTGTCACGTGGGCCAAGCGTTTTCGCGGCCATTCGGAAGCCGAACTGGCGACTTTGCCGCGCGTCACGACGGAGACGGGCACCACGATCGCGGCAAGATCACCGAGGAAATCCAGGCGCTCAATCTACTCAACACCTGATCTAGCCCAATTCAAGCGCGGCTGGAAGTACACGGCCGTCTACTTGCTGCGCGACCGCACCGACGAACCGGGCAATCAATCGTTCGGCTTTTTCAAGCCAGACTACACTCCGCGCAAAGCGGCCGTGTACCTGCATAACCTCACGACCATTTTGGCCAACCAGGGCGAGCCGACCAAGCCGGGCCAGCTCGAAATTCTCCATTCCGCAACAACCGGCGACCGTGCACGACCTGCTGCTGCAAAAGAGCGATGGGACGTTTATGTTGATCGTGTGGGGCGAGCGCGTGAGCGGCTCCGATGAGGTGACGGTGCGCTTGGGCGGCACGTATCCCGACGTGAAAGTGTACGATCCGACTATTGGCATCACGCCCGTCCAATCTCCCGGCGCTGTCGATTCGCTGAAATTGACGCTGAGCGATCACCCGCTGGTCATTGAGATTCCAAACAGGGGATAGGAAATTGACACGCACCTTTTCACCAAAGGTGACTGTATCGCCGGCCCCGCGAGCGGGCGATGGTGCGAGCGCGCGTCGAAGATTTTGGGGGCATTGATCGATTTTTCGCGCCATTGCGGGGCCGCAGGCGCCAAATATCGGGGCAGTTCGGTTTCTCGCGCGAGTGCAGGGCCAAGCGGGAAGGTCGGCGCGAAACTCGCAGCTCGGGGCGCAGACGCGCAAGCTGCTGACCAAGCACTATCGCGCCAAGCACGGCGTGCGTTGATACGGCCTGCGGTCAGCCGGTGCGACGGTGAGGCTCGGCAGGTTATCCTTGCGTACCGCCGATCCAGCCGTGGTTCCCGTCGTGAACATCGCTCATCTACTGCTGCGCGCCGCGCAGGCATTCCCGGCCAACCCTGCCTTGTCGCGCGGAGACCGTCTGATCGCGACATACGCCGAGCTGGCTGCCCGCGTGACAGCGCTTGCGCGGGGACTGCGCGATGGACTCGGCCTGCAGCCGGGTGAGCGGGTGGCGCTGATGATGACCAACTGCCCCGAGTATCTCGAGCTCTTCTATGCCGCCTGGTGGGCCGGGCTCACCGCAGTGCCGATCAACGCCAAGCTCCATCCGCAGGAGGCGGCCTACATCCTGGAGCATGCAGAAGCACGAGTGTGCTTCGTGACATCTGATCTTGCGGCATCCATCGGTCCGTTGCAGGGCGCAGTGCACGGACTGGCGCGCGTTATTGACGTCGCCTCGTCCGACTACAGCGCGTTGTCTCGCGACGGCGCGGATGCAGGGCCTTATCCGGTCTCACGCGAAGACGTCGCGTGGCTGTTCTATACCAGCGGGACCACCGGCCGGCCGAAAGGCGTGATGATCACGCACCAGAACATCCTCGCCATGACGCTGTGCTACTTCGCCGACGTGGACCAGATCGCGCCGGGCGACTGCGTGCTGCACGCGGCGCCGTTGTCGCACGGGTCGGGCATGTACAACTTCCCGCACGTGCTGCGGGCGGCGAACCAGGTGATACCGGAGCAAGGCCATTTCGAGCCGGCGGAGATCTTCACACTGAGCCGGCGCTGGCCCGGCATGACGTTTTTCGCCGCGCCTACCATGGTGCACCGGCTCGTGGGCTGGGCACGCCAGCATGCCCCTGATCTCGACGGCCTCAAAACGATCGTCTACGGCGGCGGCCCCATGTACCTGGAGGACATCAAGCAGGCGCTGGACACGATGGGTGAGCGCTTCGTGCAGATCTACGGCCAGGGGGAGTGCCCGATGACTATCACAGCGCTGCCGCGCACGCACATCGGCAACCGGGAACATCCGCGCTGGGAGGCTCGGCTCGCATCGGTAGGCGTGGCGCAATCGGCAGTCGAAGTGATGGTGGCCGATGCCCAGGATCGGCCGCTGCCGCCAGACGCGATCGGCGAAGTGCTGGTGCGCGGCGAGGCCGTGATGAAGGGCTACTGGCGCGACCGGCCAGCCACTGCCGAGGCGCTGCGCAATGGCTGGCTGCATACCGGCGACGTGGGATCGTTCGACCAGGATGGCTTCCTCACGCTGCGCGACCGCTCCAAGGACTTGATCATCAGCGGTGGGTCCAACATCTATCCGCGCGAAGTGGAAGAGGTGTTGCTACGACACCCGGCGGTGAGCGAAGTGTCGGTCGTGGGGCGCCCGCATCCGGAATGGGGCGAAGAGGTGGTCGCCTTCGTCGTCTTGCGCTCCGGTGAGCAAGCATCGCAAGAGGAACTCGATGGGCTCTGCCTTCAGCACATCGCGCGCTTCAAGCGGCCGAAGCTGTACCGCTATGTGGAGAGCCTGCCCAAGAACAACTACGGCAAGGTCTTGAAGACGGCGCTGCGCGAGCGATTGCGCGAGGACGAGCAGCGCTCCTGAGAGCCGAGTCCTCGGTTCGGCCAGCTGCGTCCGCATTCGGCACTGCGTGCGCGGCGCTTCAGCCCAGCAGCTTCTGCACGACCCAGTCCAGGATCAAAGCCAGACGCGGCGGCAGGATGTCCTGGCCTTCTTCGACAGTAACCCAGCGATACTCGAAGTCTTCCTGTCCGCCATCGCCCGGCGGCACGCGCAGCGTCACCTCCGCTGCGCTGGACTGCGCGAGGTAATAGCGGCTCACGTCGCCGTCTTCGAACGCGAGAGTTTCGCGGAAGACGTCGCCCCAGGTGAACTCCAACTCGTCGAGGTCGGTGGTTTCGCGCGTCACGCGCGTCGCCACCTGCAGCGGATCCTCGCCATCGGCCACCGGCGCCTTGGGGAAATCCCAGTTATTGAAGGCGCGCATGGCGAGCAGGCGATAGCGCTCGCCGTCGAAATGCACGACCACGATGCCGGCAGAGAGAATCTTGTGCACTGGTGTTTTGAGCGGAGGCATGCGCGGGTCGGGAGGATTTGCAGCGAAGGTTGCCGCGAGGCGACATGGCCTGAGGAAAGGTAGGTGTAAGTTAAGCGTGTGTAACGGATTGTATCTTGGATCGCGGTCAACGGAGCCGACGGGCACATCGTTGGTGGCGGGGTGGGCACACGTGTCCCGCAGTCGACCACCAAGGAGAATCGCTATGACGCTGTCAAACACCGCCATCGCTCTTGCGGTCGGTGCGCTGTTCGCCGTTCCAGCTCTGGCTCAGAGCACGGCGAGTGAAGTGCAACGCAACGTGAATCAGCAGGAACGCATCGAGCAGGGCCTGCAGTCCGGCCAGTTGAGCACGAAGGAGGCCGCCAAGTTGGAGAAAGGCGAGGCGCACATCGAGAAGATGGAGCAGCGCGCGGAAGCCAACGGCAAGCTGAGCGATGCCGAGAAGCAGCGCATCGAGCAGGCGCAGAACAAGGAAAGCCAGGAGATCTACCGCGACAAGCACAATGCGCAGACCGGCAACCCGAACTCCGCGTCATCGCAACGCATGCAGGCCGACGTGCAGCGCAACGTCAATCAGCAGCAGCGCATCGAGCAGGGCGTCCAATCCGGCCAGCTGACCAACCGCGAGGTCGGCAACCTGGAGAAAGGGCAGGCGCAGGTCAGCCGGAAGGAAGCGAACGCGGGCGCCAACGGCCACATCAGCGCCAACGAACAGCGGAACATTCAGGCGGCGGAGAACCACCAGAGCCACAAGATCCACAAAGAAAAACACAACGCGCGCGAACGTTGATCCCTCGCGCCGGAGCGAAGAAAAACGCCCGCATCAGCGGGCGTTTTTCATTCGGCTGCGTACCGCAGCGCAGCGCTAGGCTCAGCGATCCATGCGACGGGCGTGCCCGCGCTGGTGCGGAACCAGCGGCGCCTTGGCGTGGTGGGTGCGCAGCTGCGGCTTGAGACAGCGGGAACCGCACGGCCTTCCCCACGAGTAGATCGGGTACCCCGCATAGTAGGGCACATAGGCTCCGGCGTAGACCGTGTCGTCCGCACCCGTCCGCCCGCTTTCCATGGACTGGCGCAAGCGCAGCGCTTCCAGGCTCGCGCGCTCACGCTCGGTTTCGAGCTCCGCGATGCGCCGCTTCTCGGTGAGTACAGCCAGCTCCTGCTTGTCCGAGCGCAGGCGCTCCCGCGCGTCTTCGACTGCCTGCTGACGCCTGGTTTCGCATTCCGCAGTGCCGCACACGCCTACAGCGGCGGTGATGTTGGATTTCCGCACCGCATCGTGGGGGCAAGGCGAATCGCTGTACAAGGTCTTGCCATCGGACCCAGTACAACGGTATATGTCGGCCTGGGCGGCTACCGGCAGTGCCGCCACGACGATCAGGACGGCCATTTGTGAAACGGGGATTCGCATTTTGCACCTCGCCGATGGCTCGGGCCCACGTCGGGAACGCGGGCCCTCCACATTCTGTTTGAGCGAATTATAGGCGCTTTGGTTTCGCCCGCGTCGTCTGCCAACATTTAGAATGACCCGATGAGTTCCGCTGCGCAATCCCACGCCGGCGTCGCGCAGCGCGCGGCGTCGTCACCCGATCGATGCTGAGGCCGCGCAAGGTTCTACGCTGGTCGTTGATTGGCGTTGCGGCCCTGATCGGCATGGTCGTCGCCGCGCCCGTGATCGTCAGCCTGTTGCAGATCTCGATCAGCGCCGCGCCCTGGCGCGGGCGCATCGCGCACGCAATCACCCAGGCGCTGGGCCGTGAGGTTACGCTGCAAGGCCCGCTCGAGTTGATCCCTTCCCTGCGCCCTAGTGTGAGGGTGGGTGGCATCCGCGTTGCAAATCCGCCCGGCTTTTCTACGACCGAATTCGCCAGCCTCGGCGCCGCGCGGCTGCGGATCGAGCTACTGCCGCTGTTGCACGACGAGATACGGGTTGTCGATGTGAGCGCCGAGGACGTGCGCCTGCGCCTCGAGCAAACAGCGGACGGGCGTGCCAACTGGGTGTTCAATCTGCCTGCTGCGCCGGCGCCAGCCGCGCAGCCGGTGCCCTCCGCCAGCAGCGATGCTGGCGTGAGGCTCGAAGCGATCTCGCGCATCGCGTTTCAGCGCATCAACCTCGAGTACTTCTCCGGCGGGCGCCGCCGCTATTTCGCACTGGATGAGCTGGTAGGCGAGGGCAGGTTGGGTCAGCCGGTTGCACTCACCTTGCGCGGCACAGTGGAGAAGAGCTTCCCGTATACGGTCACGGTCAACGCGGCCCCACTGACCGATCTGTACGCGCGTGACAAGCCGTGGCCGCTCGAGCTGAACCTGGAGTTCGCCGGCACGGCGCTGCACGCGGCCGGAAGCGTCAAAGACCCGCTGGGCAACCCTGCCGCTGAGCTGACCTTCGGGCTGGGTACCGGCGACCTGGCCGAGCTGGAGCTGCTGCTGCAGACCACGCTCCCGGCTGTCGGCGCGACCGGTATGAGCGGACGCGTGCACTGGGCGGATGGCCGCCTGAACATTTCGAGCTTGCGCGGGGTCATGGGGGAAAGCTCACTGGAGGGCGAACTGGCGCTCGATCTCACCGGGGCGAAGCCGCGCGTGAGCGGGGACCTGATCCTGCCCGTGCTCGATCTGCGGCCGTTCCTGAGCAGTAACACTCCGCCCCCCAGTCCTTCTGGTCCAGCGAGCACGCAATCGGACCCGCTCAAGACCCTGGCCGAGTTGGAAAAGCAGAAGCAAAGCCTGAAAGAGCTGGGACTGATGGACGCCGATCTGACCCTGAAGGTCGACCGGTGGCTGGGCGTGCCCGGCGATGTGCGCGATGCGCAGCTGCGCGTGGTGCTCCAGGATGGGGCGCTGAAGGCGCCGGTTCAGGTCACGCTGGCGGACGTCGCCGTGGCTGGCGAGCTGGACGTAGACAGCCGCGCCGAAGTACCGGATTTTCTGCTCTGGCTTGGGACTGAGCGGTCCAAGCTCGGGCGCCTTGCCGAGGTCTTCGCGCGGGTGCGCGGCGTACAGGGTGATCTGGGGCACTTGAGATTGCAGCTCAAAGGCCGTGGCGACACCCTGCGCACCATCGTGCGCGCTTTGGACGTCCGACTGGACCTGGCGCAAGGCCGTCTAAGCTACGGCAACGTCGAAGGGGGGAAGCCGGTGGATTTCCGGCTGGATACGCTGCAGATCGCCATTCCGCCGGGCGGCCGCCTCACTGGGCGCGTGCGTGGCGCGTTGCTGGGTGAAGCGTTCGCGGCCGACTTCAAGGGCGGCGATTTGCCGACGCTCATGCAGGAGGTCCGCTGGCCGCTGGAGCTCGATGCCAGCGCGAGTGGTGCCGTGGTGCACATCGACGGCGTGTTGGCCGAACCCGAGGCGCAGGAGGGCATCGACCTGCGTTTCAGTCTCGGCGCCAGCCGCGCCGGGGACGTGGGCCGCTGGCTGGGGTTGTCGCGCAACGCCCGGGCGCCGCTGTCCATGGCGGGACACGTGCGGATGGTGCGGGATGAATGGCGGCTCAGCGCGTTCGTGTTGACGCTGGGGCGCACCGCGCTGACCGCCGAGCTGGCGCGCGTCGGCGTGGCGCGCGGGCAGCCGCTGGTGCAGGCCCAGCTCGCGATTCAGAACCTGGATGTCCAGGAGTTGGAGGCGATGCTGCCGCCGCCGGATCCCAACGCGCCGAAGACGGCGATGATCGATCTGCCGATTCTGCCCAAAGGCATCGATCTGTTCGACGCCAACGTCGATGTGCAGGTCAAGCGCATCGAGGTGCAGCCGGCGCCGGTCACCGATGTGTCCTTCTCCGGCCGTATCCGCGAGGGCCGCATGTGGCCCTCGCCGTTCAGTGCGAAGACGGCGGGAGCGGTGTTCTCCGGCGCAATCGGCGTGGATCTGCGGGGCGAAGTGCCCGAGGCTTCGGTATGGGTTGCGGCGGAGAAGGTCGATGTCGGCGCACTGCTGCAGCAGCTCAAGCTGGTCCAGGATCTGGAAGCGCGCGTGGAACTGCTGCGGGTCGAGCTGGTGGGCCGCGGCAGCCGGCTGGGCGAGATGCTCGAGCGCTCGTCGCTGCTGGCGGAGCTGGAGTCCGGCCAGCTCACCTTGCGCGACCCCAACAAGACCCTGCAGCTCCCGATCCAGGTTACGAAGGGCATCGCACGCGTGGCACCGGGTAAGCCGCTGACGGTGGATCTGGACGGCGCAATCGACGTTACGCCCGTCACTATCCGCATCGTGGGGGCGGAGCTGTCCACTCTGCTCAAGTTCGGCAGCCGCATTCCGTTCTCGGTCGCAGCCGAGGCCGCGGGCACACGGCTGGAGCTCAAGGGGCAGGTCGCATTGCCGGTGAGCCAGCGCGATATGGAGTTGGACCTGTCCGTGTACGGGGAGCGCTTCAACAGCCTTAACGGCCTTGCGCGCGTCGAGCTCCCGCCTTGGGGGCCGTGGAAGCTCGGCGGCCAGTTTCGCGTCTCGAAGGACGGTTACGAGGTTCCCGGCCTCTCCTTGCGAGTGGGCGAGAGTACCCTCAATGGCAACGGCAGGCTGATCACCACGGGTCAGCGGCCGCGCCTGGAACTGCAGCTGGCGGCGCCGCGCGTGCAGCTCGACGACTTCAAGTTGACCGGCTGGTCACTGGTGGAGAAGAAGGACAAGAAAGACGCCAAGCCGCTCAGCGTGGAAGAGATGCGCGCCAAGGCCAAGGAGGCGGCGGCGCAGGGCCAGAAGCTGCTCAGCCCGGAAGTGCTGCGCGCGCTCGACGCGGATCTGAATGTCGCGGTGGACGAAGTGCTGTCCGGCCAGGACAAGCTGGGCAGCGGCACGCTGCATGCGCGGCTCGCCGACGGCAGGTTTACGCTCGACCCGGCCGAGGTCAATACCGCCGGCGGGTCGACGCATATTACGTTGGCCTACCAGCCGAGCGCGACGGACGTGGAGGTGAAAGCGAGCATCCGCGCCGATCGTTTCGACTACGGCATCCTGGCGCGCCGGATCAAACCCGATACCGACCTGCAGGGTCTGTTCAGCCTGCAGATGGACATCGAGGCGCGCGCGCCGACACTCGATACGCTGATGCAGCACGCCAACGGACGGATAGACTTCGCCGTGTGGCCGCACAATTTCAAGGCCGGGATCTTCGATCTGTGGGCGGTGAACCTGCTGGTGGCGCTGGTGCCGGCGGTCGATCCGTCCTCGGAGTCGAAGGTCAACTGCGCCATCGCGCGCTTCGACCTGCGCGACGGCAAGCTGACCCACAAGGAGATCGTGATGGACACCAGCCGCATGCGCGTGAGCGGAGAGGGCAAGGTCGACTTCGACACCGAAGTGCTCGCCTTCCGGCTGGTGCCCACGGCCAAGACGCCGCAGTTCTTCAGTCTGTCTACGCCGGTCGGCGTCACCGGCACGATCACCAACTTCCATGTCGGCGTGAGCGGGTCGGACGTGCTGGAGACCACCGCGCGGTTGTTCACCTCGGTGATTGTCGTCCCCCTCCAGTCGCTGATGGGGCGCCGCCTTCCCCGCGACGGCGCGGACGTATGCGGCAGCGCCCTGCGATGAAAGCGATGGGTGAATTCCTGTTCCCTTCAGCCGAGGAACCTCATCCCGCGCGCGACGCCTGGCCGGGCGGCCATGCCCGCGCCCCAGCGCTGCAGGTTGGCGAGGCCTCCGGCCTCATCTAGAAGCGGTTTGCGCGTAGCGAAGTTCGGATACAGCATGAGATCGGCCACCGACAGCTCGCCGGTGAGGAAATCGCGGCCCTGGAGCTGCCGGTCGCACACCGCGAAGTAGGCCAGCAGGCGCTTCCTCAGATAGTCGAGATTGGCAGCGCTCTTTTCCGGTACACGCAGCTCGGTGTGAAACACAGCGTTGCTGGCGCCCGAGATGTCGCTCGCCGCTTGCATCACCCATTGCAGGGCGATAGCGCGCCCGGCCTCGTCGCGGGGGAGCAGCTTTCCGCTTTTCTCGGCGGCGTACAGCACGATCGCGCCCGATTGCGACAGGGTGAGCGGATTGCCGCCGGGCCCATCGTCATCCACGATGACCGGAATCAATCCGGCCGGATTCAGTTTCAGGAACTCAGGCGAGCGCTGCTCGCCTTTGGCGAGATCCACCATGTGCGCGCGGTAGGACAGTCCGGCTTCTTCGAGGGCGACGGCGGCACGCAGCCCGTTGGCGGTCGGTGCGAGGTACAGGTCGATCATGCGGGATCCCTTTCTCGGTAGTCGGCGTGGGCGTCGATTATAGCCGCCCACTCGACCGCGCTCGGATTTCAACGCACATCCAGCGTTTCCACCCAGACCAGCTCGCACGCACCCGCGCCCGCGTCCTCGCGAGTCAGCGAACTGCGCCACTGCCAGCCGTCGGCCGCGTGCACTTCGACCAGATAGCCCGCCAGCGCCACGACCTGGCCCGGGCGCAGGCTCACCAGCCGGCGTTCGATCTGCCTGGTGGCGGGGATCATATGCATGTTGGCGCTGTGGACCTCGATCTCACGGCGTGGTATGGGGAAAACTTTGACGTGCCAGAAATAGAACCTTCCGCCCTGGCTGATGTCGATTCGTTCGAGGACCGCCTGGTCGGACATCGGACCCCAACCGAGGGCGAGGTCGACCGGAGACAGGTCCGCTGCGCGATCGAAGCGATAACGCTCGATCCCCAGCACACGCGCTTCGAGCGCGAAGGATTCCAGGGGCGTAATCTGATAGCCGAGCTTAGCCAGTCCCGCAGGCTTCACGTCGAGCGCACGCTGCACCGGGTCGTGCGGCACCAGTACCCCGGGAGCGTGGACGACCGGACGAGCATGCCAGTAATTCCACGCGCCCCACACGAAGGGGAGCAGCAACAACCAGCGCCAGTTCATCGAACCATCGGGTGTCGGAAATTCAAACTTCCCGGTGTCGAGCAAGACCGATGCCGGCAGCGCCGTCTTTACGCGATCGCGCAGCCGGACGATGGTCCGGTTTCTAGGGAAGGTCTGATCAATTCGTACATGCGCGACCGGGCGCTATGGGCCCAGGGCTAGGCGTCGAGGAGCGACGTGTAGCCGGTCTACACGAGCGACGAGCAACAACGCCCTGGGCCCATAGCGCCCGGTCCCTCGAATGAGACGAAATATTATCGGGTTGCGTCAGGTGCGGCGTCTGCTGCGTTGCGCTCCTCGCAAAGGTACCTACCTTAGCTTCGTCGCGACGCCTTGCATCCATCCGCACCTGACGCAACGCGCGTCGTGCGAATTGATCAGACCTTCCCTAAGTTGGGCCGCGATGGCTCAAGTCAGCTAACATGCGTCCGATAACCTATGCACTTTTGATCAGCCGCGACTCAGCAGGAGGCCCTTCGTTATGACACACCTCGATCTCTCCCAGTCAAGACTCTCGATCGGTTTGCCGAGCACAACGCTGCGCAACGCGAGCGTGAAAATGCTTCCGTTGTTGCTCGCTGCCTTGCTCGCGGGCTGCGCCACGAAGGCTCAGCACGGGAGCTCTCTGTTAGGAGCCTCGCCCAGCGGCAAGTCAGCGACTGGCACCGGCCACGCGGCCGGGGGCGCCACGGGTGACGATGCGAGCAGCCTGACTGCGCAGCCAAGCGGGCCCAGTGGGCAACCGTCGGGTCACGACGGCGACCCAAACGGCAAGGCGGCCCATGCGGCGGGCGGCGCGACGGCTGCCGCGGCGGACGCGGCGAGCACGTCGTCTTCGAGCGACGGAGCGGGCGCGACGGGCCCCGATGGATCCGCGGGTGATCAGGCGTCTTCACTGGCCGAGGGCGCTGCAGCGGGCGGAGGCGCACGCAATGGCACAGGTGGCCCCAATGGCGTTGGCGCTGCAGGCGGCCCCAGCGGCACCAGCGGCGCGGGTGAACCCGACGGTGGTGTTGCCGCCGCGGGCGGGCCCAATGGTGTTGCCGCCGCGGGCGGGCCCAATGGTGTTGCGGCCGCGGGCGGGCCCAATGGTGTTGCGGCCGCGGGCGGGCCCAATGGTGTTGGCGCTGCGGGAGGACCCGATGGTACCGGCGGCGCAGCTGGCCGCGACGGCGCAGGCAGCACGGGTGGGCCCAATGGCACCGGTGGGGCGACGGCCCAAGGCGCCGATGGAATGTCAGCCGGCGGCGCGGGTGGCCATAGTGAGGCTGCGGCCGCTGGTGCGGACCTCGCAGCCGCGGGTGCGAGCGCCGAGGCCGGAGCCAAGTCCGGCGCCGATGATATGACCGATAGTTCGACTGCTCCCGGCGGTGCCCTGAGCGCGGAGAGCGCTGAGGCGGCCGGATCGGAAGGCGCCAGCGGCGGCGCCGACGGTCGCCGTGCCGCCGGTGTCGCGGGCCAAGACAGCATGGGGGATAGCGATTCACGCATTGCATCGATCGATGTCCCGAGCGGGAACGTCAAAGTCGACGAGGACTACCGGCCACAGACGCTAGGGGGACTGCTGCCGCTGGTCATCGGCGTCAACGAGGAGGGCCGGTTCGATTTCGACCAGTACGCGCTGCGTGACGAGGTGAAGCACGCCCTGGATCAGCTGGCAGTCGAGTTGAAGGCAGCCGAGTACGACCGGCTCGACATCGTCGGCTACACCGACCGCATCGGCACCAACGACCACAACAAGCGTCTGTCGGAGCTGCGTGCGTGGTCGGTTGCCCAGTATCTGATGGCCAAGGGCGTCCCAGAGAACAAGATTCGCTACGAAGGGCGGGGCGAGAAGAACCCGATCACGCAGCCCGAGGAGTGCACGGGACTGGCGCGCGAGCAGCTCATCGTCTGCCTGCAGAAGGACCGCCGCGTGGAGATCGAGGCCTCCATACATCGGAAGCACGCGACCGTGCTCCAGTAACCGGAACTGCGTGACCGGTTCGTCGTCGGTCCGGTCACGCCCTTCGGCCACGGCCCTTCTGATGGAATAAAGGCGCCGTAGTCGACCCTGAGCAGGGCGTCACGTCCCCAAGCGTGTCGAGCAAGGCTCGGCGCCAGACCGGCCTCCGATGAGGTCCGTGTAAGCGTCAGAAGGGGATCGCAGTCGGAGCCGCATGACCGTGCGTGCATCCGCGCCTCTGCCAAGAACGGTTAATCCCTCCTTTCAGCATCTGGTTCATTCAGCTTTCGTTCAGCTTGAGTGGTGCACAATCTCTACGTCAACTCAAGACCTGTGCGATGCGTTCACTTAAGTCATGGCGCCGCGTTGAGGAGACTGCGGCACAGGTCTCGACCCACGGAGGAGGGCCAGCCATGAATGTCTGCTTTCGCACGGCACTGAGCCGTACTGCACTGGCACTCACAATGTGTTTGACGGCTGGCGCGAGCCAGGCGCAGACCAACGGCGACGAGCAAGCGGTCGAAGCCACGCCAGCCATCGCCAGCTACCTCGCCTACCGCCTGGCCGCACCAGTTCAATCAGGGCGACCTGACGTTCACTGTCTATCCGCCCCAGCTCGACCGCTGGCAAGGCGACCGTCTCGAAGGGCGGGCAGCGGTTTCTGTGCAGTCGCCCGGTTCCGACAAGCCCCTGTTCGGGGTCGTTTCCCTGGCAGCGCGAACCGAGCTGGATAACGGCACGGGCATGGTGTCGGTGCGGGATATCACCGTCAGCCGCGCGAGCTTCCCGACCGCTACCGATCGCGCGGGGAGCTACCTGGACGCCGTGCGTCAGAATCTCGCTACGCTGACCTGGAAGGTCGCGGTGGACCGCCTGCGCGCAGATCTGGCCATCGACCGCGCGGCGCAACAAGCCCAGAGTCAGCCGCTGCGCAACGATCCCCCGCGCATCGTTTACACGCAATCGCCGACGATCCTGGTGCCGATCGACGGTCAGCCGGTGCTGCGCGAGATGATGGGGCTCAACCTCATGCGCGTCCTCAATACGCGGGCACTCATTCTTGTGGATAAGCCAACCGGCCGTTACTTCCTCGCTGTGGCGGGGCGCTGGCTGGAAGCGCCGTCACTCAACGGGCCGTGGACCGATGCGCAGGTGCGCCCCACGGCGTTGGAAGAAGCCAGACAGCAGGCGGTAGACAGCGGGCAGGTGGATCTGCTCGAAGGCAGTGAGCCGGATGGCCGCCCGCCGCGCGTGATCGTGAGCACGGTACCGACAGAGCTGATCCAGTCCGACGGGCCGCCGCAGTACGCGCCCATCGAGCGCACGCAATTGCTGTACGTCACCAACTCGCCCAATCGGTTGTTCCTCGAGTTGCCCACGCAACAGTATTACGTACTGCTGGCGGGTCGCTGGTACCGCACTCGCTCGCTCCAGCAGGGGCCCTGGGAGTATGTCCCGGGGACCGGTTTGCCAGCTGACTTCGCGCTGATTCCAGACACCCATCCGACCGAAACCGTGCGCGCCGCTGTCCCGGGCACGCCGCAGGCACAGGAGGCTGTCATCGCGAACTCGGTGCCGCAGGTGGCCACGGTGAAGCGCAGCGTTGCGCGCCTCGAGTTCGGCTACGATGGGCCGCCACAGTTCCGACCCATCGAGGGCACCGCGCTCGAATCCGCCGTCAATGCACCGGTGCCGGTCATCCGGGTCGACTGGCACAACTACTACGCGCTCGACAACGGCGTGTGGTTCTTTGCCGAATCGCCCGACGGGCCCTGGGCGGCGGCCACTTGGGTTCCGCCGGTGATCTACTCGATTCCACACAGCTCCCCACTGCACTATGTGACTTATGTGCGCGTATACGACGCCACCGCGGACGACGTCTATGTCGGCTACACGCCCGGCTACGTGGGCTCGTACGTCGCTCTCAACAGCACCGTCGTGTACGGCACGGGTTGGACCTATAGCCCGTGGATTGGCTCGGTCTGGTACTGCCCGCCCGTGACCTGGGGCTTCGGTTTCAGCTTCTGGTACACGTGGTGGAACCCGTGGCCGTGGCGGCCAGTGGTGTGGGCGGGGTGGTGGGGTCCTCCCCGCCCGTTCTTCCGCCCGTGGTGGGGACCGTGGGTCGCGCCGGTCGCGGTGAGGCCGGTGCCGTTCCGTGCGCGGTGTGCCGGTGGCAGCGACGCGCGCGGTCGTCCCGTCAACCGTTGGACGAACAACCATTTCAATCCGAGTAACGTGACGGGCATTTATCGCCGGTGGGGCCCGAGCGTGGCGGCGACTCCTGCGGCTGCGCGACCTTCGGCGCAGACGGCCACGTCTCGCCACGCGCCCGCCAGGCGCGTGGTCTGGCAATCCGGAGTGGCACGCCTATCGCCAACGAGATGGACAAGGGCAACGTTTCGTCGGCAACGGACAATGGGAGAACGTGCAGCCGCCAGCCGGCCAACGCGCAACGCCCGGTCCAGCCGCAGGGCGGCGCAGCCAACCCGTCCGCGGCCGCTTCACCGCTGGCCCAGCCGCGGCAGAACACGGGGACCACGATGGGGGCGCCTGCCGCACCTTCGCGCCCCGGACAGAGTCCGGCCCGACTCTCTCCGTGGCAGGGCGAGCACCCTGGCTCGAGGCTCTCAGCGCCGGGTTTCCCGCGCCCATCTGCCGCCCCGACACCACTGCCCGCCACGAGCGATCAACTCCGCAGCCGGGACACGGTGCGCGGGCCGGCTGCCCCGGCAGGTTTCGTCAATCGTCAATCGCAGCCGGCGGCGACCTTTGGTCGGCCAGCGGCAAGCGGACCACCGGTCGTCTCTGGCCCGCCGCCGGGCGCTACGATGGGTCCATCAAGGGGTGCCGCGCCTGCCGGGTCTGAGTCCAGAGCTGCGCCGCGGCGCCTGGCACGGTCACGGCGACGCTTCGCACATGCGAGGGCGCTTCTAGGGAAGCTCTGATCAAGTCTCGCATGCGCGACCGGGGCGATGCGCAAGTGGGCGAGGACGCCGTGTAGCCGGCCTACACAAGGAGGAGCCCGCGCAGGCATCCCAAAGCGCCCCGGTCCCTCGAGACGATGCGCGCACGTTGCGCCTCGCCAAGGTACCTTGGCTTCGTCGCGACGCCTCGATTCATCCGCACCTGACGCAACGCGCGTCCGAGACTGTCAGCGCTAGCGACGAAGCGTTGAAGCGCTCCAGCGCGGAGGCGCCCGGGCAGAGTTCGCGCTCGGTGAGCTGGTTGAACGGCGTGTCCACCGTGTTCAGGTGAGCGTGCAGGTCCGCCGGGTCCGGGTCCACGTAGAGCAGCCCGGTCACAACCTCGCCCTTGGCGTCGTGCTGCTGCAGGAAGTTCATGGCGAAGATGCGATCGCTCGGCTCGTAATCGGCGGCGACCTTGCGCAGACGCAGTACCGAGCCGTCGTGCTGCACCACCTCCTCCACTGCGCCGGCCTCGTATGCCGCGCTGATCGGCGCGCGCGGCAGGATCACATCCAGCCGATTGACCGACTTCGTTGTGCTCGCGCACGTAGTCGTAGCTCTTGGTCGAGCCCTCGTGATTGTTGAAGGCCACGCACGGGGAGATGACGTCGAGGAACGCGGCGCCGCGGTGCAGGATGGCGCCCTTGATCAGCGGCGTAAGCTGCTCCTTGTCGCCGGAGAAGCTGCGCGCCACGAAGGTCGCGCCCAGCTGCAGCGCCATCATCACCAGATCGATCGGCGCGTCGAAATTGACCGCGCCCTTCTTGCTCTTCGAGCCCTTATCGGCGGTGGCCGAGAACTGGCCTTTGGTGAGACCGTACACGCCGTTGTTCTCGACGATGTAGACCATGTTCACGCCGCGCCGGAGCGAGTGCGCGAACTGGCCCAGACCGATGGAGGCGGAGTCGCCGTCGCCGGACACGCCGAGGTAGATCAGCTCGCGGTTGGCGAGGTTGGCGCCCGTCAGCACGGACGGCATGCGCCCGTGCACGCTGTTGAAGCCGTGCGAGCTGCCCAGGAAATACGTAGGCGTCTTCGATGAGCAGCCGATGCCGGACAGCTTGGCGATGCGATGCGGCGGCAGATCGAGCTCGAAACACGACTGGATGATCGCCGCGCTGATCGAATCGTGCCCGCAGCCCGCGCACAAAGTGGAGATCGCGCCCTCGTAGTCGCGGCGCGTCAAGCCCAGCGCGTTCTTGTCCAGTGACGGGTGGTGCAGTTTCGGTTTGGTCAGGTAGGTCATTTCACCACCCTCAGCGGCGTCACCTTCAACACCGCGACTTTTTCGGCGATCTCACCGATGATGAAGCGGGCCGTGATCGGCGTGCCGTCGTAGTGCAGCACCGAGATCAGGCGCGACGGATCGGCCGTGCCCTCGTTGACCAGCAGCATGCGCAACTGCGCGTCGCGGTTCTGCTCGACCACGAACACTTGCTCGTGATCGGCGATGAAGTCGTATACCTCCTCAGTGAACGGGAAGGCGCGAATGCGCAGCGCATCGAGCTGGCAGCCGTCGCGTTCGAGGGCGTCGAGCGCCTCGTGCATGGCCGGGCTGGTGGAGCCGAAGTAGATGACGCCCAGCCGCGTCGACTGCTGCGCGGGCCGCAGGACCGGTTGCGGCACCAGTTCCTTGGCGGTCTCGAATTTGCGCAGCAGGCGCTGCATGTTTTCCATGTAATCGGGACCGGCCTCGCTGTAGCGCGCGTAGCGGTCCTTGGTCGTGCCGCGGGTGAAGAAAGCGCCGCGCGTCGGGTGGGTGCCGGGATAGGTGCGATATGCGATGCCGTCGCCGTCCACGTCGAGATAGCGCCCGAACTCCTTGCCTGCGTCCAGCTCCTCGGCCGTCATGACCTTGCCGCGGTCGTAGGCGCGCGCATCGTCCCAGGCCGGCGGCTCGCACAGCCGCTCGTTCATGCCGATGTCGAGGTCGAGCAGGACGAAGACCGGCGTCTGCAGCCGCTCGGCCAGGTCGAAGGCCTGCGCGGAAAAATCGAAGCATTCTTTCGGATCTTCCGGAAACAGCAACACATGCTTGGTGTCGCCGTGCGAGGCGTAGGCGCAGGACAGAACGTCGGACTGCTGAGTGCGCGTCGGCATGCCGGTGGAGGGGCCGCCACGCTGCACGTCGAAGATGACCGCAGGGATCTCGGCGAAGTAGGCAAGCCCGATGAATTCCTGCATCAGCGAAATGCCGGGCCCTGAGGTGCAGGTGAACGCACGTGCGCCGTTCCAGGCAGCGCCGATCACGATGCCGACTGCGGCGAGCTCGTCCTCGGCCTGGATGATGCCGTAGCGCGCCTTGCCGGTTTCGTCGTGGCGGAACTTGCGGCAGTGCCGGGTGAAGGCCTCGGCCAGAGAGGAGGAGGGCGTGATGGGGTACCAGGCGGCGACGGTCGCTCCGCCGTAGACGCAGCCCAGCGCCGCCGCGCTGTTGCCTTCCAGGAAGACGCGGTTGCCAACGGCGTTGGCACGCCTGACCTTGAGTCCGATCGGCGGCATGTAATTGGCCGCGTAGTCGCGGCCCATGTGCAGCGCCTTGATGTTGGGCTCGAGCAGCTTCTCCTTGCCTTTGTACTGCTCGGCGATCAGCTTCTCCACTTCGCGCAGGTCCAGATCGATG
Source organism: uncultured beta proteobacterium (assembly GCA_963741215.1). Classification (GTDB taxonomy): domain Bacteria; phylum Pseudomonadota; class Gammaproteobacteria; order Burkholderiales; family SHXO01; genus SHXO01. The sequence goes on from CAVUHQ010000017.1 coordinate 107,512, forward strand.
AGCGCCGACAGCGCGCCCACGTAGACGATGTTCTTGAACAATTGCCGCTGGCGCGGATCGCTGTACTCGCGGTTGCAGATCTCCGTGAGCGGCATGCCCAGGACGCGAATATCGTCGCGGAACTTCGAGTCGGGCAGCGCCCGTGTGGAGTCGTAAAACAAGTAGCCGCCAGGCTCGATCTCGGCCAGGTCCTTGTCCCAGGTCTGCGGATTCATCGCGACCATCAGGTCGACGCCGCCGCGCCGCCCGAGGTAGCCAGCCTCGGACACCCGCACCTCGTACCAGGTGGGCAGCCCCTGGATGTTGGACGGGAAGATGTTGCGCGGGCTGACCGGCACGCCCATGCGCAGGATGGATTTCGCGAACAGCGCGTTGGCGGAGGCCGAGCCGGAGCCGTTGACGTTGGCGAACTTGATTACGAAGTCGTTAGTTCTGTGTGCTTGGTCCGGCATGCGGGTCCCGCGTGTGTCAGGTCCAGGAAAAACTTCTGCATGTCCCAGGCGCCGGTGGGACAACGCTCGGCGCACAGGCCGCAGTGCAGGCACAGGTCTTCGTCCTTGGCCATGATGCGCCCGGTCTTGAGCGGGCCCGACGCGTACAGGTCCTGGGTCAGGTTCTTGGCCGGCGCGCGCAGGCGGTGCCTTACGTCCTGCTCGTCGCCGTCGGCGGTGAAGTTGATGCAGTCCATCGGGCAGATGTCCACGCAGGCATCGCACTCGATGCACAGCTTGTCCGTGAATACGGTCTGCACGTCGCAGTTGAGGCAGCGCTGGGCCTCGGCGAAAGCCAGCTTCGGATCGAAGCCGAGCTCCACTTCGACCTTGATGTTCTTGAGCGTGATGCGCTGGTCCTTGAGCGGAACGCGAAACCGCTTGTCGTTGGAGATCTCGTTGTCGTAGCTCCACTCGTGGATGCCCATCTTCTGCGACACCAGGCTCACGTGCGGGCCTGGGCGCTTGCGCACGTCCTCGCCCTGGCACAGCTTGTCGATCGAGATCGCGGCGTCGAGACCATGGGCCACGGCCCAGATGATGTTCTTCGGGCCGAACGCGGCGTCACCGCCAAACAGTACGTGCGGCAGCGTGGACTGCAGGGTCACGGGATCGACCACCGGCATGCCGTACTTGTCGAATGCGATTCCAATGTCGCGCTCGATCCAGGGAAAGGCGTTCTCCTGGCCGATGGCCACCAGCACGTCGTCGCATTCCAGGTGCACTTCGGGCTCGCCCGCCGACACCAGCTTGCGGTGGCCGTAGTCGTCGTGCACCGGCTTGACCCGTTCGAACACCACGCCGGTCAGCCGGCCGTTGTTGTGCGTAAAGGACTTGGGCACGAGAAAGTTGAGGATCGGAATGCCTTCGTGCGTCGCATCCTCCTTTTCCCACGGCGAGGCCTTCATCTCATCGAAGCCGGAGCGCACCACCACCCGCACGTCCTCCCCGCCAAGGCGCTTGGAGGAGCGGCAGCAGTCCATGGCCGTATTGCCGCCACCGAGGACGATGACGCGCTTGCCGATCTTGTCCACGTGGCCGAAGGACACGCTCGAGAGCCAGTCGATGCCGATGTGGATATGCGCTGCCGCTTCCTTGCGGCCGGGAATGTCGAGGTCGCGTCCGCGCGGCGCGCCGCAGCCGACGAAGATCGCGTCGTAGCCCTCCTCGAGTAAGGCTTTCATGCTGTTCACGCGCTCGCCCGCGCGCAACTCGGGTTGCAGATCGAGGATGTAACCGACCTCTTCGTCGATCACCGTCTCGGGCAGGCGGAACTTCGGGATCTGGGTACGCATCATCCCGCCGGCATAGGGGTCGGCTTCGTAGATCACGACGTGGTAGCCGAGCGGCAGCAGGTCACGCGCTACGGTGAGCGAGGCGGGGCCGGCGCCGATACAAGCGATGCGCTTGCCGTTCTTCTGCCGGGCCGGTTGCGGCAGGCGCTCGCGGATATCGTCCTTGTAGTCCGCCGCCACGCGCTTCAGGCGGCAGATGGCTACCGGCTCGGGCTTCTGTCCCGGGCCTTCCTCTACGCGCCCGCGGCGACACGCGGGCTCACAGGGCCGGTCGCAGGTGCGCCCCAGAATCCCGGGGAACACATTCGATTTCCAATTGATCAGGTAGGCCTCGCTGTAATGGCCGGCCGCTATCAAGCGAATGTATTCGGGAACGGGAGTATGGGCCGGGCAGGCCCATTGGCAGTCGACCACTTTGTGAAAGTAGTCGGGTCGACTGATGTCTGTCGGGTTCAACACGCCTCCTTCGCGGCCTTCACTCTTGTTGTTGCGCAGGCGGGGCGCGTGTGCGCCCCGCCCGGTGAACGGCCTGTTCTTGAATGACGCATGGTAGCCTCTCGCGGCCGCCAGGAAAAGCCTGACATAACGAAGAGTTCCGGCGGCCAGTTGAGGAGGTTGCGAAGTGTAAGACAGAGCGGACCAGCGTCGGTTGGCAAGCAGCCCGGACGCTCGCCACGCCGGTGCCCATGGTTACAACTAAACCTTGTGGAGCTGCGATGTTGCCGGAGGTGAAGGACACACTGCGGCGGGATGCCGACCCCCCGATGCAGGGTTTGAAGGAGCATGGAGCGCAATCTAATCAATAAGATGAATGAAGGCTGGGGTGGCCGACACGACGCCGGGTGCAACCTCACGCCGCAACGCGCTGTCGCCATCGGGAAACAAGATGTGCGGGCGATCCCGGCCAGCCGACCCGTCCCTCCCGCCCCGATGGAGTGTGAGGCGAGAAACGATCGACTTGGCACTGGGATGACACGTGGACCCGTCTCGGCCCGTTCGATCGAGGTGATCTCGCTGTGGTATCGAGTCCGATGAGGTTTCGAGTCCGCCCAAACGCTGTCCTTGCCGGCGCTGCCTCGGTTGGGAACGCGGCCGCTCGTTCGAAGACCCGTGCAGCAGGAGACGCTGCCCGGCCAGTCGTCTTGACAGGTTCGCGTGCGCCATGACAGATTAGTGCAGCGAGGATGGACACGCGGCAGGGCCGCCGCGCCACATCGGGCTATGAAGCCTTCGTTATGACGCCATCGCGGCGGGACGAAGGCTTTAATTTTTTCTGCGTGGGGTATCGTCATGGTGCATGCGCTGCGGGTTCGCATGGATTCGGTGCGTGGCCGCGCCCGGCTCTACGCAGGATACCAATGCGGATTCAATCGCTTCGAATGGCGTATCGAGCTTGCGGCACGGCGCTTGCAGAAGGGCACGGTCGCTGCGCCGCGCAGGGAGCAACTGGCAGTGGGAGCGACAGCACGGGCCGGCGCGACTGCAGCGGTCCAGTGTCACCTAACCGCAGTCACCGAAATGGAGGAAACAATCATGCTCTCGAGACTTACCCAATTGTCCACCGGCGCTGCGCTGCTGGGCGCGTTGCTCGCGGGTCCTGCGGCGGCGCAGGACGTGATCAAGATCGGTATCCCCGTGGGTCTCAGTGGTGCCAACAGCGTGGTGGCACCGTCGGTGGTGCAGTCCGCCGAGCTGGCCGTCGAGGAGATCAACGCCAAGGGCGGTATCCTGGGCAAGAAAGTGGTGCTGGAAGTGGCCGATGACGGCAGCGGCGCCGCCGGCGCGCAGAAGGCATTCGACTCGCTCATCTTCCAGAAGAAGGTGAACGTGCTGATCACGATGGAAACCAGCGCGGCCCGCAACGCCGGGCTGCCCATCGTATCGCGCGGCAAGACGCCGTTCATCTATACCTCGTTCTACGAAGGCCGCTCGTGCAACAAGTACCTCTACGTCAACGCCTGGGTCCCCGATCAGCAGGTGGCGCCGATCGTCGACTACTTCATGAAGAACTACAAGGCGAAGACCTTCTTCCTGATCGGCAGCGACTACGCCTTCGGTCGCGGCATGCTGGAGTTCACCCGCGGCTACATCGAGAAGAAGGGTGGCAAGGTCCTGGGCGAGGAGTACTTGCCGATGGATGGCTCCGACTGGACGCCGATCATCAGCAAGCTCAAGGCTGCCAACCCCGATGCGCTCATCACCTCGACCGCGGGCGGCGCCCCGAACGTGACGCTGACCAAGCAACTGCGCGCCGCCGGCGTCAAGATCCCGTATGGCAATCTGGCGGTCGATGAAGGCACGGCCAAGAGCATGGGCCCGGATGCGGAGGGCATCTTCATCTCGGGTTCTTATTTCACCAACATCGCCGACGCAAAGAACAAGGAATTCCTCGCCGCCATGCAGAAGAAGTTCGGCGCCAATCTGAAGACGCCGAACGACCTCTCGGTACCGGAGTACGAGGGCGTATACGCTTACAAGCTGGCGGTGGAGAAAGCCGGCTCGACCGATGCCGACAAGGTGATCCAGGCGCTGGGAGAGGTGGAGTTCGCCGGCCCTCGCGGCGTGATCAAGATGAACAAGCAGCGCCACGCGCCGCTCACCATGTACCTGGGCCAGGTGCAGAAGGACGGCAGCGTGAAGATTCTCGACACCTTCAAGGACGTGGACCCGGGTGACCAGTGTCCGAAGTTGAAGTAGGCGTTCAGGGGAAAGCGGGGAGGCATCAAGGCTTTTACCCAAAACCCCGTTCGCGCTGATCCTTCGACTCCGGACGCTGCGCGCACTACGCTCAGGACGAACGGATTAGTACCGTTCGTGTTGAGCGTCGCGCAGCAGAGTCGAAACACGCTCAGCGCGAACGGAACCGAGACGCACCAGACAGCGGTCCCTCGCTCCTGACCCCTAGTCCCGAGCCTCTCGAGCCGTGCCCCAGATCCTCGACATCCTGACCACCTCCGCGATCCTGTTCGCCGTGGCAGCGGGGCTGTTGATCGTCTTCGGCGTGATGAAGATCATCAACTTCGCTCATGGCGGCTTCCTCACCGTCGGCGGCTACTCCGCGCTCGCAGTCACCAAGCTCGGCTTGAATCCCTGGTTGTCCCTCGGCGTTCTCTTTCGTGATCGGCTTTGGGTGCGGCATGCTCATCGAGCGCCTGGTGGTTCGACCGTTGTACTCGCGTCCGCTCGACGCGATCCTGGCCACCTGGGGTCTGGGCATCATCATCGGCCAGGTCATCACGCTCGCCTTCGGGCGCGAGGTTCAGTTCGTGCAGAGTCCGGTGACCGGCGCCGTCGACCTGCTCGGTGCGTCCTACTCCCAGTATCGGTTGATACTGGTGCTGGTGGCGATCGCGCTCGCTGTCGCGCTGGGAGTGGTTCTGAACGGGACTCGCCTGGGGCTGGTCACGCGCGCGGTTATCATGAATGAGGACCTCGCGCGCGGGCTGGGCATCAACAGCGGCCTGGTCCGCTTCGTAACGTTTTCGCTGGGGGCCGGGCTGGCCAGCCTCGCCGGAGCGCTGATCACGCCGCTGTCCAGCGTCGATCCCAACATGGGCGTTCCGTGGCTGGTGAACGCCTTCATGCTGGTGATGGTATCGGGCGTGTCCCTGATCAGTCTGGCCGTCGCCTGCCTGGTGCTGGGAGGAGCGCAGGTTTTAGTCAGTACCTACGGCAATCCCGTGCTGGGCGGACTCACCATCGTCGTGCTGGCGGCGCTCGTCTTGCGCTTGCGCCCGCAGGGATTTGCCCGTGAATAGCGGGCAGATCGCACCGGCAGCACCGGGCGCTCCAACAGCCGCGCCTCGCACGCGCTCCGGCATCCGTCAGATCCTGATCCTCGCTGCGATCGCGCTGGCGGTAGTGGCAATCGGCCCCTACGTGCTGCCGACCTACATGGTCAACAGCCTGATCCGGGCGTTTCTGTATGCGTCCGTAGCGCTGACGGTCGACATCCTGTGGGGTTACACCGGCATCCTCACCTTCGGGCAATCGGCGTTCTTCGGCATCGGCGCCTATGCCGCTGGATTGATCTTCACGCACGTAGGCTTCAGTGCCGGCTATGCGACGCTGGCATTCTTCGCCGGCGTCGCTGTCGCGATGATCGTCGCGGCAGTGGTGGGCTGGCTCGCCTTTTACCACGGCGCGTCGCCCTTGTACGGTTCGGTGGTCACGCTGGTGCTGCCGATCGTGGTGACGCAGATTCTTTACTCGGGCGGCAACTTTACCGGCTCGAGCAGCGGGCTGTCCGGGTTCGAGAGCTTCGACGTGTCCATCGAAGCGTGGTTCTGGATCGCGGGTGCCTTCCTCGTGGTGCTGACTGCTCTTGCCTGGATATTCGTGCGCAGCGACGCGGGCAAGGTCCTGGTGGCGATCCGCGAGAACGAGCAGCGCTGCGAATACGTAGGCATCAACGTCTCGCGGGTGAAGATCCTGCTGATGGTGGTGTGTGCCGCGATCGCGGCGATCGCCGGCTATGCGTTCGCCGGTGTGCAGATGGTCGTGGCGCCGGAGTATGCCGGCTTCGTGTTCGGCACCGAGTTGTTGATCTGGGTCGCGCTCGGCGGACGCGGGACGCTGATCGGGCCGGTCATCGGTACGCTGTTGCTCGACGTCAGCACCTCGTACCTGAGCGGCAATCTGCCCTTCGTCTGGAAGCTCATCATCGGGCTCGCCTTCGTGGTGGTGATCGTCGCGCTGCCGCAGGGGCTCATGCCGCTGATCCGACGAGCGCTGTCACGCGTGGCCAGGCCGCCCAGCGCGACTGACGCGGCCGCTTCCTCCGCCATTCTCGTGCCGGCCGCAGGACGAGGCCTTCGCCGGACTCGAGGGCGCCGGCCGGCATGCTCTGGTCCTGCAGGACGTGCGCAAGCACTTCGGCAGCCTGCAAGTGCTGGAAGGGATCGACTTCCACGCCGAGCGCGGCGAACTGCTGAGTCTGGTCGGCCCGAATGGCGCCGGCAAGACGACGCTTATTCGCTGCATCGCCGATGGGGGCGAGCGCTCGGGCGGCAGCGTTCTGTTGAACGATCACGATATCGAACGGCTGCCACCTTACTCCTGCGTCGCGTTCGGCGTAGGGCGCAAGTTCCAGACCGCCAACGTGTTCGAAACGCTCACCGTGACGCAAGCGCTGCGCATCGCGCGCACCCGCCACAGAGCGCCATCGCTCTGGCGCCGTGCTCCCACGCTCGAGCTGCCGCAGGCGGCTCTGCAAGTGATCCGCGCCACCGGCATCGACCAGCGCCTGCAAACGCCAGCGCGCTATCTATCGCATGGCCAGAAGCAGGCGCTGGAGCTCGCGATGGTGCTCTCGCTCGAGCCCAGCGTGCTGCTGCTGGATGAGCCGACCGCCGGACTCACCAAGCCGGAGCGTACCTTGATCGGCAAGATCCTGGTCGAACTGGCGGACAAGCATCGGCTCTGCATTCTCCTGGTGGAGCACGACCTCGATTTCGTCCGGGAAATCAGCTCGCGGGTGATCGTGCTGCATCAGGGGCGGATCGTGCTCGACGGTACCGTGGGCGAGGTGGTCGAGTCGGAGCTGGTGCGCACGATCTACGCTGGCGGGTTGCACGTGCCCGCTTCAGGAGCACGGGCATGACTGCTGCGGCGCTCGACATCTCCGGGTTGAGCAGCGGCTACGGCGAGGCGCTCGTGGTGCACGACGTAGCGATCGAGGTGAAGATGGGTGAGATCTTCGCCTTGCTCGGCAAGAACGGCATGGGCAAGACCACGTTGCTCAGGGCTGTGATGGGCTTCCTGCCGATCCAGCGCGGCGGCGTGAAGCTGTTCGGCGAGGACATCGGCGGCTTGCCGCCACATCGCGTCGCGCGCCGCGCCATCGCCTACACGCCGCAGGAGCAGGCGCTGTTCCAGGACCTTACCGTGGAGGACAATCTGCGGCTGGGGCTGCGGGACAACGGGCAGTTCGACGCGGGCCTGCAGCGCGTCGGGCAGGTGTTTTCGTTCCTGCCGCAACGGTTGAGACAGCGCGCGGGCACCCTGTCGGGAGGCGAGCAGAAGATGCTGTTGGTGGCGCGCGCGCTCATGTCGCGCCCGCGGCTCATGCTGATCGACGAGATCAGCGAGGGTCTGCAGCCGAGCGTAATCGAGCGGCTGTCCGCGGTCCTGCGCGGCGAGCGCGACGCGATGGGGACATCGATCCTCATCGTCGAGCAAAACGTCAAGTTCGCATTGTCGATCGCCGACCGCTACGCCGTCCTCAAGCTGGGCGAGATCTCCGACCGCGGCAGCGCGGGGGAGGGCGGGGTCGAAGTGAGGATCACGGATCAATTGAGTGTATGAGCCCTGAGGAGGAGCAGCGACATGGCCACTGAAATCCCTGAGAGCAGGCTACGCATTGCCTGCCTGCAGATGGAGCCGCGCGTCGGAGAAAAGGACCGGAACGTGGCGCGCGGCCTCGAGTTGATCGGCCGCGCGGCGGCCGGCGGGCGCCAACCTCGTGGTGTTGCCGGAGCTCTCCAACTCCGGCTACGTGTTCGAGACGCGCGAGGAGGCGTACGCGTTGGCCGAGGAGGTTCCAGACGGGCCGACGACCAGGGCCTGGATGCAGGCCGCGGCGACCCACCGGCTGGTGATCGTCGCGGGCATCACCGAGCGCGAGGGCGACAACCTCTACAACGCTGCCGCTATCGTCGGGCCCAGCGGGTTCATCGGCCGCTATCGCAAGAATCATCTGTGGGGCGCGGAAAACCTGTTCTTCGAGCCCGGCAATCTGGGGATGCCCGTGTTCCACATCGGCGCCGGGCGTATCGCCTGCGCCATCTGCTACGACATCTGGTTCCCCGAGACCTTCCGTCTCGCCGCGCTGCAGGGCGCGGACCTGCTGTGCGTGGCGACGAACTGGGTGCCCATGCCGCAGCAGCCCTCCGGCCTGCCGGTGATGGCCAACATCCTGGCGATGGGCGGCGCCCATTCCAACTCGATGTTCGTGGCCGCGGCCGATCGCGTCGGCGTCGAGCGCGGGCAGCCGTTCCTCGGCAACAGCATCATCGTCAGCCACACCGGCTGGCCATTGGCCGGGCCGGCGAGCTTCGACCGGGAGGAGATGATCATGGCGGACGTCAATCTGGCCGACGCTCGACGCAAGCGGACGCTGAACGAGTTCAACCAGCTGCTGCGCGATCGCAGGACCGATGTCTACGACGAGATGCTGGGCGCGAAGGCCCAGCGCGGCTGGTATTAGGCTTGGCGACTTTCCGTTCCCGGTTCGATTGCATTGAGCCGCGGAACGGGATCCCGGGAACGAGTTGTTAAGGCGCAGAGCCACCGCCTCCCGGCCGCTGAGGCGGGGGAACGCCGAGCAGCTCGACCACGCTATCCGGTGCCGGCGCACCGGGTCCGCCCTTCTTCGGCATGCCCGCAACGAACGGCAGCAGTTGCAGGCTGGCGATGGTGAACACACGCCGCAACTCGGCTACAGGGCGAGGATGCTCGTCCACGCGCAGGTCGAGCAGCGGATAGTCTTCGACGTGGTGCACCGTGAGCGCTGCGGACTGCCGGCCGCGTTTGTCGCCGCCGGCCGCCTCACCTGCCTCGAGGGCGCGCATGAGTCGCTCGGCCAGATCCAACCCGTCGCTGTCTCGAAAGGCCTGCGCCATGGCGTCGATGGTAGGCGCGCTCACCAGCATGTTTCCCTGTGCGGCGAAATGCGGCTCGACGATCTGTCCAAACCAGTCGGTGCAAGCCTTGCCCGACCACGCTGCGCTGCGGCCTCGCGCGTCGACTACGCCGATCTGGCGCATCTCCCTGCCTTCATCCCGCGCCATCACGGCGCCCAGCGCCTCCGGCCCGGATCGGCCTGCCTCTATCAGGCGCAGAGCGTCGATGGCCAGGTAGGGATTGACCCACGACTGGGTCGACACGGCCCCCACGCCGGCTTTGACGTAAGGACACATGGACCCCACCGCAGGAACGGCGGTGGCGACGGCAACACCAAGCATGCCGGTGCGTGAACAGTGCGCGACGATGGAGAACGTCATAGCTCAGCCGCCTTCAGCTCAAAGATCCGGGACTCGATCCTTCCATGCGTGCTTGCGCTCGTAGGCGTGGGCGACGCGCAGCACGGTCATCTCGTCGAACGGTCTGGCCGCAATCTGGAATCCGATGGGAAGGCCGTGGCGGTCGAAGCCGCACGGCACCGAGATCGCCGGTAATCCGGTCAGGTTGTACGGATAGGTGAAGCGCCAGGACGCGGCGAGCACACTCTCTTGCTTGCCGCCCACGTCGACCGTCCACTCGCCGATCTTCCAGGCGGTAATCGGAGTGGTGGGGCCGAGCACCACGTCCACGCTCTCGAATACCTTGCGGAACTCCTGCATCAGTACCGCCCGATACTGCTCGGCCTTGAGGTAGTCCGGCCCGGTGACGAAGCGCCCCATTTCGACCAGCGAGCGCACGTCCGGCTGGAAGTGCGGCGTGCGACCGGCACGCAGCGACGCGTCGTGGTAGGCGGTGGAGGAGGCGAGCTCGATGGCGAAAATGGCGCCCAGGCCGTACTCGAGCAACGGCACCCGGAACTCGTGCACGCTGGCACCTTGCGCCGCGAGGTCGTCGATGGACTGCTCGACGGCGCGCTCGACATCCTCCTGGTTGCGCTCGAAGAAATGGTTGCGGCACACGCCCAGGCGCAGGCCCTTGATGGGTTGACCCAGCGCCCTGGTGTAGTCGGGGGTGGGTTGCGCCTGGCAGGCGGGATCGGCCGAGTCGTAGCCCGCCAGTACATTCAGCATGTGAGCGGCATCGGCGACCGTGCGTGTGAGCGGCCCGGCGTGATCCAGCGACCAGCTGTGCGGCACCACGCCGTCCCGGCTGACGCGCCCGAAGGTTGCTTTCAGACCGACCGTGTTGGTCACGCTGGCCGGCATGCGGATCGAACCTCCGGTATCGGAGCCGAGCGCGGCTGTGCACAGTCCGGCGGCCAGCGCTGCGGCGGAACCTCCGCTGGAGCCCGACGGCACGCGCGTGCGGTCCCAGGGGTTGCGGACAGGCGGCGTGACGTTGCCCCAGGCGAACTCATGGGTGCGCGTCTTGCCGATCAGGATCGCGCCCGCCTTGCGCAACCTGCCTGCCGCCGCCGAGTCGCGCAGCGGAAACGCAATCCCGGGGGCGACCGTGCCGGCGGTAGTGGGCATGTCGCGCGTGAGGTAGTTGTCCTTCACCGCGATCGGGATGCCGTGCAGGGGGCCGCGCCAGTTGCCGGCTTTGATGTCCTGCTCGGCCGAACGCGCCTGGTCCAGGGCGGCGGAGGAGACGTGGATAAAGCTTTGCAGCTCACCGTCGAATTGCCCGATGCGCTCGAGGTACGCTTGCGTGAGCGCGACGGGCGAGAGCTTGCCGGCGCGCAGGCGCGGCGCCAGGGCCTCGATCGGCTGTGCCCACAGCGGTTGCGTCATTTCCCGCCCTCTCGGCGATAGGGTGCCGTCGGCTCGAAGATGACCGCCGGGTGCACGTCGGTAAGATCGAGCTGGCGCAGCTTTTCGATCTCGCGCAGGATGTCGTGGAATGCCGCCAGATTCTCGCCCAGGCGCTCGGGGGTGAACGGGACGCCAAGGAGATCGAAGTAGCGGATGTCGAGGTAGCCGACCTCGAGCTGACGGCTAGCGCGATCGGAATCGCTCATGGGTTTCACTCCTTGGTATACAACGCTGCCGCGCTTCAATTGGAAGACTGCGCCGCGGCCCGGCGCCGCAGTTCCTCCATCATTTCGGCTTCGCGCGGATTGCTCACGATGTCGGTCTTCACCACGATCGAGTCGATCTTCCACTCGCCCTGCTCATTGCGGTAGACGATCACGGTATAGCGCGCCATGTCCGTGCGCGGCCAGCGATACAGCGCCCGCGCCATGCCGCGGGAGGTATCCATGCGCACGAACTGCAGCGCATCCAGCGGCGGCAGCATCTGAGCGAACAGCTGCAGGCGCTCCCGGTTCAGCATCGGCGGGCGCTCTCTCGACGCGACCGTGCGGTAGCGCCAGTAGGCATCGATGTCCCCGGTGAGGGCGACCTCCATGGATTTGGCATAGACCGCTTCGAGCGTGCGCACGAGCGGGTCGGTGCGCTTGCTGATCTGCTTGGACGTGTCGGCCACTGCCTCGGCGCAAAGGAGCAGCAGGATCAATGCTCGAAGCAGTCCCGTCGCCACTGCTTAGCGCACGTGGCCGACGGCCGGATGCAGATCCGCGCTCATTTGCCGTTGTCGTTCTCGATGTTGAAGCGGCCGATGCTTTTGCCCTTGAGCAAGGGCGCGGAGCGTTCGTTGAACTGGAGGAAATGCGCGGTCTTGAGGTGGACATCGAAGGCCGCCTTGTCGTGGTAGATCTCGTACAGGAAGACGTGCTGGCCACCGCCGTCGGGCAGCAGCACATCGAACCGGTCGCAGCCCGGTTCCAGCGTGCGCGACTTTTCCGCGTTCTCGATCATCAGCGGCATGAATTCCGCCAGTTTGCCTGCTTGAACTTCGAAATCCACCGTAACGACGTAGCGGCCCATGCATCCCTCCTGCTTGTGTTCGAGGCGCCAGTATACTTTTACCTCGGCCACGTGGCCGCGTTTGCACTGACTCCGTGGCCCCGGTGGTCGCGCCTCCCCACCAAAAAACCCGGGACTTTCGATCGCACCCGGTGTAGTATCCGCACCGGGGAATCGCACTCGCGTCATCCGGTCCGCGGCTCGCCCCCCTTCGTGGTCAACGCAGTCCTCGAATTTCTCAACTGCAACCGCATCTGCCTGAACCGGTTCTGCAAGGCGTAAGCCCGCAGCAGGCCGTGCTCAGGAGATTTCCATTACGTCGTCGTTTGCGAATCTCGGCTTGTCAGCCGAGCTGCTCCGGGCTGTCGCCGAGCAGGGTTATACCCAGCCCACGCCCATCCAGGTGCAGGCCATCCCCCTCGTGCTGGCGGGACGCGATCTCATGGCCGGCGCACAGACCGGCACCGGCAAGACCGCCGGCTTCGCGCTGCCGATGCTGCAGCGACTGGCGTCCCGGCGGCTTGCCTCTCCCCGTGCGCTTATCCTTGCCCCCACGCGCGAGCTGGCGGCTCAGGTCGAGGAGAGCTTCCGCGCCTACGGCAAGTATCTATCGCTGCGCAGCGCCGCCGTCTACGGCGGGGTCAGCATCGGCCCCCAGGTGAATGCCCTGCGGGCCGGAGTGGACATACTCGTGGCCACACCCGGGCGCCTGCTTGACCACGTTCAGCAACGCACGGTCGACCTGTCCCGGGTGGAAATCCTGGTTCTCGACGAGGCGGACCGCATGCTGGATCTCGGCTTCATCCGCGACATCCGGCGCATCCTGGGCCTGCTGCCGTCCAAGCGGCAGAACCTGCTGTTCTCCGCCACCACCTCGGACGAGATTCAGGCGTTGGCTGGCTCGTTCATGGATGCGCCCGCCGTGATTCAGGCGGCGACGCGCAACGCGCCTTCGGATCTGGTCGCGCAGGTGGTGCACCCCGTCGACGCGGGCCGCAAGCGCGAGCTCTTGACCCATCTGATCACCGCCGGCAACTGGCAGCAGGTGCTCGTGTTCACGCGCACCAAGCACGGCGCCAATCGCCTCGCGCAGCAACTGGTGCGCGACGGCATCGAGGCCGACGCGATTCACGGCAACAAGAGCCAGTCGCGGCGTACGCGCAACCTGGCCGATTTCAAGCGCGGCGCGATGCGGGTCCTCGTCGCAACGGATATCGCGGCGCGCGGGCTGGATATCGAGGAGCTTCCGCACGTGGTTAACTTCGATCTGCCGCACGTGCCAGAGGACTATGTGCATCGCATTGGCCGCACCGGCCGCGCGGGCAGTATGGGCGAGGCGGTCTCGCTGGTGTGCGCGGAGGACCAAGCGTTGATGGCCGGCATCGAGCGTCTCCTCAAGCGGCGTGTCGAGCGCAGGGTCATCGCGGGCTTCGAAGCTGGCCGTCCCGGGCTGCATAAGGCAGAACCGGACGATCGGCCCTCGTCCCGGGGGTCGCCGCGGGCACGCCCTGGGCCGGGCTCCAGGACGTCCACGCCCGGCCGCTCTACCGCAGCCCGCGGTGGAGCGGGGCAAGGACGCGGACAACAGCGTACTTCGGCCGAGCCCGATGGCAATCGCGCCAGCACGCCGCGCGCCCCGCGGGATCAGCGTGGCACGCGCGGCCAGACTAAACGTCGTACAGGCACTACCCGCGCTAGCAGCGGCGGACGTTTCTCGTCGGGTTCAGCAACGTTTGGCAACTCGTCCCGCGGCAGATGATCGACCTTCCACCCAGCACGCAGGGTTCGTGGTGGCAGCGCCAGGCTGGCTGCTCGCGCACCTTTTCCACACCCAACACCCGTTTTCTCAATCGAAAGGAGTGTCCTATGAACATCTTCGTCGGCAACCTCGCCCCTCAGATGACCGAAGAGGAACTGACGGAAGCATTCAAGGCCTTCGGCCAGGTCAAGTCGGTGCAGGTCGTGCGCGAGCTGTTCACCGGCGCGTCCAAGGGCTTCGGTTTCATCGACATGCCCGGCAAGGCGCACTCACTCGCTGCGATCGCGGCGCTCAACGGCAAGGACTTCCACGGTCAGCCGCTGCGCGTGAATGAAGCACGCCCGAAGACCAACGGAGGCGGGTTCCGCCGCCGTTAGCCGCCGGCGTTACCCGGGCGGAATAAGCCTACGCACGAAAGGGCAAGGCGAGGTCGAACAAACGCGCTCTAAACCCTGTCACTTTTCTCCGACCTGACCTTCAGGAGGGGGCGGTGCCGGGTGTCCTTGGGGCGACGCTCCCGAGTTAAAAGCCCGCGCACGCGGGCTTTTAACTCGAGCGGAGTGGTCCTCGGTAGCACATGTCTCCGCCGCCCGGTCCTGGCGCTGCCTCTCATCTCGGCGATCCAAACCCATGATCCTGACCAAGCACATTGCCACTGCGCTTCGCACTGGCCTCGTCGCATTCGTATTGATCATGACCACCGCGGCCCACGCCGTGAATGATATGGGCAGGGAGCCCGGGGTCCGGTTGCTGGCCAGGTGCGAGCTGGCCCAGCGGTTGTTGGGCCCGTCCGGTTCGGAGGGCTTGAGCGCCGATCAGCAGGCCGACGCGCAGGCTTGCATTGGTTTTGTAGAGGGGTTCGTATGGGGCCACGCCTGGGCTTCCTGGCGGGAGGCAAGGGATATGTGGTTCTGCCTGCCCCCAGGCTTCTCCGCGGCGCAGGGTGTGCCGCTGGTCGCGGGCTACCTGCAGGCCCACCCTGACCGGCTCGAGGAAGAAGCGCACCTGCTGGTGTTTCTAGCCCTGACCGCAGCCTATCCGTGCAAGCCGTGAGCGCGCCGCGACCCGCCCTCGTCCTCTCTCGTCATCCCCCGCCCGTCGTCCCTCGCCTCTCTAGCGGCTTACCCTGTTCCTGCCCTTTTCCTTGGCCCGGTACAGCGCCTTGTCTGCCGCCTGAAGCACCTCGCCGGGAGATTTCAATTTGTCGTTGCTCTCGGCTACCCCGATGCTGATGGTGACCGACACCGTCTTGGCCGGCAGGGTTCCGACTCGCAGGCTGCGCCCGGCTCTTGCTTCCAATGGCCGGTCGGCGGCGCGCAGCACCATGCGGTGCTGAGCAATGCCGGCGCGCAGCTCTTCCAGCTCGCCCATGATTTGCCGGATGGCCCTGCCGGCGAACACCAGCGTGAATTCCTCGCCACCATAGCGAAACGCCCGGCTGCCACGGCGCACCTGGCCGAGCCGGGTCGCCACCATTTTGAGCACCTGGTCGCCTACGTCATGGCCATGGGCGTCGTTGAACTGCTTGAAATGATCTATGTCGAGCATCGCGATGGTGTATTTGCCGCCCAGCCCCATCAGACGCTCGTTCAACGTCCGCCGGCTGGGCAGGCCGGTCAGCTCATCCTGAAACGCCATGCGGTAGGAGTCTTGCAGCACCCCGAGCAACAGCAGTAGTGCGCCGCTGGCGATGAACAAGCCAAAGATCGTCGGCTGGTGAGCATGCTGTGCCGCCAGCCCGAAGGCCGCCAGGGCCCCGGCCATAGCCGCTTCGATCGGTGCCTCCTGCAGCAGCGCACGGACCGTCACCACCACCAGGCTCAACAGCAGCACCAGCAGCGCGCCCGGGGGGATGACGGAAGCCTTGAGCCAGGTGATGGCGAACAGTGGTTTAGCGACCCAGTCGGCGAAGCCCGTTACCCCTTCATTGAGCAGCCAGAATGCAAAAGCGAGCTCGGCAGCGATCACGAGCAGCCGGCGCAGCCCGAACACGTTGAACAGCCCGCGCTCGGACAGCAGACTGAACAGTGCCAGGTTGGCCGGTACGAACACGCACAGCGCGGCAAAGGCTGTACGGGAAGCAAATTGGTCCAGTTCCACGCCCACTATGAGTGTGCGGTAGGAAACATAGGCCACGACGAGGCAGAGGAGCGCGAGGAAGGCGCGCCCGCGGTTGAACCAGAGGCAGATCGCGCCGGCCAGCCCGAGCGCGGCGTAAGGCCCGTAGACTTTGAGACCGGCGAGGGACGGGGGCAGCGAGGGTCCGTTCGCGATGAGAAACTGGGCGGCGGCCAGTACCGCGATCTGGAGGGCCAGGTTGATCAATGCACGGAAAGCCGTGTTGCTCAATGAGTTGCTCGTGTGTCGCGACGCATCGCGCGTCAGTGGAAGACTGGGCCGATTATAGAGACCGGCGCGGGACCGCGAGTGATCACGCGGCGTAGCCGCAGCACGACAGAAGCGGCCGCGCAAACCTATAATGTACAAGACCACATGCGCCGGGCGGGAGTGAAGGGCGCTCGAGCTATTGGAGGGCACGATGATCACCGCAACTGTATGCGACTTGCCGGCACTCGCGGCCATGATCCCGCATGGCGCCAAAGTGGCCGTGCCGTCCGACAACTGCGGCGTGGCGATGACTGCCACGCTTGAGCTCGTGCGTCGACGCGTGCGTGGCTTGCACCTCGTGTGCGTGCCGGTGAGCGGCCTGCAGGCGGACATCATGATCGGTGCGGGTCTGATCGACGCGATCGAAACATCCGCCGTAACGCTTGGAGAGTTGGGCTCGGCGCCACGTTTCGTGGCTGCATTGCGTGCGGGCGCGATCCGCATCCTGGATGCCACCTGCCCGGCGATCCACGCCGCGCTCCAGGCCGGGCAGAAGGGAATCCCCTTCATCCCCTTGCGGGGGTTGCTAGGCACCGATGTGCTGGCGCACCGTCCGGACTGGAAGCTCATCGACAATCCGTTTCAGGCCGATGATCCCGTCGTGCTTGTGCCTGCCATTCGGCCCGATATAGCCCTGTTTCATGCACCGCTGGCCGACCGCTTCGGCAACGTGTTCATCGGCCGCTGGCGCGAACTGCTGACGATGGCCGCACGCCGCGCACCAGACGCTGGTCACCGTCGAGGCGATCACCGATGACGACTTGATGGAAGATCCAGCCCGCTCGCCCGGCGTCATTCCGGCGCTGTACATCACTCGCATCGCTCGCGCACCGCGCGGGGCGTGGCCGCTGCGTTTCGGCGACGACTACCCGATCGACGAGGAGGCACTCGGCCGCTATGTGGCCGCGGCCCGCACCGAGGCTGGGTTCCAGCGCCTGCTGCAGGAATGGCTGGAGCAACCGGTGCCGGCAACCGCGTTGGCATGAGCGCATCCTTCAGCAGGGCCGAGCTGCTGGTCGCGGTGATCGCCCGCCTGCTGGAAGGGTGCCGGCATGTGGTGGTGGGCGCGTCGTCGCCCATTCCGGGTGCCGCGGCGCTGCTGGCGCGTGAGCTGTCGGCTGGTAACACACGCGTCAGCATTCTCGGTTCGCGCCGGAACAACAGCTTCACCAACGGCGGCGTGGAGACCTTCGACCTGGCGGCCCAGGGCCGCATCGACGCGTTTTTTCTGGGCGGTGGCCAGATCGATGGGCAAGCCAACATCAACCTGGTGGGTGCGGGTGAATATCCGGACGGCGAAGTGCGCTGGCCCGGGTCGTTCGGATCCTCTTATCTCTATTTCCTGGTGCCGCGCGTGATCCTGTTTCGCGAGGAGCACACGCGGCGCGTGATGGTTCCCCGAGTCGACTTCATCAGCGCACCCGGAGTCAGCCCACCGAACGTCTACCGCCCCGGGGGGCCATACAAGTTGGTGACCGGCCTCGGCGTGCTCGGCTTCGACCGCGAACGCCGCCGCTTCGGCCTCGAAAGCATCCATCCCGGCCACTCGCTGGAAGAGATACTCGAAAACACCGGCTTCGAGTTTGATTGCCCGGAGCGCGTTCCGCCCACACCGGCACCCGAGCCGCATGTCCTCGAACTGCTGCGCACGCGTATTCGCGACGAGGTCGCAGAGGCCTATCCCCGTTTTGCGGCGGGGTTCACAGGTTGAATCCGGTGCGCGACGGATGAGTGTCTAGCGCGGGGAGAGCAGAGCGAGAGTGGGCCAGACCTCGACCCCGAGCAAGGTATCGGGTGCGATCAGGACGACAGCTTTCTGCGCCAGCTCTCGCGCCGACCGGGTGGCCCCCGCTTTGAGATAGCGCTGGAGCGCCTCTACCGGGTCGCCGCCGGGCGCCGCATGGATGGACCGCCCGTGCAGCTCAACCGGCCGTCCCTCATACCCGTCGGGCGCGTCGGGTGCGCGGCCGAATTTGGATTTGCCGAAATCGGCGCGGACCGGATGCTGAACCGGGAAGGGCGCCTCTGGATGCTCGGCGTAGAAGGACCAGACGCTGAACTCGCGGACTCCAGTCACGCCGTTGCGGTAGTGCAGCGCCGCCTCCTCGCCCAGTGCCGTGCACAGGAGACGTTCTAGAGTAGAGTATGGCGAACTCGGGATGGCGCGCGAAAAAATCCGTCCGCTCTTCCTCGGCGATGCGGGCCAGGCGCTTGAGGTCGGCGCGGGTGATACGCTCCAACGAGCGATCGCTGTCCATGGACATCAATATAAACTGGACCCGCAGCGATAGGGAAGGGAGAGAACGTGCAACCAGGCGCTGGGCGATTCGTGATGGACGCTAGCCGGTGCGTTGTCTCAACGGCACGCTGCAGCGCATTGCGCATCGCATTCGTTCGAGGAGAATGGCAATGAACGTTCGACCGTGGCACGTTTGGGTGCTGTTCTGCGCGTTTCCGGCGGCTGCCGCAGACTGCCCGTCCCTGCTCAACCACCAGTACAAGACTCTCCAAGGCGGCAGCGTCGACCTGTGCGCGTATGCCGACCGTCCGATACTGGTGGTGAACACCGCCAGCAAATGCGGCTTCACGCCGCAGTTCGAGAAGTTGGAGGCGATGTACCGCAAGTACAAAGACAGGGGCCTGCTGGTGGTCGGATTTCCGTCCAACGACTTTCGCCAGGAGCTCGCCAGCAACAAGGAGATCGGCGAGTTCTGCCTGCTCACGTACAACGTAGAGTTTCCCATGGTAGAGAAAAGCTCCGTGACAGGCGCGGCGGCCGATCCCCTGTACAAGCAATTGCGTGATGCGACAGGTCAGCCGCCCAAGTGGAACTTCCACAAGTACCTCATCGCTCCCGGCGGCAGGCAGGTCTACAGCTTTGCCACGCAGGTCGAACCGGATTCCGCCGAGATCGTAGGCAAGCTGACCCCGCTGCTGAAGTAACGCGCAGACAAACCTTTCGGCGGTTCACGACAAAGACATGCCAGGCGCACTGGAAGGAATCAGAGTCCTCGACCTCACGCGCGTGCTGGCGGGGCCGATGGCCATGCAGACGCTCGCCGATCTCGGTGCGGAGGTGATCAAGATCGAGCGGCCGGGCACGGGCGACGATTCGCGCGGCTGGGGCCCCCCCTTCCTCGAGACGGCCCAAGGCGGGCAGACGCCGGACAGTACATACTTCGCCTCCTGCAACCGCGGCAAGAAATCCGTCACCCTGGACATTTCCAGGCCCGAAGCGCAGGACATCGTGCGCCGGTTGGCAATGCAATGCGACGTGCTGGCGGAGAACTACAAAGTCGGCGATCTGGAGCGTTACGGGTTGGACTACGCCCGCCTGCATGCCCTCAACCCGCGCCTCGTCTATTGCTCCATCACGGGCTATGGCCAGTCCGGGCCCTATAGCGCGCGCGCCGGCTACGACCCCATCGTCCAGGCGATGGGAGGCCTCATGAGCGTTACCGGCCAGCCGGACGGCGTTCCGGGCGCCGGGCCGCTGCGCGTTGGCGTCGCTGTGACCGACATGATGACCGCGATCTTCGCGGTGAGCGGCATCCTTGCCGCCCTGCTTCATCGCGGCCGCAGCGGCGAGGGGCAGCACATCGACCTGGCACTGCT
The DNA here is from genome assembly GCA_963741215.1 of uncultured beta proteobacterium. Lineage (GTDB taxonomy): Bacteria > Pseudomonadota > Gammaproteobacteria > Burkholderiales > SHXO01 > SHXO01. Next base: position 127,550 of record CAVUHQ010000017.1, read on the forward strand.
CGATGTGCAGGTCGCTTCGATGATCAACATCGCACAGGCCTATCTTTCGGCCGGGTTAGTTGCCCAGCGCAACGGCAACGTGCACCCGAGCGTGGTGCCGTCGCAGGCGTTCGATTGCGCCGACGGGCAGGTGATGCTCGCTACGGGTAACGATAGCCAATTTGCCAAACTGTGCGAAGCGGTGGGACGCCCCGAGCTGGCGCGCGATCCACGCTTCGCCCGCAACGAAGCGCGGGTGCGTAACCAGGCGCTGGTGATCTCGATTCTTGAGCCACTGCTGCGCGAGAAACCGATGGGCTACTGGACCGATAAGCTGGCCAGAGCCGGAGTGCCGTGCGGTCCGATCAACGATATCGCGCGCGTGTTCCAGGATGCGCAGGTGCGTCACCGCGGGATGCGAATCGAGATGGCGCATCCGCTTGCGGGCATGCTGCCCCTCGTGGGCAGCCCATTGCGGTTGTCCGCCACCCCGGTGGAATATCGTCTGCCTCCCCCGCTCCTGGGGCAGCATACCGACGAGGTGCTGGGCGGCCTGCTAGGAATGCAGGGCGACGAGCTGGACCGGTTGCGCCAGTCCGGAGTCGTCTAGGGAAGCCAGACGCTCACTGCTGCTCCGGCTTGTGGGTGGCCCGCAGAATCGCCTGCGTTTGCGCCAGCCGTGATTTCGCCAGCGCGACTTGCGCGGGGCAGTCCAGCGCCTTGGGGTTCTTGGTCGCCGCTACTTCGCGGCGCATGACGTCGTTGTACTTGGCGCTGCCGAGCTGAACATTGTGCGGCGGCAAGCCGTTCACCGCGAGCAGCACCATGGTGTTGGCCTTCAGCTGATCCGACACGGGCTCGTCGTCACACATCGTAGCGTAGGCCGAGGCGACGGCGTTGTCTTCCAGAAACTTGGCCAGGTCGGCGTTGGCGCTGCCGTCGGCGCCGGTGTCGGGCGCGGCCAGCAGTGCAGCCAGGAGGCTGCTGGTCGCCGCCAAGGCGGGGATGGCTCTCATCTTCCGGATCCTCTATCTTCGGTCAGGGCTTGGTATATCGCTGACCCCGGGCGGCCAGCCCCAGATGCGCAGTCCTACCGGTTGTGCCCCGCTGGCAACCGCATTTGTCGCGCGGGCAGCGCGGTCACCTCGCTCAATAGGCTTCGCGGTCCCAGAACACGAGCAGCACGGTCTTGAGAATGATTTGCAGGTCCAGCCGCACCGACCAGTTGCGCAGATACGCGAGATCGTATTCGATGCGTTCGCGCATTTTCTCGATCGTATCGGTTTCGCCGCGCAGGCCGTTGACCTGTGCCCAGCCCGTAATCCCCGGCTTCACCTTATGGCGCACCATGTAGCCGTTGATCAGCTTGCGGTAGGTCTCATTGTGGGCAACGGCGTGCGGGCGTGGCCCGACGACGCTCATGCGACCCTGCAGCACGTTGATGAACTGCGGCAACTCGTCCAGGGACGAACGGCGCAGGAAACGGCCGAAAGGCGTGATGCGTCCGTCATCGCGGGTGGCCTGGCGGACCTGAGCGCCGTCCTCGAGGACCGTCATGGTGCGGAACTTGTACACCCAGATTTCCCGGCCGTCCAGGCCGTAGCGGCGTTGCTTGAACAGGATCGGCCCGGGGGAGGACCACTTGACCCCCAGTCCGATCGCCAGCAGCAGCGGCGAGACCAGCAGCAGAACCAGGCCTGCCAGCAGGTAGTCGCAGATCGTCTTGAGCAGGCCGTTGACGCCGTAGAAAGGCGTTTCGCACACCGCCACGACCGGTATGCCGTTGATCGAATCCATGCGTGCCTGGATCAGGTCGAACATGAAGATGTCCGGCACGAAGTAGATGGAAGCAGTGGTGTCGCGCAGCTCGTTGAGCAGCCTCAGGATGCGCGGCTGCGAGGCCATGGGCAGGGTGATGTAGATCAGGTCGATGTGGTTGGCTTTGATGTAGTCGGCGAGCTGGCCGAGCGAACCGAGCACCGGCACATTGTCGATCTTGATGCGCCGTTCGGCGCGACGGTCGTCGAACACACCAAGCAGTTGGATTCCCATCAGCGGCGCACCGGTGATCTGCGCTGCCAGTTTCGCACCCAGCTCGCTGGCGCCGGCGAGCACGGCATTGCGCCGCATTCCTTCGATGGCGAGCACGCGAGGCAGCAGCACCGGGAGGGTGGCGTGGGTCAGGGCCAGCAGAATCGGGACGCCCACCGACCACGCCATCACCATGCGCGCGGGGAACAGGGACAGATAGCCGCTGGCGTAGCCGAAGAACAACAGGATCACCAGAACGATGAACCAGTTGAGGATCACCTCCCGCACCAACCCCGTCAGGCTGCCCGCCGAGTAGACAGCACCGGGAAAGGTGAGGGAGAACACGATCAATGCGAGGATCAGGTACTTGCCCTCGAACGGTTCGTCGTAATAGTAGGCGACGGCCACCAGCAAGCCGACCGCGATGATGGCGTCGAGAGAGATGCGGAGGATGGCGGGAGCCGAAAGCTGGCGTCGCAGCACCATCGGAGCGGCGTCGGCGGTTCCGATCACGGCCCGAAAGCGAGGTGAGAAAAAGAGCTTCTTCAAAGCGATTTGTTTCCCGTTACGTCATTTTAGCAGCCCACTGTCTCCTGTAGGCGGCAGCGTCGTGCGTCTCGTGTACTGAGTTATGCATAGTATGACGCCGAACGGTCGCCGTGCCGCGCGCGGCAAGGAGATTTATCTTTGGGTGTCACTGCGACTACAAAGCGTTAGCCCGCCGTTATGGGGAGATTCGTTGGCCGCGCCGGCTGGCCCGGACCGCACAAGCGGATGCAACATCGATGCCCGGGTTGCGGGTCGGGCTGCGCGCGTGTGGCGGCATGCACTGTGGTGGGCCCGGGCCGACGCAAGCGAGCCAGCGTAGAATCCGACGTTGGTCTAGTCGGGATAGTTCGTGCGGGACCCGATGATGTCCCTGCATTTGCGGATGTCATGGCCGGTCTGAAAGCACAAGTCGGTCGCGTGCCGGTCCGCTCAGCGCGCAAGCGGATCGAGGTATCCGTGGTCGTCATGATGAACACTTTCATGCGCGATGACAAACGTCATCAAGGCGCGATTGGGCGCGCCGAAGGCTGTGAACCGCGCGGGCCGCTGGATTTGACTGCGAAGCTCGAACGCGGAACGACCTGCCTACCGGTTCGCGCCTTGCACGCTCGCCTCGTTCTGTGGCTTATCCGGAAGCCTTGAATACGGCCGACGATTCGGTCGTCGAGATAAAACTGAGTGCCGGTGGCAGCGGCGTGACTTCAGCGACTGCAACCAGGGGCTCCGCGGCGGGATTTTCGCGCGCGGTTAGGGCTTCATTCTTCCGCAGCCCGCTCGGGAAGGATCTTATTCAACTCGTCTTGTTTTTCCGTCGACGGGTGTCCGGCGGCGCCGGCCCGCTAAAGAGCGGCCAGTTCTCTCCGATACACGGGTTTACAGGGCAATCGCGCATTTCAGCTTGGCTTGGCCTCACGCAGGCTCGCTGGCTCAACGGTTTCCCAATTGTTAATTCGGCTCGCCGAGACTGCCCTTTGCGTCGCCGGTCGAGCAGGGTTGTGCGCGCGTCAACCAGCGACGCCCGGCTTGACGCCTCGGAAAGGGGGGTGTTACATAGGTGCAGCCGGGTTTAACGGGCCTGTCACACGGCGGACTTAGGCTGTGCCGCCGGGGTCTGCCGGACCCAAAATACCCTGGGGACTTCCCTAAATAACGCTTCGCCCGAGCCCGTGCTGTGGCGCCCGGCAGGGAACGGCGAAGCGCAACGCTGCATACAAAGGTAAGGTTGGCGCACATGCCTCGAAACTCCCGAGCTGGTTTCACTCTTCTCGAGCTGCTGGTGGTCATCGTGATCATCGGGCTGCTGGCGGGCTACGTTGCCCCGCGCTACTTCGCCCAGGAAGGCAAGTCCAAGATCCAGGTAACGCGCGCGCAGATCGATTCCTTCGAAAAGGCGCTCGACCAGTACCGGCTGGACACCGGCCACTACCCCACCACCGAGCAGGGGCTGGTGGCGCTGGTTACGCGCCCGAACAACGAGCCCAAGTGGAGCGGGCCGTACCTGCGCAAGGCGGTGCCCCAGGACCCCTGGGACCATCCGTACATCTACAAGCAGCCAGGCGAGCACGATGAGTACGATCTGCTGTCTCTGGGTAAGGACGGCCAGCCTGGGGGCACGGGCGAGGATGCGGACATCACCAGCTATTCCCAGCCGGTGGCCAAATGATGAGCGGGCGGCCGTTGCTGGCCTTTCATTACTTACGTACGAGGGACAAACACGGGGATTTCAGAGAAAAAGTGACGGCGAGCGTGGGAGACTTGAACAGCGAGACCTCGAACTGCCGGCCGACTGCCGGATTGCAGGCCGAGAGTTGCCGCTCGCAAGGCTACCGGGGCTCGCGGCACCTTGTCACGGCTCGCTCCTCATCTGATCGCGGATGCGTTACCACATCAAAGCCGTAAAATCGGGCGGGGGGGTGGTCTCCCTCTCGCTGGAGGCGCGCGACGATCGCGACGCCAACGAGCAGGTGCAGGCCCAGGGCTACATGGTCCTCGCGGTGCGCCGGGCGCGTGCGCTGGCGTTGCCGCAGTCGTTCGGCTCCGGGCGCTTTCCACTCGTGCTGTTCACCCAGGAGCTGTTATCGCTGCTGGGGGCTGGCATCAGCCTGCTCGAGGCGATCCAGACCCTGGCGGAGAAGGAATCGCGGGGTGGGACCGCCAGCGTGCTGCTGGGCTTGACCGATCGCCTCAAGCAAGGCCAGTCCCTCTCCGCTGCGCTGCAGGCCTTCCCACACGCCTTTCCCGAGCTTTACGTCGCGACGGTGCGCGCCAGTGAGCGCACGGGCAGCCTGTCCGAGGCGCTCGGACGTTATGTCGCCTACCAGACCCAGCTCGACGGCGTGAAGAAGCACCTCGTCAGCGCTTCGATCTATCCTGTGATCCTGATCATAGTGGGCGGGCTGGTCTGCATGTTCCTGCTGGGCTATGTCGTGCCGCGCTTTTCCCACATCTACGAGGACATCGGGGGAGACCTTCCCTGGCTGACGCAGGTGTTGATGGCCTGGGGTGCGTTCGTGGAGAAGCGGGGTGCGCTCCTGTTGAGCTTGATTGTCGCCGGAGCGGTTGCGCTGGTGGTGTGGCTACGCCGGCCTTCCACCAGGCAGTGGATCAGCCGCCAGCTCACGCACATCCCGGCCGTCGGCGAGCGTGTGCGCGTGTATCAGCTCACGCGCTTCTACCGCACCGTAGGGATGCTGCTGGCGGGCGGCACGCCGATCACGCAGGCGCTGGGGCAGGTGTCGGGGCTGTTGGGCCAAGGGCTGCGCCAGCGGCTGGACCAGGCTGCGCGCAGCATCCGCGAGGGGCAGCCCATCTCGGTTTCGCTGGACGGGCAGGGGCTGACCACCCCGGTGGCGCTGCGCATGCTGCGCGTAGGCGAGCGTACCGGTCAAATGGGCGAGATGATGGAGCGCATTGCCGTCTTTCACGAGGAGGAGCTGTCGCGCTGGGTCGAGCGCTTCACCAAGGTGTTCGAGCCGCTCCTGATGGCTGTCATCGGTGTGGTCATCGGCGGCATCGTGGTGCTGATGTACTTTCCGATCTTCGAGCTGGCTGGGAGCATGCATTGAACCCGCGCGAATTGGATTCCGCGCCGCTCATCCTGCCCGAGGAGATCGGGCGGGCGCGCGCGAGTGCGCAGGCGAGCGGCAAGCGCGCAGTCGATATCCTGGAGGAGCAATCCGGCCTGCCGGCCGAGGCATTCGTGCCGGCGCTCGGTGCGACGCTGGGCTATCCGATCGCCGCCATGCATGCGCTGGACGGCCTGGAACCGGCCTTCGACCTGCTGCCCTACACCGAGGCGATGGCGCATGGTTGTGCCCTCATGCGCACGCCCGAGGGCGAGCTGGTGATGGCCTTTGGCGATCCGTTCGATGCAGCGCTGCGCCCGTGGGCCGAGGAGCGGGTGCCGCGCCCGTTGCAGTGGCGCCTGGCGCATACGGCGGACGTGTCGGCCTATCTGGCGCGCCACGGCGAGACCATGCGCGCGATGGACTCTGTTGTCACCGAGTCGTCGCAGGAAGACCGCAGCCGCAACCGGCTCGAGGAGCTCTCGCTCAAGGCCATCAGCGAGGCCGACAGCCCGGTGGTGAAGCTGGTGCACTCCACGCTGTACGACGCGCTCAAGGCCGGTGCCAGCGACATTCACCTGGAGACCACCGCCACCCAGCTGGTGATCAAGTACCGGTTGGATGGGGTGCTCAGCATGATGGGCACGGCCCAGGGCCTGGACATGGCCGAGCAGGTGATCTCACGCGTCAAGGTGATGGCCGAGCTCGACATCGCCGAGCGGCGCATCCCCCAGGATGGCCGCTTCAAGGTGTTGGCGCAGGGCCGCGAGATCGATTTCCGCGTATCGGTCATGCCCAGCATATTCGGCGAGGATGCGGTGCTGCGTATCCTCGACAAGCAGAGCTTGACCGACCACGTCAAGGGGCTCAACCTCGACGCCCTGGGATTCGAAGGCAAGGCCGCCGCGACGATGCGTCGCTTGTCGAGCGAACCTTACGGCATGCTGCTGGTGACCGGCCCGACCGGCAGCGGCAAGACCACCACGCTGTACGCCGCGATCTCCGAGATCAACCACGGCTCGGACAAGTTGATCACCATCGAGGACCCGGTGGAGTATCAGCTCCCGGGTGTGCTGCAGATACCGGTCAACGAGCGCAAGGGTTTGACGTTCGCCCGCGGCCTGCGCTCCATCCTTCGGCACGACCCGGACAAGATCATGGTGGGCGAGATCCGCGACCCCGAGACCGCACAGATCGCCGTGCAGGCCGCGCTCACCGGGCATCTGGTGTTCACCACCGTGCACGCCAACAACGTGTTCGACGTGATCGGCCGCTTCATGCACATGGGTGTCGACCCCTACAGCTTCGTTTCCGCGTTGAACGGCATCGCTGCCCAGCGGCTGGTGCGCGTCAATTGCAGCCACTGCGCGCAGGACGTCGTGCCTGACGAGCACCTGCTGGCCGAGTCCGGTCTCACGGCCGAGCAGGTGGAGGGCTGGCGGCTGCGCGCGGGACGCGGCTGCGGTCACTGCCGCGGCAGCGGGTTCCGCGGGCGCAAGGCCATCTCCGAGATCATGGTGCTGAACGACGAGATCCGCGAGCTGATCACCGCGCGCGAGCCGATCCGGCGAGTGAAGGAGGCGGCGCGCAAGCAAGGCACCCGCTTCCTGCGCGAGGCCGCGCTCGAAGTGGTGAAGAGCGGCGACACGACGCTGCAGGAGATCAACCGTGTCACGCTGGTGGGTTGACTGCGCGCCAGGCAAGTCATGGCGGCGCTGAGCCGGTCGTTTGGCGGCCTGATCGGCGCGCGGTTGCGCGTCGAGTTGGGGCCCGCGTCGGTGACGCTGGTCGCAGCATGCAGCGTTTCCTCGGCCGCGCGTGCTGTCGACCCGCTCCATCGAGACCGACCCCGGTGCGCGGCGTGCCGAGGCTACCATCGAGTCCTGGCGCGCGAGCCTCGACACGCTGGCTGCGGTGCTGCGCGAGCAGCGCGCGCCGCCGGGCCGCGTCGAGGTGGTGCTGTCGGACCATTTCGTGCGCTATGCCCTCATCCCGTGGAGTGAAAGCCTGGTCGCCGATAGCGAGCGCCTGGCTTTCGCCCGCCTGGCCTTTCGCGATGTCTATGGCCATGCGGCGGACGGATGGGATGTCTGTGTAGACGAGCAGCCGGCGGGACAAGCGTCGTTTGCCTCGGCGGTGGATCGCGTGCTGGTCGCCGGGATCCGCGATCTCGTGTCTCTCGCAGGCGGCAGGCTCGGAGCGGTGAGGCCGGCGCTGGCCGAGTGCTTCAACCACCACCGCCGCGCGCTCAAGGAGCCGGAGTTCTGCCTCGCCACCGCCGAGCCGGGGCGTATCAGTCTCGCTTTTCGCTCGCGTGCCGGCTGGCAGGCGGTGCGCAGCCGGCGCATCGACGGGCCGCTGGCGGAGACCCTGCCGACGTTGCTTGCGCAAGAGGCCGCAGCCGGCGCGGCACCCCAGGGCGGGCTGCTGTATCTGTGCGTGCCCGACAGCGTCGACATGCCGGCTTTCACGGTGCAGGGGTGGAGAGTGGTTCGCCTGGCACAGGCGGGTGGCTTGAGCCTGCCTGCCGGCAGCCCGGGGTCGGGGCACAGGGGGGTTCCCTCTCCTCAGCAGAGATAAGAAGTGAGGGCTCGAACAGGAGTAGGGTAAGGCCGATGGCACTACGCGCAGTTCAACTCGACTTTCTCCGCCCGACCGGGCGCGGTTCGCGCATCGGCCCGTTGCTGCTCGTAGCGGGCGCGCTGGTCGCGCTCGGCGCGGTAGCCTACCAGCGCCACTTGGCGCGCGACGTGGTGGTGCGTGAAGGGCAACTGTCCGAGATGCGCGGCATGGCCACCCGCTCGGCGCCGGCCCTGTCCGAATTCGAATCCGACACGCCCGAGGTACGCGATCAGATCAAGAAGGCCAACGCGGTGCTGCAGCAGATGAACGTGCCTTGGGGTGAGCTGTTCGCGGCCATCGAGTCGGCCGAGAACGGGAACGTTGCGCTTCTGGCGGTCCAGCCGGACGCGCGCAGCCACAGCGTGCTGATTGGCGGCGAGGCGCGCGACCTGCCTGCCGCGCTCGCCTACATGGAGCGGCTCGAGCGCACCCGGCGGTTGCGCGATGTCGTGCTGGTCACGCACGAAGTCAAAACCAAAGACCCGGGACAGCCGGTTGCCTTCACCCTCAACGCCGTCTGGCAGGATGGCCGATGAATGCGCAACTGGGCATGAGTCATGCTGGCTGGGCACTGAAGCGCTGGCTGATCAACCTGCGCTGGCCGGGGCTGGTGGGGCTGGGGCTGCTGCTGTTCACTGCGGGGCTCACCGTGGTGGGGATCCAGTCGACCCGCCAGCGCCTGCACGACCTCAACCAGGAGGCTGCCACGCTCAGCTCGCACCTGGGCAACCGCGGGGCCGTTACCGTCCCGATCACGGGGCGCAGCCAGTTGTCGAACTTTTACGCGTTCTTTCCGTTAACGCAGAACGTGCCCGAACTGCTGGGGCGCATCAACCGCGCCGCCCAGCAACACGCGCTGGTCCTGCAGAAGGGCGAGTACAAGTTGAGCCGCGAGCCCGAGTTCCGGCTGGCACGCTATCAGGTGACGCTGCCGGTCAGCGGGGACTACGCCAAAGTTCGCGGGTTCGTGAACGATGTCCTGGAGGCGGTGCCTTCGGCTGCGCTCGAGGAGCTGACCCTGAAGCGGGAGGCCATCGATTTGCCCGAGCTGGAATCCCGGGTGCGGTTCACCCTTTTCCTCGGAACCGACTGATGCGCGTCGACCCGAAACTGCGTGTGGGACTGCTGATCGGCGCTGCGGCGCTGACGCTGGTCGCCGTGCGCTGGGCCGGCACGCTCAGCGAACTGCCCGAGGCCAGCGCCGGAGCGGTAGCCGAGCCGGTGCAGCGCACGGGCCCGGCGGCCGAGGCCACGACCGCTCAGCGCACGCGTCCAGCCACCGAGGCCACGACCGCTCAGCGCACGCGTCCAGCCACCGAGGCCACGACCGCTCAGCGCGCGCGCCCGGTCGCCGGGACCGCGACCACGCAGCGCACACCGGCTCTCGATTTGCAGAAGCTGCAGCGCGCGCCCGCGCTGGACCCAGATGGCGACCCCTTCGGGCCGCGCAGCTTTCGTCCTGCGCCGCCCAAAATCAAGGCGCCGACTGCGGCGGAGGCGGCGGCACTGGCCGCGGCACAACCGGCGCCGCCTCCGCCAATGGCGCCTCCGCTGCCCTTTGTGTACATGGGCCGGCTGGCAGAGGAACAGAACACGACCGTGTTCCTGGTGATGGGCGACCGCAATCTGGTGGTCAAACCAGGCGACGTGATCGACAACACCTACAAGATCGAGGAGGTCGGGGAATCAGCCATGACCCTTACCTACCTGCCCATGAACCAGCGACAAACTCTGCCCATCGGCACGCCGTGACCCGATCCCTGCGCTCATCTGTGTTGATCGTCTCCTGCCTGGTACTGTCCGCCTGCGGATACATGGCGTATGACGAAGGCCGTCGACTGATGTACGCGGGCGATGCCCCCGGCTCGCTCGCCAAGCTCGAGGAGGCGGTCAAGGCTGCGCCCAACAACCGCACCTATCGTGAGACCTACGAGCGCGAGAAAAAGGAGTACGTGGAGCGATTGGTCGGCGAAGGAGACATCTTCCGCTCCTCGGGGGAGCTGGACCGCGCCGAGGCAAGCTATCTCAAGGTTCTGAAGTACTCACCCAAAAACGAGCCGGCGCAGAAGGGTCTTGCATGGATCGAGCAGCGGCGCAAGTTGCTTGCGCTGGTTCGCTCCGCACAAGCCGACTTCGACGCCGGTCTCCTGGACAAGGCCGAGACCGCCGTGCGAGCGGTGTTGAATCAGGATTCGGGCATCCGCTCGGCGCGCGATCTGCTCACCCGCATCGCCGAGAGGAGGGCTGCGGACGCGCTGCCTGCCTCGGCCGCGCTGCCTCCCTCGCTCAGCAAACCGATCACGCTCGAGTTCCGTGACGCGTCGCTCAAGTCCGTCTTCGAGGTGATCTCGCGGACCTCCGGTGTCAACTTCGTTTTCGACCGCGATGTGCGCTCCGACACCAAGGTCAATATCTTCGTGCGCAACAACACGCTGGACGACGTGATCAGGCTGATCCTCACCACCAACGCGCTCGATCGCAAGCTGCTGAACCCGAACTCGATGTTGATCTATCCCAATACGCCCGCCAAGCAAAAGGAATATCGCGAGCTGGTCGTGCGCAGCTTCTACCTCGCCAACGCCGACGTGAAACAGGCCGTGAACCTGGTCAAAGGCATGGTCAAGAGCCAGGACGTGTTCATCGACGAGAAGCTCAACTTGATGGTAGTCAAGGACACGGCCGAAGCCATGGGAGTGGTGGACAAGCTGGTGCGCTCGCTCGATCTGGCAGAGCCCGAGGTGATGCTGGATCTCGAGGTGATGGAGGTGTCGCGCACACGGATGCAGACGCTAGGCGTGCAGTATCCGACACAGATCAACTTCGGAAATCCACTTGGCGTGCCGTCGACGGACACCGGGACCGGCACCGGAACCGGCGGCACCATAGCCGGCACACAGGCCCCGAACAACGTCCGGCTGAGCGGCTCCCTGGTCGCGTACGTCGTGAATCCAGCTTACGTCATCAACCTGCTTGCCACCGACAGCGATGCGAAGCTCCTGGCCAATCCCAGGGTGCGCGTCAAGAACAGAGAAAAGGCCAAGGTTCACATCGGCTCGCGCGTTCCGGTGATCACGACCACTTCTACTGCCAACGTCGGGGTGTCGTCTTCGGTGAGCTACCTCGATGTCGGCCTGAAGCTGGATGTGGAGCCCAACATCTACCTGCGCGACGAGGTTGCCATCAAGGTCAGCCTCGAGGTCAGCAACATCACGCAAACGTTGAATATCCAGGGCACCATCGCTTACCAGCTGGGGACCCGCAATGCGGCCACCGTCCTGCAGATCAAAGATGGCGAGACTCAGATCCTGGCGGGCTTGATCCAGGACGATGATCGAACCAACGCCCAGAAGGTGCCCGGCCTGGGCGACATTCCAATCCTCGGGCGATTGTTCAGAAATCAGACCGACGACCGCGAGAAGACCGAGATCGTGCTGCTGATCACCCCGCGCATCGTACGCGCCATCAACTGGCCGCAGTCGGCGGTGGTCGACACGCCGGTGGGCACGGATGCGCAGATCGGGGCCCCCCCGCTGCGCATCGCGCAGACCGCGCCGGGCGCCCTGTCGCTGGCTCCTGCGCAGGGCGCGGGCGGCGCAGGGCGTGGGCCACAGCCGTTGACGGCCCCCGCCGTCCCCGTGCCTCAGGAAGCCCCGCCCTCGCCCGAACCTTTGCCCGGACTACTCATGGCTGCGCCGCTCGCGGCGCGGGCCGGCGCCGAGTTCATCGTCTCCGTCGGTGTGCCGCCGGGCACGGCGGCCGTCAGCGCGAGACTGGACCTGGCCTACGACCCGGCTCAGCTCGAGCCGATCGGCGCAGCCGTTTCGGCGCCTGGCCGCATGCCGCTCAAGGTCGATGGCACCGCCTCTGTGCGCTTCAAGGTGCTGGTTCCGCAGGGCCGAGTGCAAGTGCGCGCCGAGAACCTGGTTGGCGTCGACCCGGCCGGCACTACCCTCCCGATGCTGCCTCCGGCGCCGGTAGACATCACGATCACTCCGTGATCGTCGGGCCAGGCAACATGCGATAGGAAAACCGATGTACGGAAGCACCACTCGGCTATCGCTCCTCGCCTCGCGCCGATCGCCTGAGGTTCGCGCCGATCGCTTGCAGTCGGCCGGGTTCACGCTGATCGAGCTCGTCGTCGTCATCGCTATCGTTGCGATCCTCGCCACCGGCTTGCTGCCGCTGACCGAGCTGGCCAACCAGCGCTCCAAGGAGCAGGAGCTGCACGCCGCGTTGCGCGACATCCGCACCGGCATCGATGCCTACAAGCAGGCGGCCGACGAGGGACGAGTGGAGCGCAAAGCGGACGAAACCGGCTATCCGCCTTCGCTCGAAGTCCTCGCCTCCGGCGTGGTGAACGCCAAGGAGCCGGACAAGCGCAAGATCTACTTCATGCGCCGCATCCCGCGCGACCCGTTCTTCGTTGGTCCGGACGTGCCCGCGCACAAGACCTGGGGCCTGCGCAGCTACGAGAGCCCGCCCGACGAACCGAAAGACGGGAAGGACGTGTTCGAACGTCTATTCCATGTCGGAAAAAAAGGGGTTGAACGGGGTGCCGTACAAGCAATGGTGATGGGCGACAAGCAGTAGGCGATAGGAAAAACGATGTACCAGAGGACTTGTCGCCTGGCGCCCAGCGCCTCCCGCCTGTCGCGTCGCCTGCAGTCGGCCGGGTTCACGCTGATCGAGCTGATCGTGGTCCTGGCCATTCTCGCGCTGCTGCTCACCATCGCGATCCCGCGCTACTTCGCGCACGTGGAGCGGGCCAAGGAGGCGACGCTCAAGCAGGACCTCAACATCATGCGCGACGCCATCGACAAGTTCCATGGCGACAAGGGGCGCTATCCCGATACGCTGGACGAGCTGGTGGCCACGCGCTATATCCGCGGGATCCCGCTCGACCCGATTACTGAGAGCACCACGACTTGGAAAGTGCTGCCGCCGGCCGACACCGAAGAGAAGGGCGCGGTATACGATGTCAAGAGCGGCGCCGAGGGCAACGCGCAGGACGGCAAGCCGTATGCCGACTACTAGCAAGTCCTCCGGCGCGCCTTTTAGAAGGACGACAGTGGTCCGAAGATTTGCGCAGCTCTCCCCTTTAGACAAAGGGGATACAGGGGGATTTGCAGTGAATGCATCCCAGCATCACCGCGCAACGTTCCCGCGCGCTCGACCGAAACTAAGGATCGCTTTGCTTAGAGGATGTCCATGAACCCCACATTGCGTCTGCTGCCGGCTCTCGCCCTGATTTGCTTGTGTTCGATCGCCAGCGCCGGCAGCGAGGAAGACCAGATCCGTGCCGCGGTGGCTGCGAGCATGCCCCAGTTCCACATCGACAGCATCACGAAGCTGCCCTATGGCGACCTCTACGAAGTGGTGGTGAACAAAGTGAACGTGTTCTACACCACTTCGAAGGGCGAGGTCGGATTGTTCGGCAGTCTGGTCGACCTCAAGAGCCACAGCAATCTCACCGAGCAACGGCGCACGGAGCTCACCACGGTGGATTTCTCGCGCTTGCCGCTGGACAAGGCGATCGTGAAGGTGAAGGGCGACGGCTCGCGCAAGCTCGCCATTTTCACCGATCCCGATTGCCCGTACTGCAAGCAGCTCGAGAAGGAGTTGTCCGAGGTCAGCAACGTCACCGTTTATATCTTTCTCTTTCCGCTCGCGCAACTGCACCCCGACGCCCCGCGCAAGGCGAAGGCGATCTGGTGTGCGCCGGACCGCGTGCAGGCGTGGGACGATCTGATGCTGAGCGGCCGGGAGCCACCGGCACCGAAGGCGGACTGCGAAACGCCGATCGCCGATATCGCGCGCGTCGGCGAAGAGCTGCACATCAACGGCACGCCCGGCCTGATCTTCAGCAACGGCAAGCTCGTTCCCGGAGCCATTCCTGCCGCCGACATCGAGAAGCTGCTGAGCGGAGTAGGCAAGTCCTGAACTCTTGCCGTTAGAGAGTGCAAGAAAGCTTCCGTGATGTCCAGGTGATCACTTCCGACGCAGGAGCCAGCGCGTGCATAGCACTGCACCCGCCGCGCCGAGGGCCTGCCCGGCTAGATATCCCGGCACGCTCGGAGGCGCGATCCCAGCGAACGTATTGGTCGCGGCGCGCGCAAGGGTCACCGCCGGGTTGGCAAAGGAGGTGGACGAGGTAAACCAGTAGGCGCTGGTGATGAAGCAGGCTACCGCAGCGGCTACCGACTCGGGGCGGTAGCGTGACGCCAGTGCAATCGTAAGCAGCAGGCCGAAGGTGGCGATGACCTCGCCCAGTCCCTCGCCAGGGGTCGAGCGCAGGTGCGTGCTGACCTGCAGCAGTGGCAGGCCGAACATCGCGTGAGCTGCGATGACGCCGAGAAACGCACCGAGCACCTGCGCCAGGACGTACGCAGCGCAGACCCGCAGAGCAAGCTTACCCTGCCACGCGCTGACCAGCGACACCACAGGGTTGAAGTGAGCGCCCGATATGGGCGCAAAGATGAGGATCAGGACGTAGAGGCCCGTGCCGGTGGCGATCGCATTCGCCAACAATGCCACCGCAGTATTTCCGCCCGCGAGCTGCTCGCCCATGATGCCGGAACCGACGACGATGGCCAGCAGCAACGCCGTGCCGATGCCCTCCGCCGCGGCCTGCATCTATTGTCCCTGCTCGCGCAGCTTTCCGATCTCGTCCAGGCGCTTCTTGAGCGTGAGCCGATCGAGCTTGTCCAGGGGCAGGCTGACCAAGATCGAGAGCCGGCGTTGCAGCTCGTTGTAGGTCTTGAAGAAGGCCTTGCGCTTGGCATCGTCGCTGCCTTCAACCGCCGCGGGATCGTCGATACCCCAGTGCGCCGTCATGGGCTGGCCGGGCCAGATCGGGCAGACCTCTCCGGCCGCCTGGTCGCAGACGGTGAAGACGAAGTCCAGCTCCGGCGCGCCGGGCGCCGCGAATTCGTCCCAGCTCTTGCTGCGCAGGCCTTCCGTGGGAAGGCGGTTCTTTTGCAGCAGTTCGACAGCGAATGGATTGACCTGACCCCTGGGATAGCTGCCGGCGCTGAACGCTTTGAACTTGCCTGCCCCGATGGCATTGAGCAGCACCTCCGCGATGATGCTGCGCGCCGAATTGCCGGTGCACAGGAACAGCACGTTGAAGACTTGGCGCTCCATGAGTGTCTTCTCGCTCGAGGTACGGCTCAGTCGCAGCAGGCGCGCGTGGTGCGGGTTTGATCGCGATCGGCGCTGTCTTCGACACCGGCGTACAGCAGGCCGAGGCTTCCTGTTCGGCTGGCAACGCGCGATTGTCCTCGCCATACACCGGAACCGAGTCCAGCGTGTGGAACGTCTCCCAGGCGATGCCCTGCGGGTCGGTGACCCAGTACTTGTCGGAGCGCGCGTAGCAGCAGGCGGCGTTGTCCTGATCCAGCGCAGCGATCTCGGCCTGGCGCACCTGGTCGCGCAGCGCGGTCAGTTCGTCGCTCGACTTCCACCTGCACCCCCAGGTGATCGAGACCAGGCTTCATTCCGCGCTTGGAGATGGCGAAGTTGATCCGCGGATCGTCCAGCATCCACTTGGCGTAGTCGTCCTTCAGCACCGTGGGGGGCAGCCCGAAAACGGTAGAGTAGAAGCGGATGTTGGCATTCAGGTCATCGACGGATACATGCACGTGAAAGCGTTTCATGCTTTGCTCCTGGCAGATTTGCGTTTCGGTGCGGGCGGGCAGCAGCGGGTCAATGCGGTTTCCATCACGGTCAGGCACTCCTGCGGCATGCCCTGGCAGCAGTTCTGAGTCAGGAACGTCATCAGCGCGGCCATACGCTCGAAGTCGGTGGCGTAGTAGATGAAGCGGCCATCCTGGCGTGACGAGACCAGCCCCGCTCGGTTCAACTCCTTGAGGTGAAAGGAGAGGGTGGCGGGTGCCACTTCCAGCGCTTCGCCAATCTGACCGGCCGGCACACCTTCGGGTCCGGCCTCCACCAGCAGGCGAAAGATGGAAAGCCGCGTTTCTTGCGCCAGCGCAGCGAGCGCGGCGACTGCATCTCGTAGTTCCATGTTTCGATGATTATCGAAATATGTAATACTGTCAAGTCCGCCGCATTTCCGGCCGACTCGCGATCGACACAAGCCGGAGGTGCCAGTGCAGCCTGCGTCCCTCTGGTTGTCGACCGCTCGATAAGGCAGCATTCGTCTCGCCGATGACTCAGGCGCATCGCAACCCGCTCCTCATCCGGTCCGCCCTGGCGGATCGTGTGGGCGCTTGTCCGTAACCCAGATCGTCTCCTGGGGCTCGCTGTTCTATGCATTTTCGGTGCTGCTCGCGCCGATCGAGCGGGATACGGGCTGGGCTCGCGACAGCATCGTGGGCGCATTCTCGCTCAGCCTCCTGGTGGCCGGCCTTGGTGCGCTTCCCGTCGGGATGCTCGTCGACCGTTTCGGCGGGCGCCGGGTCATGTCGCTGGGCTCGGTCCTCGCCGGTGACGCTGCTGCTCGTGTTGGCCCGGACCGAGTCCGTGCTCGCTCTTCTATGCCGTATGGACAGGTCTGGGCGTGGCCATGGCGATGCTGCTCTACGAACCGGCATTCGCCGTCATCTACGCGAGCTTCGGCGCCGATGCGCGCAAGGGCGTCACGGCGCTGACGCTGACGGCGGGATTTGCCAGCACGTGTTCTGGCCGCTGTCGCAGGGGCTGGTGCATGCGACCGGCTGGCGCGGCGCGGCGGCGATCCTCGGCTGGGCGAATCTGCTGCTGTGTGCGCCACTGCACGTGTTGTTCCTTCCCCCTTCTGCGGGCGCGGCAGGGCGCACGTCTGCGTTCTCGCCGGGCAAGCGGCGTAGTCCTGGCGGCTGATGCGAAGCCGCGTGTTCTGGCTGCTCGCGTTTTCTTTCACCGCCAACATGGCTGGCGTTCTCGGCCTTGTCCGTGCATCTGATTCCGCTGCTGCAGGAGCGTGGCCTGTCGGCCGCGGAGGCGGTGATGCTCGCGGCGGTGATCGGGCCCATGCAGGTTCTGGGACGCGTGCTCGAGGTGACCGTCGGCGCGCGCTTTCGGGCGGCGCAGGTCGGTCTGCTCGCACTCGCTGTCCTGCCGGTCGCTCTGATCGCGCTGGCCGAGGCCGGGTCGAGTTGGATGTTGCTGATCGCGTTTGCCGCACTATACGGTGCGAGCAACGGCGTGATGACCATCGTGCGCGCGGTGATGCCCGCCGAGCTGTTCGGGCGCGACTCCTACGGCGCGATCAACGGCGCGCTGTCCGCGCCGGTGATTCTGTCTCGCGCTGTGGCGCCGATCGCGGCATCTCTCCTGTGGTCTGCCTCGGGGAGCTACGCCGCGGTAATCTGGGTGCTCGTGGGCCTGTCGCTGATTGCCGTGGCCGGGTTTGCGCTGGCAACCAGGCGATAGCGGTGGTTGTGGGGGCAGGCACGCCGCACGTTGATCATGCGTCGGCCCCATGCTGCTCGCGATTGACCGGCTCCGCAGCGTGGCTGCGCTCGGATGCCTTGCGGGCGACATACACTGTGTTGGCCGCTTCGCCGTCCGACATCGGGTTGTGAAACTTCACGACGTGCGCTTGTGCGGTGGCGAAGACTGTGGCGAGTGACCGCAGGAATTGCTCGTCGGGAGGGTCGTTGGACCAGAGCGCGAATATGCCACCGGGGTGGAGGAAGCTCGCGAGACGGCGCAAACCCGCTGTCTCATAGAGCGCACGGTGATTCGGATGCAGCAAGTGACTCGGTGAGTGATCGATGTCCAGCAGGACGGCGTGAAACTGGCGGCCGGGGTGTGCGGGGTCGAAGCCCCGCCCCGAAGGGCCTGCCAGGGCGAAGAAGTCGCCGTGGATCAAACGGCAGCGGGGATCGGCGGCCAGCCTCTTGCCGGCGGGGATCAGCCCCCGGGTGTGCCAGTCGATGACCGCCGCCAAGGCCTCGACAACCAGCACCGACCGGACCGCGCCGGAATCCAGCGCCGCGCATGCGGTGTAGCCAAGACCTAGACCCCCGACGACCACGTCCAGAGGTGCGTCGCCGAGTCCAGCCAGCGCCAGTTCGGCCAGCGCGATCTCTCCAACGGTAAACAGGCTCGACATCAAGAACTCGTCGCCGAGCTTGATCTCGAACACATCCGTCCCGGGTAACCGCGGGTAGCGCCGGCGCCGCAGGGTCAGCTCACCCATGAGCCGTTGGACTGTAACCGAGCTCTTCGAAATCGGGGTTCATGGCAGGAGGACCGGTTAACCTTCGGACAGGAGCCATTGTCTGAAAGGGCAAGCCCGTCGATCTTACACCGCGAGTCATGGTGACAGGACTGGCTTGCTACCGAGTTCGCTGCTTGCTGCAGCACGAAGGCGCGATCCAGTTATAAGGCAGCTCGGTCGGCACATCGGCGGAAATTATCAACAGGTTTGTCCACAGAAAACGGTGGACAAACGGGTTGACCGGCTCCGAACAAAGCGCACGGCGGAGGTCAGCCAGGCGACAGCCTATGGTCCGAACGGACCAGGGTCCGTGGCGGTTTCATGCGTGGTTTTCGAGCCAACTCGGCCAGGCGGGCCGCGTTGCGGGTGATGTCACTGACGAAATACTTACACACGAGTTAAATCTTTCGGACATCTTGCCTGTTCATCATAGGCGTGGTGCTGGCGCAGTCGCGCGCGGCCGGCTGTGGCCCTCGGGGCGACCCGGCTCCGGCGAGCCAGCAGGACATATCCTTCCCGCCGTCATGGAACAAGAAGTCCTGGTCCAAAGCCGGAGCGAGCTCGACATGTTGCTGGTCAACGTCGAGTCTGCGGTCAGGGTGAAGCAACGCCCGGACTTCTTCTCCTGGGTGCAGGGAGTGTTCCAGGGAATGCTGGCGCACGAGGTGCTCGTGTGCGGCCTCGCGGATCCGGGCGCAAGGAGCCTGCGCTTCGAGTGGATGGGCAGCTTCCCGGTCAGCGGCGAGCACCTCGCTGGTCTGTGCAACCCGGACGGCGGGCTGATGCCGATGCTGGTCGCTCGCTGGGAGCATGCCGGGCGGATGCCGATCGTTCTTGCATCGGGCTTGAATCGGGGCGACTGCCGGGGGCACGGACAAGATCGTCGATGCCCTGCGTCAGCTCGACCTCACGAACGTTGCGGCGCACGGGTTGCCAGGCCTGGACGGCCGGCCGGCCGGGTTCTTCGCGTTCTTCAAACTGTCGACCGCGCTGCCGCGTGCGGACTCCGTCCTGCAGTTGCTCGTTCCGTACCTCTATGCCGCCTGGTTGCGGGCCAATTGCGAGCCGACGGGGCAAGGCCCCATTCGAGCTTCAGCCGTGCGGGAGATTCTAACCACGCGCGAGATCGAGATCCTGAACTGGGTGGAGAGGGGCAAGAGCAACAACGAGATCGCCCAGATCCTCACCATCAGCCCGCTCACCGTCAAGAATCACGTCCAGAAGATCCTCAGAAAGCTGAATGTCCAGAACCGGGCGCAGGCCGTGGCCAGGGGCATCTCGCTGAATCTGACGAGCGCGCGCTACGAGACGAAAGTGGACTCGCTGCCACGCGGTGCCGGTCGCGGCGCGTGAGTTGGAGGGCCCAATGGCGAAGGTTTCGGTGGTGCGCGCCGGGAGAGCGCCGCGGCGGTTCCGGGAGAGGTTGGATCAGGCGCGCGAACTGTTTCAAAGCGGGCATCATCTCGAGGCGGCTCTCACCTTCGAGCGATGCTTGATGGAACGGCCGAGGAGCCCTGACGCGCTCCAAGGGCTCGCGGTATGCGCGCTGCAGCGTGGTGAATTCGACGTCGCTATCGCTGGCTCACACTGTGGGGCGGCCGGATGCCGAACCCGTATTTCTTCACCGACCTGGTCTGGTACGACCAGCTCAACTTCGACGGCTTTGCCGCCACAGCCAGGACCGAGCTTGCGGACCGGAACAACTTGTCCTTCACGCTCGGTGCCTTTCCGGTGGAAACCATCGACTGCACGCAAGCGGTCTCGGTGTCCACGTGCGGCAGCAACAAGTGGCTGTACGGTGCGCAAACCGTATTCGAGACTGCGCTGCGCTCGAGCAGCAGCCTGAAACTCGGGCTCGCGTACTACGTATGGGATAACTACGAAGGCAGGCTGAACAGTCCGGTCGTCAACCCGGCCGACCGCACTTATATCCCCAAGTTCTCCCAGAAAACGCGAAGCTCTACCAGCTCTCCAGCGAGCTGATGACCCGCTATCAGCGCAAGGGCGTGTGGGCCTCCCTGCTGCAGCAGGAGCCGTTCACGGGCATCAAGGAGGTCGAAGTCCAGACTCTGCTGCAGGAGTATCAGGACAAGGCCGATGCCCTGAAGATCGAAAAGCCGGAACTAGGCCAGTGAGCGGGTAGGCGGTCTCGCGGCGAACTCCTATGCGGTGGAGCCGGCGCGTCGCCCGATAGCGTCGATGCGTTGACCGAGCCAATCTGCAGGTGTGGCCTGGCGACGAGCTTGCCGCGAACAATCTCGCCATGCCGCTGCTGGAGGCCCGAAACGATTAAACCAGCTCGCAATGGGAGAGGCTTCGCGCATCGCCGCGGCGCGCCTTGCCTACCAGGCGAGCTCTCGTCGACCAGCAGCATCCTCTTCAGCCACCAAGCAGAGAATGGCGGTGCGGTCGGGTATTATCGTCGTTGATCCCATCGTCGCGTCGCCGAGAGCCGACAATCATGCGGATATGCCGCAGGGTTTACTGTTTGTTCACGATTCGGACCACTGCCCTGGTTCCGGCTTTGCCGCACGCCTGCCTCTTCTCGTTGCATCGACCTGGACTTCTGTTCGTGTCCAGCTCGTCGTCTCGCACCCCGAACGTCGCGTCCGCCGTTATGCTCCTGACCCCCGCTGTCGCCCGCATCATTCCCTTCGCCATCTACATCGCGTTCCTTGTGGTGGAATCGGTTCTTTCCGATACCGGCATCGGCGTCCAGGTGCGCTGGCTGTACGCAGTGAAGGTCTTCTCCGTCGCGGTCGCGTTGGCGCTGCTCTGGAAGCACTACAGCGAACTTGCGGCGCCGCGCGGTGTGAGCTCGCTCGACTGGGCGCTCAGCATCACCGCCGGCGTACTCGTCTTCGTGCTGTGGATCTTTCTGGATCAGCCTTGGGCAATGTTCGGCACGCCGGCTGGGTGGAACCCGGTCGGGACGAATGGGGAGAGAAACGGAGCTCTCATCGCCGCGCGTCTGGCGGGGGCGGTGATCGTCGTTCCCGTGATGGAAGAGTTGTTCTGGCGTTCGCTGGTGATGCGCTGGATTCGCAATCATGACTTCCTGTCCGTTATTCCCCGGCAAGTGGGGACGATGGGCTTCTTCGTGAGCTCGGCGCTGTTTGCAGTAGAGCACCACCAGTGGCTCGCGGGACTGCTGGCGGGATTCGCCTACGCCGGAATCTACATGCGCAGCAACAACCTGTGGACTGCCGTTGCGGCGCACGCGATCACCAACCTTCTGCTTGGCTTCTGGGTCCTCTATACCGCGCAGTGGCACTTCTGGTAAGGTGCGTCAAACTAGGCGTTGAACGAAGACCTTGCGCAATCCGCTATGTCCCAGAAGCTCGCGTCGCTCGGCCCCGACGTGGCGCCGACTCGCCTTGTCGGCCTGTCGTCCTGACGCTCCCGCTCGCGGCGCAGAACCTGTGGGCGCTCGGGAGCGACACCGTATTTCTCAGCGGGTATGGCGGGATAACGTACGACTCGAACCTGTTCAGGCTGTCGAATGAGGCGCAGCCCATCGGACCCAACGGCTCACCCGTAAGCAGAGACGCTTTCATCTACAACCTCGGCGCGGGAATATCGGCCGACGTGCCCTACAGCCGCCAGCGCTTTCAAGCGAACTTGATCGTAAACGACTACAAGTACACTCCCTCTTCTGTTTCGTACCTGGACTACGTCGGAGGTTCTGGACGGGCCGCATGGTTGTGGCAGGTCGGTGATGATTGGAGTGGCGATGTGGCTTATGGCCTGAGCAGAGCCCTGCAGACCTACAGCTACAACTTTTCCACCGCCCGCAACATCATCGACACACAGTACCTCACCTTCGCCCCGAGATATAGAATCGCACCGAACTGGGAACTTCAGGCCGGGGTGAACTACACCACGGTTCGGAACAGCGCGCCGTCCGTGGACCCCAATACCGGCGTGGCCTCAGCAAACGTCAACGACTACAACCAGTTTGGAGTGAATCTCGGTACGCGGTACATCACCCCGAGCGGAAACTCAGTCGGGGTCTCTCTACAGAGCGTGGACGCCCGCTTCCCGAATCTATTCCTCGTCGAGGGCACGGAGTTCGACAACGCCTATCGCGAGACACGCCTGGCTACGTTCTTCGACTGGAAATTCTCCGGAGCGTCGAGAATCGACGGCAACGTAGGCTACGTCGAGCGCCGGCACGATAACCTGCCCGAGCGCAACTTTCAGGGCTGGACGGGAGCGGCCGGATGGACCTGGACGCCCTCGGACAAGACGTCGGTGCGGCTTGGCCGCTGCTCGGACCCTGGGCGGGCTTGGAAGACTTAACGGTTACTTATGCTCGCACCTACACTCTCTCGGTCAAGCCTACTTATCAACTTACCGGCAAGGTGCAGTTGAACGGCATAGCCCAGTACCAAAACGTCGCCTTTCTGGGTAACACTGGTATCCCCGGTGTTACTTCGCCCTTGGCGAACCGGGTAGACAGGATAGGTACGCTTGGGAGCGGGGCTCACGTATCAAGCTACTCGCACGCTTCGGTTCGGCCTCAACTATACTTTTTCTCATCGAAACTCCAACGTCCCGTTCGCCGACTTCAACGATCAACTCGTATCGCTGACCGGTCAGCTGAGG
The DNA here is from genome assembly GCA_963741215.1 of uncultured beta proteobacterium. Classification (GTDB taxonomy): domain Bacteria; phylum Pseudomonadota; class Gammaproteobacteria; order Burkholderiales; family SHXO01; genus SHXO01. The sequence continues at coordinate 150,572 of CAVUHQ010000017.1, forward strand.
TTCTAAGCGACGTCGCTCATTTCCGCAGGCGGAACGGTGCCGCCAGCGGTTCTCCGATGAACACCCCTTGCCCAGGCCAAGCTACGCTCTTCCAGTAGGCCTCGATCAGCGTCTCGCCCCTAAGGTAACGACCGATCACAACGGCGGGATGTGGGAATTTCTGCGGGAAGTTGCACGGCTCGACCACCGTACCGTAACTGCCCGTTGCACCCGCCTCCAGCCACCGTAATGCACTCATCTGGCACGCTGTCCGTGAGCATTCCGCCGAACGAGGTGAGATGGTCCGCGATCGCGCCGGGCAAGAAACTGCAGCGTCTCGAGGCCGGTCACCGAAACGGCTCCGGTGAAGTAGAACATCACATCCTGCCGGTTGGTGAGGCTATCCTGCTTGACGATTTCGATGTTGATCAGCCCGGCCGCAACACTCTCCACTTGGGGGTACAGCAAGACGCGGCTACTGCGCGCCTTGTCCGCCGTCAGCATCAGATAGGCCGTACCGCGCGGATAGGTCCCGTCGGATTGCCACACCGCGGTCGATCAGCGCCTTGATCTCGGGGAAGCTGCGTGCCGGCGAGCATCATGGCGGGACGCACGTGCAACTCGAACTCCGGAATGACGGCTTGGCGAGTTGAAATAGGGACTGAGCCGCGTCGCCGTACAGCCAACTGCGCAATAGGCGCGGTCGTACCCGAATGCGAACGCGCTGGTGATCGACATACAGCCCGACGCGATAGGGTGCGGTCCAGGCGAGCGCGTAGGCTTGCACGTTCTCGGGTGTAACCGCATCCACTTCCGCCTTTAGGCGCTGAAATTCATCTATCGGCATTTCCGACGTCCCCACTGGGAAACTCACTCTGATGACGTTGACAGCCGGAATGTGTCGCTGACGTGCGTAGTATTCTCCTGCCGCCACGCTGAGTGGGTCTGCTGTGTTGACGATGAGCGCAATCGTGGTGTGGTCGATGCTCCCATTGTATGAGGGAGCGGATTGGGTGAGGTCCTGCGCGCTGCCTAAAGGACATAGCAGGGTGAGAACGACGAGCAATAGGAAGCCGTTCATGGAGTGCGTGATGCATGTGCGACGCGCGAGACTACCGTCGGGCCAATCCGCCGGTTTGCGAAACCTGAATGCGCTTGACAGGGTCTTGGAATAAACCTCCGAGCGCAGACAATACCGACATCGCGTAAATCGGCATGCAGATCCAGAATGACATACGCATGCCCCGGTCTTATCAAGTAGAGCGCTCATGGGTGGCGGATTGAGCCAGGCCTGCCCGGGTGGTTAGCACTGCCGCCACCGCCTGACCATCGACCCGAGTTGCGTGGCGCAGACGATCCGCAACTGGGTGGCCCAGGCCGACGGCGACGAGTGCAAGCGCGCGGATCTGCGCTGAGCGGTGCAGAATGCGACGAATTGCGCAAGTTGCGCCGAGAAAACCGGCAGCTCAAGCTCGAGCGCGAGATTCTGGCAAAAGCTCACGCGGGCGCCCAACCAACACCTTCTCATCCGGTTCGCGTTGCGTGCTTCGGCAGAAGCTAGAGACCTCTCCCTCGCACAACTGATTTTACCAAGCTTTTACATTGCGAGTCCTGAACCTCCGTTGGAATCACATAGGCACGGGTATACTCGAATCTGTGCTGGTTCATTCATTCAGGCGGTGGCTTACTCGGATCGCTCAGGGGAATGCGTGGCTTAAAGGGACGTCGCTATTGTCGTTTTTTCAAGAACTTAGCGGTTATGTTAGCATTCGCGTGGAATCCACTGGTAAGACACCGCACATAGACCGCGAAGCTCTTCTCCCTCCCAAAAGCGGATGCGCCCTCGTTCCGGTGCAGACACGCAAAACATACGGAGCATTCTGTGACCCTTTCCAGCAGACTTCAAACGACAGCCCTGCTCACCGTAGTCCTCGTGCTCGCATTGGCGGGATGCGGGCGCGGTGGCGACAAGAAAAACACGCAGGTCGCCGCCAAAGTGAACGGCGACGAGATCACCGTGCATCAGATCAATCAAGGCGCTCTCGCGTGTGGGCAAGATCCCCGAGGCGCAACAGAAGCAAGCCCAGCAGCAGGTGCTCGAGCGGCTGGTCGACCAGCAGCTCCTGGTGCAGCAGGCGGTGGAGAAGAAGCTCGACCGCGATCCACGCATCGTCGCCGCAATCGAGGATGCGAAGCGCCAGATCCTGGCCCAGGCCTATCTCGAGTCGGTGATGGGCGGTGCGGCCAAGAGCACGCCCGACCAAGTGAAGGCCTTCTACTCGGAGCACCCGGAACTGTTTCAGGAGCGCCGCGTCTATCGCTTCCGTGAGATGGCGATCGCCGCGCCCGCCCGATTTGCAGCCGAAGCTGCGCGCCGAGCTTGGAGCGTCTGGACAAGCTGGCCGACAAGAACAAGATCATGCCGGAGCTGGCCACCTGGCTGCAGGGGCAGAATGTCAAGTTCCAGACCAACGTCGCCACTCAAGCCGCGGAGCAATTGCCCATGGAGCTGGTGACCAAGATCCATCAGATGAAGGACGGCGACCTGCTGCTTATCCCCAGAGGCAATGCTGTCGTCGTTTCGCAACTGGTGCAGTCGCAGACCGCGCCGCTCACCGAGGAGCAGTCCGTCCCCTACATCGAGCAGTTCCTGCAGAACCGTAAGCGTCTGGAACTCTCCAATGAGGAGATGAAGCGCCTGCGGACGGCGGCAAAGATCGAATACGTCGGCGACTTTGCGAAGAAGGATGGCGCTGCCCACGCAGGAGCAGCCCGAAGCCCCAAGCCAGAGCAGCCGCAGGCGACGAACCCGACCGACGACAGCATGCAAGAAGGGCTTGCAGGGCCTCAAGAAATAATCACACGAATGATCAGACAGAACAACCTGCTCGTCATGCGAGCAAGACTTTATAGGCAGCCGCTTGCATCGCTTGTCGCGCTGGCGTTGATGGGAGCCGCGCCCGTCTGTCCTTGGCCCAGCAGCCGGAGACGGCGCCAAAGCCTGCCGAACCTGGTCGCGCCTATATCCTCGGCACTGGCGATGTCGTCCGCGTGACGGTATTCCAGCAGCCCGACATGATGACGGAAACGCGCGTTGCGGAAACCGGCACCATTACGTTCCCGCTGATCGGGCCGGTTGAGGTCGGTGGCGGCACGGCCAAGCAGGCCGAGGACAAGATCGTCCGGCTTCTCAAGAGCAAAGGATTCGTCAAGGATCCGCAGGTCAACGTGACCGTCTTGCAGTTCAACAGCCAGCAGGTGTCCGTGCTTGGACACGTCAATCGCCCCGGCCGCTATCCGCTGCAGGAAGGTACCTATCGCCTCACCGACGTGATTGCGATGGCCGGCGGTGTCTCTCCCGACGGCGCCGACTCGGTGACGTTGGTGCGTCAGCGCGGTGGCAAGACGATTACGCTCGAGGTCGATCTGCCGGCGCTGTTCAAATCCAATGGCGCCCTGATCAACCCGGAGGTCGTCGGTGGTGATTCGATCTACGTCGATCGCTACCCGTATTTCTACATCTACGGCGAAGTTCAGCGGCCCGGCGTGTATCGACTCGAGAAAGGCATGACGGTGATGCAGGCTCTGTCGGTTGGGGGTGGCTTCACGCTACGAGCCGCCAGGAAGGATATCCAGATCAATCGACGCGACAAGACTGGGCAAAATCGTAACAGCTCCCGTGCAGCTCAACGATCTGCTCTTGCCAGACGACGTGGTGTACGTGAAAGAGAGTTTGTTCTAATGCCCTGGCCATGCCTGCCCATTTCACTTAGTGAGCCTCTCTTGCCGTGCATGGCGATGGAACTCTCGCGATGAGTGCCCCGACGGTGCTGCTGCAAACATGGAGTGGAGCACAACCGCGAGCTGACGGACTGGTCTCCGCCAGCGATGGGAGTACAAGTCCGATGACCTTTACACAGTTTCTGCTGGTACTGCGAGCCCGAAAGTGGGCCCTAATAGGCATGACTGTCTTCGGATTGGCCGTCGCGCTGGCTGTTAGCTTTCTGCTTCCGCCGCGTTATCGAGCGAGACGACCGTCGTCATTGACTACAAGGGCATGGATCCGGTCTCTGGGACTATGCAACCGGCGCAAACTCTTCCTGGTTATCTTGCCACCCAGATCGATATCATCCAAAGCCACCGGGTGGCTCTGAAGGTGGTTCGCAAACTGAAGCTGTCGGATAACCCAGTGGCTAAGCAGGAGTTGCTGGAGGCGACCGCGGCAGGGGCAATATCGACGACTGGTTGGCGGATCTTGTTGCTCGACAAGTTGGATGTCGTCCCGACACGCGATAGCAGCGTCATTGCCGTTCAATACACCAGCCAGGATCCACAGTTTGCGGCGATCATCGCCGATTCGTTTGCGAAAGCGTACATCGAGACCAATCTGGAGTTGCGGGTTGCTCCAGCGCGGGACACCGCCGTCTGGTTCGACGAGCAGATCAAGACCCTGCGCGAGAATCTCGGCAGCGCGCAAGCGACACTGTCCGCATATCAGCGGGAGAAAGGATTCAGCGCGACGGACGAGCGGCTGGACGTGGAAAGCTCCAGGCTGTCCGAATTGTCAGCGCAGATGGTCAACGCCCAGGCAGCTGTCGTCGGACGCAACCTCACGCCTCAACCAGCTCAACGATTTCCTCTCGCGCGGAGCCGATCCGGCCAACCTGCCGGATATCCTGGCCAATCCATTGGTGCAGAGCATGAAGGCGCAACTCACCCAAAGCGAAGCGCGGCTGGATGTGGTTTCCTCGCAACTCGGGGCCAACCATCCGGAGCTCCAGAAACTTCGCGCCGACATCGCGACGCAGCGCCAGAAGATCAAGGACGAGATTGGGAACGTCGCTGCAGGGATCAAGAACGGTCAACGGGTCGCTGAACGTCGATTGGACGAACTACGTCAGGCGGTAGCGACACAGAAGGCAAGGATGCTGGCGCTGAACAAGGGGCGTGACGATATGTCGGTTCTGATGCGAGAGGTGGAAAACGCACAGCGCGCGCTGGATGCGGCGAACTCCCGGTTTACTCAGGAGAACCTTCAGAGCCGCTCAAGCCAGGCGAACGTCATGATACTGAGCGCGGCGGTGCCACCGCTCGGCCCGCGTTTCCCGAAGCTGATGCTGAATATTCCGTTGGGCATCCTGGCCGGACTGTTTCTGGGGTTAAATCTGGCGCTGCTGCGGGAGATGATGGATCGCCGCGTACGCTCGTTGGAGGACCTGAGGGAGGTCATGGAGATTCCGGTGCTCGGCGTACTCGAGCGGTCGGCGAAGTCGCATCAGGTATCTCGCAAGGGTTGGGTCCGTCGCTCGAGATCGCGCGCGCCTCTGGCAGCTTGAGTCACTGGGAGTTCGTATGCCAAAATGCAGATCGACAGATCCAACGTCGTCCCCGTGCCAGCGAAGGGGCGTTCACGGGGGCAACCAGATAGGCGCGTTGCTCATCGACGCGGGCAACCTCATTCCGCAGGATGCCGAACAAATACTTCGCTATGCCAAGGAAAAGGGCTTGCGCTTCGGTGACGCCGCCATCGGGCTTGGCCTGGTGACGCGGGAGGAGATCGAGAAGGTGGTAGCACTTCAGTTCGACTATGCGTACGTTGTCCCGGGCGAGAGCGCCGTCTCCCATGAGGTGGTGCGGCCTATTCCCCTTTCAGCCGTCAAGTCGAGGCATTTCGGGCGCTACGGAGCTCAGCTCTTGTTGCGCTGGTTCGGCGACGAGCCCGACCGTCGCAGGCTCACCATCCTCGGCATGGATCGCGGAGACGGCCGTAGTTACCTGGCGGCGAATCTCGCGGTGGTCTTTTCGCAGCTTGGCGAACATACGCTGTTGGTCGACGCCGACATGCGGCACCCACGACAGCATGCGATGTTTGGCCTCGCGAATGGTGTCGGCCTCTCGACGATGCTTTCCGGACGGGCTGGTCCAGAAGCGGTTCAGCGCATTCCGTCCTTTATTGCGTTGTCCGTTCTTCCTGCCGGACCGCTTCCTCCCAATCCGCAGGAACTACTCAATCGATCGACGTTCGAACAGATGCTCCACTGAATGGGGCAAGCAATTCGATGTCATCCTCTTCGATACCTGTGCGGCATCCGTCGCTGCTGATGCGCAAGTGGTGGCGGCCAGGACAAAAGGTGCCCTGGTTCTCACACGTATGCACCGGACCAAAATGGCTCAAGTAAGGATGCTGTGCGAGGAACTGGCGGGTACCGGGGCTTCGGTGGTCGGCACTGTACTCGGCCGTTGAGCGTCTATTGCATCTCATGTCTTCAGTCATTGCAGTGAGTCAGACCAAACCGGGCAAACCGACGCTGCTACTCAGATGGGCACCGGTCGTGTTCGGTCTGATCTTGATGTATGTTCCCACATATCTAAATATTTGGACATACTTCTGGACGCGCGAGGACAATGCTCACGGGCCGATCATCGTTGCCGTCGTCGCTTGGCTGATATGGCGCAGACGCGAAGTCCTTCTGGGGCCGCCCGAAAGAGTTAGGCCCTTGGTGGGTGGCGTCCTCATTGCCGTAGGCTTGATACTCTATGTCGTTGGGCGGTCGCAAGAGTTCTCACAGCCAGACGCGTTCTCGCAAATCCCCCTGCTGCTGGGATTGATTCTGGCGTTACAGGGTGAGCGGGCATTTCGGGCGCTGTTCTTTCCGATCTGCTTTCTCATCTTCTCGATACCGCTTCCAGGTTCGGTGCTGGATGCAATTCTGTTACCGCTGAAACAAGACGTATCTGCGATCGTGGAGCAGCTCCTCTATTGGGCAGGCTATCCAATCGCGAGAACTGGTGTCGTGCTTCATATTGGACCTTATGAGCTATTAATTGCAGATGCTTGTTCGGGGCTCAATTCGATGGTCGCCCTGAGCAGCGTCGGTATCTTGTTCGTGTATCTGATGCGTACGTCCAACGTGCTTCACAATGTGGTGCTGATTGCTTTGATCCTGCCCATAGCGTTTGTAGCGAATATTCTCCGCGTCTTGGCGCTCATTCTCGCGACATATTATTTCGGCGATTCCGCGGGCCAGGCCTTTCACGATTACGCCGGCTACGCGGAGATCGTATTCGCGTTTGGAAGCTTCTTCCTGCTCGATGCATTGCTTTCGAGATTGATGCGTGAGTCGCGGACGAGTGTGCCGGGCACGCCGATCAGCTCGTAGCGCCATCCGGGTCTTAACCTTAATATAGTCTCGGTATGGTGTTTTGAACGCTTAACTCGCAGAGGAATGGATGATCTCTTGGCGCTACATCTGTGTCGGTCTGGCTATGGTGGGAGCGAGCGGCCTGGCGCTAGCGCTGCGCCCTGTTCCAGCGGTCGAGGTCGGAACGGTAGATCTCGAACGGCAGATCCCGTCTCAGTTTGGAACATGGCGAGAGGTGAAAACCGGCCTGGTTCAGATGGACCTCACGCCGCGGCAGGACGGACAGCAGTCATTCGATCCTTTACCTCTTTACGATCAAACGCTGATGCGAACCTACCAGGCGGCCGACGGTCGCGTTGTGATGTTGGCTTTGGCGTGGGGAAGGGTGCAAAGGCAGGAGATGAAGATCCACCGGCCAGAACTCTGCTATGCCGCACAGGGTTTCATGGTCGACGACAGGCAGGCCGTTACGTTGGACTTGGGTCAGGGAATCAAGCCGCCGGCCTACCACATGCTTACCCGAAATTCCCGTAGGGTAGAGCCCGTCACCTACTGGATCCGCATAGGTGGCTCGATAAGCATGAATGCTTGGCAGACGAGGCGCAGGATCCTTGGCGAAGGACTCCGGGGCACGCTCCCAGACGGAATCTTAGTCAGGGTGTCGCAAGCCCTGCCAATTGGGAGTGACTCCCGGGCTAGCTATGCTGCTCAGGAGAGGTTTCTGGGCGACTTGCTCGCGGCCATCGATCCGAGAACCCGGACGGTGCTGATTGGACGATAGCGACGGGGGTCGCCGAAAGGCATTGCAAGCAAGAGGAGGCCTTTTCAGCGCCGTATCTGAGTTTGTGCGAGGTCGGGTAGTCGAGCAAGGGTTCCCAGCAGAGAAAGTTCGCGTCCACTACGTCGGAATCGGTGTCGACGAATTTAAGCCACGAGAGCAGTCGCAGAGTGCTCCTATCGTGCTCTTCGTTGGGCGTTTCGTAGAAAAGAAAGGCCTTGGTCGTGGCCTTCGCGTCCGGGGCAGTTGTCGAGGCAGTGGCGCACGGGCAGACAGGGTATCTGGTGCGAGAGAGGAAATGACGAGGAGCTCTCCGTTTACATCCTCCGCCTGCTGGAGGAAGACTCGATGTGTCGACGCTTCAGTTGCTCGCTGGACTTCGCTACGGGATTATCGGTGTGGCGTGCGCGTATGCCGTGGTGGACCGTGCCGGCAGCACTGGTCAACCTGAAGATCTCGGGGACCTATATACGACTCTCTGTCGGCGAACTCCTGGGGTAGCGTGCCCCGAGTCTTCCTAACGTCCGCGGTGATGGGAATAGTAGTCTTCGTGCTGGACAGCGCTATTGTTACCGGATGGTCAGTTGCGCTAAGACTGTCGGCCGGGACGGCGGTAGGAGGTGCGGTCTATGTCGGAGCGTGTTTCGTGACGAGGAATGAGACATTTCTAGAGCTAATTCAGCTCATGGTCAGACGGAAGTCCAGCAACTCGGTTGCGGCTGGTGGACCTCTCTAAGACGTATGCGGCCTTGACCTCATAGGGACAACGCTAAGGGCGCCGACGTGATGAATAGTGTTGAGGTGAAGTCTTCCGAAATCCGAAGGCAAAACCTGGTTTTCACCTCCGTTGGGGATCACGCAAATCTTCACAGGTGGCTGCGAGGCTACCGCAACTTTGACCTGTGGATCACTTACTACGGAGACCAGCCTCAAGCATGGATAGAAGTTGCAGAACTCTATACTCAGCGGAAGGGTTCAAAGTTTCAGAATCTGCATTCGGCCTACCAGACGCGGCCCGATGTGTTCGCCCAGTACGGGGCGATCCTAGTAATGGATGACGATGTATTGCTAAGTGGATCGGAAATCTCAAGGCTCTTCGAAATACGAGAAAGATACGACCTATGGGTGCTTCAACCTGCCTTCAGTCCAATGGGAAAGATCAGTTGGGATATCACCCGCGTGCAGACCGACATGCAAGATGCGGTACACCAACTTTGTCGAGATGACGTGCCCGCTTTTCAGGCGCGATAAGCTTGATGTGTTTATGAAAATCTATGATCCGGTCTTGGTGGGACACGGCATGGATTCATGGTTTCTGCATACGATGGGACCTGATTTGCGAGGACATGTCGCGGTTGTTGACGAAGTCACCTGTGTCAACCCGCATGACCGGAGCAAAGGCGGGCGCGAAATCGATCGGCTCCAGAGCACAAAGCGCAGAATGGAGGTGTGGGCAGAGGTGAGGCAGAAATACGGCATCACCTCAGACGGTAACCGACACGTCGAATACAGCAGGCTGGCCAAATCTCCTCTGCGCGCGGCGGCAGGCGTTATCTGGGTATTTCCTATGCTTGTTTACTTCTGGAGTCGGCGAGCTGCGGGGCACGTGCGGGGTTTCTTGCGCGAGGTGCTTCAGACCCGATCAGAACTTGGCGACAGTAAGCGCGATTAGAAGATGAGTGGCGCAGTCGCAGCATTTCTTTTCCCTTGTAGTGCCAACTATTGGGCGCGTTGCGGAGGCCCACGCGTTATTAGCGTCGATCGCACGTTCTGAGTCGAAGGATCTGGAGGTTCTGGCAAAATGGACGCTGTTGCCGGTCTATCTCCATGGAGCCAATCTGTTCGTGTGCGCTTTAGTCGGTTCTGTAGTCTTTCGTGGAGCTAAGGGTCAGTACTACTTGCGTCGGCTAGCTGGACTTTGGGACGGCTTTTCCGACTACCGGCTACACAAAATGGCTGCGCGGAAGGACAGAGGCATGAGCCTGGCGATCCCCGGGGCGGGAGCGATCCTGGCTTGGGAGCTACATGCGCATGAACTAAATGCCTTGCTTCGCTCGTCGCGCAGCCGCGCTCTGTGCTGGGACTGGCGCGCGCTGTGCAACGCGGGCCTCGGCACCGGGAACTCGACGACGATGCATCCAGCGGCCGGGCTCCAGAAGCCAGAACTGCTGCACCGGTGCGCTGGCGGTCTCGAGAGACCTGAGCAAAGCGGGAAATAATTGCCGAAAATGTCGACTCAGAGCTGCTCACTAACCATTGCGTTCTGCACTCGCAATCGCCCTGATGAATTGACTGTGGCTATGCGCTCCGTGCTTGCTCTGAAAGACGAAGTAACTTCAAACAAGATCGAAGTCATGGTCGCCGACGATGGGCGACTCGAGGAACGCCTGATCAATGATCTCCAGACGGAGGTCGAGCGATGCCAATGGAGATTTACTTACTTCAACAAGAGCGATCGAGCGGGGTTGCTGAGATCTCGGATCGAGGCGGCGGCACTGGCAGCTTACGAAGTGGTCTTGTTTTTCGATGACGATATCGAAGTGGAACCCGGCTTATCTCTCCCTCCTTCTGGATGTGATGGATCGACATCCGAATGTCGCGGGCGCCGGTGGGGTGGACGTCATCGGTCGGCAAGCACCAGTGTGGCGCCGGCTGTATGAGTACGGAATCGGCTTCCGGGCACTCAGACGTGGAAAGCTCTCTCTTTAGCGGGTATGGCGGCGATATGGATCGATGGATTGGGAACAAAAGGCGTTTGAGACCGACTTCCTCGCAGGGTTCAACATGGCCTTCAGGAAGAATGCCTTGAGCAATCTCGAGATGCAGGATTTCTTCCGTGGGTACAGCTTGGGTGAAGACTTATATCTCTCGCATGTTGCCCGTCAATCGGGCCCGCTATTAGTGCATCCCGCGCTCAGGGTTCGTCACTACCAATCTCCGATCTCACGCGAGCGGTCGGAACAGGTATCCTACACTCAACTCGTAAACGACTATCACTTGATGCAGGTGACGCGTCGTTCTCGACCGCGCTCTTTGCTGCTGGTGATTACGGGATCAGGGTTGTTCCTATTGTTTGCTGTGAAGGCGGTCGCCGATGCTCTGACTCCCGGGGGCCGACCCGATGTGGGACGAGTCGAGGGGAGTTGGAGTGGACTCAAGTTCGTAATGGCGAGTCTGATTGGGCGGCTAGGCAAAGGTGCTGACGCATGAGCCGCCGCCTTGTTACCGCGCCGGCAAGAATCGCTTGACCGGCACAAGTGGTGACCGCTTGAAAGAAGAGGTAGACTCGCGGAACGGCGAGGGATCGAGGAATATGTTTCCGGGTATATCCTCCTGCTCAGGCGAGGCTCGGTGGCAAGATGTAAAGAGCAGCAATCCAGCTGTTAAGGAGCAAGAGGGAATGTCTGTCTTTGCCGAGGTGTTGGCGGCGAGCGGCGTGGTCGGCTTTGCACCATTCGCGGTATGCATCCTGACTTTGCTTATTCGACCTGCGAGGCTCGCGCTCCGTCTCGGAAAACCCTACGGGTCGGTGTTGGGTAGCTTGACATGGGCATCGGCAATGGAGTTTCTGATCCTGCAGTTCAACCAGAACGTACTCCGCCCGTATCTCTGGTTTCAGATCGGAGTATTGAGCGCTGTGTATGTAGCACTGAGCCATCACCTGGCTCGGCAGAAGTCGCCGAGCGGTGCGTAGCTTCACGCTCGTCGTCGACTGCCGGATGTATCTCTCGTCCGGCATAGGGGTCTACCTTCAGAACCTGCTTCCCCGGATCGCTCGGACGATTCCGCCGGAGAGGATGACGTTGTTGGGAAATGCTGCGGTTCGTCAGCAGTTGGCCGAAGCAACTCCCGGGTGCGCACATACTGAGATGAGGAGCAGGATCTACACGCTCCGGGAGCAGGTGGAGTTGTTGTTCCATCGCGCGAGCCGCGGCGCCGTCTGGTGGTCGCCCCACTACAACATCCCGCTGGGCTATCGAGGCCCTCTCGTTGTCACGGTTCACGACCTGTTTCACCTGACCAGCACCGAGGTCAGAGCGAGTCCTCTGAAGCTGGCCTACGCACGGATGATGTTTGGCGCGATAAGACGAAAGGCGGACAAGGTGATATGCGTATCTCGATTTACTGCCGACGAATTCGAGAGGTTACTGGGTGGGAAAGCCGGTCAACTCGAAGTGATTCGCAACGGCCTTGATGAAGGATGGTTCCAGCCGGTGGCGGGTGTACGTCCCCAAGCCAATCCGTATTTCCTTTTCGTCGGAAACCTGAAGCCGAACAAGAATGTTCACGGTCTCATCCGAGCGTTCAGCTACATATCGGGACGACTCCCGCACGACTTGGTCATCGTGGGCCAGACGTCGGGATTCATCACACAGGACCGGGAAGCGGAACGCCTCGCCGCCGCAACCGGCTCGCGGGTGAAGTTCACCGGAATGGTAGACCTGGATACCCTGCGACGCTGGTATCGCCATGCAGAAGCGCTTGTATTTCCTTCATTTTACGAGGGGTTCGGCTTCCCGCCGCTCGAAGCGATGGCTGTGGGTTGCCCAGTTGTCGCCTCGAACGCGGCTTCGTTGCCGGAGATTTGCGGGGACGCGGTTCTCTACTGCGATCCTCACGATACGCGCGGTATCGCTGACGCCATCGTCAGGATCGTCGAAGATGGTGGACTGCGGGAGCAGCTACTCGTTAAGGGACTGGTTCAAGCGAAGAACTTTAGTTGGACTGAGGCAGCGGCGCGAACTAGTGAAGTGCTGCAATCTGCGATGTGATCGCGTCGTTTATGGATTCGTTTGAGTGGACGCGGTGAGACTTGCATTTTCCCGGTCGGGTTGGACGTTGTTGTGTCTCACCATCTGGTTGGTGGTGTCTCGAGCTGCGTGCGCAGATGTAAGCCTCGATGGGAAGGCCAATGAACTACAGGACGAGTTGCAATCGCTTCAGCAGCTCCTTGCCGACGGTACAAGCCTAGGGTACGCACTGGCTTACGAGCGCGCCGATTTCGCGCTCGCGACAGCCTCGATGCGCGTGCTGCGACGAAAGGCAGACGCAGGTAGGGTGGACGATGCCTTGATCGACTGCGAGTTCCTATTGGCATTGGCAAAAGAAGCGCGGAAGCGGACCCAGGATGTGATAGCAAAGCGCAGAGCGGACGTTGCCGGTCCCGGCGCCTCCGATCGCCACTGTGGCTCGCGACGGGGCCGGATTTCGGGTCGGAAAGCAGCAGCTCATGTTCGTGGGCCCGATGGGGTATACCGAGGTGATTTTCTGGCAAGCCTTCCTGCACGGCGTACGGCTCGCCACGTTCTGGGTCTGGGATCCTGGCTCAGTCGAACGTGCGGCACCGATCGGTGCCGGGATGAGGAATACGGTTGCGACACAGCCGCGCGCCGCGTGGGGCGCTAGCCGGGCGGCACTCGATCTCCGCCGCCTTGCGGAACGTCGTCAGTAAGTTCCCAGGGCCATCCCAAGTCGGGATCTACTACTGCCGGGCTTCTCTGTACCTCGACACAGCCGCGTATCGTCGCGCCATCCTGGGGGCGTACGAGGCGCTGAATGGACTGGATGTGCCGACAGGGTTTGTGACAGACGCGATGCTCCAGACGCGACGGTTGGGGCCGATCAAATTGTTGCTCGTCCCCGGGGCCCGCTATGCAGAGGATGCCTCTGTGCAAGCGATTCGCGCGTTCGTCAAAGCCGGCGGTACCGTTGTCCAGATAGGGGAAGCGTTTAGCAATGACGAGTACCGTGCAGTGCGGCCAATGGGAGCGCGACCGCTCGCGATCAAGGTGGAACCCCTAGACCCCAGAGCGTTGGCTCCGGTGCTGGATCGGCTGCTCGACGGGAAAGGCGTGCGCAGGGACGTGCGCTTAAGAACGCGAGCAGGAACCTTAGCTTGGCCTATCGAATTTCGCTGTGCAGAGGCCGACGGAACAGTCTGCTATGTGTTGGGACTGAACAAGGTACGGCTTGACGCGCAGATTGTCGGTTCCACACCGGTTCGCGGTTGGGAGGATCTCATCTCCGGCTACAGGGCTAAGACATCTGAGATCACAATCGAGCCACTGGACGTCAAGCTGATCCGACTGCTATGAACGGACTCCTGCCCGAGCGCCCGTGCGGAGATCCCGACGCGGATCGGAACAATCAACCTCGAAATCTCTCTCTAGCGCCATATAGCATATGCGTTTCGTAACCGTGTCCTCTTCCGGCTT
>CAVUHQ010000018.1:0-179703 GCA_963741215.1 uncultured beta proteobacterium
ATCCCCGCATCCCGAAACGCGCTGGCGCACCACTCCGCGCTGTACCGGTCGCCGACGACCTTGCTGCACTTGTACCGCTTGAGCACCTCCACAAACTCACGTACCACCGACTGCGGCTCGAACGGCGGGGGGCGGCCGTGCAACACGTCCAGCACTACCAGCCCGTCCTCTTTGTGCCCAATCGCCAGCGTCATGTGATCCCCAGCACCACCGGAGGGATCGAAGAAGGCTGAATACTCGATGCTCGCCGCCGGCGCGAGCTCGAACTCGTGCACCAGCGCGCGACCCACCATCTCGCCAGACAAAAAGGCCCCGATGTCATTCCTGAATTGCGCCCCGTACTCCGCCGCCGCAGCTTGCGGATCATCCCGATACGCACGATCGACCACCGATTGGCTCAAGGTCGGATTCATCGCTCGCGACGTCCGCACTCCAGACCAGGACATCACCGTCGTGCCCGTAATGGTCCCGAAACTTCTCCCACAGCACACCGTGCCTGGCGTAAGGCGTGCTCAACCCGATCAGCATCGACGCCGGTATCGTGCCCATTGCCGGCAACAGGGCGTTGACCATCTCAACGTCCGGATTGGCTGATCTTCCGCCGACCAGAACGCAACCTCATCCAGGATCGCCGCAATCACCGTGTACCCGCGCACGCTGCGAAAGCTGCAGGTGTGAATCTCGATGTCGATGCCGTTGCTCAACTCCACCGACTCCGCCCGCTCGGTCACGATCTTGGCCTCCACCATCTTCGTCCCGCGCAGCAACGCCATGACGTAGCGGAACAGCACCCTCGCCTGCGACCGGTCGCCAGCCAGCACCATCACCACTCCGCGCTCGCCCGGCCCCAGGTACGCGGCATAGTCACCAAAACAGGCCAGCCACACCGCCAGGAGCGACGCTATGCGAGACTTGCCACCGCGGCGGCCTACCAGTAGCCAAACCTCGCGCGCGGCCTCCTGCGGCGCTACAACCCGGCCGGTGTGGCGCTGGAATACCTCGAGCTCGGCCGCACTCATCGGCAACGCGAACGCTGCCTTCAGAAACACCGTCCACGCCGCCCACGTGTCGGTCTTGCTGAACAACCCCCGCGCCTTGAAGGAAGGACCGAACAGGTGCTTGTCGTGGATGGCTTCGACTACGTTCATTCTGGTTCGCCGTCCTCGTCAGGAGTGGTTGCATCCCGCTCGGCGATGTATTGCTCCAGCGACTTGACCGGCTTGCTCTGCCGCTTGACGCCCAGCAGCTTGGCCACCCTCGCCATGGACGAAACGGTTGCCGCATGGTCGGCGGGCTCTACCGGCGCGCCCTCGCGTATCTTGGCTTCGATCCGCCTGGCCAGCAGCTCAGAGTGGATGAAGCGCTCGGCCAGCGACTTGGCAATCTCGCTCATGTTGTCGGGTCCGCCCATGTCGTTGCAAATACCGTTGAGCCTGGCATACAGCTCGCGCACGTCCGGGTTTGCGCCATTCATCTTTCGCAGCCACCGCGGTTTGTAGCGCGCCGGTGGCTCCGTAGCTGTCCTCGGCCGAGCGTTATTCGAGTGCCAGCGCCCGCGTTCATCCCGCTGACCGGCAACTGGGCGGCAACGAGGCTTCTTTTCGTTTGCGTCGTCAGTCACTTGCAGAGCCGCAAAGGTTGGGATATCAGTTGGTCATCCGAGCGCACGCTTGCACTCCGTCCCTGTTGCTGTGCCCGCAGGAATGTTGAAAATGTTGTATGTACGCGCGGGAGTAAGAGAGGGGGGGTGGATTCGGCTTCCCTCCCGTACGCGCATATGACATTGTCTACATTTCATCTTCCGCCTCCTGTTCGGAGCGATCCTGGCGGCGCCACTGTGCTGAGTCCGACGATCAGTTCCCGGACGGCGATCCGGCGTTCGCGTTCCGCTTCTGCCTCGCGCTCGAACAGCGCATGGATACGGGGATTGACGGTCCAGCGGGTGCCTCCTGGTTTGCCGTAGCCGCTGTCATCGCGAGTAAGCCAGCCGGCGTCGCACAAGTAGTTCATGGCGCCGACCTGGACCCAGAACTCGGAGCGTGCGAATGAGCGTACGTACATGGTCAGGTCGCGCTTTTGCACCCGCTCCAGCCCCCTCGCCAGGATGAAGCGGCCGACGTGTCTCGCCACCTCCACCGATGGCAGGCCTTTGATCATGTCCCCGTAGACCACCAGGCTGTGATGCCTGACTTTGCGCATGAACCTGACGGCGCGGGCCATGGTGTCGCCGCTGATCTCTTCAGGTGCATCCTTGGAGACGGCGCATTGAAACGTCAACGCCACCCGCGCCAGCATGGCGGCGTGCTTGCCGATGTGCGCGGTGAACATCTCGGAGAGGCTCTCGGATGGCCTCGGTCAACGTGCGTAGAGTGCGTCTCCTCGGGCTCGAATAGCTCGCGCGCCTGGCGGCCCATCTTCACCGTGCGCGGGCCTACGATGGCGTGGAGAGTGCGTAGCAGCTCGGAGAACTCGTCGGCCGCTCGCTCTACCTGCGCGTACAGGATGCTGGCGTCGCGCTCGCTCCTGCGTCCCACCGCTACCGCGATGAACCGCTGCATGAGCCCGTCGGCGGGCAACTTCGATGCGAGCCTGCGCAGCACGGCGGGTGTCGTCGCGGTCAGGATGCTGGCGCCGAAGTTGAGCACGAAATTGCTGCCTCGCTTGATGCGGTCCACCTGATGCGGGCCGCCGTCGTAGAGCGCCAGCCATTCCCCGCGGTCGCGAGAGCCGGAGCGGTAGACGTCATGGGAACCTATCCAGGACTCGAATTCGTCGGCGAGATACAGCAGGCCGCGCGGGTTGTCGTGCAGCACGTCGCAGAGCTTCTCGACGGTGCAATCGCTGGTGAACAGCGCCGGCCGTGGCTCTTGTTCCTCCGGTTCGACTTGGGCGTTCTTGGCGCTCCACAGGTCCACCAGTTCGCGGTGCAGATCCATCACCGGCTTGACCATTGCGCGCGCTGCTGGCGTCTTGCCAGCAGCTGGGCCAGCCACCAACACGCTCCACAGCCGGGCGCTCTCGAACCAACTGCTCGCGCCCGGCACCCTAGCCGGATGTTGTCGTCGATCATCGAAGCAGTCGCCACCACGGCCGCAACGATGGTCGCCGTCGGGCAGAATCCGGCGGAGCGGGCGAACAGCAACGCATACTCGCCGATCGCCTCCGGCACGTCGCCCGCCTCGAAGGGCGGGGCGGTGAACTCGCGCAGGATATTCTGCGGCTCGCGGTCCGCTTCGTCGGCTCGAATGCCAGCCTTTCCCTCCGCGATAGCCCCGTAGCTCCTCTCGCGGCAGCGCGGAGGGGGCACGCATCTCCGATGATCTTTATCGCGATCGCCGGCCACGATATGCTCGGGGCTCAAGTGCGCCTTGCGCATGTTGAACGCCATCTGCGACAACGGTCGTTACGTCCTGGCCCTGCGGGATGTGCCGCCTGTGCTCCCGATGCCGTCGCCCTTCGGGGCGGGGCCGTTGCTCTGGTCCAAGCCGAAGGCTTCTATCAGCTCGCCGCGGTCGTAGGGCTGGGCGGGTCGCTCCTCGATGACTTGGGTCCGGAACGGCTCGCCCTTGCGATGGAAGAAGCCGGGAAGCCGCATCACCCACGGCAAGTCGTTGCACGCTGGAATCGCTGCCCAGCTTCGCGGCAAGCGCGGTCTGCAGCGCTTTGAACTCCGCTAGATCGACGCCGGTGGCCATCCAGTAGACGTGCCATTTCCCGGGGCTCGACTCCACAACGACATGCGGCTCGATGGCCCAGGATGCAGGCAGGGGCGTGCCATCGAAGTCGGCCCACAAAGCCCGAATGCCGGTGATGTTGACCGCCTCTCTCCCGCGTCCGTCGGTGGAGTTGATCGTCACGTACACGCCAGCGCCTTGTGCATTCAGCCGTGAGAGCGTCTTCGCATGTCGATCCAGCGTCCCGTGCAGGATGCGCGCGAGGTGTTCGCGCTTTCTTCTCGGGGTGTCGTCGAAAGTCTGGAAAGTGAAGGACTCGGCCTCTTCGTCGAGCAAGGTCAGAAAGCGCTTGGCCATCACCAGATCGGGCTCGGTCGAAACGGCGACAGCGGACGCCTTGAGGCGGGCCTTGTTGGCACGACGCGGGCCATCTCCTCCGTCACCGTCAGCCCCTCGGTCGGGACGTAAGGGCGGATACATGACGCGGTCGTTCATCGTTTAGAGCACGCCCTCGAGATCGCCCGCCTGGCTGGGAATGGCTCGCCGCTGTCGGCCGTAGGCTTAGCTGGCGGCCTTCTTGCTTCGCTTCTTCAGATCGCCTGAAGACGCGGGTGCAGAACAAGTTGATCGTCAGCGAGGGTTCATCGCGATACAGCCGCGGGCTCACACTCAGCGAGCCGGCTAGGGCAACCCGATCTCCGGACCGCCGAACTGGGAGCAGTCGCTCGGCCGCCTCGCCCATCGCCATATGAAAATGCGAGTGCCGTCAGAGCGGATGCTGCCCACTTCACGCACTCCTTGCCACCCTTCGTGACATCGGCCGCTCGCGGCGAATCGACGAGGATGCCGCTGACGATCGCGGAGCGAGGAGAAGCCGGGGGGTGGCTCGCTCATACTATTTTGTGGCTTGCCCAGAAATACTTTTGAAGGCTGTCCCAGACCTTGTTCATGGACTCGCGCTCCGCGGCCTCGATCTTGATCGCGTGGTTCCACGCATCCAGTCCAGCGAGACCAGGATCTCGTCCTCGATGCGCTCGCGCAGGATCACCGGGCTCAGCGCGTCCAGCTCCCAGCACTGGGCGCCGTAGTTCTCGACGAACCACCTGTGGCGCGGGTCCTTTGTCTTGTCGCTGGCGGGGAACCAGGGCACACCGGCCTCGGGCTTGGTGTCCTCCTCGGCGATCGCCACGCGCGCCAGATCACACGACGCCGCCGTAGCGTTCCAGGCGCTCCGGCAGGTCGATCTCCGACATGTGCATGCCGCTCGGGTCCCAGTCGCCGACGTACAAGACCGTGAGCAGCTTGTCGGAGTCCGCGGACTCCTCGGCGGCAGCGTGAACGGCCGTAGCTGAACCGTGACCGTGCATCACCCGGAACGTGATGCCGTACTCGTTGAGGACCGGGGCCAGCGTGCCGCGCACCGTGCCCTTCTCGGACCACACCTCGATCCACTCCGGCTGCTCGGCCCAGTAGTTCTTGCGGTAGGAGCGCATGACGGTCTCGCCGAATGCGGCGACGTCCTGCCAGGTGGAGATGCGCTCGGCTTCTCTGGTCTCGTCCACCACCCAATCCCAATCAAGATCACCGTCTTCCCGAGCCTGGGTCAGCAGACGGCTCACCTTGTTGGTGTTGGTCTTCTCCATCGACGGCAGCAGCCCAGCGACGAACGAGCCGATAACAGACGGCCCGGACACTGGCAGGCTGGATCTCTTCGAGGATGCTGATAGCGGCCTCGATCAGCTCGATGGTCTTCTGCGCCCTGCCGCGCCCGCTCACGCTTCGCGTTCCGGAATCGCGGACAAGCAAGCACCTCGGAAAGTCTGAATCTGGGGTACTTGCCGAAGCGGTAGAACGGGTACCGTGCCCAGCCGCCCTGCTCCGCCCACCAGGAGGCCGGCGCGGAAGTGCGACCTCGAGCTCGTCGGCGGTCCCGAGCTTCGCGGCAGCCGGCGCAGCCTCGTCTCTGCCCCCTGGCCCGTGACCTCGCGGAACCGCCGCGCGGCCTCGCGCCAGCTCATCCTCGGTCAACATCGAGCCCGAGCGCGCCATGGGGTCACCGATCGATAGGCGCTCGCTCACCGGCGTCAGGCTTTTCACCCAGACTTCTTTGGCCTTCGCCACTTCCGATTCGTGAATACTCGCCGGCCGTTGCCGTCGCGACGATCCGGGAGGACGCCACGCTTGACGAGCTGCGGGATGGTGGCCTCAGAGCAGTTCAATTCCCGCGCTGCCTTGGACGTGCCGATCTGCTCTTCGACGTTCGGTGCTCGATTCGGTTCTCCGAGTATGCCTTGCACGACATCGACTATACGGTATACTTGCATCAAAAGCGTTACGGATAATTCGACTAGATGACACCTTTACCGTTAGACCCGGAGCTGGACGTAATCTTCGCCACCCTCGATTTCGCCAACGCGAAGCTGGTATCCATCCGGCAGGCGGAGGGGTACTTCCGGTAAGCTCAGCGTGCCGCGGCGGCTCTGGCTCACCATGGAAGGCGCGGATCGCTCGATGCCTTCCTGGCCGATCAGGCGGAATGCGTGGCTGGCTGGACTCGATCGCCAGGACCGGCAGCGTGAGCAAGGCTGAGGAGCGCGTGATCGCCAAGCGTTTGCGCGACACCGTGAAGATCGAGGCACTACCCGATTTGGAGGACGGAAGGCTCGTCGAGCGCCGCACCTACTACTTGGAAGGCGTTCAGGCCTGTTACGCCTTCGCTTGCGCGCTACTGCTCAGGCTACGAGGCCGACTTGGGCGCTGCCGTCTTCCCAAGTGCGAGACGCCCTTTTTCTTCAACACCGCCACACGCGGGGCACCGCCGCGTTACTGCTCGACGCAGCACGCGAATGCCGACCGTCGAGCGGCGCTTTAGAAATCCACCTGGGAGCAAATGACATGGCAGTCGGTCAACACGTAGAAGAGGATCTTGGGTGATCGACTACCGCGACGCCAGCGGCAAGCGGGCATGTGGAGGTCTTCGAAGACCCGGCGCCAGGCCGACGCTGCACTGGCCGAGCGGGTGCGCCTGATCGCGCGCGGGCAATTCAGGCCCCCGAAGCAAGACATCACCTTCGCCGAGCTCGCCGAGCGCTTCCAGGCGGCCCACAGCGCGACGGTGAGCCCGCGCACGACAAGCGACTACGCCAAGCTCATCCTAAGGTTGCACCTCGGGGTGCTGAACAACGTGCCTATCCGCCGCTTGAGCGTTGCCGCGATCGAGCAACTGCGCGCCGATCTGCTGGCCAAGCGCACGGCCGAATCGAAGGTGGGCATCCGGACCGTGGAACAAGACCATCGCGCTGCTGGGCCAGATGCTGAATTCGCGGAGAAGCACGGCTTGATCACCGCCAACCCGGTGCGCCACGTGCGCCAACTGCGCCAGGCACGGCGCCGGCTCGAGCCGCTGTCCCGGAGGAAGTCGCGCTCATGCTTGAGCACGCTACGGCGGAGTGGCGCCCGCTGCTCATGTTCTTGGTCATGACCGGGACGCGGGTCGGTGAAGCGTTGGCGACGAAATGGGAGACTTCGACTGGGGCGAGCGGGCGGGTATTCAACCGGCGCTCCTTGGCCCGACCGACGAGAACGCGGGCCGGCGAGCGCAGCATCGAGCTGCCGCAGATGCTGATCGCCGAGCTTAAGCGCTGGAAGCTGCGCGCTCCGATGACGGGCGATCTGGCTTTCCCGACCGAGACGGGTCCCGCGCACAGCGCCAGCACGTGACCAACCGCGCGCTCGGTCCCGCGTTGCGCGGTGCCGGGCTGCGCCACGTCCGCGTGCATGACTTGCCGCCACGGCTATGCCAGCGCACTGCTGGCCTTGGGGACGGATCTCGGTGCGCGTGCAGCGGCTGATGGGTCACGCCTCGCCCAGGGTCACGCGGTTATCGACCTACAGCCACTTGATGGAAACCGTCAGCGGCGACGTCCCGGCGAAGTTGGACACCCTCGTTCGCGGCGAGTCGATCAAAGTGGCAACTTCGGGGGTCGAGGACGGTGATGAGTCAGTGCGGGCTATTGCGGTCTCAAGGCGGGACTTGGTAGGCGGTGGGGGATTCGAACCCCCGACCAACGGATTAAAAGTCCGCTGCTCTACCGGCTGAGCTAACCGCCCAAAAAAAGAACGCGCATTCTACGTTCGGGTCCAGGGGGTGTCAAACCACGAAATCGGTTTGCACGCCCGCAATCGCCCGTCCGGCGGGGCTTTCGCTCTATCTGCGAGGTACGTCTTCCGAGCGCTTTGCTAGTTGCCACGCTCCCGCGATGATCGATGCGAAGTTCTCTGATTGTGGGCTTCTGTGCGGGTGCCCGTCCAGGGAAACACCGGCGTGCTCGACTCCGTGGCTGCGCCACTGTTCCGTTCGTCCTGATCCTTCGACTCCGGCGCCGCGCCTACGCTCAGGACGAACGGACAGGGTGCGCAGGCCGGAGTCGAAGGATCAGCGCGAACGGGGTACTTCAACTGTCCGCTGGTGTATTTCAATAGCCTGCGCGTGTATTTCACTAGGTCGCTTCCCTACACCCCCAAGTATCGATGCGCGAGCTGCGGGTCCTTGCGCAACGCTTCGCCGCTGCCTTGCCACACGACGCGGCCCTTCTCGACGATGCAGTGGCGATCGGCCAGCGCCAGCAGCGGACCGAGGTTCTTGTCCACGACGATCATCGCCAGCCCGACCGATTTCAGGTGCGCGAGGACGCGCCAGATGTCCGCGCGGACCAGCGGCGCCAATCCCTCGGTCGCTTCGTCCAGGATCAGCAAGCGCGGGTTGGTCATGAGCGCACGGCCGATGGCGAGCATCTGCTGCTCGCCGCCGGAGAGATTGGCGCCAAGATTGCGGCTGCGTTCCTGCAGGCGCGGAAACAGCTCATACACGCGCTCCAGCGTCCAGGCCCTGGTAGCGCCCGAGCGATTGGCTGCGGTTGCGACAAGGTTCTCGCGCACCGAGAGGTTGGGAAAGATTTGCCGCTGCTCCGGCACCAGGCCTAGTCCGGCTTGCGCTACGCGGTAAGAGGGCCAGCCGTGGATCGGCTCGCCCGCGAGCGTGACGCTACCTTTGCGCGGCCTCGAGCATGCCCATGATCGATTTGATGATGGTCGACTTGCCCATGCCGTTGCGGCCGAGCATGGTGACCACTTCACCGTCGTCCACTGCCAGGTCGACGCCGAACAGGACCTGGCTGCGCCCGTAGGCGGTCTCGACCTGCTTGAGCTCGAGCAGCGGCACCCTCGACTCCATCACCCTGCAATGCGCGTCACCGTCCGCCGATCGGCCCGGACGATGCTGTGTGTGCGTGCGCTCATGACCGCATCACGCCAACTCGGAGTCGCCCAGGTACGCCGCACGGACTTCTTCGCTCGCGCGTATCGCCTCCGGGCTGCCGCAGGCGATGGCACGCCCATACACGAGAACCGTGATGCGATCGGCCAGCGCGAAGACCGCATCCATGTCGTGCTCGACCAGGAGCATGCTGTAGCGCCCCTTCAATCCAGTCAGCAGCTCGATCATCTCGTCGTTTTCCTGCTGGCTCATCCCCGCGAGCGGCTCGTCCAGCAGCAGCAGTTTGGGATGCGCGGCGAGCGCCATCGCCAGCTCGAGCTGCCGGTGCTCGCCGTGAGCCATCTCACCGGCGAGCGTTGTCGGCGCGCCCGGCGAGCCCCACCTGAGTCAGCGCGTCCAGCGCCGGTGTCTTGAGCGATGCGAAGCGTGCGCGTCGGCCGCCAGAACCGGAAGCTGTGCCCGGCGTGCGCCTGCACCGCGAGCATGACGTTCTCCAGTGCCGTGAAATCGGGCACGACCTGCGTGATCTGATACGAGCGCGCGAGTCCCGCCAGCGCCCGTTGATGCACAGCGAGCCCGGTCACATCGTGGCCATCGAACCGGATGCTGCCCGCGTCGGGAGCGAGTTCGCCGGCGATCTCTCCAATCAGTGTGGTCTTGCCCGCGCCATTGGGTCCGATGAGCGCGTGCACTTCGCCGGCCTCTACCGTCAGGTCGAGCGAGTCGGTGGCGAGCAATCCGCCGAATCGCTTTACCAGCCCGCGGACCTCGAGTATCGGCGTGCTCACGATGCATCCCGGCCGCCGGGCAGCATCCCGTAGATTCCGCGCCGCGCGAGCAGCACGATCAACAGGATCACGGGTCCGAGCACGACCAGCCAGTGGTCCTTGAACGAAGGCTGGATGGCGCCCAGCAATCCCGGCATCAGCTCTTCGAACAGCAGCAGCGCAGTGGCACCGAGCACCGGCCCGACCACCGTGCCCATGCCGCCCAGCACGACCATCACGATCAGCTCGCCGGACACGGTCCAGGCCATGTAGGCGGGCGTGGCGAATTTCGCCAGATTGGCGAGCAGCAAGCCCGCCACGCTGCAGACGCAGGCCGACAGCACGTAGGCGGCGAGGCGATACTGCAGGACCGGGAAGCCGAGTGCGCGCATGCGGCGCTCGTTGGCCTTGGCGCCGCGCAGGACCATGCCGAAGTGGGCATGCACCAGGCGCCAGGTGCAGTAAAGAAACAGCATCAGCAGCGCCAGCGCGACGTAGTAGAGCGTCACGTTGGATTGCAAGTCGAATAGCGGTGTGAAGTCGCTGCGACGCGCGATAGCGAGCCCGTCGTCGCCGCCATACTGCTTGAGGCTCACGCCCAGGAAGAAGAACATCTGCGCAAAGGCGAGCGTGATCATGATGAACGCCATGCCGCGCGTGCGCAGGCAGATGAGCCCGGTGATCAGCGCCACGATCGACAGCAGCGCACAGCGTGACCAGGAGATGAATCCATCCTCCGAAGACCGGTGGAAGGACAAGATGCCGACTGCGTACGCGCCAAGCCCGAAATAGAGCGCATGCCCGAAGGTGACCATCCCGCCGTAGCCCAGGATGAGATTCAGGCTGGAGGCAGCCAGCGCATAGATCACGATGCGCGAGGCGAGAGTGACGTAGTACGGCTGCCCCAGCACTTGCGACAGGACCGGCACGGCCGCCAGCAGAAGAAGCAGGCATGGCGACGACGATCGTTCTGGGCGCGCGAAAGTCGATCGCGCTCGGGCAGCATCAGCCGTGCCGCACCGGAAAGAGGCCCTGCGGCCGCAGCGCCAGGACGATCGCCATCAGCAGATAGATCAGCATCGAGGCGAGCGCGGGTCCGGCTGCGTCGGCGACGGAACGGGAAGCCACCGCACGCAGCAGCGTGGGCAGGAAGATGCGTCCAACGGTGTCGATGACGCCGATCATCAACGCAGCGTAGAAGGCACCGCGGATGGAGCCGATGCCGCCGACCACGATCACCACCAGGGTCGATATCAAGATCCGGTCGCCCATGCCGGACTCGACCGAAGCGATGGGGCCGACCATGAGCCCAGCCAGGCCGGCGAGGCCGGCGCCCAGGCCGAACACCAGCGTGTTGAGCAGCCGGATATTGACGCCGAGCGCCGCCACCATCTCGGGCCGCGTCGCGCCTGCGCGGATCAGCATCCCGACACGGGTACGGTGGATGAGCAGATAGAGCCCGGCGCCGACCGACCAGCCCGACGGCGATGATCAGAAGCCGGTAGGCCGGATACTCCAGCCCGAGCAGATTGATGGTGCCGGACAGCGACTCGGGCACGTTCATGTAGAGCGCCGTGGGACCCCAGATGATGCGCGCCAGCTCGTTGAAGAACAGGATCAGCCCGAACGTGCCCAGCACCTGATCGAGATGATCGCGCGAGTACAGCGGCAGCAGCGCCACGCGCTCGATCACGATGCCGAGCAGCAGCGTGGCCGGGACCGCGATCAAGCCAGCCAGCCAGAACGATCCGGTCCACCCGTAGGCGCTCGCCGCGAAATAGGCGCCCATCATGTAGAGCGAGCCGTGCGCGAGGTTCACGAAATTCATGATGCCCAGCACCAGCGTCAGCCCGGCGGCGAGCAGGAACAGCAGCACCCCCAGCGTGAGACCGTTCAGGGCTTGCGTGATGAACAGGGACATCCGGGTTTTCTCCGCACCCTTCGCCCTTCCGGCCCTACTTCAGCGGGCACTGCGTGTGATAGGCGTCCTCGTGGTTCTTGAGCGGTGTGGCGATGGTCTTCAGGCTGTAGCGGCCCTTCGGATCGGTGGCGACCTCGAAGACATACATGTCCTGGATCGGGAAATTGTTGTTGTTGAACTTGAAGCTTCCGCGCACCGATTTGAAATCGGCGGCTTTGAGCGCCGCGAGGAACGCTTTCTTGTCGGACAAGTTGCCCTTGACCTTGGCGATGGCGGAATCGAGCAGCTGCGCCGCGTCGTAGCTCTGCGCCGCGTATTGCGAAGGAATGCGACCGTACTTCTTCTCGAACTCGGCGACGAACTGCTGGCTGGCCGGGTTCTTGAAGTCCGGACCCCAGAACGATCCGGCGATCACGCCCAGCGCCGTCTCCTTCTGCGCCGGCAGGGTCAGTCCGTCTGTGGTGGACGTCGCCAGCAGCGGGATCTTCCCCAGCAGCCCGGCCTGCTTGTACTGCTTGAGGAACTGGATGCCGAGGCCGCCCGGATAGAACACGTACACTGCATCCGGCTTGGCCGCAGCCAGCTCGGCCAGCTCGGCCGAGAAGTCCATCTGCTGCAAGGACGTGAAGGCCTCGTTCACGACCTCGCCCTTGTAGTAGCGCTTGAACCCGGCCAGGAAGTCTTTGCCCGCCTGATAGTTCGGCGCCATCAGGTAGAGGCGCTTGTAGCCCTTGTCCGTCGCATACTTGCCGACCACTTCCGCCTGCGTGTCGTTCTGCCAGGAGCTGGAGAAGAAGTACGGCGAGCACTGCGCGCCGGCGATCGGCGAGGGTCCCGCGTTCGAGCCGATCAGGAAGACCTCCTTCTCGGTGACTTTGCGGTGCACCGCCATCATCACATTGGAGAAACTGATGCCGGTGATGATCTGCACCTTGTCCTTCTCGATCAGCTTGTCGACCAGCTGCTGCGCGAGATCGGTCTTGAGCTGGCTGTCCTCTTTGATGATCTCCACCGGCACGCCGCCGAGCTTGCCGCCATTGCGTTCGACCACCAGCATCAGCGCGTCGTACTGGTCCTGACCGAGCGCGCCTTGCGGCCCCGACATCTCCGCCATGAAGCCGATCTTGATCGGCGTCTGTGCCTGCGCGGGCATGCACACCAAACTCGCGGCGGCCAGCGCGAGAAGCCATGTTCCGGTTCGCATACTCGTCCTCCCTTGGAGCGGCTATGCTAGCAAACGCCAAGGCTTCGCACACGACTTACTGCGCGATCCTGCCGGAAAGTCTATTTAGAATGAGCCCTGGATCTGGAGACGACCATGATTCCCCTGCACGACATCCGTTACGTCCGCCTCGGCACGGCCAACCTCGAGCACGCGGTCGAGTTCGCGCAGAAGATCCTCGGCCTTCAACTCGGCGCACGTGAGCGCAACCGCGCCTACCTGCGCAGCGACGACCGCGAGTACACGCTGTGCTATGTCGCCGGCGACCCCGGGCTGCATGCTACGGGCTTTGTCCTGGACGCCGCCGAAACCCTCGACTCCGCCGCGGCTGGCCTCGAAGCTGCGGGTTACCCGGTCCACTGGGGAACGCCGGACGAATGCGAGATGCTGCAGGTCAAGCGCTGCGTGCGCTTTGCCGATCCGAGCGGCAACGTCATCGAACTGGTATGGCGGCCGTTCGACAGCGGCCGGCGCTACTTTGCGTCGCGGGATGCCGGGATCACGGGTTTCTCGCACATCGGGCTGCGCACGACCAACCCGCGCAGAGACGAGGGGTTCTGGACGCAGGTGTGCAACGCGCGAGTATCGGACTGGGTCGGCGAGGCGCCGCTGTTGCGCATCAACCCCGTGCACCACACGCTCGCGCTGTTTCCGTCCGCGCATTCCGGCATCCAGCACGTCAATCACCAGGTCGCCTCGATCGACGACGTGATGCGCTCTTACTACTTTCTGCGCGAGCAGGGTGTGCGCATTAGCTTCGGCCCGGGCCGCCATCCGACCTCGTCTGCAGTCTTTCTCTACTTCCAGGGGCCGGACGGCATGACGTACGAGTACTCCACCGGCGTCAAGCACATCACCGACGAAGCCGGCCACCAGCCGCGGCAGTTTCCGTTCGACAAGACCGGCTTCTGCATGTGGGGCTCCGAGCCGGACATCGAGGAGTTCCGTAAGCAGCCGCAAGCCGTGGCGAGCGGGACCGCCTGATATACTTCACCGCACTACTTCAGCAGGAGACTTCAACGATGCTCCGAGCCATCTTGATGGCTTGCGTCATCGCGCTCGTCTTTGGATGCGCGGCGCGGAAAACCCAGGAAACGCCACAGGCGCCGTGGCTTGGGGATAGTGGTATCGCGCCGCCTCCGCTGCAGCAGCCGAACACGCCCGCCACGAAGAAATCCGCTGCATCTCCCACCCCAGGCAGTTCCAGCACCCGTTACAACGCCACCGAACGACGCGACTTCCGGCAAGCTGGTGCCGCTTGCCGAAATGTCCGACAGCACTCCGGGGGCCGCCAGCGTTCGGCGCCAGCCGTGCCAGTTCGACAATTGCGGCGTGGTCCTGGCCATCGGGACCCATCAAGCCGCGGAGTCATTGGACCAGGACGACGGCGGTCCCGGTCTCTACCTGCCTGAAGGCACGTACAGCGCGGAGACTGCCGGGCAACCAGCGGTAGTGGATGCCTACGGCGTCCAGAAGATCGTCCCGCTCTGGGATGTGTCGGTGCATGATGCACGACGGCACGGTGCAAGTGATCCAGCAGCGCAACGAGCCGCTATTCCGCGTCGGCGATCCGGTGCAGGTCGACGGCAACAACATCGTGCTGTGGAACTAGCGGGCCTTCTTCAGCGGCTGCTTTGCGGCGTTGACGATTGCGAAGTCTTGGGTGGCGCGTCGGCCGACCTTCTCGGCGATCTCTACCCAGCCCCCGCCCGTCGCCTTGTACAGATTCACCAGCGCGTTGTGCACCGCGTAGCGCGTCTGGGCCAGGTTCAGCTCCTGCGGAAACAGCCCTTGCTGTGCCTGGAGCACGGTGGAGTAGGGCGTGATGCCGCCTTTGTATTGCAGCGTTGCCAGGCGCTCGTACTCGCTGAGCGACTTGACCAGCCGCTCTTGCGCCGCCTGCTGAGCGACCAGCTTTTGCCGCGCCACCAGTGAGTTGTCGACATCGGCGAAGGCATTCTGGATGGTCAGCTCATAGTTGAGCAGCGCCCCCTTCTGCGCGGCGGTGGCCTGCGCCACCTGCCCCTTGATCGCTCCTCCGGTGAAGATCGGACCGGTCACCTGCCCCGCGAAGTTCCACACCTGCGACGACCCCGTGAACAGGTTGCTGAGATCGTTGCTCTGGGTGCCGAAAGCGCCGGTAAGCGAGATGGTCGGAAAGTACAATGCTTTGGCAGCGCCGATCTGAGCGTTGGCCGCGATGAGGCTCTGCTCGGCCTGCGCGATGTCCGGCCGGCGTTCGAGCAGCTGCGAAGGCAAGCCTGCGGGCACCGGTGGTGACGCCAGCGCATCGATCGATTTGCCGCGCGGGATCGCGCCGGGGTTCCGGCCCAGCAGGATCGACAGCGCATCCTCGGTCTGCGCGATCTGGGATTCGATCTGAGGAATCTGGGCCGCGGCGGTCTCGTAGCTGGATCGTGCCTGCTCGACGTTGAGCTTCGGCACCTGGCCATACTTGTACTGCAGCTGGAACAGCTCGACCGTCTTGCCGTAGGAGGCGAGCGTCCGGTTGGAGATCTCCAGCTGGGAGTCGAGGCCGCGCAATTGCAGATAAGTGCTGGCGACTTGCGCGACCAGCGACAGAATCACGCCGCGCCGCGCCTGCTCGGTAGCCAGCAGGTTCGCGCGCGCCGCCTCGGTCAGCCGGCGGATGCGTCCCCACAGATCGATCTCCCAGCTCGCCCCTGCCAGTACCTCGTACGTGGTGGCTGGATTGGGGATCAGACCGCCAGTCAGGGGAATCCCGCCGATTTCCGCTGCGCGTTGCCGCGTCGCGCTCGCGCTGTAGTTCACCTGCGGAAAAAATTGCGAGCGCGTTTGCGTCAGCACCCCCGCCGCCTGCTCGACGTTGGCGGCAGCGATCTTCACGTTCTTGTTGTTGGCTAAGGCGTCCTCGATCAACTGGTTCAGCACCGGGTCGTCGAACTGTTTCCACCACTGCGTGTTGGCGGTCTCCTGCACGTCCTGCTCGGCGAAGCGGTACGCCTGCGGTGTATCGATCTTCGGCTTGACGTAATCGGGACCGACGGCACAGCCTGCCAGCAACCCGCACACCATCGCGAGGAAAGCGCTGCCGGTGCACCTCAGCTCTCCTCTCGCTTCGCGTGCGGGGTTGCGTCAGGCGCACCGCCTGCGGCCTGCGGCTCTGCTCTCTTCGCGCTCTTCCTGGCCGAGCGTTCTGCGAGCCGGTCGAAGATGTAGAACAACAAAGGCACGTAGAGCATGGCCAGCGTGGTTTCTCCGATCATGCCACCGATGATGCCGGTGCCGATCGAGTGGCGCGCATTGGCGCCGGCGCCCACCGCGATAGCGAGCGGGAGCACGCCGAAAGCGAACGCCAGCGAAGTCATGATGATCGGCCGCAGCCGCTGCTCGCCCGCCTCGATGGTGGCGTCCATGATCGACTTGCCCTGCTGGCGCAGCTCGACGGCAGCGGTGACTCGCAGCACCGCGTTCTTGGCGCCAAGACCGATCAGCACCAATAAACCGATCTGGAAGTACACGTCGTTCTCGAGACCTCGCAGCCAGATCGCGATCAATGCGCCCAGCACCCCGAACGGAACCGCCGACATCACCGCTCCGGGCAGCGACCAGGACTCGTACTGGGCGGCCAGGACGAGGAATACGATGATGAGGCCGAAGACGAACGCGATAGCGGACGTGCCGCCCGACTTCTTCTCCTCGAAGGCGAGGCCCGACCAGGCGTAGGTGAAGCCGGACGGCAGCACCTCGCGCGCGATCGCCTCCATCGCCGCGATCCCCTGGCCGGAACTGTACCCGGCCGCAGAGGTTCCGTTGATCTTGGCGGCCGGGAAACCGTTGAAGTGCGGCAGGAGGTCCGGCCCGGTCACCCATTCCGTTTTCACCAGCGCCGACAGCGGCACCATCGAGCCTCCGCTCGACCGCGTGTACAAGCGCGTGAGATCGTCGGGCCGCTCGCGGAACTTCGGCTCCGACTGCAGGACGACGAACCACGAGCGGCTGAACTGATAGAACTGGCTCACGTTGACCGACCCGAACTGCGCCTGGATCGCGGTGTAGACGTCTCTGAATCGCCACGCCGAGCAGCTCGGCTTTCTCGCGGTCCACGCTCACGCGCAACTGTTGCGTCGAGGCGCGGAAGGTGGTTCGCAGCCCGCTCAGTTCGGGGCGCTCCCGCGCCTTGGCGATGACCTGCTGCGTGATCTGGTCCAGCCGCGCAGGGTCGCCCGCCGTCGTGTCCTGCACCCAGAACTCGAATCCGCCCGTCGTTCCGATCCCCGGGTATCGGGGGTGGCGCGACCGGCGCCACGATCGCCTCGTTGATCCCGCGCGCCTCCTGGTACATGCCCACCAGGACGGCCCGCGGGTTCTGCTGCCTTCGCGGTCGCGATAGAGGCGTAGCGCTCCTTGAAGTCCTTGAGGGTCACGAAGATGCGTCGCGGAGTTGGTCTTGAACCCACCGTCGAGCAAGCTGTAGCCGGCGATCTCGGCGCGGTTCTGGACTGCCGGGTTCTTGGCGAAGATCGCATCGACGCGATCGGCGACCGCCTTGCTGCGGTCCAGGCTCGCAGCATCGGGCATGATGATGGCGGCCATCACGTAGCCCTGGTCCTCTTGCGGCACGAAGCTGGTGGGCAGCAGCTTGAACAGGTACACGATCGAACCCAGCATCAAGGCCAAGCAGAAGAAACGCCGGGATCATGCGCTTGATGACGAGCACGACGGCGTGGCCGAAGCCCTGCGTGACCCGATCGACCTGCCGGTTGAACCAGCCGAAGAACCCGCGCTGCTTCGGCGGCGTGTGCTTGAGCAGCACCGCGCACATCGCCGGCGTCAAGGTCAGCGCGACGAACCCCGATACCGAGACCGAGATGACGATCGTGATGGCGAACTGCTTGTACAGTTGACCGGTGGTGCCGGGCAGGAACGCCGCCGGAATGAAGACCGACCCCATCACCAGCACCACGGCAACGAGCGAGCTGCCGATCTCGTTCATCGCCTTGATGGTTGCGTCCTTCGGCGACAGGTGCTCGCGCGCCATGATGCGCTCGACGTTCTCCACCACGACGATCGCGTCGTCCACCACCATGCCGATCGCCAGCACCAGCCCGAACAGCGTGAGCAGGTTGATCGAGAACCCCAGTGCGAGCATGCCGGTGAAGGTGCTCACGAGAGCAACCGCGATGGCCACCGTGCAGATGATCGTGGTGCGGAAGCTTTGCAGGAACAGATACACGACCAGCACCACCAGCACCACGGCCTCGACCAGCGTGTGGATCACCTCTTCGATCGAGATGCGCACGAAATCGTTGGTGTCGAGCGAGATGACGTAGTCCAGTCCGGCCGGGAAACGGGCCTTCATGTCTTCCATCGTCTTGCGCACCGCCTTGGAGACGTCCAGGCCATTGGCGCCGGGCTGGAGGTACACCGCCAGGAACGTAGCCGGCGTGCCATTGAACTTGCTTTCGGTGATGTACTGGCGCAGACCTACTTCCGCCCGCCCAACGTCCTTGAGGCGCACGATCGCGCCGCCGCCTGGATTCGCGCGCAGGATGATGTTCTCGTATTGCCAGGGTTCTCCGAACGGCCTTTGCGTCACCACCGGGAAGGTCTGCTGCAGCGGCGCGGACGAAGGCTGCTGGCCGATCTGGCCGGCGCCGACCAGGGTGTTCTGCTCGCTGACCGCCTGCTGGATGTCGCTGGTGGTGATCCCGAGCGAGGCCATGCGGTCCGGATTCATCCAGATGCGCATGGCCTGATCGGCGGCGCCCAGGACGGCGGCCTGCCCCGCGCCCGGCACGCGCCTGAGCGCGTCGAGCACGTAGACGTTGGCATAGTTCGCGATGTATTCGGCGCTGTAGCGGTTGGCGTGCGCAAATACCGCGATCAGCATCATGATCGAGGACGACTTCTTCTGCACCGACACCCCGAGCTGCTGCACGGGGGACGGAAGCGCGGGCAGAGCGAGGGCGACCCGGTTTTGCACCTGCACCTGGGCTACGTCCGGGTCGGTATTCAGCGTGAAGAAAACGCTCAGCGACAACTGTCCGCTCGCGGAGCTGGTCGACGTCATGTAGATCATGTTGTCGACGCCGTTGATCTGGGCCTCGATGGGGGAGGCGACGGCGTCGGCCAGCGTCTGCGAGTCCGCGCCCGGAAACGTCGCCGATACCGAGACCTGCACCGGCGTGATGGTCGGGTACTGCTCCACCGGCAGATTCGCCATGCAGACCAGCCCGGCCAGACACAGGATGATCGAGATGACGGCCGCGAAAATCGGCCGCTCGATGAAGAAATGCGAGAACACGGGCGGCCCCCGTTCGATCTATTTCGGCGCGGCCGCCATGGATTTCGGCTGCGCGCCCGCCGCGGGTTCCGGCTGCGCGCCTGCCGGGGCCTGTGTTACCTGGACCGGGGCACCGGGCGCCAGCGCCACGCCACCGTCGACGACGATCCGCTCGCCGGCCGTCAAGCCCTCGGTGATGAACCAGTCATTCTCGTGCCATTGGCCTACGGACACCGGCCGGCTCTCCGCCTTGTTGTCCTTGTCGACCACCCACACGAAATGTCCCTTCGCGCCCTGCTGCACGGCACGTCGCGGCACCAGGATGGCATTGGGACGCGTCAACCCCGAGACGCGCGCGCGCACATACTGGTTCGGCCGCAAAATGCCTTCGGAGTTGGCCACCGAAGCGCGCACCAGGAACGTCCCGGTCTTGGTGTCGTATTCCGGCTGCAGGAAGGTGATGCGCCCTTTGCGCGGGTACACCGACCCGTCCACGAGGATCGCTTCGACCTCATAAACGCGGTCTGGCGGTGGCTTGAGCAGCCCTTTCTTGATGTCGTCCAGAAAGGTCTGGAACTGGTTCTCCGAGATGCTGAAGTTCACCCACATGGGCGACAGAACCGACACCGTCGTGAGCTGGCTGTTGGACGAGCTGATATAGGTGCCATCGGCCTGCTGCGCGTAGCTCGAGATGCCGTCCACCGGCGAGGTGATCGTGCAGTACGACAGGTTGAGCTGCGCCTGCACCACCTGCTGCTTGGCCTGCTCGACGGCTGCCGCGTTCTGCAGGTATTGGCCCTTGGCGTCGTCCAGGTCCTTCTGCGACAGCGCGTCCTGCTCCACCAGCGGCTTGGTGCGCGTCAGGTTAGCTTGTGCGGTCTCCATGGCAGCCTGCTGCTGCTGCAGGGCCGCCTTGGCCTGGTCGAGCTGGGCCTGGAACGGCTTCTTGTCCATGAGGAACAACACCTGGCCCTGCTTGACCAGCGATCCCTCGGTGTAGACGCGCTGGTCGAGAAAGCCGCTGACCCGCGCCTGGATGTTGACCGCGCGCGAGCTCTGCGTCTGCGCCACGAACTCATAGCTGATTGCAACGTCCCGCGGAGTGATGGTGATGACCGTTACGCTGGCGGGGCCTCGGGGTGGCGCGCCCTGCTGGGGTCGGCTGCAGGCAACGCTCGCTACTGCCACCAGCACAGCCAGTGCGTGGACCACGGTGCGACGCACGGGCTGCGTGCTCCAACCTGCCGGGGACTCGGGCTGCATCACGAACGGACTTGGTCTAGCTGGAGGTCACACCCCGTCCGCGATCGAGACGAGTGCGCCACTGTTTCGCGAAGTAGGTGACGCTGTCCTCCATTTCGTCCCAGGTCATCTCGTCGCTCTTGAGCTGGGTGGCGAAGCTGCGTCGCGCGCCGACCGCCGCGAAGACGCGCTCACCGGTCGCGCCATCCAGCACTTCAATCTCACCGGAGAGCGCGATGTAGTAGGAATCGGTGCCGGTCGCGTAGCGCACCGCCGTGATCGCCGCCTTGACCGGCAGCACATCGCTCGGAACCAGTCCCTGCCGCACCGGCGTGACGCCGGTGAGTGCATAGTGAAATACGAGCACGTCCGGCCCGGCTTTATCGACGACTTGATAGCCGCCGGCCTCGAACTCCTGGGTTACGATGCGCCGGACGGTGTCCTCGATCTTCTTGTACACGTCTGGCTGGATGGCCGGATACTCAGCGGCAGTGTTGATCCAGACCTCCATCGGCCGCAGCATGATCCTGGTGTACGGCCGCCAGTCCACGCCCTTTCTCACGTATTCCCATTCCCCCTTGACTCCCTTCGTGGGCACCAGCTCCGAATAGTCGCGCAGGAAGCCGGAGGCGCGGACCTGCGACCCCGGAAGGAGTTGGCCGTGGCCGGATACAGGCATCTCATGCTCGGTGATGCTGGCCTGTTGAGCCACTTTCGCGCATCCGGCGAAGGCCAAAAGCGCAACCGCTAAGAGCGGGAGCTGACGCATGAGCGGTCTCCTGAACAGTAGGCGTCTGGGCGCAACGCCGCAGGATACTGACAACACCTGGCGGCGTCCAGATCAGGCCGCCTAAGCCTCCTCACCGGTACGGCGTGTGAATTTCGCACATTTCCGCCGGGAATCCATCATCGAGACAACCGGGCCCTCCCCGTACAGTGGACACAACAGAAAACGCAGTACGGAGAACCAGACCATGACGACCAAGACCCTGACCAACCTTCTGATCGCCGCCTTGCTGGCCGCCTCCGCGGCCGCCTACGCCGACGAGACCCCGATCCAGATGGCCATGGAAGACGGCAAGGCCGTCGCCCAGTTCAAGGTAGGTGACTCGCGTTGCGTCCTGGTCGACGACCAGATCCGTTGCACCCCAGTCGGCAAGTAACCAAAGCTTCCCCACATGAGGAGTCGGAGCATGACAACCCAGACCCTGACTAGCCTGATCATCGCCGCGCTGCTGGCCGGCTCGGCCGCCGGTGGTCTCCAGGTCACCAACGCTTCCATGGCGACGGCACCGGTTGGTTCAGCCAGCCCGGTTCGCGCTAGCTCCCACGCAGCTGGCGGGTCGCCTTATTTTCTTGTACTGCCGGCTGGGGATCGCTTCGCCGCCAGCTTCGCCGGGCTGAAACCAGTGTCCGCCCGGATGGTGCGCCTCATTCCATAGAGTCCTGGGCGCTGCGTTGATCGCCGCAAGCTGAGCCGGGGATTCAGCTCTCCCGCAGCATGCGCCAGTAGAGCATCTTGTTGGTCGCCACACCGCCGGCGATGATCGAACCTAGCGCCAGGAAGGAGCCAAGCGCGAGCGTCGAGACCCCGGTGAGGCCCTGGCCGATAGTGCAGCCCAGGGCGGTGACGCCGCCAAAGCCCATTAGAGCCCCACCGATGATATGGTTGCGCAGGTCGGCGGCCGACGCGAAGCTTTCCCAGCGGAAGCTGCGCGCCCACAGTGCGGAGGCCAGGGCACCAACGAGCAATCCCGCCACGATGGCAACTCCGAAAGTCACCTTGAGCGACTTGTCGGTCCACAGCAACAGCAATTCCACCGAATAAGCCACCGGCCCGACATAGCTGAAGGACTCGGGGCGTCTGGTATTGGTCGCCACGAACATCTCCTCCAGCGTCTCCGGGTCTTCTGCGACGTGACCGATGTGTCCGGTGACGTACCACCCACCCACTATCACCAGGCCCACGACCAGGCCGGCGATCCAGTAATCGCGGTTGGCGCGGAATACAGGATCTTTCAGCACGAAAGCGAGCAGTCCCAGGGCGATCCCGCCCGCGATGAGCCAGGTCAGCGCAGCGTGCGCGACGCCGGTGGCGCGGTGGAGCAACGTGGGAAGGTCCTGCCCTGCCTCGAAATAGACCGCCAGCGGGTCCAGCACGCGGGTGCGAGGCACCGCGAGCAGGCCCTTCATCGTCATGTACGCCGTGAGCGCGAGAAACAGCAGCACCACCAGCGACTTGAGATTTCCGCCGCCGAGCCGCACCAGATTGCGGCTGCCGCAACCCGATGCCAAGGTCATCCCGATGCCGAACAGGAATCCACCCACGACATAGGAGACTACGGTGCAGCGCTGCGCCGTGTACATGGACTTGGCAAGGTCTACCAGCCCGAGGAACCCCAAAAGGCTAGCCCCGAGGATGGCGACGGCGATGGCCAGCAGCCACATGCGCATGCGGCCCCAGTCGCCCATGTTCACCACGTCGGACACGGCCCCCATGGCGCAAAAGCCGGTGCGCTGGGCCACGACGCCGAACAACGAAGGCAAGCGCAAAGCCGAGCAGTGGGACGACGATCCAGAGGTGGGCGGTGCTTTGCATGGGGACGGCGGACCCTGACTGTTCCGCTCGGCACATCATAGACGCAGTTGCCGGCAAAAAAATGGCCCGTCAGTGGTGACGGGCCGAAGGGGGAGGTAGGAAGAATTCGGTGAGTCAGGCTCGCGCTAGCTTCGGTTACTTGGTGACCGGCACGCAGCGGATCAGGTCGTCCTTCAACACGCAGCGCGAGTCGCCGATTTTGAACTGGGCCACGGCCTTGCCTTCTTGCATCGCGACCTGGATCGGGGCCTCGTCGGCGTAGGCCGCCGCGGAGCCGGCCAACAGCGCGGCGATCAGAAGGTTGCTCAGGGTCTTGGTCGTCATGGTCGGGGTTCTCCGTACTGCGTTTCTGTTGTCGCCACTGTACGGGGAGCGCCCTTTTGTCTCGATGATGGATTACCGCCGGAAGTGTGCGAAATTCACACTCCTGGGCCGGCACCCTCACCCGGCGCTATGCGCCACCCTCTCCCGGGGGGAGAGGGACTTGAAGCGCACCCTCTCCCTCCGGGAGAGGGTGCCGGTGAGGGATCATTGGGCGGTGTGAGGCGGAGCGATGCTCCGCTCGGCCAGGAAGGCGTCGATCAATTGCCAGTACTGCGGATGCGTGTGGATCGTGTTGTGGTCTACGCCATCCAGCAACTCGAGGCGCGCGACACCGCCCCACGCTTGCACCAGGCGGCGCGAGCGCTCGGGCCGGATCAGTGTGTCCTGCGCCGCGACCAACGCCAGCAGCGGAGCATGGATCAGCCGCGCGCGCCGATCGGATTCGAAGCGATGGCGGAGCAGGAGATCGACCGGCAGGAACGGATACACTCCGCGCGCCACCTCTACCATGCTGTCGAAGGGGGAAACCAGCACCACGCCCGCGACCGGACGTTGCGAGGCGAGATAGGTCGCGACCCCGGTCCCCAGGCTGCGGCCTATCACCACCACGCGACCCGGGTCGACTTCCGCGCGCTCCACGACCTTGTCATACAGCGCGAGCGCGTCGCGGAACAGTGCCGCTTCCGACGGCCGGCCCTGGCTCAAACCGTAACCCCGGTAGTTCACCAGCAGCGCCGCCCACCCGGGCATGCGCGAGAACTCGGCGAGCAGCCATGAGACCTCCTCGGCGTTGCCGCCAAAGTAGAGGATCAGAGGCCACGGTTGCGCCGACTGGCCGCGCACCAGCCAGCCGCGCAGCCGCGTTCCATCGCCGGCGGTGAGCTCGAATGCCTCACTGCGCGGGACCGTCCGCTCCAGCACGGTAGCCGCGCCTTCGGACAGCGGCTGGGGATAGAAGAGCAAGCGCTCCTGCGCGAGATAGACGAGCAGGCAGAAGGCGCCCGCCAGCACGGTCACGGTGACGAGCAGAGGGAAGGCAACGTCGCGCAGCCACACGTAGGGAAGCTCTGATCAAGTCGCGCGACGCGCGTTTCCCTTGGGACGCGCTACTTGATGCGCGCCAGCCTTGCCTTGCCCTTCTCCGCCGCTTCGCTCTGCGGGAAGCGGGTGATGAGGTCCTCCAGCGTCTTGCGCGCACTGGCACTGTCGCCCAGCGCGACATAGGCACTGCTCAGGTTGAGCAATGCGTCCGGGACCTTGGGGCTGTCGGGATAGTTTGCGATCAACGCCTGCTGCGCAGCCGCGGCGGACTTGAAGTCGCGCAGATTGAACCAGGAATCGCCGATCCAGTACTGCGCCTTGGCGGCAAGCGGATCACGGGGAAAGCGCTTGACGATACCGTCGAATGCTGCAATCGCACCTTGGTAGTCGGCTCGGTTGTACGCAGCAGTACCGGCGTCGTAGGCTTTGCGCACTGCGGCCTGCTCGGTCGGTGCCGGCGTGGTGGTCGCCGGCGCGCCCGCGGTTGGTACCGTCGGCGGCGTGGGCTTCGCCGGCGTTGCCGGCGCGGCAGGCACAGCGACCGTCGACGGGGGCGCTGGCGCGCCGCTCACCGGTGGCGGGATGGTCCCGGGCGCCACAGCCATTTGCTGCTCCAGACGCTTGATGCGGGCATCGATATCGCCCCACTGCGGCTCGCGCTCTTTCGCGCCGTCGGCTGCGGCTTGCTGCTCCAGTCGCTTGACACGAGCATCGAGGTCGGCCGCGCGGCCTTCCGCCTTTGTGGCGGTATCGCCACCCTGCTGCTCGATCCGGCGCAGACGCGTGTCGAGATCGACGTACATGTCGCGCTGGCGCTTCTGCGCATTCTCCAGGCCGTTGCTCAGCACTTCGAGCTGACCGCGCAGCCTGCCGATCTCGGCCTGCAGCGCATCGATCTGGTTCATGAGCTGGATGACACCCGGGTTGCGCCCATCGGGCTGGGTCTGGGCGAGCCCTTGCACCGGCTGGACCGCCAGCGCACCGAGCGCCAGCAGCAATGACAGTCGCCGCACACAGACTGGCGCGGCGCTCAGGAGAGGGGATGTGGCCATGGTTTGGCTCGAAGCACAGCGCATGCCGGCAACCGACACCGCTACCCGAGCCGCAGGGCCTCCGCCCGGACGGCGGCGGACCCTACTGCGGCGTGTCGATGCCGATGTAGACGATATCGCTGCGGCGGTTCTCTGCCCAGGCCTCCTCGTCGTGGCCGAGCGCCTTGGGCTTCTCCGAGCCGAAGCTCACGGTCTCGATCTGCTTCGGGGGAACCCCGACCAGCGTCATCGCGCGCTTCACCGAGTCGGCGCGGCGCTGGCCCAGCGCCAGATTGTATTCGCGGCTGCCACGCTCGTCGCAGTTGCCCTCGATGCGCACCTTGAACTCCTTGTGCTCTTGCAGGAACTTGCTGTGCGCTTCGACCACCGGCTGGAACTCTTCCTTGATGTTGTAGGCGTCGAAGTCGTAGTAGATGCTGCGCTTGGACAGCGCGCTGGCGGGGTCCTTGAGCATGGAGGTGGGGTCGCTGATGCTCTTTCCCGACACTCCGGTTTCCGCCAGCGGCTTGACCACCGGTTGCTCGGGTTCGGCGGCCTTGCGCGCCGCCTCTTCCTGCTTGCGCTTCTGCTCTTCCAGCTGCCGCTTCAGCTCTTCCTGCTCCTGCTGGATTTTCGCCTGCTTGGCAGCGTCATCGGCAGCTTGCTTGTCCTTCTGCTCGAACAGATCGCGCTGCTCGATGGCGGCCTTCTGTCCCGTCGTTCCGCCCTTGGCACCACAGCCGACCACGAGCAGCGCGGCACACACGGCAACCAGAATCTGTCTCATCTATTCACTCCTTCTAGCGATTCCCGACAAGCGGTCCCCACGCCGGCTCGCGCACATCCTGAGCGGACGCGGTGATCTTCTGCTTGATCCTGCCATCGCTCGAAACGGCGGCTAATATACCACGCCCCCCTACGATCGACGCGTACATGATCAGGCGGCCATTCGGCGCGAAGGTCGGTGACCCGTCCAGCGGACTGTCGGTCAGGATCTGCGTCTGGCGCGTGGCGAAATCGGTCAACGCCAGGCTGTAGCGCCCCTGGATGCGCTGGATGAAGGCGAAGGATTTGCCGTCCGGACTGTAGCGCGGCGAGACGTTGTAGTTGCCCTCGAACGTCATGCGCTCGACGTTGCTGCCGGCGGCGCTCATGCGATAGAGCTGTGGACTGCCGCCGCGATCCGACGTGAACAAGATGTACTTCCCGTCCGGCGAGTAGCTGGGCTCGGTGTCGATGGCGTTGCTGTTGGTCAGGCGCGCAAGCCCGCTGCCGTCCACGTTGATGGTGTAGATCTGCGGCAGGCCGTCCTTGGACAGCACGATGGCGAGCCGGTTGCCATCCGGCGACCAGGCCGGCGCGCTGTTGATGCCGTCGTATGCGGCCAGCACGCGCCGCGTTCCATCCACCAGATTGTGGATGAAGACGATCGAGCGGCGCTGCTCGAACGACACGTAGGCGATGCGCGTGCCGTCGGGGGACCAGGCCGGCGAGATGATGGGTTCCTTGTGCGCCAGGATGAACTGCGAGTTGCCGCCATCGGCATCCGCCACGTGCAGCTCGAAGCGCTGCGGGAAGCGCGCGACGTAGGCGATGCGCGTGCTGAACACGCCCGGCTCGCCGGTGAGCTTCTCGTAGATGATGTCCGCGATCTTGTGGGCGATGGCGCGCATCTGCGGCACCACGATGGTATAGGCATAGCCTACGGTCTGGGTTTCCTTCACCGTGTCCAGCATGCGGAAGCGCACTTCGACTTTGCCATCCGCGCGCGACACCACTTTCCCGATCACCAGCGTCTGGCTGCCGCGGTTCTTCCAGTAGCGGTAGTTCACCTCGGTCGGTTCGGACGGCAATGGCCGCACGCTGCCGATTTCCTGCAGCCGGAAGCGGCCGCTGCGCGCGAGATCGGCCGATATGATCTGGCTGATGCGCTGCTGGAACTTCTCCTCGTCGGCCAGCGGCAATACGGTGATGGGAATTTGATCCGCACCGCCACCGATGACCTCGATGGTGAGCTGAGCGCGCGCCGTCGCTGTGCTGAGACATAACAGAAGGCACGCGACGAGACGCAAAGGCCAGAGGTGTTTGTTGTCGGGGTAGCGAGACGTATCAGGTCTGTCGGAGCTTTTCATGTTGCCGAAGTATAACGGTTCGATTCTTCATTTCTTCATTCGATCGGCCGGAACTTGTAGTTTGCCTGTCGCAGTTGCTGGAACAGGTCCGGGTCGCTCGGCACCGGCAGCGGATCGGCGGCGTGGATCGCGCGCTCGACCGCAGCGTCGTAGGCCGGCACGCCGCTCGACTTCACCAGCCTCACCTCGAGCACCTCGCCGCCCGGCAGCAGCGTGACGCTGTACACCGCCTCGGGGTTGGAATCCATCCCCGGAGGCAGCGTCACGCGGCTGCGGATCTTCTGACTGATCCTGCGCTTGAAGCCCTCCAGCGCCCGCAACTGCGCCGCCGCGGCTTCGGCCAGCGCGCGCTTGCGCGCTTCTTCCTCGGCGCGAACCTTGGCCGCCTGCGCGAGCTTCTGCTGCTCCTCCAGGATGGCGCTGCGCCGCGCTTCGGCATTTTTTTCCATCCGCCGCTCCTCCTCGCGCCGCGCCTCCTCCTGGCGCTTCTCCTCTTCCTTGCGCTGTGCCGCCTCTTGTCGCTTGATCTCCTCCTGCCGGAGCTGCTCCTCACGCCGCAGGGCTTCCTGCTCCTTGCGCGCCTCCTCTTTGTTGCGCAGCTGCTCCTGGCGTGCCTCCTCTTTGATGCGCAGCTCCTCTTGGCGCCGCGTTTCCTCCGCCAGCTTCTGCTCGCGCAGACGGCGCTGCTTCTCCTTCAGCTCGATCTCCGCCCGGCTGGGCTCCTCGGGCGGCAGCGCCTTCGGGATCGGCGCGGGCTTCGGTATCGGCGCAGGCTTGGGAGGCGGCGTGGGCGCGGGCGGCTGAGCCTCAACCTTTGGAGCGGGAGGCGGAGGAGGGGGTTCCGGAGCGGGACGGACAATCGGCTCCGGCTTCGGCGGCGCGATATCCTGCCAGAGGTCGACCACCACCGGCTCGGGCACCCGTTGCTGCCAGCTGATGCCGAACACCAGCAGCATGATGAAGGCTACGTGTACGGCAACGGCCAGGACGCCGGAGGTGACGCGTCCGGGCTCCGGGTGAGTGCTCGTCATTGGCTCGGCTTCGCCAGCAGGCCTACCTTCCTGATCTGGTTCCGCTGCAGCAGGTCCATGATCTCGACCACATCGCCGTAGGGCAGGTCCTTGGCTGCGGCGATCACGACCGGCTGATCGGGCTTCTCCTTCTGCTTCGCGCGCAGGAGTTTGACCAGCTCGTCCCGGTCGACTCTGCGCTCGCCCTGGCCGCGCTCGCGATCGCGCAGGAACACCGCGTTCTTGTCCTTGATGACGATTTCGATGGGGGCGGCGGGCGGTGCACCGCTGCGGCCGATGGAAGGCAGGTCGATGACCGTGGTGGTGATGAGCGGCGCCGTCACCATGAAGATCACCAGCAGCACCAGCATCACGTCGATGTACGGCACGACGTTGATCTGGTTCATCAGCCGGTGGCCCTTGCGGCGGGAGTAGGCGGCCATGTTCTCCTTTGCGCTACTGACCTGGCCGAGGACGGCTTCGGCAAGACACGGCTCGAGCCTTCATGTGCCGCCCCCGCCCTGCCGCTGGAGGATGTTGGAGAACTCCTCCATGAACGTCTCGAAGCGGGTGGACAGGCTGTCGATCTCGCGCGCGTAGTAGTTGAACGCCACCACGGCAGGGATCGCGGCGAACAACCCGATGGCAGTGGCGATCAGCGCTTCGGCGATGCCGGGCGCGACGTTGGCGAGCGTGGCCTGATGCACGTTGGCCAGCCCGCGGAAAGCGTTCATGATCCCCCACACCGTGCCGAGCAGGCCGATGTAGGGACTGACCGAGCCGACCGTGGCGAGGAACGCCAGGTGCGCATCGAGATAGTCCATCTCGCGCTGATACGCGGCGCGCATGGCGCGGCGGGT
The DNA here is from genome assembly GCA_963741215.1 of uncultured beta proteobacterium. Taxonomy (GTDB): domain Bacteria; phylum Pseudomonadota; class Gammaproteobacteria; order Burkholderiales; family SHXO01; genus SHXO01. Next base: position 29,367 of record CAVUHQ010000018.1, read on the forward strand.
GCCGTCCATCACCGAGGCCACCGCCAGCGTGGTCTGCTTGCGCAGCTTCACGAACTCGCGAAAGCCGGCCTCGAAGATGCGCTCCATGCTGCCGTGCGGCCGGCGCGAGCTGACGATCGCCTGGAACAGCGAGTTCAGGTCCGAGCCGCTCCAGAACGTGCGCTCGAAGTCCTCCGCCTTGCGGCGCGTGCTGCGGATCACGAACGCCTTGCGGAAGATGAACCACCACGAGCTGAGCGACATCGCCAGCAGCAGCCCGAGAACCAGCTTCACCACCAGGCTGGCATTGCTTATCAGTGTAATCAGCGACAGGTCCTGCGTGACGTTCACGCCCCCTCCTCTTGTGTGACGGTCTGGCCCAGGCTTGCTTCCAGCGCAGCATGCACGCGCTGTGGCACGCGGGCAGGCTTGAGCCCGTCGGCAGTAACGCAGGCCAGATTGACCGTGCCCTGCACCAGCATGTCCTCGCCGCGCCATACGTGCTGCGCGAGTGTGAACTGGGCGCGTCCCAGGTGTGCTATCTCCGCGGTAACGGTCAGAAGATCGTCGACTTGAGCTGGCCGCAGATAGTTCACCCGCAACTCGCGCACGATGAACAAGACACCGTCGCGCGCTGCCAGTTCGCGCACGTCGAAACCGAGATGCCGCAGCCACTCGGTGCGCGCGCGCTCGAAGAAGTTCAGATAGTTGCCGTGGAACACCACGCCGCCCGACGTCCGTGTCCTGATAGTAGACGCGGAGCGCGAGGCTGAAGGCGGCAGGCGGCGGCCCGGATGCGCCGAGAGTGCGCGGCGCGCTGGCTTTACGAGCCGGCGGATGCATCCCAGAGATCGCCGGATGCCGGACCGTGCCGGCACGGTCAGGCCGAAGTGACGGTAGGCCGACAACGTCGCCATGCGCCCGCGCGGCGTACGCTGGAGATAGCCCTGCTGAATCAGGTAGGGCTCGAGCACGTCTTCGATCGTGTCGCGCTCTTCGCCGATGGCCGCGGCGAGGTTGTCCAGGCCCACCGGTCCGCCGCCGAACTTCTCCAGCACCGCCAGCAGCAGCTTGCGGTCCATCACGTCGAACCCCATGACGTCGACGTCCAGCATGCGCAGCGCCAGGTCGGCGATCTCGCGCGTGACCGCGCCTTGCGCCTTGACTTCGGCATAGTCGCGCACGCGCCGCAGCAGGCGATTGGCGATGCGCGGCGTGCCGCGCGAGCGCGTGGCGATTTCGACGGCACCCTCGCGCGCGGTCTTGACATTGAGCAGCCGGGCGGAGCGCTCGACGATGTGCGCCAGCTCTTCGGGCGTATAGAACTCCAGCCGCGACACGATGCCGAAGCGGTCGCGCAGCGGGTTGGTCAGCATGCCCGCGCGGGTGGTCGCCCCCACCAGGGTGAAAGGCGGCAGGTCCAGCTTGACCGAGCGCGCCGCCGGACCCTCGCCGATCATGATGTCGATCTGGAAATCCTCCAGCGCGGGATAGAGGATCTCTTCCACTACGGGAGAGAGCCGGTGGATCTCGTCGATGAACAGGACATCGTTGGGTTCGAGATTGGTGAGCAGCGCTGCGAGGTCGCCCGGCCGCTCCAGCACCGGACCCGAGGTCTGGCGCAGGTTGACGCCCATCTCGTTGGCGATGATGTGTGCCAGCGTGGTCTTGCCCAGCCCGGGCGGGCCGAACAGCAGCACGTGATCGAGCGCCTCGCCACGGTTGCGCGCAGCCTCGATGAAGATGCTGAGCTGGGCGCGGATCTTCTCCTGGCCGATGTACTCGGCGAGCTGCTTCGGCCGCAGCGCCCGCTCGATCGCCTCTTCCTGCGGAGCAGCGGCGGGGGCGATCAGGCGGTCGGTCTCGATCATTCGGCGCGGGAGATCGAGCTCAACCTTCGTGCTGGCGGCGGAACGCATCGACCGCAGGCTGCGCCTGACCGGACAGTCTCTGCACGGTCTGCGGGATCGACGCAGCGGTGTCGTCCAGGCGGCGGCTGATCATGCCGCTCACCTTCAAGACCGCGTTGACGAAGTAGCGCTTGCCCACGGGCGACATGGCGAACTGCACGCCCTTCCGGGCTTTCGTCGATGTTGAAGCGCATGTCCCGGTCTTCGTCGTTGTACGCGTGCTGCATGACGTTGCGATCGTCTTCGGCGCCGGGCACGTCGTACACCATCTTGCCGGTGAAGGTCAGCGCACCCTGCACCTGGACCGCGACGCCGTGGTCCACGATCATGACCTGCTTGCGCCCGTAGTCGGTCTTCAAATGCTTGAGCAGCCGGTCGATGTCCTGCTCGCTGAACTCGTTGTCGTTGAGCTGGGCCCATTCCTCCGACAACCATTCCAGGCTGGAGAACTGGCGGTTCACCTCCTTCATCGTGGCGCGCACCATCGCGTCCTCCGCCTGCTTCCAGTAGCGGTTGGACGGATTCCAGTCCGGCCCCAGGTTCTGCTCCTTGCCGATGTCCGCGAGCTGGCTGCGCACTGCGAGCAGGGTCCGCTGCTTCAGATAGTAGTTGCCGATGGCGACCGCGGTCTTGAGATCGTGCAGGCCGACCAGCTCGTCGATCTTGTCGGTCTTGGACGCCAGTGCCGGAGTGGTGAGCAGCGCGATCAGGACGAGGGCGAGCGACGCTCCTTGCAGCGCGCGACGAAGCGGGTGCATGAACGGATTCTTGCGTGGTTGAGTTGGTCACAGCTTCAGTTGCCGCCCGTCCGCCTGCGGTACTGCGCGATGTAGGGATCGATCTCGCTCTGGGCGTTTCGCAGCGCACCGGCTATCTCCTTCACCACCGCGTCGTAGTGCTGCCTGAGCGCATCGATGCCCTGGATCGCGAGCATCTTGGAATACTTCACTCCCGGATCCTGAGTCGCGAACCGCATCGCATTCGGATAGGGCGTGAAGTCGTAGATCTTGGTGTGATCGGTGACCCACCAGACGCTTTGCAACTGCTCCATCTCGTGCTCGGAGCCCTTGACGCCGTAGCGGATGCGGTCGGTGAAGGTGTAGTTGGCGATCAGCGTCTCGCCCACCAGCAGCAGCTCGATCACTGCGCGCTGCTGCCTGCCGCCGTCGGACGAGAAGTGCGTGGCGATCTCGTCCGCTTCCTCGGCGTTCAGGACCCGCGCGGCTTCGCGTCCCCAGGCTTCCCGGAACCACGCCGGGTCGTCGACCTGGCGCGCGATGATGCCATCGATGATTCCAGTCAACGGCACCTCCGCAGCCTGCCATTCGGGCGCCCCTGGACCCCAGCCTGCGTTCAGGCCGGCGGCCTTACCGCGTTCCGCCAGGAGCGCGCGTGCAGACTCCAGACCGGCCTGCTTGACGTACACGCGCCCGATGGCGATCGGGATGGCGGGATCGTGACTCGCGGCCAGACGGGCTACGGCTTCGTCCTTCAGCGCGTCGGCTGCGCACAAGGCGGACGGGGCGTGCACGGCAAACGCGACGGCGCCAAGCGCGGTGACGGCGGCGAGACGGAGAATCGACATAGTCTGCGAGCTGCGTGACCCGGAAAAAACCATCCGAATCATAGCATCTCAGCCTACCCCGCAGAGGGCTTCACCGGGTGACTGGAAGCGGAGGAAGTGGCTAGCGGGCCTTGAAGGCATCCAGGTACGGCTGGACCTCTTGGCGCCGGCCGCTCATATCGGCCTCTATCTCGCGCGACACCGCGTCGATGTGCCGGATGAGCGCGCCGGTGAGCGGGATCGCCAGCATCTTCGCGTACTTGAGCCCGGCGCCGCGGGACACGAAATTGAGGGTCTCAGGATATTTGCTGACGAACTCGATATCCTCGACCGGGATGCGCTGTTGAGCGGCCTTCTGCAGCGCGAGCAGTTCCGGCTCCGACCCCCGCAGGTTGTAGTCGAGGCGGTCGGTAAAAGCGTAGTTGAACATGACCATCTCCCCGAGATACCAGTCCAGCAGCTTACGCTGCAACTGGCCGCCCTCGGTCTGGAAGTGGGTGGCGATAACGTCGGCTTCCTCACCGTTGAACTGCCCGGCAACGTATTGAGACCAGGTCTCCTTGATCCACGTCGTCTGCTCGAAGCGTCGCGCTGCGAGAGCGCCCGCGCGATCGAGCAGCACGGCCTGCGCCTGCTGGAACTGCGCTGCGTCCTCGTTCCAGGCCAGGCCCAGTCCGGCGTCCCGGCCCCATTGCCCGAGCAGCCGTTGCGCCGACTTGATCGCACTCTGCTTCAGATAGAGGCGGCCGGCCGCCAGCACCATGGTGAAGTCGTGGCTCTCCACTACCCGGTCGACCGCGTCCTTCTTGTTGCGCTCCTGCTCGGCCTGATCGTCGGCTGCGCGGGCTGCCGGCAGCAGCGCAGACGCCACCACGATCGCCGCCAGCAGGCGCAGCGGTAGGTTCATCGTCAAACTAGATCTCCTGCAACGGGCAAGTACGGGAATGTTGTCTCAGGCCACCTTCGACAGCAGCTTGAGCGCCTGCCGGATGGCTTCGGGGATGGACAGCGCGGGATCGACCCTGCTCAGCGCCGCCTTCGCCTCCTTCTCGCTGTACCCCAGGGTAATGAGGGCGTTGAGCGCGTCGCCGCGTGACGATTCGATGGAGCCCACCGTCCGGCTGCCCATCATCGTCTCCAGCTTGTCGCGCAATTCCAGCAACAAGCGCTCGGCGGTCTTGCGGCCGATGCCGGGGATCTTGATGAGCCGCGCGCTGTCCTGGTTCGCCACCGCGTGGTGCAGCTCCTCCACCGTCAGCCCCGACAACAGGGACAGCGCGGTGCGCGCGCCGATCCCGCTGATCTTGAGCAGCTGGCGGAAGGCCTGGCGCTCGCCGTCGGTGGCGAAGCCGAACAGCAGGTGCGCGTCCTCCCGCACCACCAGGTGGGTGTGCAGCACGACCTTCGCACCGGTGGCAGGGAGCTGATAGAAGGTGCTCATCGGCACGTCCACCTCGTAGGCCACGCCCTGCACGTCCACCAGCACCAGCGGCGGATGCTTCTCCAGAATGGTTCCGGCCAGCCGCCCGATCAAACCAGCCTCCCGTTGCGCATGCGATAACCGGCGGTGGCCAGCTTGCCCAGCCCTTGGCCACCGTGGGCGTGGCAGATGGCACAGGCCAGCGCATCGGCCGCATCCGCGCTCGGCTCGCCCGGTAGTGCGAGCAGCCGGCGCACCATGTCCTGCACCTGCTCCTTGGCGGCGTGACCGTTGCCCACGACCGCCTGCTTCACCTGCAGCGCGGTGTACTCCGACACCGGCAATCCGCACGCCACGGCGGCGCAGATCGCGGCGCCGCGGGCCTGGCCCAGCAACAGGGTCGAGGTCGGGTTGACGTTGACGAACACCTTTTCCACCGCAACTTGCGCCGGCCGATGTTCGGCGATGACTGCATTGAGACTTTCCAGGATCGCCTTGAGGCGCTCGGGCAGCTCCGCATCCGGCGTGCGGATCGACGCCGCTGGTGACGTAGCACGAGCTTCTGGCCGGTGCGGTCGATCAGGCCGAACCCGGTGATGCGCAGGCCCGGGTCGATTCCCAGGATGCGAATGCACAGCCTCGAGGCGCTCTCCCGCGACGTCGGTGTGGCGGAAAGCACCCTGGCTGTCATGCGAGCGGCAGTCTCACTGCTCCAGGACCGCGGTGGTGTAGACGTCCTGGACATCGTCCAGGGCCTCGAGCGCATCCAGCAGCTTCTGCATCTTGGCCGCGTCCTCGCCCGTCGAGCACGTTCTCGGTGGTCGGCTTCATGGTGATCTCGGCCAGCTCCGGCTTGAGGCCGGCTCGCTCCAGCGCGTCTTTCACGGCCAGGAAATCGGCGGGCGCGGTGATGCACCTCGATGCTGCCGTCGTCGTTGCCGACGACGTCCTCGGCGCCGGCTTCGATCGCCGCTTCCATCACCTTGATCTTCGCTGGTGCCGGGGGCGAATACGAGCTGGCCGCAGTGCTTGAACAGAAACGCCACCGAGCCGTCGGTGCCGAGGTTGCCGCCGTGCTTGGCGAAGGCGTGGCGCACATCGGCCACAGTGCGCGTCTTGTTGTCGGTCATGCAGTCCACCATGACCGCGGCGCCCCCGATGCCGTAGCCCTCGTAGCGCACCTCTTCGTAGTTCACGCCCTCCAGGTCACCGCTGCCGCGCTTGATGGCGCGCTCGACGTTCTCCTTGGGCATGTTGGACTCGTAGGCCTTGTCCACCGCCAGCCGCAGGCGCGGATTGGTCCCGGAATCCGGGCCGCCCAGCCGCGACGCAACGGTGATCTCCTTGATGAGGCGGGTGAACATCTTGCCCCGCTTCGCGTCCTGCGCGGCCTTCTTGTGCTTGATGTTGGCCCACTTGCTATGACCTGCCATGGCCGAGATGCGCCGCGCCTCGAGCGCGGGCGCCCTTCTTCGAGAGAGACTTCGGAGATACGTCCACCCGGGAACCGGAGAGCACTCGAAACGGCACGACAGTAGCGCCGCGCCTGCCGGATATAATCGCAGGATCTTAGCATAGCCACCCGGGAGCCGCCTCATGCCGCAGCCACTTCTGATCGCCAGGAGCAAGCAGGAAATCGTTCTTCTGCCCGGAGATGGCCAACCGCCACGGCTTGATCACCGGGGCCACCGGCACCGGCAAGACCGTGACCCTGCAGAGGATGGCCGAAAGCTTCAGCGCCATCGGCGTGCCGGTGTTCATGGCCGATGTGAAGGGCGACCTGTCCGGCATCAGCCAGCCGGGGCAGATGAATCCGAAGCTGAAGGAACGGCTGGACTCGCTCAAGCTGCCCGCGCCCGAGTTCGCCGGCTGTCCGGTGACCTTCTGGGACGTGTTCGGCGAGCAGGGCAGCCCGGTGCGCGGCACCGTGTCCGAGCTGGGACCGTTGCTGCTGTCGCGCATGCTCGATCTGAACGACACCCAGGAAGGCGTGCTCACGCTGGTGTTCAAGGTCTGCGACGACAACGGCCTGCTGCTGCTCGACCTCAAGGATCTGCGCGCGGCGCTGCAGTTCATCGGCGACAACGCCAAGCAATTCACCACGCAGTACGGCAATGTCTCGGCCGCAAGCATCGGCGCCATCCAGCGCGGGCTGCTGACGCTCGAGCAGCAGGGCGGGGACAAATTCTTCGGCGAGCCCGCGCTCAACGTGGCCGACCTGATGCAGACCGACAAGGGGCGCGGTGTGATCAACATCCTGGCGGCCGACAAGCTGATGCAGCAGCCGCGGATCTACGCCACCTTCCTGCTGTGGATGCTGTCCGAGCTGTACGCAGTCTCTGCCGGAGGTGGGCGACCCGGACAAACCCAAGCTGGTGTTCTTCTTCGACGAAGCGCACCTGCTGTTCACCGACGCACCCAAGGCGCTGCTGGACAAGATCGAACAGGTGGTGCGCCTGATCCGCTCCAAGGGCGTCGGCGTCTACTTCGTGACGCCAGAACCCGCTGGACATCCCCGACACCGTGCTGGGCCAACTGGGCAACCGCGTGCAGCACGCGCTGCGCGCGTTCACGCCGCGCGATCAGAAGGCGGTGCAGACCGCCGCCACCACCATGCGCGCCAACCCGGAGCTGAATACCGAGAAGGTCATCACCGAGTTGGGTGTAGGCGAGGCGCTGGTCTCCTTCCTGGACGCCAAAGGCACGCCGACGATCGTGGAGCGCGCCTGGATTCTTCCGCCCGCGAGCCGTATCGGACCGGCCACGCCGCAGGAACGCGAACAAGCGATCAAATCCTCGCTGGTCTACGGCCACTACGAGCAGACCGTGGATCGCGAGTCGGCTTACGAGAAGCTTGCGGCGGCTGCGCAACAGCGCGGGCAAGCCGGCGCCGGGCTCGGCACCAGGCCAGCCACAGCCCACCACCGCCGGGAGTGGCGGCAGCGTGACCAGTGTGCTGGGAAACATACTCCTGGGCTCCACCGGACCGCGCGGCGGACATCGAGAAGGCGTCCTGGAGGCCGCGGCCAAGAGCGCCGCGCGCGCGGTAGCATCGCAAGCCGGCCGCGAACTGCTGCGCGGCGTGCTGGGCGGCCTGCTCGGCGGCCGACGGCGGTAAACATCGAGTCCAAAGCACGCAGACAAGAGAACGCACAAAGCGCGAATGAACCATTCTTCGCACCGCTTTCTCCGCACTCTCACGCGTCTGCGTAGTTGACACCCTTTCGCACCGCAGTCATCTGACCGGCCCGCTGTTCGTCTTTGTCGCCGCGGTCGGCTGTCCTTCAAGTCCATTCTCCATCGGATGAACTCAACCTTGCCGGCACGGTATTAACGGTCTGGCAGCGTTCATGCCCGGCCGCACCAGATGTGCTGCCGGCGGCGTTCGGCCGCTCGTTCACGTGGCCGGTCCCCGGTCGTCATTGAGCAACGATCTTGATCTGGAGAAGAGCGATGAAGCTCAGCACACCAACTCTCATCGGAATGGCGTTCGCCGCGGCGGTCACAGTGCCGCTCGAGGCGATCGCGCATGGCGGTTTCGAAGTCACTATCCTGGTGACAGATACCAAGCAGCCGCCGGCCACGACCGATCCCAACCTCGTCAATCCCTGGGGGATCGCCTTCAACCCGAACGCCTTCGTGTGGATCGCGGACAACGGGACTGGCAAGTCGACGCTGTACGACGGCAATGGCACCATTTCGCCGCCCGGTACACCGCTGGTGGTCACGATCCCTGACGGCGCACCCACCGGCATCGTATACAACGGCACGATGGACTTCAAAGTCAACACGCAGGCCGCCCCGTTCATTTTTTCCTCGGAGGCGGGTGTCATTTCCGCGTGGTCGCCGAATGTCAACCTAACGCAGGCGCAGAAGGTAGCCAGCAGAGCAGGGGCGATATACAAGGGCCTGGCGTTGGCGGCCAACGGCACCGCCAACTTCCTTTATGCCACCGACTTCCACGGCGGGAAGATCAACGTCTTCGACACCACCTTCCAGGATGCGCTCGCAGCTGGCAAGCTGAAATGCTCCTTCTCGGCCGACCTGCCGCGCCACTTCGCGCCCTTCGGCATCCAGAACATCCACGGCGACCTGTACGTCACGTACGCCAAGCAGGACAAGGAGGGCGAGGACGACGTGAGTGGTCCGGGCCTCGGGCTGATCCTCGTATTCGACGCGGATGGGTGCTTGGTCCGTCGATTTACATCGGGTTGGCCTCTCAACGCGCCCTGGGGACTGGCCGTGTCTCCCGCCAGCTTCGGACAGTTCGGCAACCGGTTGCTGGTCGGCAACTTCGGGGACGGAAAGATCCACGCCTTCGATATCGCCACCGGTTTCTTCGTCGGAACCCTGCAGAGGAAGAACGGCCGTGCGCTGAAGCTCGACGGGCTTTGGGGACTCAGCTTCGGCAACGGTGTCCTCAATCAGCCTACCGATACGCTGTTCTTCACCGCCGGGCCCGACGACGAAGGGCATGGCGTGTACGGCCGCATCGACCCGAAGCAGTAGCATTTGGACCCGAGGGAGGCTGGGTTTCGGCTCGACCTCCCCCGTGTTGCTGCACTCTGTTGCCTGAACGCAACGTCGGCCCGTAGCTCCGGCTCACTGCGTCACAACGATCTCGCCCTCGAGATCCTCGTGACCGGCCCCGCAGAAGATGTCGCAGCGGAAGATGAAAGTGCCGACGCGGTCGGGCACCAGACGCACGCGTGTCACTCTGCCGGGGATCACATCGGCGCGCACTCCCAAGTCGGGAACATTGAACCCGTGCGGCACGTCGAGCGAAGTGATCTCGAACACCACCGGCACGCCTTGTTCGAGCCTGACCTGTCTGGGTGAGTATTCGAAGCGTTTGACGGTGAGTGGCACGACTTTCTCCGCTGCACCATGCACATCGCGCGTGACGGCCATGACGACATAGAGCGTTGCAGAGACGACGCCCGGCAGCAGTAGCATTGGCAGCGCACGGCGCAGATATTTTCGGATCGATTGCATCGCCCTACCCCCTTACCACCGGCCGCTCGGCGATGACGAAGCGGGCTTCCTTCATCTCCGCATCCACCTCCCGGAAACCGAGACCTCTGTAAGGTGCGGCGGCGTCCCAGGGTATAGGCTTGCGCTTGGGCACCGAACCGGGCGCCGGAAGCGGAAACATCAGCGACTTGGCGGAATGATGGGCAATGTGCCCGGTGACGAAGTGATGCTCCTGGTGGATATGCCCGTAAAACACCGTGACGTTGCTGTATGGCGTCAGCAGCTCGATCGCCTTGACGCCATCGCGCGTCGCCCAATCCCATTGCGGGAACAGGTCGAACAACGGGCGATGAGTGAGCACCGCGATGGGCTGGCGCTTATCGAGCTTCGCCAGAACCGATGCCAGCCATTGGAGTTGATCGTCGCCGATGAGCGCAGCCGGGTCCGACACGTTGTCCAGCGCGATGAACTGAACACCCTTGTGCTCGAAGGTGTAGTGGGTAGCCCCGAAGAACTCGCCGAACGCCTTGCCGCGATCCAGCGAGGCATCGTGCTCGCCGGGCATGAACTTCACGTCCTTCGCCTTGAGTCCCGCGGCAATTTCCCTGAACTGCGACAACCGCTTCCTGCGTTCCACCGGGTCGTCCGTGGTATGAGTCAGGTCGCCTGTGAACACCACGAAATCCGGTTGATCCTCCAGAGCATTCACCGCCTCCACCGCTTTGCGCAGCGTTCCCTCCGCGTCGGGGTTGATGGCCGGGTCGCTGAATCCCCAGTGCGTATCCGACAATTGCGCAAAGTAGAAATCCTCCGCTACCGTACCCACACGCCGAGCCGCCTCCGCCCAACCTGGAAGGCCCGAGGCAAACACCACACCGCCCAACCCGGCCAGTTTGAGGAACTGCCGTCTGTCCCGTTTTGTTTCCACCATGATTTCCTCTTGTCCGATGCTGGCCCTCCACCATGGAAGGCCTCGACGGCAATACCCGTAGACACACTTGTTTTATTCCCACGATGGCCGGGAATAAAACTGAGCGAATCCGGGTATAGACCTGCATGCGTCTGCGTTCGCCCAAAACGCTCGGCGGGCCACGCCATCGCCAGCACAAAGGAGAGGAGCAAGGAGGATGGTGTTGGGGTTCATCGCCAGTTCTGAGACCGAGAGTCGCTCCAGCCGCTTCGATCGGCTCGTCCTGCCGCACCTCGACGCCGCCTATAACCTGGCTCGCTGGCTCGCGCGCGATCCGCGGAAGGCCGAAGACATCGTGCAGGACGCCTTCGTGCGGGCCCTGCGCTTCTTCGATGGATTCCGCGGAGACGACGCCAGGCCCTGGCTGCTCGCCATCGTGCGCAACACGTTCTTCACTTCGCTCAAGCGCCGCGACGAAGAAGAATTGCGCGCCGACATCGAGGACGAACCGGGGACCGGCATCCCGCTCTGGGGCAATGCGGGCAACTCCGACCAGGATCCTGTCACCGCGCTGATGCGCAAGGCCGACAAGGAGCGGGTCGACCGTGCTCTGGCCAGACTCCCGCTGGAGTTCAGAGAAGTGGTGATCCTGCGCGAGCTGGAGGACCTGTCCTACAAAGAGGTAGCCGAGGTCGTCGCCGTACCGATGGGAACGGTGATGTCGCGACTGTCGCGTGGGCGCAAGCTGCTGGCGCAATACCTCGCCGGCGCGGAGGGATGAAATGGACTGTCGAGACGCGCAGGAAGGATTGGAGCGCGAGCAGGACGGCGAGCTCGACACACCGAGCCGTCGCGCGCTGCACGAGCACGTCGCCGGTTGCGAGGTATGCAGCGCCGCGCGCGATGAGTTGCGCGCTTTGCGTGCAGCGGTGAGAGATCAGGCGAGCTATTACGCCGCACCAGACTCGCTGAGGCAGCGCATCAGTAGCAATCTGAAGCGCGACCGACCGCCGGCCTCTCGCGGCGTGGTCCTGCCGTGGTGGGGATTTGGCGCATCCCTGGCGACGGCCGCGCTGCTGGCTATGGCGGTCACGCTGGCTATCGGACTACCCGCGGGCGGGGATCAGATCGCGCAGCAGGTGGTAGCGAGCCACATCCGCTCGCTGATGGAAAACCATCTGGCCGACGTTGCCAGTACGGATCAGCATACGGTCAAACCCTGGTTCAGCGGCAAGCTCGACTTCTCGCCCCCGGTCCACGACCTGGCAACCGAAGGTTTCCCGCTGGTCGGCGGGCGTCTGGATTACGTCGGCGGAAGAGCGGTCGCTGCGCTCGTTTACCAACGCCGGCAACACCGGATAAATGTATTCATCTGGCCCGCCGCAGCGAGGCCAGACGCCGCCGATCACAACGGTCGCGGTCAACGGCTACAACGGCGTCGAATGGACGCAAGACAGGATGACCTTCTGGGCCGTCTCCGACCTCAAGTTGTCGGAACTCAACGAGTTGAAGGCGCTACTGGAGCGCAAGGGCGTCTGAGGCTGAACTCGTCGATTCACTGGCGTCCCCCGCGTGGATTAAGCGGCGCGCCGTTTGCGCCGCTTCAATCCACGCAGATATTGCGTCGCGCGCCACTCCGATCTTTCCTTTTCGACCGAGCTGACGCGCGCGACGTAATATCACGTCATATCACACGTTGAAGCGGAAATGCACCACGTCCCCGTCGTGCATCACGTACTCCTTCCCTTCCACCCGCATCTTGCCCGCCTCCTTGGACCCCTGCTCACCCTTCAACGCGACGTAATCGTCGAACGGGATGACCTCGGCGCGGATGAACCCTTTTTCGAAATCCGTGTGAATAACGCCCGCGGCCTTCGGCGCGGTGTCGCCCCTGTGGATGGTCCACGCCCGCACTTCCTTCGGGCCCGCGGTGAAGTAGGTCTCCAGGCCCAGCAGCTCGTAGCCGGTGCGGATCAGCCGGTTGAGCCCCGGTTCTTCCAGTCCCATGTCGGCGAGGAAGACGTGCTTGTCTTCGTCGGACAGATCGGCGATCTGCGCCTCGAGCGCCGCGCAGATCGCTACCACCGGCGAACCTTCCTTACGCGCATGCTCCTGCACGCGCTCGAGCAATGGGTTGTTGGTAAACCCGGTCTCGTTGACGTTGGCCACGTACATGGTGGGCTTCATCGTCAGCAGGAAAAACGGATTCAGCACCTCGCGCTCCTCCGCATACAGGTCCACCGTGCGCGCGGGCTTTGCCTGGTTCAGCGCAACCTGCACCTTCTCCAGCACGGCGACGATGCGCTGCGCCTCCTTGTCGCCGCCGGCTTTCGCGACCTTCATATACTTGGCGAGCTGCTTCTCCACCGTCGCCAGATCCGCCAGCGCCAGCTCCGTGTTGATGGTCTCAATGTCGGACACCGGATCGATTTTGCCCGCCACATGGATCACGTTCTCGTCCACAAAGCAGCGCACCACGTGGGCGATGGCGTCGGTCTCGCGGATATTGGCCAGAAACTGGTTGCCCAGCCCTTCGCCTTTGGATGCGCCGGCGACCAGGCCGGCGATGTCGACGAACTCAACGATGGCCGGGATCACTTTCTGTGGCTTGGCGATCTCGGCCAGTTTGGCCAGGCGCGGGTCGGGCACTTCAACGATCCCCACATTGGGTTCGATGGTGCAGAACGGATAGTTCTCCGCCGCGATGCCCGCCTTGGTCAGCGCGTTGAACAGGGTCGACTTGCCCACGTTGGGGAGTCCTACGATGCCGCATTTGAGGCTCATTTCTCGCCTTGTCTAAACGCTTCCACATTCAATCTTTGGGCTGGGTATGCAGCCGGTGCATGGCCTTCTCCATCTCGCCCGCCTGGATCAGCGGCCAGACTTCCAGGCTGCGCTCGATCGCGCCGGAGATGAGACCGGTCTCTTCCTGCCGTGGAGGGTGGAGCACGTAGTTGATCACCTCGGTGCGCTCGCCTGGATGGCCGACGCCGATGCGCAGTCGCCAGAAGTCGGGGCCGAGTCTCGCGGCGATGTCCTTCAAGCCGTTGTGCCCCGCGACTCCGCCGCCCTTCTTGAGCCGCGCCGTGCCCGGCTCGAGGTCGAGCTCGTCATGCACGATCAAGATCTCATCGGGCTCGATCTTGTAGAACGTAGCCAGAGCCTGGACAGCCCGGCCGCTGGCGTTCACGAAAGTCTGCGGCAACAACAGCCAGGCGTCGTAGGGACCGGAAGCCAGGCGCCCGACACGGCCAAAGAACTTGGGCTCGGGCTGCAGGCGCACGCGCTGCGCGTCGGCGAGATTCTCGACCCACCAGAAACCGGCGTTGTGTCGCGTCGCCTCATACTCGCGCCCCGGGTTGCCGAGCCCGACCACCAGTCTCATCGCGTGCCTCGCAACAGGATCTGTCCACATCCAGACAACAAGGCCCGCCCGACCACGAGGACCGAGCGGGCCCGGCTGTGCAGAGTAAATCTCGTCCCGGGATTATCTCTTGTCCTTGTCGCCCTTCTTTTCCTTTTCCTCGGGCTTCTTCTCCTCGGCGGCGGGTGCAGCCGCAGTCGCAGCGGCCGCGGCGGCTGCATCGACCGCAACTGCCGCTTCCGGCTCCGGCTCGACCTCGGCACGCGGCACCGGGATGTTCGCCACCACCGCGTCGGCACCACCGCGCAACTGCGAAGACTCTACGCCCGCGGGCAGCGTCAGCTCCGACAGGTGGATGGAGTGGCCCATTTGCAGATTGGCCAGATCCACCTCGATGTAGTTGGGCAGGTCGTCCGGGAGACAGATGACATCCAGCTCGCTCAGCACGTGGTTGACCGTTCCACCCCCGGTCTTCACTCCGGGCGCGATCTCTGCATTGATGAAGTGCAGCGGCACTTTCATGTGGATCTTCTTGTCCTTGGCCACGCGCTGAAAATCGACGTGCATGACCGCGGCCCGCCACGGGTGCATCTGGACGTCCCGCAGGAGAACCTGCTGCTTCTCACCTTGCAGGCTCAAGGTCAGGATCGAGGCGTGAAAGGCCTCCTGCTTGAGGTTGAGCGCAAGCTCCTTGTGGTCGAGCTCGATGTTCTGCGCCGGCTTGCCCCCTCCGTAGAGGATGCCGGGCACGCGCGCTTCGTGACGCAGGCGGCGGCTCGCACCTTTGCCTTGCGTGGCGCGCGGTGTTGCATTGACTTCGATCGCCATGTTTGTCTCCAGAAAAACGCCATCCGCGACCAGATGACGGGGTTGAAAATCCTCTTGTCCCGCTACTCCATGAACAACGAGCTGACCGACTCCTCGTTGCTGATCCGCAGCATCGTCTCGGCCAGCAGTTCCGCCACCGAGAGCTGGCGGATCTTCTTGCACGCCCGCGCCTCATCGCGCAGCGGAATGGTGTCGGTTACCACCAGCTCGTCGATCACCGAATTCTCTATCCGCTGCACCGCCGATCCGGACAGAATCGGGTGTGTACAGTAGGCCAGCACCTGCTCGGCGCCTTTCTCCTTCAATGCAATGGCGGCTTCGACCAGCGTGTTGGCCGTATCTACCATGTCGTCCATTATCACGCAGGTGCGGCCTTTGACTTCACCGATGATGTTCATCACGGTGGCGACGTTGGGGCGCGGGCGCCGCTTGTCGATGATCGCCAGGTCGGATTCCAGCCGTTTGGCGAGCGCCCGGGCGCGCACCACACCGCCCACGTCGGGCGACACCACGACCAGGTTCTGGTAGCCGTGCTTCCACACGTCGCCCAGCAGGATCGGCGCGGCATAGACGTTGTCCACCGCGATGTCGAAGAAGCCCTGGATCTGATCGGAGTGCAGATCCATGGTGAGCAACCGGTCCACTCCCACCGCCGCCATCATGTTGGCGACCACCTTGGCGCTGATGGCCACGCGCGCCGAGCGTGGACGACGGTCCTGCCGCCCATAGCCGAAGTAGGGAATGGCCGCCGTGATGCGTCCGGCCGAGGAGCGCTTCAGCGCATCGACCATCAACAGGATTTCCATCAGGTTGTCGTTGGTCGGCATGCAGGTCGACTGCAGCACGAACACGTCTTTGCCGCGGACGTTCTCCAGCAGCTCGACCATCACCTCGCCATCGCTGAAGCGCCCGACGATGGCGCGGCCGAGATGGATGTTGAGATGTCTGACTACGTCCTCGGCAAGCTTCGGGTGAGCGTTGCCGGTGAACACCATCAGGTTATCGTAGGCCATGGCGGCGAGGAACTTGGGGGCAGGGATCAGCGGCGGGAGTAGGCGCTACGTAGCATTCAGTTACAGATCTCGCAAAAACAAGAACAGCCGCGAGAACCCCTCAGCGGCTGCCGTTCCACTGGTTCTCGGTCCCCGGCTCCTGTCCTGCACTGGCTGGGGAGGTAGGGATCGAACCTACGAATGCTGGAATCAAAATCCAGTGCCTTACCACTTGGCGACTCCCCAGAAATTTCTCCGGCCCCGACCTCCCCTGCAGAGAGTCTACTGCGCCCAGTCCAGCAGCGGGTGCTGGGGTAGTCCCTCGGCAACGAATCCCTGCATCCCGACGGGTAGCTGTTCCAGGACGGACCGTGCAACCGTCTCGGAGTCGAAAGGGCAGAACACACATGCTCCCGATCCAGTGAGCGCCGCCGGGCCAAACTGCCGCAGCCACTGCAAATGATCGGCGACTTGCACGTAACGGCGGCACACCACCGCCTCCAGATCGTTCCGCCAGAGCGGGTCGGAAGGATCGCATCCCTCTGAAAAGGCGCGTATTGTGACCGGTGTGGTAGAGCGTGTCAATGCAGGATCGGCGAACACGCTCGCGGTGGAAACGTCCACCGGCGGCACCAAGACGAGGTACCAGGCCGGGGGTAGTGCGACTGCCTGAAGCCGCTCGCCGATGCCCTCGGCGAAGGCGTTGCGCCCGAATATGAACACCGGCACGTCGGCGCCCAGCTTCAACCCCAGCTGCTGCAGGTCAGCACGCGGCAGCCGCAAGTTCCAGAGGCGATTCAACGCCAGCAGCGTTGTGGCCGCGTCCGAGCTGCCGCCGCCGAGCCCGCCGCCGAGCGGAAGGTTCTTCTCGAGCGCCAGATCGACACCGAGCCGACAACCGGTCGCGCTCCTGCAGCAGACGCGCGGCCCGCACGCTGAGATCGTGTTCCGCTTCGACGCCCGGCAAGTCGGTGATGCGCCGGACCTGACCGTCGCTCCGCAGTCGAAACGTGAGGCGGTCGGCACGATCGATGAAGCGGAACAAGGTCTGCAGCGTGTGATAGCCGTCGGGCCGACGCCCGGTGACCAGCAGAAAGAGATTGAGCTTGGCCGGTGCCGGACAGATCAGTTCAGGGGTCGAGCCCATCGATCTTCCACTCGTCGATCACCAGCCGCACGCGCAAGCCGGTGCCCGTAAGATCGAGCTTGGAAGGCAGACCCGACACGCCCGCAGGTGACCAGTCCAGATAGGCGACCTGCCAGTCGCCCTGTTTCAGCAGCTTGGGCCTGCCCTTGTCGTCATCATCCCGCGGGCCGGGGGCCAGCGCCGGCCACTCGAGGCCGCGCACCCAGTACTGCAGGCCGTCCAGCGGCAGGTCCCAGCCGAGTACCTTGCGCGACAGCAGCTGGAGATCGTCGGCCCGGTACTCCTTGCCATCCGAGGTAACGAGCAACGCGCCGGAAGCATCCTGCCGCATGCGCGCCACCGCCGAGCCTATCGGCGAGTACAGCCAGACTTCGTCGGCGCCCGGCGAGTGTTGCCAGTGGATGCGGCCGGGGTAGGCTTTGCTTTCGACGCGGACATTGACCCGCCCGGCGAGATCGAAGGCATTGACTCGTGCCGGATCGACGACGGGCGCGCGCGTGAGCGTGCTGCACGCGCAGAGCAAGAACCCGCACAACAGGACCAGCAGTGGATTGAGAAAGCAGGACGCGAGTGCGTTGTTTGCGCGCGGGACTTCCGCGAACGCCTGCCCGAGGGGACGACCTGCTGGAGCCAGGTTCTCGGCGGCGGCGACGGTCACAATCAGCGCAGAAAGCGCTTCATGGTCGCCTGCAGCATCTCGTTGTCCGGGTTGTCCCTGGAGGCGTCACGCCAGATCTTTTCGGCGTCCTGCTGCTGCCCGCGCGTCCACATCACCTCGCCGATGTGGGCCGCGATTTCCGGATCCGGGCGCAGCGAGTAGGCGCGCTGCAGATACCCGAGCGCCTCCTTCTGATCACCCAGCCGATAGAGCACCCAGCCCATGCTGTCGAGGATGAAAGGGTCGTCGGGCGAGAGCTTCAGGGCCTTCTCGATGTAACCCTTGGCTTCTTTCAGCCGATCGGTGCGGTCGGCGAGGGTGTAGCCGAGCGCGTTGTAAGCCTGGGCGTGATCGGGCTTGAGCGTGATGAGCTTGCGCAGGTTCGTTTCCACCACGTCGATCCGATCCAGCTTCTCCGCCGCCATGGCGGAGTCGTACAGCAGGTCCAGGTTCTCGGGCTGCTTCTCCAGCGCCTGGTTGAGCAGATCGTAGGACTCCTGGTAGTTCTTGGCTTCACGCAGAAGCTGCGCTTCGGCCTGGATCAGCAAGGCACGTTGTTCGTCGCTGGCGGTACGCACGTTCTGGAGATACTCGCGCGCCTCCGCCAGCTTGTTCTGCCGCCCCAGCAGGAAGGCATAACGGGCCTGCGCCGGCACGAACTGCTCGCCGGCCTGGACCGAGGCGTAGTATTTCATCGCCTCGTCGTAGCGCTTGGTCTCTTCCGCGACCTGGCCGAGATAAAAGCGCACCGCATCCGGATCGCGGTACTTGAGCTCGAGCGCGCGCTTGAGCCACTTCTCGGCGGTTGCGAAGTCGCTCATCTGCAAAGACAGCAGCCCGATGGTGACCGCGATGTCGGCGTTGTTCGGTTGATCGTCCAGCAGCACCTGATACTCTGCACGGGCTTCTTTGAGCTGCTTGTTGTTGATGAGGAGGCGGGCATAGTTCGCACGCACCTCCCGCGCCTTCGGATAGGCCTGCAGGAACCCCCTCAGATACTCGATCGCCTTGGTATTGGACTCGCGTTGCTGCAGGATCTGGGCGTTGAACAGCGCCCCGACCTCCCAGTCCGGTCTGAGCTTGAGCGCTTCCTTGATCTCGGTGGTGGCCACGTCGTACTTGCCGGCGGAGAAGGCAGCCTGCGCCACGGCAAAGTGAGCTTCGGGGAGCTGAGGGTAGCCCTTGGCCAGTTCTTTGGTGATGGTCAGCACGGCATTGCGATCGGGATGCTTGGACAGCATCGAGTGCAGCTGCATGAAGCCCGCCGCCACGTTGCCGTCGGCGGTGATCATCGCTTCCAACAGCGGTTTGGCCTCCGACAGCTTGTTGCTGCTCACCAGCAGCGCGGCCAGTGTCTGGCGGGCCTGCGGGTTGTTCTTGTCCAGCTCCAGCCAGAGGCGCGCGGCCTCCAGGGCCTGGCTCTGCAGGCGGCCATACGCCGCGATCTCGGTCGCGCGCTTGGCGAGACGCGGGTCGCGCGAGCTCTTCGCCATCTCCATGTAGCCCTGCGCCGCGAGCGGCAGATTCCCGCGCTGAGCGGCAATCTCCGACAGGAGGAACTTGAACAGCAGCTCCTGGTTCAGCTGGTTGTCCGGCAGCGTGCCGTGCATCGGCTCGTTGCCGAAAATAGCGCGCGCCCGCTCCTCCAGGCTGCTGGGGTCGCTTTCGTCGTCTGCCTGTGCCAGTGCCCCGTCCGGGTGCAGTGGCCCGCTCCAGTCCGCCGACGCCGTGTGCGTCATGGGAAGCGGCAAAGGCCCGCTGGCGGTAGGCTGCTGAGCACAGCCGCACAGGGCGAGAAGAGCAGCAGCGGCGGGAAGAACTTGCGCCTTCGACATGATGTGGTCCTGGCTGTGAGGCTCTAAGCTTTAAGTTTCAGGTAAGTCCTGGTACCGATACTCACGCGCCGTCGGAACAGGTCCGACAGATCAGGCGAACGTATGGTTCTGCTTCCGGCGGCTTCTATCTCCGGCCCAGTTTAGGTATATTTGCCGCGCGCCTCAAGTCGGGCTTGAGCCCAGCGCGAGAAGTCGGCGGCCGACGGTGCTCCTGCATGAGCTGCGTTTCGCGTTCAGGGTAGCCACCCTCGGGGCATTCAGAGCAAGTTTTCTGCCGTCCGGACGTGCCGCGAAGTGGTAAATGGCGATGTTGAAACAATGTCAATACGCGCGTTATTCACATTGCGGACTTTTGCAACTTCGCGCGTTACCCTTGAAACGCAATGACCGATCCATCCGCATCTGACCCACCGGCGGCCGAACTGACGGTCTCGGCCCGTGAGCTGTCGCGCAGCTTCGGCAGCAATCGTGCCGTGCGCGGCCTCGACCTCGCCCTGCGGCGCGGCGAGGTGCTCGGGCTGCTCGGACCCAACGGCGCCGGGCAAGACCACTGCGATGCAGATGCTGACTGGCAATCTGGCGCCCAGCACCGGCAGCATCAGCATCTGCGGGGTCGACCTGCTGGAGCGTCCGACCGCCGCCAAGGCGCGCATCGGTTACCTGCCAGAGGTCCCGCCCCTCTACAAGGAGCTGACCGTCAACGAGTATCTGCTCTTTGCGGCACGCCTGCACCGCGTTCCCCGGAATAAGACCAAGGAAGCGGTCACGCGCGCCCGGCGGCGCTGTGGTGTCGAGGATGTTGCCGACCACCTGATCGGCACGTTGTCCAAGGGCTACCAGCAGCGCGTCGGCATTGCCCAGGCCATCATCCATGACCCCGATGTGGTCATCCTCGACGAACCCACCGTAGGATTGGACCCGAACCAGATCCGCGAGATCCGTATACTGATTCGAGAGCTGCGCGACCAGCACAGCGTGATTCTGTCGACTCACATCCTGCCAGAGGTCGAGGCGATTTGCGACCGCGTCGAGATCCTGCACAAAGGCGCGATCGTCTACAGCGACACCATCGAAGCCCTGCGCCGCTTCCGCGGGGGGCAGGCACTGCGCGTGGGGCTGCGCCGTACGCCGGCGATGGAAGAACTGCAACGATTGCCCGGCGTCGCGAGCGCCGCCGTCCGTGGACGGTTTCGTACGCGTCCTCCCGCAGGAGGGGCAGGACCCGGCCGAAGCCATCGTGCGCGCGAGCGTCGAGCGCGACTGGGGTTTGCACTATCTGGCTCCCGAGGCCGCGAGCCTGGAGGACGTGTTCGTGCAGCTGACCACCGCGGAGGCGGCATGATCTTGACCATCGCCGGCAAGGAGCTGCGACGCCTGTTCACGTCGCCGCTCGCCTGGGTCATCCTGGCGTTCCTGCAGCTCGTGCTGGCCTGGATTTTCCTGAGCCGGCTACAGAGTTTCCTTGAGCTGCAGCCGCAGATTGCCACGATGCCGGGCGCACCCGGACTGACGGAGATCGTCGTGGCCCCCACCTTCGGCACCGCGCACCATCGTGCTGTTGATGATCGTGCCGTTGTTGTCGATGCGGTTGATCGCCGAGGAGCGGCGCAACCAGACGCTGCCGTTCCTGATGTCCGCGCCGGTGTCTATCACCCAGATCGTGCTGGGCAAGTTCGTGGGACTGCTCGCCTTCCTGTCGCTGGCGGTGGCCCTGCTGGTGCTGATGGCGGTGTCGCTGTACTTCGGCGGCAAGCTCGACGTGGGGCTGCTGACCGGGAACGTCCTCGGCCTGTTGCTTCTGTGTGGCAGCTTTGCGGCCGTCGGACTGTACCTGTCTTGCCTGACTGCGCACCCGCTGGTGGCCGGCATAGGCACGTTCGGAGTGCTGCTGGGACTGTGGCTGGTGAACATCTCGGCTACCGACCCCGACAGCGCGCTGCACTTGCTGTCACTCATCAAGCACTACGACACCTTCGCCAAGGGCACGATAGCCCTGAACGATCTGGTCTATTACCTGGTGCTGATCGCGCTGTTCCTGTTGCTTTCCATCCGGCGCCTGGACGCCGATCGCCTGCGCACATGAAGGCCAGCGCGCGGCTCCAGGTCCAGATGTTGATCCAGAACGGCATCTTCGCGGTGCTGCTGGTAGCGGCCGCATTTCTGATCGTGTGGCTGCTGCGGGACAACAAGATGCAGTGGGACCTCACCGCAGAACCAGCGCAACACGTTGTCCAGAGCCACGCTGGATGTGCTGAAAAAGATGGACGGCCCGATCAAGGTGACCGCCTATTCCACCACTCAGGATGCGCAGCTCGGCGACATCCGGCGGCTGATTCACGATTTCGTCGAGCCCTATCAGCGCGCCAAGCCCGATATGACCTTGGGTTACGTCGATCCGCGCGAGCACCCCAAGGAGACGCAGGCCGCCAACGTGCGCAGCAACGGCGAACTGGTGGTGGAGTACGGCAAGCGCACCGAGCATCTGACCAACCTGACCGAGCAGAGCATGGCCAACCTGCTGCAGCGGCTGGCGCGAAGCCAGGAGCGGACTATCGTCTACCTCGACGGACACGGTGAGCCCCGGCTGGACGGGCGCACCAACTTCGATCTTGGCGATTTCGGCCGCCAGCTCGGCGTCAAAGGCTTCCGCCTCCAGCCGCTGAATCTGGCGGTGGTGCAAGACGTGCCGGACAATGCCAACGTCCTGGTGATCGCCACGCCGCGGGCGGAACTGCTCAAGGGCGAGGTGGACAAGCTGAAACGCTACCTCGAGCGCGGCGGGAGCCTGCTGTGGCTGATCGACCAGGAGCCGCTACGCGGCCTGCAGCCGCTGGCTGAGTACCTGGGGCTGCAGCTGACACCTGGCGTGGTGGTGGATCCGACTTCGGCTGAGCTGCGCATCGCGCCAACCATCGCGCTGGCCGCCTCTTACGGCGTGCATCCGATCACCGAAAACTTCGCTTTCAATACCGCGTTTCCCTTCGCGCGGCAGATCGCGACCAAGCCGGAGAACGGCGACTGGCGCACCACGCGACTGGTCGAAGTGGCGCAGCGCGGATGGGTAGAGACGGGGAGCCTGGACAAGGATCTGCGGTTCGACAAGGATCGCGACGTGCACGGGCCCATCGTCATCGCGGCGACGCTCGAGCGCAAGGTCAAGGACAAGACCCAGCGCGTGGTCGTGGTTGGCACGAGCCAGTTCCTGGCCAATCAGTACGTCGGTCTGCTGTCCAACCTCGATCTGGGTACCAACATGCTCAACTGGCTGGCGGAGGACGAGAACCTGATCACCGTGCAGCCGCGCGCGCGCGTGGATAGCGAGCTCGAGCCTCGGGCGCACCGGGCTCGCGGTCATCGGTGTGGGGTACCTGTTGTTGCTGCCGGCCGCGTTTCTGTTCACCGGCGCAATGGTGTGGTGGCGACGACGCCAAGCCTGACCGTGATGCGGCACCGGGAGCAGCGATGAAACGCGCCTGGATCGTCAACCTGCTGCTGCTGGCCGGCGTGGTGGGCCTGGCTGTGTATGCGTGGCATCAGGGCAACCAGCCCAAGGAGCCGAGCCACAAGCTGTCCGTGCTGTCGGCGGCGAGCATCAAGAAGATCGAGGTCACGCCGCGGGATGGCGCCGGCTATACGCTCGAAAAACGGGGCGAGACCTGGTTCCTCACGTCGCCGTTGGAGGCGCGCGCGGACCAGACCCAGGTGCAGCGCATCCTCGATCTGCTGTCCGCCTCGAGCAAGGAAAAGCTCGCGGCAACCGATCTCAAGCGTTTCGACCTGGATCCGCCCGCGCTCAAAGTTGCCTTCGACGGGCAAGCCTTCTCCTTCGGCACTACGAACCCTCTCACCCAGGACCAGTACCTCGCCACGGTCGATGGCGTCTATCTGGTTTCCACCTACTACTTGTCCTTGATCCCGACCCGGGCCGACCGCTTGCTGAGCCACAGCCTCTTCAACCAGGATGAAAAACCGGTGAGCTTCGCCTTCAAGAATTTCCGGGTAGAGCAGAAGGAAGGCAAGTGGACCGTGTCCCCCGAGGCGGCGGAGAAAGAGCGGCCCAGCCAGGACGACCTCAACCGCTGGGCCGACGACTGGCGCCTGGCCTCGAGCCTGCTCACGCAGCCGTGGAGCGGCAAGCCGACGCCGGAGACGGTGCAGGTTAAGCTGGCCGACGGCAAGAGCGTCGTCTTCATGGTGGTCCGCAAGGAACCCGAGCTGATCCTGGCTCGCCCCGATGAGAAGCTTCAATTCCAGTTCTCCGGCGAGATGAGCCGGCGCTTGCTGCAGCCGACACCAGCGAAGGCCAAAGAAGGTGCCGGAGCTTCCTGAGGTCGAGACCACTCGGCTCGGCCTTACGCCGCACCTGCAAGGCAGGCGCATGCGTACCGCGCTCGTGCGCAACCGCAATCTGCGCTGGCCGGTGCCGCGCAAGCTTCCCGAGCTGGTCGCCGGCCGCACGATCGCAAGGCTGGATCGGCGCAGCAAGTACCTGTTGATGGACTGCGGCGGCGCCTGGCTTATCTTCCATCTCGGCATGTCCGGCAGCTTGCGCGTAGTACCCGCGGAACTGCCACCAGGACCGCACGACCACGTCGACCTGGTGCTCGACAATGGGCGGGCGTTGCGCCTGCACGACCCCCGGCGTTTCGGCGCCGTGCTTTGGCAGCCGGGCGAACCCGGAGACAACAAGCTGCTGCAGGGGCTCGCTCCCGAGCCGCTCGAGAACGAGTTCAGCGCGGACTGGTTGTTCGAGCGCACGCGCGGACGCAAGGCGGCGATCAAGAACGTCCTGATGGACAACCATCTCGTATGCGGTGTGGGTAACATCTACGCGAACGAGTCGCTGTTCCGCGCCGGTATTCACCCCATTCGCGCCGCCGGACGTATCGGCCAGCCGCGCTATGTGAGGCTGGTCGACGAGATCCGCGCCACGCTGAGGGCGGCGATCGAAGCAGGCGGCAGTACCTTGCGCGACTTCGTTCACGCCGACGGCAGCCCGGGCTACTTCCAGCAGAGTTACTTCGTGTACGGAAGGGCAGGAGAGCAGTGCCTGAAATGTGGAACGCCGATCAAGACGGTGCGCATCGGGCAGCGGTCGGCGTTCTATTGCCCGAGTTGTCAGCGGTGAGAAACGTGAAGATTGAAAGGTGAAGAGTCAAAGTCACCCTCTCCCCCGTTACCGGGGAGAGGGCAGGGTGAGGGGGATCACCCCTCACTCTTGACCAGCTTCTCCGCCATCAGCGCCTGGTATTTGAGCTCGAGCTGCTCGCGCGTTTCGGGTTGGCCTAGCGGGATGCAATCGACCGGGCACACTTCGACGCACTGCGGCTGCGCGAAGTGGCCCACACACTCCGTGCAGCGCTTCGGGTCGATGACGTAGATGTCCTCACCTTGCGAGATAGCGTCGTTCGGACACTCGGGCTCGCACACGTCGCAGTTGATGCACTCGTCGGTGATCAGCAGGGCCATGTGTCGATGTCAGCGACCCTGCATGCGGCGCAGGCGGGAAAGAATGACGGGGTTGACGAAGTGACTCACGTCACCTCCCAGTGAGGCGATCTCGCGGACCATGGTGGCGGACACGAACATGTATTGCTCGCCCGGCGTCAGGAATATGGTTTCGACGTCGGGATACAGCTTGCGGTTCATGCCGGCCATCTGGAACTCGTACTCGAAGTCGGACACCGCGCGCAGGCCGCGCAGAATGATGCGCGCTCCCTGCTCGCGCAGAAAGTCCATCAGCAGCCCGGCAAACCCCACCACCTCGACGTTGGGATGTCCGGCCAGGGAGTCCTTGGCCATCTGCACCCGCTCGTCCAGACTGAAGAAAGGGCGCTTCGAGGGGCTGTCCGCGATCGCCAGAACGACGTGGTCGAACAGCCGGGCCGCGCGCAGGACCAGATCTTCGTGGCCGCGCGTGATGGGGTCGAAAGTGCCGGGATAGACCGCTTTGTTCACGTGGGTTCCGCCTCGAGCAACTGATAGTGGACCGCGCCTGCACGGCCCCGTTTTAGCGCTTGCCACCCCAGCGCCAGCTCCGGAAAGTCGGGGGATTCGAGGTAGACCCGGGCGCCGGGCGCCAAGTGCTTTGTGAGCCCTGCTAGCAACGCGGTCAGTGTCGCTCGCGAATGCTCCCAAAGCAAGTAGGGCGGGTCAAGGAACACTACGTCATATGCGCGTTGATCCTGCGCCAGGAATGCTAGCGCATCCGCCCGAACCACTTCCACCGCCGACGCCTGCAGCGTCGCAGCGTTCGCCTGGAGCGCCTGTGCCGCGACCCGGTCTCGCTCCACCAGAACCACCCGACTCGCTCCCCGCGAGGCGGCCTCGAACCCCAGCGCGCCACTGCCGGCAAACAGGTCGAGACAGTTCGTGCCGGTCAGGTCCTGCCCCAGCCAGTTGAACACAGTCTCGCGGACGCGGTCCGGTGTGGGCCGCAGGCCTTGCGCGTCCGGAAACCGCAGCAGGCGGCTGCGCCACTGCCCGCCGATGATGCGCACGCGGTTCGGATTCGGACGCATCCGAGCTCCGCGAGCGTCTACTGTGCCACCTTCGCCCCCACCACAACGGTCGCCATGCGGTCGGGCTGGATGCGGCGGCGGAAGGCATCGCGGATCTGGTCGAGCGTCACGGCTTCCACCTTGGTGGTAAAGGTATCGAGGTAATCCAACGGCAGGCGGTAGAACCCGATCACGCCGAGATAATCGTGAATCTTGCGGTTGCTGTCGATGCGCAGCGCAAAGCCGCCGAGGAGATTCTGTTTCGCACCGTCCAGCTCCTGCTCGGTCGGGCCATCGGCGACGTACTGGGACACCACTTGACGCACCACTGCCAGCGCTTCCTTCGCCTGGTCGCCGCGCGTCTGCAGCCCGATCTGAAACGGCCCCGCTTGTTGAAAAGGCGCGAAGTAACTGTAAACGGAGTACGACAACCCGCGCTTCTCCCGCACCTGATGGGAGAGACGCGAGTTGAACCCGCCGCCGCCGAGAATGTAGTTGCCCACCCATAGCGGGAAATAGTCGGGATCGCTGCGCTTCATGCCAGGCTGGCCGAGCAGGATATGAGCTTGTGCCGAAGAGTGCTCGATGTCGCGCTCGACCGCAGCGGCGAGCGCAGGCACCGGTGGAATAGGCGGCAGGGAAGCGGCCGTGCGCGGCAGGGCGGCGGTCAGCTCTTCGGCGATTTGCTCCGCGCGCGCGCGCGTCACGTCACCCATGATCGCCACCACCGCCCGGTCCGCGTTGTAGTGGCTCTGATAAAAACCGAGCAGATCGGAACGGCTGAGCTTCGCTACCGTGTCGGGCTCGCCGGCAGTGCGCAGCCCATACGGATGATCGCCAAATACCAGCGTCAAGAACGTGCGTGCGGCGATGCTTTCGGGTTTGGTATCGGACTCTTTCAGTCCGGCAACCACCCGCGCCTTCTCGCGCTCGAGCACCGCCTCGGGGAAAGCCGGTGCCTGCAGCACACGCGCCAGCACCTGCAGCGCTTGGTGCTGTTCCGCTTCGCTCGACAGCGTGCGCAGGGAGTACCCGGCGCGGTCCACGTCGAAGGTGGGATTCATGTTCGCACCCACGTCGGCGAGCTTGCGTGCGATCTCATCCTCGTTCATGCCATTGGCGCCCAGGCGCATCAGCCGCAGCGTGAGGCTGGCTAGTCCGGAACTTGCGCGAGTGTCGCGACTGGAGCCGGCAGGGAACTCCACGCTCACATCCAGCATGGGCAGATCGCGGCTTTCTACGAAGTACACGCGCGCTCCGGTGGAGGCCTCCCAGTTCTGGATCGGGAGCACGGCCCCGCAGGTCAGGGGAACGAGCAGCGCGCACAACAATGCCCACGACGCGGCGTTTCGCGGGCAGGTGAGTGCGGGGAGTCTCGGCGCCATCGGTCAGTGCCTCAGCGACGGTGTTCCGGAGGCGGCGGAGGCGCCGGCTTGCGATCGCCCAGCGGTTGCGGGTCGAGCACGCTCACGGTGAGGTTGTCCTCCACCAGATATTTGCGCGCCACCTCCTGCACCTGAGCCGAGGTCACCTGTTTCAGTTTGCGGGCTTGCAAATCGAGCGAGTCGTAGGGCAGGCCGGCGTTGTCGAGGGCACCGATCTGGCGTGCTTGAGAGAACATCGAGTCCAGCTGGAATACCTCAAAAGCGGCGACCTGTGCCTTCACACGTCGCAGTTCCTCTTCGCTCACCCCTTGCTCGACGATGCGCTGGATCTGCTCGCGCAACGCCTGCTCCAGCTCCTGCACGGTCTTGCCCGACGCGGGCGTCCCATCCAGTACGAACAGCCCGGGCCCGCGGTTGATCCCATCGTAGCCCGCGCCGACGTTGATAGCCAGACGCGACTCGCGTATCAGCTCGCGGTTGAGCCGCGCCGCATCGCTCCCGTCCAACACGGCAGCGAGCGTCTCCAGCGCGTACGGCTCCCAGTCCTTGTCCACATCTCGCAGGCTGGGTGCATGCCAGACCATGAGCAGGTAAGGCAGCTCGGCCGGGGCCTTCACCGTTATGCGTTTGACGCCATGCTGCGGAGGTTCGCGCTGCGGCTTGCGGACCGGCAGCGGCCGCGCGGGGATCGGCCCGAACTGCTTCTCGGCTTCCGCGAACACTTCCTCGGCCGCGACATCACCCACCACTACCAGCGTCGCGTTGTTGGGCACATACCAGGTCCGATGCCACTCGCGCGCATCCTCCACCCGCATGTTCTCGAGATCGCTCATCCAGCCGATTACGGGCGTGCGATACGGATGCACCTCATAGGCGGTGGCCATGGAGGCTTCGTATACCAGGGACTTCGGCTGATCGTCGGTACGCAGCCGCCGCTCCTCCATTACCACTCTGATCTCGCGTGCGAACTCGTCCTCCGCCAGCAGCAGGTTCGCCATGCGGTCGGCCTCGAGCCCAAGGGCCAGCGGCAGCTTCGACTTGTGCAGTTGCTGGTGGTAGACGGTGGCATCCTTGTTGGTGAAGGCGTTGTCGCGCCCGCCGGCGCGCGCCATGATGCGCGAGAACTCGCCAGGCGGCACATTGCTCGTACCCTTGAACATCATGTGCTCGAGCACGTGTGCTACCCCGGTGGTGCCGGTGACCTCGTCCATGCTGCCGGCCCGATACCAGACCATGGACGCAACCACCGGGGCGCGGCGGTCCTCCTTCACCAGGATCTTCATCCCGTTGGCCAGGGTGTGCTCGAGCACCTTCGCCTCGAGCGGAGCGCTGCATAGGATTGTGAACACCAGCGCCGCCAAGGCGGCTGAACATTGGGTCATGAGCGGGGACATCGGGGCGTGCGCGGGATTCGGGCACTCAACGGAGACGGTTGGATTCTTCGACATGCATCGGGCCAGCCGCCGATCGTTCCTCGACACCCTGTTAGAATCACGGCTGGTTGCGCTTGGCAGTGCGCGCCATATCTGTCGGACGCGCACGCGTGCGCGTCCTGGCTGCTTAGACACCTCTGACCTCTTTCAGTATGTTGAGTTTCCTCAAGAGTGACAAGGCTGACCGGCCGAAATCCGAGGCTGCTGCGCCATCGCAAGGGGGCTGGCTGGCACGCCTCAAGGCCGGATTGTCGGCCACGCGCGAGCGGCTCGGCGGCCAGCTCTCAGCCTTGCTCGGCCGCCACACCAAGGTCGACGAAGCGTTGTACGACGAGCTCGAGACGCTGCTGCTGTCTTGCGATGTCGGCGTCGCATCAACGGAGTTTCTGCTGGCGCAGGCTCGGCTGCGCGCTGCACGAGAGAGAATCTCCGACCCGGCCGATCTCAAGGGCATCCTGAAACAGAGTCTGCTCGATCTGCTGCAGCAGGTCGAACGGCCTTTGGTTGTCGAAGGGCACCGCCCATTCGTGCTGCTCGTGGCGGGCGTTAACGGCTCCGGCAAGACGACTTCGATTGGCAAACTGGCGCAGTACTACCAGTCGCAGGGCAAGTCGATCATGCTGGCCGCGGGTGACACCTTTCGCGCGGCCGCGGTGGAACAGCTTCGGACTTGGGGTGAGCGCAACGGCATTCCGGTGATCGCCCAGGAGAAGGGTGACCCTGCGGCAGTGGTGTTCGACGCTCTGCAGTCGGCGCAGGCACGCGGCATCGACCTGCTCATCGCCGACACCGCAGGGCGGCTGCCTACCCAGCTTCATCTGATGGAGGAGCTGAAAAAGGTCAAGCGCGTCATCGCACGCGTGATGCCGGACGCGCCGCACGAAGTCATGCTGGTGCTCGACGCCAACACCGGCCAGAACGCGGTGAGCCAGGTGAAGGCCTTCGACGACGCGTTGGGCCTGACCGGATTGACGATTACCAAGCTGGACGGCACCGCGAAGGGAGGCACCATCGCAGCCATCGCGCGCTACAAGCCAATTCCGGTTCGCTTCATCGGCGTGGGCGAAGGCATCGACGACCTGCGGGCGTTCGACTGCCAGGGAATTCGTCGACGCGCTGTTCGACTGAACGCAGGCCGCGGCGCTTCCTGCTCGTCGCCAGCGCCGATCGCCGCCAGCCGCTCCTCCTGTGATTGCTTTCAGTCACGTCCACAAGCGCTACCCCGGCGGGTTCGAGGCGCTACGGGATGTTTCGTTTACCATCGACAGCGGTGAGCTGGTGCTCGTCACCGGCCACTCCGGCGCCGGCAAGTCCACGCTGATCAAGCTGATCGCAGCCATCGAGCTGGCCAGCTCCGGCACCGTGATCATCAGCGGCCAGAATCTGGCCAAGCTCAAACCTGCGGCGGTGCCCTTCGTGCGGCGTCGATTCGGCATCGTGTTCCAGGACCACAAGCTGCTCTACGACCGCAACGTATTCCAGAACGTGCTGCTCCCGCTGCAGATCGCCGCGTTCGATGGCCGTGATGCGGGGCGCCGCGCGCGTGCCGCGCTGGACAAGGTGGGGCTGCTGGCCAAGGAGAAGGCCATGCCGATCACGCTCTCGGGCGGAGAACAGCAGCGCGTGTGCATCGCACGCGCGGTGGTGCACCGTCCGGCGGCGCTATTGGTGGACGAGCCGACTGGAAACCTCGACGAGGCCTACGCCCGCGACATCGTCGAGCTGTTCCGCTCCTTTCACCAGGTGGGTGTAACGGTGGTGATCGCCACCCACGACCGCCTGGTGGCGGAGCAGCTCTCCGCCCGCACCATACAACTCGGGCAGGGACGCGTCGCAGCGTGAGGAGCTGGCTGCGCGACCACGCGAGAGCCGTGCGCGATGCCACGGGACGAGTCGCGGCGAACCCGATGCCGTCGTTGCTCAACGTCCTCGTCATCGGCGTCGCGCTGAGCCTCCCTGTCGGGCTGTATCTGGGACTCACGCACTTGCAGTCGTTCACGCGACAGCTGTCGAGCGACCCGCAGATCAGCATTTTCCTGGGACTGGACGCGGACAGCAGCGAGGTGGCTGCGATCGACCAGAAGCTGCGCACTGACCCCGAAGTCGGCAGCTATCGTTTGATCCCCCGGGCGCAAGCACTGGCTGATCTGAAGCGCCGCGCGGGGTTGTCAGACGTGTTGGAGAACCTCAAACAGAACCCCCTGCCGGACGCCTTCGTTGCTACCGCACGCGACAACCGCCCTGAAACGCTGGAGCGCTTGCGCGGCGAAGCTGCAGCCTGGCCCAAGGTCGCGCATGTTCAACTGGACTCCGAGTGGGCACGCAAGCTGGACGCGGCGTTGCGGCTCGGCCGAACGGCGGTGGGTATCCTGGGCGTGCTGATGGCAGCTGCGCTGGTGGCCGTTACTTTCAACACCATCCGACTGCAGATCCTGACCCGGCGCGAAGAGATCGAGGTTTCCAAGCTGATCGGGGCAACCAATCCGTTCATCCGACGTCCATTTCTATGGTTCGGTGCACTGCAGGGGGTGGCCGGCGGACTGGCGGCCTGGCTCATCATCGCGCTGGCCGTATACCTGCTGAACCGTGATCTGGCCGGGTTGGCAGCGCTGTACTCGGCCAGTTTTCGCCTTCCCGGCCTGAGCCTGGAGGACGCGGGAAGCCTCCTGGGGTTCGCCGCCCTGCTCGGCTGGCTGGGGGCTTGGCTATCGGTTACCCGCCATCTTTGGCAGATCGAACCCCGATAGCCGACTAAAACAGTCGGGAACTTTTTCTCCTGACTAGCACTCTCAAAACACGAGTGCTAAAATACGTACCGCAAGGAGGGACATCTTAATGATCAATACGTTACCCGTAGCTATCGCGCTTCCTTCAACAGCCGGCAGCCTGGAGGCTTACATCCAGATCGCGAACCGCTTCCCGCTGCTGACTGAGGCGGAAGAGCTGCGACTCGCCCGCCAGCTCCGGGATGAGGACGACTTGGACGCCGCTCGCCAATTGGTGCTGTCACACCTGCGCCTGGTGGTGTCGATCGCCCGCGGGTACTTGGGCTATGGCCTGTCGCACGCCGACCTGATCCAGGAAGGCAACGTTGGGCTGATGAAGGCGGTAAAGCGCTTCGATCCCGAGCGGGGCGTGCGTCTGGTTTCATTCGCCGTGCACTGGATCCGGGCCGAGATCCACGAGCATATCTTGCGCAATTGGCGCATCGTCAAGATTGCGACCACCAAGGCGCAGCGCAAGCTGTTCTTCAATTTGCGCAGCATGAAGAAGAGCCACGGCGCCCTGAGCCAGGACGAGACGAACGCGATGGCCATTGCGCTCAACGTCAAGCCCGCGGACGTGTCCGAGATGGAGACTCGTCTAGGCGGGCAGGACATCTCGCTGGAGCCGATGGGCGAGGACGAGGAGGACGGCTTCGGCCCCCTCTCCTATCTCACCAATCCAGAGGAAGAGCCAGGGCGGATCCTCGAGCACGAGCAGAACGAGCGCTTGCGGGCGCAGGGGTTGCAAAATGCGCTCGCGAACCTGGACGCGCGCAGCCGCCGCATCATCGAGGCGCGCTGGCTGCGGGAGTCCGATACCGCCACCTTGCACGAGTTGGCAGACGAGTTCGGCGTCTCCGCGGAACGCATCCGGCAGATCGAAGGCCAGGCGATGAAGAAGATGAAGGCATCGATCCAGGCACCTGGCGCTTGATCCGGCCAGACACTGAAAGACAAAACGCCGCCTTCGGGCGGCGTTTTTCTTTAAAGCCGAGATCAGGCAGCTCAGGTTTTGCCTGCTTTCAGCAACTCTCCGATGTCGTGCGCGAACACGTCAGCGCCCTGCCCGTACCCTACGTATAGCCGCAGCTTGCCGCTGGCATCGTAGATGTAGGTTCCGGAGGAGTGATCGACGGTGTAGTTGTTCGGATCTGCGCCCGGGTTCTTCTGCAAGATGACCTTGAACTCCTTTGCCACCCGCGCGGTTTCCTCTGGCGTGCCACGCAGTCCCAGGAAAGCGGGGTTGAAAGCGCTGACATACTGCTTGAGAACCGCCGGCGTGTCGCGCTCCGGGTCGGCGGTCACGAACAATACCTGCACCTTGGCGCCTTCGGCTCCGAGCTTTTTCACCGCGGAAGCCAGCTCGGACAACGTAGTGGGACACACGTCGGGACAGTGCGTATAGCCGAAGAACACCACCACGACCTTGCCGCGGAAATCGGACAGCGTGCGTGGCTGGCCGTTGAAGTCGGAAAGTTGAAGCTCTCTGCCGAACTCGGCACCGGTGATATCCGTCGCCCGGAAACTCGGCGTAGTCGGACGTCCGGTCGCAGCCACTCAGCGCGGCGGTCGCAACAAGAACCAGAAGCAGGAACCGCCGCCGCATGGCCGGGCCAGGCGTTCAGATCGGAACGCGCCAGTAGTGGTCAGCCAGCAGCGCCGCGAACAGGAGGGAGAGGTAGACGATGGAGTAGCGGAAAGTCCGCTGCGCCAGCCGATCACTGTAGTCCACGTAGATTCTCGACCGCGTACCACAGGAACACTCCGCCCAGGGCCAGGGCCGCCGCCAGATAAACCACCCCGCTCATGCGAGTGGTGACAGGCAGCACGCTCACCGCCAGCAGAATCAGCGTATACAGCAGCACGTGCAGGCGGGTATACCGGTCGCCATGGGTCACCGGGAGCATCGGGATGCCGGCCTTGGCGTACTCACGCTTGCGGTACAGAGCCAGGGCCCAGAAGTGCGGCGGCGTCCAGGCGAAGATGATCAGGAACAGCAGCAGCGCATCCGAGGACAGCTCGCCCGTAACCGCTGTCCAGCCCAACACCGGCGGCATCGCGCCGGAAGCCCCGCCGATGACGATATTCTGCGGCGTGAGCGGCTTGAGGATGACGGTGTAGACGACTGCGTAGCCGACGAAAGTGGCCAGCGTGAGCCACATGGTCAGCGAGTTGACTCCCGTATACAGCACGGCCATGCCCACGCCGCCCACGACGCCGGCGAACACCAGGGTCTGCGCCGACGTGAGCTCACCCATGGGCAGCGGGCGGGCACGGGTACGCGCCATCACGGCGTCGAGCTTCTGCTCTACCAGGCAATTGATCGCCGCAGCGGCGCCAGCCACCAGCGCAATCCCGAGCGTGCCCCACACCAATGCGCTCAGCGGTGGCAGCGCAGGTGTCGCGAGGAACATCCCGATGACCGCGGTGAAGACGATGAGCGAGACCACGCGAGGCTTGGTGAGCCGAAGGAATTGCTGCAGGCCCGGTGCCGGACGACTCGCTGGCTTGCTCTGGGCAGTGGCCGACATCTTAGGTGCGGGAGGCCTGAGCGTGGGAAAGACGGAAGTTTAGCATCAACAGCGAGGTCAGCAGGAATGCCGCGCCTGCGTTGTGTGCCACCGCGAGCCACAACGGCAGGAGGAACGCAACGTTGCTGACGCCGATGCCGATCTGAATCGCCAGCGCGGCCAGAACGAGTAACGCGCAGGAGCGCACCGGCTTCAGCCGCGAACGCCACCAGGGCAACGCCCCCAACCAGGAGCAGTGTCAGCACCGCTCCCAGCCGGTGCGTCCAGTGGATCGCATTGAGCGCCTGGTTGGACAACGGCGCGCCCTCGGGCGACATCCCCGAGCTCGCGCAGGACGTGAAAGCCGTGCGCATAGTCCGCCGGCGGCGCGAAGGTGCCGTGACAGGTCGGGAAGTCGGTGCAAGCGAGCGCGGCGTAGTTCGTGCTGACCCACCCACCCAGCACGATTTGACAGCCGACAACAACCAGCGCGAGCACTGTCCACGGACGCAAGCGGGCGGCGGTTTCATAGCCCGGCAGCGGCCGCCACGGCAACTCGCGCATAGCGAGCCAGGCAAGCACGCTCAGGGTGAGCATGCCGCCCACCAGATGCAGCGTGACGATCGCGGGCTTCAGCAGCAAGGTCACCGTCCACATGCCGAGCGCCGCCTGGAACGCCACCAGTACGACCAATATTGTCTGCAGCCAGGGGGTCCTTCGCACGCCTGTCGTGGCACCGGGCCGCATGCGGCGGCGCCACGCGAGGATTGCCAGCGCGAGGATCAGCAGGCCCAGCGTGCCGGCTAGATAGCGGTGGATCATCTCGATCCAGGCCTTGCGTGGCTCCAGTCCGGCTCCGGGAAATTTCGCTGCAGCCGTCGCGCGCATCGTGTCCGGCTGCGGCACCGTAGCGTGCCCATAGCAACCAGGCCAGTCCGGGCAACCCAGCCCGGCGTCGTTCAGCCGCACGTATGCGCCGAATACCACGACCGCGAAGGCGAGGCCGAACGCCAAGAAGACCACGTTCCGATACATCACCCGATCCTCGACACCTTGAGCAGCTCGGATGATGTCCTTCTTCATCTTGCTCGGGTCCGCGTCGCGCGGGTAGCGCATCATCAGATTGCCCAGCGGGTCCACGATATAGATGTGATCGCGGACCGAACCGCGTGCAGGCAGCTGCGACAGCAGCGGGCTGCCCCGGGCCGTAAGAACATGAGTACCCGCGTACTCCGCAATGACGGCGTCCGCCGGCTCGTTCATGGTCGTCGATCAGCCACGCACGCTCGATGCGGTCCATGTCCTTGCCTTGCGTCAGGCGCACCTGGCGCATGTCATACAGTTTGCGACGGCAGAATTCGTCGCAGGCTCCCGAGTCGACCATCAGGAGCACCCATTTGCCCTTGAAGGCGTCAAAGCGAAACTCCTTGCCGTCCGGCTGGCGCACGACCATGTTGGCGATCGATGTCGGTGTGATGAGCTCACCGTAGTTGGTGAGGGTCGTCGGGCGCCAGGAGTAGTACAGGGCGTACGCTGCCAGCATCGGTGCGACGGCGACCAAGGCGATCAAGATCAGGCTAAGACGGCCGCGGCGTACGGGGAGCTCGTTTGACATGCAGGACCACATAGAAAACGATGATGGCAAAACACAGGCAGAACCACTGCAGTGCGTAGCCGCGGTGCCGATCGATGCCAGCGTCCGGCCGCTTCCACTCGCGCAGCAAGCCGTCGCTCGAGCTGGTTCTGCTGCTCGATGACGATCGGCTGGAGGTCCAGCCCGAACGCTTTGCGGTAGCGTTCGACCGTGACGTTCTGCCACACCCGGCCCGCCTGCACATCGCTCGACAGCTCGAACAAGCGCGGGTTACCCGGCAGCGCGATGCCCTCGACCGTCACCGGGGCCTGCGGCAGTGGAACCGCCGGCAGCCGGCTGCGACTGACATCGGCCCTGACCCAACCGCGATTGACCAGCACGTAGCGGCGCTGCCGTCGATGTGCAGCGGCGTGACGACCTCATAACCCGCGCACGCCGTCGCGCACACGGTTGTCGACGTAGACCGTGCCGTCGGGCTTGAATTCCCCGCTCGCCTCGACGTGGAAATAGACCACATCCGCCGGGTTGACCTGAGCAGCACCCAGATGGATCGGCGGCTGCTGGCTCGGCCTGCTCGATGCGCTGCTGCAGGCGGGCCTTTTCCGCGGCCCGGTTGAGCTGCCAGTTGCCGAGCAGCAGCGGTAAGCAGCGATCCCGAGCACCGCCGCCAGCCGTGGGCGCAGGCGGGCGAACGGCATTGCCAAACTGCAACTCGACGCCGCAATGACGTCCTGCAAGCTAGAGTAGACTCGGGAAACATGCAAAGGCACTCGAGATGAGAATCTTCGTGATCGCAATGCTGGTGCTGATCGTGGGCAGCCTCGGCTCCGCTCTGTGGTTCCTGATCCGCGACAAAGGCAGCTCCGACCGCACCGTGAAAGCGCTGACGGTGCGCATTTCGCTGTCGATCGGTCTGTTCCTGCTGCTCATGGCCGGATACTACTTCGGGCTGATTCCGAAGACCGGGCTGCACTGAATTTTCAGCACTGCCAAAAAAAGCGCCGCACGTTTGCGTGCGGCGCGTCTCGCAGCCCGCTCTGCGGCGGGCCTCCCCCTTCGGGCTCGTCGCCTTAGAGCCAGTACACCAGTATGAACAGCAGCAGCCAGACCACGTCCACGAAGTGCCAGTACCAGGACACCGCCTCGAAGCCGAAGTGATGCTCCGGCGTGAAGTGGCCCTTGCAGGCTGCGCGCGAAGATGACGATCAGCATGATCGTACCCAAGCGTCACGTGGAAGCCGTGGAAGCCGGTGAGCATGAAAAAGGTCGCGCCGTAGGCACCGGTGGTGAGATTCAGGTTCATCTCGGTGTAGGCGTGGTGATACTCGTAGGCCTGCAGGCACAGGAACAGTACGCCCAGCGCGATGGTCAGGAACAGCCCGAAGACTCAGCTGGGTCCGGTTGTTCTTCTTCAGGCCCCAGTGCGCCCAGGTCACGGTCGCCCCGGACGACAGCAGGATCAGCGTATTGATCGCCGGGATGCCCCAGGCGCCCATGGGCGAGAACGTCTCCGCCAGGCCCGGGCCGGCGACCGGCCACGCGCTTTGAAGCCCGGCCACAGCTGCTCCATGGTTTCGCCGCTGGCGAGCCCCGGGACCGACAGCACGCGCATGTAGAACAGCGCGCCGAAGAAGGCGGCGAAGAACATCACCTCCGAGAAGATGAACCAGCTCATCCCCCAGCGGAACGAGACGTCGACCTGCTGGTTGAACTTGCCGCCTTCGCTCTCGCGGATGACGGTGCCGAACCAGCCGAACAGCATGTAGACCAGCACGGCGAAGCCGGCAGCCACGAGGTAGGGCCCGGCCGCGACGTGGTTCAGCCACATCGCCGCGCCGAAGGCCATCAGCAGCAGCGCGATCGAACCGAAGATCGGCCAGCGCGAAGGCTCAGGTATGTAGTAGCGTGCAGCCTGACTCATTTATCGTTCTCCTTTGCTCCCGAAATCTCTCTGCTGATTCGCGTTGTTCACTCGAGCGCCTCGTCCCTCATCCTTCGCTCCGAGTCGCCTACACCTATCGTGTCACGTACCGCACTACCATGATCAGGCAAAACACGAACAGCGCCGCACCGATGATGCCGGCTACGATCACCTGCAGCGGCGTCAATACGTCGCGGCATCGGCATCGTGGTCCTTCGACTTGCGCACGCCGAAGAAGGACCAGAACACGGCCTGGGCCACTCGCAGCGGGCCGGCGCGTTTTCTCTCCGCCTGCTCCGTTGCCCGGCTCCGCCATGCTTGCGCCGCCTCACCCCGGTTTCGGTCCCGCCCCTTCCACCCGGAAAAAGGTGTAGGACAGCGTCACCGTCTTCACGTCCTCCGGC
This sequence comes from uncultured beta proteobacterium, assembly GCA_963741215.1. GTDB lineage: Bacteria > Pseudomonadota > Gammaproteobacteria > Burkholderiales > SHXO01 > SHXO01. The sequence goes on from CAVUHQ010000018.1 coordinate 67,460, forward strand.
AGACCCGGCTCGATCACGAACACCACCGGCATCTGCCGCGTCTCGCCGGCCTTCAGCTCCTGCCGCGTGAAGCAGAAGCACTCGAGCTTCTTCACGTACTGCGCCGCGAGCTGCGGCCCGTAGCTCGGAATGGCCTGCCCGAATACCGCCTGGTCGGAAGTATTCTTGACTTCGTACACCACCTGCACCAGCTGCGCCCGGATGCACCTGGATGCTCTTCTGCACCGGCCGGAAGGTCCAGGGCAGATCGTCGCGCAGGTTGGCGTCGAACTCCAGCGTGATGGTCCGGCTGGTGTCGACCTGGGTGTTGGCGGGCGCGGCGTCCGCTGTCAAGATCTGATTCAGTCCGGCGACTTCGCACAGCTTGTTGTAGAACGGCACCAAGGCGAAGCCGAAGCCGAACATGCCCACCGCGACGACCAGCAGCTTTGCCAGCAAGGTGCGATTGGCGGCGGCCTCGCTCATGGCCACATCCAGTGCCGGAGGATCACGCCGGCGAAGAATACGAGCACGACGGACACCAGTATCAGCGCTGTCTTCAGGTTCTTGGACACGTCCGCCGCGCCCTCGTGCTCGCGCAGAGTGCGGGTCAGCAACGCACCTCCGCCGGGCTCACTCACTTGACGACCGGCGGCGTCTCGAAGCTGTGGTACGGCGGCGGCGAAGGCAAGCGTCCACTCCAGTCCCTCGGCGCCTTCCCAGACTTGGTTGGTAGCCTTTTCACCACCGCGGATGCACTTGATCACGATGTACAGGAACAGCAGCTGCGACAGGCCGAAGCCGAACGCGCCGATGCTCGAGATCCGATTGAAGTCCGCGAACTGCAGCGCGTAGTCGGGAACGCGGCGCGGCATGCCGGCCAGCCCGAGGAAATGCTGCACGAAGAAAGTCAGGTTGAAGAAGATGAAGGACAGCCAGAAGTGCCACTTGCCCAGCTTCTCGTCGTACATGTGGCCAGTCCACTTCGGCAGCCAGTAGTAGATGCCGCCGAAGATGGCGAACAGTGCGCCGGCCACCAGCACGTAGTGGAAGTGCGCCACCACGTAGTAGGTGTCCTGCAGCTGGATGTCGACCGGAGTGATCGCCAGCACCAGGCCGGTGAACCCGCCGATGGTGAACAGGAAGATGAAGCCGATCGCGAACAGCATCGGCGTCTCGAAGGTGATCGAGCCCTTCCACATGGTCGCGACCCAGTTGAACACCTTGACGCCGGTGGGCACGGCGATCAGCATGGTGGCGTACATGAAGAACAACTGTCCCGCCGCCGGCATCCCGACCGTGAACATGTGGTGCGCCCACACGATGAAGGACAGGATGGCGATCGAGGACATCGCGTACACCATCGAGGAATAGCCGAACAGCGGCTTGCGGGCGAAGGTCGGGATGATCTGCGACACGATGCCGAACGCCGGCAGAATCATGATGTAGACCTCGGGGTGCCCGAAGAACCAGAAGATGTGCTGGTACATCACCGGGTCGCCGCCGCCAGCCGCGTTGAAGAAGTGGGTGTCGAAGTGGCGGTCGGTGAGCAGCATGGTTACCGCGCCCGCCAGCACCGGCATCACCGCGATCAGCAGGTAGGCGGTGATCAGCCAGCTCCACACGAACAGCGGCATCTTCATCAGCGTCATGCCCGGCGCGCGCATGTTCAGGATCGTGGTGATGATGTTGATCGAGCCCATGATCGAGGACGCGCCCATGATGTGGATGGCGAAGATCGCCATGTCCATCCCGGGACCCATCTGGACCGACAGCGGCGCATACAGCGTCCAGCCGGCGGCGGTAGCGCCGCCCGGCGCGAGGAACGAGGTCACCAGCAGGATCGCCGCCGGCGGCAGCAGCCAGAAGCTCCAGTTGTTCATGCGCGCGAAGGCCATGTCGGGCGCGCCGATCATCAGCGGCACCTGCCAGTTGGCGAAGCCGACGAAGGCCGGCATGATCGCGCCGAACACCATGATCAGCCCGTGCATGGTGGTCAGCTGGTTGAAGAACTCGGGCCGCACGATCTGCAGGCCGGGCTGGAACAGCTCGGCCCGGATCGTCAGCGCCATGATGCCGCCGACGATGAACATGGTGAAGCTGAACCACAGGTACATCGTGCCGATGTCCTTGTGATTGGTGGTGGTGACCCAGCGCATGATCCCCGAGGGGTGATGCGCGTGCGCGTCGTGCTCATGGCCGTGGCCGTGTACCGCTTCCATAGCTGTTCTCCTGACTTGAGACCTTGGTGTCTGGCAATCCTGCTCGGGTTGCTGTAGGCGTCGCCCGTTACTTGCGCGCGGCTGCAATGTCCTTCGGCTGCACCATGTCGCCGGTCTTGTTGCCGAACGAGTTGCGCTCGTAGGTGATGACGCGGCGATCTCGAGGTCCGACAGCTGGGTCTTCCACGCCACCATGGCCGGGTTCTTCTTGCTGCCGTTGACGACGATGTCGACGTGTCCCGCGATCGGCCCGGTCGCGATCTTGCCTCCCACGAGCGACGGGAATGTAGGCGGCATGCCCTGACCGTTGGGCTGGTGACAGGCCACGCAGGTCTTGCCATAGACCTTTTCGCCCTCGGCCTTCAGCTCGTCCAGCGTGTAGGTCTTGTTCGCGTCGGCCGCGGAGGCGGCAGCGGACTGGGTCTTCTTGGCCTTCTGCTCCGCCACCCACTCCTTGTACTTTGTCCTCGGGCACCGCCTCGACCACGATCGGCATGAAGCCGTGCTCCTTGCCGCACAGCTCGGAGCACTGGCCGCGGTAGGTGCCGGGCGTGTCGACCTTGAACCACGCGTCGCGCACGAAGCCGGGGATCGCATCCTGCTTGACGCCGAAGGCCGGCACCGACCAGGAGTGGATCACGTCGTTGGCGGTGGTGAGGATGCGCACTCGCTTGCCCACCGGCACCACCATCGGATTGTCGACTTCCAGCAGATAGTGCTCGCCCTTGGGCGCCTGATTCTCGATCTGGTCGCGCGGCGTGGACAGGTTGCTGTAGAAGCTGACGTCCTCGTTGAGATAGTCGTAGCGCCACTTCCACTGATAGCCGGTGGCCTTGATCGTCATGTCGGAGTCGGCCGTGTCTTTCATCGCCAGCACGGTCTTGGTGGCGGGGTAGGCCATGCCGATCAGGATGATGAACGGGATGACGGTCCACACGATCTCGACCGTGGTGTTCTCGTGGAACTGCTCGGCCTTGTGGCCCACCGATTTGCGGTGCTTCCAGAGGGCATAGAACATGGCGCCGAACACGACGACGAAGATGACCACGCAGATGATCAGGATCACCGTGTGCAGGTCGTAGATCTCGTGCGCGATGATCGTTTCCGGCGGTCTGCAGGTTCAGCTCGCATCTCGGCATGCGCGAGCCGGGCGCCGGCCAGGAACAGGGACAGGGTGGCAAGGGTCTGCGCGATTCTTCTGATCATGGTTTCCCCGACAGGTGCTCTTCAATCAGTATGGACGGTTTCTCAACTGTTGCTTGAGGGTCTGCGCCACCGCCTCCCTCTGGTCTTCGGTCAGGTGCTGCCCGAACTCGACCTCCCGCCCGTGGGAGCGCAGCGCCAGCGTCGTCTGCCCGCCGGGCCCGCGCGGTGCAGAACCACCTGCGCCCAGCAGCGGTTGAACTCGTACCGGCTCACTTCGCCGCAGTTCCCATCTCTCCACGAGCACGCTCTCCCCTTTGATCGCGATGCTCTCGAAGTCCCCGGCATGCCGCTCCACGTGGCGGAACGCGAGGAAAAGCACGGCCATCTCCGCACCCGCGAACGGGAGTACCAGCCAGGCGCCCAGACAGGCAAACGCTAGGGAGATCGCGAAGGAGAGTAAGACGAGTGACCCGAGAACGATCGTCCTGCCCGTCGAAGACAGAGAGTTATTCCGTCTCGCGATGAGGAGGAACTCGCCGGATTCCCTGGCATCGGTGCATTCCATCTGGCTAGCTTCTCGCGCCTGCTCAACTGCCGGTCTCCGTCCTCGAACCGCGGCGAAATGTAGCATACGGTATGCGCCATCGCAAGGACGGGCGCCGCTGTCACGGCCGCCGGGCGGGGCGTCGCACGCGCGTGGGCGCCTCTCACCTGCGCGTTGCGGGCGCCTGCTGTAGACGTCCGCTTCCCGGTTGAATCAGGCCTTGCGTCGTCGGCGGGTCGAAGCGAATCACCGCGCTGCCGTCGGCCGTGACGCGCGGCCCTTGCTCCGGCTTCCAGGCATGGCCGTAGACGACCTCGAAGGTGGCAGGCAAGCCGGCCGTCGCGCCGCAGGCGCTCGTAGCGTTGCGCCAGACGCGCTCGCGCCAGCGCGGGGTGCGCAGTCCGGCCTCTCCAGCGCGGGCCGACAGCGACCCGCTGCCGCGCAGATCGCGGAACAGGTCCTCCACCCGTGGATAGGTCAGCGTCAGGTACTCCATCTCCATCACCGGGTCGGCGAACCCGCTGTTCACCAGCAGGTCGCCCAGGTCGTGCATGTCGATGAAACGGTGCACCGGCGAACGCCCTTGCGCATCCGCGCTGGCCTGAGCCAGCTCCTTGAGACGTGTCCGGACCGAGGGTGGAGAACATGAGCAGACCGCCGCGTCGCAGCACCCGCTGCGCCTCAGCCAACGCCGCCTCCGGCGCGCTGGTCCAGTGCAACGCGAGGTTCGACACCACCAGGTCGATTGCCGCGGTGCGGATCGGCAGGCGCTCGAAGTCGGCGCAGACCGCGGCCCTCGCACCCTGCCCCAGTGCGCCGCGCAGTGCGTCTAGCCAGGAACCGGCGCGATGCTCTACGCTCAACATGGGCAACGAGAAGTCGAGCGCGAGTGATGTGTGCACGCGGGTAGCGCTGCGCGAGCAGCGCGTGCGGCCAGGCCGGTGCCGCTGCCGGTATCCAGGATCATGCTCGGGTGTCGAGCCGCACCAGATCGAGCCGCTCCAGCATGCGTGCAGCACACTTCACGGCTGAGCACGGCCGACCGCATCGTAGCCGGCGGCCGCGCGCGCGAAGTTTCGGCGGACGCGGCGCTTGTCGAGGGCAAACTCAGCGGGCATAGGCGACAAGAAGTATGGTGCCTGCCTGGGCACGACCGGACAGTCGCTTGCGCGCCGGATCCGTCAAGCGGGACCCGGATGATCGGGCCGCGATCCAGGCTGACTCGAATGCAACGGGAGCATAACCGAGGTGCCGATGTTCTCACGCGCGCGCCGAACTGTGCGGGCCATGGTCGAGGCTTGGGCTCTGCCGCAACGCTGCCTGTTCTGCGGCGCCGCCGGCCCCGCGGAGGGCATTTGCACGGATTGTCGCCAGGATCTCCCCGGGCAACAGTGCGTCGCGCTGCCCGGTCTGCGCGAATCTGTCGGCGGCAGCCCAGACCTGCGGCGAGTGCCTGGCGCACCCGCCCGAGTTTCTCACGGATCAGCGTTGCGGTCTCCTACCGCTTTCCAGTCGATGGCGCGATCCAGCGGCTGAAATACGGCAACGATCTTAGCCTGGCCGAGCCGCTCGCCGCATTGCTGGCGGAGCGGGTGGCGCGCGAGCCAACACCGGATCTGGTGGTACCCATGCCGATGGCGTCGCTGCGCCTGCGCGAGCGGGGTTTCAACCAGGCGCTCGAAATCGCTCGCGGCTTGTCGGAGCGGCTGGACCTGAAGCTGGCGACGGAGGTTTGCCGGCGGACCCGCCATACCCCACCGCAGGCGTCGCTGCCCCTGGGAGGAGAGGCGCGGGAACATCCGTGGCGCCTTCGAATGCGCAGAAGACTTGACCGGCGCCCGCGTCGCAGTGGTGGACGATGTGCTGACCACCGGCGCGACGATGAACGAGCTGGCTCGCACGTTGCTGCCGAGCCGGCGCAACCGAGGTGGCGGGCTGGGTGGTGGCAAGAACGGAAAGGACATGACGCGCCAGCGGCGCAAGCTGAGACTGCACCGCCCTCACTTCAGCTCGCGCAGCTGCTGATCCACAAAGGACGCGAGCTGGGGATTCAGGCCACCCAGCTCGCGCGCCCGTCGAAAGGCGGCACGCGCTTCTTCGGGCCGGTTATCTGCACGCAGCTGACGCCCAGGCCCATGAGCCACAGCGGATTGCGCGGCGCCAGCCGCGCTGCCGCTTCGTAGCGCTCGGCTGCTTCCTTGTGCCGGCCGACACGCGCCAGGGCATTGGCCAACATGGCCTGGTAGTCGGCGCTGGTTTCGCCGTAGGGCAGCGATCGCTGCAGAGTGACCAGGGCCTCGCCATTGGCGCCGCGTTCCAGCTGCAGGCGGGCGAGCGCCATCGCAAACCCGGGATGCTTACGGTCCACGCGCAAGCGGTCCTCCAGCAGCCGCTCGGCATCTTCGCGCCGGTTGCTTTCCACGTATACGCCAAGCAGCGCCTGACGCGCTTTGTTGTTGAGCGGATCGATGACCAGCGCGGCGCGCAGGCGGTCTTCACCCTCGGCCGCGTTGCCGGCCTGCAGGGCCGCCATCCCCTGGCGAAACTCCGCCTCCGCTCGTTCTCGTTCGGACGGCGGGCGCACCTGCTTGTCGATGCTGGCCGCCGACTCCGATCCGTCCGGTTCGGGATACTCGCCAGCCTGGACTCCCGGCAGTCCACGCTTGCCCACGCCATCCGCAGGCTTTGGCCTGACCTTGCCGATGACTTTCGTCGTCGGCTGCGGCTCTCCACCCACCGCTCCGGGCGCATCCGCTCCCGGTGGCCCTGCCTTGACCGGTGCCAAGGCACCTGCAGGCACCGATGCCGACGCTGTCGGCGCAGGCGGCGGCAACCCCGCGATCTTCTCCGGTAACACCACTGGGACGGCGGCTGAGGCCTGCGCTTGCCCGCTTCCAGGTTGGCCTGGAACGAGGGGCGAATTGGGCGGGTTGACTGGGAGCGAAACAGCCGACATCGGGGCGGATGAGGCAGACTCAGGCATCGCCGGGGCGGGAGCAGCCGCGATCGGTGGCACCGCTGCTTGAGCGGCTGACGCCTGTTGGGCCGCCCGGCGCTCCGACTGCGACAAGTACCACCACGACCCGGCCACCAGCGCGCCGGTCACAAGCACTCCCAATACGATCCACAGACTGCGGCGCGGAGCATCGGGCAGCGCCCGCACCGCGCGCGTCATTCCCGCGGCCTCGTCGGTGCCGGCGTGGCGCCGCTCGAGGTCCTTCAGCACCTGGTTGATGAGGCTCATCGCATCTGAAGCAGGAGCCAGGCGCCGCTGGCCGCGGCAAGTGCCAGCGTCGGCACGACGCTCCACCACCACGTATGGCGCACTGAACGCGCCGACGGCGTGTCCTTCACCGCTATGCGCACGTGGCGCGCCAGCACTTCGTGCCCGCCCTCGCCGTACACCAGCAACAGGCACTTGTTGGCGACGATGTTGACCAATCGCGGCACGCCGCGGCTGGCTCGGTAGATGAGCCCCACCGCGCGCGGCGTGAACAGCGGCGTCCCCATGTAGCCCGCTACGCGCAGGCGGTGCGCGAGATAGAACTCGAGCTCCCGGCGGCTCAACGCGCCAAGATAGTACTGAAAGGTGATGCGCTGGCGCAGCTGGCGCACCGACTCCTGGCCGAGCTTGTCATCCAGCTCCGGCTGCCCGAACAGCACCACCTGCAGCAGCTTACGCTTCTCCGTTTCCAGGTTGCTCAGCAGGCGCAGCGTCTCGAGCGTCTCCAGCGGCATTGCCTGCGCCTCGTCCAGGCAGACCACCACGCGCTTGCCGTCGCGCGCGAAACCCAGCAGCGCGTGGTTGACCTGTTTCAGCATCTGGTGCTGGTCGGCACCAGCGTCGACCGCAAGGCGTAGTTCCTCCGCCAGCGCCAGCATCAGCGCGCGCGGTTCGAGGTAGGGGTTCGGGATGTACGCAGTGACGTAGGTTTCGTCCAGCGTGGACAGGAAGCGGCGACACAGCAGCGTCTTGCCGGTCCCTACCTCGCCGGCGATCTTGATGAACCCCTCGCCGTTTCCGATCGCCACCAGCAGCGTGTTCAGCGCCTCCTGATGCGAACTGCAGCTGAAGGCGAAGCTGGTGTCGGGCGTGATGCCGAAGGGCGGCTCGCGCAATCCGAAGTGGGAGCGGTACATGGTTTCAGCTCATCCCGGTGCCGGCGGCCTTACTGCTTGCCTGCGTCCTGCTGGCCTTTGCCATTTCCATTGCTAGTTGCATTGCCCTGCTTGCCCTCCAGCACTTCGTCCTTCCAGTAGCGCCCGAACTCGTCGTGGCGCAAGTCGCGGATGCGCTTCGTGGCGTCCTCGAGTTCCTGTCTCCAGCTGTCGTCGTTCTCGATCACGGTCGGCTTGAGCAGGATCACCAGCTCGCTCTTGAGTCCGTTGCGGTTGGTGTTCTTGAACGCTTGGCCGATGATGGGGATGTCCTGCAAACCCGGAAAGCCCGAGCGGGTGCGGGCGTCACGCTGCTTCATCAGGCCGCCGATGGCCACGATGTTGCCGTTGGTCACGCGCACGACGGTGTCGGTTTCGCTCACGGTGCTCGATGCCAGCGGCAGCTTGAACGTCCCGGCCTGGCCCAGGTCGATGTCCTTGGTCTTGTCGATGACCTTGCTCACGGACGGATGGATATGCAGGATCACCTGGTTGTTATCGTCGATCTGCGGCGTCACGTCCAGAGCGACGCCGGAAAAGAACGGCTGCAAGGTGATCGACGGCGAATTTTGAATCGTGCCACCGGTGGTGGCGGTCTGGTTGGTCGTGACGTTGGTCACGAAGTATTCGTCGGTGCCGACTTTGAGCACTGCCTTCTGGTTGTTGATCGCCGCGATGCGCGGGCTGGACAACACCTGCAGTTCGCCCTGTGTCGAGAGGAAGTTGAGCAGGGCAGCGAAGTTGCTGGTCTGGAACGCCAACCCGAAGATAGTCCCCGGCACCGCGCCGAGCGTGGTCAAGGCGCCGGGCGCCCCTGGGGCGGCGGTAAACAGGGAATTGGGCAACGGCTGGCCGTCCGGCCCCAGGGTAGTGAAAGTGCTCAAGTTGCCTGTCGTTTGAAGCTGTGTGGCGGGCTGGATTACCCCGCCCGCGACTCGGGCGTTGTTGCCACCATGGAAGGCGGCCCAGTTGACGCCGGTGGTGAAGCTATCTTTGAGGTTGACTTCGATGATCTTGGCTTCCAGCAGCACCTGCCGCGCCACCACGCCCTGCATGGTCTTCAGAAAATTGTCGACCTCGCGCAGCTCCGAAGGCATGGCTCGCACCAGCACGATGCCCGATTCCGCGTTGATGATCATGTTGCGGCCTTCGCCGGTGCCGATGATGGCGCCCACCGCCTTGGTAATGTCGCCCCAGAAGTTTACGTCCGACGTCGTCTCGACCTTGCTGCTCAGGAGCGACTGCGAGGTGGTGCCCTGCGGGCCGGTGAATGCTGTCGTGACGCCGGCCTGAGTGGGGCCGGTGCTGTCGCTGATCGCCCCGGAGGTCACGCGCACCTCGCTTTTCCCCTTCCGCGTATTGTTCAAATAGTTGACCAGGAACACCCGCGTCTGCAGCGACAGCGGCTGGACGAAGATGCGGTTGCCCTGGACCTTGTACTCGTAACCGTACATCTCGCGCACCATCTCGAGCGCTTCGGGCACCGTCACATCCTTGAGGTTGACCGACAGCTTTTCCTTGACGTTCGGATGCACCACCATGCTGTAGCGCGTGCCTGCGGTGATCGCCATGAACACCTCCGCAGCAGGCGCGTTGTTCACCGTCAGGTCGAAGCGCGTTTCCGCGGGCTTCTCGTCGACTCTGGGCATCTCCACGACCAGCGGCGGCAGCAGTGCCTGGCTCACGGTGTCCGGCTGTTTCACGGGCGGCTTCGAGGCCGCCGCTTTGTCCAGTTCGGACAGCGCGCCCTCGAAGTGGGTCGGCATGCCTCCGCCCTTCTGGGCGCAGCCAACGGCCAGCGCCAGCAGCAGCGGTGGAAACAACGCGAGTATGTTCTTCATGCGTTCCTCGACTGTCCTCGTCTCCGGCAGCACCGGGCGGTCACCGTCATGGCTGGAGCCTGCCTCCGCGCGCTGCGGCTGCCGGCCGCTTTTCCAAGCCGGGAAATAACTTCAGGGTACGGCGCACCGCACCGTCCAGCAGCACGACCTCGGTCTCGGCAACCTTGACCAGGCGCAGGTTTCCGAGGCGCTGGCCCAGCAACACGTGTTCGCCGCTGATGATCGCGGAGCGGACGTCCGGATAGATCAGCACCGATTGCAGCACCAGCGGGCTGCCGCCTTCACCGGGTTGCGCCGGCCCCGCGCGATACGAGCCGGCCGGCGGCTTGGTCGGGTCCGACAGACCTTGGCACCAGGCCACGCCGGCGGCGAGCACAAGTGCGAACGTAGTCAAAGACGCGAGCAGCGTGCGTATTGTCATGTGTCAAACCACCAGCCAGGCTTTGTCCAGGCTCAGCGTGTACAGCGTGAGCTCGACGCGAACCGTCGGGTACTCGGCGCTCATCACCGTCCTGCCCCAGTACACCTGCCACGGCTGCTTCTCCAGCCGCGCCACGTACGCCAACACGTCCAGATAGCTGCCCTCCACTACCACCTGCACACCGTGCTTGTACACGTGCGCGCCACCGGCTTGCGCTGCCGCCGCTGTGGGGGAACCCGCTGGTGCCTGCCCGTCCTTCTCCACTAACGGCGCGGGGGCGAGATTGTGCAGCTGAACGATGCGCACGCGCCGATCCAGGCCGACCAGCTCTTCCAGAACCGAGCCCATGGTCTGGGGCGGCACCAGCGTACGCTGCAGGCCGGCGAGCTGGGTATCGATCTCGGCGATCTGCTTGCGCTTGTCTGCGATGCGTTCGCGCACCGCCGCGTCGGGGTCTTGCTTCAGCGCGCGCTCCAACTCCGCTTTCTGCCCGACGGCGGCAGCGATTTGATTCTTTTGGTCGACGATGCGTGTAGCCATCACCTTGCTACGCTCCAGCTCGGGTCCGATGCCCGGCAAGTAGAACAAAGCAAGGATCAGCGCCGCGCCGGCGGCGAAGATCATGATCCGCTCGCGACGGCTGTAAGCGTCGAGTCGCTTCGCGTACTTCTCGACCAGCGCCTTCATCGCGCACCGCCTGGAAGCGGGGTCGTGGTCGCGCCCGGCGCTTGACTCGCCAGGCGGAACTCGAGGAACTGGGCGGTGTTGCGCGGCTCGGATGCGGGCGCAGCCTCGGCTGGTTTCTGCACGCTGAGCGTGCCGAAGCCCTGGCCGCGCAGGATCTGTTCATGCCGCAGCTTGCCCACATAGCCGGGCACCAGTTCGGCGCGCAGCGTGCGCCCTTCGATGGTGATGTCGTTGCCGGCGCCGACGATGGTGAAGCCAGTCAACCAGAGGCCGTCCAACGTCTGTCGCGCGAAAGCGCGGAAGTACTCGGACACGCCCTGGGTGTCGCCCAGGACTCCGCTCTTCAGCACCGCTATGACTTCGTTGCGCCCGGCGAGCAGACTGGTGAGGCTTTCCAGCTCGGCCGTGAGTTGCGCGGCGGGCTTCCGCCCCGCCACCTCGGTGCCCAGCCGTGCCACGTCCGTTTGCAAAGCGGCGAGCTGCACTTCCTGCAGCTGCTCTTCGTGCGCCAGGCGCGCCGCGTCCCAGGCCGACCAGACGTAGGTCAACAGCGCGAGCAGGAAAACCCCCGCCAGGGCGAGCAGGACCATGCGCCCGGAGAAGACGTCGACCTTCGGCAGCAAGGCCTGGTTGTAGAGGTTGATCTGCTGGCTCATGACGGCTGATCGCGCAGCGCAGCACCGATGATGTGCAGCCGGAAGCCCTGCCGCGCAGGGTCGCGCAACTCGGGCGCCCCCGGAAAATCGAGCACCTCGGCCAGATCCAGGGCCTGTACCGGCACGTCGAGGTTCTCTATCAAGTGGCGGTCGAGGCCGATGTCGACCGCCAGCGGGGCCAGCAGCAGGCGCGACACGGTAACGTAGCTGAACTGCCGGTCGAAATGGTCGAAGGAGCGCTGCAGTTCCAGCACCAGCCGCTCGAGCGTCTGCTCGCGCAGATCGCCGCGGCACTTCGGTGAGCTGGGCCGCAGTGACGTCGGTATGGCGAGTCATGTACAGCTCACCGTCGGCGGTGAAGGTGAGCAGGCCGCCGCGGTCGTCGAAGGCCAACAACGCCACGCCGCGGCCCGCTTCCTCGAACAGACGCGCGATGTTCCGCTGCGCCATCTCCGGCACGTCGATGGCCTCCAGCGGGAACTTGGCGTCCCGAAACAGCTTCATGCATGCGGCGATGCGCTCGTTGCGCGCCGTCACGGCGTAGACGTAGTGAGCGCGCGCGGCACCCAGGCGGTCGGCAGGCACATCGGCAACGTCCACGGTCGCGGCGTCCACGGAGTAGTCGAGCAGGTCCTTGAGCTTCCAGCGCACCGCGGACTTCAGTTCCTCGCGCGGAACGCTCGGCGCCTCCACCAGCTGGATCTGGTAGTCGGCGGCATCCAGCATCGCGGAGCAGTGAAACCGGTTGGGCCGTACGGCGCGGGCCACCGACTTCAGCGTCTCGACGTCGCCGCCCTTCTTGAAGTAGGACTCGCAGATCTGCACCACAGGGCGGCCGGAAGCAGGTCGCCCGACCTGTGCGACATCCATGCGGTCCGCATAGACGGCGACCGACAGCCAGTCGGACGCGTTAGCCTTGGAACCGAATAGCGACATGCCATCCATAGGTGACAATCTTCCTGAAGGTATCCGATCCCGACTATCACGATGGCCACGATCAGCTCCGTCAGCGTGAAGCCGCGGACACGGCCGGTGCTCTCCGGTGCGCGCAATCGCCCGCCACAAACGGAAGAGGGCCCGACTGCCCGTAACGGCCGAGCCCTCTGCTTGTAGCTATAAGCGTTGGCGCCCCCCGGCACCGTCGGCCCGAGTCGCCTGTTCAGCAACTCATTGCGGCGGCAGAGCCCTGAGCGTGCGTGTCTCGACTAGCCGGTGCAGATAATCGTTGCGGTCGCGCTCACGGGGGCTGCTGTTCCCTTTTGCCCGCCGATCGTGCAGGTTATGGCGGCGCCTGCAGTACAAGCGCCCGCGCCGACAGCCGCGTTGTAGGTAACGCCGTTGGTAGCCACTCCCAGCAGAGCGGGGGTCAGGATCCCGTTCAGGGTCGCGTTCGTGCAGACAGTCGCGTTCGTCCCAGTGATGGCCACCGCTGAAGCGTTGCCGGCCACAGAAGCGCCGTAATTGATGGCGCTGCTGGAAGAAATCGCACCTGCCACGCCTGCGGTCGAAGCCGTCAAAGCCTGAGTGGTCAGGTCGATGAACTTCGGCAGCGCGACGGCGGCCAGGATGCCGAGAATGACGATCACGACTACGAGCTCGATCAGCGTGAAGCCTTTTTGCATACTCTTCATGGATGTCTCCAACGGGTAAAGGGGGGAAACCAAACTCTTATTGGGTATCGGGACGCTAAAAGCAGCAAGCATGCCAAGACCGCAGCCCGTACGGGGCGGGGTCCGGGCGGCCGTGGCAGTGAACCAGAGGCGAATCGAGGACGATCGGTTCTGCCCGCATCAGGCGCAATTGGCCCGATCGGTCGTGTTGGTGGGATCGAGCGCGTTCCGGGTGGGATCGAGCGCGACGGAGTACAGCGGCGCCCCGTTGATGATGGCTTCCTGGTAGATGATCGCGCAGTTCGGGTGGCCAAGATCGGTGGCGATGCGGATCTGGTTCACACCGGCCACCGCGGTGACCGCGCCGAGACTGAACTCGGGAGCGGAAATACCTGCAGCCGGGCGATCGATGCGGCAGCCGGATAGCCGTTGACCATGGTGATGATGACGCCCTCCATGACCACCGACGTGTTGGTGGCCAGGCCTTGCGTGAGCTGAATCGAGCGCGCCAGCGCCGCCGCCGACTTTCATCGAGCCGAGCGCGCCATTCATCTTCGCTATGCGCGCGTCGACCTGCAGCGCGACGAACTTCGGGATCGCGACCGCAGCCAGTATCCCGAGAATGGTGATCACCACGATCAGCTCGACGAGTGTGAAACCCCCGGCCTTCGTCCGCATCTTGCTCTCCTCGTACGATCGCATCGACAAGTCTCCGCGCAAAGCGCTCCCTTGGGCTGCCGTTAGAACCAGCGGTACGGCACCACCGGGACGAACTGCAATCCGATTACCGTGTTGTCCTTCCCGGCCGCGCCTGCGGGGCGCACGAGCTTCACGTGCCAGCGCACGCGCGCGGGCCCGTCCGCCGCGGGTCGAAAGTTCCGGTCCAGTTTGACCACGTACACCAGCTCCGCCGCGGAGCGATCGTAGTACCAGCTCCCCTTGGGCAGCTCCGCAGACGCATCTCCGTCGAACTCGCCGCGGTATCCGACCAGCGGCTCCTCCAGCCAGCGCATCGGGTTCTCGCGCGCAATCGCCGCGTAGTCCAGCTTCTGATTGCGCGCGATGAGATCGCCGATATGGACCTGCAACGCCACTTTCAGCGTGGTCGCTTCCCATTCCACCACCGCCTTCTCCGCCGCCTCCTCGTAGTACAGCAGCCGGTCGAGCAGCAGGCCGGCAAACACCGCGATCAACACGATGCTGACAAGCAGCTCGAGCAGGCTGAAGCCCGCGTTTCGGCGCCCGGTGCAACATTCGTGCCGCGCCTGCGCGGCTGCCTGTCTGCTCTGGTGCACTCCACGTGTTTCCGCGTTTGCCGAACCCCGCTGCTCAGCCTGGCCGACCGAGCGCGGCGCGGCCCAGGTCCCAGATGGGCAGGAACACGCCTAGCGCCAGGATCAGCACCAGCACGCCCAGCATCACGATCAGCATCGGCTCGATCTGCGCGCTCAGGGTCTTCAGCTCGTAGTCGGTCTCGCGCGTGTACATGTCGGCCACCTCGTCCATCATGTCGTCCAGCGCACCCGGACTCTTCGCCCACGAGGATCATCTGCAGCGCGACCGGAGTGAACGCGCCCGCAGCGATGGCGGTGCGCAGCACGCTCTCGCCGCGCTCCACGCCCTCGCGCATCTTCTCGATGCGATCGGCCAGATAGGCGTTGTCCACGACCTGCGCCACCAGTGTCAGGCTTTGCACCGCCGTCACGCCGCTGCGAATGGCGAGCGCGAAGCTGCGCGCAAAGCGCGCGAGCGTGGCCTTGAGGATGATCTTGCCGGCGATCGGGATGCGCAGCTTGAAGCGGTCCCAGCGGTAGCGTCCGTCCGCGGTGTTTCCGCCACGTCCTGAAGGCGATCCAGGAGCCCACCAGGACGAGCAGCTATCACCCACCAGTAGCTGACGCTGAAATTGGAGAACGCGATCAGCCACTGCGGTGATGACCGGCAGCTTCGCGCCGAAGCCCTGGTAGACCTTGGCGAAAGCGGGTATGACGAACAGGTTGATCACGGCTATGGCGACGGCCATGACGATGATGACGAACGTCGGATAGCGCAGCGCGGATTTGACCTGTGTGCGCATGTAATCCTGGAACTCGAGGTGCTCGAACAGGCGCAGAAAGATCTCTTCCAGCCGGCCGGTGGTCTCGCCCACGTAGACCATGGACACGTAAAAGGGAGAAAAAGCGCTGCCCTGCCGCTGCATCGAAGCGGACAGGTCTCTGCCGCTTTCCAGGCTTTCGCGCACGCCCTTCAGCGTGTCCTTGAAGGCCGGATTGATGCTCGATTCCTGCAGGCCTGCCAGGGCGCGCAGGATCGGCACGCCGGCCTTGAGCAGGGAGTACATCTGGCGGCTGAACAGCATCAGGTCGACCGTCGTGACGTGCGCGCTTGCGCAGCACCCAACCCGCGTCTTGCCGCCGTCTGCGCCGGCGGGCTGGTCTCGCCGATCTCGACCGGCGTAACGCCCGCTGCCGAACAGCTGCGTGGCGATCGCCGAGCTGTCGGCGCCTTCCAGCACGCCCTGCACCAGCTCGCCGCGGGAATTGCGCGCCTTGTAGGCGAAGTAGCCCATGCGCGCTTTAGTCCGCGAACTGGGAGGAGATCTTCATCGCCTCCTCGACGGTGGTGCGGCCCTGGGTGGCCAACGTCGCCGCATGGCGGCGCAAGGTGTGTCCGTGCATTTGCTTGCGCGCGATCTGCAGGAACAGGGACGGGTCGTCGGAGTTGGCCGCCTCCACCACCGGACGGGTCATCTCCAGCATCTCGTACACGCCGGTGCGCCCCAGATAACCGGTGTTGTTGCAGTGGGAGCAGCCGACGCCCTTCAAGTACTTGTGCGAGTCCACTGCCTCGGCCAGCTCGTGGCGCAGCCATTCGCGCTCGGACGGCAGCAGCTTGCGCTGCTCCACGCAGCTCTCGCAGATCAGCCGCACCAGCCGCTGCGCCAGGACCAGATGCAGCGACATCGCCACCATGTAGCGCGGTGCGCCCATGTCGAGCAGGCGGATCGGCGTGCTGATCGCATCGTTGGTGTGCAGCGTGGACAGCACCATGTGGCCGGTCATGGCAGCGCGCAGGCCCACCTCCACCGTCTCCTGATCGCGCATTTCGCCGACCAGGATCACGTCCGGATCCTGACGCAAGGCCGAGCGCAGAATCCGGCCGAAGCTCAAGTTCGATCTTCTCCTGCACCTGGACCTGATTGATGCGCGGCAGGCGATATTCGACCGGATCTTCCACGGTGATGATCTTGCGCTCCGGTGTGTTGATCTCTTCCAGCGCGGCATACAGCGTGGTGGTCTTGCCGCTGCCGGTCGGCCCGGTCACCAGCACCATCCCGCTCGGCCGGTGCACCACGTCGCGCACCCGCTCGAGAATGCCCGGCGGCATGCCCAGCCGCTCCAGCGCGAGCAGCCCGCTGCTCTGGTTGAGCAGACGCATCACCACCGACTCGCCGTACTGCGTCGGCATGGTCGAGATACGCACGTCGATCTGGGCATTGCGCACCTTGATGTTGAAGCGTCCGTCCTGGGGCAGCCGCTTCTCGGAGATGTCGAGGCCGGAGGTGAGCTTCAGGCGCAGCACCATCGCCGACGCAATCTTGCTGTCGGCCTCGGTCTGCAGGTGCAGCACGCCGTCGATGCGGAAGCGGATGATGAGCCTGGTTTCCTGCGGCTCGATGTGGATGTCGGAGGCGCGCACCCCGACTGCGTCCTCGAACACGGTCTGCAGCAGGCGGACGACCGGCGCGTCTTCGACCGTGGTGCCCAGCCCCAGCGCGGCGAAATCGATGCCGCCATCGCCGATCTCCTGTCCCAGCTCCTGGGCCAGGCCGCTGATCTGCTCGGTGCGCCGGTAGACCCGGTCGATGGTCTGCAGCAGGACGCTTTCGGTGACCACAGCGAGCTGAATGTCGCGCTTGAGGAAGCGGGCGATCTCGTCGTAGGCGAACAGGTCGGTCGGATCGGCCATTGCCACGCGGTAGTAGGAGCCACCGTCTTCCAGCACCAGGGCACGGAAGCGGCGCGCCTGCGTCTCGGGCAGGCGCATGGCGACCTCGGGCTTGAGGTTGAAATGCTTGAGATTGACGAAAGGAACCTGGAGCTGGCGCGCCAGGGCGGTGGAGATCTGTTCCTCGGAAACGAAGCCTTTCTCCACGAATACGCGGCCGAGCTTGCGCCCGCTCTTGCGCTGCTCGTCGAGGGCCTGCTGGAGCTGCTCCTCGGCGAGCAGCCCCTGCTGCAATAGAATCTCGCCCAGTCGGACTTTTTCCGGTCTTGGCATCCGATGCGCCGCCTACAATACAGTCCGGCCGCTGTTTAAGTAATTTCTTATAAGCGGCTCACAGATGTTTGATCTATAAAGATATATGGTTTTCAAGTGCGTAGCAAGCCAATGTTTCACGTCGTTCTGTATCAGCCCGAGATCCCGCCCAATACCGGCAATATCATCCGGCTGTGCTCCAACACCGGCGCCCAGCTGCACCTGGTTAGACCGCTCGGCTTCCAGCTCGACGACCGGCAGCTGCGACGCGCCGGGCTCGACTACCACGAGTACGCCGAGATGCGGGTGCACGACGACTGGAGCGCCTGCCGGGTGGCCCTGGCCGCATCCCGCGTGCTCGCGTTCAGCACCCGGGGCGGCCGGCGCTACGACGCCGCGACGCTACGCGCCGGGTGATGCCTTCGTGTTCGGCCCGGAGACCCGCGGGCTGCCGGACGACGTGCTTGCAGGATTCGCGCCCGAGCAGCGCCTGAGATTGCCAATGCGACCGGGGAACCGGAGCCTGAACGTGTCCAACGCGGTCGCGGTGGTGGTGTACGAAGCCTGGCGGCAGGTTGGGTTCGCGGGTGGGGCGTGAGCGAGGGGCGAGGGCTAGGGACGGAGGGGCGAGTGGAACGTCGTGCGGCGCGGCCGCATCCAATCTCGACCTAGCCCCTGTATTCAGGCTTCGGATCGCGCGACAGGAGCTGGTCGACGGCAGCCAGGGGCGAGAGGGCCTCGTAGAGCACGCTGCACACGGCGGAGACAATCGGCATCTCGCTGGACACGGTCTGGGCGAGTTTCATGACCTCGCGCGCGCTGTGCACACCCTCGGCTACGTGACCAAGCTCGCGCAGGATGGCGGACAAATCTTGCCCTGCCGCCAGCCGCAGGCCGACCTGCCGGTTACGCGACAAGCTCCCGGTGCAGGTGAGGATGAGGTCGCCCACACCCGAGAGGCCCATGAAGGTCTCCGGGCGCCCGCCCAAACGCAGGCCCAGCCGCGTCATCTCCGCCAGACCACGCGTGACCAGCGCCGCGCGCGCACTTTCGCCGAAGCCCAGGCCGTCGGAAATGCCGGACGCGATGGCGATCACATTCTTGACTGCAGCCCCCACTTCTACGCCGGTTACGTCATCGCTCGAATAGATGCGCAGGCGCAGGCTGTGCAGCTCACGCGCCATGCGTGCCGCAAAGGACGCGTCCGGCGCCGCCAGAGTGACCGCCGCCGGAACCCCTCGCGCCACTTCCAGGGCAAAGCTAGGTCCAGAAAGGACGCCACGCGGCACCTCGTGACGCAACTCCTCGGCCGCGACCTGATGCGGCAACTTGGAGCTCCCGGCTTCGAAGCCCTTGCACAGCCAGATCACCGGCGTCGCCTGCCCAGCCGCGGCCACCTCACGCAGCGTGGCACGCAGGCCGGCGACGGTGACGCCGAGGATCGCCAGCTCAGCCCCGGCCAGCGCTGCAGTCTGGTCGCTTGTCACCTGCAGAGCCGCGGGCAGAGTGATACCTGGCAGGTAGCGTTGGTTGGTGCGCTCAGCCTGCATCTGCGCACAACGCAGCGGGTCCCGGGCCCACAGCGTCACCTGGTGCCGCGCGCTGAGCGTGACGGCCAGCGCCGTGCCCCAGGCCCCAGCGCCCAGCACGGCCAGCTTCACAGGCCCCAGACCTGGGTGATGCGGATGTAGCCGGTCTCGCCGTCGCGATGCTTGACGCGCGCCCAGTTGTCGGCGGTCTCGACCACTTCGAGCAGCACGTCCTGCTCGGCCTGGAACAGCACCGGCGCGCCCTCATCCGGCGACTGACGGACGTCGGCCTTCGGCACCTTGACCATCACCATGCGCCGCGCCGACAAGTTCTTCGCTTCGATCCACGCCAGCTCACCGGCGGCATCGCGCACCTTGAGCCAGGCGTCGAGCGTGACCAGTATCTCGACCGGATAACCCTGGTTGAGGACGGACAGCTTGCGCGCCTTAGCCGAGGGCCCGTCGTAGAGCACGGCCGCTGGCACGCCTACCGAACGGAAGTCGAGCGCTTGCGCAGGTATGGCGACGAGCAGCGTAGCTAGGCAGGCGGCCAACCGCCACGCACGGAGACCGAGACTGATCGCGACCGCGCCCGGCAGCGAAGGCATTGGGTCTAGTGAGTGGTGGTCGGTGCCGGCTGGGCCTGCTGCATGCGCTGTTGGTAGAGCGCTTCGAAGTTGACCGGGGCCAGCAGGAAGGGCGGGAAGCCCGCGCGCACAATCGCATCCGACACCGCTTCCCGTGCATAGGGGAACAGGATATTGGGGCAGGTGACGCCGAGCACCGGTTCGACGCTCTCGCGCGGCAGGTTGCGAATCTGGAAAATTCCGGCTTGCTGAACTTCCACCAGAAACACCGTCTTGTCGCCGAGCGTGGCGGTGGTGGTGACCGTCAGCACCGCTTCGTAGTGTCCGTCATCCAGCGGCGCCGCGCGCGTGCCGAGCTGAATGTCGACCTTGGGTGTGTCGCGCTCGAGGAATATCTGGGGCGCGTTGGGCACCTCGAGAGACAGATCCTTGACGTAGATCTTCTCGATAGTGAATACCGGTTGCGCGGGTTCCTGGTCTTGGGCCATGCCTGCCTCGGGTGCGGGAAAGCTTGGATTCTAGCCGATGCGCGCTGCGCCCAGTGGACCGTCTCACGCGACGTGCCGGGACAACCACGCGCGCAGACGCGTTGCGATCGAGAGCACCGGCGACGCGATCGACCTCCTGCCCTTGCTTGAACAGCAGGAGGCTCGGAATACTGCGGATGCCGTAGCGCTGCGCGATCGCGGGCTCTGCTTCCGTATCCAGTTTGGCGAACCGCATGCGCGTCTTCTGCTCCGCGGCGGCCTGCGCGAATACCGGCGCGAACATCTTGCAAGGGCCACACCACTCGGCCCAGAAATCCACCGCTACCGGCAGGTCGTTGCGCGCGATGAAAGTATCGAAGTTCTTGCTCGTAAGGGTCGACGGGCTTGCTGTCGAGCAGCGGCGAATGGCATTTGCCGCACTTGGGGTCGTCGCCCAGGCGCTGGTCGGGAATGCGATTCACGCTGGAACACTGGGGGCAAACGATATGCATGGCTTGGTGTCCTATCCCGCTGTCCTCAAGCGGCATCGCCCCGCAGCAGCGGTTCCAACCCTCCGGCGCGATCCAGCGCGGACAGATCGTCGAAGCCGCCCACATGCACCGCGCCGACAAAGATCTGCGGCACGGTGCGGCGCTGGGTTCGTTGCATCATCTCGAGCCGTAACGCCGGATCGATGTCGACGCGGATCATTTCGATTTCCTGCACACCCTTGGCCCGCAACAGGCGTTCAGCCATACGGCAGTACGGGCAATAGCCGGTGACGTACATGATTATCTTCAACGTCGGGCCTTCAGCCGTCCTTTTCAACCGGCATACCGGCTTGCTGCCATGCCGCCATGCCCCCGGACAGCGCGACCGGCTCACCGATGCCGTCCTTCTGCAAGCTGGCGCAGACCTGGGCCGAGCGGGTGCCGGTCTGGCATACCAGCAGCAGCGGCTTGCTCTTGAACTTCCCCAGTTCCTTGGTCCGTTCCTTGATCTGTCCAGCCGGAATGTTGCGCGCGTTGGGGATGTGTCCGGCCTTGAACTCAGCCGGCTCTCGCACATCGATGATCGCCGCGTCCTTGCGGTTGATGAGCTGCACCGCCTCCGCCACGCCGACCTCGCGGGCGCGGGAGAACAGCCGGGCGACCGATGGCCAGACGAACAGCGCGCCGCTCACCACGGCGGCAATGACCAGCCAGATGTTTTTCTGCACAAATTCTACGATTGCTCCGTCCAGTTGCATTCTCCTTCAGTTCGCGCGCGGCCGACCGGCTCGCTGGGCATAGTCCAGCAGCGGCCGCAAATCGCTGAGTCCGTCCTCGACGCGCCGTTCAACTACCAGCAGCGCCGCATCACGGTCCTTGGGAAACGACGCCACGGCCAGGTCCCACTGCCGCCGTGCCGATGCCTGATCGCCGTTTAACCCCAGCAGCATGGCTTGGCGGTAAGCCACGTCGTCGATGGGGAAGAGTTGCATCGCTCGTCCATTCACCGCCAGCTTGTCTTGCAGGTGATCGGGATCGACTGTGATGGTGCGAGCGAGGCCCAGCTCGACATAAGGCGCCAGCAAAGAGGTCCGGTGGATCTCCAGCAACAACTCCTTCGCCCTGCTGTTCACCTCGGCTGTCGCATGGATGTAGCGGTAACGAAAGGCCAGAAAATTTTCCAGCAGCAAATAGTCGCGGAACAGCTGCACGGTCACCAGCCATCCCATGGCCAGCAATCCCAGCACGATGAAGCGTCCGGCCCGCCCCTGCTGGCCGAGTTGCAATTTTACCGTGCGCGGCTCCCCCAGACCAAGGACGAGCGCGGCCAGGCCCAGGAAGAACGTGTACCAGAGCGGGTACTCGAACATGCTGTGCATCACCACTATCAATGCGATCGACCATATCCACCAAGTGGCCGGCGTGCGTCGCTGACGCACTTGACCCGCGATCCAAAGCACTGCGAATCCCACCAGGAGCGCGAAGCCGATCAGCCCGAACTCGGTCAGGACGTGCAGTGGGAGGTTATGCGCATGATCCACGAACCCGATGATGCGCGGCTCCGGCATCTGGCCGTTGAGCGTGAAATGGTGCACGCCGAACTGTCGATAACCAATGCCGAGCGCCGGCGAGTCCAGGAACATCAGCAGGGCGGCGTGCCAGATGCGCGGGCGCTCCTCGAACGGTCGCTCATAGACGCTGTCGCCCGGCTCCACGGTGGTGGGCGCGAGGTCGACCAGCCACGGCAGGACGATCAACGCTACCAGCGCCCAGGTGCAGTAGGCGAGCAACCGGCGATTCGCTGCGGAGCGGTCGAACGCCCAGAAGGCGGCCGACAGCGCAAGCAGCACGGCGAGGTAGAGCCAGCTCGCTCTCGAGCCGGTCAGGCCGAGGACGTAGGTCAGCGCCAGCGTCGCCGGCACCACCCAGCGCAGCTGCAGCCGGCCGGTGGTGTAGAGATAGGCAACGGAAATCAGACCGAGCGCGAGATAGTCGGCGAGGTGATTGGACTGCCCCAGGTTGGCCCACACCCGGAGCGGCGCGCGCGGCATCATCACCCGTTCCAGCGCGTCGCTGTCGATGTGCTGGGCCCAGCCGATGAGTGCGCTGGCCAGCGCTCCCGCCAACAGGAACCAGGACAGCGTAGAGGCCACGCGCTCGACTCCGAGCTCACGCCGGAACAGCCCGCCCAGGATCACCAGGCCGACAGCCCATAGCAGGTACAGCGAGGCCAGCAGGCCCACCTGGCGATAGGCAAGCAGACCCAGCAGCAGCTGGATCACGATCAACCCTGCAAGCCCGAGCGGGAGGAGCGCGACACGCGGCAGCTCCAGGCGGCCTACGAATGCCAGCAGCGCACTCATCGCCACCAACCCGAGCACCGCGGCCACCATCTCGGCGTGGAAACTCGGCACCGGCGGCAACTTGCAAGGAACGAGGAACGGCAGCACCCACATCAAGCCGATAACCCAAAGGCTGATCCGCAGCAAGCGGGCGGGCGTGAACCAGCGCCTGGCCATGGCTTCGGACATGGCCGGACTGGCGCCCTCGGCAGCGGGTGCGGTGCTCGACATCGTGATGGATTCAGCCTGGATGGCCGCGCTCGCTGGTCTGGCCCCGGCGAAGCGCGGTTTGGTATGGCGAGGAGCGAGCCACTAGAATAGCGTGGAGTCTACCCGTTTCCCACCAATCCTAAGGCCGCCATCCCATGTACAAGCTCGTCCTGCTGCGCCACGGAGAAAGCATATGGAACAAGGAAAACCGCTTCACCGGCTGGACCGACGTAGATCTGTCCGAACAAGGCCTGAAGGAGGCGCGCGAGGCCGGCCGCCTGCTCAAGGAGTCGGGCTTCAGCTTCGATCTCGCCTTCACGTCGGTGCTCAAACGCGCCATCCGCACGTTGTGGCTGGCGCTGGATGAGATGGACCTGATGTGGATCCCGGTGCACAACTCCTGGCGGCTGAACGAGCGCCACTACGGTGCGCTGCAGGGATTGAACAAGGCCGAGATGGCTACGCGCTTCGGCGACGAGCAGATCCTGATCTGGCGGCGCAGCTACGACGTGCCGCCGCCGGCGCTGGAGCCGAGCGACGAGCGCTGGCCCGGGCGCGACCCGCGCTACAAGGCCCTCGGCCCGAGTGAGCTGCCGGCCACCGAGTGCCTGAAGGACACGGTCGCCCGCTTTCTGCCGCACTGGAGCGGCGACCATCGCGCCGGCGGTCAAGGCCGGGCAAGCGGGTCATCATCGCCGCGCACGGCAACTCCATCCGCGCGCTGGTCAAGTATCTGGACAACGTTTCGGATCAGGACATCGTCGGGCTGAACATCCCCACCGGCACGCCGCTGGTGTACGAGCTGGACGCCGAACTGAAACCGCTGCGCCACTACTATCTGGGCGACGAGCAGAAGATCGCCGCTGCGGTCAACGCGGTGGCGGCGCAAGGGAAGGCGCGCTGACCCGGACACTATCCGAGCTGGGAGTTGACCCGCGGTTTGCGTCCTCGCATCCTCATCCCCTTGCTTTGCATCGGCATGGCCGGCGCTGCCCATGCCGGCCCGACAGATCAGTTGAAGGAGTTGCGCGGCCGCATCGACTCGCTGCAAAAACAGCTGACCGAATCGGAAGAAAGCAAATCGGAGGCGGCCGATGCATTGCGCGAGACCGAGCGCGCCATCAGCGATGCCAATCGCCGCCTGTTCGAGCTGGCCGGACAGCAGCGGGACGTGAAGAGCACTCTCGCCCGGCTGGAAGCGCAGAAATCGCGTGTCCTGGACGGCGCCGAGGCACAGCAGGCACTGCTCGCCAAGCTGCTTTACCACCAGTACCTGTCGGGTCAGCCGGACCCGTTGCGCCTCGTCTTCAACCGGCAGGACCCGAACGAGATTGCGCGGCAGATGCACTATCTCAGCTACATTTCGCGCGCCCGCGCCGAGGTGATCGCAGCCCTTCGCCGCGATTTGTCCGACTTGGACCAGCTTGCCGCCGAGACTCAGGCCAAGAGTCAGGAACTGGCGCAGCTGCAGGCCGACGAGGCCAGCCAGAAGAAGCAGATCGAGCAGGAGCGGCGTGAGCACGCCGCCGTCCTGAAGAAGGTGTCGGACCAGATCGGCCGCCAGCGCAAGGAGATCAGCCACCTCAAACGCAACGAAGAGCGCCTGGCGAAGCTGGTCGATCGCCTGGCCCGGGAGCTGGCGCGCCCACCCGCGCGCGAGAGGCGTCCGCGCAACGAGCAATTGCCGGAACCGGTGCCGGCCGGCGCCGGCCCATTTCAGGATCTGAAGGGACGCCTCAGGTTGCCGGTGATCGGGGAACTAGCCAACCGCTATGGCAGTCCACGTGCAGACAGCGGCTTGTCGTGGAAGGGCCTGTTTATTGCTGCTAAACAAGGACAGGAGGTCCGGGCCATCGCCGGCGGGCCGGGTGGTGTTCGCGGATTGGCTCCGCGGTTTCGGTAACCTGATGATTCTTGACCACGGCGGGGGGTATCTCAGCTTGTACGGCAACAACGAGTCGCTGTACCGCCAGGTCGGCGACCTGGTCAAAATCGGGCGACCCGGTTGCCGCTGTAGGGGCGACCGGCGGCAACCCGGAAACGGGTTTATACTTTGAGCTAAGATTCCAAGGAAAACCGCTCGACCCTCTAACCTGGGTGACCCGGAATTAAGAGCCGCGGCCAGACAAACAGGTCAACCAGCCTCGCGGGGTATCAGGCTCCATCTTAAGCCGGACTTGTCTCCGGCAACCAAGCAGTTTCAAGGAGAAAGCAATGCGCACCAGATTGCAGCAAGTGGCGCTGATCACCCTGGGGGCAGTACTCGGCGTCCTCATCACCCTGAACTTCTCGGCGGTGGCCGAGAAGAGTGCCGGGCCACTGCCGATCGAGGACTTGCGCGCGTTCACCGAGGTGTTCGGACGCGTCAAGAGCGACTATGTCGAGCCGGTCGACGACAAGAAGCTCATCTCGGAGGCGATCAACGGCATGCTCTCCGGGCTCGACCCGCACTCTGCATATCTGGATGCCGAGGCCTTCCGCGAGCTGCAGGTCGGCACGCAAGGCGAGTTCGGCGGCCTGGGCATCGAGGTCGGGATGGAGGACGGCTTCGTCAAGGTCATCTCTCCGATCGAGGACACGCCCGCGTACCGCGCGGGCCTCAAGTCCGGCGACCTGATCATCAAGCTCGACGAAACCAACGTGAAGGGCATGACGCTCAACGACGCGGTCAAGCGCATGCGCGGCAAGCCCAACACCGACATCACGCTGACCATCATCCGCAAGGGCGACGCCAAGCCCAGGATCATCACGCTCACGCGTGCGGTGATCCAGATCCAGAGCGTCAAGTACAAGCTCATCGAGCCGGGCTACGCTTACGTGCGCGTGACGCAGTTCCAGGAGCACACTCCCGAGAAGCTGGCCGCCGCGCTCGACTCGATGTGGAAGCAGAGCAATGGCCAGATCAAGGGCATGATCCTCGATCTGCGCAACGACCCGGGCGGGCTGCTGAATGCGGCGGTGGCAGTCTCCGCCGCCTTCCTGCCGCAGAATGCGCTGGTGGTATACACCGACGGCCGCACCGAAGACTCCAAGATGCGCCTGTACGCCTCGAGCGAGTACTACCTGCGCGGGAGCAAGGAGGACTATCTGAAGAAGCTGCCGCCGACAGTCAAGACCGTGCCGATGGTAGTGCTGGTCAACGGCGGCTCGGCTTCGGCGTCGGAGATCGTCGCGGGCGCTCTGCAGGATCACAAGCGTGCCATCATCATGGGCACGCAGACCTTCGGCAAGGGTTCGGTGCAGACCATCCTGCCGCTGGGCAACAACACCGCGATCAAGCTCACCACGGCGCGCTACTACACGCCGAACGGGCGCTCGATCCAGGCCAAAGGCATCGTGCCGGATATCCCGGTCGAAGAGGCGACGATCGCCGAGGTGGAACCGGCGTTGCGCATGCGCGAATCCGACCTGGAGCGCCATCTGTCCAACCCGACCGACAAGGACAGCAAGGAAGAGGGCCAGGAGAGCCCGCCCAAGCCCGTGGTCAAGCCGAGCAAGGACACCGGCGCGGAGAACAAGACCGACAAACCCGAACCGGCCGAGATCGGCTCCAAGGGCGACTACCAGCTCAACCAGGCGCTGAACCTGCTGAAGGGCCTGCAGATCATCAGCAAGCGCTAGGCGAGCGCAAGCCAGGAGAGCCGGTGGGTCTTGCGCCTGCCGGCTTTTTCTTTTGGCTGGTGCGAGGTGACAAGGTGGAACGACCAGGGTGGAACGCCACATGGGTGGACCTGACCCCAAGCTCGACCTGAACGACGAGCAGCTGCTGCGGTACAGCCGGCACATTCTTCTGCCGGAGATCGGCATCGACGGCCAGCAGCGGCTGCTCGCGGCGCACGTGCTGGTCATCGGCGCCGGCGGACTGGGCTCGCCCGTGTCGCTCTATCTGGCTGCCAGCGGCGTCGGCCGGATCACGCTGTGCGATCACGACAAGGTGGACCTCACCAATCTGCAGCGCCAGATCGTCCACACCACCGATTCGCATCGGCAACGCCAAAGTCGCCTCGGCTCGGCGAAACGCTGGCGCGAATCAATCCCGAGGTTGCAGTCGAAGCATTGCCGGAGCGCGTCGAGGGCGCGCGACTGGAGGAGCTGGTCAGCGCGGCGGACGTGGTGGTGGATGCGACCGACAACTTTGCCACGCGCCACGCCATCAATCGCGCCTGCGTCAAATACCGCAAGCCGCTGGTGTCGGGCGCCGGCGTGCGCTTCGACGGCCAGGTGGCGGTGTTCGATCTGCGCCGCGACGACAGCCCGTGCTACCACTGCCTGTTCCCCGAAGAGGGCGACCTGGAAGAGATGCGCTGCGCCGTGATGGGGGTGTTCGCGCCGCTGGTCGGCATCATCGGCTCGATGCAGGCGGCCGAGACGCTCAAGCTCATCATGGGCATAGGCGAGCCGCTGCAGGGCCGACTGCTGTTGCTGGATGTGCTCGCCATGCAGACCCGCACCGTGAAGCTGTCCAAGGACGCGGCCTGCACAGTCTGCGGCGAGAGCCGAGCGGCCTGAAGGGCGCTGCGGCTGGCTAAGGCGCCAGGTGCTGCGGCATAATTCCACGCTACAGCAACCGATCCATACAGCGCCACGGAGACCTTGGATGGCAATCCTGCACGGCGGCTTGATCCAGATGAGTCTGAAGGGGAACACCGGCATGTCGCCGGCGCAGATCCGCGATGCCATGGTGGAAGCGCATCTGCCGCTGATCGACGAAGCCGGCCGCCGCGGTGTTCAGGTGCTGTGCTTGCAGGAAGTTTTCACGCAGCCCTATTTCTGTCCCAGCCAGGATGCCAAATGGTACGCCGCGGCGGAGGCGATCCCGGACGGGCCGACGGTAAAGCTGCTGCAGGAGCGGGCAAGCAAGCATCGCATGGTGATCGTCGCCCCGTTGTACGAAGAAGCGATGACCGGTGTCTACTACAACACCGCGGCTGTGATCGACGCCGACGGCAGTTACCTCGGCAAGTACCGCAAGACCCACATCCCGCAGGTCGCCGGGTTCTACGAGAAGTTCTTTTTCAAGCCCGGCAACTCCGGTTGGCCGGTGTTCCAGACCGCGTACTGCAAGCTCGGCGTCTACATCTGCTACGACCGGCACTTCCCGGAAGGCTGGCGGGCGCTGGCGCTGAACGGAGCTGAGTACATCGTCAATCCCTCGGCAACGGTAGCGGGGCTGAGCCAGTATCTCTGGGAGCTGGAGCAGCCGGCTTCCGCCGTGGCCAACGGTTGCTATATCGGCGCCGTGAACCGCGTGGGCGCGCGAGGCGCCCTGGAACATCGGCGAATTCTACGGCTCCAGCTATTTCGTCAATCCGCGCGGCAAGATCATCGCCAAGGCGTCCGCCGACAAGGACGAATTGATCAACGCCGAGATGGATATGGATATGGTTCGCGAGGTGCGCAATCTATGGCAGTTCTTCCGCGATCGCCGGCCTGAGACCTACGAGTCTCTGGTCAAGATCTGATCGCGGGGACAGGGCAAGCAGGACCTTGCGTGCGTCGGCCGGTGGGCCGAGTAGAGGAGGTAGCACATGTCCCTACTGATTCGTGGCGGCACCGTCGTGACGGCCGAGCAGAGCTTGCGCGCCGATGTGTACTGCGCCGACGGCGTGATCAAGCGCATCGGCCCCAACCTCGAGGCGCCGTCCGGCGCCCGCGTGGTCGACGCCGGCGGCCAGTACGTGATGCCGGGCGGCATCGATCCGCACACGCACATGGAGCTGCCCTTCATGGGCACGGTGGCGAGCGAGGACTTCTTCACCGGCACCGCGGCGGCGCTCGCCGGCGGCACCACGATGATCATCGACTTCGTGATTCCCAACCCGAAGCAGCCGCTGCTCGACGCCTACGACGCAGTGGCGCGGCTGGGCCGAGAAGGCCTGCGCCGACTACTCCTTCCACGTCGCGGTCACCTGGTGGAGCGAGCAGGTGCACAGCGACATGGGCACGCTGACCAAGGAGCGCGGCGTCAACAGCTTCAAGCACTTCATGGCCTACAAGAACGCCATCATGGCCGACGACGAGAGTGCTGGTGAACAGCTTCACGCGCGCCCGCGAGCTGGGCGCGATCTGCACCGTGCACGCCGAGAACGGCGAGCTGGTGTTCCATCTGCAGCAGGAGCTGGTGAAGGCCGGCATCACCGGCCCCGAGGGCCATCCGCTGTCGCGGCCGCCCGAGGTCGAAGGCGAGGCCGCCAACCGCGCGATCCGCATCGCGCAGGTGCTCGGCGTGCCGCTCTACATCGTGCACAACACCTGCCGCGAATCGCTCGAGGCGATCACGCGCGCGCGCAGCGAAGGCCAGCGGGTCTATGGCGAAGTGCTGGCCGGCCATCTGCTGATCGACGACAGCGTCTATCGCAATCCCGACTGGAACTATCGCGGCGGCGCACGTGATGAGCCCGCCGTTCCGGCCCAAGGAGCACCAGGAGTGCGCTGTGGAACGGCGCTGCAGTCCGGCAACCTGCAGACCACGGCCACCGATCATTGCTGCTTCTGCGCGCCGCAGAAGGCGCATGGGCCGCAACGACTTCACCAAGATCCCCAACGGCACCGGCGGCGTCGAAGACCGCATGTCGGTGCTGTGGCATCACGGCGTCGGCACCGGGCGGCTGACGCCGAGCGAGTTCGTGCGCGTCACCTCCACCAACGCCGCGCAGATCTTCAACATCTATCCGCGCAAGGGCTCGGTCAGCGTCGGCGCCGATGCCGATCTGGTGGTGTGGGACCCGAACGGCACGCGCACCATCTCGGCCAAGACCCACCACCAGAAGGTCGACTTCAACATCTTCGAAGGCATGACGGTGACAGGGCGTCGCCATCACACACCATCAGCCAGGGCAAGGTGGTGTGGGCCGACGGCAAGCTCGACGTGGTGCGCGGCGCCGGCCGTTACGTGCCACGCCCGACCTTCCCGCCGGTCTACAGCGCGCTCAATCGGCAGGCGGAGTTGAAGCGGCCGCACAGCGTGGCGCGCTGAATGCGTGAAGGGTGAAGGAGTGAAACGGGGAGGCAGCCGCCTCCCCGTTTCATTTAAGCCGCGGCTACTTCTGCGCCTTGTCCCACACGGCGTGGGTCCAGGCTCCCTCCGGCTTCTTGGTGATCACCGGGTCGGACTTGCCGGTCAGCAGCGTCTTCACGGTGCGGTCGTAGGCCGCCGGCTCCAGATAGCCGAGCTTGCCGCCCTCCACCAGCTTGGCGATCTCGGCCATCTGCGTGACCTGGTGGCCCTTGGTCTGAGCGCCAGACGCGTCGTTCTCCAGCACGATCTTCACCGCCTCGTCCTGATGCTTGATGGCATAGTCCCAGCCCTTGAGCGAGGCCTTGAGGAACCGCGCCAGCTTGTCGGCCATCTTCGGATCGGAGACGGATTTCTCCATCACGTAGAGCCCGTCCTCGAGCGTCGCTACGCCCTGGTCCTCGTACTTGAACACGATCAGCTCGTCGGGCTTCATCCCGGCTTCGATCAACTGCCAGTACTCGTTGTAGGTCATGGTCGAAATGCAGTCGGCCTGCTTCTGCAGCAGCGGGTCGACGTTGAAGCCCTGCTTCAGGACCTTGACCGCGTTGCCGTCGCCGGACGTCTTGTAGCCCAGCTTGTCCATCCAGGACAGGAAGGGATATTCGTTGCCGTAGAACCAGACACCGAGCGTGCGGCCCTTGAAGTCCTTCGGCGTCTTCACGCCGGAATCCTTGCGGCAGGTCAGCATCATGCCGGAGCGCTTGAACACCTGCGCGATGTTGACCATCGGCACACCCTTCTCGCGCGTGGCCAGCGCAGAAGGCATCCAGTCCACGATCACATCCGCGCCGCCGCCGGCGATCACTTGAGCTGGGTTGATGTCCGGACCGCCCGGCTTGATCGTGACATCCAGGCCGGCCTCCTTGTAGAAGCCTATCTCCTTGGCCACGTAGTACCCGGCGAACTGCGCCTGGGTAACCCATTTGAGCTGCAGCGTCAGCTTGTCCTGCGCCGACGCCAGGCCAGCGTTCAGCGCGAACACGGTTGCGGCAAACCACGTCAATCGTCTCATCTTCAATCTCCCTCCAGTGGGTGTCAAAATCGGGTCCAGCGATCAGCTGCGGTAGGACGGGTGCCAGAAGGTGCAGGCTCGCTCCACTGCGGCGATCATGCCGTAGAACATCGATCCGGCCAGCGCCGCGATCGCAATCACCGCCCATACTACATCGACGTTCAGGCGGGCGACCTCCGCGCTGATGCGAAATCCCAGTCCGAGGATCGGCGAACCGAAGAACTCGGCGACGATGGCGGCTATCAATGCCAGGGTCGAGTTGATCTTGAGCGCGTTGAAGATGAAGGGCAGCGCCGCCGGCAGCCGCAGCTTCGTCAGCGTCTGCATATAGCTGGCGGCGTAGGAATGCATCAGGTCGCGCTGCATGGCGTCGGCCGCGGCCAGGCCGGCGAGCGTGTTGACCAGCATCGGAAAGAACGTCACAACTACCACCACCGCTGCCTTCGATTGCCAGTCGAACCCGAACCACATCACCAGGATCGGCGCGACCCCGACGATCGGCACGGCGCTGACCAACCCCGACAAGCGGCAGCAGACCGCGCTTGAGAAACGGTATGCGGTCCGCGACCACCGCAACCAGGAAGCCTGCAGCGCACCCGAGCGCGTAACCGGCCAGCACGGCCTTAAGGAAGGTCTGCTGGAAGTCCAGCCACAGGATGTCCAGGCGTGTAGCGAGGATCTGGCCGACCTGCGCCGGCGTGGGCAGCAGCACCCGGGGCACCTCGAAGCCCACGACCAGGACTTGCCACAGATAGAGCAGCGCAACCCCGAACAGCGCTGGTGCGCTCATCGCGCCGAACCCGCGGCGGGGCAGGCGCGAGATTGCGGCAAGGATTTGCCAGAGCAGCAGCATCCATCCCGCCAGGAACAACCAGAGCCCGGGTGCCGCCGTCCCGAATGGCCCGGGCCCCGTGAGCAGAAGGAGGGGCGCTGCCGCACCGAAGACCAGGCTGACGGCAGCAGCGTCTCGATCGAGCCTCGCGGTCCACTTGCGCAAGTTTGCCGCCGCTCCGGCCAACGCGACCAGCGCACACGCGAAAGCCGTGTCGTTGCCAAGCCAACCGCCTTCGCCGGCCGGCGAGAACAGTCCCGCGACCATGAGCACCAGCGCCAGAAGCTGGGGAATGTCTCGCGTCACGCGGGCACTCCCATGCGGCGCGCGACCAGCCGTTCTACCAGGCCGACCACGAACACGAGCACCACCCCGATGAGCGACGCCATGATCAGCGCCGACCAGATCTGCACGGTCTGACCGTAGTAGGAACCGCTCAGCAGGCGCGCCCCGAGTCCGGCCTGTGCGCCGGTGGGCAGTTCGCCGACGATCGCGCCGACCAGGCTGGTCGCGATGGCGACTTTCAAGCTGGCGAACAGGAAATCGGTCGCCGCCGGCCAGCGCAGTTTCCAGAAGCACCTGCGCCTGACTGGCGCTGTAGGTGCGCATCAGATCGAGCTGCAGCGGATCGGGAGAGCGCAGGCCCTTCACCATGCCGATCGTCACCGGGAAGAAGCACAGGTACATCGAGATGATCGCCTTGGGCAGCAGGCCCGTCGAAGCCTAGGCTGCCCAGCACCACCACGACCATCGGCGCGATCGCCAGGATCGGCACGGTCTGCGAGGCGATGATCCACGGCAGCAGGCTGCGATCGAGCACGCGCGAGTGGACGATCCCGACCGCGAGCACGATCGCCGAGCACGGATGCCGAGCACGAAGCCGAGCAGGGTCGACGAGACGGTGACGCCGGCGTGGTAGACCAGGCTGCGCTTGCTGTCGATCGGCATCGCGAAACACCGTCTCGTAGAAATTGGCAGCGATCTGGTGCGGCGCCGGCAGCACCGGCCGCTCCATCGACCAGGTGGCGTCGACCAGCTCGCGTGCCGTCCAGGATTTTCCGTCGCGCGCGAAGCGATCGATGACCTGTGGCGCGTTGAGCCAGACCGCGAGTCGCGTACCAGCAGCACGATGACAGCACACGACGACCGTGGCGATCGGCATAGCGCGATAGGCGAACCGGCGCTCGGCGCCGGTGCGACAGCGGCGCGGGCAGGGCAGCGGCGTCAGTCGTCATAGCTGTGCCCGGCGCGCAGGGCCTGGCGGACACGGTGCGCCACGTCGAGAAAGCGCGGTGGTCTCGCGAATGTCCAGGCGGCGCTCGGCCGGCAGGTCGCTGTCGATGATTTCCAGAATACGGCCCGGGCGCGGACTCATCACGACGACTGCGGTTCGACAGAAACACCGCCTCCGAGATCGAGTGGGTGACGAAGACGACCGTCTTCCCGGTCTGCTCCCACAGCCGCAGCAGTTGATCGTTCAGATGATCGCGCGTGATCTCGTCGAGCGCACCGAACGGCTCGTCCATCAGCAGAGCAATTCGGGCTCGAAGGCGAGCGCGCGGGCGATCGAGACGCGCTGCTGCATGCCGCCGGAGAGCTGCCACGGGAACTTGCGCTCGAAGCCGGCCAGCCCGACCATGCGCCAGGTACTGAGTCGGCGCGCGCCTTACGCTCGCCTGCCGACATGCCGATGATCTCCAGCGGCAGCAGTGACGTTGCGCGACACGTTGCGCCACGCATACAGGGCTGGCGCCTGGAACACGTAGCCGTAAGCACGCGCGAGCCGTGCCGGCTTCCGCGACTTACACCATTGACGGTGACGCTACCGGCGGTCGGCGTCGCCAGGTCCGCGATGATCCGCAGCAGCGTGGTCTTGCCGCAGCCGGAAGGCCCGATGAGGGAAACGAATTCACCGCGCCGGATCGGTGCAGATTGATGTCGTCCAGCGCGACCACCGGCGTGTCGGCGGTTTGAAAGGTCAGCGACAGCGCGCGGATGTCGATCGCGATTGCCGAGCTGTTGGTGGCCATCGAAGAGTGGGGCTTGGATGCGGAAGCCGGCGCACCGGGTGCGGCGATGGCGGCGGAACCTGCGTCAAGCGCAGACACGGCTCACACTCGCGACTCGTTCACCCGTCATGGTCCACTCGAGCACTGGCGCAGCCGCCCGAAGGCAGGCCTGCGAGAGCAAAATGTCGTGCTGTCAGGCGGTCACCCGCCGCGGGTTGCGCGGATCGTGGTTCCAATCGACCGGCGGCAGCCCGGTGTCGACTTCGACCATCGTGATGCAGCCGGGCACCGGGCAGACATGGTAGCAAAGGTTGCAGCCGACGCATTCCTCGTCGATCACTTCGTAGCGGCGCTTCCCGTCGTGGCGCAGCGCGGCGATCGCCTGGTGCGCGGTGTCTTCGCAGGCGATGTGGCACAGGCCGCACTGGATGCAGGATTCCTGGTCGATGCTGGCGATGATCTTGTAGTTCATGTTGAGGTACTGCCAGTCGGTGACGTTCGGGCACCGCCTTCCCCACGAAGTCCGACAGTCTCGCGTAGCCCTTCTCGTCCATCCAGTTGTTCAGGCCGTCGATCATGTCTTCGACGATCTTGAAGCCGTAGTGCATCGCCGCCGTGCAGACCTGCACGGTGCCGGCGCCCAGCGCCATGAACTCGGCCGCGTCGCGCCAGGTGGCAATGCCGCCGATGCCCGAGATGGGCAGCCCGGCGCACTGCGGGTCGCGCGCGATCTCGGCCACCATGTGCAGCGCGATCGGCTTCACCGCCGGCCCGCAATAACCGCCATGGCTGCCCTTGCCGTCGACCGTGGGTGTCGGCGCCATGCGGTCGAGATCGACGGAGATGATCGAGCTGACGGTGTTGATGAGCGATACGGCATCGGCGCCACCCGCTTTGGCTGCGCGCGCCGGCGTGAGAATATTGGTGATGTTGGGCGTGAGCTTCACGATCACCGGCATGCGCGTATGCGCCTTGCACCAGCGCGCGACCATCTCCACGTATTCGGGAACCTGGCCGACCGCCGAACCCATGCCGCGCTCGCTCATGCCGTGCGGACAGCCGAAGTTCAGCTCCACGCCATCGGCGCCGGTATCCTCGACCAGCGCCAGGATCTTCTTCCACGGCGCTTCTTCGCACGGGACCATCAGCGAGACCACCACGGCGCGATCGGGCCAGTTGCGCTTCACCTGCTTGATCTCGCGCAGGTTGACCTCGAGCGGCCGGTCGGTGATCAACTCGATGTTGGTGAAGCCGGCCATGCGCTGGCCGTTCACGTCGAGCCCGCCGTAGCGCGACGAGACGTTCACGATAGGCGGATCTTCTCCGAGCGTCTTCCAGACCACACCGCCCCAGCCTGCCTTGAACGCGCGCTCGACGTTGTAAGCCTTGTCGGTCGGCGGCGCGGAAGCGAGCCAGAACGGATTGGGCGACTTGATGCCGGCGAAGCTGCTGCGCAGATCGGCCATGCTGGCCTCCGTTGAGTTGATATCAGCCGGCGCGCAGACGCCGGTCGATGTCTTGGGCGGCGATCTTGCCGTCCTGCACCGCCTGAACCGTGAGATCCACGCCGGCGATGCAGTCGCCGCCCGCCCAGACACCGGGCAGCGAGGTCTGCCGGTCGGCGTCGACAGCGATCTTGCCGTCCTTGGTCTCCAGCACCTGCTGTGTCCCGTCCCGGGTCGGATCCGGCACCAGCACCTGTCCGATAGCCTTGAACACCTGATCGGCCGGCAGTGAAAAGGTCTCGCCGGTGCCGACCAGGCGTCCGCCAGCATCCAGCTTCGTGTACTCGAACTCCGCTGCGACGACGCGGCCATCGCTGCCGACCAGGCGCAGCGGCCGTGCCCAATACTTGATGCGCACGCCGTTGACCTGCGCGAACTCCTGCTCGTGCGCCGTCGCCGACATCGCATCGGGACCGCGCCGATACACCATCGTCACGTCCTCCGCGCCGAGCCGCTTGGTCTGCACGGCGATGTCCACTGCGGTGTTACCGCCGCCGATCGCCACTACGCGACGCCCGACCGGCAGTTGGGAGAGATCCGCTGACTGACGCAGGCGCTCGATGTACGCGACCGCATCCTCGACACCGGCCAGGTCCTCGCCCGCGATCCCCAGGGCCTTGGTGCTGGCCAGCCCTATGCCGAGAAACACGGCGTCGTACTGCTGGCGCAGAGCGCTCAACGTCACATCGCGCCCGAGCGCATGACTGGTACGAACTTCGATTCCGCCGATGGCCAGAATGAAATCGACCTCGCGCTGCGCAAACTCGTGCGGCGTCTTGTAGGCGGCAATACCGTATTCGTTCAAACCGGACAGCTTCGGCCTGGCTTCGAACACCGTCACGGAGTGCCCCAGCATGGCAAGGCGGTGCGCACAGGACAATCCCGCCGGGCCACCGCCAACCACTGCGATGCGCTTGCCGCTCGCCGGTGCGCGTTGAAACGGCTGGATGGCCTGGGCCAGAAGCCAGTCCGTTGCATGCCGCTGCAGCAGCCCGATTCGCACCGGTTTGCCTTCGGCCGCGGTGCGGACACAAGCTTCTTCGCACAGAACTTCGGTGGGACACACGCGCGCGCACATCCCGCCCATGATGTTTGCGGACAGGATGTCGACCGCCGCGCCCTTGAGGTTGCCGGTTCCGATCTTGCGGATGAAGCTGGGGATGTCGATGCCGGTCGGACAGGCCTCGACGCAGGGCGCGTCGTAGCAGAACAAGCAGCGGCTGGCGTCGACCCCGGCCTGATGGCGGTCGAGTGGAGGCTTGACCTCGTCGAAGTTCTCGTTGTACTCCGATAGGCCCAGTCGACCGGGGGCGATCGCCGCGCTGTCTTTCATGCTTTTTTCCTGTCCGGCTCCGCCGCGCTGCGTAAGAGAAGCGGAGGCCATGGGTGTCATGGAGAATAACGAACTCCCG
This sequence comes from uncultured beta proteobacterium, assembly GCA_963741215.1. Taxonomy (GTDB): domain Bacteria; phylum Pseudomonadota; class Gammaproteobacteria; order Burkholderiales; family SHXO01; genus SHXO01. The sequence goes on from CAVUHQ010000018.1 coordinate 104,398, forward strand.
TAGAGGGTCAACGATCGTCCGCGCCGCTCCTCGCGCACCTGTGAGAGAGGTCGCCGGCACGACCAGTTCACATTTCCCGCGCCGGGCTCGGGATTCGATCCACCGCGTCGACACCGGTCTACGGTCGATTAGGGCAAATCCCGGCAAGACACTGCTGCGGTTACACTGAGCGGTCGAATGGCGGCAACATCTCAAGGCGGTCTGGACCTGCCGTCGTGCTGCCCCGGGTATCGAACCGGGAGGCAGACTGCGGCGCAGCACGCGACCGCACCGGTCCATTCCGCGCGGCTCAACCAAGGAGCTCCGAGCAACATGGGCGCAGGTGATCAGCTTTCGCTGTACGGGCGCATCGCGCGCAACATCGAGACCGTCATCCGGGGGCATCCCGCCACCGTGCGCAAGGTGCTTGCGGCATTTCTTTCCGGTGGCCACGTGCTGCTCGAGGACTATCCCGGCACCGGCAAGACCACGCTCGCGAAAGCGCTGGCGCAGTCGTTGGAAGCGCAGTTCAAGCGCATCCAGTTCACGCCCGACCTGCTCCCCTCGGACATCCTCGGGGTATCGATCTTCAACCCTCAGACCCAGGGCTTCCAGTTCCACTTCGGACCGGTCTTCACCCACATCCTCCTGGCCGACGAAATCAACCGGGCCTCGCCGCGCACGCAGTCGGCATTGCTGGAGGCGATGGCGGAGCACCAGGTCAGCGTGGACGGCACGCGCCACAGTCTGGCCGAGCCGTTCTTCGTGATCGCCACCCAGAACCCGGTGGAGCTGCACGGCACCTACCCGCTGCCGGAGGCGCAAATGGACCGCTTCGCCATTCGTCTGTCGCTGGGCTATGTGAGCGCCGAGGACGAGGTCGAGATTCTCTCGGCGCAGAATCGGACCCATCCCCTCGACGCCTTGGCGCCCTGTGCATCCGTAGCCGAGGTACTCGAAGCGCGCCGTTCACTCGCCGCGGTGCGTGTATCCGAGGAGATCAAGCGCTACATCGTGGATCTGGCGGCGGCAACTCGCCGCGCACCCGCGGTGCGGCTCGGTGCGAGCCCGCGCGCCTCGCTGGCGGTGGTGAAGCTCGCGCAGGCGCTGGCGAATTTCGACGGGATGGAGTTCGTCACCCCCGATCACGTGCAGGAGATCGCGGTGGAGGCCATCGCCCACCGCCTCGTGCTGGACCCGCAACGGCGTTTCGCCGGCGATACTGCGCAACAGGTGGTCGAGGAGATTCTGCGCACAACGCCGGTGCCGCACTGAAACGATGCCCCGCCTGCTGCACGCTTTCATCCGGGTTTACCGCTTCAGCCAGTGGACCCGACGCCGCTTCACCCCGGCCGGCCTGGCCTTGGTTTACCTGTTGATGGCAGCGACCGTGTTCGGCGTCGACACCCGGCGCACCGTGGCCTATCAGTTGTTCGCCCTGGCTGTGGCGCTGCTCGCGATCGCATCGCTAGGCAGCGTGCGCTTCCGTCCGCGGCTCAAGTTCGAGCGCCGGCTGCCCGAGTATGCGACGGTCGGACAGCCGTTGGTCTATCGCCACCTGGTGCACAACCAGGGGCCGCGTGCCGCGGTCGGCGTGCGCCTGCGCGACGAGCTGGCAGATCGTTTCCCGGATGCGGAGACGTTCCGCCGCGCCCGCGGCCACGGCGATCCTCAGGTCAATTGGGTGGATCGGCGAATCGGCTTCCCGCGCTGGCTGGAGCTGGTCCGGCGCAGCCGTGGGGCAGACGTGGAAGAGGCTGCGCTGCCCGATGTGCCGCCGGGTCGAAGCATCGAACTGGCGCTGTCGATCACCCCTCTGCGTCGCGGGGTACTGCGCTTCGAGCGCTGCCGCCTCCTGCGCTCGGACCCGCTGGGGCTCATCAACGCGTCGGTCAGCGTCGATCTTCCCGGCGAGCTGGTCGTGCTCCCCCGCTGCCACTCCGTGCCGCCGCTCAGCACTTCCCGGCACCCGCCGGCTGCAACCTGGCGGCGTGGCGCTGTCTCACAACGTGGGGGACAGCCAGGAGTTCATTCAACTGCGCGATTATCGCCCCGGCGACCCTCTGCGCCACATTCACTGGCCCTCGTTTGCCAAGGCCGGCAGGCCGGTGGTCAAGGAATACCAGGACGAATACTTCACGCGCTATGCTCTGGTGCTGGACACCTTCGCCGACATCGCCGGCGAGGAAGCGTTCGAGGCCGCGGTGTCGGTGGCGGCCTCTTTCGTAGCGGGCTTGCAGATGCACGACGCCCTGCTCGATCTCGTATTCGTGGAAGACCGCGCTTATCGCCTCACGGTCGGACGCGGCCTGGGCCGGACGACAGACTTGCTGCGCGAGCTGGCGGCAGCGGCGCCCTGCCAAGGTCATCGATTCGAGATGCTGGCGGCGCAAGTGCTGCAGCACGCGCAGTCGCTCAGCGGATGCATTCTGGTGCTGCTCGGGCTGGACCAAGAGCGGCGGCACCTCGTGCAGCGCCTGCGCGCTCAGGGCGTGCGCCAACTGGTGCTGGTCATGGATGCTCGAGCCAGCGTGTCCGAGGACGGCGTCGTCATGCATGCCGTGGACCCGCGCGACGTCGGGGCTTCGTTGCGGGCGCTGCCGGAGTCATGGTGATCAGGCCACCGCCGCTCCTGCTCGCCGCCGGCCTGCTGTTCTGGGGCTGGCATGCCGACTTCATGGTGGCCGCGGCGGGCATGGCGCTGGCGCTCGAGAGCCCGCGCCTGCTCCGGCTGCGCTGGGAGCTTTCCCGGCGCGACTTCGAGCGGATCGCCGACCTGTGCGCGGTCGGCTTTGCCGGTGCCCTGGTGTTCCAATTCGTCCAGAGCCGGCATTTCCCCGACAGCCTGCTTTCGGTCCTGGTGTGGCTGCCCATGCTGTTCTTCGCCCTGCTGCTGGCGCAGCGCTACAGCACGCTCGACCGCGTACCGCTGTCGGCGCTGTTCTGGTCGTTGCGCCGGCGCGGGGACGACAGCCGGGCCGGCCAGGCCGTGCCGCTCGACTACGCCTACTTCGGCGTGAGCCTGCTCGCAGCCAGCTCCGCCAATCCGCGCACGCCCGGCTTCTTCATCGGCATTTGCGCCCTGGGGTTGTACGCGCTCTGGCCGGCCGCGCCGAAGCGCGGCGGGCGCAAGACCTGGGCGCTGGCATTCATCGCTGCGACCGGCCTCGCCTTCGCAATTCAGGCGGGACTGCTGCGCGCACAGACCAACCTGGAAGAGCTGGTGTTCGAGTGGCTCTCGCACCGCTGGGACCCGCCGGCCGATCCGTATCGGAGCCGCACTGCGATCGGTGATATCGGCGAGCTCAAGGCCTCCGACCGCATCGTCCTGCGCGTGGATGCCGGTGGTCAGCCACCTCCACATACGCTGCGCGCAGCGGCCTACAACGTCTATGCGGCGGGCACCTGGACTGCACCGGCGCAGACGTTCATGCCGATCATACCGTTCGGTCAAACCTGGGAGATCGCAGCGGGAACGGGCAGCAGCGTGTGGCTGTCCGGCTGGTCGGAAGGTGACAGATCGCTGCTCGCGTTGCCACTAGGCACCTTCCGGTTGGACTCGCTCAACGTCGCGGCCATGCAGCGCAACGCACTGGGAGCCGTGCGCGTCGACGAGGGGCCCGACATGCTCCGCTTCGAAGCCCAGTTCGATGCGCAGCGCAGCCTGGACGCGCCGCCGGACGCGGCCGACCTCAGCCTGCCGTCGAACGTGCGGCCGGTGCTCGACCAGGTGGCGCAGGCAATCGTGCTCCCGGAGAACGATCCGCCCGCCGCTGTGCAAGCCATCGCGGGATTCTTCGGCTCGCGCTTCGCGTACTCCCTCGCGCTCTCACGCAGCGACGGCGCGCCGCGCAGCCTCAACCAGTTTCTGCTGGAGGACCGGCGCGGACACTGCGAGTACTTCGCCACCGCCACCGTGCTGCTGCTCAGGTACGCCGGTATTCCCGCGCGCTATGCGACGGGATACGCCGTGCAGGAGTGGAGCGCGCTGGAGAACCAGTACGTGGTGCGCAAACGGCATGCACATGCCTGGGCATTGGCGTGGATCGACGGACGCTGGCAGGAACTGGATACCACGCCTTCGGTATGGGCGGCGGAGGAACAGCAATCGGCCTCGCTGCTGCAACCGCTCTACGACCTGCTGTCGCTGCTCAACTATCGCGTCATATTGTGGCAGTACACCGACCGCGAGAGCTCAGGCCAGGCCTCGATGCTGCTCTGGGTGGCGGCGGCGCTCACGGTGTACCTCGCCTGGCGCTTCTGGCGCCGGCGCCGGGTGCGCGCGCCTGCCGGCCCGGCGCGCGCCGCTTTCGCAACGCAAGCCAGCCGCGATCCGCACATTGCGGCGGTGCTGCAACGCTTGCAAGCTCTGGGCTACCTGCGTCCGCCCGCCACGCCTTTGCTCGCCTGGGTACGCGAGTTGCCATTGCCGGATGCGGAAACGCGCGGGCTGCTGCAACAAGCCATCCGCAGCTACTATCAGACGCGCTTCGATCCGGATGGGGCGAGCGCGGAGCAGCGGCAGCTCTTCGGTCGCCAGATCCGGACCTTGCTCGAGCGGCTCGGCAGCACGGCGGCGGAGCGCCGCACCCTGGCGCGCTAGGACGTCTTGTCTGTCTGCCTGCTTACGCCGGCACGAGCTGTTTCCACTGCTCGGTCCAGAACTCGGTCGGATCGCGCTTGAAGCCGCTCTTGGCGTACTGGTGCCAGCGGCCCACCACGTAGCACAGCAGCAGATTGGCGTGCGCAGCGGCGTCGACGTGCTCGGGGATCTCTTCTGCGTGGCAGCGAAGCGCAGGGATTGCTTGAGCGTCGCCTCGAGGCGGTCGTGCAGCTGGTTGATGCGCAACTGCAGCCGCTCGTTCTCGTTGACCAGCGCGTCGCCGATCAACACGCGCGTCATGCCCGGATTCTTCTTGGCGAAACCCAGCAGCATGATCAGGACCGCTTCGATCTGCGCCAGGCCGCTCGTCTGCTCGCCGGTGATCTTGTTCACCAGCCCGAAGATCGTCTCCTCGATGAAGCCGATCAGGCCCTCGAACATCTGCGCCTTGCTGGCGAAGTGCCGGTAGAGCGCCGCCTCGGAAACGTCCAGCTTGGCCGCCAGCGCCGCGGTGGTGATCTTCTCCGCCGCCGGCTTCTCCAGCATCTCGGCCAGGGTCTGCAGGATCTGGAGCTTGCGTTCGCCGGGTTTGGTGGCCATCGACCGAGGACTGCGGCGTTCAGCTCACACGCAGACGCGCGCAGCATGCGCGGGAGGAGCGCCACATGCCGGATGGATACGATCCACGTAGGCCGGCGCCTTGGCGCTGCCGCCCACCCAGACCGTCTGCATGCCCAGGCGCTTGGCGGTCCTCAGGTTGGCCAGGCTGTCCTCGACCATGATGCAGCGGCGCGGCTGCAGCCGGTGCTTGCGCAGCAGCCGCAGGAACCCCCGCCGGTCGGGCTTGGGCCGGTAACCCGGTATGCTCGATGCAGAACACGTCGTCGAACAGATCCGCCACCCGCAGCAACGCCAGGACGGCACGGGAATAATGCACCGGCGAATTGGAAAAGACCAGCTTGCGCCCCGGCAGCCGGCGCGAGCACCGAGCGCAGCAGCGGGTGGCGCAGCACCATGCGCCGAGACTCGGGGAACCGTGCGTCTCCATGCAGGAAGTGCTGCGGGTCCACGTCGTGATGCCGCATCAGCCCGAGCAGCGTGGCGCCGTAGCGTCGCCAGTAGTGCATGCGCAGCCGGTTGGCATCGTCTCGCGCAAGGCCGAGATGGGTCTCCAGGTACGCCGTCATGGAGCGGTTGAGGTGCGGGAAGATGTGCGGATCTGGCGTCGTGCAGGGTGTTGTCGAGATCGAACATCCAGGTCACGCTCGAGCGCGCAGGCGGCGACGCGAGCGTGCTGACGCGAAACTGCCATGCCGCAGTGTCAGGTCCGCTCAGCGGCTGCGGATCAGAGTGCCCACGCCTTCGTCGGTCAGCACTTCCAGCAGCAGCGCGTGCTCGACGCGGCCGTCGATGATGTGCACGCTCTTGCACGCCGCCCTTGGCCGCATCCAGCGCCGAGGAGATCTTCGGCAGCATGCCGCCCGACATGCGTGCCGTCGGCGAACAGCTCGTCGACCTGCTTGGGCGTGAGTCCCGGTGAGCAGCTTGCCGTTCTTGTCCAGCACGCCCGGGCGTGTTGGTGAGCAGCACCAGCTTCTCGGCCTGCAGGATCTCGGCCAGCTTGCCGGCCACCAGGTCGGCATTGATGTTGTAGCTGCGTGCCGTCGGCGCCCACGCCGATCGGCGCCACCACCGGGATGAACTCGCCGCGTCTCCAGCAACGAGACGATCTCGCGGATCGATGCTGGCGACCTCGCCGACCTGGCCGATGTCCAGCATCTCGGCGCTCGTCATCCTGGCTGGGCACCAGCAGCTTGCGCGCGCGGATGAAGGCAGCCGTCCTTGCCGGTCAACCCGATGGCGCGGCCGCCGTGCTGGTTGATCAACGTGACGATGTCCTTGTTGACCAGCCCGCCCAGCACCATCTCGACCACGTCCATGGTCTCGTCGTCGGTGACGCGCATGCCCTGCACGAACTCGCCCTTCTTGCCGAGGCGCTGCAGCAGTTCGTCGATCTGCGGGCCGCCGCCGTGCACCACCACCGGGTTCATGCCGACCAGCTTGAGCAGCACCACGTCGCGCGCGAAGGAGTGCTTGAGCCGCTCGTCGGTCATGGCGTTGCCGCCGTACTTGACGACGATGGTCTTGCCGTAGAAGCGGCGGATGTAGGGCAGCGCTTCGGCCAGGATCTTGGCGCGCTGCCCGGCGGTGGATTCGGTGAGTGCCATCGGTCGAGTGCGGTGAATGGAACGGGATAAAGCCGGATTCTACCGGCGCCGCGCAAACGAAGACAGGCCGCGACGCGCGCGGCCTGTCCGAGTGCCGGAGCGCATCGGCGGCGCCTGGGCTCGCCGGAACGTCGCAGGATTACTGAACGGTCAGCTTGCGGGTGGATGCCGCCGCCTTCTTGGGCAGCGTCAGCTCCAGCACGCCGTTCTCGTACTTCGCCTGGGCCTGTTCCTGATCCACGTCCTGCGCCAGCGCGAAGGCGCGGTAGACCTTGCCGTAGTAGCGCTCGGTACGCAGGATCTTCTCGCCCTGCTTGTCTTCCTTCTGACGCTTGACCTCGGCGCTGATCGCGACCTGGTTGCCGTCGATCGAAACCTGGATGTCTTCCTTCTTCACGCCCGGGATTTCGGCGTGTACCATATAGGCCTTGTCGTCTTCCTTCACGTCCATCTTCACGCGCACCGGCTCCTGCGCGCTGCTCGAGGCGCATCGGGCGCAGGAAGACGCCTTTGAACAGATCGTCCAGATATCCTCGAACGGATCCCAACGGGTAACGTTTGCCATAGCTTGCCTCCTGTCTGTTCTGTCTTGTTAGTAGCGGGGTCACTGACCTTACAGGGCATAAGATAGGCAGTCGCCGAAAACGATTTCAAGGGCCCGGCTGCGCGACCGCGTACCGAGCGACAATGCCTTGTTTTGCGAATGCAAACCGTCTAGATTGCCGGCCATGACGACGCCCGCCGAGCCAACCGCCGCAGACCCAGACGTCGCCCAGCACCGCGACTACCTCTACCGCTATGCGCTTCTGCACCTGCGCGACGCGAGCCGCGCCGAGGACGTCGTCCAGGAGACTCTGCTCGCTGCGGTGGAGAGTCCGAGACCGCTTCTCCGGCCGCTCCTCGCTGCGCACCTGGCTCACCGGCATCCTCAAGCACAAGATCATCGACGTGTTCCGCAAGCAGGCGCGCGAAGCGCCGGTCGATACGCCCGGCGGGACGGCGAGTCGGACGAAGAGTTCGCCGACCTGCTACTTCAACAAACAGGACACCGATCACTGGCACACCTTCCCGACCAGACCTGGGGCGACCCGGAGCGCTCGCTCGAGGACAAGCGCTTCTGGGAGGTGTTCGACCAGTGCAGCCAGCAGATGCCGCCGCAGATCGCGCGCGTGTTCTACATGCGCGAGTTGATGGGGCTGGAAACCGACGAAATCTGTCAAGGAATTGAGCATCACCGCGACCAATTGCTGGGTGATGCTCTATCGCGCGCGCATGAATCTGCGCCAGTGTCTGGAGATGCGCTGGTTCGGCCGGCGCGCGCTGAGTTCCTATGCCACGGAGGAGCAACAGATCATGTGCTGACTTGCAGGCAAGTATCCGATCTGGTTTCCCAGGCACAGGATCGTCGCCTCGGCTGGCTGGAGCGGTGGCGCCTGCGCGTTCATCTGAAGGTGTGCGAAGGCTGCCGTGAACTTTCAAGGGCAGCGTGAGTTTCCTGCGCAGGGCGGTCCGCCAGCATCCGGTGCTGCGCGACGAGGACAAGTAGCGCCATCGCCGAGCGCAGCGATGGCCGATCATGCAATGACTCGATCTGCCACGCACTGCAAAAGCGCGTCAGCTAGCGCCCTGCCTTGCAGCGTCCGAGGCCGCACTCGGCTGGGACTTGCGCAACGGCGCGTCGCGCTCCAAGCCGGAGCGCTCCAGCTCGATCGCCGCACGCATGGCAAAGATCTTCAGAATCGCCTGGTGCGGCAGCTCGTCGCGCATCGGCTTGTCGTCCGCGCAGGCGATGTGGCCGATCACGCGGCCGCTCGAGTCGAGGCACGGCAGATGCCCAGGTAGCTGTGCCGCTCGAACTGCCTCTCCAGCGGCCAGCGCTCGCCGGCGTCGCGCGGCGACGAATACCGTGCGCCCTGCGCAGATCACGTCTTCGCACGCGGTGCCCGCCAGATCGAATTCTACGCAGCGGGCGAACTCGCCGGCCTTCCAGCGCGCCAGCATGCGCACGCGCGTAGTCGGATAGTCGCTGCACTCGCACACGAACGCCTCGCGCACGCCCAGCACTGCGGCGAAGCTGCGCACCAGCTTGCGCAGGCACTCCTCCCCGCGTCGACCGCGGACAGGCCTTCGGCGATCTCGACCAGCGCTCGCTCCACCTGCTTGCGCGCGGAGATGTCGCTGACCAGGCCCACCAGCGCGAGCGGCTCACCTGCGGCGTCGCGCACAGCCTGGCGCGCGCGTACACCCAGCGCCAGCTCCCGTCGCGATGCCGCAGGCGATGCTCGTGTTCGAGGCGCGCGGTGTGGCCCTCGAGATGCGCTCTGAGCTCCTGCAGCACACGCTCCGAGTCGTCGGGATGGATGCGCTGACACCATTCGTCGATGCGATCGGACAGCTCGTGATCGGCGTAGCCGAGCATGCTCTTCCAGCGCGTCGGAAAAATACGCGCGGTCGGTCTTGAGATCCCACTCCCAGATGGCATCATCGGCGCCGCGTACGGCAAGCCGGTAGCGCTCCTCCGAGCTCGCGCAGGCCGCCTTGCGCGGCGACGCGCCGGGCACGTCTCCGCCGGACGAGCGCGTCACCAGCGTACGCAAGCGACTCACGGTAGCTCGACAGGCTCGACGGAAATTCTCTGCAGCGGGTCGGATCGGCACTCGGCAGCAGGCCCGCGCCAGGAGCTGCGGCACGTCGAAACGAGCTGCGATGCGCGCGTAGCCGCCGCTGCAGGCCTGTCCGGCGAATGGCAAGGCCAATCGCGAGCAGACGCCAAGAGGCAGGGCCAGCACCCAGACACCCGGCGCCCCGGTCGGATCCTGGGTACCAACGGTCGGGCCGGCAGCGGCAACCTGCATCGCAGCTGCAATAGAGCCAAGCCGCTCTGGTCGAATCCCCCTCATGCGCATCGTGGCCGTCTCCTTCGCGTCGCGAGAGGTCTGCCGCAGCAATGCCGCTGCCCGCTCACTGCGTGTGTTGGTCGCCGCCAGGCCAGCGAGCTTACACTCGGGCAATCGAATTCAGTGGATGGTAGCGGCGGGGGGAGCCAGCTGCCTGCGCCGGACGTACCTGCGCGCAACCGCTCCAGGAACTGACGTTCCATCTCCACGCTGGCACGCACCGCGAACAGTTTCAGGATCGCCTCGTGCGGCAGCTCGCGTGCGATCTCCTTGCCGTGCTTGCAGGCGATGTGACCGATCACCGTGCCCTTGCGTGTCGATGCAGGGCAGCCCGAGGTAAGCTTCCGTCCCCCACTGGCGCTCCTGCGGCCAGCGCTCGCCGGCTCCGCGCGGCACGAACAGCGGCTGGCCCGTGAGGATGACCTCCTCGCAGGGCGTTCCTGCCAGGTCGAACTCCTCGCCGGCGCGAATTGCCCCATGTACCAGTGCGCCAACATGCGCACCCGCGTCGCCGGGTAGTTGCAGCACTCGCGTGAGGAAGGCCTCGCGTGCACCGATGATGGTGGCGAACTTCTGCACCAGCGCGGCGTAGGCTTCCTCGCCGCGCAAGCCGCTGCAGTCCGTCCGCCAGTTCGAGCAGCACCTGCTGCACCTGCTTGCGCGCGGAGATGTCGGTGTACAGGCCGACCACCCGCTCGGGCTTGCCGCTGGCGTGCCGCACCACCGCGGCACGTGCCAGTACCCAGCGCCAGGCGCCGTCCTTGTGACGCATGCGATGCTCGAACTCGAAGCGACTGCGTGCGACCGTCGAGATGCGCCTGCAGCTCCGCCAGCGCCCGCTCCAGATCGTCGGGGTGGATGCGGCTGTGCCACTCCTGCGATATCGTCGCCGATCTCGTCTTCGGCATAGCCGAGCATGCTCTTGGCACGCGGCGAGAAGTACGCGCTGTTGCGAGTCTTGTTGTTCCATTCCCACATGCCGTCGTTCGCGCCGCTGACCGCCAGGGCATAGCGCTCCTCGCTCTCGCGCAACTCCTCTTCGGCCTGCGCGCGACGCTGTGCCTCTTCGCGCAGGACGGACTCCTCTTGCGCCAGGCGCGCTTCGATCTGTGTCGTGCAAGGCAGCTAACCCCGCGAACGGGTCCGACAGCTGCTGCGGGCCGCGCGGCGCGGCGGTACCTGCGAGTTGCCGGGCTGCTTCCGCCAGGCGCCGGAGCTGCACTCGCAATGCCAGCTCGGAGGCCGCCAGCCAGGCCGCCACTCCCAGGAGGCAAGTCGCTACGGCGATCGACCACCGCCCGGTTGCCCAACCGAGCATGGCCGACAGCACCACCAGGCCAGCGGCGCCCGCAGCCAGCTTCCAGCTCACCGTGAGCTCCGTGCGCGGGTCGCCGCCTCGCGGCCGTTGCATCCGAATCGGTCAGTTGATCGATGCATGCCGTTCGCCTATCTCCGGTCCCGGCTGGGCCAGGGACGCACCCGCAGTCGGACGGCTTCGAGCACCGCGACCGGCAGCGTGAAGTGGAACGCGGTACCCACGCCCAGCGCGCTGTCCACCGTGAGCCGGCTGCGATGCAGATCGAGGATGCTCTTGGTGATGGCCAGCCCCAGTCCGGCGTGCGCGCCCTTGTCCCAGTCCGACGTGGTTGACGCGATAGAAGCGCTCGAACACGTGCGGCAGGTCTTCCTTCGCGATGCCGCAGCCGGTGTCCGCGACGTGCACCGTGGCCTCGTCACCTTCGACGCGTCACGCCCATACGCACCGCGCCGCCGGCGCTGGTGTGCGTCAGCGCGTTGCCGATCAGGTTTTCCAGCACGCGCTCGATCAGTCCGATGTCGGCCGCCACGTAGGGCAGCCGCTCCGGGAAGTCGAGCTCGAGGCGCACCTGCTTCTGCTCGGCGTTGCAGCTCGAACTTCTGCGCGGTGTCCTGGATCAGCTCGCCGACGGAGAACGGCTTCCGGCCGGAGCGAGACCTCGTTGGCTTCCAGCTTGGCCAGCTCGATCAGAGTCGCCCACCAGCTTCCCCAGCCGCTCGCAGCTGCGCGAGGCGATGGCGAGATAGCCGAGGCGCTCCTCCGCGGTCAGCGCCGCGTCCTTCAGCAGCAACGTGTCCACGTAGCCCTGCAAGCGTCGCGATCGGCGTTTTCAGGTCGTGCGAGACATTGGCCACCAGCTCGCGCCGAAGCTGATCGTTCTGGCGCAACGTATGCAGCTGCGCGGTGATGCGCGAGGCCATCTCGCGGAAGGTCGATGGCGAGCCGATCGATCTCGTCGCCGCCCGGATGCTTGGCCACGGCAGCGCTCCGGACTGCGCGGTGAAGTCCCCGCGCTGGAACTCGTCCATGGCCCCGGCCAGACGCTCCAGCTTGCGCGTCATCAGCGCGAAGATGCCCAGCCCGACCAGCAGTGCCATCAGCACGCTCAGCGCCCGCGACACCTGCCGCGACCGGCACGATGTCGCTTTGCCGCGAGCAACCCCGCCAGCCCGGCCGGACGCGCACCCGCCAGCACGACGTACAGATACCCCTCGGGCGCGCCCGCCGCCGGGATCGGCGCACCGAGAAGATACGCCGCGCGCCCGGGTCGCGCGGATCATCGCCGTGGATCGGAAACTTCGCACCGTGATCGAGGAAGGCGCGCATCGGTGCGAGGTCCACGCGCTCGAGCTTCACCTCGCCGGGCGCGGCCGAGAACGCCACGATCCGCCCCGCCGCATCCAGCAGATAGATCTGGATGGACGGATTGATGATCATCTGCATGTCGAACATGCGAGCGCAGCCGCTGCGGGTTCGCGTCCGCCAGGTTCGACAGCAGGTTCTGGTCGGCCAGATGCCGGCCAGGGGCTGGTTGAGCCGCTGGTTCGACTCCTCGTTGTAGAGCTGGAAGAAATGCAGCGTCCCCACGATCGAAACCACGCCGACCAGAGCGAACAGTCCGAGCAGGACGGCGGCGAGCTTGCTGTAGAGGGTGCGGAGCATCGGCGTTAGACGTCGTGATTGCTAGCGATCAGACGGTGAGCTCGCGCTGAAAATCATGCGCACGCACGTCGTCGCATCACCCACGTCTATCGCCTCACGCGCTTCCGCGAACTTGTACCCCACGCCCCACACCGTGTGGATGTACTCCGGGTTCTGCGGATCGCGCTCGATCTTGGAGCGCAGGCGGTTGATGTGCGAGTTGACCGTGTGATCGTAGCCGCTGTGCTGGTAGCCCCACACCTGGTCGAGCAGCTGGTCCCGGCTGTAGACACGTCCCGGGTGCCGGGCGAAATGCACCAGCAGATCGAACTCGCGTGCGGTCAGCTCCACCGGGCTGCCACGCACGACGACAGCATGCCGCTCGATGTCGATCGTGAGGTCCTGCAGCCTGGATCACCGTCGCCTCGCGCGCCTTCTTCTTTCTTGCCCAGCATCTCGACGCGGCGAAACAGCGCCTTCACCCGCGCGGTCAGCTCCATCACGCTGAACGGTTTGGTCAGATAGTCGTCCGCGCCCATCTCCAGACCCAGCACGCGATCCAGCTCGCTGGACTTGGACGTGAGCATGAGGATCGGCGTATAGCGTCCGCGCGCGCGCAGCCGCCGGCACACCTCCAGCCCATCGATGCCGGGCAGCTTGAGGTCGAGGATGATCAGGTCGTACGGCTTGGCTTCGGCCTCGGCCAAACCCGACGATGCCGTCGAAGGCGAGGCTCACTTCGCACGGCAGATCCTGAAGGTGCAGTTGAACGAGCTTGGCGATGTCGAGCTCGTCTTCGATGACCAATACGCGATTCGTCACATCCTTGCTCCTGCCGTCACCTTCTCTCATGCAGCCACCTTCACCGGCAGGCACCGCAGGCTCGCTCGGCCGCCGCACCCGCAACGCCTCCGCCGGTGATTAGTCTAGTCCCCCCGCGATAGGTGAGGTAGGCCCAGAACCAGTCGAACATGACCGACACGCGGTTGCGCACGCCCACCAGGAAGCCCAGATGCACCGCGCCCCAGAACCACCAGGCCGGTGCGCCCCACACCTTGAGCCAGCCGAAGTCGGCTACGGCAGCCTTGCGTCCGATGGTCGCCAGGCTGCCCAGGTGCGTATAGGCAAAAGGCTTGGGCGGCGTACGGCCTTCGACGCGGGCGCGGATCACCTTGGCGACATAGCCGCCGCCCTGCTTGGCTGCGGGCGCCAACCCGGGCACCGGCTAGCCACTCCACGCCATGGACAGCGCCGTGTCGCCGATGGCGAAGACATTCGGCAGACCCGGCACCGACAGATCGGCACCGACCTTGAGGCGGCCGGCGTTGTCGGCTTCCGCCTTCAGCCATTTCGAGGCCGGCGAGGCTACCACGCCTGCCGCCCACAGCACGGTGCGCGCCGGGATGCGTGCGCCGCTGACGGTGACGCCTTCGTCGTCGATGCGCTCGACGCGGCTGTTCAGCAGGACTTCGCACGCCGAGCCGCTCCAGCGAGTGCTGCGCCTTTTCCGACAGCGCCTCGGGGAAGGTCGGCAGGATGCGCGCCGCGGCCTGCACCAGGATTACCTTGGCTTGTGCAGGATCGAAATGGCGGAACTCCTTCTCCATGCCGAAGCGTGCCAGCTCCGAGATGGCGCCCGCCAGCTCGACACCGGTCGGACCTCCACCCACGATCAGGAACGTCAGCAGGCTGCGGCGCTCCAGCTCGTCCTCGGTGGCTTCGGCCCGCTCGAATGCGGTCAGCATGCGCCGGCGCACCTCGGTGGCATCCTCGATCCGCTTCAGCCCCGGGGCATACGGCCCCCATTCGTCGCGGCCGAAGTAACTGTGCGAGGCACCGGTGGCGAGCACGAGGTAGTCGTACGGCAGTCTGCGCTCGCCCACCACGACCTCGCGCCGTTCGGTGTCCACGCCCGTCACTTCGCCGAACAGCACGTCGGTGTTGAAATGCTCGCGGAACAGCCCGCGGATCGGCGTCGCGATGTCGCCCGGCGACAGCCCGGCGGTGGCCACTTGATAGAGCAGCGGCTGGAACAGGTGATAGTTGTGGCGGTCGATCAACGTCACTCGCACGCGGGCCGCTGCCAGGCGCGCGGCACATGCGAGTCCGCCGAACCCTGCGCCGACGATGACGACTCGCGGCAAGCCGTCCAGCGAGAAGGCCGGCTTGCCCGCGAGCTGCGGGAACACGCGCTCGAGCGCAGCCTTTGATCACGGCATCGAGCGAGAATGAACCGGGCCCGCTCACGGTGAGCAGTGCGAGCGTCAACATCCAATACCAATCGTCCGACAGGCGCGGATCGGCCATCTGGGCCGTCAGCAGTCCCGCCAGCAGAACCAGCGACGTCAACCGCGTGCCCAGACCGAACGCGAGCAACAACGCACCTGGCACCAGCAACACCGCGGGGATATGGGCTGCGGTCCGGACCGGCAGCAGCACATTGAGCAAGTCAGGGGGAGCATGCCGCTGAGCGCACTGCCTCGCGGCAACCAGCAGCGCCGCAGCCAGCCACAGCCGCACGACCAACATGTAGGGAGAGCCCAGCCAGTCGGTGATCGCGTCCCGCCAGCCGGATGATAGGGGCAGCGAGCGGCAGCGCACTGTCGGCCAGACCGCGGGCCAGCGAGCGGTCGAGCGAGATCGGACCAGCGCCGCGGATCACGTACCAGCCGAACAGCGCTGCCCAGAACAGGTGCGCGTCGAACGCCAGGTAGTTGAACTGGATCACCAGCGACAGGATCAGCATGGCAGCGGCGGCGGCGCGGGAGAACAGCCCGAGCGCGAGCAGAATGGAGCCGCCCAGCTCGATGCCGACGCCCAGCCACGCGGCCGCGACCGGATCCAGCCAGCTCACCGGATATTCGTTGGCCGCGAGATTGAGTGCGTTCTCCCAGTTCGCCGCCTTGAGCACGCCGGATACGAAGAACACCTGCGCGAGCCAGAGGCGGATCACGACATCGAGCAGCGGCCATAAGACCTGCTCCGCACCGCGGATGGCGAAGGCCGCCCAGCCCAACGGACGCGCGAACACCTGCTGCGCCAATGGCGCACGCTGTCGGTCGGGGTGGATAGGTCCATGATTCGCTCCGTTGGTCGCGTTGTCTTCGGCAAACAGAGCCTTACATCGTGTGCACCCATACCTGCACCGGAAAATGCAGCGGCTGTCGTTCTCGTGGTGCAGCTTGCAGCACAGCACCGAGCCCTCGCCGCGCCAGAGCAGATAGATCTCGGCTGCCAGCAGCATCCCGAGCGGCGGCGCCAGGAAGTAGATCCACACGTCGCTCCACACATGGGCGGGCAACGCAGACGCGACCGTGCGCGCCGGGTTCATGCTCATGCCCGACAGCGGCGCTTCGAAGGTGATGTACAGCGCGACCAGCGTGCCCGGCGAACAGTCCGGTGTAGCGATTGATGCGCGCGGCGGTTGGAGACGATCAGGACCATCAGCATCAGCCCGAAGGAGATGCCGAACTCCGCCGCGAACGCGACCCACCGACCCGGAGCGCCGGGCAACGTCACGGCGTAGTTGACCGCGGCGTCGCCGATCAACATCGCGCCCGCCACCTCGGCGACCAGCACTACGCCGAGCGCACCGCCGATGAACTGTGCTGCGATATAGAACACTGCGTCCCAGCCCTCGATCTTGCCGAGCCGCCAGAACGTCAGCGTGACCGAAGGATTGAGGTGCGCGCCCGAGCGCTTGCCCAGTGGCGAGTAGATGAGCGCGATGGCCGTGAGCCCCATCGCGATGCCGATCAGGCAGCGCCGCAGCCAAGGATCGTCCAGCGCCTGCCGCACGCCCGAAGCGGGATGCTCGAGCAGCAGCACGAATACGCAGGCCGAGATCATGAACAGCCCGAGCCCGGCCGCTTCCATGAGGTATTCGGGCCAATGGGTGGCCAGTGCGCGGGCGGCGGTGCGAGCGGGGTTTGGGCTGTCCAACCTGATCGCTGTTTCGGTCGATCATCGCTATCTCGACGGTGTTCACCAACTACGCCACCGTCGCTGCCTTCTTAGGCTTTGCGGTCGCTGTTCCATGTGGCGCCTGCTGGCCTTTCCAGAACGCCGGGATGTCGTTCCGGTAGCGACGCTGGACCAGGTTCGCCACCAGACCCGTCCAGCCGGTCTGATGCATGGCGCCCAGCCCCAGGCCGGTTTCGCCATGGAAGTACTCGTTGAACAGCAGCAGATCTCGCCACGCCGCGTCGCGCTGGAACGGACTGTCTGCGGGCAGCGCCGGAATGCGCCCGTCGTTCCCGCGCCGGAAGATGTTCACCAGGCGATCCGAGAGCAGTTTCGCGACCTGGTTCAGGTTCAACTCCTGGTTGCCGAGACACGGCACTGGGACCTTGAAACCGTCGCCCAGGAAGCGGTGGTAGCGTTCGATCGCCTGCACCAGGACGTAGTTGGTCGGCATCCAGATCGGCCCGCGCCAGTTCGAGTTGCCGCCGAACAATCCCGAGTTCGATTCGCCCGGCACGTACTCGATCAGCGCGTGCCCGACGCCATGCACGTGACCCAGGTCCTTGCGCTCCGCGTGCAGTGCGCGACACGGCGCGCACGCCGTAGTCGGACAGGAACTCGCTCTCGGACAGCAGGTGCTGCAGCACGCGCTTGAGCTTCTCGCCATCGACCAGGGCGAGCAGATGCTCGCCGCGCGCGTTGGTCTTGGTCGGGCATTCGCTCACGTACATGCCGTCGAACAGTCCGTAGCGATGCGCGTTCATCACCGAGTGGAAGCGCGGTGCCGCCTTCAGCAGCCTCTGATCGACGATCTCGCAGGCAAACAGCGGGATCAGACCGACCCACGAGAACACGTCGATGCGCTGTGCACTGCCGTCCGGCCCCACCACTACGTCCTTGAAGAAGCCGTCGGCCTCGTCCCACAGCGAGACGCCGATGCCGCTGCCGCCCGCGATCGTCTTGGCGATACCGAGGAACTGCAGGTAGCACTGGATCGCCACGTCCTCGTAGTCGGAATCCGACGCCGCCAGCTCCAGGCACATCATCGTCATGTTCAGCGCGAACATCGCCATCCAGCCGGTCGCGTCGGCCTGCTTGAGGCTGTAGCCCGGCGGCAGCGGCTGCGAGCGGTCGTACACCGAGATGTTGTCGAGGCCGAGGAAGCCGCCTTCGAACACGTTGTTGCCGTCGGCGTCCTTGCGGTTGAGCCACCAGCAGTAGTTCATCAGCAGCTTGTGCGTCACGCGCTGCAGGAAACCGATGTCGGGCTTGCCGCGCTGCACGCGCTCGGCGCGAAACGTCTTCAGTGCCGCCATCGCGAGCACCGGCGGGTTCACGTCGTCGAACGACCACTCGTAGGCAGGCACCTGGCCGTTCGGGCTGATGTAGCGCTCGGTCAGCAGCAGCTCGAGCTGGTCCTTGGCGAAATCGACGTCGACCAGCGCCAGCGCCCCGCAGTGGAAGGCGAGGTCCCATTGCGCGAACCACGGGTACTCCCAGTTGTCCGGCATGGAGATCACGTCGTGCGCTTTCATGTGGCGCCAGCGGCGGTTGCGGCCGTATTTGCGGCCGCCCGGCGGCGCGATCTGATCGCCGTCCAGCCAGCGCGCCACGTCGAAGTGGAAGAACTGCTTGCTCCAGATCATGCCGGCCAGCGACTGGCGCAGGATGTTCATGTCCTGCGGGTCGGCTTCGGGCAGCAGCTCTTCGTAGAACGTCGTCGGCCTCCGCCTCGCGCTTGGCGAAGATGACTTCGCGCTTGTCGAACGGGCGCCGCCAGCGGCTCACGCGACAGCGTCATGCCGATCGTCACCGCGTGTCCCGGATCGACGTTGAGAGTGTGCCACGCGCCGAACTTGGTGCCGGTCCGGGCCGGATTCACCGCGTCCTGCTCGCCGTTGAACGATGCGGCGATGGAACGCGTCCTTCACGTACGGCGTGGCGTTTGGCACGTTCCACAGACGCTGCGCGTTGCTCTCGTTCTCGGTGTACAGCGGCTTGCGCCGTGTGGCGGCCGTACAGATAGTAGGTCCCGAGCGTCGGGTGATCGGCCTGCACCGCCCACTGGGCACCGGTCGGCGCCGGGATCTCGCTGCAGCACCGGCTTGTCGACCGGATCGCCCCAGGACCAGTCGTTGCGGAACCACAGCGTGGGAATGAGGTGAATCGGCGCGGCTTCCGGCCCACGATTGGTGGCGATCACGCGGATGTGAATCTCGTCCGGCGAGGCCTTGGCGTAGCGCACCTCGACGTCGAAGTAGCGGCCGTCGTTGAACACGCCGGTGTCGAGCAGATTGAACGGCGGATCTTGCCGCGAGCGGCGCCGATTCTCTTCCACCAGCCGCCGTACGGATACTCGGCTTGCGGATACTTATATAGGTAGCGCATCCAGCTGTGCGAGGGCGTCGCGTCGAGGTAGAAGTAGTACTCCTTCACGTCCTCGCCGTGATTGCCCTGGTTGCCGGTGAGCCCGAACGCTCGCTCCTTCAGGATCGGATCCTTGCCGTTCCACAGGGCGAGCGCGAAGCACACGCGCTGCTGCTCGTCGCAGATGCCGCCCATGCCGTCCTCGTTCCAGCGGTAGGCGCGCGAGCGCGACTGGTCGTGGTCGAAGTCCTCCCAGGCCGTGCCGCCCTCGCTGTAGTCTTCGCGCACCGTGCCCCAGGCGCGCTCTGCGAGATAGGGACCCCACAGGCGCCAGTCTTCCTTGCCCTCGTGCTGCGCTTCGAGCCGTTGACGTTCCTCGTTCAGTGTCGTTTTCATCCGAGTTCTCCCAAACCGAAACCCGAGCTGCGTGGGGAATCAATTGCGACAGGCTTGCAGCCTGTGGCATCGCGCGATACGGTTCAGCCACCGGCAACGCGCACTCTTCGCTTCTCCTCTGCGGGCTCGGTCGTTCGCTGCAGTCACGGGTTTGCCTTGCCGTTTTGCTTTCTCCAAGCGCCACCAGGCTTCCAGCGTGCAGGCCACCGACCAGGCCTGCGACGGTGCGCCGCGCGGCGTGTGGGGTGGAGCGCCGTCGAAGATCTCGCTCACCGTCCCGAGCGCCGCATCGAGCAGGTGATCGCGCAGCGGGTCGAGCCGTGCCTGCGCCATCTCCGCATCGCCGGTCACGCGATACTCCGCCAGCGCGTAGTGCCCGAGCAGAAACGCCCATACCGGCCCCTGGTGATAGCTGCCGTCGCGCTCCCACACGCCGCCGACGTAGTGCGGTCGGAAGTCGCGATGCGATGGACTCAGGCTGCGCAGCCCATAGGAGGTGAGCAGCTCACGCCCGCAAGCGCGCACCACCTTGGCCTGGCACTCGCGGTCGAGCGCACTGAACGGGCAGGCTGACGGCGAAGATCTGGTTCGGCCGCACAGTGCGCGTCGTCGCCTTCGGGGGTGTCGAGCACATCGAACAGCCCGTCGCCCTCGGGTTTGAGGAAGCGCTGGAAGCCGGTGCGCACGCGCAGCGCCAGATCGCGGTAGGACTTCGACGGCAGCTTGAGCAGCTCGGCCAGTTGCGCCATCGCGGACAGCGCGTTGAACCACAGCGCGTTGATCTCCACCGGCTTGCCCCGGCGCGGCGTGACCACCCAGTCGCCGATCTTGGCGTCCATCCAGGTGACTTGCACGCCGGCCTCGCCCGCGCGCAGGAGTGCGTCGGCCGGATCCATGCCGATGCCGTAGCGCGTGCCCTTGATGTGCCAGTCGATGATCGACTCGAGCACCGGGAACGCTTCGCGCAAGGACTGGCGGTCGTCGATCGCTTCGACGTAGGCACGCCACGCCTCGATGTACCAGAGCGCGGCATCCGCGGCGTTGTAGTCGGGCGTATCGCCGGCGCCGGGGAAGACGTTCGGCAGCATGCCCTGCTCGACGAAGCGAGCGAAGGTCTGGAGGATGCGCCGCGCGGTGTCGTAGCGGCCGGTAGCAAGCGTGAGCCCGGGCAACGCGATCATCGTGTCGCGCCCCCAGTCGCCGAACCAGGGATAGCCGGCGATCACCGATTCGCCGTCGGGCACTTCGTGGAGCGGCCGCGCGAAAATGAAGCTGTCGGCCGCGAGCAGCAAGCTGGTCGATCCAGCTCGGCGCATCGATCAGTTCGGGGACCTGCACCTGCGCTCGACGCAGCTGACCAAGGTCGCGCGCCTGCGCACGCCGCAACGCTTCGTCGAGATAAACCGAAGCCTGCGGGGCGAGGCTCGCGACTACACCCACCCACTCGCCCGGATGCAGCGTCAGCTCGGCCTCGCCCACGCAGCAGATGGCTGTCGCGGTCGGACAGACCGCGCTCGCGCTCGACCGACAGATCGAAGTTCTCGTACCAGTCGTGCCGGGTGGCGATGACACCGCCGCGCGCTTTGACGTAGAGCGTGAACCAGTTCGGGTGCATGCACGCGCAGCTCCGGCCCGGATCCTTCCAGCACCGGGTTGAACTCCCACGGCCGCGCCGTGCCATGAAAGTCGCGCGCGTTGACCAGCAGCTTGACCCTCAAGACCGGCACTTGCTCCGGCTTGGGTGAATCGGGTGCCAGACGCCACGCCACGTATGTCGTGTTCTCGCCGTGCTCCATCCAGATGCGGCTCTCGATGCGCAGTTCGCCACATGCGTAGCGCCACACCGGAATGCGTCCGTCGAGCTGGAAGGTTTCGATGTCGAGATAGCCGGTCGGAGCCACCGTGCCGCCGCTCCAGCGGTTGGTGAACAGCGGCCACTGGCGCTCGCCCGACACCAGCGTGGCATCGGCCTTCGCCATCACCACATGACGATCGAGCGGCGGCTTCACGGGCGCGACCAGCAATCCGTGATAGCGCCGCGTCAGCGTGCCGGCGATCGTCCCGGAGGCGTAGCCGCCCAGCCCGTTGGCCAGCCACCACTCGCGGCGCTCGGCCTGGGCTAGGTCGCCGCACATCTCACGTCCGAATCGGATCAAGCCCGGCAGTTTGGTTTCCACGCTGCGCTCCTCGAGAATGCGGTCGACCGCTTCAGACCGCGGCCGCGAAAGCAGCGCGCGCGGGCGACCGCGACACCAGCCGGCTGGCCACGCGCAGGCCCCACGCGTAGATGGTCAGCGCCGGATTCACGCGGCTCGAACGCGGCAGCACGCTGCCGTCGACCACGTACAAGTTGTCCAGCCCGTGCACGCGCCCTTCCGCATCCACCACCGAGTTGTTCGGATCTCGTCCCGCGACTAGCGTGCCACACGCATGCGCAGTCCCGGAGAGCGGGATGGCGCGCGTCAGCGGGAGGTAGCCCAGCCGCAACATCTGTTGCCGCACCCTGCGCGTGAACTGACGGTGCTCGTCATAGGCGGCCGGCAAGCGCGCGGGATCGTGGTCGATCTGCGGTCGCGGTGTCGACTCGCGTGGCGGCGATGCACGCGCTGATCGGGATGCGAACCGTCTTCGGTCTGCAGGAACAATCCCACCGCGCGCCGGGCGAAGGGCTCGACCAACGCGCGCGGCACGAAGCCGGGCGCTTGCGTAAGCAGGATCTGCCGCGCCAGACTGCCACCGAGCGTCTGCAGGGTGCTGTGCGGAAACGCGTCGTGCGTCATGCAGCATGGTCTTGCTCAGCACGTCGGTGACCGGCCGGTGCGACAAGGCCAGCATCGCGGTCAGCACGTGGAACTTGTAGTTGCGTCCTACGCTGCGATAGGCGGGCAGCCTTTCGGCCAGGCCGTTCATCTCCATGTAGCTCTGCAGCAGCCGCGGGCTGTGCAGGGCGCCGGCAGCCAGCATGACCGCGTCGCTTTCGTAGCGTGTGCCATCCTCGCACTCCACACCCGACAGGCGCGCGGGCGAGCCCGGGGCCGCCAGCAGCGCGCGCACGGCCTTGCCGGTGGCGATGGTCAGATTGGACTTGCCGCGCACGCGATCGAGCAGGCACTTCTCGGCGTCGCTCTTCAGCCCGCGCACCGACGCGAAGCCGTCGAAGCGGCTGGCCTCTTCGGGAAAGTCGAGGATGTCGGGCGCGAGCCCCACCATCAGCATCTGTTCGCGCCAGCCGGCGTCGGCCGCGCGCAACCCGGCGACGATCTTCCGGAAGTTCGGCTCCACCATGAAGGTGCGCACACCCAGCAGCGCTTCGGCCTCTTCGTAGAACGGCGCCAGGTCCTGGTAGCCGATCGGCCACGCCCGGCATTGATGCGCGGGATCCGCCTCGAATTCGTGCGGAGCGAAGCGCAGCAGCGCCGCACCGTACCACTTGGTCTTGCCACCCAGGTTGAAGTGCTCCTCGGGGACGGTACGCTGCCCATGGCGGTCGATCCATGGCTCGTCGCTGAGGTAGGCGCCGCGGCGCATGACCGTATCCACGTCCATCGTGCTGCCGTCGCGGGGCAAGGGCAACCCCTTCTCCAGGAGCAGCACTTTCTTCCCGGTCTGGGTCAAGTGGTAGGCAGCAGCCGAACCGCCAGCGCCCGAACCGATGACAATCGCGTCGTATTTCATGTCTGCTCCGTTTGGGACCTTCGGGATTGAGCGCTGCCGACTGCTCTGTGGTGTGCTCTGGGCAAGGGGTTGTGGCCGGTCCTATTCGACCAGCAGCACCGCGTGACCGTCGGGATCCTTCACCATGAGCCCCTTGCTCCAGGGCGCGCCGGCGACCGCAATCGCAGCGGGCGAGATGAAAGTCACGCCGCTCCCCTGCAGCCTCATGGTCAACCGGTCCAGGTCATCCACCTCGATCACGGTGCGAGTGAGAACGAGGTCGTTGGGCCGCAGGTTCAGCGGTGACGGACGGCCGCCCGACGGCGTCACGTATTGCAGGAATTCCAGCCCCGGGCTTGCATCCCGTTCGGGGCGCAGCCCGGTGATGCGCACAACTGCGCCGAACGCGTTGTCGAGCTGCTCCTGAGTCATGCCGGTGTTGACGCCGCCGCCGGCGACCGCCAGCCCGATCAGGTCGCGGTAGAAAGCGGTGCTGCGCTCGGTGCTGGAGATGCCGATGGCCGAGTGGTCGATGCCCAGGAACAGCCGGCCGCCGGGCTGCTGCCACTTGGGCCGGCCTTTGTCGGACGGGAACCAGAGCAGCTCGAGAGGATGGCCATCCGGGTCCTTGAACTTGTAGGCCTTGATGCCCGCCGCGCCTTTGTTCGACTCGGGAATGGTCTGCGGCGCGCTGGAGATGCTTTGGACCGCGAACTGGCGCACGTGATCGTAGGCGCGCTCCATATTGCTCACCACCACCGCGAAGTGCTGGAACCAGAGGTCGTTGGAGCGGCTGTCCACCGGGATCGGCTGGCCGGCGGGCGTGAGGTACTGCTCCAGCTCGATGCGCTCGTCGCCGAGCTGCAGCGTTGCGCTGCGCACGCGCGTGCCGAACACGCCGGTCAAGTAATCATAGTTGCGATCCGTGACGACGCGTTCGCCCACCTTGCTGAATCCGAGCGCCTGCTCGTAAAAGCTCACCGCTGCATCGAGATTCGACACAGTGAGCGCGAAGCCGCGAATCTCCCTCGCCCCCGCGAAGACGGTGCCTGCCAGCAGCGCGAACGCGGCGGCGAGGACCCAGAGCATGAGATGGTCGGTGCGGATGTCGAGTTTCAACATGGTTGCCTCGCTTAACCGGTCTGAGGTTAAAGGTATGAACGAAGTGGTGAAGGTGTGAATGCGTGAATGCGTGAGCCCCCTCACCCTAGCCCTCCCCCTGGTAGCGGGGGAGAGGGAATTCTTGGGTCGAGTACGCTGTCACCGACATTTCACGCATTCACGCTCTTAGCTACCCATTCCCGCGAAACTCCGGAAACAGCGTCATCCCGCCATCGACGTAGAGCGTCGCGCCGTTGACGTAGTCGGACAGGTCGGAGCACAGCCACACCGTGGCGCGGGCGATGTCGTTGGTCTCGCCGACGCGGTAGTAGGGGATGAGTTTGAGCAGCTCCCGCTCGGCTTCCGGCGTGGCCCAGGCACTGGTGTTGATCGGCGTCTTGATCGCGCCCGGGGACACGGCGTTGACACGGATCTTGTACATCGCCAGCTCCTGCGCCATGGTCTTCATCAGCATCGACACGCCGCCCTTGGAGGCCGCGTAGTTGGCGTGGCCGGCCCAAGGGATGACGTCGTGCACCGATGACATGCAGATGATCTTTCCCGCCGCCATGGAGAGCTCCGGCTCGACTCCCCTGCGCCGGTACTCGCGCACTGCTTCGCGCGCGCACAGGAACTGGCCGGTGAGGTTCACGTCCAGCACGAACTGCCAGTCCTTCAGGCTCATCTCGTGCAGCGGCGCATCGCGCTGCAGCCCGGCGTTGTTCACCAGGATGTCGACGCTGCCCCAGGCGTCGATCGCCTGCTGGAACATGGACTGCACCTGGTTCTCTTTGCTCACGTCGGCGTGGATGGCGATGGCCTCGCCGCCCGCCTGGCGGATCTCGGCGACCACTTGCTCCGCCCGCTCGGGCCCGGTGACGTAGTTCACCACCACTTTGGCCCCGGCCTCGGCCAGACCCTTGGCCACGCCTTCGCCAATGCCGGAATTAGCGCCGGTGACGATGGCCCGTTGGCCTTCCAGGACACGCAGAGTCATGGCTCTGCGATCCGCTGCGTTGACTGCGTTCATGTGCTGTTTCCTTTTGCGCGGCGCGAGCCGGTCAGTTCCAGAAGCGGCGGCGGATGAAGTGGTCGATGGAGATCTTTCCCGGTCCATGCAGCAGCGGGATCAGCAGGAGCAGGCCCCAGTACTGGTGGTCCTTGAGCCCGACTTCGCCCAGGTCCGGATAGGAGATCACCGCGATGATGTTGAACACGAACAGCACACCGGCGGCGAAACGGGTGCCGAAGCCCAGCACCAGCAGTACCGGGAAGAACAGCTCGGTAAAGGTCCCCGCATAGGCGGCCACCTCGGGCGGCAGAAACGGCACTGCGTATTCGTTTTCAAACAAAGACAGGGTGGTGTCCCAGCTCTGGATCTTGGTCAGGCCGGACACGAAGAACACCTTGGCGACCCAGAACCTGATCACGAGGTCGAGCACCGGCACCAGATACGTCTCGAGAACGGTGATGATGCCGCGCGCTGCAGTCTTGATCAGCTCGCTCAAATTCGATACGCGCGCGTGACTCACGGTCAAATCCATTTTGGTCTCCCAGGAAATCCGGGCCAGGCATCCGCGGGAGCGAGGGGCCGGGAGCAGGCATGTCCTGTTCCCGGCGGCTGCGCTCCCTGTCGGACGCGCTATTCGCCGGCAAAGCGTCGTGGCCGCGGCGCTCCGTGCGCGTCTGGCCACCCATGACTTACGGACTAGCCCTTGCCGCCGTGCTTCGCGTCGGCCGATGTCTGCAGGCGCCCGCCCACGATCTTTTCGCACGCACCCTTGGGCACGCTGATCCAGGCTTCCGCGTCGTTGTCGGTCTTGACCTGGCCGGCGCACGCGTTCTTGCTGGTACCGCAGTCGTTCTTGCCGGCCTTGACGATGCCGGCGCATTTCTCGGTGTCGCCCTTGGCGGCGAATGCCTGGGAAGCTCCGGCCGTGAGGCCGATGGCAAGCAGGCTGGCGAAGGCGGATTGGATGATCCGATTGGATTGATTCATGACAGTCTCCGTAACGGTTGGAACAGAAGAATTCCGGCGCTTTTGCGTTCACCGGATGGGGGCAGTATCGCCACCAGTTATCACGCAGACCTCACGGGCGCCTAAAGCTTTGTTCACGCCGCGCAGGCGTCGGCCGGCAGCGTGAAATCCGCCAGCACTCCGGACAGCACGTGCTTGCGCAGGAATGCTCCGGGATCGAAGGTGTCGTCCGCGCCGTGGGCGCAGTCGTAGGCCGAGGCGAAGCTGTGGCCGGCGGACAACGCCGTCAGCATGGCGAATTCGCCCGGACCCAGGGCCTCCACGGTCACACCGAACCCCTGGCGGCGGACCAGCAGATCGACTCCACCCTGGTCCAGATCGACCCGCACGTCTCCCTGGTAGTCGGGCTGGCACACTTCCCAGATGCGGTTGACGGGGAAGAGCGATCGCATCAGCCGGCAGGAAGGTGCGAGCAGAAAGCGAAGCTGCTCGCACTGCTCTTCGGTTACCGCGGCGAGCTGCATGAGCTCGATTGCCTTCGCGTCCGCCTCGTTGAAGCTCTCCTCGACGCACCACTCCAGGTGCGCCACGTCCGCGAGATAGGGCAACTCGCGGGAGCAAGAATGGTGGCGTAGAAACTCGGGAAACTGCTCACCCTGACACCCGACGTCGCCGGAGTGCGACGGGTAGCGCCGCGTGTACTCCTCCGCGAGGATGGCGAAAAAGCCGGTACCTACCAGCCTCTCGACCGCCGGATAGGTGGCGCTCAGCGCCTTGCGGTAGTTCTCGAATACGTTCGTGCGATAGAAGCCGAGCCGCACCGCGGGACTGATACCGTCTGCGCGGATGCCGGGCGCTTTGCTGCCGGCGCCGGGGTTGAACAGCGCGGCTGCGAACCCCGTCTGCAGCTCATGCAGCGAGAGCATGGTGCCGCTCCAGCGCGTTCCACTGGTGCAGGATCTGCTGCGCCTTGCCGGCCTCGTCGAGCAGGACAGAAAGCGGCGGCAGGTCCGTGTCCCACTCGATCAAGGTTGGCACCGCGCCCACTCTGCTGAGCGCTGCGCCGTACAGGTCCCAGACCGGGCCAGCGATGCGTTTGCCGTGAGTATCGATCAGGCACAAGCCGTTGCTGTCGAAGCCGGCGAGATGAATCTCACGTACCGCGTACGCCGGGATCGCATCCAGATAGCGCATCGCGTCGAAACCGTGATTGGTGGCGCTGACATAGATATTGTTGACGTCGAGCAGCAGGCCGCAGCCGGTACGCCGCGCGACCTCGGCCACGAACTCCCATTCCGGGATCCGCGAATCGGAAAACTGCAGGTAGCTGGATACGTTCTCCACCAGGATGTCCCGGCCGAGGAAGTCCTGCGCCCGTCCGATGTTCGCGCAGACGACCTGCAACGCCTCTTCCGTATAGGGCAGCGGCAGCAGATCGTTCAGATGCTGCTTGCCGATGGCGCCCCAGCAGAGGTGATCGGACACCAGCGCCGGCTCGAAGCGTTCGACCAGCGCCTTCAATTGCGCCAGGTGCGAGTGGCGCAGGCCATCAGCCGACCCTAGGGACAACCCCACGCCATGCAGGCTGATGGGATAGAGGTCGCGCACACGCTCCAGATAGTGCAGTGGCTGCCCGCCGCGGCCGAAGAAGTTCTCGCTATGGACCTCGAGCCAGCCGATGGCAGGCCGGTTGTCGAGAATCTCCCGGTAGTGCGGCGCGCGCAGCCCGATGCCCGCGCT
The DNA here is from genome assembly GCA_963741215.1 of uncultured beta proteobacterium. Lineage (GTDB taxonomy): Bacteria > Pseudomonadota > Gammaproteobacteria > Burkholderiales > SHXO01 > SHXO01. The sequence goes on from CAVUHQ010000018.1 coordinate 132,263, forward strand.
GGCGGGGACTTGCGCGCCGGTAGCGAACCGGCCAGCACTCATCGGAGCTGCCTGACGCGGCGAGGGAGAAGAAAACCGCGGTGCGCACCGCCGGAGTGCGCCATCGCCTCCGGCGCGAGCGGCGGGCTCATTCGCCGTCCAGCGCCGTGGCATACGAGCCAACCATCCCGGACAGCATGACCATCAGCTCGGTATCGCTCTGCTCTTCCTCCACGACGGCTTCCTGCTCCCACAGGCGCATGAGCGAGCGCAGGGCGCGCGCATTGCGGCCGGGGACGGTCGCATGGGGAAATACGGTGCTGTCGAGAACAGCGGTCGTCATGGCGGTCTCCCTCGTGAGTTGAGATGCGAGCTCGTACGCACCGCAGTATCGGGGGCGCTTATCACGGATTGATCACGACGAGATAAAGAGAAAAACGCGGCCGGCAGGCCATGCCCCGTGCGGGTCGGCCAAGGTGGAGACGGCCTGTTGTTTGTACACTACGGTATCGAGGCTCTCCAACAGCGGTGCGGCGCTGGCTGTTGGAGTGCGGCGTATGGCCGCCCCTGCGGCCAGGAGGGCTAATTAGGATGCGCAGCGCCCTGGAGTTGCACGATTCACGGGTAAGTCACATAGAGCTGGTGGATGGCGTTGCGACGATTTATTTTTCGCACGGCTACATTCACAAGTCACGCGGCACCCCGGGCAGAGATCCGGGGACCGGTTGGAGTCAGGAACTGCGGTTGGTGATGTGGAGGGCGCGTGCGTCAGGGCAGCTGCCAACACGCTCCAGCACTGTCGCGGAGGGGTTCCTGGAAGTCGGCGGCATCAGACACGAGCTCATCCCGCTCCCGTTCAGGAGAAAGGTCGGTGCAAGGCTCTATCTTCTTTTTGTCGATGGCGTTGAGGCAGAGATCGTGGGGGACAAGCCGCTGGTAGATCTGCTAGGCACCCCCATCTATCTGGAGGAGTTCGGATGACCATGCCAATCACTCCCTTTTACGCAGCAGTGCTCGGCCTGATCTTCGCTTTCTTGAGCGTGCGCACGATGCGGCTTCGTCGCGAGCTCCAGGTGGCCCTGGGAGACGGGATGCAACCGCCTCTGCTCAAGGCGGCACGGGTGCACGCGAACTTCGCGGAGTACGTGCCGATATCGCTACTGTTGATCTACTTCCTGGAAATCTACACTCATTCTTATTGGTGGATCCACGCGCTGTGCATCGCGCTGCTCGCGGGCCGCATCGTTCACGCCTACGGCTTGAGCCAGCCGGAGGAGAACTACAACTTTCGGCGCATCGGAATGGGGTTGACGGGCATCGTCATCGTCGTGGCGTCGATGCGGCTGCTGTTCGCTTATTTCGGAGTGTTTGGCGCCTAGCTGGTGGCTCGCCGCCTGCGCACCCGCGACGTCGACCGCTCAGGTCGCAGCTTCGATAACGCGCTGTATCACTTCTACCTGCTCCGACTCGAGGCCGAGCCAGAGCGGCAGCCTCACCAGACGCTCGCTCACGGAGTCCGTGTTGTTCATGTCGCCGTGAACGCGGCCAGCGCGCTCACCCAGTGGCGCCGAGTGCAGCGGGACGTAGTGGAAGACGGCCTGCACGCCGTGCTTCCAAAGCCGCGCGATGAACTCCGTACGCGTGGCGAGATCCGGCAGGAGAAGATAGTACATGTGCGCGTTGTGCTGGCACTCGCGTGGCACGATCGGACGACGCACCTTACCGGCCTTCTCCAGGGACTCGAACCATTGATGATAGGTCGACCACATGTCCAGCCGGCGGCGTGTGATCGCATCCGCCTCGTCCATCTGCGCCAGCAGAAATGCGGCGACGATCTCACCCGGGAGAAAGGACGAGCCGAGATCGACCCAGGTGTACTTGTCGACTTGTCCACGGAAGAACTGACTTCGATTGGTGCCCTTCTCCCGGACGATCTCCGCACGGTCGAGCAACCCCGGGTCGTTGACGATCAACGCTCCGCCTTCGCCGGCAATGATGTTCTTGGTTTCGTGGAACGACAGCGCCGAGAGCTGGCCGATACTGCCGAGCGGCCGCCCTTTGTACGTGGACATGACGCCCTGAGCGGCATCTTCGAAAACCTGCAAACCGTGCCGGCGGCCAATGGCCATGATCGCGTCCATCTCGCATCCCACTCCCGCGTAGTGAACCACCATGATGGCCTTGGTGCGCGGTGTGATGGCGGCCTCGATCTTGGTCTCGTCGATGTTCAAGGTGTCCGCCCGGATGTCCACGAACACGGGCACCCCGCCGCGCAGCACGAACGCGTTGGCGGTCGAGACGAACGTGAAGGACGGCATGATGATCTCGTCGCCCGGGTGGATATCCGCCAGCAGCGGCGATCATCTCGAGCGCCGCGGTGCAAGAGTGCGTCAGCAGGGCGCGGTGGCAACCGATCCGCTGTTCGAGCCATGCGCTGCACTTCCGCGTGAAAGCGCCATCGCCCGCCAGATGACCGGCTGCATGCGCCTGCGAGATGTTCCACAGCTCTTTGCCGGTCATGTACGGCTTGTTGAAGGGGATCGTCACGGCTGCCTCGGATCGTTCAAGCGCGGCATCAACCCTGGCTCCCGACGGCGATGCCGACGACGATCAGACCGAGCCCGACCATCTTGGGCGTGCTGATCGGCTCTTGGAACAAGAGACCGCTGAATATCAGGACCAGGACGAAAGAAGCGCTCATGAACGGATAGGCGTGACTGAGCGGGAGCTTGGTCAACGCGGCCATCCAGGCCACGGAGGCCAGCACGGCGGCAAGCAATCCCGAAATCACCCACGGATCCATGAACATCCTGGCGAGAAACACCGTCTGTTCGAGCGCCGCTTCTGGAAATGGTCCTGCATTGACCACTCGCCATTTGATTACAAGCTGGCCAAATACCGTCAGCGCGATGGTCGCCGCAATGTAGAGGTAGCTCATCTGTCAGTCCCCGGCCCTTGGGCCACGCACGCAAGTCTTGCGCCTGGCTGCACCAGCACGGATCCGGCGGTCATGGCGTGCCGCTCAGCGCTCGCCTGCAGATGCCTGGCGCCAGCCCCAGATATAGCTGGGTGCCTCAGGCCCGGTATTGAGCAACAGGTCGACGATCGATACCGAGTGCTCGAACGGTGGATAGCGCTGCGCGTACTGCGGATAGCCTTCGTACGACTTGTACACCAGCTCGATGCCGGCCTGCTCGAACCGCTCGGCGTCGATGTAGCTCTTCGCGGCGGGTCCCGACACATAGGTCTTGGCGTCGAGCTGCGCGAGCAACTCCATCAGCCGATCGAGCTTCCTGCCCGGTGTCGGGTAGGCGCGGGAATCGGCGAAGCGTGTCTGGATGCCGAGGTGATCGCGGGCGATCGCCTTGATCAGGTATTGATTGAGCTCCGAGAGATTGTCCCACCGGGTACCCAGGTAGACCTGTTCGAAGAACGCCTGATAGCGCTTGAAGTGCGGTGCAGCCGAATAGAACTGTTGCAGAGACTTCCAGTGCTTTTGCGCCCAGTGCGCGTCGTTCAGCCGCACGTCGCAGACCAGGCGATCGAGAGCAGTGCCGGTCGGGACGGTCAACCACATCGGTCCGTTAGGCGTCTTGATCTTGTTGCGGTTGCGCCAGTCGTTCTTGGTGTATTGGACGTCGTCGTAGAACACGAACAGGTCTACGTCGTGAATGAGATCGAAGTAACCTTTCCATGGAAGGTAGTTCGACTGCAGGATCGCGACTCGCTTCCCCACAAACACAACTACAAAAGCGACTGGAGACGGTGGCTGGGAATGCCGGCGCTCTTCGTCTCGGCCGCCAGGTAGCCTTGATCCGGGGGCGCATCCTTGAGGATGAGGGCGCCGGCCCCGATGATGCAGTTGCGGCCGATGCTAACGTGCTCCCGGATCGTCGCATTGACACCGATGAAGCAGTTCGGCTCGATCTTAACGCCGCCGGAGACGGTCACCTCCGAGGCGACGAAACAGTTGTCGCCGATCTCGACGTGATGGCTGATCAGGCTCCCGCACCAGATGATGACGTTATTCCCGATCTTGACGAAGGGCTGGATCAGATTGCCCTCCATGATGAAGCAGTTGTCGCCGACGACGAGATCGGGCCAGGTCGTAGCGCGCGTGCTCACGTAAGAGGCGAGGCGGTAGCCGCGCGCCTTCGCATCAGCGCATTTCTGCGCGCGCGCCGCATTGAGATTGGTATAGCCGATTGCCACGAACAGGTCGAACTCGGCCGGCGGGAATGTGTCGTGGACGCGGTCGAAGGCGACGAGGGGCAGGCCGCGGAATCGGCCGCTGTCGCGTACGCCGGGTCGACGGCGAAACCGGCGACCTGCCGCGAGTATCGTGCACGAAGTAGTAGTGCGCAAGCTCGGCCAGCTCGCCAATACCGAAAATGACGACTGGCTTCGTCGTCAGTCCGCGCCGCGGCCGGTCTTGACCATGATCGCTTCGACCAGGCTCGATACGGTGTCAAGCGAGGCAATTTCGCGGTCGCTGAACTGAATGTGGAATTCCTCCTCGAGGGCGAGCATCACGTACATGTGTTTCAGCGAGTCCCAGGCCTCGACCGTCTTGCGCGAGGTATCCAGGCCCAGCGACTCGCGCGGGAGATTCATGATCGAGTACAACACCTCCAAGAGCTTGTCCTCCAGTGCTGCTGCCGGCATGTTCAATCTCGCTCTATCGAGACGTAGGCAGGAATGTCATGTCGCAGCGCGCGCGCATCCAGCTGGTAGATCTTACGCTCCTCGGTGCCGGCGGTTGCGGTCGAAGCCTCACGTCAGCCAGAAGTCGGCGATCTGCTGGTTCTTGCGCGTCGGGACGTATTCCGCCCTCCAGCTCGCGAGGTTCCACTCCGGCTGCAAGACTTCGAGGCAATGCGCCAGCATGGCCGACTCGAGCCCGCGGCCGAGCGCGCGGCAACTCAGTAGAAAGCTGTCGATCTCGCCCATCGCCGCGTGGCGCGTGAGGATGAGTACGCCGACGAGTCCGAGGTCGCCGAACTTGTCCTTGGCCGACAGCGTGAACACGGCGCTGTCCGCGCGGCCGGAAATCTCAGGATGTCCCGCTCGGAATAGCGTCGGGTCGTCAGGTTGAACTGGTTGGTCTTCTGCGTGAGCTGCGCCACGCGAGCAATCTCGTTCGGCGTTACCCGATGGATTGTGGCCACTGTTCCCAGCGAGGCCAGGTAGTCCTCGAGACTTGCGAAGTTGCTGCGCGCGCCCTTGCGTTGCGATTCGTTCTGATAGAGCAGCGCGCGCTTCTTGTCTTCGGCCGTCACGCGCAGGGTGTCGAACAGTCCGTCCTTCAGAACCAGCGGCGGGTACTCGTACAGGGCGGCGGGCACCTGGAGAACGGTGACCTGAGGCAGCATCTCCCGGACCAGCTCGCACTCCACCGGATTGTCATCGACGAGAACGAACGAATCGAGGCCGAGGTTGAGCTCCTCGGCCAGCGCCGCGATGTTGGTGGCCTTGTCCTGCCAGTCGATGCGCCAGGCGGACAGGTGCGAACGTTTCAGGCGGCACCAGGGGTGGTTGTCCAGCACTTCGAAGACGTCCTCTTCGTTGTTCTTGCTGCACAGCGCGATCAACACGCCGCGCTCGGCCAGGTGCAGGACGCTGGTCTGGAAATCGTAGTAGGCCTTGCCCGGATATTCGTTGCCGTCCAGCTTGATGCCGTCGATGCCGTCCTCGCCGATAACGCCGCCCCACAGTGTGTTGTCGCAGTCCAGGACCAGGCATTTCTTGGCTCGCCCTTTCAGAGCGCGCACGATCCGCGCGAGCTCTTGCGCATACAGGTTCAGGAACGCTGTTCTGAAAGGCGCTTTCGAGAGATACCAGAAGCGATAGTCGAAGCTCGCGTCCCCGCCGAGCAGCCGCAGGTAACGCTCCCAGTCCATCAGGCAGAAGCGCGGCGCCCGCTCCCGAACGTACTGGATGATGAACTGATTGAGCTTGGTGACTTGCGCCGCGATGTCGGATTGGTCGTGCGCGAGCGCCAGGCCGCGCTCGGGATAAAGAGGACCAACGAGCGTATTGACCGCGACCGTGGCGCGCGTGTTCGCCGCCAGGGTGTCGAACATGCCCTCCAGCTCCTGCTGGACTTTGTCGCACCGCCACGCGGGCGAGCCATAGGCCGAGTCGAGCTCCTCGAGCATCAGACTCAGCACGATCAAATCGGGTTCGGTACGCGCCACCAGGGCGTCGGCTCCCGAGGACGTCCTGCGCTGATAGTGCCGTAGCCGCCGAAAGCGATATCGGGCCGGACGCCACTCGCATAGAGATAGTATTTCAGGAATGGCTCGATGCCTTCGATCGTGATGTTGCGCAGGAACACCACGCGCACCTGTTCGCCGAGATCCTGGCTCTCGCGCTCCATCCGGCTGACGGCAGAGAACAGGGAGCTGAGGTTCTCGATAGCCGTGCTTGAAATCGTCTCCTGCATACTGTGTCGAACGGCTCGCCTTCAGCCTTCCAGGATCTCGATCAATCCGAAGCCGCTGACCATGTAAAAACTCACGCGCTGGTTGTCGAACAGGGGCGCCGGCTGGGGTGCGGCGACCTGGATCACGCGATGGCCCGCTTGCTTCATCGCTGCCAGCGAGGCCGCGAGATCGCGCGACCGATAGCAGAAGTGATAAAACCCAGCATCGCGGTCGACGAGGATCGCCGCGAGCGGCCCCGGCTCGGCGGCTGGGAAGATCACTTCGACCGGCGGCATGAGGGCGCTCGGGCACAGGATCAGGTTCACGTTCTGGATTGGATCGTGGATCGGCTCGCCGGCCTGGTACCCCAATCCCTTCAGGAAGGCGAGCGCTTTTTCCGGGCTTCGCGTCGCCAGACCCAGATGATGAAATGTGAGCCCGAAGCTGTCCATGTCGCTCGCTGCCGGCAGACCCATCAGGATTTCGGCCGCACCTGCATCAGTATCGCGTTGCTGAGCTCCGGGTACTCGATGCCGACCTTGAGCATGGCCTGCAGGATCCCGGGAGAGAGCTCTAAATCCAGGATCTGCTGCGTGGTGATCGGCTTCAGAAACAGACCCTCCGCGGCTACCACGTCATAGCCCTCCTTCTCCACCAGCGCGGACAGCGTCCGCAGGCAGAAGTAGCGTTGATGGCCGAAGCCGAGGTCGGCTTCGGACAGCCGCTCGAGATCGGGCAGCAGACCGGCTTCGTGCCCGAAGCGCCGGTGCAGCGATTCGCTGTTCGGCACGGCAATGAAAATCGAGCCACCGGGCTTCAGGAAGCGGCGGTAGCGTCGCAGGATGACGGCAGGGTCGTCTACATGCTCCAGGACGAAGCCCATCGCGATGTTGTCGAAACGCTCCTCGGTGTCGAACTCCTCGAAAAAACCCTGCACGATGTCCACTTTCCGGACGTCGAATCGGCTGCGGAAGCGGGCGATCATTTCCGGCGACCCTTCGATCACCTTGTAGTGCGAGAAGTGCTGCGCAAAAAACGCCGTGGAATAACCGTGGCCCAGTCCCAGCTCGAGTAGCGAGACGCCTTTCGCCATGGCGAGGACGCGATGCGGATACCACTCCAGCATCAGCTTGTTGTCGAGCACGAAATGCTCGTCGTAGGCACCTTGCATCCCGTCCAGATCGGTCGCGGCCATCGCTTGCTCCTTGGGTCGCTTCACTCGAGCGGCGCGACCTCGTCGATCTCGAGCTCACGGCGCGCACTGCCCGCGCCCGCTTCTCTCGCGGGCGAGCCGACGCCACGATAAATCCTCCGAATGATGAACCGCGGCCGCTCTTTGACCTCGACGAACATCTTCGAGAGATACAGGCCGATCACACCGAGGAAGAAGATAATGAGCCCGCCGAGAAACCAGATCGAAACGATGATCGATGAAAAACCGAGCGCCACGGCATCCGGGTTGAGCAGCTTGCGGATGATCATCTGCAACCCGAACAGCCCCGCCAGTGTCGACATGATCAATCCGGTGACGAAGATGGCGCGCAGGGGGTAAGACGAAAACGAGCTGACGGCATCGAAATACAGGCGGATCGTCCGCTTCAAGGTGTAGTTCGACTTACCGGCCCGCCGCGTCTTCTGCACCGGGATCGGCAGCTGCTCGAAGCCGGTCCACACGAAGTTGCCGGCGAGGAACAGATTGCGGTCCTTGAGCGTCAGCAACGCCTGCACATAGTCGCGCGTCAGCAGCCGAACGGTACATGCGCTCTCCGGAATCTTGGTCTCCGACATGGCGTTGAACAGCTTGTAGAACAATCTCCCGAGGTGGCGGCTGACCAGACCGCCTACACGTCGCTGCTGCACGCCGAATACCACGTCGGCCTGGGATCGCTCCTGCTCGGCGGCAAAGCTCAACAGCCATTCGGGCTGCTCTTCCAGATCGATATCGATCAGGAAAATACGCTCGCCTTCCGCCTGGCTCAATCCCGCCACGACCGCGTGGTGGTGCCCGAAGTTACGCGAGAGATCGACCACCTTCAGATGATGGTCGTTGCGCGCGAGCGCGAGAGCGCGCTGCAGCGAGTCATCCGGGGAGCCATCGTTGACCAGAACGATCTCGTAATCCGCGGTGAGTACCGAGGCGGTCCTGGTCATGCGGCGGTAGTACTCCTCGATGTATGGCGCCGAGCGATACATCGTGCTGACGATCGAGAGCTTCACGCTCGACCCCCTCTTGCTGACGGCGCCACGCGGTTGGACTCTCCGTGGGCGCAGTGACCCGACCACGCGCGCCAGCTCTGCCGGACAGCATTTTGGCACACCCCTGAGGGGTGGATGCAAGAGCCTGCGAAGGCGTACGTTGACATCTCAGCTCAAGACAGGTCGATGTTGCCCGATGGCCACCATGCGCCTGCGATTGCGCCAGGCGATCACAACGATGGCAATGAGCGCCACTGCGCTCAGGAGCTGCCCGGTACGTTCCGGAATTGACGCGTCCAGTGCAACGAGAATCTCGCGCTTCCCCGGAGGCAGTTGTATGCTCACCAGCGCTATCGGGTCCGCGGGAGCCACCGGAAACACGGTGGATTCGCCGCGCGAGCGCGCACTCCATCCCGGATAATAAAGCTGCTTGACCACCAGTTGGACGTCGGTCTTGGCATCAACCGCAAGGACGATGTTCCTTGGACGCCAGCCGATTACCTCGACGCTGCCCGTACCGCGCACGATGCCGGCCTGGGGCAGCGACTGGCCCAGGTGTTCGAGGACCTCCGGGGTGAAGTACTCCTTGCGCAAAGTGCTCGGGCGAGCGCCACCATAGTCCATCACGAAGATCTGCGCGGGCACGCCGCGCCCCGCCGCATGGATCTCATTGAGCGTGTTTGCCGCGCGCAAGAGCTGCGCGGCGATCAAGGCGACGATGCCTGCCGTGATGATCGAGGTCAATACAAGAACAGACGAGGGGCGCTGCGCATCTTTCTTTCGCATCTCCGCTATGTGCTCGATCAACGAGGCGCAAGCCGCCGCGAAGATCGCCGCAGCGGCGCAGAGCAGCAGAATATTGAACCGCCAAGGGAACTGCACTTTCTGCAGCGTTGGCAAAGCGCTCCAGATTCCAGCGCTCGCCGTCGACATCATGAACAAGGACGCCAAAGCAATGACGACCCAGAAACTGGCAAAACGAAACTGGTCCGCACTGTGCCGGTCAATTCCCGCAGAGGAAGCTGCGCGGCGTTCACCTCGCGCGAGCAGCAGCGTCACCAGATAGGCGCCCAGCGCGATTGCCGCTGTGATGCGCACTGCCCGGTTCATAGCCGCGCGAAAGGCCAATGCGTAATCGACGAAAGCTTGCGATCTGCCAGGCAGGTCCAGTGGGGCAGTGGTGAACAAGAAGTGCTGAGCGTACGAGAAGTAGCCTGAAGTGGTGTCTTGAACCGAGACATACGCCTGGGTCATGAGCGCCGGCAAGAGGTAGATCGCGCCGAGCATTCCTCCCAGGAACATCCCGCCGACGACCAGCGTTACGGCCAGTCTCACTTGGCCTCGCGGTGCCATGCACGCGGCGTAGGCAACCGGCACCGCCGAAAACAGCAACGTCGATGGCGGATGGGTCATGACGAGCAGCGCGTACGCCAAAGCCAATGGCACCACCGCACGCTTGTCGCCCAGGATGCAGCGGTGCGCGCCGGCAAGCACCAGGGGCAACCAGACCAGCGCCCAGCATTCCGCAAAGGCAAACCGCACCAGATGGTCGATTTCCAGGTGATACGGTAAGAGCATGTAAGCCAAGGCGCCAGCCAAAGCGCCGTTTCTTCCCACTACTTGACGAAGCCAGGCAAACGCGGCGAACGCCGAAGCGACCAGAGCGAATGACGCGCTCAGCCCGATCGCCGGCCACCCCAGATCGCCCTGCGGGACAACCGTCTGAAACAGGCTCGAAACGTAGAATGGAATCGAGCCGTAGAAGAAGAAGGTCGGGCTGCCCAACCCGGAGTTCATGTCCATCAGCCAGCGCGGATACAGCTCGCCGGACCAGAGCTGCTCGGCAAAGCGGCGCGCCCAGATCAGATGGATCGGCTCTCCCAGGCAGAACCCCCAGACCACGATCGGCACGGATACGGCCAGCCCGACCACGAGAATCGTGACCAGGTGCGGCCAGGAGGAACGGAACAGCTGCATGGTGCGAGCAGACAGGGGTGTCGCGGAAGATCATCCAAGGAGAGGCAGCCGCGGGTGCCGCGTCGGAGCCGATCGTACAGCAAGCAAGCTCCGGTCCAGCCTCTTCTGTGCCCGAAGGTCCGCGGCAGGCCCGCGGCCGAAAGACTGCTGACTGGGCTGCAAAGGTGCTGCAGCAGGAGCATCGAATCAGCAGCCGAGGACCGTGGTTCTCGGAGTGCCGCTCGATTTGCCCCATGACGTTAGTCCAAGTCTCGCGCACCGGTTCTGGGACTTCAGTCGGAGTAACATCACCCGCCAAGTCCCAATCAAGCAGGCTCTTAAAGACAGGTACTGGCCGTGACTCAGCGTCTGCGTCACTCCCTCACCGCACCCAGAGTGGATGGATATGGCATTCGGTTGGATAAAAGGAAACGTGGGCATCCAGACCAAGATGCTCGCGATCATCCTGCCGCTGATCGCCGCGCCCATGCTGATCCTCGCCGCCGTGGGCTTCGTGACGGCGAGCCGAGAAGCCGAGAAGTACAGCAGCCGGTATCTCGCGCAGCGGGAGGCCGACCTGCGCGCCGTCGCTGAAAACCCCGCGATCCCCAACTATTTCAACAATACCCGGTACGGGCTGACGGAAGAAGCCGAAATCGCCCGGCAGGATCTGGAACGGTCGCTGAAGCGCTTCGTACAGCGCAGCAACAGCAGCGATCGCGTCTACACGCGCGCGCGCTTCATTGACCAGAACGGGGGCGAGGTCGCGGCAGTGGAGAATGGCGAAATCCGCAAGGAGCACCGCAGCGCCGTGGCGGATCCAATGTTTGGCGCAGTGAAGGGACTCGAGCCGGACGGTACCTATCTTTCTCCGGTGGGTCCCAGAATGCTCTTGGCGATGCCCGTCTATCAGTTGCGAGAAGGTCAGCCGGCCACGGTCATGGGCGTTGTCGCACTCGACTTTATCTACCCGCTGGAGGAGTTCCGGCGCACGACCGCAGTGATCCTGCGCACCTTTGCGATCATTACGGCGGTGAGCCTCGCGATCGCTCTGCTCCTGACCGTGATCCGCGTGCGCCAGTTCAGCCATCCGATACGCCGGCTGGCCCAAGCCGCGAACCGAATCGCCGCGGGCGAGCGCTCGACCAGGGTGGCGATGACCTCTCGCGACGAGATCGGGCAGCTCGGCACCGCGTTCAACGCCATGGCAGCGAGCCTGGAAGCGGACGAGATCGCGATCCGGCGCAAGATCGCGGAAACCACAACGCTGTACGAGGTCGCCCAGGAGATTACTGCCCAGGTAGACCTCGAGCCTACGCTCAAGCTCATCGTCGACCGTGCCCGCGGTCTTCTGGACGCAGAGGTCGGCCTGCTGGCGTTACGGCAACGGGAAACCGACACGTTTACGATCCAGGCCTTCACCGGCAGGGTGCCCGAGGCACTGACCACGATCGAGTTCAAGGCCGGCGAGGGGATGATCGGGCTGGTAGCCCAATCGGGCCGGCCGATCATCGTGAAGGACTACAGCGTGGATTTTCCCGACAGCCCGTTCCGGCAGATCGTCGAGGAGTCCGGGCTGCGCTCGGCGGTCGCTGTGCCGCTCAGGGCGCGGGACGTAGTGACCGGTGTACTGCTGGTGACAAGCAGGGCGCCAGGCCAGTTCGACGAAGAGGACCGGCAGCTCCTGAGCGCTCTCGCCGACCATGCCTCGATCGCGATCGAGAATGCACGCCTGCTCGAGCAGGTGCGCCAGCATGCCGGAGAGCTCGAGGCGCGGGTTGACATGCGCACGCGCGAGCTGCAGGAGGCCAACGAGCGGCTGGAGCAGGCCTCGAAGCACAAATCCGAGTTCCTCGCGAACATGTCGCACGAGCTGCGCACGCCGCTCAACGCCATCATCGGGTTCACGCGCCTGGTGATGCGGCGGACCAAGGAAATCGTGCCGGCCAAACAGTACGAGAACCTGGAAAAGATCCTGATCAGCTCCGACAATCTCCTGCGCTTGATCAACGACATCCTCGACCTGTCCAAGATCGAGGCGGGCCGCATGGAGGTTTCGCCCGTCGCGGTGAATCTGCACCAGCTGGTGGATGCGTGCCTGCGCACGGTCGAGCCCCTGATCAAGAACGAGCAGCTACGCCTGGTGAAAGTCATTCCCGATAACCTGCCGACGCTGTTCACCGACCAGGAGAAGCTCCAGCAGATCCTGATCAACCTGCTCAGCAACGCGGTCAAGTTCACCGACGTTGGAACCATCACCGTGTCGGCTCGCCAGCAAGGGACTTCGATTTGCCTGGCCGTGTCCGACACCGGAATCGGCATCCCGCAGGGAGCGCTCGAGCTGATCTTCGAGGAATTCCGCCAGGTGGACAGCAGCAGCACGCGCAAATACGGGGGGACCGGCCTGGGGCTTTCCATCAGCCGGCACTTTGCGCGGCTGCTCGGAGGGGATGTCAGCGTGGAGAGCGCTGCCGGCGTGGGTTCTACCTTCACCGTCACCATTCCGATCCGCTACGAGTCGGCCCGTTCTGGCGCCGAGGTCGAGCCGGTCGCAGTGCCGGCCGCCGCGGTCGAGAACGGCCGCCTGGTCCTGGCCATCGACGACGATCCGGACGTGATCTACCTGATGCGGGAGAACCTCGCCGAAGCGGGTTATCGGGTAGTCGGCGCGCACAGCGCTGAGGAAGGCGTCCGGAAAGCACGCGAGTTGAAGCCCTTCGCGATTACGCTGGATATCCTGATGCCGGGTACGGACGGCTGGGAGGTGCTGCACAAACTCAAAGGGGACTCGGCCACTCGTGATATTCCGGTCGTCGTCGTCTCGATCGTCGACAACAAGGACCTGGGCTATCACCTCGGCGCTGCCGACTACCTGCTGAAGCCAGTGGATCGCGACGCCATATTGTCGGCGCTCGCGCGTATCCATCGCGATCGAGGTTCGCTGCTGGTGATCGACGACGATCCGAACGTGGCCGACATGGTCCGCCAGCTCCTGGAGGGCGAGCCCTACGAGGTCGCCGCGGCGCGAGACGGTGAGCAGGGGCTGCAGGCCATCGCGCTCAAGCCGCCTGGAGCGATCCTGCTCGACCTGCTCATGCCTGGAATGGATGGCTTCGAGCTGCTCAAGCGCCTCAAGGCGGATCACCGCTATCGCGACATCCCGGTGATCGTCCTGACCGCCAAGCAGCTGAACGCCGCCGAGCGCGAAGAGCTGCAGCAGAGCGTGCTGGGCGTCATCGAGAAGCTGGGACTGGACCGCGGCCGGTTGATCGAGGAGATCAGATCAGCTCTCCAGACCTATCGCGCGCAACCGCAACGGAGTGAAGGATGAAAAGGATCCTGGTCGTGGAGGACGTGGCGTTCAACCGCGACCTGATGGTCCAGCTTCTGGAGGAGACCTACGAGGTGTTGACGGCGGAGGACGGTGCAGAAGGGATCGAGCGGGCCGAGCGCGACAGTCCCGACCTGATCCTGATGGACCTGTCCCTGCCCGGCGTGGACGGCTGGGAAGCCACCCGCCGCATCAAGGCCAACCCGGCGCTGCGGCACATTCCCATCATCGCCGTCTCCGCCCATGCCATGGCGGGCGATGAGGCTCGTGCTCGTGACAGCGGCTGCGACGATTACATCAGCAAGCCCATGGATGAAGACGTGCTGTTCGAGAAGCTGCGTCGATTTCTGGGCCCGGAGTAGAATCGACCACTAACAGAGGAGGAACGTGCCATGCGAGCACTCGCCCGATTTGCAGCATCGTCTGTCATCGGCTTCGGATTGTTCCTGATCTGGCAAGCAGCCGCCTGTGCCGGAGCGCCCGCCCCGGCTCCCGTGTCCGCCGGACCGCATCCCGAGCACCTGGTCGCCAACCTGGGGGACTTCAAGTTCGAGAACGGCGACGTGGTGAAGGACTTCAAGGTCTCCTACGTGACTCACGGCAAGCTCAACAAGGCCAAGAGCAACGTCATCCTCGTCATGCAGGCGTTTCTCGGCGACCATCACTTGCACGACTTTCTCATCGGCCCCGGCAAGGCGCTCGATCCAGAGAAGTATTTCATCGTCGCCACCGACATGCTCGGCAACTCGGGACTGGTTCAAGGCGTCACCACCGGCGCCACCAATAGCGGGCTGAAGATGGAGTTTCCGCTTTTTTCCATCCGAGATTCGATGAACGTCGAGTACCGATTCCTGAAGGATTATCTTGGCATCGATCACGTGCTGGCCGTCATAGGACCTTCGATCGGCGCCATGAAAGCCTACCAGTTCGCGGTGAGCTATCCGAGCTATATCACCGCAGCCATTCCGATCGCCGGCAGCCCAGCCCCCGGGCCGATGACGCGTTGGTTCTTGAATGCCGTCATGGATGTGATCGCCTTGGATGTCGGCTGGCAAGGCGGCAACTACGAGACCAATCCGATGACGGGAATGGCGATCGCCTCCAGGGTTTACGCCCCTTACATCTTTACGGAGCGCTGGTACGCCCAGAACGTGCGCACACCAGAGCAGCGGCGTGCATTTCAGAAACTTTGGCACGAGCTCTTCACGCAAGATGCGCGGGACGTGTACTACCACCTGCACATGTGGGCCACCTTCAATCTGGGTGACTCGCCCGGCTTTGGCGGCGATACGGTCGCGGCGCTCAAGTCGATCAAGACCCGCATGCTGTTGCTCAGCATGAAAGGCGACTTGTCCATCAGCAACGACGAGATCGCGATGGTCAAGAATGCCGTTCCTAATGTCGTAGTCGTGGAGGTTGACGCGCCGGGACATGCCGGATGCTGCGGATTCGATCCCGAAGCCAACAAGGTCATGAACCGGGAGATCGCGCGCTTCCTGGCAGGGTTCAGGTAGACCGCGATCGCTCCCGTGGTGTCCATCGTTATGGCGTTGCTGGCGGCGCTACTATTGGCCGCCCAGCCTGTAGCAGGCCAGACCATCCGGTTCGGCCCGGGCGTGGCGGCTCCCACCGCCTTCAACTCCGTGAGCGGCCGCTACGAGGAGGGGAGCAGCTTCGATCCTTACATCTGCGCCGAGCAGCCCTGCGGCGAGTTGCTGCACAACGTCTTCGATGGCCTCGTGTCGGTTTCCGACGCGGGAAAGATCAGCCCGGCGCTCGCCATCGCGTGGGACAGGCTGGATGAGGTTCGCTTCCGGCTGAGCCTGCGCCGCGGCGTCAAGTTTCACAACGGTGAGGTGCTCGACGCCGAGGCCGTGCGGTTCTCCTTGATGCGTGCGTCGCAGGCCTATGGCGCCACTGCGTGGTTTCCCGAGATTGCCCGCGTCGACATCGTCGATCCGTACGTCGTGGATGTCGTGCTCAAGGCACCGGACAGTCTGTTCCTGTACCGAGCTCGGGCACCTCGCTCCGGTGCTGCCGCCGAAATATTTCCGACAGGTCGGCCAGGCGCGGTTCGGCGCACAGCCGGTTGGCACGGGTGCGTTCCGCTTCGTTCGCTGGGATCGGACCCGGCGCGAGGTGCTGCTGGAGGCAAATCCGGACTATTGGCGGCGGGGCTACCCCAAGGTCTCGCGGGTGGTCTACAAGTACGTCGGTTCGGAGAAGGCGCTCGAGGGCCTGGGCACGCGGCGGCATCGATCTGATGCGCCGCCTGAATCCGCGCAAGACGACGCAGTTCATGGAGACCGGAAGCGGCAAGATCGTCAAAGCCTGGCTGCCGCAGCTCGTGCTCGGCCCGTTCAATCTCCTGAAGCCGCACACTCCACTCAAGGATCTGAGAGTACGCAAGGCGATCAATCTGGCGATCGACCGCGAGGATGTGCTGCGCTACGGCGCGGTCGGGAATGGACGGTTGATCGGCGGCTACTCGGTGCCGGAGAATCCGGAACATGCGGGCCTGAAGCCGTATCCGTTCGACCCGTCCGAGGCCAGACGGCTGCTGAAGGACGCAGGCTATGCAAACGGCTTCAAGCTCTCCATGCTGGTGAGCAACGAAGTGCCGCCGCAGGTCGAAAAGATCATCGCGGTCTCGCTCGCCCAGGTTGGTATCCGCGTCACGATCAGGGAGGCTTCCGAGGCCGAGTTTCTCAAAGAGCTTTACCTGCCGAAATTCGGCCCGGGTGGCCCTCCATCATTCGACATTCTGTTGTTGAGCATGCCGGCGGGGACTATTCCGCACTCGGGCTACGTGCCGATGACCCTGCTCTACTCCCGCAAGCCGAACGAGTCTGCTGTGCGCGATCCCGTGCTCGATGAGCTGTACGAGAAGGCGTTACGGACATACGATCCACGCCAAAGCTCGGGACTATGGAAGAAGCTCGAGCGGTATGTCTACGACCAGCATCTCCTGCTGATCGGGTACCAGGAGCGGGCGGTGTTCGGGTCCCGCGACCGGCTGCAGTTTTCGCCTCGGACGCTGATGACGTTCTGGGATGCTTCCTACGAACAGTGACTGTCATGGCGTACGCCCGGCAGCAGAGCTCCCGCATTCTCATCGTGGACGACGAGCCGTTCAACGTGGACTTGCTCGAGCAGGAGCTGGAGGATCTCGGCTATCACACGCTAGCGGCGAGCAACGGCCAAGAAGCGCTGGAGCGGGTAGCCGCAGAGCACCCGGATCTGATCCTGCTCGATGTGATGATGCCGGTCATGGATGGCTTGACAGCCTGCCGCCGACTGAAGGACGACGAGGAGACACGGCTGATCCCCATCGTCATCATGACTGCGCTCGACGGCCTCGAACATCGCATTCGTGGCATCGAGGCGGGCGCTGACGATTTCCTGACCAAGCCGGTGAACCCGCGCGAGCTCGCGGCGCGCATCCAGACGGCCCTCAAGCTCAAACACGCAATGGATCGCAAGCTCACTGAGCTGCGCCACGTCAAGGACCACTTCGCCAAGTTCGTTCCCGAGTCGGTCAAGCGCCTGGTTGCCGCGAACCCGGATGCGCCCGAGCTGGCCAAATGCGAACGGGACGTCTCGGTCCTGTTTTGCGACGTGAGCGGGTATACCCGCCTGAGCGAGGAGCTGGCCCCGGACGCACTCAACGCGATGGTGGAGAGCTACTTCTCGGCCTTCCTCGACGTGATTCAAGACGCCGGGGGCGACATCAACGAGACGGCAGGCGACGGCTTCATGACGATCTTCGACGCGTCCGACGCCTACGTCCATGCGGCAAAAGCGGCCGAAGCCGCAATGGCCGTGCTCAAGATCACCCAGGGGCTCAACCGCGACAATCCCGACCACCCGCTCGCGATCCACATGGGCCTCAACTCGGGCTGCGCGCTGGTCGGCTCGACGCGGTTCGAAGGCGCTCGTGGCAGCCGTTGGACTTTCACCGCGAGCGGCCCCGTCACCAATTTGGCCGCGCGTCTGGCTGGAGTGGCGCAAGCCGGGCAAATCGTGGCTGGCCCCGAGACTGTGCGGCGTCTAGGCGACCGCTACCGGGTAGAGCTACTGACTCGTGAGCGCCTGAAGAACATGCGCGAGATGACTGAGATCTACCAGCTATTGAGCCCTGCATAGGTATTGCAGGGACACGTCGTACGGGATTAGCACGACTGGTCAACTCTGGGGCTATGGCCGTACACCGGGAATGTTGAGCCGAATCCGATAGACACGATCTTGCACCGTGAGATGCAACGTGCGCCCGTCCACACTCCCATCTGGCGACCGCGTCGCGGTTGCGCTATCCGCAATCTCACGCCTTTCACAGAGTCACGCACCCACGCCCGCACAAGACTGAATCCAGGACCGGGGCGCCGACGTATAAATCGCCAGGCAGGTGCGCGGGAGGGTCACGGTCCGGCTCCGGCATGCATCCGCCTTGAGTTTCCTCCAGTTCTGCCCCCACCCGGACCGCTAGTCTCAGCAGGAGAGGAAGCATGAGCCAGACATCCAAACTGACCGGCGTGGCGCTCGCAGCGGCCGCTGCCACGTTGTTTGTCGCGGGTTGTAGCAGCATGGGCGGCGGCGACACCAAAACCGCGGACGCCAGCACGGTAAAGATCAAGTGTTACGGCGCCAACGCCTGCAAGGGCCAGGCCGAATGCAAGACAGCCATGAATTCCTGCAAGGGCCAGAACTCCTGCAAGGGCCATGGCTTCATGTCGTTGACGGAGCAAGCCTGCCTCGAGCACTTCGGCCGCGCCTGATACCATGCTGGTTCGGCGGGTGCCCGCCCCCCGCAGGTACCCGCTTTTTTCCTTGTAAGCCGCCGCGTTCCGCTACGAGCCCATGACGCTACCTGTAACTGCCCCGTCACTCGGCTTCGGCCTGGGGTTGCGCACGGTGCACTACGAAGAGATCCTCGCCGGCCACCCCGGCGTGGACTGGTTCGAGCTGCTATCGGAGAACTATCTGATACCGGGCGGCAAGCCGCTGCGTTACCTCGACCGCATTCGCGCCGACTACCCCGTGGTCATGCACGGTGTGTCGCTGTCCATCGGCAGCAGCGACCCGCTGGATCAAGACTACTTGCGCGCGCTCAAGGCGCTGGCCGATCGGGTGAGCCCGCACTGGATCTCCGATCACCTGTGCTGGACCGGAGTCGGCGGCAAGAACACGCACGATCTGCTGCCGTTGCCTTACACCGAGGAGGCGCTGGATCAAGTCGTCGCGCGCGTCCACGCGGTGCAGGACGCTCTGGGACGCCGCATTCTGCTGGAGAACGTCTCGAGCTACGTCAGCTACCGGGATTCCGAGCTGACCGAGTGGGAGTTCCTGGCAGAAATCGCGCGCCGCGCCGACTGCCTGATCCTGCTGGACGTGAACAACATCTATGTCTCGGCCTACAACCACGGCTTCGACGCTGACGAATACCTGGCCGGCATCCCGGCGGAGCGCGTCCAGCAGATCCATGTGGCCGGGCACAGCAACTGCGGCGACCACATCATCGACACCCACGACGCCGACGTGATCGACCCGGTGTGGGATCTGTATGCCAAGGCCATCGCGAGACTGGGCCCGGTGTCCACGATGATCGAGCGCGACGACCACATTCCGCCGCTGGCCGATCTGGTCTCCGAGCTCGATCGGGCGCGCCAGGTAGCGCAGATCGCATTGCGACGGGAGGCGGCGTGACGGCGCTGAGTCGACTTCAGCAGGCGTTCCAGGGCTACGTGCTGCGCGGCGAGCCGGACGTGATCGAGCGTATCGGCGGCGGCGAGCGGGTGGACCCGCAGCGGCGCTTGCGCATCTACGCCGACGCCTATCGTCTGCGCCTGGTGGAAGCACTGGGCACCGACTACGAGGCACTGCACGCCCTGCTGGGAGACGAGGCGTTCAAGGCTGCCTGTCACGCCTATGTGCAGGCCACACCTTCGACGTTCCGCAATGTCCGCTGGTACGGTGCGGACCTGCCCGAGCTTCCTGCGCGTCACCCAGCCGTGGGCACAGAACCCCGTCGCGCACGAAGTGGCGCTCTTCGAATGGACGCTGACGCTAGCCTTCGACGCCGCCGACGATCCAGTCGTCCGCTTCGACGACCTGGCCCAGCTTCCGCCCACGCAATGGCCGACGCTCGGGTTCGTGCTGCACTCGTCGGTGCAGCTCATCCAGCTTAAAACCAACGCGCCCGCGTTGCGCAAGGCAACCGACGCCGGGGAGCCGCTGCCCGCGCCGGAGGTGGGCAACGAACCGAGGTCGTGGCTGATCTGGCGCAAGGAATTGTCCGCGTGTTTCCGCTCGCTGGGCGAACCGGAGTCGTGGGCGCTGTCCGCAGTCCGGGACGGCGCCAACTTCACCGAGCTGTGCGAAGGCCTGTGTCGCTGGTTCACACCGGACGACGCCGCGCCTCAGGCCGCCGCGTTGCTGCGGCAATGGGTCGATGACGAGTTGATCAGCGGGCTGACTCAAGAGTCCCCTAGCATAGGTTGCTAAGGGCTCACCGCCCGTACCTCCGCCTGTACCTGGATCGACTTCTTCTTTCCCTTCTCCTCGAGGATCAGGGTCAGCGGCACGCGTGTACCCGGCTCGAGGGGATGCTTGATATCGAACAGCATGATGTGATTGCCGCCCGACTCCAGCCGCACGCTCTGACCGGCTGGCAGATCCAACCCGTCCAGGCGGCGCATCTTCATCACTCCGCCGTCGTTCGACATCGAGTGGATCTCGGCGCTGTTCGCGGCCGGGCTGCGCACGCCGACGAGGCGGGCGCCCGAGCGGCTCCGGATCTCCAGGTATACACCCGCTACCTTCTGTCCTGGCACGGTGGCCCGCGTCCAGACATCTTTGACCTCGGTGGCTGCCTCCGCGTGCGCAAGAGGGATGGCGAGCAAGGTCACGCATACAGCCGATAGGGCGGCCAGGAACCGGAGTGCGCAGTGCGTTGTCAGTGAATGATTCACGCGTGTGCTCAAGAAAAATGATCGGGAGGACTTGCCCACCTCCCGGGAGCGCGGGGCACGCTCGGTTATAATTGTAATTTCTTTCGCGAGCATGATTCGTCCGTCTTTCGCTTTATCCCTGCTGCTTTTTGTCGCACCCTGGTTGATTGCAACGGCACCGGTTGCATCGCAGGAGCTCCCGCGGCCCGAAGCTGCCGCGCCGACCTCCTCCCCTGTGCCGCCGGTTCCGCCGATCGCGGCGAAATCCTGGCTGCTGCTCGACTACCAGACCCGGTACGTCATCGCCAGCCACGACCCGGAGGAGCGTGTGGAGCCCGCTTCGCTCACCAAACTGATGAGCGCGTACCTGGTCTTCAGCGCGCTCGAGCAGAAACAGATCACGCTGGCCCAGACTGCTGCCGGTGTCGACGCGGGCCTGGAAGATGCCGGGCTCACGCATGTTCATCGAGCCGAACAAGCCGGCGACGGTGGATGAGCTGCTGCACGGCATGATCGTGCAATCCGGCAACGATGCCACCATGGCCCTGGCCGAAGGCGTAGCCGGCAGCGAGGAGGCTTTCGTCCAGGCGATGAACGCACAGGGCGCGCGCCTCGGGCTGACGCAGACGAGATTTGCCAACGCTACCGGACTGCCCGATCCACATCACTACTCCACCGCCGGTGACCTGTCGCTGCTCGCCGTCGCGCTGGTCCGGGACTTCCCCCAGTACTTTGCCTATGTACTCGATCAAGGATTACACCTACAACCGCATCACCCAGCGCAACCGCAACGATCTGCTGTTCCGCGACCCGTTCGTGGATGGCATCAAAACCGGCTACACTGAAAGCGCCGGCTATTGCCTCATCGCCACCGCCCGGCGCGAGGATCGGCGGCTGCTGGCGGTGGTCACCGGCACAGCCTCGGAAGGAGCGCGTGCCATGGAGGCGCAGAAGCTGCTCAACTACGGCTTCCAGTACTACGAAACGCTGAAGCTCTATGCCGAGCGGCGCTGCGGTGGCCGAGATCCCGATATGGAAAGGCAGCCAGAAGCAGCTCAAGGCCGGCTTCGTGCAGGACTTCTTCGTATCGATCCCCAAAGGCCAGCGCGACGCTGCTCAAGATCAAGCTGGAGAGCATGCAGCCGCTGATCGCGCCCGATCAGCCCGCAGCAGGCGGTGGGCGTGCTGCGCATCACCTACGCCGACAAACCCTACGGCGAGTTCCCGGTGGTCGCACTGGAGCGGGTGAGCGTGGCCAACATGTTCGTGCGCGCCTGGCACAGCCTGCGACTGCTTGTTCAAGTGACCCCCGACAGCTGAGCGCTCTCCAATCGCGACCAGGAAACGGCAGATGGACCTCACCACCCCCTCCGACCAGAGCGTGGTCTACCTCAACGGCGAGTTACATGCCGCTGTCGGAGGCGCGCGTTCCGGTGCTCGATCGCGGTTTCATCTTCGGCGACGGCGTGTACGAGGTGATTCCGGTGTACTCGCGGCGCGCGTTCCGTCTCGAAGGACACCTGCAGCGCCTCGAGCACAGCCTGGACGGCATCCGGCTGCCCAATCCGCTACACGCGCGCGCAGTGGACCGAGATGATCCGCGAGCTGGTCGCGGCGCAGCCCGCACGAGGATCAGAGCCTGTATCTGCAGGTTACGCGCGGCGTGGCCAAGCGCGATCACGCGTTCCCCAAGGACGTGCCGCCGACCGTGTTCATGATGACCAATGCGCTTGTCGACGCCCGACGCGCGAGGCGGTGAAGCAGGGCGTTAGCCGCGATGACGTGCGCTGGACAACCGCTGGCTGCGCTGCGATCTCAAGACCATCGCACTGCTGCCCAACGTGCTGCTGCGCCAGCTGGCGGTCGACGCCGGCGCAATGGAAGCGCGTGCTGCTGCGCGACGGTCTGCTCACCGAGGGCGCGGCGAGCAATATCTTCGTGGTCAAGGACGGCGTGCTGCTCAGCCCGCCCAAGAGCAACCTCATCCTGCCCGGCATCACCTACGACGTGATCCTCGAGCTGGCGCAGGCGCACGGCATCCCGTGCGAGGTGCGGGAGGTGTCGGAAGCCGAGGTGCGCTCGGCACAGGAGCTGTGGCTCACGTCCTCCACGCGGGAGGTGCTCGCGATCACCACGCTGGATGGAAAGCCGGTCGGCGATGGCAGGCCCGGGCCCGGTGTTCCACCAGATGTACGCGCTGTTCCAGGAGGTCAAGGCGCAGGTTCGGCGCACGCCCGGAGCATCCGCACGCCATGCCTGACCCGACGCCTCATCGAGTACCCGCTCGACTTTCCCATCAAGATCATGGGCAAGAACGAGCCGGGCTTCGCCAACGCGGTGGTAGCGATCGTGCGGCGCCATGCCCCCGACTTCGATCGCGGCGACGCGTCGAGATGCGCCGGAGCAAGAAGAACAGCTATCTCAGCATCACCTGCACCATCCGCGCCGTATCGCGGGAGCAGCTCGATGCGCTGTATACGGAGCTGAACGATCAATCCGGAGGTGGTGATGGTGCTGTGAGTGAGGGTGAAGGCTGATGAGTGAAGGGTGAAAACCAGATCGCCGGCAATGTTGCGCTCCCTCTGCCACCGGCAGGGCGGAGACGGTCGGGGTGAGGCGCGATCTCACTCGTTCACTCTTCACTCTTCACTGATCGTGAAGCGCCTCGGCCTCGTCGCCTACGATCGAAACCTGGGACGCGATGAAAGCCTTCACCGCCTCGCGCACCTCGGCGACGCCGGACGAAATCTGGCTGCTCGAGCACCCGCCCGTGTATACGTACGGCGTCGCCGGCCGTGCCCAACACCTGCCACGCGCAGACAACGGGATCCCGGTGATCAAAGTGGACCGGGGCGGACAGGTCACATACCACGGTCCCGGACAGCTGGTGGCCTATGTGCTGGTCGACCTGCGCCGGCGGGGTTTGACGTGTGCGGGACCTGGTCCGGGCGCTGGAGCAGGCCGTGCTAGACTTGCTCAGCCGAGTTCGGAGTCGCGGGCGACAGGCGCGAAGCTGCCCCCGGCGTGTACGTCTGCCGGTGCCAAAGTCGCGGCGCTGGGATTGCGCATTCGCCGTGGCTGCAGCTATCACGGCTTGAGCCTCAACGTGGACATGGATCTGACGTCCGTTCCACGCCATCGATCCGTGCGGCTATCCGGATCTCGAGATCACCCAGTTGCGCGACCTGGGCATCACCGAGCCGCTGGCACGCATCGCGCGAGCTGCTGGCCGCGCAGCTTGCACAGCACGCTGGATACTGTCAAAGAGCACCGATGAGCGATCTCACGAAAGGCCAGACCGGAACCGCCAAGACCGCCCGCAATCCGGTCAAGATCATTCCCATCACCCCGCTGAAGAAGCCGGACTGGATCCGCGTCAAGGCCGGCAACAGCCAGGCCTTCTACGAGGTGAAGCGCAGGCTGCGCGAGCACAACCTGCACACGGTGTGCGAGGAAGCCTCCTGCCCGAACATCGGCGAGTGCTTCGGCAAGGGCACCGCCACCTTCATGATCCTGGGCGAGCTGTGCACGCGCCGCTGCCCGTTCTGCGACGTTGCCCACGGCCGGCCCAAGCCGCCCGACACCGAAGAGCCGCTCAATCTCGCGCGCACCATCGCAGCGATGGGGCTGAAGTACGTGGTGATCACCAGCGTGGATCGCGACGATCTGCGCGACGGCGGCGCACAGCACTTCGCGGACTGCATCCGCGCGGTGCGCGAGCCACTCGCCCGCGACTCGCATCGAGATCCTCACGCCGGATTTTCGCGGGCGCGCAGGAGAAGGCGCTGGACATGCTCGGCGCCGGGCTGCCGGATGTGATGAACCACAATCTCGAAACGGTGCCGCGCCTGTACAAGCATGCGCGGCCCGGCGCTGACTACTGGCATTCGCTGGCGCTGCTGCAGGATTTCAAGCGGCGCTATCCCGGCATCCCGACCAAGTCGGGCATGATGGTGGGATTGGGCGAGACCGACGACGAAATCCTGGAAGTGATGCGCGACCTGCGCGCGCACGACGTCGACATGCTGACCATCGGCCAGTACCTGCAGCCCACTCCCGGGCACTTGCCGGTGCTGCGCTACGTGGAGCCCGCGCGATTCAAGGACTTCGAGCAGGCAGCGCAGGAGATGGGTTTCCGCCACGCGGCCTGCGGTCCGCTGGTGCGCTCCAGCTATCACGCGGATCAGCAGGCGCACGCGGCGGGCGCGGCCTGAGCCGCTATACGCCGCTAGCTCTGGCGGCCCAGCTCCCGTTCGATGGCCGCTCGCAGTTGCCCGAAGTCGAGCTGCCCCACTATCCGCTGGATGATCTTTCCGCGCTTGTCGATCAAGAAGCTGGTTGGCGTGGCCTCGACGCCACCGAACGCGCGATTGAGCGTCGCGTCGTAGTCCAACGCTACCCGGAACGGCAAGCCGTTGCGCCCGGCGTAGTCCACCACCCAGTCGGGGCGGTCATAAGGCATCGCCACCGCGATCACCTCGAAGCCGCGCGGCGCATACGTCCGGTAGGTTTCCACCACTTGCGGCATTTCGCCCGTGCACACCGCACAAGTGGTGGCCCAGAAGCTCACCAGCACCACTTTTCCGTGCAGATCTGCTCCTGAAATTCGCTCACCGGCGAGCGTCGTGAAGGTGACTGGAGGGAACGGCTGGGCACGGCCGAAGAAGACCGCCAGCAGCGCAACCAGCGCAAGCCCGACGAGGACCGTCGGACGCTGCAGCGCGGGGAGCGTTCTCACTGCCCACCCCGCACGCGCCCATGCAGCGGGCATGCGGCATAATGCTGCGCAACGCTGTCAGTCATTTCGTCCCGACACTACTCTCGTCCTCATCGTGCGCTTCGCGGTTCGACAGGATCTTGCGACCAGGCTGTGGCTGCTGTATGCCCTTGCGGCCGCCAGCTTTCTCACCACGCTGGGACTGCCCTACATCGGTGAGGAAGGGGTCTACACCATCAGCACGCTGGAGATGTGGGTGAGCCGTGATTTCTTCGTCTCCGTCTTGTACGGCCTAGCCTACGGTCGTCCCCCACTGTACAACTGGCTGATCATACCGCTTGCGAACCTGTTCGGCTGGGATCATATGCTTGCCGCCGCTCGCCTGGTAACCGCCATCGCGACCGTGCTAACCGGTCTGGTGCTGGCCTGGCTGGCCGCAAAGTTGACGCGCAACCGGGGTCTCGCCGCCCTGGCAGCAGTGATTTACCTCTCCGGCGACGCGCTGTTCTATCGCGGCTGGCTGGCGTACAGCGACCCGGTGTTCAGCCTGTGCGTGTTTTCCGCCATCGCATGCCTGTGGGTTGGACTCCACGAGGATCGTCCTGCCCTCGTGTGGCTGGCGGTCGCGGCAGTGACGTGCGCATTTCTGACCAAGGTGCAGACGGCCTACCTGTTCTACGGGATCAGTTTGCTGGTGCTGTGCGCGCGACGCGACTACCGCGCACGTCTGCTGCGGCCGTGGCCCATCGCCGCGCACGTCGCCGGCGCAGCGGCCTTCCTGGCCTGGCATTACGCGGCCACCAGCGGCGCGAACCTGGAGGACACCTCCCACCACCTCCTGCACAAGGTCACCACGGTCGAGTTGAGCGACTACCTGCGGCAGCTCGCCCTGTTTCCGCTTCGAGACGTTAGTCCGCTTTCTTCCAGCCAGCGCGCTGGCGGGCTGGTTCTGGTACCGCCATCGCCGGCAACCGGCCGCCGATGCGGGTACTGCAGACGGCTTCCCGCTCATCATTCTGGTCTGGCTCCTGGTGCTCAACTGGCTGCCCTACTGGCTGGGCCCGCGGTCGCATATTCGCTACATCCTGCCCCTGTATCCTTTGTTCTCGCTGTTGCTTGCCTGGCTCATCTGGCAAGCCGGTGCCGGGCGCGTGCGGCAAGCAGCGTACTGGCTGGCGGCAGCGATAGCACTGAAATACGTGTTCGGCCTATGGGCCTTTCCCGCGCACCAGCACAAATTTCGCGGTGACCAGATCGCCGCCGCGGCGCACATCGAACAGCGCAGCCAAGGCTACCCTCTGTATGCCAATGACGATTCCGCGACTGGATTGGCAGTGACCGCCCGCATCGACGAGCATCGATACCCCAACCACCCGCTGGTCCGTCCACCGTCGGAGTGGACCGACGGGTTCGTACTGAACTACTCGCCGGATCAATCGCTGGGAGAGGTGGCCGAGGTGGTGACCTTGCACAACGACAAGATCTACCTGTTGTGCCGCGGCGCCGCCTGCCGGTGAATACCTAGACGGGCTCGGCGTAGGTCCAGAAATGATGCAGCAGGAAGTTGAGACCTGGGATCAGGAACAGCACGATGATCACGCCCACGCGATACGGCAGGCCGAGCGCACCTACCGCGGTAGAGGTTCCCCAGCTCACGACCACTCCTGCCACCAGGACCAGCACGAAGCGCACGGCGTTGCGCGCGGTAAAGCGGCTCTCGAAGGTCCACAGCGTCTGTAAGGTGTAGGACAGCACGGCCGCGGCCAGGAAGGCCGCGCTGTTGGCCAGCGCCGGCTGCACGCCGCCCCATTCGACCAGCAGCACGGCTGCGGAATAGTGGAACACCGCGATCGACACTCCGACCACCGTGAACTTGATCAGCCGACCCACCGGCATGCCGCGCGTGAGCCGCCATATCCCGCTGAGGTTCGGAACAGCCAGAGTCAGCGGTCCGCAGTCAGGGCCGAATCGAGGGCCGGCGGAGGAGGAAACGACGCGCCGCCTTTGTCCCGCTCGTAGGTCGCACGCACGATGTAGATCGGCCGCTGCTTCGCCTCCTGGTAGAGGCGTCCCACATACTCGCCCAGCACGCCCAGCCCGATGAGCTGAACGCCGCCGAGGAACAGAATGGACACCAGCAGCGAGGCATAGCCGGGCACGTCTACACCTTGGATCATGGTGCGCAGGAGGATATACGCGGCATAGGAAAGCGAGACGGCGGAGATGACCAGGCCGAGGTAGGTCCAGACGCGCAGCGGCAGGGTGCTGAAACTGGTCACACCTTCCAGCGCCAGGTTCCACAGCCGCCAACCGTTGAACTTCGAGCCGCCGGTCTGCCGCGCTTCGCGGACATACTCCACCGTCGCGGTGCGGAAGCCGACCCAGGCAAACAGCCCCTTCATGAAGCGGCGCCGCTCGGGCAGCGTGCGCAGCGCTTCCACCACCGGACGCGACAACAAGCGAAAGTCGCCGACATCCTCCGGGATCGATTCATCGGCGATGCTATTGTGGAGGCGATAGAACATGCCGGCGCTGAAGCGCTTGAACCAGGTGTCGCTGCTGCGGTCGGCGCGCCGCGCCAACACCACTTCGTAGCCCTCGCGCCAGCGGGCGACCAGCTTCGCAATCACCTCGGGCGGATCCTGTAGATCGAACGTCGATCGGAATCAGGGCATCGCCTCTAGCCGCGTCGATACCGGCGGTCAACGCAGCCTCCTTGCCGAAGTTACGCGACAGATCCAACACGCGGATGGCGGGGTTGCGTTCTTGCGCCCGGAGCAGACGGCCAAGCGTATCGTCCGTGCTGCCGTCGTTGACGCACACGAACTCGTAGTCGAGTCCGGGGATCGCCTCCAGCGCCGGCACCAGCCGCGCAAAGAACGGCTCGACCGAGTCCTCTTCGTTGCGCATCGGGCAGACGATGGAGAGCTTGGATCTAGGTTGTGCAGACATGATTGGCGGTGAACGCTCCGCCAGCTCTGTGTAAGGTGGATCTGCCGATGGTACGAATGTCCGGCATTATATGTCAGCCGAGAACCGTCCGGTCCCTTTCAAGCCCTGTCGATCGAGTCGCGGCGCACGTCGCTCTTCCTCCTCCGGCACAGAGATAGAGGATGAGTGAAGGGAAGATGGACAAGGCTGACCTTCTGCTCTAGATCGATGAGCGTAAGCACAAAGCCGCCGTGTGACGAAGCCGTCGTGTTGAGTGCGCCAGCGGCGGTCTCGTGTCCGCCGCAGGTCGGGCCGTGGATCCTCGCCGCCACGATTCTCGCGTCCAGCATGGTCTTCATCGACGGCACCGTGGTCAACATCGCGCTGCCGGCTTTGCAGGCGGATTTCGGCGCAACCGTGTCCGACGCGCAATGGGTCGTGGAGTCTTTTGCGCTTTTTCTCGGGGCACTGCTGCTGGTCGGCGGTGCCGCCGGAGATCGCTTCGGGCGCAGGCGCGTGTTCTCCATCGGCGTCGTGCTGTTCACGGCGGCCTCGCTGTGGTGCGGCCTCGCATCCAGCATCCAGGAGCTGATCGTCGCGCGCGCGGTGCAGGGCGCCGGCGGCGCGCTGCTGGTGCCGGGCAGCCTCGCCATCATCAGCGCGTCGTTCGCCGGGCACGAGCGCGGCAAGGCCATCGGCACCTGGTCGGGCTACAGCGCGATGACGGCGGCGCTCGGGCCGGTGCTCGGCGGTTTCCTCATCGATCACTTCTCGTGGCGCTACGCGTTTCTCATCAACGTTCCACTGGGGCTCGCCGTTCTCGCGCTCACCTGCTGGCGCGTGCCGGAAAGCAGAGACACCGCAACCGCCGCGGGAGTCGACTGGGCAGGCGGCTGCTCGCGACGCTGGGCCTGGGCGGCACGGTGTACGCGCTCATCGAGTCTTCCAACCAAGGCTGGGGCGACGCACAGATCGTGGGCGCGCTGGCGCTCGGTGTGGTCGCGCTGGCGGCGTTCGTCTTCGTGGAACGGCGGCATCCCGCGCCGATGCTTCCGCTCGCCTTGTTTCGCTCACGCAACTTCACCGCGGCCAACGCCCTCACCGTGCTGCTCTACGCGGCGCTGGGCGGCAGCCTGTTCTTCTTTCCGCTCGATCTCATCCAGGTGCAGGGCTATTCGACCGCGCAAGCGGGAGCCGCGCTGCTGCCGTTCGTGCTGTTCATGTTCCTGCTGTCGCGCTGGGCGGGAGGCCTGGTCGACCGCTACGGCGCGAAACCCCCGCTGGTCGTCGGGCCGGCCATCGCCGGCGCCGGCTTTGCGCTGTTTGCGGTGCCCGACATCGGCGGCAGCTACTGGACCACTTTCTTTCCGGCTGTGCTCGTGCTGGGATTCGGAATGGCGGTAACGGTTGCGCCGCTGACCACGACGGTGATGAACTCGGTCGATACGCACGCCGCCGGCGTGGCCTCAGGCGTCAACAATGCGGTGTCGCGTGTCGCCGCGCTGCTCGCGGTTGCCGGCTTCGGCATCGTCATGGCGCAGGTCTTCAACCACACGCTCGATCGACGGCTGGCCGAACTGGCGCTGCCGGCTCAAGCGGTCCAGGCCGTCGAGGCGCAGCGCGACAAGCTGGCGGCGATCGAGCCGCCGTCGGATCTGGAAGCGCGCGTGCGCGAGGCGTTGCAGCGCGCGATCGCAGAGTCCTTCGTCGCGGGCTTTCGGTGGGTCATGGTTCTCGGCGCGCTGCTGGCGTTCGCGAGCGCGGCGGTGCGTGGCTGATGATTGAAGGCAAGGAGCTCGAGCGCAGCCCAAGTCGACTTTGAGTTTCGGCGCATAAGCATTCGCATGCTGCGCCGAAGGCTGACCGCCCTGCGGCTCGTGTAAGCAGGCTAATACGGCAGACCACCATGGCACTGACTGTCCGCCTTCCACTTCGCGTCGAGCAGGAGCTGAAGGCTTACTGTGTTACTCGACGCATCACCAAGAGCGACGCAGTGAAGCAGGCGCTGGAGCGCCTCTGTCGGAAAGCGCCAGCCAGGCAACACCGTACGAACTGGGAAAGCATGGCTTCGGCGCGGACGACAGTCAGAGCGGCGAAATTGCTCGAAACACGAAACGTCTGATCCGAGAACGCTTCCGTGCCAAGCCTCGTCGTTGATACGGGCTTTCTGGTTGCGCTAA
The DNA here is from genome assembly GCA_963741215.1 of uncultured beta proteobacterium. GTDB lineage: Bacteria > Pseudomonadota > Gammaproteobacteria > Burkholderiales > SHXO01 > SHXO01. The sequence goes on from CAVUHQ010000018.1 coordinate 162,925, forward strand.
CCTTCGGGATCCCGTGGTCGATCCGTGGCCGAACGGCGACGGCGAATTGCCAATCATCGCTGGCGATCGCGAGGCCGCAAGCGGTGATCCGGTGGCCTGTTACACCACGCGGCTCAAAGCCGATGCGCCGCGCTTGAGCAGCTCGAAGCGCAGCCACTTCTCCCAGGTCTTCGCGCGCAGCGGAGCACGCCGCAGCATGCGACGGATCACGTCGCGGGCCAAGCGCGCGCTCCTGCGCGCGGTAGTAGTCCCCGGCGAGCATGTCATGGAAATGCATCCATAGCTCGGGATGAGCGTCCAGGAACGCACGATTCTTCTCTACCAGCCGGGCATTGCAGGCGGCCATGACGGCGTGGCGGGAGGAGCGGCTCAGGCTGGGGGCGAGATGCACATGCACGCGGATCAGAGCGTGCGGCACGCGACCGAAACGGCAGCCTGCTGCGGCAAGCCGCAACAGCATGTCGGTATCTTCCGATACCTTGAGCCCCTCGTCGAACAGGCCAACGCGGAGCAGGCTCTCGCGGCGCACGCACAGCCCGCAAGACATGTTGAGTTGCGTCAGATGCGTCAATGGACCTGAAGGCGCAGGCTCGCGGTCCCAGATCTGCCGCACGGTTTGGATCGACCCGTCCGCACGCTCGAGCACCCGCTCCACGCCGGTCCACACCACATCGCGCTGAGGCGGGCCAGATCGGAACGTCTCCACGACGCTCTGGAGATAGTGCGGGAGATACTCGTCATCGTCGTCGAGAAACGCGACGTATTCGCCGCGGGCGCGTTGGATCCCGGCGTTGCGGGCGCCGGCGACGCCTCGGTTCGGCTCCAGACGGATTCGGACCAGGCGTGGATCTGCACAGGCGTCGAGGACCTGTGCGGTCGAGTCGGTCGAGCAGTCGTCCACGACGATCCATTCGAAGTCGCGCCAGGTCTGCTCGCGCACGCTGGCCATCGCGCGGCGCAGCAGGTTGGCGCGATTGTGCGTAGGCGTGACGATGGAGACTGCGGGAACGCCACCGGTCATGGCCGCGCGCGCGTTTCAGTCCGGCCGGCGCAGGTACCGATTCAAGCCCTGCACGGCACGCACGCGTTCCGAGTGCAGGACGTCGTTCAACCGGTTCTGGTTCTCCGGCAGGCGGCTGCGATCGTTCTCCCGGTGCCACAGATGGAACACCGGGGCCGCGAAGCGCGCGCTCTTGTGCTTCACGCCCGCGTGCAGCAGACGGATCACCAGATCCGAGTCTTCCAGGCCCCAGCCCGAATAGGATTCGTCCAGGCCGTTGACTCGTACCAGGTCCGAGCGCCAGGCCGACAGGTTGCAGGTCTTGACGCCCTTCCACTGCTGCGGGTGGCGCTTGCGGAAGACGCCGTCGGAGAGCCGCACCAGCGGCATGATCCGGTTGACCTCGCCGCGCCCGCGGGCGCGCACCCAGTCCGCCCAGTTCCAGCTCTGGATGGCGAGCTGCTGCTCGAGGACCTTGTGCGTGAAGGCCTCGGACAGCAGCACGCGATTGCCGGAGAGAAACCATCCGGGTTCGGCGAGCCGCCGGTGTTGCGAGACGTAGGCGCGTGCCGGTACGCAATCGCCATCGGTGAATATGACGTAGTCCGCGTCGGTCGCGGCCACGGCCTGGTTGCGGATGGCGGCGGCGCGGAAGCCCTGGTCCTCCTGCCAGACGTGCCGTAGCGCGAACGGTGCGCGAGACGCGTATCTGTCCACTACGGCCGCGGTCTCCTGAGTCGAGCCGTCATCGGCCACGATCAGCTCGAAGTCACGGTCGTTCTGCGCAAGATAGCCGTCGAGCACCGCTGCCAGGGCATCGGGGCGGTTATAGGTGGTCACGATCACCGCCAGTTTCATCGACCGGCGTCCTTGTGTCGGCCCCTCAGCCACAGCTTCGCGTACTTGTAGTAGGTGCCCTCGGCATTGGACACCGCCAGCATGAACCCTTCGCGTCCGTCCAGGAACCCGGCATGCAACACGTAGGTCTTGAGGAACGTCCACAGGCCGTGCGCGACGGCGGTGAGCAAGCCCGCCCGCTTGCCGCTCTCGTCGAGCGTCTGCGCGCCCCAGGTGGAATAGCTGTTGACCTTCTGCAGCACCTCCTCCAGATCGGTGAAGGCCTCGTGCATCAGGTGCGCACGCAGCTTGCCGACCGGACCTTGCGGGAGCAGGTGATCGTGCACGATGCCGCCGCCGAAGCGGGCCTTGTCGCGCCGGAACAGGCGCGAGACGTAGTCGGGCCACCAGCCGCTGTGCCGGATGTAGCGGCCGCAATAGCTGGAAAGACGCGGCACACGGTATGCCACCTTGTCGTCGGGTGAGCGCAGCGGTCTGCTCGATCTCGCGGCGCAGCTCCTCGGTGACCCACTCGTCGGCGTCCAACGCCAGCACCCACTCGCCGCGCGCCAGGTCGATGGCTCGATTGCGCTGCGGGCCCGGCCCGGGCCAGTCCGGCGTGACCTGAATCTTCACACCCAGCTCGCGGCAGATGTCCAGCGTGCGATCGGAGCTGCCCGAGTCCACCACGACGATCTCGTCGGCCCAGGCCACCGATTGGAGACAGCGGCGGATGACCGCTTCCTCGTTCTTGGTGATGACGATGGCAGACAGCTTCACGTCTGCTGCCGCGCGTCGCCGAGCTCAGCGAAGAGCAGACCCGACAGCCAGCAATAGAACAGGCTCTCGGCGTGGTCGATGAGCAGCGAGTTGAACAAGCTTCCCACGATGATGCTCAGCACCAGTCCGCGCGCCAGAAGCTGGTGCGTGTCGGGTTGCAGGCGAGCGGCGTAACGCCACTGCTGGACGAACAGCCACAACAGCAAAGCGAGGCCGCCCAGACCGAGCTGCACGGTGATCAAGAGGTATTGGTTGTGGGGGTTGGTGGTCGCATCCATCGTGGAGCCCTGTACGCGCTGCGCGTAAGCCCGGGCAAAGCCGCCGGTCCCCACGCCGACCAGCGGATGATCGCGAATGATCGCGAGCGTGTTGCGGTAGAACTCCAGCCGGATGCCCACAGGGTCGGTGTTGGGAACATCGGGCTGCCACTGGGAGACCCCGGAGACGACGAGGTCGATGCGTCCGTGAAAGCTCTTGGAGAAACTGTACGCGCCGGCCGAGGCCGCGGCGAACAGAATGACCGCGGCTGCCATTCCACGCCAGCGCAACCAGCGGAACAGAACCAGGACCGCCAGCGCGACCAGCACCACCCAGCCGGTCCTGCCCTGGACCATGAAGAACACGTTGAACGCCGCCAGAGCGGACAGCCGCGCACCACAGCCAGCGTGCGCGCGGCGCGACAGCATGCCAGGCGAGCACGGCGAAGACCAGCGAACCGTATGCCATCAACAAGTTCTGCGTGATGTGCTTCTTGAAAATGGTGGGATTGGCGGCTTCCCCGGTGATGAATCTCTCCGGCAGCGGAGCGCCCAGCTTCAGAGCATAGGACAGCAACAGGGTAAGCGTGACCCCGGCAGCGAATGCCAGCAAGCCGCGCCTGCGATCCGCCGGGTCGACGAAGACAGTGCCCAGAATGGCGATCAGCAGCAGGTCGGTGTACTTCTTGAGGTAGGTGAAACGCTCCGCGGGCAGACCCGGACCCCACGCGGTGCCCAGCGCCAGAAGGCCCAGCAGCAGCAGTGCGGCCACCGCCACCGGGTTGGCACGGATACGCGCGAACTTCGCCTGCCAGTCGCCGCTCGCGAGCCAGCACAGAAGCAAGAGCACGAGCAGCACGTTGTCGAACGCGGTCGAGATCGACAGGGAAAATCCCAGTGCGATAGCGGTCCAGCGGGTGCCGCGCTGAGCGGCAGCAGCGACCGCCCGCAGCGGTGCTGAAGCGACGGCCTCACCCATGCACGCGCTCAGCCGCGCCCGTGACGCAGCAGCGCTCCAGGTTCATCCCTGGCTTCGTCCGTGGAAGTCACTGGCGCTGCCGGAGGCACTGGATGCGGCTGCACGGGGCTGCTCTGATACTCGGGCACCCATTGACTCAGCTCTGCTCGCACCTCGTCGTCGGACGGCACGCTCGGCCGATCGAACCACTCCAGCAGCCCCGGCAACCAGCCGCTGTCGACCGGCCGGGCCCGGGCGATACGCAGCTTCGGGTGGGGGGTGGCAAGCGTTTGTTCGCCGTCCGCGAGCAGTTCCTCGTACAGCTTCTCGCCCGGACGCAGGCCGGTGAACTCGATCTTCACGTCGTTCTCGCCCAGCCCCGACAGCCGGATCATGTCGCGCGCCATATCGGCGATGCGCACCGGATCACCCATGTCCAGCACGAAGATCTCACCGCCCTTGCCCATGGAGCCCGCCTGCAGGACCAGCTGCGCCGCCTCGGGAATGGACATGAAATAACGGGTGATGTCCCGGTGAGTGACCGTGACCGGACCCCCTTCGGCGATCTGCTGGCGAAACTTGGGGATGACGCTGCCGGTGCTGCCCAGTACATTGCCGAATCGAACCATCACGAAACGCATGCGGCTGCCGGATTGCAACGCCTGGCACACCATCTCGGCCAGCCGTTTGCTCGCGCCCATCACGTTGGCCGGGTTGACCGCCTTGTCGGTGGAGATCAGGACGAACTCCTCCACGCCGTGGCGGGCGGCGGCGGCGGCGAGGGTATGCGTGCCGAGGACGTTGTTCTGGACCGCCTCCCAGGCATTGACCTCCTCCATCAGCGGTACGTGCTTGTAGGCGGCGGCATGAAACACCACCTGCGGCCGGTATTCGCTCAGGATCGAATCTACCCGCCGCACGTTGCGCGTATCGCCTACGGCGCAGACGATGGGAAGCTGCGGATGGTCGCGGTGGAACTCCTGCTCGATCTGATACAGAGCGAACTCCGACAGCTCGAACAGCACCAGCCGGCCGGGATGGAAGCGCGCGATCTGACGGCACAGTTCCGCGCCGATGGACCCGCCGGCGCCAGTGACCAGCACCGTCTTCCCGCCCAGAAAGCTCGCCAGCCCGGCGCTGTCCAGCACCACTGGATCGCGTCCCAGCAGGTCGTCGAGCTCCACCTGCCGCAGCTGCGACACGGTGACCTTGCCCGAAGCGATGTCGTCGAAGGAGGGCACGGTCATGACCTTGAGCCCGGCTTCTGTAGCCTCGCGCATCGCCTCGCGCCGCACGGTGTGCGACACCGACGGCATGGCGATGATGGCGTGGGTGGCCCCGGATTGCTCCGCAACTGCGCGGGTATCTTCCAGCCGCCCGCGCACGGACACGCCGTGGATCTGGCGGCCCTGCTTGCGGGCGTCGTCGTCCAGCAGTCCGACGATGCGCCACTCGCGCTTGCCCGCGAGGTCGCGAATCAAAGCGTCGGCCGCATCGCCGGCTCCCAGTATCAGCACCGGGGTGCCATCGCTGCTGCCCAGCCCGGTCAGACGCCCTTGCTTCCACGCCCGATAAGCCAGCCGGCTGCCGCCCATCATGAATACCAGCAGCAGAGGGTCGAGGACAAAGGCGGAGCGCGGAACTGAACCGGCCAGGCGAAACAAGACCAGCAAGGCGGGAACGGCGAGCGCGGCGAGGGTAACCGCAATCACGATCAGTCTCAGATCGTGCAGGCTGGCATAGCGCCAGATCCCGCGGTACAGCCCGAAGCCCGAGAAGATGAGCACCTGTGCTGGCACCACCAGCGGCAGCGTGTGCCACATCACCCCCTGGAACTCGAGCGGCATGTCGAGGTTGAAGCGCAGCCAGAAGGCGAGTGCCCACGCCACGCCAGCGGCAATCACGTCATGCAGGATCGCGAGCACGGTGCGGGAATTGGCGACCCAGTTCACGTCAGGCTTCCTCCGCGCCGCCAGCGCCGATCGACCACTGCCATGACGAGCAGATAGGCGCACGCGAACAAGGCAAGCAGCAAGGCCTGCTGCCGGAACGACCGGCTCGCGGCAAGCAATGCCCCCGCCCCGCTGGCGATCATGAGCGCGTACTCGGCAAACGCAGTGCGGCGGTGGCTCCAGCCGAGCAGCACCAGACGCTGGTAATAGTGACTCCGATGCGCCTCCCACACCCGTTCGCGCCGCAAAGCTCGCCGCACCAGTGTAACGCTGGCATCCACCACGAAGGGCGCGAACACAACGGCCGGGAACCACAGCGGCCACAAGCCGTCGCGCCACCCCACCAGGCCCAAGGTGCCGGCGAGAAAACCGAGCGGAACAGAACCGGCATCGCCCATGAAGATTTTGGCCGGGTGGAAGTTGAAGATCAGAAAGGCGGCGGCAGAAGCGGCGACGCAAAAGTTGGCCAGCGCGAATGCGAGTTGACCGGACAGCCAAGCGGACAACCCATAAACGGAAAACCCGATGAGCGCCATGCCGCCTGCCAGTCCGTCCGCTCCATCCATGAAATTGTACAGGTTGGTCATCCAGCCCACTGCAATCGCAAGCAGGAGCAACCACCCGATCCCCTGCCCGGGCAGCGCAAGCAGCACGAAGGCCAGGGCCGCTGCCAGGTGTCCGAGGAGCCGCACGAGCGCAGGCAGATGACGCCAGTCGTCCAGCACCGACAGCAGCATCAACGCCGCAGCGAGCACCGCAGGCAGCCGAGCTCCGCCCGCCAGCAGCAGCCCGAGCACGGCCGCCGGAACGATAGCCAAACCGCCCGTGCGCGGAATGGGTGAAGCGTGGAGCGAGCGTTGATTCGGGTGGTCGAGGAACCAGCGCTGAGCGCTCGGCGAGAGCAGCAGGCGCAGCAGCGCGAAACTGAGGGCAAACGCAAGCGCGGGAGCGAGGATTGGACCGGCGAGAGTGGCCTGCATGCGGCCGGTATTGTACCCGCCTCTCAGGCCGGCGCCGCGGCTGCCCGACGGAACCAGCGCGCTGTCTCCTGCAAGCCCTGGTCTACCCCGAACGGCGGCGTCCATCCCAGCGTGTGTCGGATCGCGCTGGTGTCGAGCTGCAGCGAACCCACGAGACGCTCCACTGCCGCTGACTTGCCGGTCATCGCGCCCGCCAGCGACAGCAGCGCTACCGGCATTGGCAGCAGGCGCGAAGGCACGCCCAGAGCTTGCGCCAGGCGGCGCGCCAGCCCCGGTGTTGATAGATCGTCGCCGTCGCTGACCAGAAACGTTCTACCGCCAGCATGCGGGTGCCCGAGGCAGGTTCGGATGGCATCGACGAGATTGCCCAGATAGAGCAGGCTGCGCCGGTTGTCGATCGACGCGAGCGGAAGCGGGATGCCCGCAGCGACCGCGCGCATCAGCTTGAGGAAATTGGCGCGCACCCCGGGCCCGTAGACCAGAGGCGGGCGCAGAATGACCCACTCCATGCCGGTCTCGGAGCCGAGCTGCATCAGCGCCTGCTCCGCCTCCCATTTGGACACGGCGTATGCGCCTTCGGGACGCGGCGGGTCTGCCTCCGTGTACGGCCTGTGCGTGACTTCGCCATTCACCTTGGCAGAGGACAGAAAGACGAACCGCCGCACGCCGCGCTCGGCAGCCATCCTCGCCAGCCGCTGCGTACCCTCGACATTCACGCGGCGGTACTCGGCGAGGGGAGCGCGGCTCGAATCACGGTCGATGTGGACTCGGGCCGCGAGGTGGACCACCCGATCGACACCCTCCAACGCCGTGCTCCAGTCGGTATCGCCACCAATGTCGCCGACCACCACGGCGTCGGATCGCTCGTCCCCGGGCTTCGAGCGCCCGGCCGACCGCACGAAAAATCCTTGGCTGGCCAAGTGAGCGCAAAGCGCATTGCCGACAAAGCCGGTGCCCCCCGTGACCAGCACCTTCAACGCGGTCGATCTCCGAGGATCCCCTGGTACACCTGTAGAGTGCCGCGCGCCATGCTCTCCATCGAGAACTCAGCATGCACCCGCGCCCGCGCCGCCGAACCCAGACGCTCTCGCAGGGCGTCGTCCCCGAGCAAGCGTTTGATCGCGCTCGCCAATGCCGGCACGTCGCGCGGCGGGACCGCCAGCCCGGTGATCTCGTCCAGGTTGACGTAGTTCACGCCGTTGTCGAGCTGACAGCACACGACCGGCTTGCCGCAAGCCATCGCCTCGAGCTGCACCAGTCCGAACGCCTCGCTTTTCTCGACCGAGGACAGGCAGTACAGGTCGGCAGCGTGATAGTAGGCCGGGAGATCGATCTCATCGATCCGACCGACCAGCTCGACCTGGGAGCGCAGGCCCAGGTCAGCCACCAGTTCCGCGTACGTCGCGCTGAAGGGTCCGCTGCCACCGATGATCGCCACCGTGTCGGGAATCTCCCGCATGGCGCGGATCAGGTACTCGAAACCCTTGTAGTAGACATGACGGCCGACACCGAAGACCAGATGCTTCCCCGGATAACGGGCACGAATCTCCGCTGCTTTGCCCAGCAAGGCGGCGGTAGGCTGGTAGGGCCGCTCGTCGATGCCGAACGGAACCACATGCTTGCGGCTTTCGTCCCGGCAGGCTCCGAGCTGCGTGGACGAGGCGAAATGACTCGGCGTCGGCGCGATGATCGCGTCGGCCCGGCGCACGATGTGATCGAGGAAGGGTCGATACCACACGAGCAAGCGCTCCTGCCGGACGATATCGCTGTGCCAGGTGATCACCAGCTTGGGTCCGCGCGGCATCGTGTACCAGACCAGGTGCGCCAAGGGGTCCGGGAAGTGGAGGTGCACGATGTCGTAGGGATGGCGCCGATGGAGGCGGCGCGCCCACAACGGCATGGTGGGCGCCGCCGCCACACCGGCCAGCAATCCCAATGAAGGCGCCTTGTAGACCTTGTAGTAGCCCAGGTCGAGCGTCTCCGCTGCCCATGCGTCGTTCGCGACGAGATTGTCGCACTCGACTCTTCCCCTCAGCGCTTCGATCAGGACTGCAACGTGACGCTCGAGGCCGCCGAAATTGGCGTCGTAGAAGCGACCCAGATGCAATACGCGCATGTCGAGGCTACCCCGGACAGGCGGCCCCAGCCAACCATGCCGGCAGGTCTCGATCGCGATCTGTCATGGTCAGCGCGGCTCGCTCGAACTAGCCCGCCTCCAGCTTCCCGGATCTGCGCCGCAGGCCGTGCCACAGTCCGAGCGCCATCATGCTCAGCCGCTCGGCACGCTGCGGCGCGAAGACCCCGAGCACGAACACCCTCAGCAGCAGCCGCTTTACCTCGTTGATCTTCCACGGCAGCACCGCATGCGGCAACCGCCACAGAAGGACCGCGTTGCGGAACAGATAGTAGTACCGCTGGGGCCGGTACAACTGCACCGTCCGCCGCGTGAAGGGCATGGTTCAGAATCGAATCTCCGAGGGTGTGGTGCATTCTGGCCGAACAAACCCCGAACAAATCGAACCCGTGAAATCGCGCTCGCAGAGCACCACTCGGTATCCACGTGCTCGATGAAAAACTCCTCGCGGAGCATACCAGTCTCCTCGAGGACGGGAAGTCTGATCAGCGTGCCCGAAGTGATGAGGAGGTCGCACGCGATCGCGCCCGCCCCCTCCGGCAAGACACCCGGGCAGTACCGCGGTCGAATCCCGAAAGCGGTCAGGGCGTAGAACGGCCAGACACGCTCGTGGCGAGCGTCATAGAAAACCGGCCCTACGGCGCCTAGCTTCACCTCGCGACGCAGAAGCTCATGCTCGGCGGCAAGCAGCCTCGCCACCATATCCGCGGCGGGCTCGCTATCCTGATCGAGGAGCAGGACATGCGTCGAATGGTGCGCTTCGGCCCAGCGAATTCCCGCATTGTGGGCGTAACCGATACCGAAGTTCTGGCCGAGCCGCCGGATTTCCGTGACCGAGGCCTCAATCGCGTCCAGACATGCCGCCCGGTCAGAGCTCGAACCGTTGTCGATGACGACGATGTGCTCCACCTGCGGACGGATAGCACGAACCAGGCGTTGCAAGTCCGTCTCGCTGGGCTCGAAGGACACGATGATGGCGGCGATCGCCGCGGGTTTCGCATTCACTTGGGCGATGACCATGCCTTGCGGCCGCGCAGTGGGCATGATTCGGATCACTCAGCGACGGCCTGGGTGCCTGGCGCGGTTGCGAGCGTCCTCTCAATGAACGCAATGGTCTTGTCCGTTGTGTCCGCGAGGCGGAAGTTCGCTGTCACTTCCGCCGACGCTGCGTTCACTAGCTTCTCCGCAAGCACGGTATCGCGAAGTAGTCGCTCGATAGCGCGCCCCAGAGCCGCCGCATCACCGGGGGCGACCAGGATGCCATTCTCGCCATCGGTGATCATTTCAGGAATGCCACCCACGTTCGACGCAATAACGGGCCGGCCATGCGCAAACGCTTCCAGAATGACGCGCGGAAAACACTCGTCGAAGGAAGGGACCAACAAGACATCGATATCGGCATAGATGGCGCGCCGATCGGCGACAGAGCCCCGGTATTCTATGCATGAATCCATTCCCGCCTCTCGCGCCAAGGCCATGTAGAGCAGCGTGGTAGGCAGGATCGTCGACTTCCCCATAGAAGCGCAAGTGCAAGTCGCTGCCTGAGCGTTGACGCAGTTCCGCCGCGGCCTGAATGGCTAGATGGTGCCCCTTGTTCGGCTGGATGCCCCCGATGATACCCAGCACCGGGCCCCTAGCTTCGCGGCGCGACTCAGGGCACAGCACGCCTACCGCATCGGTGCCATTGGGTGTTACCGTCGCGGATCTTCCAAGCAGGCTGCTGAGGGAACGCGCGGAGTAGTGCGAGACACAGGTGTAGTAAGTGGTAAACCAGGACGACACCCGCAGACTCAGAGCATGCCGTTTCATCATCGTCTCGCCCTCATGGATGTGTACCAATGTGGTGCTTCCTAGAAGGCGCCCGATGACTACTTCGCCGGCATTGAGGATCGTGTTCGAGTAAATGGCCGCAGGCCGTACTCGCAATAGCAGCCGCAGATAGTTCCAGAAGAATACCAATCGCGTTACTGCTTTGCCGACCATGCCGCGCGCCTGGCGTTTGCGCAAGACTAGAAGAGATAGTCCGGTTTGGGACCAATCAGAGATCAGCGGACCGCCGTCGGCCGCGAGGACCAGCACCTCGAACGACCGCGGCCCTGAAGCGATGGCTGCGAGCAGTTCGCCGAAGCACAGGGGTGCGCCGGATCGAGATGCGTCGTGGGTCACGAAAAGTATGACGGGCTTGCTCATCGAGCTTGCCGGGGAGAGACGACCGAGGCCGGTGGGCGGCCCTGTTGGCGATGCCCCAATCGCTACACCCCAACCGAAGGGCCGGAGGGCCCACGAAAGAACTGCCGCTTCGCCCCGCGGCCGCAGAACGCGGCAAACGCCGCGAGTCGGCTCGCTCCCAACCCGCACAACGGCGAGCGGAAATACAAGCCCGGAGCCCAGACTGCGGGCAGACATGCGAGGCACGCGCGCTGCCAGAGTGCTCCCATCAGCAATTCAAAGCTGTGCGTGGGGAACACTGCAATCCCCCGATTGCACCTCGGCCAGCCGCATCAGCCACGCCTCGATTCGGTTCAGCATTTCCCGTGTGCGCGGGAACTCCGTTGATATCGCCTGCAGGTGGAGCCGTTGCTCTTCTGCAGGTGCATCGGGAATCAGGCGCTCGAGCTGCCTGAGCCGGATACGGCCGGTCGCCTCTCGTTGTATCGTCCAGTAGCGAGAGGTTACCTGCCCAGAGTGCACGCGGTATCTAAGGAGGGGCCGAGCGACGTTTGCGAGCCGGGTAGCAGCTGCCGCGCGCACCCAGAGGTCGTAGTCCTCCGCGTGAGCATACGTCCGATCATAGCGCAGGTGCATGCGGTCAAACACCGACCGCCTGAACATGACGGTTGGATGAGAGATCGGGCTATGCGCGAATAGCCATGCTTCGACGTCGTCCGGGCTGGTGGGTAAGCGGACGGTCCAGGCGAACCTTGTACCGAGCAGCATGTACCAGGAACCGCATATGCCGACTTCCACATGCGCATCGGGGTAGGGGTTTGAACGGCGAGCCGTTCTGGCAAGCACACGTCATCGGCGTCGAGGCGCGCGACGAAGTCTCCCGATGCCAGATCCAGTCCCCGGTTCAGCGTTTCAACCAAGCCGAGATTGCTCCCGTTACGTTCCACCCGCAGGCGGGGGTCCGCGTAGCTGAGAGCGATGTCAGCGCTGTCGTCGCCAGAACCATCGTCGATGACCAGCAACTCGTAGTCGCGATAAGTCTGAGCAAGAACGCTGTCAATTGCCGCGCGGATGTACCGGGCACCGTTGAACACCGGTAGCAGGATGGTAACGCGCGGCATCAAGAGCCGATCACACCGAAGATCCCATTCGCCGGCACGGCACGGAATTTCGCGGAGTGCTCAAGCACCAAGTTGGCGTTCCCACGCAAAGGCATGGCTGACGATCGTGTCCAGGTCCGCGTAACGCGGCACCCAGGACAGAATCTGCCGGACGCGCGAAGCGTCGGCGACCAGGATTGGCGGGTCGCCCGGCCTGCGTGACGCGATCACTACCGGAAAGTCCACTCGGCTGACACGCTTGGCCGACGCGATCACTTCGTTGACGCTCCGGCCGGTACCGTAGCCGACGTTGAGCGTCACGGAGGCGCCACCATCCTCCAGGTAGGTGAGGGCTGCCAGGTGCGCTCCGCCAAGTCTTCGACATGGATATAGTCGCGCACACCGGTGCCGTCCGGCGTAGCGTAGTCGGTTCCGTAAACCGAAACGTCGGGACGACGGTGCAGCGCCGCCAGGCAACAGACCTTGATGAGGTGCGTTGCGTTCGGGGTGCGCTGACCCATCCGGCCGCGGGTATCCGCACCGGCAACATTGAAATAGCGCAACACGGCGAAGCGAAACCCGTGAGCGGCAGAGGCGTCTTGAAGCATGCGCTCGCACATGAGTTTCGACGCGCCGTACGGATTGATCGGCGACGTTCGCGCTATCTTCAGCGGCGATCCCCGACTCGGGAATACCGTAGACCGCCGCCGTGCTGGAGAAGACGAAGCGCTGAACCCCGGTGCGCACGCAGGCCCGCAACAAGCCGATGATGCTCGCCGTATTGTTGGAGTAGTACTTCAGCGGATCGGACACCGATTCGGGCGCCACGATCGAGGCGGCAAAATGCAGTACCGTACTGCATCGATATTGGAGCAGCACCCGCTCGACCAGTGCAGCATCTCCGACGTCGCCTACCACCAGAGGTTCACCGTGGATCAAGGCGCTGGCTGACCCGGTGGAAAGATCGTCGATCACGACCGGCCGATAGGCCGCCTCCGACAGGCGACGGGTGACATGGCTGCCGATATAGCCGGCACCGCCGGTAACCAGGACGCTGCGCGGATCGTTTGCGGGCAAGCAGCCCTCCTGTTCTAAGTGTCAGCTTACGCGGCGTCGGATCGCGGCCACATCAGCAAGCTGATGCAAACCTGGGCACCCGGCCGGACTAGGCAGGATACAGCAGAGTCATGCCGGGCAAGCCAAGGCCGGACTCCACCTTGCGGTAACGCCCGGGATCTGTCGCCAGCATGTCCTGGATGGCGCGGTAGGGACCGACGTTGTAACCCGACGCTTCGGACTGGTTGAAGGAATCGTGCAGCAGAATACTGGCATCGCGAATTTCTCGTGCGATCCCGGTCAACTCTCGCAACACGCTCGCATGCTCGTGATCCCCGTCGACCAGGAACAACGGGCGCGGCCTGCATCCAGCACTGCGCCAGATCTCGAGCGACGTGTCCAGCCCGTCCCCTTGATGCAGATGGACTCGCGGCAGTCCGCGTACGAGCTTGCCGCGTTCCGCGTGCGGATGCTCTACGTGATCCACGTCGTCCGGCAGATCGCTCGAATGAATATCGGCGTCGATGCCATAGTGGACGGCGCATTCGTAGAAGATTCGCGCGGATTTTCCGATGTGTGTGCCCCACTCGAAGATCTGCGACGGCTGGGTGCGGCATACCGCTGCAACCATAAGCATCAGCTCATGCAACGGAAACGGGTGCACGCCGACGACCGGCACCAGCCGCTGCAATACGAACTGGGAGACAGCCCAGTTGTCGACTTCGAACTCGGAGCAGGCCGCGTTCTTTGCCGGATTCTGCCGGCGAAGCTGCCCCGCGTTCGGACGCTGAAGCAGCGAGCGGAGTCGTCCCATTCTGACTATCTTCGGGCCTCAGTAGACGGGAGAATATGGCTTCGTAGCAGTCCGTGATCTTACCCCAGGTAAAGCGCTCGGACCAGTTTCTCCGGCCTGCCTCGCCGAGCTCGCCGAGCGCAACCGGATCCGCTGCGAGGCGTGATATTTCTTGTGCCAGAACGGCTGGGTCGGCGCGCGTATAGCCGCTCGCATCGCGCGGTGCCGGACAGATCTTCCCGCCTCCGGTCCACGCGGCGATCTCGTCTGCGTTGCCAACCTGGACGGACAGAAACGGCAACCCGGCTGCCGCCGCCTCGTACAGCACGAGAGGTGAGTATTCGATGTTGGAAGCGAACACGAACAAATCGCTGTTGAGATAGGCCTGAATTAACGCCGGCCGCGGAAGATCGACGAGCATTGCACGCTTCTTCCGCAGTCGGTTGATGCTGCGGACCGCGATCTTACGGGCGGCGGACCGTCGACCCGGTAGCCAAATACCTTCAACACCCAGCTCAGCTTTGCCGCGATCAAGGCTGAGCGAACAATCCGCTTGCACAACCGAACGGCGCGCATCGGGAGGTCGCGCAAAGAAGGCCGCCGGACAGGATTTGGCCGGGGTGGGTGTCCGTTCAGGATCAATACGGCTTCCCGGCCGGCAAAATCCGCCAGCGCGAAGGCATAGGCCAATTCGTGGTGTCCCTTCTGGCCGGTGAGACTGCCCACGGTGAGCACGACAAACGCCTCACTGGGAATAGCGTAGTGCCGCCTGAACTCGTGATCTTTCTGCACGTTGAATTCACGTTCGTTGGCACCGTTTGGAACGACCGACAGGTTGGACAGCCCGTGCGCACGGGCAAAGTCGATGTCGCGATACTTGGATGCGTAGAAAATCAAATGGTCGAACTTCCGCAGGGTGTCCGGCATCGTGCGGAAGTATTCCGCGAACGCCGGGTCGTAGAGCCCGGAGAATCCGCAAGGGATAAAAACTTTTGGCTGGCGGATTGCGTCGAGCACGGGGATCAATGCGTCAAGCGTCCATTGCTGCGCGGCTTTGATCATCAAAAGATCGTAGTCCGCTTCCAGTACGTACTTGCGGTATTCCGCGAGCTCTCCGCGCAACCCAAGCGCCAGATTGCCAGCCACGCGAAACTCGACAATCTCGACGCCGTTCAGAGTTCGGGACGCGCGTTCGGGCAAATAGGTCGTAGCGACCGTGACGTGATGGCCGCGCTCGACCAGCCGTTCGGCCACTTGTCGGATCACCTCCTGTACGCCGCCGACCGAGGGATAGTAGAACTCGCAAGCAAACAGGAGGCGCATGCGAACCGTCTCTTCAGCCAAGCTGCCTGGCCAGCGCGGCCGCCCATACGCGGGCAATGCCCTGTTCGAATCCGACCGCCGGGCGCCAGCCAGAGACGGCCTCGAGATTGCGGCTGTCGAGCACGTTGGCAGGCACATCGAACCTGCGTGCGGGCAGGGTCTTGACCCGAACCTCGAAGCCCGCCGCCTGTGCCAGCGGATCGATGGCCTTCACCACATCGCGGTTGGATCTTCCTGCGCCAGAGCCGATGTTGTAGGTGCCGCCGGGCCGGCCGTGCTCCAGCGCCGCGACGATGCCGCTCGCCACATCCGAAACATGGACGTAGTCGCGGACCGTGCCCTCGGTGCCAAAGATCGTGATCTCCTGGCGCGCGATGATCGAGTGCGTGGCGGTGGAGATGAAGCCTTGGCCGGCGAAAGGGCGCTGCTCCTCGCCGTACGCGTTGCCGGGGCGCACCACGACCACGGGCAAGTCAGAGACGAAATGAAACATCCCCGCGTACTTCTCGATCGTCAACTTGGTGATCCCGTAGGGCGAAATCGGATGGGTCGGATGATCCTCCTGGATTGGCAATGAGCGGGCGACCCCATAGACGGTCCCACCGGAGGAGACGAGAACAACCTTGCGCACTTTCGCCGCCACGGCGGCTTGCAGGAGACCGACCGTCGGCGGAAGGCTGGAAACGATGTCGAACACCGGATCCGCGAAGCTCGTTTGCGGGACCGTCGAATAGGCCAGATCGATCACTTCCCCGGCACCTGCGAGCAAGGCGCTCAGCAGCGTCGGATCGCCATAGTCGCCAGACACATAGGTCGCCGCCGACGGCAGGCCAGCCGGCGGGCCGGCCCGGCGCCCCAGCACCACTACTCTTCGACCGGAAGCCAGCAGCAGGCGGGTCACTTGAACCCCGATGAAACCGGCTCCGCCGATTACGCAGCACGTGGTACGAGAATCGGCCATCGCTCTTAGACTCGTCGCAGAGTGCCCAGCATCCGTCGTGCCGCCTTTAACAGGTACCGCCTCCAATCATTGCCGTAACGCAGCTCCCACCACCGGTAGCGTAGTGCATCGACGCGCGCGCTGGCTTCCTTCACGAAGCGCTCGCGGTCAGGTTCGGCGACAACCCGGATCACGGCGCGGCGCAGAATGGAGTGCATGTCTGAAAACTGTGGTTTGCCCTGCAGGCGATGCGGAGCGCCGTGGATCAATGCTGCCAGATTTACGACCTGAGGGTCCGAAGCGGATCGCTGCGCCGCCCAGGCAATGTTTTCCGCGCATAGCGTAACCAGATGATTCAAGAATGGAGACTCGCCTTCCCGGGACATGCTGCCCTTGACCTCCCGGTAAGTGTGCAGCACCTCCGGGATATTGGCGACCTCGTACTCGCGAGCGATGCGCGACCACAGCTCGTAGTCCTCTGGGGGCTGCCTGTTCCGATC
>CAVUHQ010000019.1:0-242379 GCA_963741215.1 uncultured beta proteobacterium
CCCCGGGACAGCCACGCCGGAGTACGCAGTTTTTTCAGTCCACGCGCTCGCCCTCCTCCGGCAGACGCTCGAGCTTCCAGTGGATCAGCCCGCCTACGGTGTCCACGTCGTGGCCCTCGATGTCGATGCCGAGCGCACGCTCCAGCGAGAATACCGACAGGCTGGCCTTGCCGAGCAGCGTGCCGTCCTCCTGCTGAATCCAATCGCTCTGGCTCTGCCGGAACTCGTCGCTGATCTCGCCCACCAGCACGCTCAGCATGTTGTCGAGCGTGATGAACCCAGATACGTGTCCGCCCCCATCCAGAACGATGGCAAAGTGTGGATAGCCTTCGCGAAAGCGCCGGAATAAATGCATAGCCGGCATGCTCTCAGCCACGCGAAACGGTGCGCGCGCGAGCTTCTTCAAATCGAGCGCGGCGCCGTCCGGACGCAGGCGCGTCAGCAGGTCCTTCACATGGATGAGTCCCACGACCTCGCCGCCGCTGCGCGAAAAGAGCGGATATCGAGTGTAGCGATGGCTGCGGATCGTCTCGAGGTTCTCCTCCAGGCCGCGGTCTGCATACAGGCTCACCATCTCGCCGGCCGGGCGCTTGAGCTCCGCCACGGTCAACGTGCTGAAGTCGAGCGCGTGGGCGAGAATGCGCAGCTCGTCCTGCGTCAGGCGGCTGGGGCCGCTCGAGGAGCGCAGGATCAGCTTCAGCTCGTCGGTCGTGTAGGTCGAATCCTGGCTGTGGGCCGGAGATAGTCCGGCCGTGCGCAGGATCCAGTTGGCGCTGCGGTTGAGCACCCAGATCGCAGGCCACATGCTCCAGTAGAAAATGTACAGCGGCGGCGCGGTCCACAGCGCGATGCCTTCGGCCCGCCGCAACGCCATCGACTTCGGCGCCATCTCGCCGACGACGATGTGCAGGTAGGCGATCAGGGAGAAGGCGGCCAGAAAGCTCGTGCCATGGACGAGCTGCGGCGAAGTGACGCTCATCGCTGCCAGCACCGGTTGCAGCAGCCGCGCCATGGCCGGCTCACCGATCCAGCCCAGGCCGATGGAGGCCAGCGTGATGCCGAGCTGACAGGCGGACAGGTAGGCGTCGAGGTTCGCGTGCACGCGCCCAAGCAGCCGCCCGCGCAGCCCGAAGCGCCGCTCGATGCCTTTCACGCGCGTCTGGCGCAGCTTTACCAGGGCGAACTCGGCGGCGACGAAGAAACCGTTCACCAGCACGAGCGCGACGGCGCCCAGCAGGTACAACCCTTCGGTCACGCCCGTTGTGTCGTCTCCCGCCGCGCGTACCGGTCCTTCCCTGTCGTCTAGACTGCCGCCACGTAGGCGGTCTTCACCGTGGTGAAGAACTCCACGGCGTAGCGCCCCTGCTCGCGCGGGCCGTAGCTCGAGCCTTTGCGGCCGCCGAACGGCACGTGATAGTCCACTCCCGCGGTGGGCAGGTTCACCATGACCATTCCGGCCTGGCTGTTGCGGCGGAAATGGGCCGCGTGCTTGAGCGAGCCGGTGACGATGCCGGCCGACAGCCCGAACGGAGTGTCGTTGGCCAAACTCAGCGCTTCGTCGTAGTCCTTCGCCGCCAGCACCGTGGCCACCGGGCCGAAGACCTCCTCGCGATTGATGCGCATGCCGTTGCTGGTGTCGGTGAACAGCGCCGGCTCGAGATAGAAGCCCTCCTTCTCGCGCTTGAGCAAATTCCCGCCGTACGCGAGCCTGGCACCTTCCTTCTTGCCTTCCTCGATATAGAACAGGTCCTGGTTGAGCTGATTCTTGTCGACCACCGGGCCGATCTGGGTGCCGGGTTTCAGCGCGTTATCCACCACCAGGCCCTTGAGCCGCTCGGTCAACGCCTCTACGAACTTGTTGTGGATGCCTTTGGTCACGATCAGGCGCGAGGATGCGGTGCACCGTTGGCCGGTGGAGAAGAAGGCGCCGTTGACGGCCGACTCGACCGCGGTCTTGAGGTCGGCATCGTCCAGGACGACGAGCGGGTTCTTGCCGCCCATCTCGAGCTGAAACTTGGCCATGCGCGCCACCGCTTTCTGCGCGATCTTGCGCCCGGTTTCCACCGACCCGGTGAAGCTGATCGCATCCACACGCGTGTCGTTGACCAAAGCCTCCCCCACTACGCTGCCGCGTCCCATCACGAGGTTGAATGCCCCGGCAGGAACCCCGGCCCGGGCGATGATTTCGGCCAGCGCCCAGGACGAGCCCGGCACCAGATCGGCGGGTTTGAACACTACGCAGTTGCCGTAGGCCAGCGCCGGCGCCACCTTCCAGGCCGGTATCGCAGACGGGAAATTCCAGGGCGAGATGATCCCCACCACACCCACGGGTTCGCGCGTGATTTCCACGTCGACACCCGCGCGCACCGAAGGCACCAGCTCGCCCACGCGGCGCAAGACCTCGCCGGCGAAGAACTTGAATACGTTGCCGGCGCGCACCACCTCGCCTACGCCCTCGGGCAGCGTCTTGCCCTCCTCCCGCGACAGCAGCGTCCCCAGTTCGTCCTTGCGCGCGATGATCTCGTTGCCGATCTTGTCCAGCATATCGGCACGCGCCTGCACGTTGAAGGTGGCCCACGCGGGGAAAGCGGCACGTGCGGCGGCGATGGCTTGCTCGGTCTGCCCCGCGTCTGCCTGTGCATATTCACCCACCACGTCGCTCAGATCGGAGGGGTTGACATTCTTGGACCAGGTGGCGCCCGCCACCCACTGGCCGTTGACGTAGTTGGAATGCTGCTCGGTGCTCATCGCGTCTCCTCGCTTCAGGTCTTATGCTGGAAGGGCGCTATTGTCGCATTCCTCCGCGGAGGTCGCCATGCGGGGCGTCCCTGAGCCGTGGATGCCTCGGAGATTGGGCGAAACCGCCTCCCTGCCTCGCGGCGCCCCCGTGGAGGAGAAAAAGTGCGACCCTTTACTTACGAGGGACGGTCTTAAGCTGGAACCGGATCGGCAGCGTGACCAGCGACTCAGCCTCGAGCTGGCACTCGGCAGGGGTGGCCGAACCACGTGGGAACACGCGCTCCACGCCCTTGAGCGCCGCGCGGTCCAGAGCCGGGCTGCCAGAGGTCTGCGCTAGCGCGGTCTGGCGTACCCGGCCATCATGCCCAATGGTCAATTGCACGAGCACGGTCCCCTGGACGTCGGCGTCCTGCAAGTCGACGGGATAGTCGTCGGCGATGAATCGCGTCGACAAGGCTTTCGAGAGCGCGATCACGCAAGCGCGCACACTGCCGTCGCCCTTGCCGGCTTGCGCCCACGCGGGGCGAGAAGCGAGCGACAGAAAGCAGATCGCCAGGGCAGGAAAGAGGTACGCCGTCCGGGGCATGGCCGCTCCATAGCTATGTTGTAGAAGTTTTTAGAAGCGGACGGAAGACCGGTGCCTCTCGTCCAACGGGGATGGTACACCGCCCGGCGGCTGGACCCGGAGACGCCGGACGGCGACGTTCGTGAAGCCCTGTGCGACAATCTTACTTTTGCCTGACAGCACGATAAGATGCATTCCTTTCCTGGCATTGCCCGCCCCGCCGTACAGGCGCTGCGTGCCTCCAAAATCCGGGAGGTGGCCAACGCCGGCATGGGGCGCGAGGACATTGCCGCATTCTGGTTTGGTGAGCCGGACGAAGTCACGCCTGAGTTTATTCGGCAAGTAGCGGTGGACGCGTTGAACGCAGGCGACACCTTTTACACCCAGAACCTGGGCATTCCTGAGTTGCGCGAGGCGGTTGCGAGCTACGTCGCCCGCCTGCACCGGACCACCGACGCGGACAACGTGGCGATCACCAACTCCGGCATGTCGGCTCTGATGCTGGTGGCTCAGGCGCTGATCGGACACGGTGACCGCGTCGTGGCCGTAACGCCACTCTGGCCCAATCTGGTGGAGATCCCCAAGATCCTGGGTGCGCAGGTCGAGACCGTCGCCCTGCAATTCACGCCCGGTGGCTGGAAGCTCGACCTGGACCGACTGCTAGAGGCGCTGCCACCCGGGACCAGGGCGGTGGTCATCAACTCGCCCAACAACCCTACCGGATGGACTATCGATCGCGCCAGCCAGCAGGCCATCCTGGAACACTGTCGCCGGCACGGTATCTGGATCATCGCCGACGATGCCTACGAGCGGCTGTATTACCACGGTGTGACCAACGGCGCGCCAGCTATCGCGCCTTCGTTTCTCGACCTCGCGACCGCGCACGACCGCGTGGTCAGCACCAACACCTTTTCCAAGAGCTGGCTGATGACCGGGTTCCGGCTCGGGTGGATTGTCTGCCCGGCCACCCTGACTGGGGATCTGGCCAAGCTGATCGAGTACAACACCTCCTGCGCCCCGCCCTTCGTCCAGCGGGCCGGCGTGGCCGCTGTGCGTGACGGCGAAGGGGTGATCGCGCACACGGTCGCCCGATTTCGCCGGGCGCGCGACTATCTGGTCGGCCAGCTCCAGCAGATGCCCGGAATTCAGATCGCCTCGCCGGCAGGTGCGATGTATGCGTTTTTCCGGATCGACGGAGTCCGCGACAGCGTGGCCCTGTGCAAGCGCCTGATCGCGGAGGCAGGGCTTGGACTCGCACCGGGCATCGCATTCGGGCCGGAGGGCGAAGGTTTCGTGCGCTGGTGCTTCGCGGCCAGCGAAGAGCGGTTGGCAGACGGCGTAGAGCGTCTGCGCCGCAGCCTCGACACCCGTGCTGCCCATCGCTGACGGATCGAACATGGACAGAAGCCCGATCGGCAACCCCACGCGGTACGACATCGCAGCCTGGATCCTGACCGGGGCCGCATTGGTCCTGGTGCTGGAGCTGCATCTGCTGCCGGCGCTGCTGGCCGGACTGCTGGTCTACGAACTGGTACACATCCTCGCGCCGCGGCTGCGCATCTGGCGCATGGGCCACGAGTGGAGCAAGGTCGCGGCGGTGACCGTCCTTACCGTCATCGTGGTCCTCTTGATCACGCTCATCATCGTCGGGATCATCGCTGTGCTGCGCACCGACGCCGGCAGCATCTCCTCGTTGTTCAAACAGATGGCGGAGATCATCGAAGGCTCGAGGCGCGCGCTGCCCGCCTGGCTGGTCGAGAACTTTCCGGCCAACGCCGACGAGTTGCGTCAGACACTGGTGCAGTGGCTGCGCGAGCATGCCCGCGACCTGCGCGGGGTCGGCACGGAGTTCGGGCGCGCGTTCGCGCACATCCTGATCGGCATGATCATCGGTGCCTTCATCTCGCTGCGCCAGGCCCGTCCCAGTCAGGAGGTCGGTCCGATGGCGCAGGCACTGCTCGAGCGGGCAGCGCGCGTGGGCCAGGCGTTCCGCCGCATCGTCTTCGCGCAGGTGCGCATCTCGGCGCTCAACACGTCGCTCACCACCATATACCTGGTTGTCGTTCTACCGTTGTGCGGCGTGCAGCTGCCGCTCACCAAGACCATGATCGCCATCACCTTCGTCGCCGGCCTGCTGCCGGTGATCGGCAACTTGATCTCCAATACGGTTATCGTCGTCGTGAGCATGAGTCACTCGCTCTCCGCCGCGCTCGGGTCGCTCGCATTCCTCGTCGTCATCCACAAGCTCGAGTATTTCGTGAACGCGCGCATCGTGGGCACCCAGATCCGTGCGCGCGCGTGGGAGCTGCTGATCGCGATGCTTGCCATGGAAGCGGCGTTCGGGATCGCGGGTGTGGTCGCCGCGCCGATCTACTATGCCTACCTCAAGGACGAGCTCAAGAGCCGCATGTTGATTTAGCCAGGGCACCTCTCGCCCCCTCATGCTCTTCCAACGTCTGACGGAAACGGACTATCCCGGCATCCTGGCTTTGCAGGAAGCCAATCTGTTCGACAACCTGTCTATCGAAGCGCGTGCAGACGGATTCTTGTCGGCGCGTTTCTCCCGCGCGCAATTCGAACAAATGAACGCCGACGTTGCGGTAATGGTAGCGACGGATGATGAGCGCGTCGCTGGCTACCTGTGCGCGTCCAGCGTCGCATTCAATCGGCAATTTCCGCTGCTGACCGCGATGATCCAGCGCTACGACGATGTGAGCTTCCACGGCAGGTTGCTCGCCGGGCAGAACACGTTCGTCTATGGTCCCGTGTGCATCGATCGCGCCGAGCGCGGACACGGTGTGCTGCGAAGCCTGTTCGGTGCGTTGCGGCGGGAAGTGGCCGGCAGCTTCGAGGCCGGCGTCTGCTTCGTGGCGGCGGGCAACGCACGCTCGCTGGCCGCGCACGAGCAGGGCTTGCAGATGCAGCGCGTGGCAGAATTCGAGTTTCAGCAGCGCCGCTACTGCATTCTGGCCTTCGAGGTCCCTGCCGCCTATGCCTGAGCTATTACCTTCCCGGGAGCAGTTGGAGCGTGCGGCGGCCGTCGTGTACGAGGCGATCGCGCCCACGCCACAATATGCATGGCCGTTGCTGTGCAAGCAGCTCGGCACGGAAATCTGGGTCAAGCACGAGAACCACACACCGACCGGCGCATTCAAGGTGCGCGGGGGCCTGGTCTACTTCCGCGAGCTGGCGCGAAGCGTGCACCCGCCGCGTGGCGTGATCGGTGCCACGCGCGGCAATCACGGCCAGTCGATCGGCTTCGCCGCGCGGCGGGCGGGCCTGCCTGCAGCTATTGTCGTGCCGCACGGAAACAGCCGCGAGAAGAACGCCGCGATGCGGGCGCTCGGCGTGGAGCTGATCGAGCACGGCGAGGATTTTCAGGCGGCGCGCGAGCACGCAGCGTCCCTGGCGCAAGAGCGCGAACTCCTCATGGTGCCCTCGTTCCACGAGTCGCTCGTGCAAGGCGTGGCCAGCTACTCGCTGGAGCTGCTGCAAGCGGTGCCGGACCTGGCTGTTGCGTACGTCCCGATCGGGCTGGGCTCCGGCATCTGCGGCATGATCGCGGCGCGCGCAGCGCTAGGCACGAGGACTGAGATCGTCGGCGTAGTGTCGGAGCAGGCACCGGCCTACGCCTTGTCCTTCGAGAAGCGCCGCGTCGTCGAGTACCCGGTAACCACGCAGCTCGCCGATGGCATGGCCTGTCGCGCTCCGGAGCCGGAAGCGTTGGAACTGATCTGGCGCTATGTGGCACGCATAGTGAAGGTCAGTGACGAGGAAGTAGCCGCCGCCATGCGCCTGATGTACACGGCCACGCACAACGTTGCGGAGGGCGCCGGCGCCGCCGGCCTGGCCGCTGCGTTGAAGGAGCGCGAGCGCATCGCCGGTCGCAAGGTCGCGACCATCCTGAGTGGTGGCAACGTTGACCGCGACGTGCTTGCGCGTATCCTGGCCTAGGGACGAGGGGCGAGGGGCCACGGTCGAGGAGGACCCCCAGCGCACCTCGAGGGCCGTTCGTGTTGAGCCTGTTTCGACTCTGCTGCGCAGCGCTCAGCGCGAACGCGTTAGTCCCTAGCCCCTATTGAAGCTTGCACAAATGCCTAACCACCCCGTCACGCTTCGCGTGCCACCCCTCCTTGAAAAAAGGAGGGGAGAATTGCCTCTCCCCTCCTCTCATGAGGAGGGGTCGGCCGAAGGCCGGGGGTGGTGTGGCTCGTGTTAGCCGATTACGCAAGGCTCAATAGTCCTATCCCCTCGCTCTCGTCCCTCAAGGAGTCAACACATGAAGCTGTATCAGCTCGACCTCAGCAAGCGCGGCATCGATGCCCTTTCGATGACCGAGCGACCCACACCGAACGCAGGACCCGGCCAAGTTTTGATCCGCCTGCGCGCCTTCTCGCTCAATTTTCGCGATCTGCTGATCGCCAACGGCCTGTATCCGGTGAGCGTGAAATCCGATCGCCTGATCCCGGTGTCGGACGGAGCCGGCGAGGTGATCGAGACAGGCGCGGGGGTCACGCGTTTCGCCAAGGGCGATCGCGTCCTGGCCAGCTACTTTCAGGGCTGGGTCGACGGCCCGCTGACCTATCCCGCCATGGGCACGTCGCTAGGCGGCGGGATCGACGGCGTGCTGGCCGAGTACGTCGCGCTGCCGGAACAGGGCGTGGTCAAGATTCCCGCCGGCCTTTCCTTCGAGGAAGCGGCCACTCTGCCATGCGCCGGTGTCACAGCGTGGCACGCGCTGGTCGAGACCGGCCGGCTGCAGTCGGGGCAAAGCGTGCTGGTCCTGGGGACCGGCGGCGTATCCATGATCGGGTTGCAAATCGCCAAAGGCAAGGGCGCCCGTGTGATCGTTACTTCAAGCAGCGACGAGAAGCTGGCGCGGGCCAAGCGCTCTAGGCGCCGATGGCGTGATCAACTACAAGACGACGCCGGACTGGGATCAGGAAGTACTCAAGCTCACCGACGGCGCCGGAGTGGACCACGTTCTCGAGGTGGGCGGCGCCGGCACGCTGCCGAAGTCGTTGCAAGCAGTGGGCATCCACGGGCAGGTCAACATCATCGGCGTGCTCACCGGCCTGCAGAACAACATCGACTTCCTGCCGGTCCTGGTCAAGACCGCGCGCATTCAGGGCATCCTGGTCGGCAGCCGCGGCATGCTCGAACGCTTGATCGATGCTTTGGTCGCCAGCCGCACCAAGCCGGTAATCGACAAGGTGTTCACTTTCGACCAGGCGATCGATGCCTATCGCTACCTCGAGGCAGCGCACCACTTCGGCAAGGTGGTGATCCGGGTCTAGGGAGGGTCTAGGGTCTATTGAGCCTTGCGTAATCGGCTAACACGAGCCACACCACCCCTGGCCTTCGGCCGACCCCTCCTCATGAAAGGAGGGGAGAGACTATTCTCCCCTCCTTTTTAAAGGAGGGGTGGCACGCGAAGCGTGACGGAGTGGTTAGGCATTTGTGCAAGCTTCAATCGGGCCCCGAATCTACTTCAGCTCGAACTCGTAGATCTCGACACGGGCCGCGCCGACGTTCTTCAACGAATGTGCCGCCGGCCCGGCACGGAACTCGAACCTCGCCGGCACAAGGTCCACCGCAACCGCCTCCGCTCCTGGCGCCTGCTGCAGAATTCTTCCCCCGGTGCCTGCCACTCGTATGCTCGGTCCCGCGAGTGTCACGCTGGGCGTGGATTGCCCCGGCTCCAGCGCCACCCGGTAGGCCCGCACGCGCTCGTTGTCGAGCACCGTCACGTAGCCCGCCTTTTCGGACAGCGGAGGCGTGACGGCGGGCGACGGCGCCGGCCGCATCAGCTCGATTCCGATGGCGTGGAACGGCTCGGTGCCGATATTGGTGAAGCGGTGCGTATAGGCGCCTTCACTCGCGCGGTAATAACCGACCAGCCCCGCCGGGATCTTGATCTCGACCGTGCCCGGCTTGCCTTTGACCTCGTTGCGCAGCAGCGCGGCGTTGACCATCAAGTAGGCGTAGTTCAGGTCGTGGGTGTGGAACAGGGTCTGGTCTCCCGCCGGGATCTCCACGTCCAGGATGCGGACGTACTCGTTCTCCAGCTTCGGACGGTGACGCGGCTCCTCCTTGGCCGGAATGGCGTCGTCCTCGGCCAGAGCAACGCCGGTTGCGGCCCAACTCAGCACCGCTGCCAGCACGGCTGCGGGCAGGTGTCGTAATAAGTCCATGTCTCTCCTTTCGCGAGCGGGGGTTACTTCGTTGACGTCGAGCTCGTCGAGCAGCGTCTTGTAATCCGGCAGCGGTGCTATGCGCACGGCAATCGCCGCCTCGTTTGCGGCTTCGTCCCGCGCACCGGTCTTGACCAGCATCTTGGCCAGATTGTAATGCGCAACATGCGAATCGGGCCTGAGTTCCACCGCCCGACGATAGTGTTCGATCGCGACCGGATAGTTTCCCTCCGTTCCCGCGATGTAACCGAGAGCCTCCTGAATCGCCGAGTTGCTTCGGTTGCTCTGCCGCGACCCGCGTGGCGACGGTTTTCGCCATGTCCGGTTTGCCCATCCTGACATAGCCCCATACCACTCGATCCCATGTCACCTGCGGCTGCGGCATCTGCCGTGCGAGCAGAACCGAACTGCCCCCCAGCAGAGCGGAAACGACGATCCCGACCACCCACTGGCGCGGCTGCCGGCTCTTGATCCAGACGTACACATCATCTACGAACAGGCCGGCACCCAATGCGAGCATCGGGACCGCATGGAATCGGAATCGGTCCTCCGCGAAGAACACGGCGACCGTAGCCGCGGTGGCTGCGATCGGCGCGATCACCAGCACCGCGCGCCGATCGCGATACAGCAAGATCGCGATTCCGGGCACGCCGAGCGCGAACAGCCACCCGAAGGGCGAAGGCAGTATCCGCAGCACGGGGGAGAACAGCCGCTCTTCGGGCAACGATCGATTGTTCGGGACCTCGATGTAGGCCACGAACTCGCACAGTTTGCGCGCGACGTTCCGCAGCACTGCCGCAGGATGCGATTCGATGTACTCGAGCGCCTGGCTGCGCCAGTACTGGTCGACTTCGTGCGGCGTCAGGGCATGACCGAGCCGCCTTTCGGCTTCCGTCGAATAGCCGCGCCAAGTCTCGGTCGGATGAGAGTAGTTCACGAACTTCGGAACCCAGTTGACCCCGGTCGGGTTGTCTGCGTTGTACACCTGATGCAGCACCACACCGCCGTTGTTGGGAAGCGGAGAGAAGGTCTTGGACAAGTGGTCGTTGCGCACGGTGAGCAGTGCGACCGGCAATGCCAGTCCGACGACCAGCAGCCCGACGCGACGTGCCGTGTCAGGCACCGATCGCTTCGACCAGGCCACGCTGAGCCACGGCAGCAGCACAAGCGCAAAGCCGGTCATGAGTAACAAAGTGCCGCGCAGCGCGATGCCGTAGCCGCACCAGATCCCGAACAGGAGCCACGCGGAGAGTTTGCCTGTGCGCAGCAGGATGAGCCCGAACAGGACCCACAGGACCATGAAGTTGGCCACCCACGTCGCCTTGAGCAGCGTGGTGGAGAAGAGCACCGCGGTGCAGGTCAGGCCATAGAGAAGCGCGCCGTACAGCCCGCCCCTGGGACGGCCTAGTTCGCGGCCGACGAGAAAGATGCCGTACGCCGTGACGGTGTCCAGCAGGATCTGCAGGAAATAGACGACGAAGAGGTTGGGGCCCGCCAGCTTGAAGATCAACCCGAGGATGTAGCCATAAGCGGGATCCATGAACGCGAACTCAGTGCCGTCGCTCCCTGCGCCACCGGCGACCGCCTTTCCGAAGCGGAAATAAAAGTCCTCGTCGGGACCGGGCTGGTAGGTCAACGGGCTGTTCAGCGCGCTGCGCAACTGCAGCAGCCTGAGTGCGAAGGTGACAGCGAGCACCATCAACACCATGAAGCGTGTGACGCCCTGATCCGCGTTGCGGCCGGTCGCTCCTAAGGTAGCTGCCATGCTCATCAGGCATCCCTTCTTCGACTTGAGCTAGTCATTCTTATCGCAAGATCGGCAGCTAGATCCCAAACTGCAGCTCTGCCAGCCGCGAGTACAGCGCGTTGTTCGCGAGCAGCTCTGCGTGCGTGCCGATTCCCACCAGCCTGCCGCGGTCGATTACCGCGATGCGATCGACCCGGCGCACGGTCGCCAGCCGGTGCGCGATGATCAGCGTGGTGCGATTGCGCATCAAGCGCTCGAGCGCGGCCTGGACCATGCGCTCGCTTTCCGAGTCGAGCGCGCTGGTGGCCTCGTCCAGCAACAGGACCGGCCGGTCGGAAAGGATCGCACGCGCGATGGCGAGCCGCTGGCGCTGTCCGCCGGACAGCCGCACGCCGCGCTCGCCCAGGTCGGTGTCATAACCCTCGGGAAGGCGCTCGATGAACTCGGTGGCAAAGGCGGCGTCGCACGCCTGCCGGACTTGGTCCTCGCTCGCATCGGGCCGGCCGTAGCGTACGTTGTCGCGCACGCTGGCGGCGAAGATCGCCGGATCCTGCGGCACCAGGGCGATGCGCGCGCGTATCGCTCTGGGGTCGGCCCGCTTGAGGTCCACCCCGTCGAGCCGGATCACGCCGGCGCCGGGATCGTAGAAGCGCATCAGCAGTTGGAAAATCGTGGTCTTGCCGGCACCGGAGGGACCGACCAGCGCCAGCTTCTCTCCCGGCCCGACGGTCAGCCAGAAGTGCTCGAGGGCGGGCTGGTTCGGCCGGCTGGGGTAGAAGAAGGACACGTCGACGAACTGGGCTGTCCCGCGCGGCGGTTCGGGCAGCGGCTCGGGCGTCGCGGGGGCGGTCACCTGCGGCTGCGTGCTCATCAGCTCGATCAGGCGCTCGGCTGCGCCGGCGCCGCGCTGAAGATCGCCGATGACCTCGCTGATAGCGCCGACCGAGCCCGCGACCATCGCAGCGTAGAACACGAACGCGGATAGTTCCCCCGCCGTGAGTCGCCCGGCCAGCACGTCGTGACCGCCGATCCAGAGAATCACGCCGACCCCGCCGAACACCAGCAGGATCACCGCAGCGGTCAGCGACGCGCGCTGGCGCACGCGGCGCAACGCAGCTTGGAACGCGGCCTCCAGGCGCGCGCCGAACAGTCGGCGGTCTTCGCCCTCGTGACCGTAGGCCTGCACCGTGCGAATCTCATGCAGGGTCTCGTCCAGCTGCGCACCCAGGTCGGCGACGCGGTCCTGGCTGGCGCGCGACAGCCGTCGCACACGCCGTCCGAACAGAACGATAGGCGCCACGACAACCGGCACCATCGAGCAGCACGAGCAAGGTCAGCTTCCAGCTGGTCAGCGCCAGCATGATCAGGCTGCCGATTCCGAGCAACGCGTTGCGCACGGCCATGGATACGCTGGTGCCCACCACTTGTTCGAGCAGCGACGGTGTCGGAGGTGAAACGCGAGGTCACCTCCCCGGTCCGCGCCTGCTCGAAGAAGGCGGGCGAGAGCTCGAGCAGATGCGAGAAGACGGCGCGCCGGAGGTCGGCGATCACCCGCTCGCCCAGCCACGAGACCAGGTAGAAGCGGACGTAGGTGGCGCTCGCCATCACTACGATCACGCCCAGCAGCGCAAACAGCGCTTGGTTCAGCGCAGCCGCGTCGCCACGTGCAAAGCCCATGTCGATCACGCGCTTGAGCCCCTGCCCGATCACGAGGAAGCAGCTGGCCGCGACGATCAACGCGATCATCGCAACGATGATTCGGGCTCGGTACGGCGTGACGAAGCTCCACAAGAGGCGACAGGTGGCGCAGGCGCTGCAGGCCGGCGCGCGATGACGCTGGCGGGGCGGCGCGGCGGGTGCCAGCGCGTCGATCGGGTCGGATTTCAAGCCGCAGTCCTGCGCAGGACGGCGCGAGGGCACCGGCGTAGCCTGCAGGCGCCGCTGATGCTCGATGATGAAATCCGCCAGCAACTCGAAGTCTCGGCCACGGGCGCTGCCCCGACGCGCCACCAGCGCAATGGTCCGCGAGGGTACTTGAGTGCGAACGGGCGCGCGACCAGCTTGGTGCCATTGAGGATGCCGGCCTTGAGCGTCATTTCCGGCAGCAGCGTCACGCCCAGGCCGCCCTCCACCATCTGAATGAGGGTGTGCAGGCTGGTGGCTTCGATCATGGAGTCCGGATTCGCGCGACGAGCACCGCATGCGGCAGATCGCATGATCGCGCAGGCAATGCCCTTCCTCCAGTAACAGGATCTGACCGTCGTCGCAACTCGCTGCACCGCCACCTCCTTGGTCTTGGCGAGTGGATCGTCCTCACGCGCCACGAACCAGAATTCGTCCTTGAGACAGCTTGCGCACCAGAAGGTCGCCGGTTTCATATGGCAGTGCAATCAACGCCATGTCCAACTCGCCGGACCGCAGACGTTCCAACAGTCGCTCGGTCAGATCCTCACGTAGGTACAACCGCAGCTTGGGATAGGCTGCGCCGCAGCGGCGGCAGGATGCCGGGCAGCAGAAACGGGGCGATGGTCGGAATCACGCCCAGCCGCAGCGATCCCGACAGTGGCTGCGGCCGCGCCCTTGGCAACTTCCACCAGGTCACTGGCCTGCGCGAGCAATGCTCGGGCGCGCGCACGATCTCCGCGCCCGCGGCAGTCACACGCACGCTACGCGTGTCGCGCTCGACGAGCTGCGACCCCGAGCAGGGTTTCGAGTTCCTTGAGGCCCGCCGACAAAGTCGACTGAGTCACGAAGCAATCGCTGCGCGGCCTGACGGAAGTTCAGGCGGTCAGCCACCGCCACGAGATAGCGGAGCTGGCGCAGGGATGGTAGGGCAGCCATGGGCGTACCGAATATGAGTTGGGATCAGAGGGCGTCAGGCGCTGTCGATGGACATCGACGCACTCGATCAGTGTAACCGACAAATCTCGTTGGCTCGATCAGTTGGCAAACGGCAAAGTGCACACATATTCAATCTAACCTCGATCAACCCTTTGTACAGGAGAGAAGCATGTTGACAGTAGGCGACCGCATACCGGCTTTCGACGTTCCAGCCGTTGTTTCGAATGAGCAGGACAAGGCCTTCGTACGCATCACCGACACAACCGATTCCGGGAAATGGAAAGTGGTGTTCTTTTGGCCGAAGGACTTTACCTTCGTATGCCCGACGGAAATCGCTGCTTTCGGAAAGCTCGAGCGCGAGTTTACCGATCGCGACGCGGTCATCTGGGGCGCATCCACGGACAGCGAATTCGTCCACTTGGCCTGGCGCCGTTCGCACCCGGACCTGAAGGACCTGCCCGTTCCCGATGCTAGCGGACATCAAGCGTGAACTGTCCCAGGCGTTCGGCATTCTGGACAAGAAGGAAGGCGTAGCGTTGCGCGCCACCTTCATCGTCGACCCGCAAGGCGTAATCCGATTCGTGTCCGTTAACGATCTGAACGTCGGACGTAATCCCGAGGAAGTGCTGCGAGTGCTCGACGCGCTGCAAACCGACGAACTGTGCCCCTGCAACTGGCAGAAGGGAGATGAGTTCTTGAAGGCGGCTTAAGCGAGGTGAAAAGGTGATCGAGGTGATGAAGGTGAAGAAGGATCGCTTTTTCACATCTTCACCTCTTCGCTGGGTGAAGTCACCTTTTCACCGAATTTAGTCACCTCTTCACCTGAATACAAGGAGAAATCGATGTCCATCCAAACCCTGAAAGACCGCCTTCCGGACTACGCCAAGGACCTGAGGCTGAACCTGAGCAGCTTGGCTGGCGAGACGGTTCTTACCGAGCAGCAAAAAGCAGGTACGTTCATCGCGGCCGCATTGGCTTCGCGCAACGTCGAGGTAATTCAGGCAATCAATGACGAGTTCGCCGGGAATCTCGATCCGGCTGCCTACACGGCGGTCAAAGCGGCGGCCGCCATCATGGGCATGAACAACGTCTACTACCGCTTTCTGCATCTGACGACGAACGAGGAATACGGCCGCTTGCCCGCCAAGCTGCGCATGAACGTGATCGGAAATCCCGGCACCGCAAACAGGACTTCGAGCTGTGGTGTCTGGCGGTGTCGGCGCGTGAACGCTTGCGGTCAATGCGTGGACTGCGCACGAGAAGGTGCTGCGCGGAAGCCGGCATGACCACGGAGCAGATCCAGGCAGCTGTGCGCATCGCGTCGGTGGTGCACGCGGTGGCGGTTACGCTCGAAGCGGAGAAGACGCTGCAAACGCAGCCGCTGGCGCAGGCCGCGTAACGGCAAGCCTGAGGCGCAAGCAAGACCCGATAGCGAAGCGTTGACACCAGGGCGCACCAGCGCCGCAGAAGAGCGCAGCAACACAAGCTGACAGCAGAAGCGCAACGGGCGATCCGCCGGATCGCCCGTTGTGTTTCTGTCCCGCTCGGGCTATGCCCGCAGGTCAACCGCTGCGGGAGCGTCGTCTGCCGCGCGACGCCTCGCCGCACGGCGCCGCCTGACACGGGTATCGATCAGTACTTGCATCTGCTGCTTGCGCCGCTCATCGGCACGGCGGGCCTGCTCGCGGCGCTCCGCCACCGTCTGCGTGGGCTGCGGCGGCTCGGAGCGCTCCGGAAAGCTCTGCACCGCAGCGCTCCCCCCTCGAGAGCCGACAGGCGTCCCCGCCACCACCCCGGCAACAAGGCCTCCGACTTCGGGACGGGTGATGTTGACGGCCGGCGTATCGTTGATCCTCATGGCTTGGACGGAGGCGGATTCGCCTTGGCGGATTCCTGTATCGTCTGCATCGCCGACTTCTGCATCTCCAGCGTCTTGATCGTCATCTGCAGGAACGTCAGGTTCATCTTCAGCCAGTTCTCGACGCGACTGCAGCTCGGCGATCTTCTTCTCGACTCTCCTCCACGCTCATCGTCGGCGTGAACATGCCGGGAATCGGGAACGATGTGGGATTCCACATCTTCTGGAAGAACTCGAACAGATCCTTGGAGTAGTCTTCGGCCATGTCTAGCACTCTGCGCTGCGTATGAGTCCGTGCGCATGACTCGACGCTGCTGTCGGCCGCGTTACATCGTCGGACCCAGCACCCACGGCGCGAACTCGTCTTCGCCGTAACCGAAGATCTCGCTCTTGGAGGGCTGCCCTGATGCGGTCTTGAGATCATCTCGAAGAACTGCTGTCCGACCTGCTCGATGCTGGCCTTGCCGTCCACGATCACGCCGCAGTTGATGTCCATGTCCTCTTCCTGACGATCGAACATCGCGGTGTTGGTGGCGAGCTTGAGGCTGGGCGCAGGCTTGCAGCCGTAGGCCGAGCCGCGACCGGTGGTGAAGCAGATCATGTTGGCGCCGCCGGCGACCTGACCGGTTGCCGACACCGGATCGTAGCCGGGCGTGTCCATGAACACGAAGCCCTTGGCGGTGACCAGCTCGGCGTACTCGTACACGGCCATCAGCGCCAGTGGTGCCGCCCTTGGCAACCGCGCCGAGCGACTTCTCCAGGATGGTCGTGAGGCCGCCGGCCTTGTTGCCAGGCGACGGGTTGTTGTTCATCTCGCCGCCGAGCTTGGCGGTGTAATCCTCCCACCAGTGGATGCGCTCGACCAGCTTTTCGCCCACTTCGCGGCTCACCGCGCGGCGCGTCAGCAGGTGCTCGGCGCCGTAGATCTCGGGCGTCTCGGACAGGATCGCGGTGCCGCCGTGGCGCACCAGCAGATCCACCGCCGCGCCGAGCGCCGGGTTGGCGCTGATGCCGGAGTAGCCGTCCGAGCCGCCGCACTGCAGGCCGAGCGTCAGATGTGCTGCCGGGACCGGCTCGCGCTTGACCTTGTTGGCTTCCGGCAGCAACGCCTTGATGCGCGCGATGCCCTCCTGCACCGTCTTGCGCGTGCCGCCCGTCTCCTGGATCGTCATGGTCTGCAGCTGCTCGGTGCGCTTCAGGTTCTGCGCGGCCAGCAGATCGTTGATCTGGTTCGCCTCGCAGCCCAGGCCGACCATCAGCGTCGAGTGCATGTTCGGGTGCGTGGCATAGCCCGCCAGCACCCGCCGCAACAGATCCACCGGCTCGCCGGTCGAGGCCATGCCGCAGCCGGTCTTGTGGTGGATCGGCACCACGCCATCGATGTTCGGATAGTCGGCCAGCGCGTCGCCCTTGAAGTGGTCGGCGATCATGCGGCACACGTGCGCCGAACAGTTGACGCTGCTCACCACGCCGATGTAGTTGCGCGTGGCGACGCGGCCGTCGGCGCGAACGATGCCCATGAACGTCGCCGGATTGGCCACGAAATCGATCGGCTTGTAGTCCTGACAGAACGCATAGTCGCGCTGGAAATCGCCCATGCGCCAGGTTGTGCACGTGGACGTGCTCACCGGCGCGGATCGGTCGCGTGGCAAAGCCGATGATCTGGTTGTAGCGCCGGACCGGCGCGCCCTCGGCAATGTCGCGGGTGGCGACCTTGTGGCCGGCGGGGACATTCACCGAAACGCGCACGTTCTCTTTGATCAACTCGGTGCCGGCAGGCAGCTCGACGCGAGCGATCACCACGTCGTCGGCGGGATTGAGCTGGATGGTCAGGTCTGCGGCTTGCAGCATAGGTCCTCCTCAGGGGGCGGCCCCCGGCAGGCAATCCCGGGGCGATAGGTACACAACGGCAATTCTAGAGGAATTTGGGGTTCCGGCGACGATTTCTCAACCGGCGTGTCCCGGAAGCGGTTCGACAAGCCACTGAACCGATACGAAAAGGTGCCCGCAGGCCAAAAGGCTCGGCAATCCTGGCCTAGCCTATTCGTCCGGGATTGCCGCTGGGCGATCGGGGCTGTGCGCCCTGTGCCATCGGGATTCTTTGAAGTCCCGGTTGACACAGGGCGCCGCCGCCAAGGGGTCTCCTCCCCCGTACGCTGCAGGGCCAATCGGTCCGCCCGCAGGCAGACCTGCGCCTATTCCTTGACCGCGCCGGTCATCCCGGCGACGTAGTACTCCACGAAGAACGAATACATCACCGCCACCGGCAGCGAGCCCAGCAGCGCGCCGGCCATCAGCGCGCCCCAGTGATAGACGTCGCCTTCCACCAGTTCCGTGATCACGCCCACCGGCACCGTCTTGTTCTCCGACGACGAGATGAAGGTCAACGCGTAGATGAACTCGTTCCACGACAGCGTGAACGCGAAGATGCCGGCCGAGATCAGGCCCGGCACCGCCAACGGCAAGACAATCTTGATCAAGATCTGCCAGCGCGTTGCGCCGTCGATCAGCGCGCACTCTTCCAGCTCGAACGGAATGGTCCTGAAATAACCCATCAGCAGCCAGGTGCAGAAGGGGATCAAGAAGGTCGGATAGGTGAGGATCAGCGCCAGCTTGGAGTCGAAGATCCCGAACTTGAACACCATGGTGGCGAGCGGGATGAAGAGAATGCTGGGCGGGACCAGGTAGGCGAGAAAGATCGCCATGCCGGTGTGACGCGAGCCATGAAAGCGCAGCCGCTCGATGGCGTAGGCGGCCAGCACGCTCGCCGCGAGCGAGCCGAAGGTGGCGCTGACCGAGATCAGCACCGTGTTCCACATCCACGCCGGATAAGCCGTGTGGAAGATCAGCTTGCCGAAGTGCTCGAGCGTCGGGTGAATGACCCAGAACGGGTTGCCCTCGGTGGACAGCAGCTCGGCGTTGGGCTTGATGGAAGTCACCGCCATCCAGTAGAACGGAAACAGCAGCACGACCAGGAACACGAACAGCGGGATGTAAACCGTGACCACTCGTCTCGGCACCGAGACGAGGTAGTTCATTCCGACGGTCTGTTCGGTGTCTTTCATCGCGGGCACTAGTCCTTCGATCCCTGCTGCCACTTTCTGCGCTGCAACCCGAAGTACGAGAACAGGATCGCCGCCAGCAGGAACGGAATCATGGCGGTGGCGATGGCCGCGCCCTCGCCCAGTGCTCCACCCGGGATGGCGCGCTGGAACGACAGCGTGGCCATCAAGTGGGTGGCATTGATCGGGCCGCCGCGCGTCAGCACCCAGATCAGCTGAAAATCGGTGAAGGTGAACAACACCGAGAAGGTCATGACCACCGCGATGATGGGCGAGAGCATGGGCAGCGTCACGTGCCAGAACTTCTGGAAGCCGTTGGCACCATCGATCGCCGCCGCTTCGTACAGCGAGGGCGATATGGTCTGCAGGCCAGCCAGAAGACAAATGGCGATGAACGGCACGCCGCGCCAGACATTCGCGATGATGACGGACATGCGCGCGAGGTTCGGCTCACCGAGGAAGTTGATGTAGGTGTCGATGATGCCCATCCTCGTCAGCAGCCAGCTCACCACCGAGAACTGTGCGTCGTAGATCCACCAGAAGGCGATGGCGGAGAGCACCGTGGGCACGATGAAAGGCAGCAGCACGATGGCGCGAATGAAAGCCTTGAACGGGATGTGCTCGTTCAGCAGCAACGCCAGCCACAGTCCAAGCGCGAACTTGACCACGCTCGCGATGAACGTGTACAGGAAGGTGTTCCACACGGCCAGCCGGAACACGCTGTCGGTCACCAGCCACTGGTAGTTTTCGATGCCGATCCACTCGCCCGGCCGGCCCACTTTGGCGTCGGTGAAGCCCAGGAATACGCCCAGGCCGAGCGGATAGGTCATGAACACGAGCAGCAAGGCGCCGGCCGGGAGCATGAACAGCAGGCCGAGGAAGTGACGGTTGTCGAACAAGCGGGACAGGAACGGCGGCGCTTCCGGAGCGTAGACGGCTCCCGTGACAACCTGTGTTTGCGGCGCGTTCATACCAGCGAGATGCGTCTACCCGTAGTACCGATTGGCGCGCCGCTCGGCCCTCTTCATCGCGTCCTGGACCGAAGCGGCACCGGTGGCCGCCTCCGCCACCATGTTGACGACGATGAAATCGGCCATGCAGGCAGCCGATGCGGTGCCGAGCTTGCCCGCGTAGCCGTTGGGCAGCATGTTCTTGCAGGAGAACTTGAACGGCGTGTACTTCGGGTCTTCGGTCCAGATCGGATTGCTTTCGTAGTAGGTCAGCGGCTGCGTGACGAAGCCGATTGCAGCCTTCTGCCACGGCTCGTACTGCTCTTTCTCCATCATGAAGCGCAGGTATTCCTTGGCCGCGTTCGGATACTTGGTGTATTTGTAGATCACCGACGTGAAGAACAGCGCGGACTCGGTCGTATGTCCGACCGGACCGATGGGAAAGTTCGCATGCTGGATGTCGGCCGCGAGCGCCTTCACCTTCGGGTCGGCCGAGTTCTTCGCCACGTAGTAGATCGAGATGCCGTTGTTGGTGAGGCTGATCTCGCCCGACAGAAAAGCTTTGTTGTTGTTGGGATCGAGCCAGGACAGCGTGCCCGGCACGAAGGTCGGATAAAGCTCCTTGGCGAACTCCAGCGCTTGCGCGGTCTCTTTCGAATTGATGGTGACCTTGCCGTTCGCGTCGACCATCTTGCCGCCGAAGGCCCAGATCAACCAATGGCACCAGCCGTTGGCGTCGCCCGTAGCGTTGCCCAGCGCGAACCCGGGCGGTGTGCCGTTCTTTTTCAGCGCCTGACACAGCTTGAGAAAGCCGGGCGGGTCCTTGGGGAATTCGTTGAAGCCCGCCGCTCTCAAATGGCTTTCGCGGTAGTTCATGCAGTTGCCGCCCGAGCCCAGCGGCACGGCAATCCAGCGGTTGCCGCTGCGGCCGTAGGCGAGCGCACTGGGATACCAGGGACCGTACTTCTTGCCCAGGTACTCGCACAGCTCGGACACGTCCAGGAGCTTGATCCGGATACTGGTGCGAATCGTCATTGGTGGACAGGACGATGTCCGGGCCGTTGCCGACGTTCGCCGCCACCGCAGCCTTGGGCCGGATGTCTTCCCAGTTCTCGCTGTCGACACGGACTTCGACGCCGGTCAGCTCACTGAACTTCTTGGTGTTGGCAAGCCAAGCGTCTTCATCGCCCTGCACGAATCGCTTCCAGCGCAGCACGCGCAGCTTGGCGCCGGCCTCGGGCTTGAACGTCAACTGCGCCGAGGCGTCGCGAGCGAGCAGTGACTCGCCCAATGCCGCACCCGCCGCGATACCCGCAGTCGTCTTGAGGAAGTCGCGGCGCGAATGGGTCTTCATCTCGTCCTCGACAGTTGCGCTTGGAACTCAGGCCAGGCGCGCGCCGCTCGGCGAGTCGAACAGATAGGTCTTGTCCGGGATGCGGCTTCAGCTGGATCGTTGTCCCGGGCTTGAAGATGTGGCGCTCGCGCGACACGACGGTGACCTCGGTATCGGCGAGCCTGCAGTGGACCTGCGTATCGGCGCCGGTGGGCTCGACCACGATCACATCCGCCGCCACGCCGCCCTCGCTGATCACGAAATGCTCCGGCCGCACACCTAGCGTCACCTCGCGCCCGTTCGCTGCGGCGCAGGCCGGCGCCGGCAAGCCGCTGCCGTTGGACAGCGTCACCGCGGCGGCGCTCCCGTCAACAAAGCGCCCCGGCAGGAAGTTCATGGCCGGCGAGCCGATGAAGCCGGCGACGAACAGATTGGCGGGATTGTCGTACAGCTCCAGCGGCGAGCCGATCTGCTCGACGTTGCCGCCGTTCATCACGACGATCTTGTCGGCCATGGTCATGGCTTCGATCTGATCGTGCGTGACGTACACCGAGGTGGTCTTGAGCCGCTGATGCAGTTCCTTGATCTCGGTGCGCATCTGCACGCGCAGCTTCGCGTCCAGATTGGACAGCGGCTCGTCGAACAGGAACACCTGCGGATCGCGCACGATGGCGCGGCCCATCGCGACGCGCTGGCGCTGACCGCCCGAGAGCTGACGCGGGTAGCGGTCGAGGTATTCGGTGAGTCCGAGGATCTTGGCAGCCACGTCCACCCGCTGGGCGTCTCCTCCTTGCTCCTGCCCGCCAGCTTCATGCTGAAGGCCATGTTGTCGAACACGGTCATGTGCGGGTAGAGCGCGTAGTTCTGGAACACCATGGCGATGTCCCGCGCCTTCGGCGGGATGTTGTTGACGACTTTGTCGCCGATGCGGATCTCGCCGCTGGTGATTTCCTCCAGCCCGGCCAGCATGCGCAGCAGCGTCGACTTGCCGCAGCCCGACGGCCCCACCAGCACCACGAACTCGCCGTCGTTGATCGTCATGTTGACGCCGTGAACGACTTCGACGCGCCCGAAGGACTTGCGGACTTCTTTCAACTCAACGGAGGCCATCTCGAGTCCTTGCGGGGAATACGACAGGGTCAGGGCGCGCTGTGATTCGTGGTGCGCTGCAAGAGCGGTCAGCGGACGTGGCCACTCTGCTCTCCTCCTCGTTATATGCTACTTCCGGCGGGCAGTCTAACTGAATTGAAGAAGCGGCGGCAACGTGTGCGGCTGGGCGGCCACGATCGGTTGGCAGGTGCGCGCCGTCCGACGGCCTAGACGGCGTGTGGCATACTATCGGCCTTCGACCCGGGCCAGCAGCGGCGTCCGGCATGAAGCGTGGGGGAGAAGTGTGAGCGGCAGACTGCAGGGCAAGACCGCACTCGTAACGGCGGCGGCGCAAGGCATCGGGCGGGCTACGGCAATTGCGTTCGCGCGCGAAGGCGCAACGGTGATCGCCACCGACCTCAATGTGGACAAGCTGGGCGAGATCGCGTCCACCCCCGGCGTCAGCGTGCGCAAGCTCGATGTGACCGATGGCTCCGCTATCACCGCGCTGGCGCGGGACATCCCCACGCCGAACGTACTGGTGAACTGCGCCGGCTACGTGCACCACGGCACCATCGTCGAGTGCAGCCAGAAGGACTGGGACTTTTCCTTCAATCTGAATGTGCGCTCGATGTATCTCATCATTCAGGCTTTGCTGCCGCGCATGCTGGATAACGCCGGCGGGTCGATCATCAACATCGCTTCGGTGGCGGGCAGCATCAAGGGCATCCCCAACCGCTTCGTGTACGGCGCGAGCAAGGCCGCGGTGATCGGGCTTACCAAGTCCATCGCCATCGACTACGTCAAGCGCGGCATCCGCTGCAACGCCGTGTGCCCCGGCACCATCGACACGCCCAGCCTGGGCGATCGCATCAACGCGTTCGCCGACCCGGTGCAAGCGCGCAAGGATTTCATCGCCCGCCAGCCCATGGGGCGGCTGGGCAACGCCGAGGAGATCGCCGACCTGTGCGTATACCTCGGCAGCGACGATTCGGTTTTCATGACCGGCCAGACCGTGATCATCGACGGCGGCGTTTCGCTGTGAGCGTCGAGCCGGCACGCGTCGAGCCACAGCGAGATCTATCAGGGAGAAGGAAATGAGACTGGTACGTTACGGTGATGCAGGCAAGGAGAAGCCGGGGATCCTGGACGCGCAGGGCGCGATCCGTGACCTGTCGGGCGTGGTGGCCGACATCGACGGCAGCGCGCTCTCGCCCGAGGGCCAGGCCAAGCTGCGCGGAGTGAAAGTGGACAGCCTGCCCAAGGTGCCGGGCAGCCCGCGGCTGGGCTCTCCGGTCGCGATGCCGAGCAAGCTGGTGGCGATCGGCCTGAACTACTCCGACCACGCCAAGGAGATCGATCAGGCGATTCCCTCCGAGCCGATCGTTTTCATGAAGGCCACGACGTCGATCAGCGGACCCAACGATGCGGTGATCCTGCCGAAGGGCTCGAAGAAGGGCGACTGGGAGGTCGAACTGGCGTTCGTGATCGGCAAGAAAGCACAGAGCGTCTCCGAAGCCGACGCGCTTGAGCTACGTCGCCGGCTACTTGATCTGCAACGACGTGTCCGAACGCGAGTGGCAGCTCGAGCACGGCCCGACGTGGGACAAGGGCAAGGGCTTCGACACTTTCGCACCGCTCGGGCCATGGGTGGTGACCGCGGACGAGATCCGCGATCCGCAGAATCTGGCCATGTGGCTCGACGTGAACGGCAAGCGCATGCAGACCGGCAACACCAAGACCATGATCTTCGACGTGAAGAAGCTGGTGTCTTACATCTCGTACTGCATGACCTTGCTGCCGGGCGACTTCGTGACCACCGGCACGCCGCCGGGAGTGGGGCTGGGCATCAAGCCCAACCCGGTCTTCCTCAAAGCCGGCGACACCATGCGCGTGGGGATCGACGGCCTGGGCGAGCAGAAGCAACAGGTGACGGGCGGGTAGGCCAGCGCATCGCGAGGAGTTGGCCAGAAGGCGCATCCGATCGATGTGCCTTTTGCTTTCTTGATTACGTACGAGCTCAGCCTGAGTTGGGTTACGCCAGTGGCCCTAACTACCACCCGTCGCGTTCGCGCCACCTCCTTGAAAAGGAGGGGAGGTTTCCCCTCCTGCCTGAGGAGGGGTGCCTGCGCAGCAGGCGGGGTGGTGGGAGCCCCCAGCGCGCTACTTCGCGCCGCCGCCCGCCGCTTGTTTGCGCTTGCGCCCTTCGTCCAGGATATAGCTCACCAGCGACCAGATC
The DNA here is from genome assembly GCA_963741215.1 of uncultured beta proteobacterium. GTDB lineage: Bacteria > Pseudomonadota > Gammaproteobacteria > Burkholderiales > SHXO01 > SHXO01. Next base: position 24,618 of record CAVUHQ010000019.1, read on the forward strand.
TGTTCATCGCTGAGATCGCCCTTGAACGGCGACATGAGTGTGCCGGAGCGGCCGTTCGCGATGGTGTTGTACACCATCTGAATCGAAAACGGGCGCAGCCATTCGTCGTCGGTGAGGTCGGGGCCGACGGCACCGCGCGCATTGCCGCCATGGCAGGCGATGCAGCCGGCACTGACGTACAGCTTCTTGCCGGCTTGAACATGCTCGGCGTCGGCATAGGGGTTAGCGTTCTGCTGCGCAAAGGACATGGCTGTGCACGCCAACATCCCTGCTGCAATCGAGGCGAAGGTGCGAGCGGTTCTCTGCATGGTCTTCCACGGATGTTGTAGCCGCCCGGCCCGGACTATCGCGAGGCAGCCCGGCCAGCGGCCTCGCGCTTGCGCGCCTTCGTCGCGCAGGAACGCGACGATCAGTTCGATCTGCTCGTCCGCCAGCTCGTCACGGTAGAAAGCCATCATCGTATCCGGCCGGCCGTCCTTGATCACGTCGAAGAAGTTCCGGTCGGTGCGCACCCGCAGCAGCATCGGGTCGGTGAGATCCGGACCGCGCCAGGCACCGCGCGCATCGACGCCGTGACAATTTCCACAGCCGGCCCAGAGATAGACCCGGCGGCCCAGTTGAGCGTCGGCCGCCGCGTCGTTGGGGTCTTCGGCCTGCACGCCGCCTTTCCAGACGAAGATCAGCGCGGTCACCACCATGGCGATGAGAAAGCTGACTCTCATCGTTCGGTCCGCGTCGCGGGGGCGCGCGCCAAAACAGAACGCTGCGGCAGCATCACTTCACGTCGAACAGGGCGAACACGGTGATGTAGCCGCCCTTGCGATTGTCTTTCAGGTGCGGGGCACCGCCGTTGCCGCCCCAGGTCGCCCAGCCGGTCCAGCCGCCCCAGCCGGAAGGCACGGCGATGTATTGCTTGTTGTCGATCGCGAAGGCGACCGGGCTGCCAACGATGCCGGAGCCGGTCTGGTACGACCACAGCTCGGCCCCGGTATTGACGTCGAACGCTTTGAATTCGCCCTCGGGCGTGCCGGCGAAAGCCAGTCCACCGCCGGTGGTCAGCACGCCGCTGGTGAACGGCGACGGCGCCTTCACCGTCCACTTCTTCTCGCCCGTCGCAGCGTCGAAGCCGACCAGCTGGCCGTAGCCTTTCACCCAATCCGCTTCGGACAACCCGAGGTTGTATTTGCCCTCGACGCGCTCGGTCTTGCCGGCCTTCAGCTCGGCGCAGATCTCGCGGCTGGGCACTACGACGACCTTGGCCACCGGGTTGTAGCTCATCGGGTTCCACCACTTGCCGCCCTCCGATGCCGGACAAACGTCCATCGCCTTGCGGTCGTAGGTTGGCACCTTCTCCGGGTCGATGATGGGCCGACCCTGAGGGGTGAAGCCGGTGGCCCAGTTGACCTTCGAGATTTCCTTCGCCCAGATGAAGCTGCCGTTGGTGCGGTCGATCTGATACAGGAAACCGTTGCGGTCGCCGTGCAACCAGACCCTGCGTCCACCGATGCTGGCCAGAATAGTTTCGTTCACGCCGTCGTAGTCCCACACGTCCCAGGGCGTGTACTGGTAGTAGAACTTGATGGCTCCGGTATCGGGGTTGAGTGCCAGCGTGGAGTTGGTGTACAGGTTGTCACCCTTACGATCGGTGCCGTCCCAGTCGGGGTTGGGATTGCCCGTGCTCCAGTAGAGCGTGTCGAGCTGCGCGTCGTAGGAGCCGGTGATCCACGCCGAGCCGCCGCCGTACTTGGCGTTCTCGGTGCCCACGCTGCCTTCACCCCAGGTATCGTGACCAGGCTCGCCCGGCGCAGGTATGGTGTAGCGGCGCCACACCTCGTCGCCGGTCTCGCTGTTCCGCGCCGAGATGTAGAGGCGCGTGGGATATTCCGCGCCGGACATGCCTACCACCACTTTGCCCTTCACCACCAGCGGCGCGACCGTCATGGTGTAGGCCTTGGTCCAATCGCCGAGCACCACGTCCCAGACCATTTTGCCGGTAGCCCGGTCGAGCGCAATGACATGCGCATCGGGCGTGGTGTAGTACACCTTGTCTTTGTACAGCGCCGCGCCACGATTGCCGAGGTCGCAGCACAGGAACTTGCCGATGCCTTCGGGCAACGGATGCGCGTAGTGCCAGATCATCTTGCCGGTGGCGGCCTCCACCGCGTAGATGTGCGCGTGAGAGGATGTGACGTACATCACCCCCTCGTGGATCAACGGTGTGGTGTTCTGGGCATCGAGAACGCCGAGAGAGAAGCTCCAGACCGGCACCAGGCGCTTCACGTTGTTGGTATTGACCTGGGCCAGCGGGCTGTAGCGCGTGCCGGCGTAGTCGCGCCCCGCCATCAACCAGTTGAGCGGCTCCTTGTGGGCATTGAGCAGCATTTCGTCGGTGACGGGGTTCACCGCCCTGGCCGGCGAGGCGATCAGCACGGTAGCGGTGACGGCAAGGGCCAGCATGACCCGGGTGGGGCGACGGTCGATCCGGCTTGGCATGCGCATGTCTCGATCCTCCAGGTTGGAATTTGGGCAGCCTGCCGCTCCGCACGGCACGACGGACGTGGGGCACAGATCGATCGGGCGCGGCATAGAGCTCCGTTTGGCGAGCGAAGGGGCACTGCAGCCGCAAGTTATGACAATGTTTGCGGCGCGTCAATATTCCTCGATCTCAAACTCAATATAAGAGTTGAGATCTATGATATTTAACGATAATGTGGATAAGCTTATCTGGTGCGCGACGCAGCACCCGTGCGCTCACCGCCAGTGCACTACCCCCGGTGGCCGCCCAAAACGGTGCACCGACGCCAGGCGTCAGTCGCGATAGGAAGGGTCGATGCGATCGAGCTTGCGCAGCAGCCCCGGCCAGGCAAGCTGACCGCCGAGTCCGCGCGTCGCAGTCCGGGCATCGTCCACGATGCCGTCCACGATCGGCTGCGGCACGCGGGTCAGATCGGCGCCGCCGGACTGGGCCAGAAGCTGGATCCGGCAGGCGCGCTCGAGCACGAACATGTACAGGAATGCATCGGCTACGCTGGGACCGACCGTCAGCGTGCCGTGATTGCGCAGGATCATGAAATTGCCGGTCGCCCAGGTCGCGCACCAGGCGCGCCTTCTCGTCGTCGCGCAACGCGATCCCTTCGTAGTCGTGATACGCAAGCGAGGCCATCGGGAACAGCGCGTTTTGCGAGACGGCGAGCAGGCCGTCCTTCTGCGCCGAGACGGCCACTCCGGCATCCGTGTGCAAATGGATGATGCATTGCGCGTCCGCGCGCGCCGCATGCACTGCGCTGTGAATCACGAAGCCAGCCGGGTTGATCTCGTAAGGGGATGGCGTGATTTTGTTACCGTCGAGGTCGACCTTCACCAGACTCGAAGCGGTGACCTCCTCGAACAGCATGCCGTAGGGATTGAGCAGGAAATGGTGCTCGGGCCCCGGCACGCGGGCAGTGATGTGAGTGAACACCAGATCGTCCCATCCATATAGCGCCACCAGGCGATAGCAGGCCGCCAGGTCCGTGCGCGTCTGCCGCTCCTCCGGCGAGATACGCAGAGACACCTTGGCCGTGGTTGATTCGGCTGCAGTGTTCATGGAATCCTCCTCCGCTCTTCCGGTGCCGGCCAGTATGGCCTCACTCGCGCTCGCGACCCGCGCAACCTCTTGATCATAGCTGACATTCCTTTAACAGCTCCGGCCTCGGCTGGCCTGAAGTTTGCGATACCTAGTCTGAACCTTCCGGATATCCGGGACACGATTTCGACGAGGGAGCAATCATGGGAAGCAGGCAGGTCAGGACAGAGGCGAGCCACGCCCGGCCAATCCTGAACGAACGCGACTATCAGAACGCCAAGGCCCTTGTGGCCAGGGAGATGAACCGCAAGCAAACGGAACGCTTGTGCGCCCGTCTCGAGGCACTGATGCAGGAGGTGGCTGATTACGAGCGCCGGTTTATCGAGGGTGAGGAAGAGGACGCGGCCCGTCTGGTCGAGTACGCCTACGCCTTGGCTCTCGAGGAAACCGAAACAACCCAGCGCCGCTGGTCAGACTCCTTCGACGAATAGACAAGTTCTGCAACCCCCAGGCTAGAGCTTAGTCCCGCTCGGGTACTGCACCCGGGCGGGACTATTTTTTTCCCGGCCCCGCGCCCATTCCCGCGCGCGCCGGCTGTCAGAGTGCCGATCCCCGCGGCCCGCTACACTGGCGCCTTCGACGCACAATCATCCCGGCCATAGTTCCTTCCCGAATATGCAACCGCCTCCGCACCGCCTGTGCACCGCGCCGATGATGGACTGGTCGGATCGGCATTGCCGGTACTTTTTCCGGCAGCTGTCACGACACGCGCTGGTATACACGGAGATGATAACCACCGGTGCGCTGATCCACGGCGACGTTGAGCGTCACCTGCGCTTCAGTCCGGACGAGCATCCGGTGGGACTGCAACTGGGCGGAAGCGAGCCCGCCGAGCTCGCCCATTGCGCGCGGCTCGGTGAACACTGGGGCTACGACGAAATCAACCTCAACTGCGGCTGCCCGTCGGAGCGCGTGCAGCACGGCGCGTTCGGCGCGTGCCTGATGGCCGAGCCCGAGTTGGTGGCCGCTTGCGTGAAGGCGATGCGGGCAGCGGTCTCGATTCCGGTAACGGTCAAGCACCGCCTCGGTATCGATCGGATGGAAGACTACGACTTCGCCCGCCGTTTCGTGGAAGTGGTGGCCGGGGCCGGCTGCACGACGTTCATCGTGCACGCGCGCAACGCCGTGCTGAAAGGGCTGAGCCCGAAAGACAACCGAGAGGTGCCCGCGCTGCGCTACCCCGAGGTCTACCGGCTGAAACGGGAATTCCCCGAGCTGGCGATCGTCGTCAACGGTGGCATCCACACCTGGCCGGAGATCGAGCATCACCTCGCTCACGCTGACGGCGTGATGCTCGGCCGGGCGTCCTATCACGATCCCTATCTGCTGGCGGAGGTGGACGCGCGCCTGTTCGATGCGGCTGCGCCCGTGCCGGCTCGCGAGCAAGTGGCGCACGCCATGTACCGCTACGCTTGTGAGCAGGTTGCCGCCGGCACGCCCCTGCGGTCCATTGCCCGGCATATGCTCGGCCTGTATCACGGCCAGCCGCGAGCACGGCTCTGGCGGCAGATGCTGTCCGACGCGCAGCGGCTCTCGCGCAACGATCCGCGCCTGCTGCTCGACGCGGTGGAGGCCACGCAATCCGCACTCGTTGCGGATGTCGCGGCGTGATTCCGCGACGCCTGCGCAGCGACCCGGAGTTCCGAGTGATTGCGGTTGGTTCGCTCCTGCGGATGCGGCGTTATTCGCCCCGAGCAGCGCCCAGCCGTGGCGTCGGGATGATCCGCGTCTTTCCCCAGTCTGGCGGGCAGCGGCAGCCACAGCACGCGACCCAGCAGACCGCGCGGGAAAATCACCACCGAAGCGACGAACAATACGCCTAGAGCCAACAGCCAGTAATAACCCAGCGCGTCGGACAGCGCGCTCTCCACCGAGCGAACCAGCAACGCCCCGAGGAAAGCAGCCAGCAAGACCTCGCGGCCGCCCAGCGCGGTCCAGATCAGCACCTCGGTGGACAACGGCACGCCGATCAGCGCAGGTGAAACGAATCCGAACTGCGTCACGAACAGCCCGCCGGCGAAACCGGCGACAGCACGCGCTCAGCGCCAGGCCGGCGGTCTTGTACACGGACACGTCGAAGCCGAAGTATGCAGTGCGCTGCTCGTTGTCGCGCACGGCCCGCAGCGTCGTGCCCAGCGGCGAGCGCTCCAGCCAAAGCAGGAGCGCGTACACCAGGCGCAGCCGCAGCCAGCATCACGTAGTACACCGGCACGGTTTCGAGCAGGTCCGCATGCGGAGCAGCAAACCCATAGCGCAGCGGTGGCACGTCGAGCAGCCCGTTGAAGCCGCCGATGAATTTCCAGTGGCTGGCGCGCGCGCTCGGCGATCACCGCCGCCGCCAGGGTCACGATGGCAAAGTAGGCGCCAGACAAGCCCCGTCCGCGGAACATCAGCCACCCGGCCACCGCGGCGATCACGCCCGGCAGCAAGGTAGCGGCCGCGAGCCCGATCAGCGTCCCGGCACCCAGGCCCGGGATCATGCCCTTGGTGATCAGCGCCATGGCGTAAGCGCCCACGCCGAAGAAGATGGCTTGTCCGAAGCACAGCAGCCCCGCCTGTCCCCAGACAAAAGACAGGCTCATCGCGAAAATGCCGTAGCTCATCAGCTGGGCGAGCTGTGACAGCCGCCACTCGCTCAACACAGCCGGCAATGCGATGAGCACTGCCCACACCGCGACGCTCAACGCGATCGCCATACGTCGGCGACCGCATGTCAGCGTCGGCCTCCGGTCAGCCCCTGCGGGAACAGGCGGATCACCACGATGGCCAGGGCGAACACCACGATCTGTGCGGCGATCTGGCTCCAGATACTCGAGACGACGGTGCTGGCGCCAGCGATCAACGTGGTGCCCAGCAACGCGCCGAGCAACGTGCCGGCGCCGCCGACCAGAATGGAGAGGAAGGCCGGAATCAAGAAGCCAACGCCCATCTGCGGATCGACGCTCATCAGCGGCGCCATCACCGCGCCCGCGAGGCCGGCCAGCGCCGACCCCAATGCAAAGGTCATTCGATCCATGCGGCGCGTGTTGATGCCCAGGCTGCTGGCCATGCTGCGGTTGGCGATCACCGCGCGCGCCGCCAGCCCCAGGTTGGTCCGGTAGAACAGCAGAAAGGTCGCACCTGCGACCACCACCGCCACGGCCATGATGAACAGCGATAGGCAGGGTACAGCGTGCCCAGGAGCTCCACTGTCTGCGGCAGCGGGCCGTCCACCTGCCTGGCGGTGGGCCCGAAGGCGATGACCACCGCCTGCTTGATGACCAGCGACAGCCCCCAGGTGGCGAGGATCGTGTCGATGAAGCGGTGGTACACGTGCCGGATCACCAGCTCCTCGATGGCGAGGCCGATCGCCGCCAGCAGCAGCGGCGCCAGCACGAGCGCCAGCCAGAAGCTGCCGCCATGCTGCTGCACCAGCACCACGCAATAAGCGCCCAGCAGGAACAGCTCGCCGTGCGCCATGTTGATCACGTTCATCAGCCCGAAGATGATCACCAGGCCGAGCGTCACCAGCAGCAGCGCCAGGATGAAGTTGGATGCGTCCAGCGCGACGATCACGATCTGGGTCATCGGCGCCTCTCAGACCGAGAGGTAGCGATCGAGCAGCGCGCTATCCTCGCGCAGCCGCGCAGTCGCGCACTGATCGACGATGCGTCCGTTCTCGATGAACAGGCAGCGCGTAGTCAGCCCCAGCACCAGGTCGATGTTCTGCTCGACCAGCAGTACGCTCATGCCTTCCTCGATGGCGATGGCAGCTACGCTGACCGCGATGGACTGGACGATGGACGGTTGAATGCCTTCGGTCGGCTCGTCCAGCAGAAGCAGGCGCGGACGGCTGATGATGGCGCGGGCGATGGCGAGCTGCTGCTGCTCGCCGCCCGACAGAGTGCCGCCCTTCTGGCCACGCCGTTCGGCGAGGATCGGGAAGCGGGCGTAGATCCCGTCCGGCACCCGGGCGCGCGTACCCTTCTTGCCCAGCAAGCCGAGCAGCAGGTTCTCCTCGACGGTGAAGTCGGCGAAGATCTCGCGGCCCTGCGGTACGTAGGCCACGCCCGCGTTGCTGACGGCGAAGGGCGGGCGCCCAGTGAGGTCCTCGCCATCCAACCGGACCTCTCCTGACTTGGGCCGCAGGTGGCCCATGACGGCACGCAGCAAGGTCGTCTTGCCCATGCCGTTGCGCCCCAGCAGCGCCACCGATTCCCTGGCGCCGATGTCGAGATCGACGCCTTCGAGCACATCTCCGCCGCCCTCATAGCCGGCAGTCAGCGCGCGTATGCTCAGCATGCCGTTGCGTGGCCCAGATACGCCTAGCCGCACTTCCGGATGCGCCTGGGCTTGCGCGTAAGTGCCCTCGAACAGCACCTCGCCGCGCAGCATCACGATCACCGGGCATTCGAGCTGGCGCACGAAGCTCATGTCGTGCTCGATCACCAGCACCGCGATGCCATGGCTGTGCTGCAGCTCGCGGATCAAGTCCACAGTGGCGGAGGTCTCCGCCGCCGACAGACCGGCGGTCGGCTCGTCGAGCAGCAGGATTTGCGCGTCGCTGCCGATCAGCATCGCGATCTCGAGCCACTGCTTCTGCCCGTGCGGCAGGGCCCCCGCCGCACGCAGCGCGCTGCGTTGCAGGCCGAAGCGCGCGATCAGCTCCCGCAGTCGCGGCGCGGCACGCGCCCCGGCCCGCAGCAACGTCCAGGGGCCGGCGATGCCGCGCGCGGCTCACCAGCGGGACCTCCAGGTTCTCCGCCACCGCCAGGGAGGGATAGATGCCCGGCACCTGAAACTTGCGCGCGATGCCCAGCCGGCTGATCGAGATGCGGCGACCGGCCGGTGATGTCCTCGCCTCGGAACAGCACTGTTCCGGAGGTCGGGCGGAAAAGTGCCGCTGATGATGTTGAACAGCGTGGTCTTGCCGCAACCGTTGGGACCGATGATGCAGCGCAACTCCCCGTTGCCGATCGCCAGGTTGACGCCACGCAAGCACGTGCAGTCCGCCGAAGTCCTTGGTGACCGCGCGTACTTCGAGGAGAGGTTGCGTCACGGCAATAAAAGGGCCGGCCTCAGCCCGCCGTATCCTCCGCCCTACGCCCTTTGGCCTCTCGCCTCGCGCCGGTTCACGCTTTGCACTGGCTGGACGCCTTGATCGCGCCCAGGTCCTTGAGCAGCACCTGCTTCTGGTTGCGCGTCTCGGCGATGACCACGTTCAGATCGGCATGGCGGTCCTCTGGCCGCAGCCGCACCATGCCGTTGCCGGACTGCAGCTGGAACCCTGTCACCGCGTCGATGATCTTCTCCTTGTCGACCGAGCCGGCGCGCTTGATGCCCTCGATGAAGAAGCGCGTCAGCATGTAGTGGGCGTCCACCGTGTTGCTGACGATGGCGTCGTCGCCGAAGCGCTTGCGCACCTTGGCGGCGAAGGCCTTGGCCTCGGGCTTGTCCAGCGTGCTGATGAAGTTGGCCACGGTGACGATGCCCTCGGACTCGTCCCGGGTCAGCCCCGGGATGTAGTTTTCGCTGTAGCCGAGCCAGGCCAGCTTGGTCTTGGTCTTGCCGCCGGCGGCCGCGAACTGCTTGACGAAAGTGATGGCATCCGCTCCGACCACGTCGAGCACCAGCACCTTGGCACCCGACTGCTCGATCTTGCGCACCGTGCTGGTGAAGTCCTTGACGCCGAACGGCGTGTACTCCTCTCCCACCACCTTGCCGCCGGCCTGCTCCACCGACATGCGGACCGCTTCGTTCATCTTGCGCGGCCACACATAGTCGCTGCCGAACAGGAAGAACGTGTCGCCGTAGTTCTGCTTCAGATAGGGGACGAAGGGGCTGACCCACTGCTCCGGCAGTCCGCTGTAGCAGATGATGTAACGGCTGCACACGCCGCCTTCGTAGTCGGTGGCGTAGAACAACGGGGTCTTGAAGCGCTCCACCGTGGGCGCGATGGCGTCGCGGTTGGCGCTGGTCACCGGGCCGAAGATCGCGATCACCTTGTCGCGCTGGATCAGCTCGCGCGTTCGCTCCACCGCGGTCTTGGGGTCGGTCTTGTCGTCGGCGATGACCAGCTCGAGCTTGCGTCCGAGCACGCCGCCGGCTTCGTTGGCCTCCTCTACGGCGAGCTGCGTGCCCTCCACGCCCTGCTGGCCGAGGCTCTCCAGGCCGCCGGACAGGGGCTGCAGCACGCCGACCTTGATCGTGTCCGCGGCACGAACCAGGTAGGGGAAGCCGATGCCCAGCGTGGCCGCGCCCGCCGCAGCGCCCTGCAGAAGCCGTCGGCGTGAGTTGGAGAAGGTGTTGTTGTTGGATGCGTCGTTCGACATGGTGGTCTCCCGTTTGAGCAGAGTCATGCTTCGATCACAGCCCCTCACCCTGTCTCAGCAGGCAGAGGACGCCATGTCGGGCTGTCAGGTCCCCAGGACTTCGGTCCGGGCCCCTGAGCGGCTCACGCCGCGATGCGATTCTGGAGCGGTGCGCTGCGCAGGAGCGCGGCGGTCAGCTCGTCGCTGCCGGTCACGATGCCGAAGTGCGTCGCGATGTCGTACAGCGACGAGGCCTGCTCGCGCGGCCCGGTCGCGGCAACGCAATCCTCCGGAACGATTACCTGGTAGCCAAGGAAAAAGGCATCGTGCACGGTCGAGCGCACGCAGATGTTGGTCACCACGCCGAACACCACGAGCGTGTTCAACTGCAGGTCGCGCAGGGTCAGGTCGAGGTCGGTGTTGAAGAAGGCCGAATAGCGGCGTTTGACCACATAGATATCGTCGGGGCGCGGATCGAGATCCTCGATCACCTGCGCGCCCCAGGTGCCCTCGATGCAGTGCGGCGTGCGCTTCAGGAACTCGCGCTCCTGGCGCATGTTGCGCGCGGTGAGTGTCGACCACGAACACGATCGGGCAGCCGGCCTGGCGCCCGGCTTCGATCACCTTCTTCTGCGGCGGGACCAGCGCCTCGTAGCCGGGCAGGACCATCGCCCCACCCGGCTTGCAGAACTCGTTGAGCATGTCGATCACGATGATCCCGGTCGACTTCGGATCGACGCGAACCTGACGCTCGAGTTTCTTGGCCGAGAAAACGTCCACGGTCATGGTTAGCCTCCGGGAGCAGCGGTGTCCCTGCGCGGATTATTGACAGAGCCGGCTGCGGTGTCAATTTAGGCATCCTCCGATTGACGCGAACGCGAGGGGTGCAGCGCGGTCTGAGCCAAAGACCGACGCTGTTGGAAGCCGACTCCATGCTCCGCACGCTCTGCGCTACCCTGCTGTTGCTGGTCGCCTTGCTCGGAATGGGCCTCGGGCCCGCCTTGTCCCCAGTGCAGGGCGCGGAAGCCATCTACGCAACCGGGCCTTCGCGCACGGCTGGCGGCAGTGGAAAGTTCTACATGGGCCGCGAGATCGCCTGGGTCATGGGACACCCTGGCGCCGGCTGGCTCGACCGGCCGGAGCGCGAATCCGAGGAGCGCCCCAGCCTGCTGATCCGCGCTCTCGGCCTGAAGCCGGCCGACGTGGTAGCAGACATCGGCGCCGGCACCGGCTACTTCAGCTTCCGCATCGCGCCTCTGGTGCCGCAGGGAACAGTGATCGCGGTCGACATCCAGCCCGAGATGCTCGGCATGATCGAGGACAAGCAGCGCGCGAACGGGATCCGCAACGTCAAGCCTCTGCTCGGTAGCATCGAAGATCCGAAGCTGGCGCCCGCGAGCGTGGACCTGGTGTTGATGGTGGACGTGTATCACGAGTTCTCGCACCCGCGTGAGATGATGACCGCCATCGCGCGGGCCCTGAAGCCCGGTGGGCGCGTCGCGCTGGTCGAATACCGCGCGGAGGATTCCGGCCGTCCCGATCCTGGCCGCGCACAAGATGAGCGAAGCACAGGCGGTGAAGGAGATGCAGGCGGTGGGTCTGAGATGGAAGCAGACGGTGCGCGAGCTGCCCTGGCAGCACCTGATGCTGTTTGCGCTCGATTGAGCGAGTTGCGGCTTTAGTTCGCTTCCACGTCCACCAGCTTGCTCTGACCGCGGTAAGCACCGGTCTCGAACAGCTCCTGGAAGTACCAGCCCGCATCGAGCAGCAGCCAGCCGCGCATCCGGCTCGACGGCCGGCCCTCCATGGCGGTTTCGCATTCGACCGGGATGGCGTCTCCGGTCAGCTTGGCGTTGACTCTCGCTGCGGGTTGTGCGAGACCGAGCTTGCACTCCGTGCGGGAGCGGCTCTGGCTGCGTCCATCCACGCTATCGGTGGTGCTGTAGCCGAGCTCGTAGCTGAATCCTTCGCCCGCCTTTGCCGGCACCAGAGTGCCCGAGAACTCGAGGCGCTCCAGCTTGCGCGATGCGCCGCCGCGTGCAAAATTCGAGCGGGAACCGACGGTGATCAAACCATACAGCGAAAGATCCTCGAAAGCGTATTCGGGCGCCTTCGCGCTGGTGAGGACCAGCCCGCCGCCGCGCCCCTGGAATGTCCTTTCCTCCGTCGACGTTCTGGTTCTTGCCGCTGGGGGCCGCGCTCACCGTCTCGATCGTTGCCCGGCGTATCCCGAGCGGCAGCGCCTTTGCGCCGCCGGCCGCGCGGTCGAGCGCCTCCTTCAACGCCGCCGGGACTTCCGCTGGCACCGGGTCGAGCGGCAGCTCCGAGGCTTTGGGTTTGGCGCGGACGGTCTGCGCCGCGGGCAGGCGCTGCAGTTTGTCGGGACTCTCGCACAACAGACGCAAGAGCTCGGCCGAGGCGGCGTCGTCCACCTTCTCGTAGACAGGCTGCGGAACTACGGTGCCGTCGGAGATGACTTCGTCCTCGTCGAAGTCGAAGCTTCCGAGCACGGCGTACTCGCCCTTGGTGCAGCGGAACGACATGAGCTTGCGCTTCGAGCCATAGGGATTGCGGTAGGGCATGTCGAGCGCGATCACGGGATAGTCGTAACGCAGCCAGGCCCGCACCTCGTCGCCGCTGCGGCTCATGCTGGCGATGTTGAGCTGCGTGCGCGTGTCCTCGGCGTCGCGCGCCAGCTCGACCAGCGTTTCGCGGGGAGCCGCGCACAGGTCTCGCTGCAGCGAGGCGATGAGACTTGTCGCGATGAACGGGAGGCGGGCCGGTTTGGCGTACTTGTTGAGCTGGCTCTCGCCGAAGAAGCGCAGCTTGGACCCGTCCTTGAATACCACGTCGCCGTAGGCGACCAGCGCCTCGGGCTTGCCGCAATCGATGCGCAACGCGATGTCCCGCCGCAACGCACCTTTATCCGCCACGTCCTCGGGGAGCACGGTCTCGCGCATGAACAAAGTCACGAACGAGCCGACGCGGAATATGCGGTCGCGGTCGACGTAGACGCCCTTCCCCTTGTCGTCGACCGAGACCGGCTTCCAGTCTTCGGCCTGCAAACTACCCGCGAGCAGGATCAATGCCGCTGCCAGCAAGCACCCATAGCCGCACGCCGGCCGAGCTTTCATCTTCGGACTCCTGCCACTGTGAACCGCTGCATCAACGCGGCGGTCGCGCAACCCAGGATCAACCACAGCGCGGCCGAGACGGCAAGCGAACCGAACGCGAACGCGCGCGCCATCCCCGCCGGAATGGCAGTGTGCGCCTGGAGAACTTCCGGCGCTCCGGCGATGTGAGGCACCGCCATCACCACCACCCCGAAGAGCTTCAGCAGCGGTGACCTGGAGAAGACCACGCACGCCAACCCGGCCGCGGTCGTCGTGGCAGTCAGAATCCACCAGATCTGCCGCGCAAACAGATCTGCCGCCTGCATTCCCGGCAGCTCGGGCGGAAGCCCCACCGCCGGCGCAAGCGAGAAGCTGGCGAAGCCAGCCAGACCCCACAGCAGCCCCTGACGCGCGGTGACGCCGCCGCGCAGCGCATAGCAGCCCGCCAGCAGCAGCGCGAACCCAAAAGCGCCGAGACAGTTGAACACCAAGGTATAGGCGGCACGCTGAAGACCGGCTTCGGCCACGGCATGCAAGTCTCCCGCGACCTCCAGGCTTTCGGCCTGGAGGATCAGCGGGACCAGGAAGATCTGCTGCAACACCGTAGCCACCACGCCGGCAGCGATCGCAGCGAGCAGAGCCGGCAGCAGCACGCCGCGCAGAGACAGTCCGCGCGACCGCGCGCCTGTCAGTGGCACGGGAAATTCAAACTGTGGCGCGTATCGTGGGCCGCGTTGTGAATGGTCTGCGCACCGGCAAATCCCACGACGTAGAGAATCGACAACCCCAGCGCGATAGCCGCCAGGGCGGGCCACAGCGCGGCGAGCTGGCCGCGGTCGCGGACAATCTGTTGGCCGGCAAGCGTGTCGTCGAACATGGCTCCTCTCCCCCTAGAACATGCGCTGCTGCTGGCTTTATAGACCACCAGCGTGCGCGCCGCAAGAGCGGACCTGCGCACACCCGCATCCGCACGTCTGTATCGGCCCACAGGCAGCGCAGCATCGTGTCAAACAGCGTTGTTGACACCGCATTGCGACGACCGCTACATTGGCCGCTCATCTCTCTGGTGCCCCATGGACTAACGTGCGCGGCGAGGGGCCCAACTCTGTTGGAATTCGGCACACGCCGGCATTGCTGGTGAGCGCGCCGGCCTCTGGTCAGGGCAAGACGACTGTCACTGCTGGTCTCGCGCGCCACTTCCGCCGTCGCGGGCTGCATTGCCGTGTGTTCAAGGTGGGGCCGGACTTCCTCGACCCGATGATCCTGGAGCAAGCCTCGGGCGCTCCGGTGCACCAGCTCGACTTGTGGATGGTGGGCGAACCGAACTGCCGTCAACTGCTCTACCAGGCCGCTGGCGGTGCGGACGTGATCCTGGTCGAAGGCGTGATGGGTCTGTTCGACGGCGAGCCGAGCAGCGCCGATCTGGCAGCGTGCTTCGGGTTGCCGGTCCTCGCTGTGATCGACGCGGCAGCCATGGCGCAGACTTTCGGCGCCCTCGCTCACGGCCTGGCTACGTACCGCGACGACATCCAGCTCACCGGCGTGATAGCCAATCGGGTCGCTGGGCCGGGCCACGGGGCGATGTTAGCGCAGAGCGTTCCCAACGGAGTCGGCTATCTCGGGCATCTCCCCGAAGATGCGCGCCTTGCCCTGCCCGATCGTCACCTGGGGCTAGTGCAAGCGCAGGAAATCGCCGACATCGAAACCCGGCTGGAAGCGGCCGCTCAGGCGCTCGCGACTGCCGCCGAATGGCCGACTCCGCCGCCCGTTGCGTTTTACCCACAACACGAAGCCGCTGTCCCTCCGTTGCTCGAAGGCGTGCGCATCGGCGTGGCGCGCGATGCGGCGTTCTCCTTCATCTATCCAGCGAACGTCGAACTGCTGCGCCGGATGGGCGCCGAACTGGTGTTCTTCTCGGCGCTGGAAGATGACGCTCTGCCGGTGGTGGACAGCCTGTGGTTGCCGGGCGGCTATCCGGAGCTGCATCTGGATCGGCTGGCGGGAAACGCGAGCATGAAATCCGCCATTCGCGCGCATCACCGCCAAGGCAAGCCGGTCCTGGCGGAATGCGGCGGCATGCTCTACGCTCTGGACCGATTGACCACAACCGAAGGACATGGCGCGCAGATGGCCGGACTGATGCGCGGCGATGCACTGATGCAGCCGAGGTTGACGAGCCTCGGCTTGCAGAGCGTCGATCTGCCGCAGGGCACGCTGCGCGGGCATACGTTTCATCACTCGCAGCTCGAGTCCGATTTGTCGCCGCTGGGGCGAGGGCGCTGCCCGCGCGGCGGTCCGACAGCCGAGGCGGTATACCGCGTGGGAAGCCTGCTCGCCTCTTACATCCACTTCTACTTCCCGTCGAATCCGGCCGCTTGCGCGGCGCTATTTCGGCGTTGACGCTGCGCTCGTGACTTCGCCTTCCCGCGACAGATTTCCCAGCCGCATCGTGTGCCTCACGGAAGAGACCACGGAGACGCTCTACTTGCTCGGGGAGGAGGACCGCATCGTGGGCATCTCGGGGTTTACCGTGCGCCCGGCCCGCGCGCGGCGGGAAAAACCCAAGGTGTCGGGGTTCACCAGCGCCAAGATCGACAAGATCCTCGCGCTCGAGCCGGACCTCGTGCTGGGTTTCTCCGACCTGCAGGCCGAGATCGCGATGGAGCTGATCCGGCGCGGGCTCACCGTGCACGTCTTCAACCATCGCTCGGTGGAAGGAATCCTGGACATGGTAGCCGTGCTCGGTGCGCTGGTGGGAGCAGCCGACGCCGCGGAGGCACTGGTTACGCGCCTGGAGGCGGAACTCGGCAACGCGAGACGGGCCGCCCAGCGCATGCAGCGCCGGCCGCGGGTGTATTTCGAAGAATGGAACGACCCGCTGATCTCGGGAATCCGCTGGGTCTCGGAACTGATCGATCTCGCGGGAGGCAGCGATTGCTTCGTGGAATTGGCCGCCGCACCGCTGGCGCGGGAGCGCATCATCGCCGATCCGTTCGAGGTGGTGCGCCGCCAGCCCGACGTCATCATCGGCTCCTGGTGCGGAAAGAAGTTCCGCCCCGAGCAAGTGGCCCAGCGTCCCGGGTGGCAAGACATTCCCGCCGTGCGCTCCGGCCATCTGTACGAGATCAAATCGGCCGACATCTTGCAGCCCGGCCCGGCCGCGCTCACCGACGGACTGATGCAGCTGCGCGACATCGTGGACCGCTGGGTTGCCGGCGGCAGCGCGTAGGATGCTACGGCTGACCGTGTCCGCAGGCGGGAGGCGGTGATGCCAGCGACGGCGTTGATGGTGCAGGGCACCACGTCGGACGCCGGTAAGAGCACGCTGGTGACGGCGCTGTGCCGGCTGGCTGCGGCGGCACGGAGTGCGAGTGGCGCCGTTCAAGCCGCAGAACATGGCGCTCAACAGCGCGGTGACCGCCGACGGCGGCGAGATCGGCCGCGCCCAGGCGGTGCAGGCCCAGGCCGCGGACCTCGAACCGCACACCGACATGAATCCGGTGCTGCTCAAGCCCAACAGCGATACCGGCGCCCAGGTGATCATCCATGGCCGCGCCGTCGCCAACCATGAACGCGCGCGACTATCACGACTACAAAAGCAACGCCCGTGAGGCGGTGCTCAGCTCCTACGAGCGCTTGAGCGCGCAGTATGACGTGGTCATGGTCGAGGGCGCTGGCAGCCGGCCGAAATCAATCTGCGCGAGGGCGACATCGCCAACATGGGCTTCGCCGAAGCGGTGGATTGCCCGGTGATTGCTGATCGCCGACATCGATCGCGGCGGCGTGTTCGCCCATCTGGTCGGCACGCTGGAGCTGTTGTCCGAAGCGGAGCAGGCGCGCGTGAGGGGCTTCGTCATCAATCGCTTCCGCGGCGACCTCGCGCTGCTCCAGCCCGGACTGCGACTGGCTGGAGCAGCGCACCGGCAAACCGGTGCTCGGCGTGCTGCCCTACCTGCATGGACTGCACCTCGAGGCGGAGGACGCTATCGATACACCGCAAGACGGCCAGAGCGGCAGCCACATACTGCAGGTGATCGTGCCGGTGCTGCCGCGCATCAGCAACCACACCGACTTCGATCCGCTGCGCCTGCACCCGCAAGTGGACTTGCACTTTGTCGGCCCGGGCGAGCCGATTCCACCCGCCGACCTCATCATGCTGCCCGGCACCAAGAGCGTGCGTGCTGACCTCGGCTGGCTGCGCACCAACGGCTGGGAAGCGTCGTTGCGGCGCCATCTGCGCTACGGCGGCAAGGTGATCGGCGTCTGCGGCGGCTTGCAGATGCTCGGACAGCAAGTGCACGACCCGCTCGGCATCGAGGGTGCGGCAGGCGCGAGCCGCGGGCTTGGACTGCTCGACATCGAGACCGTGCTGGAACCTGACAAACAGCTGCGCAACGTGTGGGCCATCTGACGCTGGAAGATGCGCCCGTCAGCGGCTACGAAATTCATGCCGGCGTCACTACCGGGCCTGGGCTTCAACGACCCGTTGCATACCTGAACGAGCGCCCCGACGGAGCCATGTCCGACGACGGCCTCGTCCTCGGCACCTACCTGCACGGCTTGTTCGAAAGCGAGACTGCACGCGATGCGCTGCTGCGCTGGGCCGGCCTCCCGCGCCCATCTCCAATGGACTACTTCCAGTTGCGTGAGGCGGCGATCGATCGGCTGGCGGATGCCGTCGAAGACAATCTCGACCTGCGCCGTATCTTCGATCTGATCGGATTGAAGGCAACGGTCGACGCATCCTTCCGCGTGCGCGGATCGAGCAGCTGATCCTAGGCGGCGGAGACGGCGGCTCGCGTCACAGCTCAGGCGAGGCGTGCGGCACCCCACAGCACCAAGCCTCCCCACACGACGAGCAAAGCTCCGCTAGCGGAGCCCAGCCAGCGCGCGCCCGGCAGGCTCTTCTCGGCCAGGACAAACGCGGCGAGAGCCGCGATCCACAGGACGTTCATCACGCCGAGCACAAACAGGAGCGCCATGAGCACCCAGCAACAGCCGACACAATAGGTACCCTGGTGGAGGCCCATTGCGAACGCCCCCGTGGTTCCGGCGCGCCATTGGCCTAGGATGAATGCTAGGGGCGAGCGGCATGCGGCGAGACAGGCGCGCTTCAGAGGCGTGAACTGGTATGCGCCCGCTGCGATCAGCAGAACCCCACCCAGCAGCGGGCTGCTGGTGCGCATCATGGGCGACACCAAACGGGCCTCGAGCAAGCCCCACTGGAGCAGCGTCGCGAGCAGACTGAATGCCGTCCATACGGTCACGTAGCCGGCCACGAACGCCCACACGCGGAGCCCGTGTGCGCGTGCTCCCTGGCGCTGCCAGTCGACTGCGGCGAAAATCAGGATCATGGGTGCGGCAGACGGGAGCATCATCGCCATCATCATGATCGCCCACATCAGGAACACGAGCGCCAGATCGGGTGCGGCCCACTGCGTCATCCGCGGCATGATGGCCATATCCATGCCGACATCCATGTGCTCCATGCCCCAGCCCATGTAGAGCAGGTAACCCCAAGCGAGCGTGACCACCAGACCGAGTGCAACCAGCAGCGGAACGCGCTCGCGCGGTGCGGGGCCTCGAAGCAGCGATTGGACGTCCACGCGATGTCACCCTTGGCAGGGATTGCTGCGGCGGTTGCGTAGATGCGCAGTCGCTCGACGGCAGTTCGGGAACATGTTGCCGTCGCGGCGCCGGTGCCGGGTGGCCGGCTACAACGTGCTGACTGATGGGCGTGAGCGGCCGCTCGCCAAGCGACCGATCACGACTGGCATCGAATCAATCCGGTCCGTTCCACGCGAACGGGATGTGCTTGCTCGAGCGTCCGCTGCGGCTCCACTTGAAACCGAAGCTGTCGGCCCGATCCACTTTTGCGGTCCCCCACGTCGCGACGGCATTGGGGCCGACCTCGGAGCCGGGCGGGTTCAACGTCTGGACGCGCTGGCCCGGCAGCGTTGTGGGGCCGCCCAGCGCTTCCGCCGTCGCCTCGACGCGGCCCGGAATAGCTGCCCGCCATCCGGCGAGATCGCCGGCCACGTTGAACTCGATGGGGGCGAACTCGATTCCGCGCACCTCGGCGATGCTTTGTGCGAACTGTCCGGGCCAACCTCCGGCGCGGCCTCCGAAGATCATCTGCAGCGCCTCGCGTTGCTGGTCGTTGGCGCGCTCATCGATGAAGATGCCCATAGTCACCTTGGCGCCCGCCCAGATATTGCCCTGGAATGCGGCAAGCGCGAGCACGCTGAAGCCACCCAGCCCGACCCCACCGTAGGTACCTTCGCGGATGTGCCAGACCAGAATGCCGTCGCAGTCTCCGAAGGTCGGCGGCTGGGCGAATTCGCACGGGCACGGAATGCTGCATTTGCAGACGTTGAACCAGTCGCCTTTGGCTTGCCATCGCGGGACGGTCGTCATAGTTGGCCTCCTTTCGCTCCCGAATCATGCCAGCCTCAGTCTACATCCAACTTTGTCCCGCGGGAAAGTCGCCGCGTCCTTATCGGCCCGTCGCCGAGAAGCTGCCCAACGTCCACTCCTACATGGCCGCGCAAGGCCTCGTGGAAGTCGCGTCTCGACCCGCCCTGCCACGACTGCGGAGGCATCCTGAGATATATGCCGACGCGCATACGCGCTCACGCTTTCAGAGAACCCAGAATCTCCTGACGAACATCGGTGATGTCGCGTGCACGAGTGGTATGCACGCCCTCGCAGTTTCCCAGCCGGGGGCAGCGCGTGCTGCGCGGGCAGATGATCCTCGCGCTGCTGCTCAACGAGTCTTCCACCCACGCGATGTTGAGTACGTTGGCGACCGCGCGAATCGCGTCGGCTTCCGGCTTCGGGATCTTTGCGCTGCCTCCGCGCCGCGTGCATTCATCGGCGATGGTGTCGACGACCTGTGTAGCGTCCACGCCATTGGCTTCGAGCGCCGGCGCCAGATCGATTCCGACCGACAGCACGTGCGGATTGCCGGCCATGTCGCGGGCGCGCAGCGAGTGGCAGCAGTACAGCAGCCAGCGGTCGCCCTCGCGCAGCACCGAGATCTGCGAGCCGGCCTGCGGCGCGGGCGTCACCGATCAGGCGGAACACGGCCCAGTTGGGACACGGGTCCGATACCTGCGTCATGTTGCCCCAGGGCAGCGGAATGCCGTTGCCGCGATAGACGGCACGCAGCAGGCCGGGCGGATAGGCATCGAAGAAATGCCAATAGGGGTAGGGCGACACTTTCGTCATCCGCCGCATGACGACCGCGGGAGTGAGCTCGAGCTTCTCCCCCACCTCGACGCGGTAGCGCTCGCGCGTCAGCAGGCGCCGAAACGGCAGCTTCGGGCACAGCAGCGCGCCGGCGAAGAAACTGCATTCGAAATCGCGCCACGCGTGCAGCACATCCTTCGGGTCCATGCCGCCGACGCCCGCCCCGCTTTCCGGGCTGCCGCCCATCTCACCTCCGGTCGCGTGCGCCGACTTCATGCCATCGCCGCCGTGCAGCACCTTGTGGGCGATGTGGGAGGCGAGGTCGAATTTGAGCCGCGCGGGATCGGCCTGCAGGGCCTTGTTGAGGAACACCGTACCCGGCGGCTCGAAGAACGAGCGCACCATGCTGCGCACTTCGCGGTCCTGGTTGCGCGTGAGAACGGGCTTTCTCTCGAACCAGCGCAGCTCCAGGCCATGCTGCCTCGCACAGGCTGGTCACGTCGTCCACGCTCAGCGGAAACGCGCGCTTGCCGACCTCCTCCGCGGCCCGCTCCAGATCCGGGAATTCGTTGCGCGAGCTCTCCTGATAGGAGCGGATCAGCAGATGTGCGAACTGGCGTCCGGAGGTGCCGGTCTGCGACAGCAGCTCCGGGATTGCCGACTGCAGGAGCTCCCTCGAGAACAGGAATGAAGGCTCGAGCGGCACCCGGGCCGCACCGCCGGCTGCCTGGCGCCGCCCTCATCGGCGCGATTTCGGAGTTCTGGTCGAAAAACCACGCGACATCGCGCTGGAACACCTCGCGCGACCAGCATGAGCACGTCCTCCGAGGGAACGCGCCGTCCGCTTTCGATCATGCTCAGATACGACACCGAGGGCGCCGCCTGTGTGTCGATCTGGATGCAGCGCGTCGACAGCTCCTCGAGCGTCATGTGGTTCTGCTTGCGCAGGGCGCGCAGCTTCGCGCCCAGAAAGTGGCTCTTCCTGACTATGCGTGCCATGACCATTCCCGTGAAATCGCGCCTGTGAAAGCCTGCTGCAGCTTATCTGTCAACTTTACCTTGTGAAATTTCTATTTGTGAAGTTTGCAGCTTTGCGTGGCTAGGATAGCTCCGTACCGCTTCGCGATCAAACACGGTTCCACCGTCTCACCACTGAAAGGAAGCTCCGATGACTACCGACAACACCACTCTGCGCCACCGCAGCAGAGACGCTGCGCAATCGACTGGAAGCAGCGACCCGCGCTGGGCCGGGATCAAACGCGGCTACGGCGCGGAGGATGTGATCCGCCTGCGCGGCAGCGTGCACATCGAGCACACGATCGCGCGTCTGGGCGCTGAGAAGCTGTGGAAGCGCATGCACGAGCTGCCCTTCGTCAACTCGCTGGGCGCGCTGACCGGCAACCAGGCCCTGCAGCAAGTAAAGGCCGGGTCTGTCGGCCATCTATCTGTCCGGCTGGCAGGTCGCGGCGGATGCCAACGACAGCCTGTCGATGTATCCCGACCAGTCGCTCTATGCCGTCTCGAGCGTGCCTACGGTGGTCCGGCGGATCAACAACACGCTGCTGCGCGCGGACCAGATCCAGCACATGGAGGCGCACCAGAGCGGAAAGACGGGCGGTATCGACTACCTCGCGCCCATCGTCGCGGACGCGGAGGCCGGATTCGGTGGCGTGCTCAATGCCTACGAGCTGATGCGAGCCATGATCGAAGCGGGCGCGGCCGGCGTGCACTTCGAGGACCAGCTTGCGTCCGCGAAGAAATGCGGCCACATGGGCGGCAAGGTGCTCGTGTCGACGCAGGAAGCCGTGCAGAAGCTCATCGCCGCGCGACTCGCTGCGGATGTGCTGGGAGTGCCGACGGTCCTGCTCGCCCGCACCGACGCCGAGGCCGCCAGCCTGGTCACCTCGGACATCGATGAGAACGACAAGCCGTTCCTCACCGGCGAGCGCACCGTCGAAGGCTTTTATCGCGTCAGGAATGGCTTCGAGCAGGCCCTTTCACGCGGCCTCGCCTACGCCGAGTACGCGGACCTGGTGTGGTGCGAGACGGGCACGCCGGATCTCAACTTCGCGCGGCAGTTCGCCGAAGGTATCCAGCGGAAGTTTCCCGGCAAGCTGCTGGCGTACAACTGCTCGCCGTCGTTCAACTGGAAGCGCAACCTCGACGACGCGACGATCGCGAAGTTCCAGCGCGAGCTCGGCGCGATGGGATACAAGTTCCAGTTCATCACGCTGGCCGGATTCCATTCGCTCAACTATTCGATGTTCGACCTTGCGCACGGCTACGCGCGCAAGAACATGAGCGCCTTCGTCGAGCTGCAGGAGCGGGAGTTCGCGGCGGCGGAGCGAGGGTTCACCGCGGTCAAGCACCAGCGCGAGGTCGGAACCAGCTATTTCGACGAGATCACTCAGGTGGTGCAGGCCGGGCGGTCCTCGCTGACCGCGCTGGAGGGATCGACCGAGGACGAACAGTTCTTCGGTCACGGCAAGCGCCCGGAGCTGAGAGTGGCCAACTAGATCCCTGGCAAGCTCTGATCGAGCGGCGCCCCTGGGAGCCCTCCGGGCGCCCGGAGACGCCGTCGGCTATCCTGCTGGGGACTGCGGAAGGACTCGCACCGCGCGTCCAACGCGCGAAGCTCGCTGTCCGGTACCGATTCGACACTCGTGCACGGGGCGCGGGGTCCGAGCTCGTTACTCCATCCGCGCCCCCATCGCATCGAACAGATGGCAGTGCGCGCCCGCCGGCCCAACGCGAACCGGGTCGCCGACCCGGATGTCGCTACATGATCTGATTCACCACGCCACCGTCTGCGCGCATGGCCGCGCCGCTTGTCGCGGAAGACAGCGGGCTGCACAGAAAGACGGCGAGGTTCGCGACTTCTTCTGCTGTAGTGAAGCGCTTGAGCAACGAGGTGGGGCGGAAGGAGACGAAAAAATCCTTCTCGAGCTCCGGCACCGTCATCTTTGCGGCCTTGGCGCGCTCGGCGCGCAGGCGTTCGGTGTTCTCGGTGCGCGTCGGACCGGGCAGCAGTGCGTTTACCGTCACGCCGGTACCGGCGAGTTCCATTGCCAGCCCGCGAGTGATGGTGAGCTGCGCCGTCTTGGTCATGCCGTAGTGGACCATTTCGCGCGGCACGTTGAGCGCGGATTCGCTGGAGACGAAGATCACCCGTCCCCAGCCGCGCTTGGCCATGCCCTGGCCATAGCGACGCGCGAAGCGCACGCCGCTCAGCACATTGACTTCGAACAACCGCAGCCAGTCGGCATCCGGTATCTCGAAAAACGGCTTGCGCTCGTAGATGCCGAGGTTGTTGACCAGGACGTTGACGTCGGGGACACGCGCGAATACCGCTTCGGCGCCCGCCACCGTCGCACAGTCTGCTGCGACCCCATCGGCGTTGGCACCCGGAACCGAGCTACGCATGCGCTCGAGCGCGGCGTCGACCCCGGCCTGGGTACGACCGGTGATAGTCACCTGTGCGCCCTCCGCGGCAAGGCCGCGTGCAATGGCGAACCCGATGCCCGAGGTCGAGCCGGTGATCAAGGCGCGGCGATTCTTGAGCTGTAAGTCCATTGTGTGGGGCGGCTGCTAAGACAACGTTCCAGGGCAAGGTAGCGGCGTTGGATCGCCGGCAAACCCGCGTGTCAGCGATGCGAGGCGGGAAACTCAGTTCACGTGGATCGCGTCGCCGTAGCAGTTCAGGTCGACCTTGTCGGATGGCTTCGGGTTCGACCGGGTGTCGATGCAGATCACGTTGATCAGCCCGTTAGCACCGGCGTCGGAGGCCACGCGTTTCATGGCATCCAGGCCGTCGGTCTCGGACTTGAAGCTCGGGTAGGTAAAGGCGCTGCGCCAGGAGGTGATCCACACATAATCGACGAACGCGTATTGGCTTTGCAGCAGGTCCGTAGTCGCGTAGATCTTGACTTCAGAGGGCTGGACCTTGGAATTGGCTGGTTTCTTCGATGCGCACCCGGCTGCGCTGATGAGCAGCGCAGCGGCCGCAATGCAACCCAGAGCTCGCACCGGAACGCGCCAGCCCCGATTCACGCAGCTGCGATTCGCGGGCTCGCGGCTCGAGCGAAATGCACTGTGAGGTGCCATGAATTGCCTCCTAAGGTTTGAAATCTCAGGCATTTTACCGTCGGCAGGGCGTCTGCGCCAGGCGCTATGACGGATATTTGCGCTGCAGCTCGGCCACCTGTTCCACGGTCAGCAGCTTCATCTGCTGCCCGCGCAGCATCAGGTAGAGCTTCGCGGTTTCCTCCAGCTCCTCGGTCGCATACACCGCGGTCTCGAGGTCCTTTCCGGCGACTATGGGCCCGTGATTCGCCAGCAATATCGCATGATGGCGCCCCGCGACCTCCCGCACCGCGTTGGCCAGCGTGAGATCGCCGGGCGGATAGTAAGGCAGCAGCGCCAGTTTGCCGATCTTCATCACGTAGTACGCCGTAATCGGCGGGATCGGGCTCTCCGGGTCGGTATCGGCCAGCACTGACACCGCCACCGAGTGCGTGGAGTGAAGGTGCACGATGGCGCCTGCGTTCGGCCGCTCGCCGTACATGGACAGATGCAAGAATGATTCCTTGGTGGGCTTGTCGCCGGACAGCACATTCCCGTTGGCATCCACTTTGGACAACGTCGCGGGATCGAGCCGGCCCAGGCAGGAGTTGGTCGGCGTCATGAGCCAGCCCTCGTCCACGCGCACACTGATGTTGCCCGAACTTCCCGGGGTGAGGCCGCGGTCGAACAGCGACTTGCCGAACCAGCAGATCTCCTCTCGCAGCCGGACTTCGCTCATGATCGTGCAGTGTTCACGGCTGCATCCGAAACGCTTTGGTGAAAAAATCCGGGGTTCCGAAGTTGCCGGACTTGAGCGCGAGAGCCAGGGTAGGCTGGCCGATGCTGAACGTCCACGGCACGCCCGGATCGATTTCAGGCCCGATATACAGCCCCTGTACGCCCAGCGCTCCGACCACAGCGCCCGAGGTTTCGCCGCCCGCTACCACGAGCCGTCTCACGCCTTTGGCCACCAGCCCCTGCGCGATGCGGCCCAGGGTCTGCTCGATCATGGCGCCGGCCTCTTCGCGGCCGAGCTGCTTCTGCACCGCGCTCACCTGCTCTGGCGCAGCGGTCGAGTAGATCAGGATCGGCTTGTCGGCGACGCGGCGCTCGGCCCACGCCAGCGCCTCCTGCGCCTGGTCACGCCCGCCCGCGATGGCGACGGGATCCAGACCAAAAGCATCGTGACTGCGCTTCATGTCGGCCACCTGTCCCTGCGTGGCGACCGAGCAGCTCCCCGCCAGCACGGCGGTCGGGCCCGTAACCTTGGGCAAAGGGTATTGCTGCCCCGTCTTGAGCAGTCCGGCACGGACGAAGTTGGCGGGCAACCCCATCGCCATGCCGGAACCGCCTGTCACGAGCTGGAGGTCGGCGCAGGCTTCGCCCAGAGTGAGCAGATGCTCGTCGGTAATGGCATCGAGAACCGCATGGCGCGTGCCACCGTTGCGCAATGCTTGAAAGGCTTCGCGCACCGCCCCGGCACCTTTGACTACATTGGAGTACTGCACCAGCCCGACCTTGTGGCGGGTTTGCCGCTGCAGCACTCTGACCAGGGATGGATCGGTCATGGGCGTCAAGCGGATGGTGGCGCATGCCGGACTCGGAGAGCAGCTCGTCGCCAACGAACAGATAGCCCTTGTAGACGGTGCGCTTGTTGGTCGGGAAGGCCGGATTGAACACGGTGAAGTCCGCGCCCAGCGCGTCCAGGAGCGCATCGGCCACCGGCCCGATGTTGCCCTTGTCGGTGGAATCGAACGTGGAGCAGTACTTGAAATAGTACTGACGGGTGCCGCGGCTGCGCAGCCAGTCGAGCGCGGCGAGCGACAGTTGCACCGCTTCCTGCGGCGGGTTGCTGCGCGACTTGAGGGCGACGATGATGCAATCGGCCTGCGGCACTTCGAGGCCAGGACTGGGCACGCCCAGCAGCTGGACGGTGCGCATGCCAGCCTTCACCAGAGTGTTGGCGAGGTCGGTGGCGCCGGTAAAATCGTCTGCGATGCAGCCGAGCAGAAGGCTCACTCGGGTACTCTCTCTTCAGATTTGAGGATAGCCGCGGCGTGCAGCGCCGGGGAACGAGGACTTAGGATAGTGCCTGGCAGCACCGGCAGCAAGGACGGCGCCGACTACACGCGCTCCCCGCGTCTGCGCGGCTCAGGCTCCCTAATCCCCAGTCCCCCACGTCCCCTCGCCCCTGCTTTTCACTTCCAATGCGGCGGCCAGGTCTTCTGGAAATAAGGCAGCGCCTCGATGCGCTTCATCCAGGCCGTCACCTTGGCTCCGATCATCCCGCGCACATCGAGGTCGGGCTTCTTCTTTTCCATGCGCAAGGTCAGGGCGATGAGCGGATACAGCGTGAAGTCCGCCGCCGACAATTCCCCTGCCAGGTAGTCGCCGCGCAGCAGGCTCTCCCACAAGACCAGTTCCTGCGCGACCGTGTGGCGGCCCTTGGTGATCTTGTCCGCATCCCATTTGTCGGGCGGCGTGAACAGCACCTGGTCCACCAATTCATCCATGGCGTCAGCGTAGTAGTGGTCCGCCTCCTGCACTATGCGTCGGGCTAATGCGCGCTGGCGCACATCGCCGGGAAAGAGCTTCGGGGCCGCATACTTCTCGTCCAGATATTCCAGGATCGCAGTGGATTCGTACATGGCGAAGCCGTCGTCCACGATGGCCGGCACTTTGTGGCGCGGATTGATGGCCAGATACTCGGGCTTGCGCAGGTCTCCCGCGGAGAAGGACATCACCTTCAGCTCATAGGGTATCCGCTTGTGCTCGAGGGCAAGCCAGACACGCCAGGCGTAGGGCGAGCCCGAGCCATAGTAAAACGCGAGCGGCATCAAAAACTCCTCGAGTGTGGTTGACGAGACGTTGAGATCGGACGGGATCAGGCGGAGACCGCCGCCGACCCCTCCAGCTTGCAGCCGGCGATCTTCCAGACCCCGTCCGGCTGGCGCTCCATGATGTAGAACGCCACGACCACCTCGTCATCGGAGGTCACGATCTCCAGCGGCTGCACCGCCTGCCCGGAAATCACGAAGTGGTCCAGGAAGCGCACCGAGCCCGGCCGGTAAACCGCGCTGTAGCCGGTGCGTACCATCTGCATGAACTCGCCCGGCGTGTGGAACTGCTTCTGAATCGACGGCGAGGCGAAGGAGAAGGCGGTGGTAGCATCGTCGCGCCTGAAGGCCTCGAGCTGCGCGGTGATGATGCCCTGGATGGCCTTCCAGTCGTCCTCCCCGGGCTCCAGCGTGTCCGCGCCGACCGCCAGCAAGCCGGTCAGAAGCAGCAGACACAAAGCCACACGGGAGAGAGATTTCATGCCGGCAGCACCCAGGAGGTCAAACGAGACCCATACCGCATCGTACTCTCGCCACGCGCAGCGGAAAAGTCAGCACGTCGCGGGCGCGCGACTTGGGGTGCCTATAATGGTTCTATGGACGAGATCGTACTGCGTGCGATTCAGAAGTGGCCGAACGTTCCCGCTGTCTATGGGTGGCTTGGGCTGGACCGGCGCGGCAATTGGTCCATCAAGGGCGAACGGGTCGTCAACCCGGCGATCACGAGCTTCATCGGACGCAACTACGCGCGCGATGACAAGGGACGCTGGTTCTTTCAGAACGGGCCGCAACGCGTGTTCGTGACGCTGGCCTACACGCCTCTCGTGTATCGCACACAACGCGATCCAGCCGGTGGGCTGAGCTTGATTGCGCACACCGGTGCCCTATCGACGAACCCGCGCAACGTCTTCCTGGACGAAAACGGTGTGTTGCTGGCGCATACCGAGTTGGGCGTAGGGCTGATCCACGACCAGGATCTGTCGGAACTCCTGATGTGCTTACACGGACCTTCCGGCGAGCCCCTGGAGGACGGTGCGATCGAACAATTGCTCGCGGATCGAGCGCAGCTGTCATCCGCGACGACAACTGTCCGGCTGCAGCTGGGCGAGCATGCTGTTCAAGTGTCGTTCATCCGCTCTCCGGACGTGCCGGTTCGCTTCGGCTTCGACCCGGACCCTCGCCCCGCTCCGGGCGAGCCGGAGTGCTGAGTTACTTGATCCGCCGGCGGCTGTAGTCGTCTTCGATGCTGTCGCGGTAGAAGCTGACCATCGAGGGCGCTGCCATGAATCTGCGCTGCACCTCGCCCGGCACCTTGGTGTACTGCCAGACGCTGCCGTCGGACAGCTCGACCTCCAATGTCTGCGAACCAGCGTCATAACCCACAGAGCGGATCCCGCTCGAGTTGACCTTCTTACGCTCCATGTCAATATCCTCTGGTGGAATTCGGCAGCGGACCGATCGCTTCGCGGATGTCCGGCGGCAGCACCTTGGGCGGCCATCCAGGCATTACAGCTATCTCTTGCCGCTGAAACCGCCTCCCATCGACTGCAGCGGTCCCGCGCCTTTCAGGCTGTAGACACCCCCGATCTCTTCTGCCGCCGGCCCGTAGAAGCGACCGGTCGCATTACCGGATAGCTGGAAATTGGAATTGCTAGTGTTGGTGTTGACCGCTCCTGTGAACTGAGTCGCGCCGCTGAGATACGTAAGTGTCCCAGTCAGATTGAGCTCCGGCCTCGCCGTCAAGGTGCCACTGGCGGTGGAAAGGGTAGTTCCTGACGTCGTAAAGGCCACGCTGCGGTTACTGAAATTGACTGTCGCGCTCATATTGGCCGAGGTACCAGACAACTGGCCATTGGCGGCAACATACACGCCGGCGGTGAGACCGGCGTACGTCGCGCTTCCCGTCGACGGCAACCCGCTTACCGGCGTGGGCGCTCCGAACGACATCGCGCCGAAGGTGCCGTTGGGGAACGATCCCGTCTGCCACACCCCGAAGCTCTGGTAGTTCCACCCGACAAAGTAGGGGTCGATGGTAAGCGCCTCGGAGGCGCCCGAGTCCTTGGATGCCGTGCACACCCCGTTCCCGCAGCCGATGGTCCCGCCGCCCGGGACGGTCGAGTCCCATGACATACTGCCCGCCGGAGCACTGATCTGCAAGCCGGTCAACTGCCGGCTTGCACCGAACGTGAGCGTGGCGCTGGACGCACTCGTATCCACCGCGCTGAAAGGAGAGATCGACGAGACGGTCACGTTCCCGTTAGACGTCGACCGTAAACGTCGCGGCCATGGTTTGCGACATGCCTTGGGCCGGGACTTTGGAGTTGGGCTGGACCGCACTCCAGGAAGTGAATGGCTGCACGACGGGCAGGTTCGTGCCGCCGCCGCCACCACCGCCACCTCCGCCTGCACAGCCGCCCAGCACGACGATCGTCGTCAGCCAGAGGACGTGACTATGGGCGATTCTCATTGATCGTGTCCGCAACATTCCGGTCGAAGCTTTCCCGCCACACTCCTGCATCGATCATTACCTAATTACCCGGCTGCCGGGGCGGCATCATGGTGTCGAGCTGCCGTACGCCGAGACCTGGCAGGCGCCCTTGAAGGAACCAGTGGTCCACGTCGAAGGCAGCGCCGTCAGATTGCTCTGCGCACTGATCTCGGCTGCGCAGCTGCCCGCCTTGGTATTAAAGTGAACGGGGCCGGTTTGCGTGCCGAGGATTGCGATCCAGTAAACCGCGCCCGTGCCCACGCTCCTTGGGGAAATGGAGATCGTGTTCCAGGCGCCGGCGACGGGGCTGGAGGTGCTCCCCTGAAC
This sequence comes from uncultured beta proteobacterium, assembly GCA_963741215.1. Classification (GTDB taxonomy): domain Bacteria; phylum Pseudomonadota; class Gammaproteobacteria; order Burkholderiales; family SHXO01; genus SHXO01. Next base: position 54,551 of record CAVUHQ010000019.1, read on the forward strand.
CAGCAACGTACCGGGATGTCCATCTGCATCCGAGTACAGCCCGAGGATCAACCTGGTTGCAGTCGACTTGCTGTCGAGGTACACACTCAGCGAACCGACATTGCCGCAGCCACTGGCCGTCGTGCTGAACGCTGTCGCTACCCCCAGGGCGCTTACATCGTCCGTTCCAACGGTCTGATCGCCGAACAAGGCCGCGGGAGGTGTCCCGCTGGAGCAGCCGGTCCCGACCGGCACCCCCGGTGCTGCACTCACCGTGATCGGCGTGCTGGCCGTTTTGCTCACGGTCCCCCCTGGGCCGCTCGCGGTCAACATAACCGTATAAGTCCCCGGCAAAAGGTAGGTGTGCGTAGGGCTAGGCTCGCTGCTCGTAACGCCGTCTCCGAAGTCCCACACCAGGCTGCTGGCGTGGGTCGTCGCATTGGTGAACTTCACGCTGAACGGCGCGCTGCCGATCGTGCCGCCAATGGCGAAGTTGGTGACCGGCGGCACTTCGACCGTGGCGGCGACGGCCGCTCGAACCGCACTGATGATCGAGTTTGGACCGCCCACGGCGATCGACGTCGCCGCTGTCTTGCTAACGCTGCCCCCCGGCCCTATGACGGTCAGGACTACCGTGTAGCGACCAGGCGTGCTGTACGCATGCGGGGGGGGATCCTGCAAGGTGCTGCCGGAGCCATCGCCGAAGTCCCACTGCCAGCGGCTCGCCTGGCCGCTCGTCATGTCGGTGAACGCAACGCTCAACGGCGCCATCCCGCTCGTCGGGCTCATGCTGAAATCGGGGCTGGGCGGAGCTTGCGGGATCACGGTGATTTCATTGGAGAACGAGCTTTCTTCTGCCGCAGAAGCGTAGGCCGTGACCGCGCAGAATACCGTGCTGCCCAACGCAAACCCACTCACGGTCGCGCTCGTTGTATTCCCGACATCCATTCGGATGTTGTAGTACCCGCTGGTCGGACCGCAGTACAGCTTGAAGCCGGCTGCGAGGGATCCCTCGTAGTCCCACAGGAAGGTGACCTGCGCGGCATGCGCTTCGATGGGAAGCAGTGTGCCGCACAGCACGAGAACCGCGATGCGCAGAGGCAGCATGCAAATCATGGTCAATGCCTCGGGAGATCTCCAGAAAGATCGTCACGCAGTCGCTCGATCGAATTGCTTCAAAAGCCGGACCTGAGCATGGCGTGTATGGGATCCTGATCGAAGCTCGGCCCGCCCTCGCCCCTGCGACAGGACCGGCCGAACTCGCCCCGTATCGTTCAGAGCATGCATCCTAGCACCGGTATTACGGGCAGCGCCTCCAATGTGTAATCCTTGACAAATCCCCCTTAGCAAATCCCCCGCTCAAGTCTGCGTGATCATCCACATTCCTTGCGCCACCGTGCTCAGCCGCGCTTCGTCCATGCCGATCACATTGTCCGTCATGGGCGGCACAAGAGCCTGTCGCATATTGGGAGAGACCATCCCTTGCGATTGGAAACCAAAGAGGACAGAATGGTCCGCAAAATAATGATGAGCTCATAACGGGAACCATAACGGGAGCCAGGAGTAAGGGCGTCCCGTTGACCCGCATACGCTCGGGCAGGCTTGGGGGGACCAAAAATGAAACACCGCAGCATCGCTTGCGCACTCACGTGCGCTGCTCTTTGTCTAGGCGCTCCTTACGCAGCTGCAGCAGTGGTTTCGGCCAGCGACTTCTTTAACGGTCGCTATACCTCGATCGGCGAACCCAGCGGCCCTCAGGATCAAATCCTGTTCGGTGCCAACGCCGTGCCGAACGGGCTGAACGGAACCACCGGAACCTACTCGCAGTTGAACACCATCACCGGGACCACCGTGTCGGGTCAACTGAGATTTCCAAACTTCACGCTCGCGCCCAATGTCTTCGACGGGGCGGTCGCCTATTCCCCGGGGCTGACAGGCGCGTGGACTTTTACCTTCACCAATGGGCCGAACGTGAGTGCGTTTCAGACGCCTGCAATTGGCAATGCGCCCGCATTGCCGTTCGTCCAGTCGGTCTCCGTTAGCGGGACTGGCACCAGTCCGACATTGAACTGGCACGTCCCGTCCGATCCCAATATCGCGCGGCAGCAGGTGTGGGTTTGGGAACAAAGGCCTAACGGGATAGGGGATCTGATTCATGTGAGCGGAAACCTGCCCACCACTCAGACCTCGTATCACATCCCGCAGACGTTGAGCTCTGGTCAGACTCTTCAGCCAGGCCAGCTGTACTCGTTCTCGTTCGTGTTGTACGACGACTCCGGTCGCCCGGAGCTCAGCCGCTCATTTACGTACGTGGCGTACTCGGTCTTGAACAACATACCCGCGCCGATCTTCCTGCCGGTGGAGAGCAGCGGGCCTGGGGGCGGCACCGTTTTCAGCTTCCAGCCCATCGATGTGGCGACTGACCAGGAGATCCTTATCGACCCGCTGGTCGCGGTCGGATACGAGTACGCCGTTCGGGTTGGCGACCCCCTCTTCAAGAGCGTGACGCTGCCGGGAAACGGTACTTTCAAAATCGACTATGTCGTGGGCGGCTCGGACGTGGAGGTGGATGCTCATGGCGGGACGCAGTTCCTGTTCCCCGATGGTGGCGTCGCAAAGTTCCGGGTCACCGGTATCGACCCTGGTCTGGGGCTCGATCCCAGCAACCCCACCGCATTTGTGACGGGCTTGACGTTTACCGGGCCGGGCGTGTTTGCCGGCACGATGACGCCCCTCACCCTCGCCGTCCCTGAGCCCTCGACGGTCGTGCTGATTGCGGTTGGCCTGGTATTCCTGACGGGTCTCGCTCGCCGCGTCCGCGGCAGGTAAGCGTCGGTCGGTGGCACGCACAGCCAGGACCGAGGTTCCGCTTTGCATGAGGGCACTTCTCTCGGCCTGAGCGACCACCTGTAGCGGCCACAAGCCCCGCGCGAAGCGGTAATCTAAAGCCGCCAAGCATACGCGGCAGACGCCGGCAGTTCCCGGCCATGGTCTCCTTTATAATCTCCGCCGGCACTACTTATGAAAAGATATTCCTTCAGGTAATAGCGATCGAAGCTTAAGCTACTCGGCTTCCCCGGGCCCACTTGAGGCTATCCGGGCCGATCAAACAAAAGGAGACCAACTCATGGCAGCGCTGCGTCTGGGCGACATCGCCCCCGACTTCACCCAGGACTCCAGCGAGGGTCCGATCAGCTTGTACCAATGGGCCGGGGACAGCTGGGTCGTGCTGTTCTCCCACCCCAAGGACTTCACGCCGGTGTGCACCACCGAGCTAGGCTACACGGCGAAGCTCAAATCCGAATTCGCCAAGCGCAACGCCAAGGTGCTGGCGCTTTCCGTCGACCCGGTGGACTCCCACAAGGGCTGGATCAACGACATCAACGAAACGCAGAACACCACGGTCAATTTCCCGATCCTGGCGGACGCTGACCGCAAGGTGTCGACGCTGTACGACATGATCCACCCCAACGCCAGTGACAGCTTCACCGTGCGCTCGGTGTTCATCATCGACCCGAAGCGGAAAGTGCGTCTGATGATCACCTACCCGGCCAGCACCGGCCGTAACTTCGACGAGATCCTGCGGGTGCTGGACTCGCTGCAGCTCACCGACAACTACAGCGTTGCCACACCGGTGAACTGGAAGCAGGGCGATGACGTGGTGATCGTGCCCTCGCTGCAGGACCCCGAGCTCATCAAGCAGAAGTTCCCCAAGGGCTACAAGGCGCTCAAGCCGTACCTGCGGATGACGCCCCAGCCCAACCGCTAGACCGCAGCCAGACTCCTTACTGACCGGCCTCCTGCACGATGTCGTGCAGGAGCTGGTCGACCCGCTGCAAGGCCTGTGCGGCGGGAGCGGAGCCATCCAGCCGCGGCCGCCGGTAGACCAGATGCACTTTGCCCGCCTCCCCCGGTAGCGTGTAAATTCCTACACCGTAGGGGCAGAGTGCCAGCATGCGCGGATCGGCCTCCATCACCTGACGCGATAGCGCCGCACTGCAAAACTCCAGCACTTCCGCGCGGGTGTAGATCTGCTTGAGGGCGCCCAAATCCTTGCCGGTTCGCTCCAGCATCTCGCCCACTTTCGATTCGTGGTTCACCACCAGCCCGTGGTTCTCGATCGCCAGCACGAGCTGCTGCTTTACGTCATCCCAACTGCCGCTGGCCGTCACTTCCACGACGGATTCATTCTGCCCGAGCGCGACCGCCGGCCAAACCAGTCCTGCGAGCATCGCTACCAGCATCGGTTTCATCGCTGCTCCTCGTTCATGACTGCGGTGGGCGTGACACGACAGTCCGATTCTAGCCCGGATATTTCATGCAGACGCGCGGGCGACTGTGACGAGCAGACGAGAAAAAAGAAGAACGCTTCCGGGCAGGCCCGGAGGCAAAGGACAAGCGCAACGCGCAACAATCCGGCGGTGTCGATCGAAACCGCGCCACAACCCCTCAGGATGCCGTCAGCGGCCCTGCGAGTGCGGCTCGGGGCTTTATCACCCCTGTGCTTCTACTTCGACGACAGCGCCTTCAGGACAAAGCCCGCGGAGGTTACTGGTATCCTCACGGATGCAGACCTCCCGCGAGCATCCTGGAAGCTAAAGCTTAGTTCGGCCGGTTACCAGAAACCGGGAACGGCCAAGCTGCCGGCGCGGGAGCGGGTTTAGGCGCTGCCGGAGCAGCAGCTGGCTCTGACGGCTTTGCAGCCGTCGGTTTCTTGGCCGCCTTCTTTTTAGCCGGCTTCTTGGCAGCCTTCTTGGCAGCCGGCTTTTTGGCCGCTTTCTTTTTCGCCGCGGGCTTCTTCGCCGCTTTCTTCTTTGCCGCTTTCTTCTTGGCCGGGGCTTTCTTCTTGGCCGCAGCCTTCTTCTTCGCCGGGGCCTTCTTCTTCGCGGCTGGCTTCTTCGCTGCCTTCTTCGCAGCTGGCTTCTTCGCCGGGGCTTTCTTCTTCGCGGCCGGCTTCTTCGCTACTTTCTTAGCAGCGGGCTTCTTCGCCGGGCCCTTCTTCTTGGCGGCCGGCTTCCTCTTGGCAGCAGCTTTCTTCATTGCCATTTCAAGTGACTCCTATAACGTTAACGAACGTACCCAACGCACCTCGCGGTGCGACCACTTCTCCGCGGATCAGCCCCATGCGAGCAGCGCCTCCCCGGTTCAGCAGTTCTTGACTCCATCCGATCGCGGACGGAAAAAAGGCCGGCCGGCCTCCAGTCCGAAGACTGAAAGCCGCTGGCGGCCTTAGCTTGTCTTGCGCGCCCTCCAGACATTGGGAGGCGCCGCTGTTTTGATTCTTCTGTGTGCATCAATCCCAACTCAGTGCACCCCCGGTCTGATACTCGATGACGCGCGTCTCGAAGAAGTTGCGCTCCTTCTTGAGGTCGATCATCTCGGACATCCAGGGGAACGGGTTGGTCGCGCCGGGAAAAAGCGGATCCAGCCCGATCTGCTGGCAGCGCCGGTTGGCAACGAAGCGCAGGTATTCCTTGAACATCGGCGCGTTCAAGCCCAGCACGCCCCGCGGCATAGTGTCTTCTGCATAGCGATACTCGAGCTCCACACCGCGACGGATCAGGTCGCGCACCTCGTCACGGAACTCGGGCGTCCACAGGTGCGGGTTTTCCATCTTGATCTGGTTGATGACGTCGATGCCGAAGTTGCAGTGCATCGACTCGTCGCGCAGGATGTACTGATACTGCTCGGCCGAACCGGTCATCTTGTTCTGGCGGCCGAGCGACAGGATCTGGGCAAAGCCGACGTAGAAGAACAGCCCTTCCATGATGCAGGCGAACACGATCAGGCTCTTGAGCAGCTGCTGATCGGCTTCCGGCGTGCCGGTCTTGAAGGCCGGGTCGGTGAGGGTGTCGATGAAGGGGATCAGGAATTCGTCCTTGTCCCGAATGCTGGGAATTTCATGGTACGCATTAAACACCTCGCCTTCGTCGAGCGCCAGACTTTCGACGATGTATTGATAGGCGTGCGTGTGGATCGCCTCCTCGAATGCTTGCCGCAGCAGATACTGGCGACACTCCGGCGCGCTGATGTGGCGGTAGGTGCCGAGCACGATGTTGTTGGCCGCCAGGCTGTCGGCGGTGACGAAGAATCCCAGGTTGCGGGTGACGAGGCGCCGCTCGTCCTCGGTGAGACCATTGGGGTCCTTCCACAGGGCGATGTCCCGGCTCATGTTGATCTCCTGCGGCATCCAGTGATTGGCGCAGGAGGCCAGGTACTTTTCCCAGGCCCATTTGTACTTGAACGGGACCAGCTGATTCACGTCGGTCTTGCCGTTGATGATCCGCTTGTCCTCGACCCGGATACGGCGGAAATGCTCTGCTGGCACAGCATCTGTCCGCAGTGCAGGCAGGTACGGCGCTGCAGCGGCCGGCGCCGCAGGAACGAAACTCGGTGTCGCGTTCAAACCGACATTCAATCCGGTGTGCAGGCCGAGGCCGGCTACGTTGTTGGTCTCTTCGAATTGCAGCATTCGTGTGTTCCTAAGCATCTCGTTTTCGTAAGCAAGCTCTATGCCGCTCAGATAGTTAGCGTCACTGGCACGCCTCGCAGGTGGGATCGTCGAGCGCGCAGAACTGCGGCTCTGCGCTCTGTGAAACGGGTTGCGATGCAGTCGCCGCAACGGCTGCGGAGCGAGTCGACAGCCCACCGTCAGATGGAACCGCGTTGAGCGCGCCAGCCTTGACCGTGGACTTTTCCGCGTGCGTCGCGCCCATGGTGCGCAGGTAGTAAGTGGTCTTGAGGCCGCGCAGCCATGCCAGCTTGTACGTCTCGTCCAGCTTCTTGCCCGACGCTCCACCCATGTAGATGTTCAACGACTGCGCCTGGTCGATCCACTTCTGACGGCGCGCGCCCGCCTCCACCAGCCACATCGGATCGACCTCGAAGGCTGTCGCATACAAGCTACGAACCTCGGCCGGGATGCGATCGATTTTCGCCAGGGTGCCGTCGAAGTACTTGAGGTCGGCAACCATGACTTCGTCCCACAGGTTGAGCCGCTTCAGGTCGGCAACCAGGTACTCGTTGGCAACTGTGAACTCGCCGGACAGATTGGACTTGACGTACAGGTTCTGGAAGGTTGGCTCTACGCTCGCCGAGACGCCGATGATGTTGGCGATCGTCGCCGTGGGCGCGATGGCGAGGCAGTTGGAGTTGCGCATCCCGAACTGCTTGATGCGGGCCCGCAGGCTGCCCCAATCCATGGTCGATGAAGTGTCCACCTCCACGTAGCCACCGCGCTCGTCGCGCAGCAACGCGAGACTGTCCTGGGGCAGGATGCCGCGGTGCCAGAGCGAACCCTCGAACGTGGAATAGGGCCCGCGCTCCGCGGCCAGTTCAGTCGAAGCCCAGTAAGCGTAGTAGGCCACCGCTTCCATCGAGCGGTCGGCGAACTCCACCGCCTCTTTCGAGGCGTAGGGCACCCGCATCAGGTGCAGGCAATCCTGGAACCCCATGATCCCGAGCCCCACCGGGCGGTGCTTGAAGTTGGAGTTGCGTGCTTTGTCGACCGCGTAATAGTTGATGTCGATCACGTTGTCGAGCATGCGCACGGCGGTGGCGATGGTGGCCTTGAGCTTGTCGCGATCCAGCCGGCCATCCTTGATGTGGGCCGCCAGGTTGACCGAACCCAGGTTGCAGACCGCGATCTCGCTGCTGCTGGTGTTGAGCGTGATCTCGGTGCAAAGGTTGGAACTGTGCACCACGCCCACGTGCTGCTGGGGCGAGCGGATGTTGCACGGATCCTTGAACGTGATCCACGGGTGCCCGGTCTCGAACAGCATCGACAGCATCTTGCGCCAGAGCTGGCTGGCGGAGACTTTCTTGAACAGCTTCAGCTCCCCGCTGGCCGCCCTGCGCTCGTGTTCCAGGTAGGCCTTCTCGAAGGCTTTCCCATATTTGTCGTGCAGGTCAGGGGTATCGGCCGGCGAGAACAGCGTCCATTCGCCGTTCTCCATCACCCGTTTCATGAACAGGTCGGGTACCCAGTTGGCCGTGTTCATGTCGTGAGTGCGCCGACGATCGTCACCGGTGTTCTTGCGCAGTTCGAGGAACTCCTCCATGTCCAGGTGCCAGGTTTCGAGGTAGGAGCAGACCGCCCCCTTACGTTTGCCGCCCTGATTGACCGCTACCGCAGTGTCGTTCACCACCTTCAAGAACGGGACCACGCCCTGCGATTTGCCGTTGGTCCCCTTGATGTGGGAACCGAGCGCCCGCACCGGCGTCCAGTCGTTGCCCAGCCCGCCGGCAAACTTGGACAGCAGCGCGTTCTCTTTGATGGCGTCGTAGATGCCTTCGAGATCGTCCGATACGGTCGTGAGATAGCAGCTCGACAGCTGGGAGCGGTGGGTCCCGGAGTTGAACAGCGTGGGGGTCGAGCTCATGAAATCGAAGCTCGAGAGCACGTTGTAGAACTCGATCGCCCGGGTCTCCCGCTCTACTTCGTTCAGGGCCAGACCCATGGCGACGCGCATAAAGAAGGCCTGGGGGAGTTCGATGCGACGACCGTCCACGTGGATGAAATAGCGGTCGTACAGCGTCTGCAGGCCAAGGTAGCCGAACTTGAGGTCGCGGTTGGCGTCCAGCGCCGCGCCCAGGCAGTGGAGATCGAACTTCTTGAGCTTGGGGTCGAGCAGCCCGGCGGCGATGCCGCGCTCGATGAATACCGGGAAGTACTCCGCGTAGCGGGCATGCATGTCCGCCTGGGTGGCTTCCCCGCCCAGGATCTCGTGGCGGACGCTGTGCAGCAACAGGCGCGCGGTGACGTAGCTGTAGGCGGGATCCTTCTCGATCAGGGCGCGCGCGGACAGGATGGCGCCCTTGCGTACTTCGTCCATCGGCACGCCATCGTAAAGATCCTTCAGCACGCTTTGAAGAATCAGCTCGGGCTCTACCGCACGCCCCAACCCTTCGCAGGATTCCTTGAGCAGCAAACGCAGCCGCTCCATGTCCAGCGGACGCCGTTGCCCGTCCTCCGATACGCTGAGAACCTGCGGAGATTGACCATCGGGCTGAGCGGCTGCCTTCTGCTGGGCGCGAGCGCGCGAGCGCTCCTCCCGGTACAGCACGTAAGAGCGCGCCACGTCGTGCTCGCCGGAGCGCATCAGGGCCAGCTCGACCTGATCCTGGATATCCTCGATGTGGAACGTGCCGCCGGCTGGCTGACGTCGGATCAGCGCACCGACCACCTGCTCGGTCAAGCCAGCCACCAGTTCGCGAACGCGGGCGGAGGCGGCTCCGGTTCCGCCGTTGACGGCGAGGAACGCCTTGGTCACAGCCACCGAAATCTTGGACGGCTCAAAACCGACCACCGCACCGTTGCGCCGGATCACTTTGTACTCGGCGTAACGCGGATCGCGCACTGACTCGCCGGCAATCGCACCTTCGGCAGGCAGGCTGGCGGCGGGCGACTTGAGCGCGGTCTCGGTGGAAAGCTGCATTCGATATCTCCCAGGGTTCTTAGCAGACCGCTCAAGCACGTCGCTGTCGCGCGACACGCTGTGCCGGTTCATCCGTGTCAGAGCTGCGCTCAAGACCACTAGATGTTGTGGTTCCCACGCAAATTTGCACTAATTCTAGTGGTGCAGCGCCCGGTGTCAAGATTTTTGTCATCACGCGGCAATATGCGGCGCGGCGCAATGCGGCGTCCGGCTGCTTGCAAACCAGTATTCACGCGGGATGCGGGCGAATCGGCACCCGTTGCCGAGACGGAAAAAGAAATCGCGCAAAGAAGCGCGCTTGGGTCACTTGCGCGAAACGGGCGGGTTCAGCCGGCGCGCTCGGAGAGGGTGAAAACGAAGGGTGATGGGTGATGGGTGATGGGTGATGGGTGAAGGCCGAATGCGGGAAGGAGGTGAATGCGTGAAGGCGTGACCCCCCTTCCCCGTTCGCGCTGAGCGTAGTGGCGTCAGCCACGGAGTCGAAGCGTCCCGAGCTCGAAGGGCTCAGCGCGAACGGGAGATTTTGGGAGATCCTCTCTGCCCGCCACGGGGAAGAGGGTTCTCCTCTTCACTCTTCACTCTTCACTCTTCACCCTTCACCCGTCACGCAATCAGCAAGCGATAGCGCGCCCAGTCGAAGTACGGCCCCGGATCGGTCTTGCGGCCGGGAGCGATGTCGGAATGGCCCACGATGTCTTCGATGGGGTAGCGGCCGCGGATGTCCCTGGTCAGCCGCGCCACCTCAGCGTATTGAGCGTCGGTGAAGGCCATGTCATCGGTTCCCTCGAGCTCGATGCCAATGGAGAAGTCGTTGCAGCGCTCACGCGCGCGCCAGCGGGAGACGCCTGCGTGCCAGGCCCGCTGCCCGCAAGGGACAAACTGGATCAGCTCGCCATCGCGCCGGACGAAGAAGTGGCTGGAAACATGGAGCCCCCGCAGACTCTGGTAATAGGGGTGCGCAGCGTGATCCAGGCGGTTGAGAAAGAGATCGATGACGCCGGGGCCGCCGAACTCGCCCGGTGGGAGGCTGATATTGTGGATCACCAGCAGCGGCAGCGAGATTCCGGCGGGCCGCTCATCCTGGTTGGGCGAGACGATCTGCCGCGCTCGCGTGAGCCGCCCGTCGGCGTCGAAATCACCGACCCCGGAATCGGCGGCGTCGAAATCGCTGGGAGGCATCTCCGGGTGCGTTGGCGGGCAGCTCGTGCGCGCTGCCCGCCGCGGCATCAAAGGACCGTTGCCGCTACTTGGGCTACTTGGCTGGGTCGGCGCCCGGTGCCGCAGCGGTGCCGGCAACCGGCGCTCCCGCCTCCGGCGCCTTCACCTGGTAGTCGTGCGGTGCCTTCCACAACACCGCGGAACCGAGCTTGCTCTTGGGATGGGCCTTGCCCACCGGCGTCAGCGCCGGCGCGCTGCCACTCAAGCCCACCGCCTTCAGCGGCTCTTTCTCGACGTAGCGCAGCCGGTCCGTGAGCTTCGCGTAGGTGACGATAACGTCATTGCCCTGCAACTGCCATTTTCCGAACGTGATCGAACGGCCACGGCGCTTGCCCGGTTGGCCAGGCAGGGTGAAGTCGTACTCGGCCACGATCTCGGCCTTGCCCATGTCCTTCAGCACGAGATAAACCCGCTCATCGTCCGGAGTGCGCGCGGCCTCCCAGGACCCGGTCAGCTTGGGCGGGTCGGCACTCGCCGTGCTCGACAGCGCGCCCGCCGCGAGCAATAGGACGGCTGCGAAGATCTGCTTCATGGTGCGGTCTCCAAAATGCCCGCCGATCGGCGAGCCGGGCGGCAGGTCAGTTGATGCCGAGGCGTTCCATGCGGTAGCGCATGGCGCGAAAAGTGATGCCCAGCAGCTTGGCTGCCGCCGTGCGGTTGTAGCGCGTCTTTTCCAAGGCCTCCAGGATGGCCTCTTTCTCCACTCGATCGAGGTACTCCTGCAGCGGCCACTTGCCGTTGCCACCGTCGGAGGAGGGCACGACTTCCACCGTTTCCGCCGGGGTGAGCTGGAGGTCCAGCATGGTGATGTGCTGCCCGTCGCACAGCGCCATGGCGCGCTCCAGGATGTTCTCCAGCTCGCGCACGTTGCCGGGGAAATCGTACTGCATCAGCGCCTGCAGGGCGTCCGGTTCGAGCTCCGGGCGAGCGACCTTGGCGTGGCCCGCCAGCTTGTCCAGGACCGCGCTGGCGATGTCCGGAATGTCTTCCCGCATGTCTCGCAGCGCCGGCATGCGCAGCTCGATCACGTTGAGCCGATAGTAGAGGTCGTGCCGGAACTTGCCCGATTCCACGCAATCGCCGAGGTTCTGGTGCGTGGCGCTGATGATGCGCACGTCGACCGCGTCCTCCTGCGTGGAGCCGACCTTGCGTGCCTTCTTTTCCTGGATCGCCCGCAGCAGCTTCACCTGCATGGGCAACGGCAGGTCGGCCACTTCGTCGAGGAACAGTGTGCCGCCGTTGGCGGCCTGGAAGAAGCCGTCGCGTTCCGCGTCCGCACCGGTGAACGCCCCCTTCTTGTAACCGAAGAACTCGCTCTCCATCAGGTTCTCGGGAATCGCGCCACAGTTGACCGGCACGAAGGGCTTGTCCCGGCGGACGCTTTTCTGGTGGATGAGGCGCGCTGCCAATTCCTTGCCGCTGCCTGACTCTCCGGTAATATGAACCGGCGCTTCGCTCCGGGCCAGCTTCTCGATCAGGCCGCGCACGATCTGGATGGCCTGCGAATCGCCCAGCAGTCCCTTCTCGCCCTGCGCCTGCTCGGTCACCTTGGCGTCGTTGGCCTTGGGCAGCGATAGCGCGGATTTCACCAGTGTCCGGAGCTGATCCAGGCCAACCGGCTTGGCCAGATAGTCGAAGGCGCCGGCCTTGAGTGCCGCCACGGCGTTCTCGGTATTGCCGTACGCCGTGATGACAGCCACCGGCAAGTCCATGCTGGTGCGGGTGATGTGCTCGACGATCTCGATGCCGGTGCCGTCGGGCAGCCGCATGTCGGTCAGACAGAGGTCGAAGTGGCGGGCAGCAAGCTTCGCGGTGGCCTCTTTGACGTTCATCGCCCGCTCCACGTCCAGGCCCATGCGCAGCAGCGTCAGCTCGATCAGCTCGAGAATGTCGACCTCGTCGTCGACCACCAACACGCAACGCTGCGGCGCCGATGCGCGGCCGCCCGGGGTCCGCTCGCTCCGCTTCAACTCCTGACTCCCTTGAACACGATCATGAACATGGCGCCGGAGGACTGCTCGACGTACTCGAGCGAGCCATGGTTAGCGTCGCAGATCTCGCGCGCAATATATAGTCCCAGGCCGGTGCCGCTCGCCGCGGTGGTGAAAAACGGCTCGAACAGGTGCGGCCGGATCGCCTCCGGCACGCCCGGACCGTCATCGGCGACGGCCAATTCTACTCCATTCGCCGGCTCGCCAGCGCGGACCGAGATGCGGATGCTGCCAGCTTTGCGCTGGCAATAGCGCAGGGCATTGCGGCACAGATTCCACATCACTTGATTAAGGTGGCTGCGATCGAAAGTGACGGCCGGATCGATGTCCACCCGCAGGTCCACCACCTCCTCCTCCAGTTTTTCGATCTGGCAGAACTGCGACACGAACGTGCGAAGAAATGCACCGAGCTGGAATGTCTCGCGGTGGGCACGGTCGCGCCGGTTGAGCTTGAGAACGTCCTGCACCATGCGGTCCAGCCGCTGCGTGTTGTCGTGCACGATCTGCAGCAGGCGGCGCTGAGTCTCGCTGATCTCCGGCTCCTCCAGCAGCAGCTCGGCGGCGTGGTTGATGGCCGACAACGGGTTGCGGATCTCGTGGGCGATGTTGGCGGTGAGCCGCCCCATGGCCGCGAGCTTCAGCTGCTGGGCCTCGGCCTGGATCCGCGTCAGGTCCTCCAGAAACACCACCACGCCGACATTGCGGCTCTTGCCCACCGGCACGAAGCGCGCGCCCATCAGCCGATGCGTGAGGACAGTGCGCATGGGGTCGAACCCGGCGCCAGGATCCTCGCGCCAGCGCTGCATCCGGTCGGCCAGGGGCGGGATGTAGTCGCGCAACGTTACTTCGTGCCCCGTCTTCGGCAGCGGCCCGAGGATCTCGACCGCGCGCCGGTTGATCTGCCGGATGGTCCCTCTCTCGTCCACCACCAGCACGCCGTCTTTCATATCCTGTATGACCAGCTGGTTCACCTGCGCCATGCTCGCGAGGTCTACTTCGCGCTGGGCGGCGAGCGTCTCGCTGGCCTTGGTATAGCGGGCCAGCGTGTGCGCCAGCCAGGCGGTCGCGAAATAGCCGACGCTCAGCAGCCCGGCCTGAATGTAGTGGCCGAAGCTCTGATCGTGCAGCAGCACCTCGAGGGTCTGCTCCAGCAGCATGGCGACGGTGGCAAGCGCAGCGAAGAACAGCGTCATGCGGCCGCGGCTGATGATGCCGGCGGCCGCCAGCGAGGCCAACAGCAGCAGCCCGAGCCCGCTGCTCACCCCGCCGCTGGCATACACCAGCAGTGTCACGAACACCAGGTCCGCCATCACCTGAGCGGCGAGCTGCAGGGCGAACTCGGGCCGGTGCGAGCTGATGGTGGCGAAAGAGAAGACCGAGAACAGGATGTACGTCACGGTCGCGTACAGGAACAGCGTCAGGCTGCGCGAGCCGAACACGGAGTCCTCGAACACCGCCGCCGTGATCAGCAGCAGGGTAGCGACGATCAACCGGTAGACGTTGAAGTAGAAGAGCGAGCGCCAGTAGGCTTCCGAATAGCTCGTCTCCGAGCTCATCCCACGGGTGCGCAATGCCAGTTGCTGCGCGGCCATGGCTATTTGCACACCGGGTCGTTACCCTCCGAGCCGCCGGTGCTCGTCGGTGCAGAAGAACTTGCCGCGCGAGGTAAAGCTTTCGCTGCGCGGCAGGTGGACTCCGCACACCGTGCAGCGGACCATGTCCTCGGGTACGGCCTTGTCGCGAGGTGGAGCGGGTGGTGCGGAACCCTGCATGCCGGCATGACGGCGGAACCCCCTAACCAGAGCATAGACGACGATCGCCAGCGCGATGAGAAGCAGGAATTTGGCCAAGGGGAGGTCCGCGGGAAGGGTTGCAGCGCTTCATGATAACCCACGGTGTGCGGCGTCGCCAGGTGACACCTGGCTGGAGCCTACGCGGAACCCCGTCAGCGTGGTGTACCTGATAGCATCGTGTGCAGTTTCTGCACCCCCGACTTCAGGAGACGACACCTTCAAGCCCCGGGCCTTGGCTGTCTTTCACCTAAATCGGGCTTTAAGTGCCCACGTCGAGAACCTGCTCCTGGTGGATTGGAATTAACCGGGTTGCGGGCTGGCCGGGCACCTGCACCCCGCCCCGTGCGCCCTTGCTAGAGGTCGCATTGCGCGCCGCAACAGCCCTTTTCGCCCCAAAGCGGCAGCTCCCGCGCGGAAGGTACGGTGCCCGAGCTGCGCAGGGCTGAAGGTGAAGCGCGAGGCCCTTTCGCGTAGCATCGTTTCATTGGACGGTGCACGCATACGGCGATCACGGTGAGATGGGGTCTTTACCCCGTAGCACTTTCGTTGTATTGAACGTGTTCGCGTAAAAAGGGATCTTCTTATGGCACGGCCCTCTGACCCAGACGGGACTTCCGATAGCGAAAACAAGGATGCCCATCCAACCATGCCATACGAGATGACCGCGGACGCTGACCGCACCCAGATCAGATCTGCGATAGGCGATTCCCTGCCGCCGGGGAGCGCTGTCGTCGGCGACGCCCGCGACGGCAGCACGGTTCAGCAGGTAGGCCGCTATCGCGTGCTCGAGCGGCTCGGACGCGGCGCCATGGCCACTGTGTTCAAGGCCTTCGACCCCGGGATCGACCGCCCGCTGGCGCTCAAGTTTCTGCACCCCGACCTGTGCGTGGATGAGGAGCACCGCAGCCGATTCCTGCGCGAAGCGAAGGCTGCCGGCGGGCTGTCCCACCCCAACATCGTCACGGTATTCGACGTAGGCGAGATACAGGGCCGGCCGTACATCGCCATGGAATTGCTCGACGGGACTCCGCTGAGCGAAGTAATCCGCCCCAACGAGGGGTTGCCAATTCGTGAAGTCCTGCTAATCGGTATCCAGCTCGCGCGCGCGCTCGACTACGCCCACAGCAAGGGTATTTTTCATCGCGACATCAAGCCGAGCAACATCTTGCGCCTGAAGCGTGACGGCGTCATCAAAGTCACGGACTTCGGGATTGCGCACATCGCGGGGCAGCAGAGCACTCAACAGACGCGTGTGGGCACGGTGCTGGGCACGCCGCAATACATGTCCCCCGAACAGGCGATGGGTCTGAAAGTCGACGGCCGCTCGGATCTATTCTCGGTCGGAGTGGTCTTGTATCAGCTGCTGACCGGCCATGCGCCGTTCGAGGCCAACAGCCTCGTGACGCTGGCGCTGCGCATCGCCAAGGAAGAACCGGCGGCAATCGAAAAGCTGCGCTCGGACGGCCCACCGGCTTTGCGTCGGGTGATCGAGCGGTGCCTGAAGAAGGATCCGGACAAGCGCTTCCAGTCTGGCAGCGAGCTTGCGGAGGCGTTGAGTCGCGTCATTCGAGATCTCAACGACGCGGCAGACACCCAGGGTAAGCCACGGATGATTCCCCTGCGGGTCAAGTGGACCGTGGTGGTAGCCGCGGTCGTGGCCGTGACAATGGCGCTCACCGCCACGTTCATCACCAAGCGGCAGTATGCGGCGATGATGGGGCAGCTGATCGACAACGGCGCATCGCTGGCCAAGTTCCTGGCGGCAGAGAATGCCGTGGCGGCATTGGCGGAGGAATGGGTAACCATCGATATCTCCGTTCAGGAGATCATGCACACGCAAGACTTCCATTCGATCGTCATCGTCGATCGCAAGGGAGTGGTTCGGGTCACCAGCGAAAAGGATGCAGCAGGCAAACCATACCAGGAGCCAGCCGCCGCTACACCGGTGGCGACTCGGGCGAACGGCGTTGTGGTCCGTCGCTTCGAGGCGGCGAACGGCATGACGATACTCGACTTCGAGGCCCCGATTACCTTCGGGCCCAAGGAAGTCGGGCGGGTGCACCTAGGCGTCTTCGAGGAACCATTGTCGAAAGTTGCGCGGGTGAGCGCCTTCTCGATGGTCATGCTGGTGCTGGTAACTGTGGCCGCCGTGGCGATCGTCACCTATCTGGTCGCGGATCGGTATTCAAAGCCGATCAGGCTGCTTGCGGAATCGATGGAGGAAATCGCCAAGGGGCGCTACGATTACCGCATCGGTGAGCAGCGCAACGATGAATTCGGCCAAGTGTATCGAGGGTTTGACAGCATGGCTCAGGCGCTGCAGAAGCGCTTTGAGCACGACGACTCGCCCCCTACCGCCTGAGTTGAGGCATACCCACAGCAGTCCCTGCTGCGACGCATCAGACTCGACGCTTGGCTGCAAGCCCAAGGGCCTGAGGGTATTGTTGGCTTGCCTGGCGATGGCGGGTTGCGTGACCGGCCCGCCTCCGCAGCCTCCTGCCAGCGTGCCGAGTCCCCCTGGGCCGCCCCCTCGCGTAATTGGCGCGCCGCCACGCCCGCCGCCCCCCCACCCCACTCCCCCGATCCCGCCTACCGATAACGAGACGGTCATAGCCAAGAGCGAGCGCTTTGTCATTTACCGCCCGAAGCAGGGCGACACGCTGCGCACGCTCGCTGCCCGCCTTCTAGGCGACGAGGAACGCTATTGGGAGATCGGAGAATTCAATGGCGTAAGCCGCGCGGAACCAGGACAACTCCTGGTCGTGCCGCTCCAGCCGGTGAATCCGCGAGGGATCTTTAGAGACGGTTACCGGACTGTTCCGATCCTTTGCTACCATCGGTTCGGGCAAAAGGACGGAAAGATGGTGGTAAGCCCCGAGGCCTTCGCTGCTCAGCTGAACTACCTCGCGCAGAACGACTATCACGTCGTACCGCTTACCGCGGTCCTGGACTTCCTGGCCGGGCAGCGCCCCCTGCCGAAGCGCGCCGTGGTGCTCACGTTCGATGACGGTTATGCCTCCTTCTATCAGTACGCCTTCCCGCTGCTGAAGGAGCACGGCTTTCCGGCCACGGTGTTCCTGTACTCCGATTTCGTTGGTGCGAGAGATGCGCTGACGTGGCCCCAGATGGTGGAAATGGCAGCTTCGGGTTTGATCGACATCCAGGCTCACTCGAAGACCCACGCCAATCTGGCGTATCGGTTGCCCGACGAGGCCGAAGCGCACTATCGAAAGCGGCTGGAAGCAGAGGTGCGCGTGCCGAGAGATGTCTTGCAGGGCAAGCTACGCGAGCACGTCACCAGTTTTGCCTATCCGTACGGCGATACGAATGGCGTGCTCATGGATCTGCTCGCGAAAGCCGACTATCAATTGGCGGTAACCGTGCACCCCGGTGCCAACCCGTTTTTTGCGTTTCCGCTGGCGCTCAATCGGAGCATGATTTTCGGCGATGACGACATCGACGCGTTCAAAGCGAAGCTGCAGACCTACCGCCAAGTGGATCTGCAATGAGGAGCCGAGGAGCCGCGCTCCTGTTGGTCGCTCCCGTTGGAGCAATGCTGCTCGCCTCCTGCGCCTCCGCCCCCGCTCCCCCGGCGAAGATTGAGGAGCGGACGCAAGCACCGTCGCACGGGCGGCCCCAAGTGCCGCCGCCAGCACCGCCCCAGACGTTACCCCAAACCTCCTCCTCCCAGGGCGCCACCCCCATTTCTCCGTCCAAAGACCTGGCCTGGGAGCAACAGCGCCGCGAGCATGCAGACGACCTGATGAGCGAGAGTCGCTGGTCCGAGGCGGCTACGGAGTGGGAGATCCTGGCCGTATTGCGTCCGGGCAACAGCGAGTACGAAAAAAACTGGCCGATGCGCGGGCCCAGGCGGCGAGCACGGCGGCCAGCAACCTGGAAGCGGCCAACGAAGCACGCCGCAAAGGCGAGACCGAGCGCGCCACCCTCCTCTACCTCAAAGCGCTGCGGGCCGACCCGGAGAACGTCGCAGCGGCGCAGGCACTGCGCGAGCTTGACCGCGAACAACCGCGCAAGAGCAACATGAATCCATATGCTCGCATGATGTACGGGGAACGAGTTCGCAGTACATCCAGCGAATCACGGTCTGCGTCCATGCCGCGCTCCTCGGAGCGCGCCGATCTGGATACCGGCATCTTGCTGTTCAACCAGGGCGACTACGTCTCCAGCATCCAGACGCTGCAAGAGTACCTGCGCCGATACCCTCAGGACGACCTGGGCAAAAGAACGTTGCGGGACGCGTATCTTGCGCTGGCGAATCAGCGCGTCCAGGAGGGCAACAAAGAGGAAGCTCTGGCCAATCTGGAGAAAGCGCGGAAAGTGCCGGCGCCGCAGTCGAGCGCTCCGCAACTGCCCGGGGCGATCCAGTCCCTTCGGAAAGATCTCGCGGAGGACTACTACCAGCAGGGCCTGCGCGTTCAGCGCAAGGATCTGAAGGCGGCGATCCGGTTGTGGGAGCTTGCCCTTCAATACGATCCGGCACACGCCCAGGCCAGCGTGCGCCTGCAGCAGGCGCGCCGCATGCAACAAACCCTGGAGTCCATCCCGAGCGCGGACGAGAAGCGCTGAGGCGGTTGGGTCGCCGTGCTACTTCACTTCTTCGAAGTGTTTCTTCAACTCGATGGACCGCTGTCTCTCGAGGCGGGCTGTCTCGTTGCCGGGATCCAGCTGAAGCACCCGGTCCCACTCTTTGATACTGGTGTCCAGGTCCTGTTTGCGGAAGGCTTCACGAGCCCTTCTGTCATGAAGTTGAACCAGTTCGGGCCTCAAGCTCTCCACTTGCGCTCGCGCCTGCTGATTCCCAGCGTCTGATTTCCAGGCTACCAGGAACAGATCGTAAGCCCGATCCTTCTCTCCGGTTGCGAGCAGCTGAACACCCTCCTGGTATTGCGTCGATCGGGTCGAGTCCGAGGGCAACGGCGGTTTTGGCGGCGGATGGTCGCGCGTTGGAGCGGGCGCCGAGGTCAGCGGCAGAACGGGTGGAGTTCCAGGAATCTTTATGACCTGACCAGCCTTCAGGCTACGGGGCACGGAAATGTTGTTGTAACGGGCAAGGAGGTAGAACTTGTACTGATCCTTGAGATACAACTCGGAGATCTTCGACAATTTGTCCCCGGGCTGCACCTTGTAGGGAAACGACTTGGTTCCGAGCTTGCTCGGATCGTCGGTAATCGTGCTCATCAGCAAGTTTGCAAGATCGTTGTCGGCTATCCAATGTCAGAGCCTCGGTAAGCTTGGCTCTCGCCTCGGCCTCCTTGCCCTCGTCCAGGAGGATTGCCGCATCGAGCGCCAAACGCTGGGCCTGCTTCTTGTCGGCTAGAGATGCTTCAGGCCGTGGCGGTGGCACCGGTGGCACCGGCGGGGGCTTGCCTCTTGCGGCGTCCGGCCAGTAGGCGGGACCGGACTTGTCGACTCGTCCGGAGGAGCAGTAGTCCCAGGACCCTGGGACGCCGGCTCCTTGGCGGGCTTGCTCCCGCAACCGGACAAGAGCACCGCGCCGAGAAGGATGGTCAAAAAGACAGTACGCATTCGTTTTTATGTCGTGTTTCGCCCGACACTGGTTGCCCCCGCACCCGGTGGCTTGGCACGCTAGACAGCATGCGGCCCCTTAGCGCTTTGCCAGGAACGTGCGGTAAGCTGGCAGATTATGACGACTATTCTATTCTAGGGGTATCGATTCCGTCATCCAAGCCGGTGCCGGTCTCGCGCCCGGAGCCCGAACGGACTTGCGGGCATCAGGCTTCAGCAGTTGCCTGCCTTTGGCTGGGGAACCCGGGGTGGTGTGTTTAAGCTACGATGGCGCGTCGTGTTGGTTCAGAGAGGCTCCGATGGAAGCAACCTATACAACGCAAAAGCTCCTGGTTCTCAGGAAGCTGACTCGAGCAATAGGCGAGATCCTCGGTACCCAGCTGAAGGAACACATCGCCACCCTCGGTCCGTTATTTCGTCCCCGGGCCGTGTTCGGCGAGCACATCCAAGGCCCGACGAAAGAGACGGTCAAATCATCCCATGAGGCCTTCAAGGAACTGAAAGACCTCTATGAAGCGATTGCGACCAAGCCCCCCTTCAATCTGCCAAGAGACCTCCAGTCTCCACTCATGCAGATGACCTCGTCGCTCGAGTTAACCCCATGGGAATATGTCCACGCCGCCAAGGGAGATCGGGCGGCCAAGACGGTCACCGTGACTTGCCCGTTCAAGTCCGTGCTCACCTATTCCGACTACACGCCCCAACGGCTTAGGGAGTTGCTTGCGAACCCCAACCGCACCGACAGCGAACTCCAACAGCAGGTCTTGCATCACCTTGTCATGCGGGTCGTGATTTCGAGGCAACCGGGTCTGACCAAGATCTTCGAGGCCCTGCATTTCCCGCTCGAGCTGGGCCGCTTGCCAGGGTTCAGAGAGTTGCCGATCACCTTCATCCGCTCTTCGATCTCCACCGGGCTTCCCCCTGACGAATTGGTGATCGAAAGCACCGAGCTGGCGGGCAAGGACGTGTTCGAGGAGATCATCAACGTGGACGACATCGCGAAGATCCACGATCCGTTCAAGGAGCGACTACTGGAGTTGGTTAGCCAGATGGGCGTGACGCCGACGAGCCAGCACGCGTGAGGGGTCGACCCAGGTCTCCGCGTGAGTCGGTTGCGGCAAGGCCCGTAACGGACATCAACGAGGTTGCGGGCGATAGAACAGAAAACGCCCTTGCACCTTTATCTTGGTCTTCTTGCCGCCCTTGTTGGTGCTGAGATTGGAGAAGAAGAGCTGGATGCGCTGGCCTGGGCAGCCTTCCGGCACATTCTGCTCCAGCACCGTGAGTGCACCATCGCCGTCGACAGTCTCGACTATCGCAGTGTGGTGCGGACGGTTCTGCATATCCGTGCTTGTACCGCTGTCCGTCTCGATTGTCCGATCGTACTGGTAGTTCCGAAACTGGATGATGTCGCCCGGCTGAACCTCCGACAGACTCACCGCCTTGCCCCAGATATAGTCGGCATCGTGGGTCACCTTCCCAAAATCGGAAGCCGTCTTCGCCCCAGCGTTGCGCAGCGCCTGGTCGACCAGGTCGAAGCACTCGCCCTTCCCTACGCTGTCTCCAATCTTCCCGCGCGCAAAGCTGACGACCGCATCGCCCAATGCGGCACCCGCGCCTTGACCCGATCCCCCTTTTGCCTGCAATCCAATCGGGCCGGGCAGGGGAGATTCAGTTCTTGCGAGGGTCCCATCGTCGATGACGATCGCGGGACCCAGATCGTCAATGGGGCCTGGACGAGTGCCGCCTGCCATTGGTGGTCAACCCTAGTTTTTTCGAGGCAGCGCCGTTGGTTGCAACCTAATGCAGCCACAGCCAAGCGCTGACAACCGAAAATATGCTCCCGAGCAGAAACCACGCCTTCGATGCGGGTTGTAGGCGCCAGCGATCCTTCGTCACGCGGGCCAAAGCGAGGACTAAGAACACTGCACCAATGACTGGGATGATGAGCTTCGCGTCCATGACGTTGCACCCTAGTCGATGACCCGCCCGGCGAAGTACCAGCGTCCGGGCTCAAATCGGCCCGCGTGCGCTTCTACCCAAGCCGACAGCGATCGAATGGCCGCGAACTGCTGCCGCACGGGCATATCCCGTTCGAAAGGTACGTCCGCGCCATAGCGGATAACGAGTTCTTCTTGTGTAAGCGCTCGCAGAAACTTGTCGCTCGACTCGTCGCACAGGTACTCGACTAGCCCAGCGTCCGAATACGGCTTTCCCCTTCGATACCGCAGATGCGCTTTGAAGCTCGATGCATTCGCGTTGAGCCAGGCGGTCCACACAGCGGCGTCCCGGGATACCCGCCGGACTGTCGTGCCGTAAGGCTTCCCATCCGGTCGTTTGGGTACCTCGCCAGTTTGCCGGTAGGCGGCACTTTCGTCCTCGGACCATTCGTCGGGGTTCGGTTCCTCCGGGATGAACGCATCCTCGAAGAGCCCCGCCGCCGTTATGAATTCGAGTGCACAGGCTGCGGTGGCCGCAAGGGGTTCAACTTTCAGACACGAAACCAGCGCACGCACTGTAGACAAATCGCCGAGCAGACCCAGCGCGGTTACGCAGTCGGGCCCTGCTTGCCCTGACTGAAGAAGAGCGAGAAGGCAGCGTGCCGCGTCGCGCCCGCAAGCCAGGCCGAGGAAAAGGTGGCTGTGCGGTTGACCAGCAATCCTCGTCGGCTCGGTGAGAATCGATGATTTCCCAATACGAGCAAGCGCCACCAGGGCTGCGGCCTGGATCGCGGTATCGGTAGCGGTAGCGGCCGTGGTGCTAAGTACCTGCTCGGCAGTCGCCTCTCGCAACCTTCCAAGTGACCAAACGACAGCCAAGGGGGGTTGCTTGATATTCCTCAATGCTGTGAGCAAGGCAGGTCCGTAGGGCAACCGGCGATAGCCAACAACTTCACTTAGGATCCCCCGCAAACCCGCCGCGCCATTGAGCAGCGCGCGGCCAGTGAAATCTTGCCACTCTGGAGGCAGAACGTAGTTCAGCGCATCTGTGACGGCGCGCACCGCCGCCGCATTCTCGTAGTCGAGCTTCCCGGTGAGCTCGGTGATGACTGGCGCGTGTCGCTCAACACATGCAAGAGAGGTGATTGCAAACAACTCTCCTGGGTCAGCACTAAGGATGTGCTCGCGGCAAACGTCCAATGCCAATTGCTCGCCGACAGAAAGCGCATCAATATGCGCTGTGAGACGTTCTTCGAAATCGCGAATCCGCAGCCACGACATCTCCGGGTCGGAAAGCAGCCCGCGGCGCTGTTCGTATAGGAACGATGCTTCTCCAAGATGCTCTTCATACAAGCCAATCTTGAAGGTACGAACCGAAGTCCACATCTCTAGTGAGGAACGCGCTGCTCGCCAGTTTCTAGGCCAAGCTGGAACGTAGCGGCCAGGACACCATGCGGACCATCACGCACGACCGAATACGTGCGCCACATCATGATTAGGACCCGCTGATCCGTATTAATGATTACGGTGTCTAGCTTCATGGCAAGATCTTTGTAGTTCTGACCACGCAGTTCCAAACGGCAGACCGGTATACCGACCGCTGGGAGCTTGAAGTCAAGCCGCCCCTCTGGGGCTGCTCCCAGCACGACCACTTGCTCATTACCATTCAGATAGCCGGATGCTACTAGCCCAGGCGAGGCTGCGCTAAAGAAGCGGCGATCGAAGTTCTTGGGAAGAAGAGGCATGCGTTCCTTCGTCCAAGCTTTGTCGTAAGTACCTCCAAACCGTGCGCGCGGCTGCCACTGCGCGGATATGAAGCCGAAACCGACCGGTGCCGGCAGATCGCCATATTGGCGATACGGTTCTTTCGTATCCTCTATGTTTGGCAGTAGAAATTCGTCGTCGAACATGCGAGACGAATCGCGAAATCCACGGCCGACCGTGTTGCGCTCTTCACATCTATGTTTCTCGGGATCGGGATCGCGCCGATCCCATCCTCCAAACGCACGTTCGTAGATGAGGGGAATACGTTCAAATGGCTCTGGCGCGCTGACCCGCGACCTGCTGAGGAGCCGGCGGTCACCGAACACGATACCAATCTTCTGGACCGCCCCTACCTTTAGCCCGACTTGTACATGGGCTGTCCCAACTCGAGGCGCATAAGCGTGTCCGATAAGAACGATGTCCGTCGCTGGTTTAATGAAGGCGATTTGCGGCTCGTACTTGAGGCTCGACGTCTCCGGGTCGCCCCACCACTCTCCAGCGATCGCCACAGGAATCTGCTCCTCAAGCGGACTCAGCTGTCCGTGTGGACCTATCGAGTAAGACGCTTGCATAAGTGGAACTACAAGTGGTCGAGCCTCCTCATCCGATAGAAAGAGAAGCTCGGTGCCGAACGGCGTGCGGTTGTGAACCTCGGGGTGAGGCATGAAGTGAATAGCAGCCCCTGGTGTTATGCGCCCGGGAAGGGCGCCTTCATCTGCACTCTGGCTAGGGAAGGACAGTATTTGTATTCCCGCTCTGTCGACAAACCTCGCATCTCGGCAAGTCGAAGCAAGGCTAGCCCTTCCACGAACACCCGTCGTTCTGCAATTACTTCTACGTCCTCCAACTGACCACGATTTTCGTCCCCGAAGATCTTTCCTTCCCTTTCCTCGAGCAGGCTAGCGAAGGACAGATCGAACTCTGCTTGCTTTCCAGTCAAGAGCGATCTGCACACTTCCAGTCTGCCGTCTGATTTCCCCTCGAGGTATGCGGCGAACCTCTCGAGCAACGGAGAGACCTCCATATCCAAAGGAGGAGTCTGGATGAGTTTGATTAAGATCTGCGCATAACAGTAATCGTCCTCATATTCCCGCCCTTCCTGAAACTCGCCGGGAGATAGCGATGCAATACGTCTCGCCAATCCTAGTTCGCCAGCCGAGATGGCGTCTAAAAGCGCTTCGCACCGACCCGACGCGTAGTGATAGTCCGTCGTCCTGCCGGACTGCCGGATCCGTGATAGGTACGTTGCTCGCGCACGGCCACTCCGAATGAGATTGTGAAAGAAATGATCGCTGTCACTTTGTGCAACAAGATTGATGATAGCGAGCGCCCGAAATTGCCGAGATATTTGAATGCTGAGTTGACCAAGCTCTTCCAATGGGTAGTTGGGATCGTCCAGTCCTTGCATCCAGAAAGCAATTTCGTAGGCCAAGGACTCTCCCTCTTCGATGAGCTTCATGCAGTCTCTTCACACCGCTTAGTTGTCGCTTCACAATTTGAGCGTCAGGTCTCTGGGTAGTCGGTTAGCTCTATCCACCGGATGCCGGTCAATCCAGCCGCATCAATGGCTGCTGCTAACGCCCGCGTCACAAATATTACGTCCTCGAAAAACTTGGCGCGAAAAAAAACCCGCTCAGCTGGAATTCTGGAAGGGTCAAGTACGAGCCGCTCGACACTGTCGATGGACTCGGTATCGATCAATCCCCACTCGGCGCCACACTCATCAATCTTTAAGCAGTCTACGGGGTCTATGGGATGGATGATGAAATAGTCGCGACTCGCTATCTTCTTCTTGTGATCGATGATGCGGACAGGTAGATACTCGACTTGCTCATCCGCGTGATTTTCGATCAGCTTTTTCAAGGCAAGCGACCCAACGACAAGGCGACCACTATTCATCAAACTGTCGGTCAACAGAAGATCGTTGGGGAAATCCGGATCCATCGGAAAAGACGCGCTGGCAGGAAACCCCGTTTGCCGTCGCACACCTTCTGTCAGCTCATACATCTTGTCGACGCCAGACAACCTTCCCAGCACGCACGCGTGCGGAACTATCCGCGACTCCCAGATTAGGTAGTTAGATTTCTCCATAAAGCTCAGACCCCCCACTTTCCAAATGCGCTCACCAACTGCTTGATTGTGGCAGCCATCCGGGTCGGATCGCTGCTCCCGGGGTGGGTTCGCCTCTCAGCGTTGCCCGTCAAAGCCATAGAAAACGGCAAGTACCAGTCTGGATTCGACCCAGCTCTCCCTGCGCCCCATGCCGCATGGGTTCCACCGGATCGCGCGCCGAGCGTTTGGAGCATCCCCCGAAACGTTTCCGAGAGGGCGTCCAGCGTTGCGGCCAATTGGTCTTCGGGAGCTTTGTGCTCCTTTTCAGCCAGTTTTTCAATCTTATCGGCGATCTTCTGCAATGCTTTATCAACGTGGTTGGTCTTATATCCTTTTGCAGAGGTGTGGTCGTAATTATGCTGCGGAATATTCTCGAAGAGTGGCGCTGGCGTTTTGTCATGTGATATCCCGCCGTAGCTGCAGTAATGCTTGATTGTCTGTCCCCACACTGGCATTGCATACATATTCTTCCGCCGATTAATGCACCATTTGGTTTGTGAAACGATCTTCTGCACTTTGTCGTTCTTTCCGAGAAACTCGGTAACCGAAGCAACACACAGTAGGTGGTGAGCCTGAAAGGTGGTGAACGGTGGTGTAGGTGTGCAATTGGTCCGATACGATTCACCGGTTGAACACGTCTTCTTACGCTCGGCGCAGAATTGGTTGACCTTGATGCCTTTCCCATGCTTCTTCTCCGAATCTGCCATATGTCCTACCCAATTGTGCTCAATACGCTGCCGTGAGATGAATGACGGATCGTGCGGAACGTTTCCCCTGTTGACACAATTCCCACGTCCGAGAAGGGGGCATATTTTCGCGCGAAAGCACGCGAAGCGACGCACATTGCCACGGCACCGCTAGCAGCGCCGGTATCCCCGAACGAGGCCGCAGGGTACCAAAGCAAAGGCTGTGTAGACGGCCCAACGCGTTGGGCGAGGCGGACGACCACGTTTCCCCATTCATTCGCTCGATATCCTTCTCCATTCTGATCGGAAATGATCCAACAGAACCCACTTGCTCGCCATGACTTCAGCGCCTCGTTGAAGCACATGAGGTCCGCTAGCCCTGAGCCGGTACACGGCTCATCGGAAAAAGGAGTGTGAGGTTCTTCGCCGAGACAGACAGCGGAGAGCCTTGCAAGCTGATCGCGCGGGCCAACAACAGCGGTCGTCTTTTCCAGTATCAAGAACGCTGCCGCTTCACCTGGTTGAAATCCGACTGCGTTACTCGGGGTCTTCAGGCGATTGGTCTCTTCCAGCCAGGCGAGTGTGTCCTCATCAAGCAGCGAGTCGACGCCGCCCACGAGCGCGATGTCAATCGTGTTGGCGACGAGTTCCGACCACGCGCGCGTCAGCGCGCGAGCAACCCCCGCGTGACCGCAAGTCGTTGAGTACCGAAACCACTGCGCCGCGGGCCAGTCGCATCGATCGACGATCGACTCCCATAGCACCCGGCCTCGGTTCTGCTCGGCATCTAAGTTCCCCGCAAGGGCGGTCCTGCCGCTAGTGGCTCGTCCGGACGCAATATCATCAGGCGTTGATTCAAGCCGCTTTTGACTTCGGTTCAGATCGGGTACGGAGACATACACTCCGACCCGCTTCGACTCCCAGCGCTCGCGAGGAAACCGCCCCTCTAAGTCGGCGAGAGCACCGACTGCAAGGCAGAGCAGCCTCGCATCACCCTCAAAGCCATCCGCCAGTAGGGACGCCGGGTGCCCTATCGCGCTGGCCGCGGACCCATCTTCGGGCGAGCGAACAGGATAATAGGACAGCTCTTCCGGGCGAACTATCCCCGCGCGCGCCGCCGCGCAACTGGTAGCAACGTCAACTCCGAGTGAGCACACCATCCCACAACCGGTTATCGATAGGGCACTCACAAGAACTAGCCTCGCGCCTAGTCGAGCGGCTTGCTGCAGATATAGCAGACGCCTTTGTCGCTCGCGGCGACGACTACAGGTCCCTGCATCAAGGGAAACGGGGGCGTATTCTTGTCGTTGTGCAACATCAGATCGAAAGCACGCGGTACGTTCTTGCCTTCAATCTTTACATCAAACGAAAAGTTCACGAACTCTGCTTTGCCTTTGATCTTGTTTGAAGCCACGCCGCCCCCGGCACTACCAGCTTCATCGCCCGTGCTCATACTGAAATTCGAGTCTTTGACGCAGACAGGGTTGCCGTCGCACTTTACCGTGCCAGCACCCTGAGCAGTGTCAGAGGACTTCGCAATATTGGGATAGGGGATCGGGATTGGGCCTGCCGGGCTCGGCGTCTTGCAGACATCGGGAAAAGCGATGGTCACTCCGCCGCTGTCGGCATGAACGACCGAGAGGTTGTTTACACCGACGGTCACGCTCATAAGGTCTCCAGGGACATGATCAATTTATGTTTACCGTGGCGCCCTTGATTTTGTTGACGCCCGAGGCACGGCTAATCACTTCCGTCCCCTTGATGACAATGCTTCCGTTCGCCTTTAGCGTAATTGAGCCCCTGCCACATTTCAAAACAACTTCCTCAGTGGCTTCGAATTGGAGCCGTTTGCCATCCAGCAATGTCTCTTGTGTTCGCGCTTCTGCCTTCAATTGCGGCTTGTTGGGTGCGAAAGTTAGCCTGTCCTGCACGAACCCGACAATCACGGGCAGCGACGGATCGCCGCTCTCAAGGAAGAGCAGGACTGGGCTCGGAACGATCAGTCCCTGCGCGCCGGCGTTCCAGATTTGAGCGATGCAGCGAGCCGCAACTGCGATGGGCTCGCTCTCCGAAACTATGACGAATGGACGCCCCAAGCCATCTACTCTGACCAGCTGGCCAATGCATGTGCATCCCGGCAGGTTGTAATTGCGCTTCTCACTCTTATCAAATTTGACCAACTTCGCGATTGCGCTTTGCATGCTAGTTCTCCAAGATCTTGCTGCCTTTGATGACAACGTCACCGCTTCCGTTAATGTTGATCTTGCCTCCCTTTATCGTGATGTCGCCGTTTTTCTTCATGATCAGCTCGGCAGACCCTACTTTGAGATTTATCTCGTCCTCTCCGACGATCTGAACCTTCTTTGCATTGAGTATGTACTCTTTGGTGACAGATTCGGTATGCTGGCCACCAACGGTTTCCTTGAGATCCTGGTTGACTGTCGTGGTACAGTCCTTTTCGACGCTTTCCGTCAAGCTTCCGCCGACCTTTACCGACTTGTTGTTCCCGATGTTCTCAGATTTGATCAGTCCGATGTTCTCGGCTTTCGCCCCTCCGACAGTCTCCGCGATTGCCCCGCCAACGGTGATCGCTAATGCACCACCAACCGTAAGTTCCATTGCGGCGCCGACGGTTTCAGCGTAGTTCACCGCTACTGTCTCAGCGAGGCTTCCAGCTACGGTGACGTACATGCTGCCGCCGATCTGCTCGTTGTGGTTTGCCACGACGTTGACGGACTTGTTTCGGCCCACGAGCTCGGACTTGTCTCGACCAACTGCGAGGCTGCGGTCTTGCACGACCTTTATTGTTTGGTCGTGACCAATCGTGATGGTCTCGTTGTTGTCGACCGTCTCGGTGCGGTCGTGCTTGACGTGATGGTCTCGTCGTTGTCGATGGTCTTGGTGCGATCGTGGCCGACCGAGTGGGTCTCGTCGTTCTCGACCGAGATATCCTGGTTCTTTTCCGCGTGCAGATAGACCTGCTCCGAGCCCTTCTTGTCCTCGAAGCGGAACTCGTTGGCATTCGCGCCGCTGCCGCCCTTGCTCGAGCGGCTCAGGATGCCGCTCTGGGTCATGTTGGCGGGCAGCGCGTAGGGCGGCATCTGCTCGGCGTTGTAGACGCGGCCGGTGATGATGGGCTCGTCGGGATCGCCTTCCAGAAAATCCACGATCACTTCCTGGCCGATGCGGGGGATGGCGACCAAGCCCCAGTTCTTGCCTGCCCAGGGATGCGAGACGCGCACCCAGCACGAGCTGTTCTCGTCCTTCTTGCCGTAGCGGTCCCAGTGGAACTGCACCTTCACGCGGCCGTACTTGTCGGTGTAGATCTCGTCGCCGCTCGGGCCGACGACGACCGCCGTCTGCGGACCCTGCACGACGGGCTTGGGCGTGAGGCGCTGCGGGCGGATACTGCTGCTTGGTCGAAAGCACGGAGAAACCGCAGCTGTAGCTCGCGCCGCGCCGACTCCGTCGATTCGTATTCGCCGAATTCGAGCTGATGCGTCGCAGCCAGCAACCAGGTACTCGCGGTTCTGATCGTCGCGCGGCTGGCCGACGAGCTTGAACAGGCGCCCCGCGCACATGCCACGCGCGTTGCACTTGCCATGCGCGAGCTCGAACTGGCGTCTGCAGCTCGTCCAGGCGCGTTTGGGCGTAGGTGTCGCCGTCGGATTTCTGAATGTACTCGCCGGGGTAGTCGAAGACCTCGCAGTCCGCGTGGGCGTGCTTGCGGCTCGCCTTCTGCTTGGTCACCAAGTCCACGCTCGGCCGCTCGAAGTCGTAGTCGGTCGATGCGCATATACCGCCGGCTGAATCTCGCGCGAGAAGTGCCAGTCGCTGACGTGGTCCTGCTCCGGCTTCTTCAGCTTGTCGGACGTGACGAAGTGCATCTCCTCGTAGCCGGGGAATGGGGACTGCTTGCTGTACGAGTCCGCCAGCACCATGGTGTGGCGTCCGTCGTCGTGCGTGAAGTAGTAGTAGATGCCCTCCTGCTCCATGAGACGGCTCACGAAGTTGAAGTCCGTCTCGCGGTACTGCACGCAGTAGTTCCACTTGCGGTACTTTGCCGGTGAGATCGTCCTTGAAGTCCGCGGCGCTGTGGTCGCCGAACACCTTCTTGATGATGTCAGGGACGGTCTTCTCCTGAAAGATGCGGCAGTCCGAAGTGCGGGTGAGGAACCAGAGCCAGGGCCGCAGCGTGGCGCGATAGACGTGGTAGCGCCCGTGCATGCCGATCTGCGCGAAGCGCGTGACGTAGCCGTTGAAGTAACGAGTCTTGTCGTCGGGCGAGCTCGAGCTTCACGGTGAAGCTCTTGCCCAGGACATCGTCGAGGTTGATGTCGCGCTTGGGGCTGAGCAGG
The DNA here is from genome assembly GCA_963741215.1 of uncultured beta proteobacterium. Classification (GTDB taxonomy): domain Bacteria; phylum Pseudomonadota; class Gammaproteobacteria; order Burkholderiales; family SHXO01; genus SHXO01. The sequence continues at coordinate 85,376 of CAVUHQ010000019.1, forward strand.
TCGAGCTCGAACTCGGAGAGCCGGCTCACTTCCTCGCGCGCGTGCAGGCGGTGGAAAAGCAGATCGTCCCCCAGCGGGGTCACCACTTCCATCACCCGGCTGCATCGCCATCTTCGCGTCATCTCCTCCCGAGTTGCCCGGCTTATCGCTGGGAAGACCTGCGTCCACCGACTTCGAACGCGATCAGCCTTTTCGGCAGCCAGCAGCGCGGGGTGGCAAGCGCGCTCGACCCCCGGTCTCAGCCACTGTCGCCTATTCTTTAGTTGTCGGCTATCTGCCTTTTATCATAGTCCGGGGTCGGTCGGGGTGTCACTCCCCTCGCCCTTGCGGCCGGTCACCACCAGCCCGGCGACCGGGCTGCCCCCTTCTGTCCGCAGGACAGCCGACTCCATGGCCAGGACGGTGAAGCCTGCGGCCGTGCAGAGCACGGTCGACGTAGGCTCGACTGTGGCTGTAGCGGCCGTGCGGATTGATGCGATAGCCGCTCTCCGCGGCCTCTCGTCGGCTTCTTCGACCGTGAAGATCAGCAGCCCCCCGGGTCGCAAGGCGCGAAACGCAGCGTCGAGCACCGGCTCCAGCGCTCCGAAGTAGACGAGCGTGTCGGCGGAGACGATCAAGTCGAACGCTTCCGGATGGTCGGCCAGGTAGGCCGTCAACTCGGCCTTTGACGAGTTCCTGGTAGACACCTCGCGACCCTGCGCTTTGGCGAGCATCCCGGCGGATAGGTCCACCCCGATCAGATCGGCAAACAGTACGGGGCGATCAGAGGACCGCACAGGCCGGTGCCGCAACCGGCATCGAGCGCGACCAGGCTCTTCGCCGGTGTACCGCAAGCCTTGGCCAGCGCCTGTGCGACCAGCTCCGGCGCGCGGTAGTGGAGGCGTTCGAGCTTCTCGTCGAAGCTCCCGGCGAAGGTATCGAACGTGGCTTCGACGTATGCGTCGGAGGCGCGGACAGGCACGTTCTCGCCCGAGCATGCGGCGAACAGATGCTGGGCGATCGGGTTGTCCGGCTCTTCGCGCAGCCATTCGCGAAACACGTTCGCGGCCGCATCGATCTGCCCGATGCTGTAGTAGGCGACGCCCAGCAGCTTTCTGGCTTGCGGGTGGTTCGGCATGAGCGTGATCGCCTTGCAGTAGTAGGCGACGGCTTCCTTGACCATGCCCCGGCTCGACAGCAGATTGCCGAAGTTGTTGTAGGCGTTGACGTGATTGGGATTGAGGTCGATGGCCTTCTGATAGGCCGCAGCCGCCTCGTCGAAGCGACCGTGCGCCTTCAAGACCGCGCCGAGATTGTTGTAGGCATCGGCGTGCGCAGGCTGCAAGGCGATCGCTTTCTCGTAGCGCGTCTGTCGCCTCCGGGAGTCGGCCGAGCTCGATCAGCACGTTGCCCAGGTTGTTGTAGCGATCGGGGTGGCTGGGATCGATGCGCGATCGATTTTTCGATGAGCTCGATCGCCGCCTCGCTGCGGCCGCGTTGATGCGATAGCACGCCCAGAAAATGCAGGGCGTCCGGGTGATCGGGCGCGATCTCCAGAATTCGGCGATAGACGGTTTCGCCTTCTTCGAGCTGGCCGGCGCGATGCAGCTGGATCGCGACCGACAGCGCCTCCGGCAGACGCTCAGCTCCGATAGCGCTTCCTGCTCCCGCTCTTCCTTCACGAAGCTGGCTTCTTCAGCCGATCGCGGTAGATGCCAGGCGTCGAGCCGGGGATCTCGATTGCACCGACGGTCCGCGCGTAGAACTCGGAGAGTCGGACACCGCCCACGATCGCGTACGCATAACCCGCGGCAGCCATCGCACGCAGACAGGACAGCAGCAATGCGCGTCCGATGCCATGGCCGCGCATCGCCTCGCTACGCCGATCGGGCCGAAGAAGCCGCGGCAGGTGCTGTCGTAGCATGCGAAGCCCACGATCGCCCCGGCTCTGCGTCGCGATGTAGCATGAGATCGGCCGGTTCGCGAACGCGACGTCGCACTCGCTCGCCCAAGCCGGCCCGAAATGCTCCTGCACCCACGCCACCACAGCGTGCTTCTCGTACGCCATGGCCGTCCGAACTGGTACCACGGCGGCACCCGATTGCTCGCGGCCCGGCTCCACGTCCGGCAGGTCGTACAGCTTTACCAGGAGATCAGCCAATGCAAGCACATCCGGTGGTGAAGGGGCTTCGATCAGCTCCAGAAACGGGCTCCACGATCCCGTTAATGGATCGATACCGGGAGCGGTCAAACAGCTCATGCCGATTCCTCACAGAGGATAGCATCCGGCCATTCGATGCGCTGTGCAGGACACCCGTGGAATCGGCCTACAATCAATTCCGCTCGTAGCCAGAGGTCGGGTGCAGCCAAGGGGACACGCCATGCCGGGTCGTATGAGCTTCGAATTTCGCTTCAACGAGCCACGCGCTCGTGACACCTTCCGCCGGCGCGAAGACAGCGCTATGCGCATCCTGGTGATGGGCGACTTCAGCGGACGCGGGGATCGCGGCGTGGCAGCTGCCGCAGATTGGGCCAGCCGTCCTGTTGTTCCAGTCGACGTCGACAACTTCGATCAAGCGTTCTCCCGGTTCGCGCCACGCGCTTTTCTGCCGTCCGAGGCTGCGTCCGGGCCGGACCTGGAGCTTCAGTTCGGGCAACTGGAGGACTTCCATCCCGATCGCCTCTATCGGGTCCTGGATCTCTTTCGGGCGCTGCGCGAGATACGAGCACGATTGCAGAATCCCGCCACCTTCGAGCAAGCGGCTGCAGAGTTGCGGCAAGCGGCTTCGGCTCAAGGACAGCCCGAGCGCTCGGCCGCGGGGACTGACAGCAAAGCAAGTAGGGAACCGGAAGACGAGGCTGCGCTGTTCGAGCGGCTGTTGGGGCCCAAACCCGCGGGGTTGCCGCAGGCGGGGATGCGAACATCGACGCAGGGCGCCGATGTCCAGGCGCTCATTCAACGGATCGTGGCGCCCTACATCGTCCCCGAAACCGCTCCCTTCCAAGCGCAATACGTCGCGTCGGTCGACATGGCCACGGCCGAGCACATGCGCAGGATCCTGCACCATCCGCCCTTTCAGGCATTGGAGGCACTCTGGCGCGGCGTCCACTGGCTCATCACCAATCTCGAGCTCGGCGAACAACTCCAGCTGCATTTGCTGGATGTGACCAAGGCTGAGCTGCTGGCCGACATGCAAGCGGCCGGGGGGGACCTTGCACGCACCACCCTGTATCGTTTGCTGGCCGAGCGAAGCTCGCAAATGCTCGGCGGCGAGCCCTGGTCGCTGCTGGCGGGTACATACACGTTCGGCACGGACGGTCAGGATGTCCCGCTCCTTGCAGCTCTTGGAGCGATCGCGGCGCAGGCCGGCGGGCCGTTTCTGGCGGCCGCAGATCCGAGCGTGCTCGGCTGTCGTTCGTTACTGGAAACGGCGGATCCGAGAGATTGGCACGCCGCCGACAGTGACGCCGAGGAACGTTGGCGTGCCCTGCGCACCAGCTCGGCGGCGTCATGGCTCGGGTTAGCGCTGCCTCGCATGCTGCTGCGGCTGCCCTATGGAAAGGATACGGATCGCGTCGAGCAGTTCGATTTCGAGGAGTTGACGCCAGCGCGAGCTCACGAGGCCTATCTCTGGGGCAATCCCGCGTTGGCCTGCGCACTGCTCATCGGGCGATCGTTCTCGGCACGCGGCTGGTCCATGGAGCCCGGCGATGAGCTCGACATCGATGGCCTGCCGGCCGATACCTTCGAACAAGACGGCGAGCCGCAATTGCAGGCGTGCGCCGAGGTCTACCTGACCGAGCGCGCTGGTCAAGCCATGCTGAACCGCGGGGTGATGCCCTTGCTGAGTCACAAGAACCGCAACGCCATCCGCCTGATGCGGTTCCAGTCGCTGGCAGATCCAGTGCAGCGGCTGTCGGGTCCGTGGCGATAATGAGGCCGGCCTACCGTCGGCCAGATACGGGATGGGCTACTCGATGTTCGCGACCTGCCAGAAGCCTGCCGCGACCAGGCGCGGTCGCGCTATCGGCCGCCAGACATTCTCCACGAAGTGTCTCTGCGCCGCGCTCAGCTTGCCGCCCGGAAGATTTTGCTGAGGGCTGAGTCGGGGATCGAATCGACTGCCGAGCTGCAAGAAGTGACCGTCGGGATCCTTCTGCAAGCTGTCCGCGACGAGGTCGAACAGATTCCTGTGCGGTGTGGTAATCGAATCCACTGGACCTTCGTCTTCCTGCTCTGGGCGTTGAAGGTAAGCCCACTGCTTGCGGATCACTTCGGTGGCCCTCACCAGCGGGAGGTTGGCGGGCGGCAGCAGGTTCAAGGGCCGGATCCTTGCCGGCGCGTCGGGAGCACAGAAGACATCGTACAAGGCCAGCGCCGCGATATGCGTGGGACGCAATCGGTATTCCTGGGCGAGGAATACGAACAAGGGTTCCATCGTGACGGACATCACACAGTAGCGCAGCAGCGCGATGCGCTGCTCGCCGCCCTTCACCAGGATCTCGGTCAGGTCAGCTGTGAAACCGGATGGCATCGCGTCATACTGTAGTGGATCAACCCGGTTTTCGCGAGAGCGACGGAGCCGTCCCGGCTTCACAGCGAGAACAGCTGACTTATACTTTGCTCATGGTTGACGTCACCGACAACTGGCCGGCCTGGCTCGAGGATGCCAGTGGCAAACGAACGCCCATCCTGGGTTTGTTCCTTGGGCCGCGCCGAGTCCAACCAGGTTACGCTGCAGGACGACACGGTTTCGCGCCGGCACGCGGTGATCCAGGCCCAGGGCGATCAGGAATACTGGCTGGTGGATTTCGGCAGCCGAAACGGCAGCTACGTGAATGGCCAGCGCGTCGCGCAGCCCACACGTCTGCACGACGGCGCTACGGTCGCTATCGGCGCGTCCCAGTACGTCTTTCGTCAATCCAAGTCCGTCGGCACGGCTCCCTTCGCGACGGTCACCTCCGACCAGACTGTCATCGACGTCCGCTGGGCGACGTGCTGGCTGCTCGTGGCGGACATTATCGATTCCACCAAGCTGATCGCCGAATTGCCCGCCGATACGCTGCCGCTGGTCACGGGCCAATGGCTGGCGCAGTGCAAGGAGGTCATCGAGATGCACGGCGGGCACATCAACCAGTTTCTCGGCGACGGATTCTTCGCTTTCTGGCACGACCATGAGCGGATGGGGTCGGAGATCGACAAGACGCATCAGGCGCTGCGCCGGTTGCAGGCCGAGGGCCGTCCTGCGTTCCGCTTTGTGACCCATCTGGGTGCCGTCATGCTCGGCGGGGTGTCCGTCGGCGAAGAGGAGAGGATCTCCGGCAGCGACGTGCACTTCGTCTTCCGGATGGAGAAGCTGGCCGGTTCGCTGGGCGAACCACGTCTGCTCAGCGAACCCGCCAGGAAACGCTTGCCCAGCGCGGTGAAGGTGAGGGACGCAGGACGCCACTCGCTGCACGGCTTCGAAGGTCAGTTCGCCTTCTACGCGTTCTAGACGGGCGGCTGCGCAAGCAATCGGTCGCGCGTCCCGCCTGCCCACGAGCGCGCCTTAGCCTCGCTGCTACTCGAACGCGTACCCAAAATCCCCGCCTTCCACGGTCACCCGCACTCGCTCCACCTTCTTCCCTTCCATCATCCGGGTCAGGAACTCCTGACTGATGCGCGGGAGCATCGTGTTGGTCAGGATCGCGTCCACCACGCGCGCGCCGCTCTCGACCTCGCTGCAGCGGCTCGCGATCAGCTTGACGACCTCGTCGTCGTAGGTGAACGGGATGCGGTGGTTTTCGGTGATGCGCTTGCCGATACGCTTGAGCTGCAGCCGGATGATCGAGGCCAGAACCTCGTCGCTCAGCGGATAGTAGGGGATGACCACCAGGCGCCCCAGCAGCGCGGGCGGAAACACTTTCAGCAGCGGCTCGCGCAGCGCCTTCGCGATGCCCTCCGCCTCCGGCATCAGCTCGGGGTCCTTGCACAAGCTCATGACGAGGTCCGTGCCGACGTTCGAGGTGAGCAGGATCAAGCGTGTTCTTGAAGTCGATGTAGCGGCCCTCGGCGTCCTCCATCCAGCCCTTGTCGAAGATCTGGAAGAACATCTCGTGCACGTCGGGGTGGGCTTTCTCCACTTCGTCCAGCAGCACCACGCTGTAGGGTTTGCGGCGCACCGCCTCGGTCAGTATGCCGCCTTCGCCGTAGCCGACGTAGCCGGGCGGCGCGCCCTTGAGCGTGGAGACCGTGTGCGCCTCCTGGAACTCGCTCATGTTGATGGTGATGATGTTCTGCTCGCCGCCATAGAGCGACTCGGCCAGGGCCAGGCCGGTCTCGGTCTTGCCGACGCCGGAGGGCCCGCACAGCATGAACACGCCGATCGGCTTGTTGGGATTGTCGAGGCGCGCGCGCGAGGTCTGGACCCGGCGGGCGATCATGTCCAGGGCGTGGCGCTGGCCGATGACGCGCTCGTTCAGCGTGTCGCCCAGCTTGAGCACCGCTTCGACCTCGTTCTTGACCATGCGGCCCGACCGGGATGCCGGTCCAGTCCGCCACCACCGAGGCCACCGCCTGCGCATCGACGCTGGGCAGGATGAGCGGGCGCTCGCCTTGCAGCTCGGTCAGCTTGCTCTGCAGCTCGCGCAGCTGTGGCCAGCAGCTTTTCCGCGGATTCGGCTGGCGGGGTCGTGTCGGCGCCCTTGGGTCCGGCGTCGATCGACACAGTCTTGGCCGCGGCGTCGGCCGCCTTTCCCAGCGTGGTCTGCGTCCCTTCCACCTTTCCGACCACGCCGCGCAGCTTCGCGCGGATGGCGAGGATCTCGTCCACCAGCCCCTTCTCGGTGCTGCCAGCGTTCCTCCAGCTTCGCCAGCCGCTCCTTCTCCTCCGCGAGCTTCGCGGTCGCATCGGCCTCACGCTGTGTCGTGTCGACGCCGACGACCTTCTCGCGGCCGATGATCTCCAGCTCGGTGTTGAGGGCGTCGATGCGGTGCCGGCTGTCCTCGACTTCCGGGCGGCACGGCGTGCTGACTGATGGCGACGCGGGCGCAGCTCGTATCCAGCAGGCTGACGGCCTTGTCGGGCAACTGGCGTGCCGGGATGTAGCGGTGCGAGAGCTTGACCGCCGCCTCCAGCGCTTCGTCGAGGAGCTGCACGCGATGGTGTTTCTCCATCACGCTGGCCACGCCGCGCAGCATGAGGATGGCCTTCTCTTCGCTCGGCTCGTCGACTTGGACGACCTGGAAGCGGCGGGTGAGCGCCGGGTCTTTCTCGAAGTACTTCTTGTATTCGGCCCAGGTGGTGGCGGCGATGGTGCGCAGCGTGCCGCGCGCCAGCGCGGGCTTCATGAGATTGGCGGCGTCGCCCGTGCCGGCGGCGCCGCCGGCACCGATCAGCGTGTGGGCCTCGTCGATGAACAGCACGATGGGCTTGGGCGAAGCCTGCACCTCGTCGATCACCTGGCGCAGCCGGTTCTCGAACTCGCCCTTCATGCTCGCGCCGGCCTGCAGCAGGCCGATGTCCAACGTGCGCAGCGTCACGTCCTTCAGCTCGGGCGGCACGTCGCCGGCGGCGAGCCGCTGCGCGAATCCCTCCACCACCGCGGTCTTGCCCACGCCCGCTTCGCCGGTGAGGATGGGATTGTTCTGCCGGCGGCGCATGAGGATGTCGACGATCTGGCGGATCTCCACGTCGCGCCCGACGATCGGATCGAGCTCGCCCTTGCGCGCCTTCTCGGTGAGGTCTACCGAGAAGCGCTTGCAGCGCTTCCTGCTTGCCCATCTGCGCCGGCGCCATGGCGCCGCTCGCTTCGCCGGGCGCCGCCGCCGGCGGTCGAGCCGTCGCTGGCGCGCTGACCTTCCTCGGGCGAGCCGGAAACGATCTTGGCGAAATCGTCGCTGAGCAGGTCCGGCTTGACCCGCTCGAACTGGCGCGAAATGTTGAGCAGCGCGTTGCGCAGCGATGGCGTCTTCAGCATGCCCACCACCAGGTGCCCGGTGCGCACCTGGGACTCGCCGAACATCAGCGTCCCGTACACCCACCCGCGCTCGACGGCGTTCTCGACGTGAGTGGAGAGATCCGATATCGACGTGGCGCCGCGCGGCAGGCGGTCCAGCGCGCTGGTCATATCGGCCGCGAGCTTCGAGCCGTCGAGCTCGAAATGGCGGACGATGCGGTGCAGGTCGGAATCCGGCGTCTGCAGGATCTGCTGCAGCCAGTGCTCGAGCTCGACGTAGGGGTTGCCGCGCAGCTTGCAGAACACGGTAGCGCCCTCGATCGCCTTGTAGGCGAGCGGGTTCAGCTTGCCGAACAGGGCGACGCGGCTGATCTCGCTCATGGCTTCCTCATCTGTGTGTCACGTCAGCGACGCCGCTTTGACGGAGCGCCCTTGAGCCGGGTGAGCACCCGCTCGGCGTCCAGCACCAGATCCTCGGCGTCCACGGGCGTGCCGGGTCGTCCTACCCAGGTCGTCCACCCGAGCCGGCCATAGCGGCCGAGGCGTGTCATCGGAACCTCGCGCCTGTCCAGAGCAAACCGCAGGTCCCACTCGAACTCGAAGCAGAAATAGCTGCGCACCCAATCGACCAGCTTGCGAAGGTTCGCTCCGCCGGGCAGGAAGCTCTCGTACTGGGCCAAGGTCAGCGGCCCCAGGTGAATGCGGAACTTGTGCTGACGATCCCAGACCTGCGTCCCGATCACGGCGTCCCGACCGAGCGTGGCGCCACCCGGCACGCCCAGCCGAGTGCGCTGCGTCTCGGGCAGTTTCATCCAGTGACCGACGAACTGCTCGATGCCGGCCGGCACGCGGAAGTAACTGCGCAGGATGGCGCACAGCCCGTCCACGTTGCGCACCTGACGCGTGAACCACGACGCGCGGAAGAATTTGGCGAAATCGTGCACGCTGTCGCGGTCGCGCAGCGCCGGCAATCCCAGTCCTGCCAGTGCCCCGATGTAGCTGCTGAAGCGATCATCCTGCGGCCGGTCCAGGCTGACCGTGGGCTGCGCCTGGGCCCACGCTCGGTAGAACAGCACCAGGAAGCGGTGGTGGAACAGGTCGAGGAAGTGCGAGAAGCTGGAATCGCCGGCGTGGCGCAGCCGCTCGCGCGCGTACTCCGTCAGATGCAGCGGCAGCGGCCCGTTCGGACCGAGCAACCCGAAGAAGCGCACCTGCAGCCGAGCCGGCTTTCCGTCCTCGTCCGGGCTCGAACGCCGACAGCGGCGCCGGCGCGAAGGAGAGCGACGGCTCCTGGCCGAGCCGCACCGGCTCGTCGGCGGGACGCAACGCTTCTCCCAGCCGCGGCTTGTCGCGATGCAGGTTCTCCAGCCGCCGCATCGCCTGGTAGAAATCGTAGGCGTACGGTTCGCGGTGCAGGGCTTCGAGGAAGCCTACAGGATCGGCCGTTCGCCCCATCTCGGTACGCCAACGCATGACCTCGCCCCGCCGGGAAGATCGCAGCGCGGTTTCGGTAAAGGAGTTGAGGGAAACATGCCGCGCGAAGAATTGCTCGAGCACCGAGCCGAGCAGGAACGCGCTGCTGCCTTCGAAAGCGAGCTCGTCGACTTCGAGCTGAATCTCCAGCCCACGTCCGAACGTGATGGGCCCCGGGGCCGGGAGTCGACGCGTAACGGGCTGCACCCGCACCGACTGGATGCCTTCGATCTGCCGCGTCAAGGCCGGGTCGCCGCGCGACGCGTACAGCTCGAGGATCTCGCGCAGCGCCGCAGCATCCTGCTGCGGGTCTTCGCTCATGAGCGAGAGATAGTTCAGCGAAAGGTGGCTGATGAAGCGCCAGCTGATTGCACCGTCGGCGAGCGGCGAGTATGGCCGCGACGGACCCTTGATTGCCCGGATGCTGGCCACTGGCGCGGCGGCATCGAGGATCAGGTCGCTCTTGCCCGAGTCCCAGACGCATCTGCAGCGACAGATCTCGGTTCGTGCACAGGATGCGTCACCGAGAGCTGGCGCAGATCTGCCGCGTAGGGCGCTTCGCTCAGGGTCGACGAGCGAGATGAAAACCTCGGTGCCGATGTAGCTGGTGCGGGTCCCGATGCGCTTCTGATTCTCCGACAGCAGCCGCGGTTCGCGCCGTACCGTAAAGTATCCCGCACCGCGGTCGGGTTCCGTGCTCGCGGCGGCGTAGAACGGCAGGAAGGCCTGCTCGCTGTCGGCACCCACGCCGTGCCCGGCTACGCTGGTGACTTCGTACACCTCGAAGTCCATCGGACGAGTGCGGTCCGGCAGGACGTGAAACTCGTGCGAGCTGTCCGTCACCGGGATGCGGTCCGCCCGCTTGGAAAAGAGGTTGATGACCGGCGTGCAGAACAGCGAGAAGTTCGAAGCATCGACGACTTTTTCCAGGACGGGTTCGCCGCGGCCGAACAGCAAAACGATCTCCAGCTCGTCCGTCTTGCAGCGCTGGACCTTGCCCTTGAGCCCGGTGATGTCGAAAAACAAGAAGCGCTGCGGGAAGGAGAAATACTCCTGCAGCAGCCGGTAGCCTTGAAATGAGCGCCAGGTCACCGGCAGCAGCGCCTCATCGTCGGCGAAACCGACGCGTTGCACTTGGCTGGCGTGCAGGAACTCCGACCACGGCACAGGCCGGGTGGTCGGGACCACCATGACGCCGACCGCGGAGGCAAGAGCGAGCTCGTAGAGCCTGCGGGCGACATCGTCCGCGCCGGAGAGATAGATCCGCAGCCGGTCCAGCCCGATCTGGTTGAAGTTGACTCCGGCGGTGGTCTTGAGCTTCAGGCGCACGCCCGCCTTGACGGACTGCCCGGTCGGCAGCTGCATTCAGCGGCAGGTCCGGCGCGTAGGAGAAATACTTGGCCTCGACCACCTGCAGCGGCCACAGCGTGACATCGTGCGCGGTCCTGAAGTCGCACGCGGTCGCATCGTCGCTGCCCACCATTCCGTGCATCAGGCTGCCGCGAGGCACCGTAAAGCCGCCGGCGAGGTTGGTTTCGGTGAGCTCCGGATTGAGCTGCGCAACGAGCATCGCCGGGGTCGGCGCGAGATAGTGCGGATACACCATCTCGAGCAGGTGCTGGGTGAAGCGCGGAAACTCGGCGTCCAGCCGGAGCTGGATGCGTGCCGCGAGAAAGCCCGCGCCCTCCAGCAGCCGCTCCACGTAGGGGTCGGCAACTTCGATGCCGCGCATCCCCAGGCGCGCAGCGATCTTGGGATGCTGCTGGGCGAACTCCGCACCCATCTCGTGCAGGTGCTGGAGCTCTCGCTCGTAATAGTCGCGCAGGCGCGGGTCCATCAGCTCACCTGGGACGCCGACAGCTCCGTGATTTCGACCTTGCCCGTCTCGAGATCCACCTCGGTGCGCAGCAGCAGCTCGAGCGGCACCGGCTGCGCCCACAGCTGGCCTTCGATCTGGACGCTGATCACGTTGTGCTGGTCGAGCTGCGTATCGGTGACGATGGCCTCGCACCCGCAGAGACGCGCGGCAGGATACGGGGCTCGAAAGCGAGGATCGCATCGCGGACGGAGCGTTCGAGATCGGTCGGGTCGAGCGTGGAAGCGGTCTCGCCGGACAGCGCGGGCAGCCCGAAGTTGAGCACGGATCGCTGCACGTTGGGCGCTTCAGAGAGGTCTTCGCCGGACTCGAGTCGCGTGGTGTTCATGAGCCATACCAGGTCGCGCAGCACTGCCTGTTTCAGTTGCGTCTTGGTGAGCACGCGCTTGTCCGGCCCTTCCACCTTCTTCTCCGGCTCGTCGTCGGTAAGCCGATCGAGGAGCGCAGGCTGAAGGCGCTCCTGCGGGGCGAGCTCACGCATCGGTGCTCGCCGCTGCGCTCTGCGCTGAAGCGGCGCCGCCGAGCACGATCTTGCGTACGTCCATGAGCGGATGCTCCCCGGCTTCGGTCGTGAGCACGCGCTGGCCGAAGCCATGGAAGACGCCCGGCGACATCTCCTCCCAGACCGTCTTGCGCGCCAGGCAGATGGCGCCGTCGGTGCTCGTCTCCGAGCCCGGATAGCGGGACGGAATCAGCCCGACCGCTTCGCCGCCGTTGGTGAACTCGAAGTGCGCGGGCATCCACACCACGTCGCGCAGGTCGGCAGGCTCTTCGATGTCGATGCGGCTCAGCCGGCTGAAGGGGATCCAGTAATAGCGGCCGTTGACGATCGCCTCGAGGACCGGGCCGAGGCGCATGTCCGCGTCCGCAATCCATTCAAAGGCAACGCCGTCGATCGTTCCCGGCGACCCCGGCGCTGCCTCGAAGGCGTCGTCGCGCAGCTTCCGAGCCTGAGCCGCCTGGTCGCGGCGCGGTGAGCAGCAGCGACTCGATCAGCAGCGCCAGCCATTGCTCCGGCTCTCCGAATACCATGGGCGAGCGCTTGCCCGCAAAGACCTCCGCGCGCAGCAACTCGCAGCGCAACGCCTCTCGGTACGTTTGGGCCATCGCGAGCGCGCTCGGGATCGAGCGTGGCGGCGACGTTGAGCTGGTTGAGCGCACGCTCCCATTGCCCCATCACGGCAAGCAGCTGGAACAGGAAGATGCGCGGCTTGGCGTCCGCCGGCACAGCGCGGACCTTGTCCTGCAGGAGCTTCAGGGCGGTTGCGATGTCGCCGTCGCGCAGGTTTTCTTCCGCAGTGGCGATGGGGACCATGTTGCTCTCCTCCCTTGCATGTCTCGACTGCCTCGCACAAGCGCTAGAAGCTCGTGCGGGCAGTCTGTCTAGACTTCCGTTTCGAACGTGGTGCCGCCCTGCGCCTGGCCGTCGGCGCCCTGCGGTGTGTACTCCACCGTCATCTGCTGGAAGGCGAAGCTCACATCTTCCCTGACTTCCGGCCCGCTGTCGGCGCTTTCAGCAGATGTGGAGTAAGACACGATCCGCGCTTGCTTGAGCGTGATCTTCAAGTATTCGAGAGGTTTCTCGCCCGCCTTGCGCACGGTGAGCGTGGCTTGCTTGATGATCTCGTTGGTGCGCAGCGAGGACATGATCCCGGTCGAGGCCTTGTCCGCGCAGCTTGGTGATTCTCAGCTCATCGATGGAGCTCTTGCTCGTGGCAAGGCCGGACTGGAGGCTGGTGTGGGATTGCATGCCCCAGGACCAGGACACCACGTCGATCTCGTCGGTGTGATCGGGATCGCGGGACTCACCCTTGATGGGTCCCTGCTTCTGCGCCCTCGATCTTGAGGAACATGTCGCTGCGAGCCATGGCAGTCCGTCAGCCAATATGCGTGAAAAAGCGGGTGCTGCTCGGTGCCCGGAGGGCGCGGCAGACACCGCGCTCCGCCCCTCAGCGACACACGTCTAGCCTGCCTACACCTTCACGTTCTCTGCAATGTTGATAGGCGGCTTCAACTGCCGCGTCGCCCGAGCCGTCGGGCTTCTGGGGCGTGTACTCGGTCTTGAACTCGGCGAAGTTGAGGCGTGACGTTCTCGGTCAGCCGATCTTCTCCGCCGCTGCCGCCGGTCGATACGGAGGTGATGATCACCTCTTTCATCGTGATCTTGAGGTATTCGAGCGGCTTATCGCCGGCCTTGCGCACCGTCAGCAGGGCCTCAGGGAAGTGCGTGCCGTTGCAGCACGCCAGCTGCAGCATGGGTGAGGCTTTGTCGACGTACTTCGTGATCGACAAATCCTGAACCGACACTTTGCCGGCGCCGCCGCCGGACCCGCTGTGCGTCGTGCCGGACTGGCTCATCCCCCAGCTCCACGCGAGCACCTCGGTCTCGTCCTTGTGGTCCTTGTCCCGCGACTCGCCCTTTAGATCGGCTAGCTTCAAAAACATATCGACGGCCATGGCTGCTCTCCTTTGGCTTGGAACTTCCTGGTTGTATTGCCTATCAAAGCTGCCGACTCTAAGGGGCCTCTCGAGACAGAGCCTCGATGCGCCACAGGCTGGGGACTACCTGCAGCGACCAACCCCTAAAGTCGGACCGCTAGTCTCTGATGATATCAGATCTAAATCCGCCGACACCCGATCGGACAACCTGCCAAAAGGACATAGTGAGTCGGCCGGCGCACCGACGAGCTGAGCTTACGGCCCTTGACCGATGGCAGCTTGGATACCAGGCGCAGCGACACCGTCAATCCTTCCAGCTGGTAGTGCGGGCGGAGGAAGAACTTGGACGTGTAGTACCCGGGGTTGCCTTCGACCTCCTCCACGGTCACTTCGGCCGCGGCCAGGGGTTTGCGCGACTTCGTGGTCTCGGACGAGTGCGCCGGATCGCCATCGACGTAGTTCATGATCCACTTCTGCAGCCAGATCTGCATGTCGGCGCGCTCCTTGAACGAGCCGATCTTGTCGCGCACGATGCACTTGAGGTAGTGCGCGAAGCGGCAGCACGCGAACAGATACGGCAGCCGTGCCGAGAGGTTGGCGTTGGCGGTCGCGTCCGGATCATCGTACTCGAACGGCTTTTGCAGCGACTGGGCGCCGATGAAGGCGGCGAAATCCGAGTTCTTGCGGTGGATCAGCGGCATGAAGCCGTTCTTGGCGAGCTCGGCCTCGCGGCGGTCGCTGATGGCGATCTCGGTCGGGCATTTCATGTCCACCCCGCCGTCATCGGTCGGGAAGGTGTGCACCGGCAGCCCCTCGACCGAACCGCCGGACTCGATCCCACGGATTCGCGAGAGCACCAGCCGTAGAGCTTGAAGGAGCGGTTGATGTTCACCGCCATCGCGTAGGCCGCGTTTCCCCACGTGTACTTGTTGTGGTCTGCCGCGCCGGTTTCTTCTTCGAAGTCGAACTCCTCGACCGGATTCGTCTTCGGCCCATAAGGCAGCCGCGACAGGAAGCGCGGCATCGCCAGTCCGATGTAGCGCGCATCCTCCGACTCGCGCAGCGAGCGCCAGGACGCATACTCGGGCGTGGTGAAGATCTTGGTCAGGTCGCGCGGATTGGCGAGCTCCCGCCAGGAGTCCATCTGCAACGCCCGCGGAGAAGCGCCGGCGATGAAGGGCGTGTGGGCGGCCGCCGAGACCTTGCTCATCTCGTCGAGCAGCTCGACGTCCGGAGGCGTGTGGTCGAAGTAGTAGTCGCCCACCAGGCAGCCGAACGGCTCGCCGCCGAACTGACCGTACTCCTCCTCGTAGATGCGCTTGAACAGCGGGCTCTGATCCCAGCTCGTGCCCTTGTAGCGCTTCAGCGTCTTGCCGAGGTCCAGCTTCGAGATGTTCATGAAGCGGATCTTCAGCATCTCGTCGGTCTCTGTGTTGTTGACGACGTAGTGCAGGCCGCGCCATGCCCCTTCCAGCTGCTGGAAGTCGGGGTGATGCAGGATCAGGTTGATCTGCTCGGAGAGCTTCCGATCGAGCTCCGCGATGATCGCCGAGATCGACTTTACGACATCGGCGCCGATCAGCTGGGTCTGAGACAAGGCCTGCTCGGCAAGCGTCCTGACCGCCTGCTCGACCGCGGCTTTCGCTTCGTCGGTCTTGGGCCTGAACTCTTTCTGCAGCAAAGAGGAGAACTCGCCTACCTCCAGGGCTGCGGATTCCGGCTGTGCGACTGAGCTCTGGGGTTCAGCCATGGGTCACTCTCCTGGTCGTGAGGGTTGATTTAGGACGCGGCGCTGTCGGCAGGTTTCTCTGCGGCCGCGAGCGATTTGAGCAGTGCGGGATCCTGCAGGACCTTCGCCACCAGGTCCTCGGCGCCGCTCTTGCCGTCCATATAGGTGATGAGGTTCGACAGTTGTTGCCTGGCCTCCAGCAGCTTGTTCAGCGCATCTACTTTACGCGCGACCGCTGCCGGCGAGAAGTCGTCCATGCTCTCGAAGGTGATGTCCACGCTGATGTTGCCCTCGCCGGTGAGCGTGTTGGGCACCTGGAACGCCACCCGCGGCTTCATCGCCTTCATGCGGCTGTCGAAGTTGTCCACGTCGATGTCCAGGAACTTCCGGTCCGCTACCGGCGGCAGCGGCTCGGAGGGTTTCCCGGAGAGGTCGGCCAGGATCCCCATCACGAAGGGAAGCTGAATCTTCTTCTCCGCTCCGTAGAGCTCGACGTCGTATTCGATCTGCACTCGCGGCGCGCGGTTGCGCGCGATGAACTTCTGGCTACTGGTTGCCACGAGACACTCCTCCTCTAAGTTCCGGCGTCACATCCGACTTCGGCTCGCAGTCCGCCGGCCAAATTGATAAAGAATTGATAAACACCTTCTCCGGGTAGTGCGCAGCCGCTGTCCTCTGCGAGGTGGTCATGCTGGATACGGCTTTGCGGCTTCGAGAATCGCACACCATCTCACTCTTTACCCGCTAGAGTCTCCACCTTCGAGACGCTGTCTGGAAGCAAATCTTTCACGATATCCAAGAAACTCTTCGTCATCAGCCGTTGTGCCCGACGGATCAGGAGCGGAGCGGGGCTGGCCGGCTCATGGCGCTCGAGGTACTCGCAGACTCGATCCAACAAGCGGATGGCGTCTTCCCGCGAGCGAATCTGTCCGCTCAATGACGCCGATGGCGCGGCGCCCGAGCCGTCTGCGGCTGCTTCCGAGTCGGATTCACCGCCACCGGCCGCACCCGCCACGTCGTCGCAGACCTTCTTCACGGACGTCAGCAGATCGCTCAGCGGCTTGAAGTCGGGGGCGCGTTCATGGCCCAGCTTCTCGACCAGGAGCTTGTGCATCGCAGCAAGCGACGCCAGCGCTTGCCCGAGCGCTTCACGTGTCCCATTGGCGTCCGCCAGAGCAGCGCTGAGTTGGGCCTGAATCTGATCGAGGCGTTGAGCCGCCACGCCTTTGGCGGGAGGAATTCGCCCGAGCGCGATCTCGATGTCGCGAACCTTCAGGTGTACCTGTGATCCGGAATTGACTACATCGGCGCCCCGCAGATCGCTGAGGAACGCTTCCAGGCTCGTGAGTGCGGTAAGGGCACTCAGTCGCATGGTCGGATCACCATCGTCTTCCAGCGCCGGGTGCAAGCCCTCCCAATAGCGACTCAGCAGTTCATGAAGCAGCGTCAGGCCCGGTGCCGATCCGCTGACTCCGGCGGTTTGCACGAGAGCGCGCGCAAGATAGATCGCCACCCGCAGATCCTTGCTGCGGCCCAGGAACACCTTGGCCAAGTCCAGGGCAATCGGCCACTTGGGTTCCTGCGCTTCGGTCTTCTGGCCGCCGAACTCCTGTGGTTCAGTGCGCGTTGCCGCCCGCTCTATCTCATAGAACGCCTCGTCGTACTCGAGGTTTGGGCCGCACGGCGGCTGTTCGGCCGTTGCGCCGAGCAACTCTTCCAAATTGAGAGACGAGCCCCCCACTACCCGACCTCCAGTTCGCCAAAACGTCGCCGCCGGGAACAGTTCGCCTCTTTCGCCACATTGAGTTCCTGTGAAGAGGTGACTCTCGGCTGCGCGAGCCGGCGATGAACCACTGAGCGATGGCCCAGGTTGCCCGCTAAGTCCTTGCTAGGCGAGCAATAAGCAGCCTGCACAACTCCAAGCCCCCTGTCAACATTACACGAGCAGCATATACAAGGGCGTGGAGCGCCAATCAGGTCGCCCTATGGTTTCCCGCACTCGCCCGCAGACAGGGCTGCGCCCCAAGGCCTGCGCGCGCAATCTAACGCGTCCGTGGACTGAACGCGTTTGCGCACGCCGGTCCAGTGGAGGCGCCAGTGCAGAAAGCAGTCTCCTAGCGGGGACCCCGGACCGGAGCGTAGCGAACGCGCGGAGCGGGAGTACATCCGACAAAGGATATAGTCCGCAGGGCGATTGCGTCGCGCTCGGTGTGCGCAACACGACCCCGCCCAACGGGCGGGCCAATCCAAGGTTGGCAAAGGCGCCGATGCCTTCCGTCCGTGCGGATATACCGGAGGTCATATGGCCCAAACGTCAGTGTTCATGAAACCTTCGAATTTGCGGGCATGTGTTGAAGCCGCGACGCTCACGTCGTGCCGCCTGCTGCGCAGCGCAGGTGTCACGGCTTTGGCTGGCTTGTAGCCCACGACGCGAAGGGTTATTCTTGATTTCCATTGGTGGACGCAGTGCAGCGTGCGTGGAGCTTGCTGGAATGCGCGAGGAATCCGAGTGTGCAGGTCGAAAATCAAAACGGGGACCTGGAGCAGGAGACCGGCATCAGCCGACGCGTTGCGTCATGCAAGGTGGGGCGTAGCCAGCGCGACCGAATCGCCCGAGGGCGTTGGCAAGACCAGCAGATGTGGGAAGCTCGGCCGGGCTGTTGGGTTGGCCACTTTGGATCTTTTGGCGTCCGCTGAGCGGGGAGGCTCGAGCCGAGAATGCCTTTGACGCTCTCTGTACTGACCTATCGGAACCAACCTCCGTCACGCCCTATCGAGCACACGTTCAGTAGCGCCGGGGGAACCATCGGACGCGAAGCCCAGAACGATCTGGTGCTGAGCGATCCGGGGCGCGTCATCTCGCGCAAGCACGCGCAGATCCAGTGCCTCTACGATACGTATCAGCTGACGAACCTGGGGCAAAATCCGATCGATCTGAATGGGCGCCCGGTCGGCCAGAACGAGACGGTAACCCTGGCAGCCGGGGACCGGCTGAGCGTGGGCGACTACTGCGTCGTCGTGGCGATCGACGCGGATGACGCATTTCGGTCCCCTCTATCGACCAGGCCTCCGACCTTCACCACGCCTGGCGCACCGCTGGATCTGGGCGCACCGCTGGATCTGGGCGCGCCACTAGATCTTGGCGCGCCACTGCTCACAGGCAGCGACAGTCAATCCGCCTTCGGCATAGACCTGGGTGGCCGAAGCTCGGGTGCCAGCAATCTGCTGGAGCCGTTGCCTGAGCATGTGCCGCTTTCGAGCCGCGGCACTCAGCGCGATGAGCTGCCGGGCTTTCGGGAGCCGCTTCCGTCCAGCACAGCAAAGCCGGCGGCACAGATACCAGACGACTATGATCCTCTGCACGGGTTCATCCCCAAGGTCGAGGCTCCGCCCCCCGTCGCTGCATGGAGCGGCAATGCTCCCAGCGCAACTGATGATCCTTTCGCTCTGCTGGCCCCGGTCGTGCCAGCCGCGGCGCCGTCGCCTCCGCCCTATGCGCCGGCCCAACCACTATCCAACACCTCCACCGCCACCGGCCGCCAGGCACATGAGGGCGCGGGTGACGTCACTCAGCCGGTGCCTAAGCCCGGCACGTCGAGCCCGACCGCCGGCACGGAATATCGCCAAGCCCTGCGCATGTTGCTCGATGCCGCCGGTGTTCCCGAGCTGGCGGATCATGTTGCGGCGGATCCCGACTTCCCCGCGACCGTGGGGGAGCTACTCCGGGAAGCCGTCGCGGGTCTGTTGAAAGCGCTGGCAGCGCGGGCGCTCACCAAACGCGAGCTGCGCGTCGACATGACGATGCTGTCCTCGACCGAGAACAACCCGCTCAAGTTTTGTCCCAACGCCCCCGAGGCGCTCCTGCATCTTCTTGCACCACGGGCCAGGTCAGGCTACCTCCCTCCCGTCCGTGCCGTCCGCGAATCCTACGAGGATCTTCAGGCCCACAACCTCGCTGTCATGGCTGGCATGCGAGCGGCGCTTCTAGGTGTTCTGCAACGGTTTGACCCGAATGAGCTCGAGCAACGGCTCGGGTCTCGTCATTTGTTGGACAAGCTCGTGTCGACGAATCGAAAAGCGCGCCTGTGGGACCTGGTCGCGCAGCAGCATGCCAATCTAGTCCGGGAGGCGCAGGATGAATTCGATCGAATCTTCGGTCGGGCGTTTCGCTCGGCTTATGAGGAACAGGTTCGGCAGATCCGTGCCGCTGCGGGCCAAGCATCTTCGTTGCGATGATGGGCGCGGTCCGTCAAGACACGATGATCTAGACGGCATGGCCCACAATTCGCCGCCCGCCCGGATCGCCTCGCAGCCGGGGCAACCCTCGCATAGCTCGCGATCGCGAGTGTGGCAAGCTTGCGCTTTCCTTGTCATCGTGTGCCCCCTGCTCCTCGCAGGAGCAACTGGGTGCAGCAAGCTGTTTGGTCCAAAACCAACGGTCGCGCAGATCGACCTGCGTGCGCAGGCGACCCTCAACCCGGACGACACGGGGCGCGCGTCCCCGCTGCGCGTGCGTCTCTATGAGCTCAAATCCGTCAGCGCGTTCAATGGCGCTGATTTCTTCTCGCTGTATGACCACGACAAGGACGTCTCTGGCTGCCGATATCGTGGTGCGCGAGGAGATCCAGGTCGAACCCGGCATGCAGAAGACTTTCACCCGCCGCCCGGGCCCAGACACCAAGTTTCTCGCGGTGTTTGCAGCCTATCGCGACTTCGAGCACGCACGCTGGCGCGCTTCCATGGAGTTGCCGCCCAACAAGACCACCTCGATAGTGCTCCAGCTGGACGCCGTTGCCGTCACCCTAACCCCGGCTAGCAAAAAATAGAGCGTGACGACGCACCGCTGCAGCGGTCCGAGCGCCTGAACATCAATCGCACACTACTGCCACTCTGGATCGAGACAACGCGATGTGGACCAATAAAGTGATCTGGTCAGAGGGCATGTTCCTGCGGCCGCAGCATTTTCAGCAGCAGGACCGGTACCTGGAGAACCTCCTGGAGTTGAGAGCGGCGCCGCTGCGGCCGTACTCCTGGGGCTTCACTCAATTGCGGCTGGACGAGCAGGCGCTGGCCCTGGGAAAGCTCAGCATCGCGCAAGCGCGCGGGGTGTTTCCGGACGGTCTCCCCTTCAACATCCCCGGTGACGACGACCCCCCAGCGCCGCTGGAAGTGCCGGAGGGTGCAAAGAATCAAGTCGTCATGCTCACCGTGCCGTTGCGCCGGCCCGGCGTTGACGAGGCGGAATTCCAGGACAAGAGAGAAAGCCTGGCGCGCTTCTTGGTGAAGGATTACGAGTCGCGCGACGCCAATGCCGAGGCGGACACGCAGGCGCTGGTTCAAGTAGGCAAGCTGAGGGTGCGCTTGAGCTTGGAGTCCGAGGCCTTGAGCGCTTACAGCTGCCTGCCATTGGTTCGGGTCGTCGAGCGGCGCGTGGATGGCAGGTTGCTCCTGGATGAGGACTTCATCCCTCCGTGTCTGGACTGCGGAGCCGCGCGCCGTCTGGCCGGCTTCGTGAGCGAGCTGCGGGGACTGTTGCACCACAGGGGCGAAGAACTGGCGTCCGTGGTGACGGGCAGGGCGCAGACCGGGGTGGCGGAGTTTCTCGACTTCGTGTTGCTGCAAGCGGTAAACCGTGCGGAACCGCTGTTTGAGCACCTCGAGAAAGTGTCCAGCCTGCACCCCGAGTCCTTGTTCCAGATTTGCCTGTGCCTGGCCGGAGATCTGGCGACGTTCGCCCACCGGGATCGGCGTCCCAGCGCATTTCCGGCATACCGGCACGAGGATCTTCAGGCGACGTTTGCACCGCTGATGGACGATCTGCGCAGCTCTCTTAGCATCGTGCTCGAACGCAACGCGCTGGCGATCCCGATCGAGGAGCGCCAGTATGGATTGAAGGTCGCGCGCGTGCCCGATCGGCAATTGTTCCGGACTGCGAACTTCATTCTGGCGGCCAGCGCCAAGGTCGCTGCGGAGTCGCTGCGGCAAAGGTTCCCGAGTCAAGTCAAGATCGGGCCGGTGGAGAAGATCCGCGACCTGGTCAACCTGCAGCTGCCCGGGATTCTGATTCAGGCGCTGCCGGTCGTACCGCGTCAGATTCCGCATCGCACCGGCTTCAGCTACTTCGAGCTGGACCGCGGCACTGAGCTGTGGAAGCAACTGGACGCTTCCGGAGGCCTGGCCATCCATGTCGCGGGCGACTTTCCGGAGCTCGCGCTCGAATTGTGGGCCGTCCGAGGGTAACTCCGGTGAGCAATGACGATCCATTCGCGCTACCCGAAGAGGAGCGCACCATTATCCGGCCTGCGCCGGGCGGACGCCGGCCGCTGACTTCGAGCCCGTCACCCTCGGCCGCGGCCCCGCCGCTCAGCGCGGAAGACCTCGGGCGCATCGGAGCGCTGAATCCCCTGCTGGCCGCCGCGAATCCTCTGCTCGCACTCGCCGTTCAGTTGCGCACAAGTCCCAGCGCTGGCGATCTCGCGCTCCTGCGTGACACGCTGGTGCGCTCGATTCGCGAATTCGAATCCAACGCGAGAGGTAAGGGCGTACGACCCGAAGTCGTTGTCGCTGCCCGGTATTGCCTGTGTACCTTGCTGGACGAGGTCATTGCGACAACCCCGTGGGGTGGCGGCGGCGCCTGGGCCAAACAGAGTCTTCTAGTCACCTTTCATAACGAGGTTTCGGGCGGGGAAAAGTTCTTTTCGCTGCTGCAGAGAGTCGGTGAGGACGCGCGCGGCAACATCGATCTGCTCGAGCTCATGTATCTGTGTCTCGCCTTCGGGTTCCAAGGCAAATATCGGGTGGTGGAGGGAGGCCGCTCGCAACTCGACGAGCTGCGGGAGCGGCTGTTTCTGACCATCCGCACACAGCGCGGCGAACCCGAGACTGAGCTATCGCAACGCTGGCAAGGCTCGGCGCAGAAGAAAAAGACCCGCCTTACCAGCTGGGTTCCGCTATGGGTCGGCGCGGCCGTGGCTGCAGGGTGCCTGCTGCTCGTCTTTTTGGGTTTGAGCTGGACCTTGAATCGGTCTTCCGATGCGGTATATGCGGGGCTTCACGACATCCCGGACAGATTCGCTCCGGCGGCTCAGAAGCCCACTGCACCGCCGCTGCCTACCAGGTTGTCCAGCTTGCTCCAACCCGAGATTGCGGCCGGCTGGGTGAGCGTAACCGAGCTGGCCGACCGGGCGATCGTCAGGATTCGAGGCGACAACCTGTTCGAATCAGGCAGCGCCACCGTCAATGCTCAATATCACCCGGTGCTCACGCGGATCGCGGAGGCGCTCAACAGCACGACCGGGCCGATCACGGTGACCGGCCACACGGATGATAAAAGGATTTTCTCCGCACGCTTCCCGTCGAACTGGGCTCTGTCCAAGGCACGCGCAGATGCCGTCATGGCTGTCCTCGCGCCCGCCTTGGCGGGCGCTGGCCGACTGCACGCCGAGGGCCGCGCCGACCAGGAACCGATCGTTCCGAATGACACTCCTGAGCACCGCGCCTTGAACCGCCGTGTGGATGTCGCTGTCTTCACCGCCGGGCTGGTCAACAAACGTCCCGCCACGACCACGCAGTGACAGAGCAACGGCAATGAAAGCCATCTTCGGGTTGTTCCGGAAGCGCTGGGTGCTGACTCTGCTGGGGCTGATCCTCCTGAGCCTGCTCATCTGGTTCGTTGGCCCTCTCTTCGCCTTCGCCGAATACAAGCCGCTCGACCCCGAATCGCGGCGGTGGATCCTGATCGGCCTGGTGTTCGCAATTTGGCTGGCGCGGCTCGCGTGGGGATGGATAAAACAGTTGCGCGCCAACCGGAGTCTGTTGTCAGGTCTGGTCGGATCGAGTCAGACAGCTCAACCGAGCGAGGGGCAGCGCGCGAGCGCCGAAGAGGTTTCCGAGCTGCGACGGCGGATGCAGGACGCCCTCGGAATCCTGAAGAAGATGCGCGTCAAGGGGGACTTCGGCACGCGCTATGTCTATCAGCTGCCGTGGTACGTCATCATCGGTGCCCCAGGTGCCGGCAAGACCACCGCCCTGCTCAACTCCGGACTGCGTTTTCCACTGGCCGAGCGGCTCGGGCCGCAAGCCGTCCGCGGCGTAGGCGGTACACGCAACTGCGACTGGTGGTTCACCGACGACGCTGTCCTGCTCGATACGGCCGGTCGCTATACCACGCAGGATAGCGACCGCGAAGTCGACAAGGCTGCATGGCTGGGATTCCTGGAGCTGTTGAAGAGGCATCGAGGGCGCCGTCCGATCAACGGTGCGCTGGTTGCGATCAGCCTCCCGGACCTGGTGCGGCAGACGCCAAGCGAGCGCGAGCGCCATGCCAGCGAAATTCGACAGCGTCTTCAGGAGCTGCATCAGTCGCTCGGGATCCGCTTTCCCGTGTATGTGCTGTTCACCAAGTGCGACCTGTTTGCCGGCTTTGTGGAGTTCTTCGGCGACCTCAATCGGGAGCAGCTCGCCCAGGTGTGGGGCGTGACCTTTCCGGTGACGGAGGATCCTGCTTCCGGTAAGGCGATAGCGGATTTCGCCGGAGAGTTCGACGCTCTCGAGAAACGCCTCAACAGCCGCATCCTCATGCGCGTCCAGCAGGAACGGGACTTTCATCGGCGCGCGCTGATCTATTCCTTCCCGCAGGAGTTCAGTGCTACGCGCGATGTGGCCTCGAATTTCCTGAGTCAGGTCTTCGAAACCAACCGCTTCGAGGAACGCGTGATGCTGCGCGGCGTCTACTTCACCAGCGGCACGCAGGAAGGAACGCCGCTGGACCGCGTGATGACCTCGCTCGCGCGCACCTACGGGCTGCAGCAGAGCCCGTTGCCCGCGAACGTGGCCACCGGCAAGAGCTATTTCGTAACGCGGCTGCTCAAATCGGTCGTGTTCGGTGAGGCCGACCTCGCGGGTACCAATCTCCGGCTCGAGCGTCAACGCGACTGGCTGCGGCGTGGGGCTTACATTGGCATCGGCGCGCTGTCGCTTCTGATCGTCCTCGCCTTTCTGGTGAGCTTCGAGCGCAACCGCGAGTATGTCGCCGAGGTCGACAGGCAGCGGGAGCAAGCGAAGACGCAGCTGCAAGCATTGGCGTGGGATCAGCCAGGATTCGAGGTTGTGCTGCCGATCCTGGGACTGCTCAGGAGCCTGCCGGGCGGCTATGACGAGCGCGAGCGCGGCGTCCCCATCACGATGCGCTTCGGCCTGTACCAGGGTGACAAGCTCGGCGGCGAAGCACAGTCGGCCTACGGCAGGGCGCTGGAGAAGATGCTCCTGCCGCGGATCGTTCAGCGACTCGAGCAGCAACTGCGCACCCGAGGCACCCAGTTCGAGAGCCAGTTCGACACCCTGAAGGTCTACCTCATGCTGAACGATCCGCGCCATTTCGACGCGGGCGTTGTACAAGCATGGGCACAGCGGGATTGGATCGAACGCGCACCCGAGATCGCGCCCGTGCAGCGGGACGACCTGAAGCGCCACACGGATGCATTGTTCGAGAGCCCGCAGCTGACTCAGTCCCTGGCCCTCGACCAGCAGCTGGTGGACGAGGTGCGCAGGCAATTGTTGGCGGCCTCGCCGGCCAGGCGGATCTACGATCGCATCAAGGGTGACCCCAGGGCTGCGAAAGTCGAGCCATTCACCGTGCTCAAGGCCGGCGGACCGGACGCCCAGTTCATCCTGGTGCGCAAGAGCGGGCAGCCGCTCAGCAGCGGCATACCCGGACTTTTCACCTACCGCGGCTACCACGAGGTTTTCCTGCCAGGGCTGGAACGCGCAATTGCCCAGGATATCGAGGAAAGCTGGGTGCTCGGCGCCAAACCGGCGGTGGGCCTGGTGCAGTCGCCCCCTGCGATGGACGAGGTGCGCAGGCTCTATTTCGACGAATACATCAGTCGCTGGGAGGCTCTGCTGAACGATGTGACCGTGGCTCCCATGCCGAACCTGGGACGTGCGGTCGAAGTACTCAACCTGCTGTCTCGCCCGGACTCTCCCTTGCGCAAGTTTCTCGACGCCGCTGCGAGAGAAACGACGCTGGCTGCGCGGACGATCCCGACTGCGTCCGCAGAGGCGGGCGATGGCAACGTTGTCGGCAAGGCACTCGACAAACTCGGCAAGGCCGGCAAGGGGCTGCTCGAGAAGTCAATTGGACTGGGCGAAGAGACGCCGGTAGATAAAAGGTTTGCCGGCTTGCACCGCCTCGTGAAGGGTGACGATGCGGGCAAGGCACCCATAGACTCCAGCCTGGCACTGCTCGCTGAGACTTACTCTGTGGTCGTCGCGAAGCAGGCGGTAGTCAACCAGGGGTTGCCGCCACCGCCGAATCCAGCCGACGAGGCCATCATGAGCCGGTTGGAAGGTGAGGCACTGCGCTCCCCCGCTCCTCTCGGGCCGATTCTGCAGACCGTCGCCCAGGATGCGAGGGCGACCGCGCGAGCCGGTGCCTATGCCAAGATCAATCAACTATGGACCAGCGACATCCTTGCGTTTTGCGCGCAAGCCCTCCGTGGACGTTATCCGTTGGCGCGGAGCACCAAGCAGGAGGCCACGCAGGCAGACTTCGGCCAGTTCTTCGGCCCGGGCGGCAAAGTAGAGGAGTTCTATCGCACCAATCTGCAGCAGTACCTGGGGCCGTCCGCCGCTCCCCAGAGCAACGCGAACCTCCCCATCTCGCGCGAGACCATGGCTATGCTGCAAAACGCCAAGGTGATCAAGGAAGTCTTCTTTCGTTCCGGAACGCAAGTCCCGGGACTCACCTTTGAGTTGAAGCCCCTGCGGATGGATGCTCGGATCGATCAGTTCATTCTCGATGTGGATGGCCAGCCAGTCCGCTACGAGCACGGGCCGGCGACGGTCAGCAAGCTGACGTGGCCTGGCCCGAAAGGCACGGGCCAGATCCGGATTCAGATCGCCCCGCCGGCACCTAGCGGTCGCTCGGCCATCTCGGAGGACGGCCCATGGGCGCTCTTGAGGATGCTCGACCAGGCCGACATCAAGCCGACCAATCTTCCCGACCGGTTCACGGTGACGTTCCAGATCGAAGGCCGTACCGCTACCTTCGAGCTGCGCGCGAGCAGCGTCTACAACCCCTTCAGGCTTCAAGCGCTCGAGCGGTTCCAATGCACGGATCGTCTCTAGACCCCAATTCGTCCAATACCGCGGGGTTTTTCGGAAAGCTGCCCGGCTTTTCCGATTTCCTGTCGCGGCGCATCCCGCGCACGTTCCTGGATCCTTGGGACAGCTGGCTGCAGCAGGGGATGACCAGCAGCCGCGAGCGGCTCGGGGTGAGCTGGCTCGACACCTATCTGACCAGCCCGATATGGCGCTTCCTGCTGGTGCCAGGCGTGTGTGGAGCGAACGGCTGGGCCGGAGTATTCATGCCAAGCGTCGATCGCGTCGGCCGGCATTTTCCTTTCACGCTGGCCGCGGATCTGGAGCGCGAAGGCGGATTGGCTATCGTTGCCGACTCGGGCTGGTTCGACCGGCTCGAGCAGTTGGCTCTGTCGGCGCTGGATGAGCCCTTCGACATCGAGGTCTTCGACGCTTGCCTGAAGCGGCTAGGCCTGCCATCTTCTCCGGACGTGCCCCTGAGCAAACTCAAGGGCGCTCAAAACGATGCTCTTTCCTGGTGTTTCGGGCTCGCCTCTCTTGACTCATTGCGGGGCAGTCTCCCGGCAATCGCAGAATCCCTTCTCGACGACAAGCTGCAACGGCACACGTACTGGTGGACCTCTGGTTCGGAGAAGGTGAAACCGTGCCTGCTGACCTGTCGCGGCCTGCCCAGTGCCGCGAGCTTTGCCGGCCTGCTGGACGGGAACTGGAGCCGCTGGGGATTGGCGATTTGGCTTTGACGCTCGGCCCACTCGCGCGAGCAGCAATCCTGCTATTGCTTCCAGCGTCACCCAGCGCAGGGCTGGCGCAAGCAGCGACCGCGGAGTCCGCACCGCTCAAGCCTGCGGTGCAAAAATTCATCGCCGACATGGCGCGCATGCACGGGTTCGACACCCGTTCTCTGCAGGTCCTGTTTGCCAAAGCGCGGACCGATCCACGGGTCATTCGTGCGGTATCGGCACCGGCAACCAGTCGGCCATGGTACTTGTTCAAACCCCTCTGCGTCGATGACGAGCAGATCGTCAACGGCGTGGATTTCTGGCAGCGCAACGCTACTGTGCTGGACCGCGCACGCCGCGATTTCGGCGTAGCCCAGGAGATCGTCGTTGCCGTGATCGGAATCGAGAATCGCTATGGTCAGCTCGAGGACCATTTTCGCGTGCTCGATTCCCTGTATACGCTTGCATTCGAGCAGCAGCTTCGCGCGGGCTACTTCAAGAGCGAGCTCGAGCAGTTCCTCCTGCTCGCACGAGAGCAGGGCTGGGAAGCAGACACGGTGCAAGGCTCCTTTACCGGCGCGCTCGGCTGGCCGCAGTTCATGCCGAGCAGCTACCGGCGGTACGCGCTCGACTATAGCGGCAACGGGAAGATCGACCTGTGGGCCGACACCGCCGATGTTGTCGGCAGCGTTGCCAGCTACCTGCGGCAGGCCGGGTGGAAGGAAGGCAATCCCGTCGTCGCTCGGGCGCGCGTGACTGCCAGCGAGCCGAAGCCGTTGCTCGATCTCGGCCTCAAGCCGAAGCTCACGTTAGCCGAATGGCATCAGCGCGGCGTCGAGAGCGTGGACCGGGTGCCGGAGGTGCTGCCCGCGAGCTTGTTTGCGCTGGACATGATCGACGGTCCGCAGTACTGGCTCGGGTTCGCCAACTTCTACGCTCTGCTGCAGTACAACTACAGTCGCAACTACGGGATGGCGGTGTATCAGCTGGCGCAGGACATCGTTCGAGAGCGCGAGCGGGTGGCGGCTGTCGAGCGGCAATCGTGGTCGAAGTGATCCACCCCGACAGGAGCAGAAGCGCCGTTGTTCGATGGCCGAACTGATAATTGGTCGGGGCGAGAGGATTTGAACCTCCGACTCCTGCGTCCCGAACGCAGTACTCTACCAGGCTGAGCTACGCCCCGATGCTTAAACGACACCGCCGGGCTTGAGAGGGAGGCGCCGGCTTGATCTCGGGAGCGGCGCGTCCGAGGTGAAACGAAACCGGGACGGCGGTCAATAGGTGCGGGAAACCGCAAAGGCGGCCAATTGTAGCAGACTGTCCCGGTAGGATGAATGCGGCAGGCTCGCGACCGCTTCCATCGCGCGCTGGGATTCGAGAGTAGCCTGACGGCGCGTATATTCCAGCGCGCCGGTGTCGCGAATGGTGGTGAGCACCGGCTGGAACTCATGCAAGCCGCCATGCTCGATAGCGCCGCGGATGAGGCTGGCCTGCTCGGGAGTTCCGCGATGGATGGCATGGATCAGCGGCAAGGTGGGTTTGCCCTCCGCCAGGTCGTCGCCTAGGTTCTTGCCGGTCTGGGCATGATCGCCCGAGTAGTCGAGGACATCGTCGATCAGCTGGAATGCGGTGCCCAGATGCGCGCCGTAGCGAGCCAGGCTGTCCTCCACCTCCGGGGTGGCCTGGCTGATGATGGCTCCGATCTGGGCCGCGGCCTCGAACAGCTTCGCCGTCTTGTAGCGGATAACCTGCAGATAGTCCTCCTCGGTCACGGCCGGGTCGTGGCAGTTCAGCAGCTGAAGCACCTCGCCCTCGGCAATGGTGTTGGTGGCATCGGCCAGCACTTCCATCACCCGCGTGTTCTTCAGCTCGACCATCATCTGGAAGGCGCGCGAGTACAGAAAATCTCCTACCAGCACGCTGGCAGCGTTGCCGAACTGCGCATTGGCGGTGGCTTGCCCGCGGCGCAGATCGGAATCGTCCACCACATCATCGTGCAGCAGCGTGGCGGTGTGAATGAGCTCTACCACGGCCGCCAGCTGATAGTGGGCATTCCCGCTGTAGCCGCAGGCACCGGCGGTCAGCAGAACCAGGGCCGGGCGCAGGCGCTTGCCGCCGCCGTTGATGATGTATTCACTCACTTGCCGGATGAGCACCACGTCCGAGTGCAGGCGACGGCGGATCACCTGGTCCACGGCGCTCATCTCGTCGGCGATCAGGCGTTGGACGGGCTCGAGAGTGGCGGCGGACATGATAGGAAACAGTTGTGCGAATGGAGAGAACGCGAATTCATCACAAGCATACCACTGAGGCGCAGCCCGGGCCGTATCCGCATCCGTGTTTGACCCGCCTGGTAAGTGTCTGTATACTTCGCGGTTTTTCTAAAGCCTCCCGCACCGGGACTTAACTCCACGGGGACAGGTAAGAGGGCGAAGATCATGTACGCGGTAATCAAGACAGGTGGCAAGCAGTACAAGGTTTCTGCGGGCGAGAAGCTGAAAGTCGAGTCGATCGTGGCCGAGGTCGGGTCGGAGATCGTGCTGGACCAGGTTCTGCTCGTCGCCGACGGCGATAATGTCACCACCGGCACTCCGCTGGTCGCGGGCGCGACGGTCAAGGCAACCGTGGTATCCCACGGCCGCGGCGAAAAGATCAAGATTTTCAAGTTGCGCCGGCGCAAGCACTTCCGCAAGACGCTTGGCCACCGCCAGAACTATACTGAAATTCAAATCAGCGGCATCACCGCCTGATAAGCGGCATCGCAGCGTAGCGAGGACATACCATGGCACACAAGAAAGCGGGCGGCAGTTCGCGCAACGGGCGCGACTCCAACGCCAAACGGCTGGGCGTAAAGCGCTTCGGCGGGCAACTGGTCTCGGCCGGCAGCATCATCGTGCGCCAGCGCGGTACCCAGGTGCATCCTGGCCCGAATGTCGGTATCGGCAAGGACCACACCTTGTTCGCCAAGATCGACGGTATCGTAAAGTTCGCTGTGAAGGGACCGCGCAAGAACAAGACGGTGACGATCGTACCTGCAGCCTAGAGCGTCCTGTTCTTCCCGTCGAAAAGCCCTATCATTCGATAGGGCTTTTTAGTTTGTCCCGCATACTTCGCTGGTGTCTCGCCCCTCAATCCTGGACTGTGCAGCATGAAGTTCATCGACGAAGCGCTGATTGAAGTCCACGCCGGCAACGGCGGCGATGGCATGGCCTCGTTCCGGCGCGAGAAATACATCCCCAAGGGCGGGCCGGACGGCGGCGACGGCGGCCGCGGCGGCAGCGTCTACGCCGAGGCCGACCGCAACATCAACACACTGGTGGAGTACCGCTTCGCCCGCATTCATCGCGCCAAAAATGGCGAAGGCGGACGCGGTTCGGACTGCTACGGCAAGGGCGCCGATGACATCGTGCTGCCGGTGCCGGTGGGCACGGTCATCAGCGATGCCGAGAGCGGCGAGTCGATCGCCGACCTGGCGCAGCACGGACAGCGCGCGCTCATCGCCAGGGGCGGCAAGGGCGGCATCGGCAATATCCATTTCAAATCGAGCACCAACCGCGCACCGCGCCAGTTCACCCGGGGCGAGCCCGGCGAATCGCGCCGGCTCAAACTGGAGCTCAAAGTCCTGGCCGATGTCGGCCTGCTCGGCTTGCCCAACGCCGGCAAGTCGACGTTCATCCGGGCCGTGTCGGCTGCTCGCCCCAAGGTGGCAGACTATCCGTTCACGACCCTGCATCCGCATCTGGGCGTTGTCAGGGTCGACGTGAACCGCAGCTTCGTGGTCGCCGACATTCCGGGTCTGATCGAAGGCGCCGCGGAAGGCGCAGGGCTTGGGCACCAGTTCCTGCGCCATCTGCAACGCACGCGGCTGCTGCTCCACATCGTTGACCTCGCACCCATGGACGAAGGCGTGGATCCCGTGCGCGACGCCAAGGCAATCGTCGAAGAATTGCGCAAGTACGACCAGTCCCTGTTCGAGAAACCGCGCTGGATGGTGCTCAACAAGGTGGACCTGATCGCGAACGAAGAACGCGAAGCCCGCGTGAAAGCCTTCGTCGCGGGCTATTTCGGCAAGCGCCGACGCGGCCGGAAGACCGCAGACGAGCCGCGCGTGTTTATCATCTCGGCACTCACTGGGGAAGGATGCCGCGAGCTGACGTACGCCGTGATGGAGTTCCTGCAGCGTACCGCCGACCCCGCCACGAGCGAGGCCGAGGAGCTGGCCGCCGCGCCCGAGTAGCGACGACGACGATGCCTTCCGTCCTGGCCCAGGCCAAGCGCCTGGTCGTGAAAGTCGGCAGCAGCCTGGTGACCTACCAGGGGCAGGGTCTCGACCATGCGGCGCTGGCGCAGTGGGCCGAGCAGATCGCGGAGCTCAAGCGCCGTAACCGCCAGGTCCTGCTGGTTTCATCCGGCGCCATCGCCGAGGGCATGCAGCGGCTGGGCTGGAGCCGCCGCCCGCGCCAGCTCCACGAGCTGCAGGCCGCGGCCGCCATTGGCCAGATGGGGCTGGTGCAAGCCTACGAATCCTGCTTTCGCACGCATGGGCTGCATGCCGCTCAGATCCTGCTCACCCACGAAGACCTCACCGATCGGCGCCGCTACCTGAACGCGCGCTCCACCTTGCGCACTCTGCTGGCGCTGAACACGATCCCGGTGATCAATGAGAACGATACGGTGGCCACCGACGAGATCAGGTTCGGCGACAACGACACGCTCGCCGCTCTCGTGACCAACCTCGTCGAGGCCGATGTGCTCGTCATCCTGACCGATCAGGCGGGGCTGTTCACGCGCGATCCACGCCGTTACGCCGACGCCACCCTGGTAGGCGAAGCCAGCGCGGGCGACCCGGAGCTGGAGCGCATGGCAGGCGGCGCCGGCAGCCACATCGGCAGCGGCGGCATGCTGACCAAGATCCGCGCGGCCGTGCGCGCGGCCCGCAGTGGCGCCCACACCGTCATCGCTTCGGGGCGCGAACCCGCAGTGCTGCTGCGGCTGACCGACGGCGAGATGATCGGCACGCAGCTCACCGCCGAAACCATGACCCTCGCGGCACGCAAGCAATGGCTGGCCAATCACCTGCAGCTGCGCGGGCGGCTCAAGCTGGATGCGGGCGCAGTGCGAGCGCTGGCGCAGGACGGCAAGAGCCTGCTGCCGATCGGCGTCTACGAGGTGAGCGGCGACTTCGAGCGTGGCGAAGTGGTAAGCTGCCTCGATCCGGACGGGCGTGAAATCGCCCGCGGTCTGGTGAACTACAGTGCAGCGGAAGCGCGGCGCATCCTGCGCGTACCGAGCCACGAGATCGAGGCCCGGCTCGGCTACATCGACGATCCCGAACTGATCCACCGAGACAACCTGGTGCTGTTGTAGTACGCCAGGTTGCGGCGTAGGCTAACTTGGCTTGTCAAGTTAAGGGCGGCAACCTCAGTTGACGCCCGGCCGGAGTCACAACTGCTTTGAGTGCGGTTGCGGTGTAGCAGCAGCCTACATTGACGCCCGGCCGGACTCACAATTTGGTGCTCTTATGATGCGTTGGCTTATCGTTCTGACTGGCTTGATCATGGTGACGCGCGCCGCAGCCGTGCTCGCTGCGCCCGATATCCGCGAAGGGCTATGGGAGGTCTCCATCGATGCGGAGGTCGGGGGTCAGCCGAGTCAGCGCTGCGCCCATGGTCGTGCGCCAGTGTGTCGGTAACCAGTCCGTCCAGGACCTCATGGCGCAGATGGGTGGCGCGGGCGGCTGCAACATCTCCGACTTTCAGCAGAGCGGGTCCCACGCGCAGTGGAAGCTGGCCTGCTCGGGTGCGATGGACGTGACTGGAACGGGCGAGACCGAGATGGCCGGCGATCAGTTCTCGGGACGGATGGATCTGGTGATCAAGATGGGCGGCGAAAGCATGCCGATGGTGCAGAAGTTTCGCGCTCACCGGGTGGGGGAATGCCAATGACGGCGGAGTCGAGGCACTCCCTTGGCCTCACTGCGTGCGCTGAGGTATGCGCGTGTCCTGCTGCGGCGGATTGCGCAACAGCTTGACCAGCTTTGCGGGGTCTCCCGCAGGCCGGGTGGACATCACCCCTCCGACGCAGAAGAAATCCTCGTACAGAGTGTGCTGGTAGTTGTTGAGCTTGAGGTCCTGAATCGGACGCCAGCTCGCCTCCTTGTATGGCGCCCAGGTCTGATCCTCACGCGCGTACGCGTAGTCCTTCCAGTCGCGGTCGTTGCAGCGCAGCCCCGAAAAACGCACGCTCTTGCCGCCCTCCATGGTGCGGATCACCAGGACGAATCGAATAACCTTGTCCTTCCCGATCGTGAGCGAAGATCCATCGACGAAGAAGCGGTTGGTCGTTATTCCCCGCAGCTTGAACTCGATCAGATTCGAATCCGCCGGGTACGGAGGCGGGGCGACATTCAACTCGACGACGGCCTCTTCCTCCGGCACACCATGCAGCGGCTCGTTCTGCTGGCCACGCTGGGAGGCGCCGCGAACGGGCTCCGTCGGCACGTTCGAGCAGCCAAAGAGCGATCAGGAGTGCAACCGCCCCGACACCGCGCCAGGGAGCTCTGGGCGGGAGGCCGGAGCTCATGCGCGATACACGTGCTCGCGTGTAGGCGGGTACGGAGCCAAACCGTCAGGCTGCGTCTTGATCCCGAGCAGTTGATAGATGGACATCCAGCCGCGCCCGAATGCATGCGCGGAGCCAGCCATATAGATCAGCCAGGTGCGCAACCGCTTCTCACCGACCAGGATACGTGCTTCGTCGCGACGCGCTTCCAGCCGATCCACCCAGTGCCACAGGGTCTTCTCGTAGTGCGGACGCAGGCATTCGGCGTCCCACACTTCCAGCCCTTGCCGCGACATCTCCTCGGCCACCACAGTCACGTGCATGAGCTCTCCGCCGGGGAACACGTACTCGTCCACGAACTCGCCTATGCCACCACCCAACTCCGCGTCCTCCAGGGAGTTGTTGGTGATGCCGTGGTTCAGCACCAGGCCGCCCGGCCGCAGCAGCCGGTTGATCTTCTCGAAGTAAGCCGGAAGGTTGCGCTTACCCACGTGCTCGAACATGCCCGACGCTGGCGATCTTGTCGAACAACTCGTCTTCCGGCACGTCGCGGTAGTCCTGCAGCCGAACCTCGCAGCGATCGGCCAGACCCAGCTCCCGAATCCGGGCGTTGGCGTGCTCGTACTGCTCCTCGCTCAAGGTGATGCCGAGCGGCTTTGACGCCGTAGTTGCCGCACCGCCCACATGATCAACCCGCCCCAGCCGCAGCCGATGTCGAGAAACCGGTCCCCGGGTTCGAGCCTCAGCTTGCGGCAGATGTGATCGAGCTTCTGCTCCTGCGCCAGGTCCAGCGAATCGTCCGCGTGCTTGAAGTAGGCGCAGGAGTAGACGCGGTTGCGATCCAGCCACAGACCGTAGAATTCATTGCCGACGTCGTAGTGATGCTGAATGTTGCGGCGATCCGCGCTCTTGCTGTGGCGCCACCACTTCCAGGTGTGCCTGCGCGGCTTGTAGACACTGTGGTCTTTGGCCACCAGCGACTCGCTCAGTCGGAGCACATCGCGGAAGTTGCCTTCAAGGTCGATCTCGCCCTCGACGTAGCTCTTGGCGAGCTTGCCCAGGCTCGGATTGGCGAGTGTCATCAGCGCCTGCGGCGAGCGCACGGTCACCGTGACGGGCGCCGGCGCAGGCGGGGCTACCGCCTGGCCGTTCCACAACTTCACGTTGACGGGCGCCTGCGCATCCTTCAGGCGCCGCTCCAACGAGCGAGAGCACCCGATCCTCGACGAACGCGGTTGCCATTGTTTGGTCTCCTGCGCCCCGAGGTTGGTATGGGTGTCAGAGCAGTTCGGAGCGCAGTTCTATTCTACCTAGCGGCGCTAAGCTTGTCGAGATGTCTGGCGAGCGCTGCGCGTCGTCTCAGAACGCCAGGTCCTTCAGCAGGGACTCGCGGACCGGACCCGGCAACGGGTCGATCGTGGCCTGATAGTTGGGATGGTCCACGCCCATCCGGATGTTGGCGCCGGAGGTGAGCGCCTTTTTCATGGACGGATCCAGTTCCAGGCGCAGGAAATGGACCGACGAGGTCTTCTGCTCGTTCTCGCGCTCCAGATCCTCGTCCGCCATAGCGTAAACCTTGGGGCAGCCTTCCACCTGCACCCAGACCCGGTCCTCCACGCCGATCAGGCGCGACAAGGCCTGGCGCCGCTCGCCGCTGTCGGGATACTCGATCATCATGGTCGCCTTCCAGTTGCTCCCGTCGGGGATCAACGGGTTGTAGGCGTCCAGCTCGCCCTGGATGCCCTCGGCTTCGAATATCCGCTCGGCGCGCAGCATCTCCTGTATCTGGTAGCGCATGGTCATCTCGTCCTCGAACAGCAGCGTGACGTGGTCGCCCAGCTGCACCGTTCGAGTCCTTCTTGTGCGCCATCACGTTGGTGCGGAATTCCTTTCGGACCTTGGAATACGCCTCCAAGGTCATCAGGCTCTCACGGGTGATGGCGGGCATCTTTCGCTTCCTTTTTGCAGCGGTACTCAGCATTAGCTAGCTCTCCAAAAAATTGGTTCGACCACGGCGACACGGACCGCAACGGAAGAAGCCCAAAACCCTTCGACCATGAACGGCACCATGGAAATCCAGCTCTCGATCCGGTTTCCGTGAGGTGGCCTCAATTCGGGTGTTTCGCTTTCTCCGGACTACTGCGCGGCCCCGCGGCTCAACAGCGAGGGTTCAACGCATTCAAGCTAGAGGCCATACGCGATCCGAACCAGAGTGAGGGGATGGGCTTTCCGAGCTTGGCTCTCCGCCCCGATACCCTGCTGGATATGGCGTCCGGCTATTGGACAGTCAGAGCTGATGTAGTCGGGCGAAGTTCCCGCCATGGCCTTGAACACGGGCCGGCCGATCTTCATGGAGTCTGCGAAAAACTCTTTTTTCACTCCCCAGGTGC
Organism: uncultured beta proteobacterium; assembly: GCA_963741215.1. Classification (GTDB taxonomy): domain Bacteria; phylum Pseudomonadota; class Gammaproteobacteria; order Burkholderiales; family SHXO01; genus SHXO01. The sequence continues at coordinate 121,580 of CAVUHQ010000019.1, forward strand.
CGTCGTGGCCCGAGCAGCGCTCGACCGTATTGAGCTCCGTCCCCGGGACCAGTTTCAGCACCTCCTGCGTGCGCAGCCCCATGTTCTGCACCCGCAAATGGCAGGGAACGTGGTAGGAAACTTTGCCCAGCCGGTGCTTGAAGTCGGTCTTCAGCAGTCCGTCCCGGTGGCGCAGCGCGAGATATTCGAACGGGTCGAACATCGCCTCGGCGACCAGCCTCACGTCGGCGTCGTCGGGGAACATCAGCGGCAGCTCCTGCTTGAACATCAGCGTACAGGAGGGGATGGGCGTAAGTATCGCGTAACCTTCTGTCGCCAGCCGGGCCAGCGGCGGGATATTGACCGCCTTCAGCCGGGCAACCGCTTCGAGGTCGCCCAGCTCCAGCTTGGGCATGCCACAGCAAGCCTCTTTCTCCACCACGACAGCCGGAATGGCATTGTGTTCGAGGATCCGCAGCAGATCCTCGCCGATGCCGGGCTCGTTGTAGTTCACGTAGCAGGTAGCGTAGATCGCCACCCGGCCAGGAGTGCTCCGGCCAGCGGTAACCGGGAAATCGCTGCGCGGACGGGCGTGGCTGCGGAACTTCCGGCTGGTGTATTCGGGCAGAACCCGATCCTTTGCCACACCCAGCACGTCTTCCATTACCTTGCGGGTGGCGGGAGCGCGGTTGACCTTGTTGACCAGCTGCACTACCACCGGGATCGATGCCAGTTTGCCGACGGCATCGGTGCTGGACAGCAGCTTGTCACGAAAAGTCGTCTCCCCCTTCCTGTACTTCACCGCCTTCGCCCGCAGCATGAGATGCGGGAAATCGATGTTGAGGGGATGCGGCGGCACGTAGGGACACTTGGTCATGAAGCACATGTCGCACAGGTAGCACTGATCGACGACCTTCCAGAAATCCGTCTTGTCGACCGCGTCCAGCTCCCCGGTCTTGCTGTCGTCGACCAGATCGAACAGCGTCGGGAAGGCATTACACAGGTTGAAACAGCGCCGGCAGCCGTGGCACACGTCGTAGACCCGCTCGAGCTCGTGCAGCACCAGGCCTTCGTCATAAAACGACGGCTCTTGCCACTCCAGGGGCAGTCGCTTGGGCGGCTCGAGGCTGCCTTCTCGCATCAGGAATCAGGGTTCGGGAATCAGGATCAAGAAAAGCGCTGGAGGCGCGAGTCTCAACGCCTCGCGCCTGCAGCCCAACGCATCGTGTGCCTGAGGGCTAATCGACCAAGGCGTCGAGCGCCTTCTGGAAGCGGTTGGCGTGGGAACGCTCAGCCTTGGCCAACGTCTCGAACCAGTCGGCAATTTCGTCGAAGCCTTCCTCGCGCGCCTGCTTGGCCATCCCGGGGTACATGTCGGTGTACTCGTGGGTCTCGCCGGCAATGGCGGCTTTGAGATTGTCGCGCGATTTGCCGATCGGCAGTCCGGTAGCCGGATCGCCCACCGCCTCCAGGTACTCCAAGTGGCCGTGGGCATGCCCGGTCTCGCCCTCCGCGGTGGAACGGAACACGGCGGAGACGTCGTTCTGCCCTTCCACGTCCGCTTTGTTGGCAAAGTAGAGATAGCGTCGGTTAGCCTGCGATTCGCCGGCAAACGCGTCTTTCAGATTGCCTTCTGTCTTGGTGCCTTTCAGTGCCTTGGCCATGGAGGTCTCCTGGGTCGTTGAACTTCGAGAACCCGGCGCGACGCGGTGCGCTGCGGCTGCGTCTGGCGCCGGATGTACGGGAGTTAGACTAAGTCTAACAGTCGATTGGAGTATAGGAACGGGCTGAATCAATGTCAAACAACCCGTCCCAACGCCGGGCTTTGTCCTTGCTGATCAGGTTTGAGGAAGTATGTGAGTCATCGCTCAGTTTTTCACTGCTGCCTGGACCAGCTTGGCGAACCGGTCAAGCTGGGCGAAATCCAGCCAGCGCGTAACGACGACGAGATCATGCTCAGAATCGATCCAGATCATGTTTCCGCCGGACCCCAGGGCGAAGACGCTGGATTCCGGGGCGTTCGGGACGATTCTACGCGCTGTGTTGAGCCAGAACAGATAGCCGTAGTGGGGCGCGATGTCGGTGGGCGTAGTCGCCATCTCCACCCACCGCTCCGAGACGATCTGCCGGCCGTTCCAGTTGCCCTTGCGCAGGTAGAGGTACCCGAAGCGCGCATGATCGCGCGTGCTGACCCAAATCCCTCCGCCCCAGTGGCTGCCGCCGCTGACCGATTGGACCGGACGGCCGTTCAACTGGACGTAGGAGTTGCGGTAGCCGTGCCATGCCCAGGTATCGCTCGCGCCAATCGGGTCCATGACTTCGTCCTTCAGCACCTGCGGCAGCGGCTTGTTCCAGACTCGAAGCAGTGACAAAGCCAGCCGGTTGACGCGCACGTCGTTGTATTCCCAGAAACTGCCCGGCTCCTCGAGCTTGCGGCTGTAGCCGCGGCGGCGGTCCGCGAGATCCGGCTTGTCCCACATCACGCCTTCCCACTCGCTGGTCTGGTTGAGCAGCATGTGCCAAGTGACCTTGGTGTTGCGCGGGCTGTCAAAGCCGCCGTCCGCGACGTATTTCCACACCGGGTCCTTCACGCTCTTGATCAAGCCGCGATCGACCGCAAGCCCGGCGAGCGTCGACAGATAGCTCTTGGCGATGCTGAAGCTCATGTCCACCCGGTCGATGTCGCCCCACTCGCCACGATGTACCCGTGACCGGAGGATCATGCCGGCGGGCCCACCGCGTTCCTTGGTCTCGCCCAGCACCTGTGGATAGGGTTCGCTGACCACGTCCTTCTCGATCTGCGCACGCACGTCGCGCAGCCAATCGACCTCGTGAGCCTGAGCGAACTTCACCGCCTCGGCCAGCTTGCCGGGGTCCATGCCGACAGTGGCGGGCGCCCGGGCCTCCCACTCGCTTCCCGGCCCGGGGTAGTACGCCTGCGCGGCCAAGGCCGGCGCCGTAGCCCCCAGCAGGAGTGCGCCGGCCAGTCCCAGCCACGGCCTGGATGTTGCTCTCATCTCGATCTCCTACGCCGAGGGATTGTCGGGCCAGGAAAAGTATACCCAGGGAAGGCGATTCGACCGCGGGCAGCGCCTACGTCCAGGTCGGAAGCAGATCCCCAGGCTGTCGGCACGTAGCGACCCCTTAAACACCATGGGTGGAAAACGGGTACCTTGTCACACTCATCGATTTGTCAGTACTATCCCCGCCCTGGCGGATAGCCCCCATCACCGGATGCTCACAAGACCGAATATCGGCCTGGCCATCGAGCAGGACGAGCTCAAAGGATTCTCGCGCACGATCGCGGAAATCGAATGGCTCCTGCTCGTGCTCGTGCTGATCTACCTGGTTGCCGGAGGCGCCAGCGAGGAAGGCAGGGCAGCCATTACCATGGCCTTGTTCTTCTTCGCCGCTTTCATCCTCGGGCTGCACTACATCAACTTCTTCCGGCAGGAGACCCCGGCCAAGCTGACGCTGGAAACCGCGGTGATGATCGTCTTCATCACCTGGGTAGTGTGGTACGCCGGCGGAATCCACAGCCCGCTATTGAACCTCTACCTGCTGCCGATCATCGCCAGCGCGCTGATTCTCGGCAAGATCACCACCATCGTCGAGATGGTGGCCATAGCGCTTTGTTTCATGGCGCTGCACTACGATCCAAGGACCCGCAGCCTGCTCACCGCGCCCTACTGGGTCGAGCTGCTGGCCCTGCTGGCGCCGGTCATCCTGGTGGCCTATATCACCACCATGCTTTCCGCCGACATTCGTTTTGCGGTGGACAAGATCAAACGGGTGTCGGACACCGACGATCTTACCGGGCTGTACAACATGCGTGCGTTTACGGCCATCCTACACCGCGCCTTCAAGCAGTCGGTGCGCCATGCGCACCCGCTGGCCGTGGTGATGATCGACTGCGACAACCTCAAGACCGTCAACGATACGCACGGGCACGAAGCCGGCAACCGCCTGTTGCAGCACGTCGTCCGTCGCGTCCGCGAGGAGTTGCGGGGCTCGGACGTCCTGGCCCGCTACGGCGGGGATGAGTTCATCGCGCTGCTGCCCGAGACCGAGGGCAAGGGGGCCAAGGAACTGGGGGAGCGCATGCGCCGCGCCATCGAGGGCTCGACCTTCGAAACGCGCGGCGGCAACATCAGCACCACCGTCAGCGTCGGGATTGCCAGCTACCCGTCCGACGGGGGCAGCCTCGAGGTGATCATGGACAAGGCCGACAAGGCGATGTATCGGGCCAAGCACGAGGGCCGCAACAAGGTCATGGCAGCGTGGGACGCATAGCTGAGAAGCCCGACATGGTTCCGACCGCTCCGACCCTGACTCATCCTCGCCGGCCAGATCTGAAATAGGTCGCGTTGGCGTAGAACGCCTCTTCGGCCCCCGCCGGGTACCAGCCGGGGATCCCGAGCACCGGAACGGGCTGCAGATCACGTGGCGAGGCGAGCGCACCCGCGTAGATTCTCTCCGTAAGCGCCGCGTCGGCAGACAAGAGTTGGGCCTGGGCCGGCGCAGCCGTTAGCGCTGGCGGCGCCATGAGCGTCACCGCCCTGCCCGTGACGCCGACGAACGGCGCCAGCAGCTTTTCGTACAAGGCGTGACCGAAGACGAAAAAGCGCATGTGCCGCAGCACGTCTTCGCGTCGGTGCCAGAACAGCTCCTTCCACTGAAACGCATGAACCAGCTCGAGCAGCTCCGGCTCGCTGCACAACACGATTACGCCGTCCTCGTCGAATTGGGTGAGCGCATCGCGAACCCTTCCGCGCCGCCCCGGGGATTCGCGCTCCATCTCGCGCACATGGCAGGCGTTCAGTGCCGCCTTGGCAGCGGGGAAGGTGCACCAGACCAGGACGTTGAAGAGGTCGTGCCAATTGTCCGCACGCACGGCCAGCTCCCCCGCGCGGAAGACGCGTTGCTCGTAAGGCCCGCCCGGCCTCGGCCCCACAGGCATCAAACGAAGCGAGTGCCCGGTGCCGGCAATGAGCTTTCGCTCGGCCGCATCGAGTAGTCCCTGTAGATCGGCGAGCGACGGAAAGCACGCGCCGCCGAGCCCGGCTATTGCCGCACGCAGCGGATCGAAGCCGGGTGAGCGATCCGGAAACGAGGGGTCCCAGGGCTGGAGCGGAAGGCGGCTCAATGGCTTCAGGACAAGTCACGCGCGCCGAGCGGGTTGGCGCTCGACGGGGATCGGCAAGCGCTCCGGCTCGAGGCTCACCAGCCGCCGTCGAAACCAGAACGCCAGCACCGCCAACGCGACGCCGGCCGTTGCGATCATCGGGCGATAGCCGATGTACTCGACCCCGACTCCAATGGTAGACACGCCCAGCGTCTGCCCCATGAACAGGCAGAACGCAAACGCGGACACGGCGGAGCCCCGTGCCTCGGGCGCCATCTCGGTAGCGCGGGTCTGGAGCGTGTTGTGCAACATGTAGAACGCCAGGCCCAGCAACGGCAATGGGCGGCGCGCATAACCTGCCAATCCGGGGCGAGGGCAAGTGCGGCGAAACAAAGCAACAGCATCACGCCCGCCGGCGCCCACCAAGCCCACGCTGGCCGAGGCGGCGTACCAGCACCCTCACCAGCAAGCTGTAGACCACACCGCCCAGACCAAACCCTGCCAGGACAAAGCCAATGGCGGTGTAGCTCAGGCCGAAACTCGTGCCGCAGGAAAGCGCCGAGATAGCCGAAGATCCCGAAGAACAGAAACCCCTCTATGGCAACGGCGAGCAGGACGATACGCACTCGGCGAAGCCGCAGCAGCGATGCATAGCGGGCGAGCGGATTCATCGCGAACGCGCCGCCAGAGCTTGCCGGCGGCGTGACGGCGGGCAACCGGGAGCAGCATGAGCGCCGATCGCCAGAAACGCGGCGGCGGGAACCAGGAAGGTCGCGCGCCAGCCGATGTAGTCGCTGAATACGCCACCCAGCAGCGGCCCGAAGGTCTGGCCCAGCAGGTTGCCGGCGATGAAGCGTCCGAGCAGCATCTGCCGGCCTTCGTAGGGCACGGTGTCGCCGACGAAAGCGAACGACAGCGGGATCACCGCTCCGGCGGTCATGCCGGTGAGGAACCGATACAACGCGAGGGTCTCCAAGCGACGACGCCGCGGCACAAGCAGCGCAGGCGACCGCCGCCAGCACCAGGCCGATGCTAACCGCCCGCAGCTTGCCGATACGGTCTCCCAGCGGCCCGTGCACCAGCTGGAACAGCCCATAAGCCAGGGTGAAGCCGGTGATGAGCACAGCCGCGGCGCTGACGCTGACGCTGAATTCATGCGCGACCTTAGGCAACAGCGGCTCCGCCACCCGCATGGTCAAACCGGACACGAAGCCGGCAGCACGCCAGCAGCAGTAGGGGTCGTCGTGGATTCATCGCCGAGCAACGGGCATCCGCCGCAGCGGACAAAAGCCCGTATGGTACAGCCCCGTCTGGTCTGGCTCGGAGAAGATCTCGCGCAACCCGAGAAAAGGCCGGGCGCTCGGGTAAGATTACGCGCTTCGAACACCACGTCCCTGTCTTCGATGTTTGATGACTCCGAATCCCGCAGCCTGCCGGTGCGCTCGAACCGTTTGCCCGGCGGGTGGATGGTTCGCGCCTCGCAGTTTCTGACCGGCCCAGGTCGTCGAAGCGCGGCCAGCCATGACCGAGCGTGTCGACTGCGTGGTGATCGGGGCGGGCGTGATCGGGCTCGCCGTCGCCCGCGAACTGGCATTGGCCGGCCGCGAAGTCATCGTGCTGGAGGCGGCCGAAGGCATTGGAACGCACACCAGCTCGCGCAACTCCGAGGTCATCCATGCCGGGCTGTACTACGCCAAGGGCTCGCTCAAAGCGCAGGCTGTGCGTGGAGAGGCAAGCGACAAGCTGTACGCCTATTGCGCCGAGCGCGGCATCCCGCATCAGCGTATCGGCAAGGTGGTGGTGGCAAGCGACGAGTCGGAGATCGAGGCGGTGAAGTCCTACGTCGCCAAGGCCGCGGCCAACGGCGTCTCCGATCTGCGCTGGCTGACCATCGATGAGCTGCGCCAGATGGAGCCCGAAGTACGTTGCGTGGCGGGGTTCGTGTCGCCGTCGACCGGCATCATCGACAGCCACGCGCTCATGCTCGCCCTGCAGGGCGACGCCGAGAATCATGGCGCGAGCGTGGTGTTCTTCAGCCCGGTGGAGTCGGGCCAGGTCCAGGACGGTGGCATCATTCTCGACATCGGCGGCACCGAGCCGATGAGGCTCGTCGCGAGCACGGTCGTGAACTCGGCCGGACTGTTCGCGCAGAATGTCGCGCGCAGCATCAATGGCGTACCGAGGCGCAAGCATCCCGCCGCAATACTTTGCCAAAGCGCACTACTACACGCTGTCCGGCAGGTCACCGTTCCATCGACTGGTATACCCGGTTGCAACGCATGCGTTCCTCGGCGTGCACGTCACTCTCGACCTCGGCGGCCAGGCTCGCTTCGGCCCGGATGTCTCCTGGGTCGACGGCGTGGACTATACCTTCGATCACTCGCGCGAACCGCTTTTCTACCAGGCCATTCGGCACTATTACCCAGGGTTGAAGGACGGCGCGTTGCAGCCCGGCTACACCGGTATCCGGCCGAAAATCTCCGGGCCGAACGAGCCGGCGGCAGACTTTCTCATCCAGGGGCCGGCGGACCACGGCGTCGCGGGCCTGGTGAATCTCTACGGCATCGAATCGCCGGGGCTCACCGCCTCGATGGCGATCGCGGAGCACGTACAGCGTCTTTTACGCCAGGTTGATTAGGCCCCAGCGCTGGCGTAGCATCCTTGGCTGCCCGGTGCGTCGAGGGCCAGCCCGTACCGCCAGCGCACGAGAGTCCCAACGCATAACCAAGAAGCCTAAGGAGAGCCATGCCAGTCAAAGTGTCGATGACCGTGAACGGCAAGCCGGTCACGGCCGAGGTGGAGCCGCGAACGCTCCTGGTAGACTTCATCCGCGACAACCTGCGCCTGACCGGCACCCACGTGGGCTGCGATACCGCCCAGTGCGGCGCCTGCACCGTGCACATGAACGGTGCGGCGGTCAAGTCCTGCAACATGCTCGCGCTGCAGGCTCAGGGCGCGACGATCGTCACCATCGAAGGCATCGCCGCAGCCGACGGCACGCTGCACCCGATGCAGGAGGCGTTCCGCGAGCACCATGGACTGCAGTGCGGCTTCTGTACGCCCGGGAATGGTGATGAGCGCGATCGATCTCGCGCGCCGCCATTCCAATCTCACCGAAGAGACCATCCGCGGCCGAGCTCGACGGCAACATCTGCCGCTGCACCGGCTATCACAACATCGTCAAGGCCGTGCAGGCCGGCGCGAAGGCGACGCGGAGCTGAGCCATGTACGAGTTCAACTATCACAAAGTCTCGAGCGTCGCCGATGCGGCCGCTCTGCTGGCGCGCAATCCCGAGGCGAAACCACTGGCCGGCGGGCAGACCTTGATCGCCGCTATGAAGCTGCGACTGGCTGCGCCACCCGACCTCGTGGACCTGGCCGGGATCAAGGAGCTGAGCGGGATCAAAGTCGACGGCGGCACGCTCACCATCGGCGCCATGACACGCCACGCCGAGGTCGCCGCCGCCAAGGCAGTCCTGCAGTCGATACCCGCGCTGGCAAGCCTGGCTGCGAGCATCGGCGACCGCATGGTGCGCAACATGGGCACCATCGGCGGCTCTGTCGCCAACAACGATCCGGCTGCCGACTACCCGGCGGGGCTGCTCGGCCTGGGCGCCACGATCAATACGAGCAAGCGCAAGATCGCCGCCGATGCCTTCTTCAAGGGCATGTACGAGACCGCGCTGGAGCCCGGGGAGATCATCACCTCGATCGGCTTCCCCGTGCCCAAGCGCGCCGCTTATGCCAAGTTCAAAAATCCCGCATCCCGTTACGCCATCGTGGGCGTTTTCGTGAGCGAGGGCTCGGGGGGCGTACGCGTTGCGGTGACCGGCGCTGGTCCCAGCGTGTTCCGCGTCGCCGAGATGGAGAAAGCGCTGACCTCCAAGTTCTCACCCGACGCAGTAGCCGGCATCAAGGTGTCCGCGGACGGCCTCAACTCGGACATCCATGCGTCCAGCGAATACCGCGCGCACTTGGTGACCGTCATGGCGAAGCGCGCCGTCGAAGCGGCCATCGCCGGCAAATAGCACCGTCGGACGCAATCCGATCCCGCCCTGCGGCTGGCGCGCGCCGCCGGGTGGTCTCCTGAGCGGAAGCGGCAGTGTTATTCTTAACGCTGCCGCCGGCTCCCGCTGCTCGATTGCTTCCCTTCTCCTGACTTGCGCCTGGGCCTGAGGATCGGATGCAGCGATGCCCGGCCTTCCAACCTGCTCGCACATGACACAGCCCCTGCCCTCCTCCATCGATGAAACCATCGCCCTGCTCGGCTGCGCCGACTACGTCGCCGAGCGCGGGCTCGCCACCGCCGTGTTCCTGGCCCTGCGCATGGGCCGGCCGCTGTTCCTGGAAGGCGAGGCCGGCGTGGGCAAGACCGAGATCGCCAAGGTGCTGGCCCAGACCCTGGACCGGCGGCTGGTGCGGCTGCAATGCTACGAGGGACTGGACATCGCCTCGGCCGTGTACGAATGGAACTACACGCGGCAGATGATCGAGATCCGTCTGGCCGAAGCCGAGGGCGTGAAGATCGCGCGAGGGTCTGAGCCAGGACATCTTCTCGCGAACGGTTCCTGATCCGCCGCCCGCTGCTGCAGGCGCTGGAGGGCGACCGGGCGCGGCCCCGGTGCTGCTGATCGACGAGCTCGACCGCACCGACGAGCCATTCGAGGCCTATCTGCTCGAGGTGCTGTCCGACTTCCAGGTGACCATCCCCGAGATCGGCACCATCAAGGCGCAGCAGCCGCCCGTCGTCATCATCACCTCCAACCGCACGCGCGAGATCCACGACGCGGTCAAGCGCCGCTGCCTGTACCACTGGGTGGACTACCCGGACGCGCAGCGCGAGCTGAAGATCCTGCGGCGCAAGGTGCCCGGCGCGTCGGAGCGGCTGTCGCGGGAGGTGGTTGCGTTTGTGCAGCGGCTGCGCGGCATGGACCTGTTCAAGCTGCCGGGCATTGCCGAAACGATCGACTGGTCCAACGCGCTCATGGCACTGGATCAGATCGCGCTCGACCCGGCACTGATCGACGACACGCTGGGCGCGTTGCTGAAGTATCAGGACGACATCGCTCAGGTGCAAAGGCAGCGAAGCGGCGCGGATTCTCTCGGAAGTCAAAGCCGAAGTGGGATAGGAGCCGATGCGTCGCACTTTGATATGGGCCGGAGCGTTGATAGCGCTGGCCGTTGCCGCCTCGTTCACCCGCGCACGCGCAGGCGCCGGCGCTGCCGATCTTCGACGCACACGTTCACTACAATCTGGACATCGGCCGTCCTGTGCCGGTCGAGACCGTATTCGAGCTGTGGCGCCGCGCTGGCATTCGCGGCGTCCTCCTCACCAGCCGCCCCAACGACGGCACCCGTGAGCTTCTCGCCGCGGCGCCACCCGAGTTCCGCACCGTCGCCTTCGCGCGCCCCTACGTCGTCGCATCCGATGCGTTCACCTGGTTCAAGAATCCGGCCATTCTGCTCATGATCGAGGAGGAGATCGGGCGCGGCATCTACCAGGGCATCGGAGAGTTCCACATTTTCGGCCACGACGCCGACAGCGAGGGCTTCGCGCGCTTCGTGCAGCTCGCCTCCCAGCATCAGCTATGGCTGCATGCTCACTGCGACGATTACGTGATCGAGCGCATTTTCTCGCTCGATCCCGATGCGCGGGTGATCTGGGCACACACCGGCATGACCACGCCACCAGCGCGCGTCGACGAACTGCTCGGGCGCCATCCCCAGCTCTACGGAGAGTTGTCCTTCCGCCAGGGGGTTGTCGAAGGTGACGCACTGTCTTCGACCTGGCGCGCACTGTTCACCAAATATCCGCAGCGTTTTCTGCTGGGCTCCGATACGTGGGTGCCGCAGCGTTGGCCCGAGGTCCCGGACATCATGGCAGGCTATCGCGCCTGGCTCTCGCAGCTGCCGCCAAGCGTCGCGGAGCGAATCGCGTGGCGCAACGGCGCAACACTGTTTCTCGGCCAATGACTACGGCAAGCGGCGATACGGGACGCCTGTCCGAGAACGTGATGCACTTCGCACGCGTGCTGCGCGGGCGGGCATCCCGGTCGGGCCGGACCGCGTGATCGACGCGCTGAAAGCGCTCGAGGTGACGGGTATCGCGCAACGCGACGATTTCTACTGGACGCTGGCGTCGCTGTTCGTCGATCGGCGCGAGCAGTTCGAGCTGTTCGACCAGGCCTTCCACATCTTCTGGCGCGACCCGGGGATGCTCACGCGGGTCATGGCGCTGATGTTGCCCAACCTGGGCGGCCGCGGCACGGCGGACCAGCCCACGCCTCCAAATCGAGTGGCCGAAGCGCTGCTCCCGCGCGCCGGGCCGCGACAGGAACCGGCGGACCCGAAACAACGGGAGGTGGAGCGGGACGCCGCCTTCACCGTATCCGAGCGCGAACTGCTGCAGCGCGCCGACTTCGACACCATGACGACCGCCGAGCTGGCCCAGGCCAAGAAGATGATCGCGCAACTCCGGTTGCCGATCCCGGCCGTCCGCACGCGGCGCCTGACGCCGGACCCGCACGGCCGCCTGGTCGACATGCGCGCTTCGCTGCGTGCCAGCCTGCGCGCCGGGGCCGACGTGATTCCGCTGCGCCGCCGTTCGCACGCGCGGCGACATCCGCCTCTGGTCGTCCTGTGCGACATCTCGGGCAGCATGAAGCGCTACTCGCGCATGTTTCTGCACTTCCTGCATGCGGTCACCAACGACCGCGACCGCGTTCACACCTTCGTATTCGGCACCCGCCTGACCAACATCACGCGCCATCTCCGCCATCGCGACGTAGATCTCGCGCTCAACGGAGTGACGCAGGCGGTGGCGGACTGGTCGGGCGGAACGCGCATCGGCGCCAGCCTGCGCGAGTTCAATCTGCGCTGGTCGCGGCGCCTGCTGGGCCAGAACGCGGTGGTGCTCCTGATCACCGACGGCCTGGACCGGGAGCTGGGAGACGATCTCGGCGCGCAGATGGACCGGCTGCACAAGTCCAGCAAGAAAGCTCATCTGGCTCAACCCGCTGCTGCGCTTCGACGGCTTCGAGCCGCGCCCCGCAGGGGTGCGTGCCATGTTGCCGCACGTGGACGCGTTTCTTCCCGCGCACAACATTACCAGCCTGCTCGACGTGGCAGCGGCGCTTGACCGGCGCAGAGAAATAACAGGAGACCGTGCATGGACATGACCGGAGAACAGCTCATCGCACTGCCGCAGCAGCGAGTCTGGGAAGCGCTGAACGATCCCGCGGTCCTGAAGGCCTGCATCCCGGGCTGCGAGATCATGGAGAAAGTTTCCGACAACGAGTACCGCGTCGTCATGAGCGCGTCGGTCGGTCCGGTCAAAGCCAAGTTCAGCGGCAAGCTGCTGCTGTCCGATCTCAAGCCGCCGAATTCGTACGCGCTGGCATTCGAAGGCTCGGGCGGTGCAGCTGGCTTCGGGAAGGGCAGTTCCACGGTCACACTGTCACCGGCGGACGGCGGAACGCGGCTCGCCTATACGGCTCATGCCACGGTGGGCGGCAAGCTGGCGCAAGTCGGCTCTCGGCTGATCGACGGCGTGGCACGAAAGATGGCGGACGAGTTCTTTGCCAAGTTCAAACAGGCCATCGCGCCCGCCCGCTGACGGCATCGCTCGGGCGCGCTGGCCGACGCAGCCCCGGCAACGCCGGCAGCCCGATCACACATCCCGGTGTGGGCCTGGGTGATCGGCGCTATCGTGCTGGTGCTGCTGGCGCTGTTCCTGGCGAAGAGCACCGGCGGGCAGTAGATTAGAATTGCGCGTTCGCGGCGCCCCGCGCCACCAGTATCTCTTTTAAGCCGATGAATCTCTTCTAACCCCTTTCCCTAGGGAGGAGCAATGAACAAACTGGATCTGGCCGGGCGCGTGGCCATCGTGACCGGAGGCGTCTCCGGCATCGGACGCGCCGTCGCGCAACGCATGGTCGATTCCGGGGCGATGGTCAGCCTGTGGGACCGCGATGCGGGCGCCCTGGCGAAGGCATCCGCAGAGCTGGGGGCCAAGACCAAGGTGCATACCGCCACCGTGGACATCTCCAATTATCGAGAGGTGGCCGCCGCCGCCACCAATACCGCCGCGGCGCTGGGCAAGATCGACGCACTGGTCAACTCGGCGGGCGTCGCGGGCGCCAACGCCATGCTGTGGGAATACCCGGTCGACGAATGGGTCCGCGTGCACAACATCAACTTGCACGGGACCTTCTATGCCTGCCGCGAGGTGGTCCCGCACCTGAAGAAGAACGGCTACGGCCGCATCGTCAACATCGCCTCCATCGCCGGCAAGGAAGGCAACCCGACCGCGTCTGCCTACAGCGCTTCCAAGGCCGCGGTCATCGGCCTCACCAAGTCGCTGGGCAAGGAGCTGGCCAAGGAGAACATCACGGTCAACTGCGTCACGCCGGCCGCGGTCAAGACGCCGATCTTCGATCAGGTATCGCAGCAGCACATCGACTACATGCTGCAGAAGATTCCCATGGGCCGCTTCGGCCTGGTGGAGGAGATCGCCTCCATGGTGTGCTGGCTGTGCACGGAGGACGCCTCGTTCACCACCGGCGCGGTGTTCGATCTGTCCGGGGGACGGGCGACGTATTGAACGAACGCAGCGAGTGACCATGAAAATCAAAGCCGCAGTCATCCGCGAGATGGGGCTGCCACAGCCTTACGCAAAGTCGAAGCCGCTCGTCATCGAGGAGGTCGACCTGGCCTCGCCGGGCGAGCGCGAAGTGCTGGTGCAGATCAAGGCCGCCGGCCTGTGCCACTCCGACTTGTCCACCATCAACGCCGACCGGCCGCGTCAGATGCCCATGATCCTGGGCCACGAAGCGGCCGGAATAGTGGTCGAGTGCGGAGCGGGGATCCACGACCTCGTAGCTGGCGATCACGTCGTGATGGTGTTCGCGCCAAGCTGCGGCGAGTGCATCGCCTGCAAGGAAGGCCACCCTGGACGCTGCGAGCCCGGCCAGAAATCCAACGGCGCCGGCACGCTGCTGGGCGGCGGCATGCGCCTTAGCCAGAACGGCAAGCCGGTCTACCATCATGTCGGCGTTTCGGCCTTCGCCGGATACTGCGTCGCGCACCGCGGTTCGATGGTCAAGATCGATAGCCAACTGCCGTTCGACGAAGCGGCGCTGTTCGGCTGCGCCGTGCTCACCGGCGTTGGGGCGGCGCTCAACACGGCGCAAGTGTTTCCTGGCGCGCGCGTGGCCGTGGTCGGGCTCGGCGGCGTGGGGCTCAATGCGCTGTTCGGTGCGCAGGTTGCCGGTGCTAGCCAGGTCGTGGCGCTGGACATCCATGACGACAAACTCGCACTGGCGAAGCAACTGGGCGCTACCGACGTGGTCAACGCAAAGGATCCGGACGCGGTGCAAAAGGTCAAGGACCTCACGTCCGGCGGCGTGGACTTCGGCTTCGAGATGGCCGGTTCGGTGCAGGCGATGGAGCTCGCCTACCGCATTACCCGCCGCGGCGGCACCACGGTCACGGCGGGCCTGCCACATCCGGATGCGCGCTGGCCATTGCAGCACGTAAACCTGACTGCCGAGGAACGCACTATCAAGGGTAGTTACGTGGGTTCCTGTGTGCCGCCGCGCGACATGCCACGCTACATCGATCTCTACCGCAAAGGCATGCTGCCGGTGAACAAGCTGATGAGCGAACACATCAAGCTCGACCAGATCAACGAGGGTTTCGACCGGCTCGCTTCCGGCCATACCGTGCGCCAGATCGTGACGATCTAGGTAGATGGTCAAGGCACGCTATCGAGCCGAAGAGCTCCTGCTGTTCGCCCGCACGCTTCTCGAGCGCGGCGGGCTCGAAATCGACAAAGCCGCAGCGGTGGCCGAAGTGCTGCTGGAAGGAGACCTGCTCGGCCACACCACGCACGGTCTGCACCTGCTGGCGCCGTACCTCGCGGAGCTCGAAACGGGGGGCATGGCACGCAGCGGCGAACCAGGCGTCTTGTCGGACCGACCCGTCGCCGTGACCTGGGACGGGCGGCGGCTGCCCGGCCCTTGGCTGGTGGTGAAGGCGATCGAGCTGGCGATCCCGCGCGCGCGTCAATACGGCACCTGCACCGTTGCCATCCGCCGGTGCCATCACATCGCCAGCCTCGCCGCCTTTCTCACGCGCGCCACCGATCATGGCTTCGTCATCCTGCTGATGTCGTCCGACCCGGAAGCCGCGGTTGTCGCGCCACATGGCGGCAAGCGCGGCGTGTACACCCCCAATCCTATCGCCGCCGGATTCCCCGCCGATGGCAAGCCGGTGTTGATCAACGTCTCTGCTTCGATCACCACGCTCGGCTTGACCGCGCGGCTCAACCAGGAAGGCCGGAGGCTGCCGGGCCAATGGCTGATCGACGCCGACGGCGATCCCACCGACGATCCCGTTGTCATGTTCAACGAGCCGCAGGGCGCGCTGCTTCCGCTCGGCGGCATCGACGTGGGCCACAAGGGGTACGCGCTGGGCCTGCTGGTGGAAGCGCTGACCGGCGGCCTCGCAGGGCATGGGCGAGCCGATCCGAAGGAGGGCTGGACGGCCAACGTCTTCGTGCAGATCCTCGACCCTGAGGCCTTCGGCGGCCTGGATGATTTCGTCCGCCAGACCGGCTGGCTGGCGAAGGCCTGCCGCACCAGCCCGCCGCGTCCAGGTGTAGAGCGCGTGCGACTGCCTGGCGGAGGAGGATTGGCGCGCCGCGCCGATCAGCTCGCGCATGGCGTCGATCTCTATGCCTCTATCCTCCCTTCGCTGCAACCCTGGAGCGAGAAGCTCGGCGTCGCTCTGCCCCATCCACTATGAATCCGGCGGAGCACCGCAAGGGTGTGCTTCTGATGCTCGGTGCCACGCTGTGCTGGTCCACTGCCGGCGTCATGGTCCGCAAGCTGCGCGTGACCGATGGCTGGGAAATCACCTTCTGGCGCTCGCTATTCATGACGCTGTTCATCCTGGGTTTGCTCGCCGTGCAGTATCGCGGCGCGACCCTGGCGCGAATCCGTGCAGTGGGCAAGCCCGGCATCATCGTCGGTGCGCTGTGGGCCCTGATGTACGTCTGCTTCATCCTCGCGCTCGGTCACACGACAGTAGCCAACGTGCTCGTGCTTGCGAGCATCTCGCCTTTCATAGCGGCGTTGCTGGGCGGCTTGTTCCTCCACGAGCGAGTGCCCGGCCGCACCTGGCTCGCAATGATCGCGGCCTTCGCCGGCATCGTGCTGATGTTCATCGAGTCGATCGGCAGTGGCGGGCTGGCGGGCAACCTCCTCGCGCTCGCTATCCCGCTGGCTTTCGCGTGCAACGTGGTCGTGCTCCGCAGGATGCACGCCAGCGTGGACATGATCCCCACCCTCGTGATCTCGGGCCTGTTCTCCATGGCGCTCACCCTACCGCTGGCGTTCCCGTTCGAAGCTGGGAGCAAAGATCTCGGACTGCTCGCCATCATGGGCGTAGTGCAGCTTGCGATCGGCTGCCTGCTGATGCTGGCGGCGGCTCGCAGGCTCAAAGCCGCAGAGCTCGGCCTGTTGGCCGTGCCCGAGACGGTGTTCGGCACGCTCTTCACCTGGTTGCTGGTGGGCGAGCGTCCCGGCCGGCTCGCGCTGATGGGCGGGCTCGTGGTGATCGCCGCGCTGGTGGTGAACGAGCTGATCGGACTGCGCGGCAAGCCCATGAGCCCGAGCGAAGAAGCGGCGGCGGCAGCACAGACCGGTCATTGAGGTCCCTGTCCGCCAGAGGGCACCTGCCTTGGCGGGATACGCCCGTGTAGAATGCCCTCGACTCGGACAAGACGGCCCGCGCGTTGTCGGCGCTGGCCCGTGCATTTGAGGCGCGCACTGTCCACACAAAAACATCCCGGAGGAGGTCACGATGCGTCCGCAACGCAGTTGTATCGGCGCGCTTGCAGCAGCGCTCGCCGCACTGGTTTTCAGCTCGGCTGCGGCTGCGCAAGGGAAGGAAGTGAAGATCGGTGTGATCTACGACTACACCGGCCCCTTCGCGGCCGGCGGGTCGGTCGCCGCGGCGATGGGCACGAAGATCGCGATCGACATGATCAACGAGCGCGGCGGGGTCGAAGGCTACCGCATCAACGCCATCTACGCCGACGCCCAGTCCAAGGCCGAGGTCGCGATCAACGAGGCCATCCGGCTGCTCGACCAGGAGAAGGTGAACCTGATCATGGGCGTCTACTCCAGCGCACATTGCGTACCGATGGCGCAGAAGGTGGATGCGGCGAAGAAGTTCATGTGGGCGAACGTGTGCACCGCATCCAGCGTGTTCAAAGGCAAGAACCTGCAGTACGTATTCCGCCCCCAGGTCCACTCCGATCAGTTCGGCGCCGCTTCGTGCTCGCTGCTCAACGAGAGCGCCAAAGCCAAGCTGAACAAAGACCCGAAAGACCTGAAGATCGCGATCATCTACGAGGACGGCCCGTACGGCTCCGGCGTTGCAGCCGCCAACGAGGAGGTCTGCAAAAAATTCGGCATGCAGATCGTCCTGAAGGAGGGATACACAGCCACCGCACCTGACCTGTCCAGCCTGGTGACCAAGCTGCGACGCGCTCGGCCCGATGTCGTCCTGCACTCCGGCTACAACCCGGACATCACGCTGTTCTGGCGCCAGTCGCGCGAGCAAGGCCTGAAGTGGGCCGCGCTGATCGGCCATGGCGCCGGCTACAGCCAATACGACAAGCTGCGCGAGGCCCTGGGCAAAGACTCCGAGTACATCGCGAGCGTGGATCCGGTCCCCGCGCAACTGCTCGACCCGAAGACGCTGGCGCCGGGGCTGGGCAAGCTGATCCAGGAGATGGTCAAGCGCTACAAGGCGGAGAGCCATGCCGACGTGGTGCCCCCGCACGTCTCCATGGGCTTCAACCAGACCTGGATTTTCCTGACCGACGTGCTGCCGCGCGCGATCAAGAAGTACGGCGGGATCGATCCGGAAGCGCTGCGCAAAGCCGCGCTCGACACCGACATCCCGGACGGCGGCACGATCCAGGGCTACGGCGTGAAGTTTCACCGCCCGGGCGACGAAATGTCCGGGCAGAACGAGCGCTCGTCGCCCGTGGTGGTGCAGTACATCAACGGCAAGAGCGAAGTCGTCTGGCCGGCGAAGCTGCGTACCGCCGAACCGGTGCTGCCCTGGCCCAAGAGCCACAGCTACTCGAACCAATAATCCCCGCGCTGCGCCCGCGCGCAGGAAGGGCGAGGAGAAACGATGCTGTCGGTCGACGGCCTCACCAAGATGTTCGGCGGTTTCATCGCCGTCAACCGGGTTTGCCTCGAGTTGAAGCAGGGCGAGATCCTCGGGCTGATCGGACCGAATGGCTCGGGCAAGAGCACTACATTCGGCCTCATCGCCGGAGCGCTCGCTCCCAGCGGGGGCTCCATCCGTTTCCTCGGGCGCGAGATCGGCGGTCATCCCGCCAACCAAGTCGCCCGCTACGGCATCGCGCGCACCTTCCAGATCCCGCGCCCGTTCCGGCGGCTGTCACTGCTGGAGAACGTCGCACTCGCGGCTTTTTACGGCCAGGAGCAGCATCCGTCGCGGGAGAAGGCCTTCGCGCAGGCCAAGGAGGCACTCGAGCTGGTGAACCTGCCGTCTGATGCCAACGCCGGTGTCGGCGGGCTCGGCGCAGCGGGTTTGAAGAAGCTGGAGCTCGCCCGCGCGCTGGCGACACAGCCAAAGCTGCTGCTCGCCGACGAATCGCTCGGCGGTCTCGACGAGACGGAGATGGAGCAGGCGGCCGACCTGCTGGCCCGGATCCGCGCGCAGCGCGGCATCACCATCGTCTGGGTCGAGCACATCATGGGCGTGCTGATGCGCGTGGTGGACCGCTGCGTGGTGCTCGACCACGGCGAGGTGATCGCCGAGGGCAGGCCGGAGGAGGTCGCGCACGACGCAAGAGTGATCGAGGTCTATCTGGGAACCGATGCCCAGGACGTGCAGGCAACAGTGGCCGCGCGGAGCCATTGATGCTTGCCTTGAAGCACGTCTCGGCGGGCTACGGCAGCTTCCAGGCGTTGTTCGACGTGAGCCTCGAGGTCAACGCCGGCGAAACCGTTGCAGTAATCGGGCCGAACGGCGCCGGCAAGACGACTCTGCTGCGCGTCATCTCCCGGCTGATCGAAACCTCCGCGGGCGAGGTCAGCATGGAGGGCGCCGCCCTCAACCAGGTGCCAGCCCACGAGGTGATCGGCCACGGCATCGCCCACGTGCCGGAGAACCGGCGCCTGTTCCCGCGGCTCAGCGTCGAGGACAACCTGCGCATGGGAGCATTCCTCCCGTCGGCGCGGGCGCAGTACACCGAGCGCCTCGAGCGCGTCTACCAGCTTTTCCCGCGCATGAAGGAGCGCCGCCGGCAGCCCGCAGGCACGCTATCCGGAGGCGAGCAGCAGATGTGCGCCATTGGTCGCGCGCTCATGTCCGGGCCAAAGTTGCTGCTGCTCGACGAGCCCTCGGCCGGGCTCGCACCGGTGGTGGTGCAGTCCATCTTCGAGGTGGTGAAGACGATGAGCGCCGAGCGCTATACGGTGCTGATCGTGGAGCAGAACATCCGCCAGGTGCTGAAGGTGGCGCAGCGCGCCTACCTGCTGGAGACCGGGCGCATCAAGTCGAGCGGCGCAGCAGGCGAGCTGCTCGACAGCTACGACGTGAAGAAGGCGTATTTGGGTTTGTGAGAGCGTGAAGGGTGAAGAGTGAAGGGTGAAGAGAGAGTGAAGGGTGAAAGCGAAAGATTGGATCATCCGTTCGCGCTGAGCGTAGTGGCGTCAGCCACGGAGTCGAAGCGTGCCAGCCAAGCACTTCGACTCTGCAGCTGCCGCTGCGACGCTCAGTGCGAACGGGTTTCTTTAGGCCCTCGCCCCTGACTCCTCGCCTCTAAGGCCTCACCCTTCACCTTCACCCTTCACTCCCTTCACCCTTCACTCTTCAACTCTTCACCAGGAACTGAAAGATGCAAATCTTCGACATATTCCTGCTGGAAGCCATCGTCAACGGCATCCTGCTGGGAGGCATCCTGGCGCTGCTGGCACTCGGGCTGAATCTCATCTTCGGCGTGATCGACGTGGTGTGGATCTGCTACGCCGAGCTGATCATGGTCGGCATGTACGCGGTGTACTACTTGCACAACGTGTATGGGTGGCCTCTCTGGCTTGCGTTTCCGGCCTGCATCGCACTGGTCGCCGTGCTGGGCACGGCGCTGCACCAGTTCGTGATCCGTCCTGTCTTGAGCGCCGAGCCGATCAACCAGTTGCTGGTTACCGGCGGCGTGCTGTTCTTGCTGCAAGGCGTGGCCACGCTGGCCTTCGGCGTCGAATTCAAGAGCCTCGGCGTCGTCCTCCCGACGCTGCAGGTCGGCGAGCTGTATTTGAGCTTTGCGCGCCTTACCGCGTTCCTGGTCGCGCTGGCCGCCATGATCGGCGTGTATCTGTTTCTCAAGCGCACCTACCTCGGCACGGCGATCCGGGCGATTTCCCAGGACCGCGCCATCATGCCGCTGATGGGCGTCAATCCGAACCGCATCTTCCTGTTCACTTCCGCGTTGGGCGGCGCGCTTGCCGGCCTCGCGGCGTGTCTGCTCGCTCTCCAATACGACATCCATCCGGCGATCGGGCTGTCCTTCGGGCCGATCGCGTTCCTCGTGTGCGTTCTCGGCGGACTGGGCAACATGGTCGGCGGATTCGTCGCCGCCTTCATCTTCGCGCAGTTCATCTCGGTGGGCGGGTACTTCTTCCACCTCGAATGGGGCTACGTGATCGCGTTCCTGTTCTTCATCGCCGTGATGTTCTGGCGACCGCAGGGCTTGTTCGGAGCCCGGTCGTGACGCGACTGTTACCCTGGATGGGGGTCGCAGCTCTGGCGCTGGCTCCGCTGAGCGGCGCCGGGGACTATCCGCTGCACCTGCTGATCATGTGCCTGCTGTGGGGATATGTTTACACCAGCTGGGCGGTGATGGGCCGGCTCGGCATGGTGAGCCTCGGCCACGGCGCTTTTTTCGGCATCGGCGCCTACGGCGTGGTGATGGGGTGGAATCACTTCGGGCTTTCGCCATGGATCGGTACGCCCATCGCGCTCGCGCTGACAGCCGTGGTCGCTTTCCTCATCGGCTACCCCTGCTTCCGCTTGAAGATCGTCGGCCACTACTTCGCGCTCGTCACCTTGGCGCTGTCCGAAGTGGCGCGCATGATCATCGTCGCCCTGCGCGACCAGACCGGAGGCTCGCTCGGCGCCACACCCAAGACCGCGCTGGCCGACAGCGCCTGGTCGCTCGCCGCGCTGCAGTTTTCCTCCAAGCTGGTCTGGTTCTATATCATCCTCGCGGTGTGGCTCGGAGGTCTGTGGGTCTGGGCTCGAGTGGATCGCTCGATGGCACGGCTCGGACTCGAGGCCATCAGCCAGGAGGAAGACGCCGCCGCCTCCATCGGCATGAACGTCACGCGGCTCAAACTCGCCGTGACGATGATCTCCGCTCTGATGACCTGCATCGGCGGCGTGCTCTACGCCCAGTATCAGCTCTACGTCAATCCGGAGACCGTGTCCGGCATCGGCATCAGCCTGCAGATGGTGTTCGGAGCTATCGCCGGCGGCATGTATGTGCGTCTGGGCCCGACTGTCGGCGCCGTGTTCACCTTGCTTCTCGCCGAGGGGCTGCGGCTGGTTCTGGGCCACGATGTCCACGGGTTGGACACCACGATCTACGGGCTGCTGCTGGTGCTCTTCATCATCTTCATGCCGAAGGGCATACTGGGCGCAGCGATGGGCGCCTGGAAAAAGCGCCGCGGCGCAAGACCGGCTGCGGCGGCAGCCTGATCTCGACGCCGAGACCACGACGAGATCACCCACATCACTGCACGCACCGCGAGGAGGGGAACATGAGCGACCGGTCCGATGCGCTGGCGGCGCGACTGCTGAACTGCTATGCCGCGGCGGTGCACGACGTGCTGCGCGGCATGGGTCATGGACGATGCGTACTCCCGCCCAACATCAGAGCGCTGGACCCGACCAAGAAGCTCGCTGGGGAGATCTATACGGTCGGGGGTCACATCGACCTGACGCGCGACCCGCATGACACTCTTGTCCAATGGACCGGACTCTTGTCCAAGGCTCCCCCGGGCAAAGTCCTGGTGTGCCAGCCGCACACCTACGAGATCGCGCTGATGGGGGAATTGTCGGCCGAGACGCTGAACTTCCGCGGCATACGCGGCTACGTGGTGGATGGCGGCTGCCGCGACACCGATTTCATTCTGGAGCTGGGCTTCCCGGTGTTCTGCAGCTTCAACACGCCGAAGGACATCGTGGGGCGCTGGGTGCCGGACCGCTTCGGTGAGCCGATCACGATCGGCGAGGTGACGATCAGCTCGGGTGACTATCTGCTGGCCGATCGCGACGGCGTCGTGATCATCCCGGGCAAGATGGTTGACGACGTCGTGACCAAGACAGAGGCAGTCCTGCAAACCGAAAACACGGTCCGCACCGCGATCCTCGCTGGCATGGATCCACAGGAAGCGTATCTCAAGTACGGGAAGTTCTGATGCAGACCAACAAGATCGATCTCACCAACCGCGTCGCCATCGTGACCGGTGCCGCGCGCGGCATCGGCTACGCCATCTCGGAGCGCCTGCTGCAGTCGGGCGCGGCGGTATCGATGTGGGATTTGGACGCCGCCGCGTTGCGCTCGGCCGGGCAGGCACTGGCTGCGCTGGGCAAGGTGGCGATCGAGCAGGTCGACGTGACCGACACGGACGCGATCGCTCGCGCCACGCAGTCGACCGTGCAACGCTTCGGCAAGATCGACATCCTCATCAATAACGCCGGCATCGGCGGACCTACCGCGCCGATCTGGGAATACGACCTCGCCGCGTTCCGCCAGGTATTCAACGTCAACGTCGTCGGCGTGTTTCTCTGCTGCAAGACTGTCGTGCCGCTGATGCGCAAAAACAATTATGGACGGATCGTGAACATCGCATCGATCGCCGGGAAGAACGGAACGCCGATGTTCGCTGCGTACGGCGCTTCCAAGGCAGCGGTGATCGCGCTGACAAAAGCGCTCGGGCGCGAGCTGGCCGACACGGAGATCCTGGCCAATGCCGTGTGCCCGTCGATTGCCGACACCGACATCCTGCAGCAGCACTCCCCCGAGAAGATCAAGGAGCTCGTGGCGCTGGTTCCCAAGGGCCGCTTCGTCGGTACCGACGAGATCGCCGCGATGGTGGCGTGGCTCTCGTCGGAGGAATGCTCGTTCTCCACCGGGCAGCTGTTCGATATCACCGGCGGCCGGTCGGTGTACTAAGGCGGGCCCTAGATCACGCCACAGGCGATCCTCTCTCCGCCACCGCCCAGCTTCTGCGGGCTATCGGAGTAGTTGTCGCCGCCCGCATGGATCATCAGCGAGTGACCCGAGAGCTCCGGGAGCTTGAGTCGCGGCGCGACGACCGGCGTGGTTGCTTTGCCATTGGTGTCGACCTTCAACGCGGGCAGATCGCCGAGATGACCCTTTCCCATCGGGCCTTCGTGATGGCCGGTCTTGTCCGGATCGAGGTGACCGCCTGCGGCCTGCGCTGCCGCGAACTGACCTTTCGCCGGATCCATCGCGGGGTCACAGCTCGGTTTCTCGTGCATGTGGAAGCCGTGCAATCCGGGTGGCAACCCTTCGAGCTTGGGCGTGAACACCACTCCTTCTGCGGTCTGCGTCACGGTGATGATGCCGATCGACGGACCGCCACCCTTTGCGTCGACCAGCTGCATCGGAACTTCCAGAGTCTGGGCCTGGGCGGCGAAGCCGGCGGTCACCAGGCCGGCAAGTGTGAGTACGCGTGTCGTGATTCGCATGCTGGTCTCCGGAGACTAGTCGAGGGGAACGGGTAAGCCGGCGGCGGCACGGGAATCACTCTCACCCCGGCTCAGCCGGCTCCGTCTCACACGAAGCAGGGAATTTGCCTTCGTTAATCGATACTAGGCCTGCGCTATGAGCAGACCTATCGGCGACCCACTGATCTCCTTGTAGGACAACCCGCCTTCAGCAAGACGGATTTGTCCTACTTGGAGCCACCGACCCGCTTCAGCATGGCCGCGGTAACGGTCTGCTCGACCGAGAGAAAATCGCGCCATGGGTCGGATTTGAGTGTGCTCAGGCGCACGGGGACATTGCGCACATTGAAGTGGGCGAATCGCACGTCCTCCCGCAGCTCCTCCCACGCGATAGGTGTGGAGACTGGGGCATTGGCCCGGGCGCGCGGCGAGTAGGCACAAACCGCGGTAGCCCCTTCGGCGTTGCGCAGGTAGTCGACAAAGATCCTGCCCTTGCGCCTCGATTTCGACAGCGTCGCGATGAAGCGATCCGGAAAGGTTGCAGTAAGCAGTTCTGCTAGGGCTCTGGTGAACTCCTTGGCGCGCTCCCAGTCGAGCGTCGGCCGAATCGGCACCACGACGTGCAGGCCTTTCCCGCCAGTCGTCTTCAGGAATCCAAGGAGGCCCATCTCCTCGAGCAGGGTCCGCAGCAACCCCGCCGCTTCCGTGATCTGGCTCCATCCCACTTCCTCGTCGGGATCGAAGTCGAAGATGAGCCGGTCCGGCCGATCGAGCTTCGGCTGCCGCGCGCCCCAGGGATGCAGCTCGAGTACGCCCCACTGCACGAGACCGACGAGCGCTGCAACCGAGTCGGCTGTCAGGTAAGTCGCGCGACCGCCCGATTCCGGTACCGACACTCGGCCGACCGCCGCGTTGACGCTCTTCTCGGCGTGCTTCTGATAGAAGCACTCGCCTTTCCACCCGTCGGGACAGCGCACGAGGCTGAGCGGCCGGTCTTCGAGGTGCGGCACGATCCAATCGCCGATCGCCTCGTAGTAGTGTGCGAGATCCAGCTTAGTGATCTTCGCGTCCGGATAGAGAAGCTTATCGGCATGCGACAATGCGACGCCCGCAATGGAGGCTGGCGCCGCAGACGCGTTGCGCACTCGCGCAGGCATTGATCTTCTCCGCGAAGCAGATGGCTGTTTGCGCGATGCCGGCTGTTTCGTTGCGGCGGCGGCCAGCGGCTGCGGGCGCTCGCGGACTACCTCGGTCGCTTTCTTGTCTTCGCGCAGCCCGAGAAACGACGCCTGACGCAAGGCGCCATCTGCGGTCCATTCCGCGAAGGAGACTTCGCCGACGAGCTGCGGCCTTACCCAGTGCACTCCGTTTGCGGCGTAGCCCCTGGGCGGATTCGAAAATGGCGGACGGTCCTGCACCATGCGATCAAGTTTCTGGCGCAGCGCCACCAGCGCCTTCTCGTCGAACCCGGTTCCCACTTTGCCTGAATAGCGGAGACTGCCGTCGGGCTCATACACACCCACCAGCAGAGCGCCGAGACCCACGCGGCCGCGCTGCGGATCGGTGAAGCCGCCAATGACCATTTCCTGGCGGTGCGCGCATTTGACCTTCACCCAATCGCGCCCGCGCGTGCCCTGGTAAGTCGAGTCGGCGCGCTTCGAGACCGCGCCCTCCAAACCGAGCTTGCAGGCCTGCCTGAAGAACTCGTCGCCCGCGCCCCGCACGTGCTCGCTGTAACGGAGCGTGCGCTGCGCTTGCGTCAGGATCCCCTCGAGCAATCGCTTGCGATCGATCAAAGCCGCGCCGCGCAGGTCATGGCCGTTCAGGTACGGGAGATCGAAGAGGAAGTAGGTCAGTGCTCCTGCACCCGGGTCGGACAACGCGTTCTGCAGCGTCTGGAAGCTCGTCCGGCCGTTCGCATCGAGCACAGTCAGCTCGCCGTCGAGCCAGGCGGTGTCGATCGGGAGACGCTCGACCGCATCGACGATCACTGGCAGCGTCGATGTCCACTCCCTGCCGCTCCGCGCAAAGACGCGGACGGTCCCTCGATCCACACGGCACAGCATGCGGTAGCCATCTTGCTTGATCTCATGCAGCCACTCGTCTCCGAGCGGAACCGTCTTCACAAGCGTCGCGAGCATCGGAGTGAGCGTCGCCGGCAACCGCGCACGCTTCGCTCCGTCCACTTCCGCGGATTCGGCCCTCTCGCCCTTGCGCACGGGGGCCTTGCGCGTCGCCTTATGCGCGCGGACTCTGGCATCGGCCGACTTGCTCGATTGCCAAACACGGTCGCGGTCGCGCGCAATTTCTTCGATCGTCCGGTCCGACAGGACGCTGTTGGGCGCGGTGTCGATGATATGCACATCGGCCCCGTGCCGGGCGAACTCGTCCCTCTCCTTGATCAGCAACCAGGCTTGCTTGCCGCTCTTGCCCCCGTACTTGCCGCCGCGCGTGCGTACCAGCGTCCACCCGCCCTTGAGCTTTTTGCCGTTGAGCTCGAACTTGAGCACGCCGTCGCCATAGCCGCGGACCGGGTCCTCCCTCGGCACCCAGGTACCCCGATCCCACACCATCACGGTGCCTGAGCCGTACTGCTCGGACGGAATCACGCCTTCGAAGCCGCCATACTCGAGCGGATGATCCTCAACTTGGATCGCGAGCCGTTTCTCCGTGGGGTCCAGGCTCGGTCCCTTCGGTACCGCCCAACTCAGGAGCACCCCGTTCAGCTCGAGCCGAAAGTCGTAATGGAGACGACTGGCGGCGTGTTTCTGGACCACGAACGAGAGGACAGCGGCTTTGCGCCGAGCGACTTTTCCGCGTGGCTCCGGTGTCGCGCGGAAGTCGCGTTTCTGTCGATACGTGTCGAGCCCCACGCTGTTCTCCCGAAACGCTGCGCGTCCTATGCGCGCTTGCGCTTGGGTGGTGCTTTCGCTCGCTCTCGCGTCGATGTGACGACGCGAAGCTTCGGCTTTGACGCGCGCGGCTTCGCCGGACGTCGCGGCGCCTTGCGCGCCGCCGGTCCTTCGCCCAAGCTCCTCTTCAGCAGCGCGGCAAGATCGATGATCTTGGCCGACTTGGCCTCGGCGCTCCCACCCGCTTCTGGCTTGGTTATCTCGCGCGTCTCGCCGTTCTTGATCTTCTCTTCGATGCGATGCATCAAGTCCTGGTGGTAGGTGTCCTTGAACTTGCTTGCCTTCCAATCTTCGGTCATGTCGTCGACCAGACGCTTGGCGAGTGCCAGCTCCTTGGCGTTGAGTCCTGCTGCCTTCGATCCCTTGTCCGGAATCTTCAGGCCCTCGGGGCTGCGCAATTCGTCCGCATAGCGCAGCGTAACCAGCATGAGCAGCTTATCGGTGGGCACCACCGCTGCCAGATGCTGTGCCGTTCGAATGACCACCTGCGCGATGGCCACACGACCGGTCGCACGCAACGTCTCGCGCAGCAGCGCATAAACCTTCTGGCCGCGCTCGGCTGGAACCAGATAGTAAGGAGTCTCGAAGAACTCGGGAGGAATCCGCCCGGCTGGAACGAAGGCTTCGATCTCGATGGTCTGTGAGGCCTTCACGTTGGCCCGACGGAAATCCTCGTCCGACAGGACTACGTACTGGCCCTTCTCGTACTCGTAGCCCTTCACGACGTCTTCCCAGGGGACCTCCTTGCCGGTTTCCTTGCTGTAGCGCTTGTACCCGACCGGCGAGAAGTCGCGCTTGTCCAGCATCGAGAACTTGAACTCCCTGCGTTCCTCGGCGGGATAGAGTTCCACCGGCACGTGCACCAGGCCGAAGGTGATCGCGCCTTTCCAAAGCGCTCGCGCCACGCTTACTCCTTGACTTTTGCGACGGAGAGGTCGTCCGGCACGCAATCCGTACACACTGCGAATAGGGCCGTTCTGCCGAAAGCGCCTTGGACAAACACCGCGCCGCACTCGACGCACTCGGCAAGAGGCAGCTCCCCGGTCCGCTCGCAGCCTGAGGCACGGCAATCCGGCAAATCGCACAAATGGCAATCCTGCGGGCAGATCAGCATGCGTTCCGAGGTAGATCCATCGATCGTCAGACTTTGCGGACTACGCCGTTGCAAAGATACCCGCCAGCGCGGCCTTCGGTCAAAGACTCTGTAGAGCAACCGCACCTGTCGAAACCGCACGTTGACGTGACAACTCGGCGTGTGCGGCCTCGCGGCTGGAAAGCAGCGCGCCAAACAAATCGCCTACCTCGGGATGCTTGAGACCGAAGTTCACCGTCGCAGCCAGGTAACCGAGTTTGGAGCCGCAATCGAACCGACGTCCCTCGAAGTGATACGCGAAAACGGGTTCCTCAGCCAGCATGTCGGCGATCGCATCGGTGAGCTGAATTTCCCCGCCGGCACCGGCGCACACGCGTTCCAGCTTCGAAAACACACCCCCGCTAAGAATATAGCGGCCGACGACACCCATCAAGGACGGTGCCTGCTCGAGGCTCGGTTTCTCGACGATGCGATGTACCCGCCGGGCACAAGCGGGCTCGGGTTGTGCGTCTACAACACCATACTTCTTAGTGTCTTCCGGCGCGATCTTCTCGACTGCGATGATGGTTCCCGGCTCACGTTCGTACTGGGCGATCATCTGGGCCAGAACCGGCCGGGTCGCGTCCATCAGATCATCGGGCAGGATCACGGCAAAGGGCTCGTCTCCCACCAGGTGCCGAGCACACAACACCGCGTGCCCGAGACCGAGCGGTTCGGCCTGCCGAACGGAACTGTAGCTCGGTCGCGCGCCCTCTCGTCCAATCGTGCGCAGCAGTCCGCTGTTGCCCTTCGACTTCAGGCGTGCCTCGAGCTCTCCGACGTGATCGAAGTGGTCCTCTATGGCTCGCTTCGCGCGGTGGGTCACGAAGATAATGTGCTCGATGCCTGCCGCCACGGCCTCCTCCACCGCGTATTCGATGATCGGCTTGTCCACTACCGGCAGCATTTCCTTCGGCAACACTTTCGTCGCCGGAAGGAAGCGCGAACCCAGGCCGGCGACAGGAAATACGGCTGTACGGATAGGGCGGCGACCGGCATTTGGCATTTCGATTCCTTGGGTTCTTGGAGGGTTGCGACTTCGCTAAATGGTCAAGAATCGCCGCATCGTCGACCGAAGTCAGCTAGAGCGCGGTACGCAATTCATGGCTGCTTTCGTACGCGCCTTCGACCTGACCGGTGTTGACTTGCGGCGCGCCGGAACACGGCGACGGCATCCTGCCGCCGGTCCGTATCCACCAGTCCGCGCTTGATGTCCGCTGCCGCCTGACGGATCTCCGGTCGCTCCTCTGTCGGCGCCACCCTTGGTGTTTCGTCTCGCTCATGGGGCAACCGGATCGGCGACGCGACCGAAGCGCCACTCAACGCGGACGCCCGCTTTGGTCGTGCACGACGTGCCGGCGCGCAAGAGCGTCGAACGGGAGCTGCGAGGGATCTTGGCCATGCGCTGTCGCGGGATTCCTTGGTGGT
Source organism: uncultured beta proteobacterium (assembly GCA_963741215.1). GTDB lineage: Bacteria > Pseudomonadota > Gammaproteobacteria > Burkholderiales > SHXO01 > SHXO01. Next base: position 150,960 of record CAVUHQ010000019.1, read on the forward strand.
TTCGGAATTGGCACACGACGGCGGTATCTGAGTCCGCTCGAGCTTAGGCTTAAGCGCCATCACACCAGAAAGTCACCCGCTGCCGCGTCGCGAACGATGGCTGAGGCACGTGCTATGCCATCAGAAGTAAGCCTCTGTGCTGCAAGACAATGCACGCTGGTCGAAACCAGAAAGCAGTTGGAAGAACTTGTATTTTCTCTATTACTCCAGTGCAGATCTTACAGAGCGCCGGTACGCGCAATGGCGCAGTGTGCCGCGACGCAAGGTTCAGTCTTCTCCCCGCGGAAGGGGTGGTGCGCCTTCGCGCGAACGAGAAGATTCGTAAAGTCCTCCAGGATCTAGCGGGCGCAGTACACTACGGCGGCGCATACGTTCGCTTGGAGGGCAACCTGGATAAGACCGCGTACCTCGCTTCATCAGCGGATACCGCGCGGCCGCAGACCTTTCGGTGCGGAAAGAGCGCACTGGTGCTCGCCGACTGCCTGCAATGGATCGAGCGCTGCGGGCCGAACACCATTCATGCGGTCGTGACCGATCCGCCCTACGGTCTGTCGGAGTACACCGAAGAGCAGCAGCGCAAGCTTCGCGATGGCAAAGGCGGCGTGTGGCGCATCCCGCCTTCATTCGACGGCTCGAAGCGATCTCCGTTACCGCGCTTCACCGTGTTGTCGGTCCGGGACCTGCGCACGCTGGATGAGTTCTTCCACGCATGGGCACGCGTGCTGCTCCCTGCTCTGGTCCCCGGGGCCAATGTGGTCGTAGCCAGCAATCCCCTCTTGTCCTATGTCGTGTCCGGTGCGCTGGCGCGGGCCGGCCTCGAGCGCCGCGGCGAGATCGTCCGGCTGGTAATGACCATGAGAGGAGGCGACCGCCCCAAGGACGCCCACGCAGAGTTCAGCGGCGTCAGCGTCATGCCGAGGTCCATGTGGGAGCCTTGGCTGGTTTTCCGCAAACCGGTCGAAGGTCGGGTGCAGGACAATCTTCGCGTCTGGCGTACCGGGGGATTCCGCCGCCCGTCTGCCGACAGGCCGTTCGGAGACGTGATCGCGTCTGCGCCAACCGCAGCCGCCGAACGCAAGCTCGCGGGGCATCCAAGCCTGAAGCCGCAGGCGTTCCTCAGACAGCTCGTGCGCGGGGTCTTGCCGCTCGGAGAAGGCGTCGTGCTCGATCCGTTCGCAGGCTCCGGATCCACACTCGCGGCGGCGGAGGCGGTTGGCTACACCAGTATCGGAATCGAGAAGGACAAGCACTACTTCGACATCGCGCGCGAGGCGATCTGCGAAGCTCGCGGCGCTGCCGCTCAAATCACGCTGAGCGCGCCGTCCGCGAGGTAGCCGCCGCCGGTGCAGACGCTCAAGTCTCGTTGGCGAAGACGAGGATCGACTCGGGGTTGTGTCGACCGCTAGATGCGAGTGCGTTTGCTGCCTATCAATACCACGCCAGCCAATCCGGCGACTACCAACGCCCACGTCTTCAGCTCTGGCACCGCCTGTTCCGACACGACGTTCATGGAGAGGCCTGGCGAATCTTGGGTGAAGGACTTCACTCGACCATCCAAGAAGTAGGTTCCTTGGAATGTGATAGTGGCTGGGTGTCCCGCTCCATCCTGAGTTACCGCGTAGATACCCGGCGCTGTATCGAATCCCACAATTGCGGCTGCGATTGTGCCGTTGTAAGTAGTCCCGGCGCGTAGGCACGATGAACTGATCCCACCGCCCCAGATGCAGCTTCCGAACATCGGTTGCTGCAGAAGTCCCCCCCAGCTCGGCAAGCCTGAGTTGGGATCGGTATAGCTCAGCACGCCCTCGGCAGGCCCTGGCCCCGTATACAGAAGCGGGACTCCAATCCCACCGATCTGCACGAATGCGTCATCGAATTGTTGGTCGAAGTTCAGATCGTACGCCGACGTATTGGCAATGCTTCCCGTGAAGAAGTATTCCGTAATTCCCGAAGCAGGCAGAACGGCGGTGATCATCGGGTTGTTGATCTTGATATCCAGAATGCTGGCGTGCACGGGCAGAGAGCCTGTGAGGCCCGCCAGGCAGAAGATACTGGCGCCTAGTGCTGTGCGTAGGTGTTTCATATTCTGGTTCCCCTGATTCCTGCCAAGACATTGACCGCATCGGAACATGGTCTGGTTTGCATTGCCGGTGTGCGATACCGGGGTTTGCGGCGAGCGTCCGATTCGCTCCATCCATGCGAGTCAAGATATCAATCTAGCATCGATACCCCGGTGCGGCCAAGATTGTCAAACGTGTGTCATCGTTGCTGCGAACCTATGAGTCGAGAGCAGAGGCCGCTGCTGTGCAGCTCAACGCTCACCAATTCAGTCAATGGATACTGAAGCAAGAAACGGGCTTCAAACGCGCTCGCTGAACGTTGGTGTCATGAGGCGTAACGGTGTTTGACAATCAACTTGAGATTGCATCGAGCCGCAGGGTGAACGGAGAATATGGATTGGAAAGCAAGGTTGCGATTTTTCACCGGTGCCGGCACCGGCATCGGCTGAGCGAGCGCTGAGCTGTTCGTTCAAGAGGCGCGCGGGTGCTCTTGTACTGCCCCGCACTCTATGAAAGAGGACGCCTGCTCTAACGCGAGCAGGCGTTCCTGACTATGGTTCGCGTCTTCGCGGGCGCGGATCTCGCGAGTCCTTCAACCGACCGTGGTTCCGATGGCGTTCCGGTCTGCGTCCTGACTACACTCCCGCAAGTTAAGGAGCGGTCCAGTCAATGAGGCCTCTGGGGTCGGACTTCGCGGTTGGATTATCTCGCACGTACGTGTAGGTATTGATTCCACCCTTGAGCCCGATGGGGTCTGACTGAACATACCTGCCGGTTGCCGGGTCGTAGTCGCGATAGTAGTTGTAGTGCAGATTCGTCTCCTGGTCGAAGTACTGTCCCGGGAAGCGAAGGTTGAAGGTGAAGGTGCCAAGCCCGCTGGGGTTGCTGTTGGGCGGGAGCGACCCGAACGGATCGGCGCTGTCCCAACGCCACACTACGGTGTTGCTTGCATTGACGATCACTCTGGGCGTGCCCAGATGATCAGGGTGAATGAAGTAGAGCGCCGCGGGAGCGGTAGCATCCACCACAGCAACTGGTGTCGCACCCAGGTAGATGTACTCCCGGGTCACCTGTCCTTTAGCGTTCGACTCGGCAATGAGGTTGCCGTCCTTGTCGTAGTGATACACGGTAATCACACCGTTGCTGGCGGTCTTCAACACCCGCTGGCCCATCGCATTGACTTGGTAGAGCGTGCTTTGCGTAACATTGACCACACGATAGAGCCGCCCGCGCGCGTCGTCCATGAAAATGCGTCCGTCCTGCCGCAGATTGCCTGCGTCGTAGGCGGAGGTGCGTGCGATCGGTCCAGTGACCAACGACAACTGGTTGCTTGTCGCAGGATAGATGTAGGTGTAGGTATTGACGCCGACGGTATTGCTTGTACGGTTGCCATCGAGGTCGTAGGCATAGGCCTGGCTGGTGTTCGGCCCGATCCAGCTCGTCAGCCGATCCATGTTGTCGTAGCCAAAGGTCTGGTCGAAAGCCGGATTGTTGTGTGTGAAACCGGCAACGCGCGAGGCAGCGTCGTACTTGAGCGTGCGGCTTAGATCGCCAAGGCTATAGGCTGCGATGCGCCCGTCCAGATCGTAGCTGCGGCTGTAGCTCCCCGCGTTGCCAAACATGAAGCTCTTGATGCCTCCGAAGCCAGGCGCACCATTGAGCGATTGGACATAAGCCACACTGCCTACAACCATCTGCGTAGCACCACCAGCACCGGTGTCAACCTGGCTGATGCGGCCGAGGGCGTCGAACGAATAGTTGACCGTGCGACCGGAGGGATACGTGATTTGGTTCAAGCGCCCGAAGGCGTCGTAGCCATATGCCGTGGTGTAGCTCACCCCGGACAGGATTCGGGTTTCCTGCGCAAGGCGCCCCTTCTGGTCCCAGGTGTAGCTGGTTGAGCCGGAAGAGTCGGTGACGCCGCTAAGCCTGCCCTTGCCGTAGGTTCCCTGGTCGTAGGTGTAGGTGTGGGTGACGTTCGGGTGCGCCACAATGCCGCTACCCGTGATGGCCTGAGCCCAGATCACTTGGGTCGGGCGGTTCTGTGCATCATAGGTAAAGTAGGTTACTACCCCGCGCCGGTTGTTCGAACCGCGCACAAGATTGCCGGCTGGATCGAAGATGTTGTCGTCTCTACCAAGATCGAGACTCCCCCGCCAGTTCAGATTTCCCAGTCCATCCAGCGCGAAGACGGTGTTCACCCCTCGCGGACTGAGGACCTGGCTCAACTGATCGACGCCGTCGTAGAAGTACTGCGTAGTACCGCCCTGCCCTGAACCCGACGCCGCCGGGTCGACGACTTGGCTCAAGCGATTCAGCGCATCGTAGATGTTGTTGGTGACGTGACCGAGCGGATCGGTGACGCTGGTGAGATTCCCCTGGTTATCGCGCCCGTAGGTGGTGATCTCGGTGGTCGGGTTGGCACCGCCAATCTCCCGGCTCATCCGGTTCAGGTTGTCGTAGAGTCGTGTGCGGGCCTGGGCCAGCTTGCCTCTCGGATCGAACACTTGCTCCTGGGTATGGTTGCCCATGGCGTCCAAGGTGTAGACGATCTTGTTGCCCAGGTTGTCGGCAATTCGCGTGAGGCGGTGCGCGGGATCATAGCTGTAACCCAGGAACGAACCATCGGGCAGGGTGACTTTCGTGAGCTGACCCACGCCGTCGTACTCGTATGCGGTGGTCTCGCCACCGACGTTGCGCGAGGTCAGGCGTCCGCGAACATCGTAGGTGAGCATGGTCACCAGTCCATTGGGGTCGGTGACCAGCCGCGGCCGGCCATGCACATCGTAGTTGCTGAGCGTTGTGACGTGTCCCAATGCATTGGTCACGGAGCTGAGGTTGCCGGCGCGGTCCCACTCATAGGTGGTCGTATCGTTCACGTCGGTGCGCGGGCCGTCGACGACCTGCCGGATCATCAGACCGGGGACGCTGTTGGAGTACGTATTGGTGTACGTCCATGTGCGCGCAACACCGGTGGGCGTAGCATTGAAGCTCTGAGCGCCGCTGGTGTCGGTTGTCGCCTGCACGCTCTTGCTGATGAGATTGCCTTGCGCGTCGTAAGCCAGCGTGGTGATGCGCTCGGGCTGGGCAATCTTCAAGGGCAATCGGTATGTCGGATGCCACTGCGTGCTGATGGTACGAGCCAGCGGCGTGCCGGAGGCCTCTGTGCGTGAAGTCTCGAGGCCTCTGCCGTCGTGAATGTACGTTGTGGTGACGTTGTTGAAGTTGGTAGCGCTCGAGAGGAAGCCGTTGGCATCGTATCCGGTCTGCCTCGCGACCCCGCATCCAACGCAGGGCTGATCGACCGACGTATTCTTGGGCACGCTGTACAGCGTCTTGAACAAGTAGGTGCGCGACGTGAGCAGGGGATCTGTAACCGAAGATCTCCCGCCGCCAGCGTAGGCCAGCGAGTATCTCTGCGTTCCACCCGCACGCTCGGTCGAGATGCCACGCCCGTTGGTATCGTATGTATACGAGGCGAAGCGGTCGTTGTTCTCGTCGATGATTCCCGTCAAGTAGTGCGGCAGGTTCGTGTTGGACGTGTGGTCCTGTTCGTTGTACAGGTAGGTCCGCACCGGGTTGCTGCTGGATCTCTTCGGGTCGGCTGGATAGGTGACCGACGCGAGATTGCCCTGCTGGTACGCATAGGTGAACACGTTGCCAGCCGAGTCGGTCATGGTGGTAATCCGGCCTGACGCGTCTGAGCTGAAGCTGAGCGTGGTCAGCGCCGCAGAGTGGGTCACGCTGCTGAGCCGCCCGTTCGTGTCGTAAGCCAGAATGTGAGCAATGCCAGCTCGATTGGCAATCGAGGTGAGGCGACCATTGACGTCGTAAGTCTCGACATCGTCAGCGGGTGCCGCGGTGTATGTCCAGCCGGTGCGCGTCTGGACGAGCCGGTCCATCACATCTGGATCGCTGGACCAGACCCCTCCAACCTGCGTGAATACATACTGCTTGCCGTCGGGTCGAAACACGGTGGCGACTGAGTTCACCTGCAGCACCGAACGATCGTAGGTATGACGCCATTGAGTACCGATGTTCCCGCTGCCGAAGCCGGCAACGCTATTGTAATAGCGCTCGAATCTCAGCGGAAACGCGCTCGCGCCTACGTAGTCGACCTCGAGCTGATGGTTGTTCCCCGTGGCGGGATTGATCGAATTTGCCGGATCGCAGCGGCCGGGCCGGTTGGGGTCTTCGCCGGATCCTTGTCCCGCGGCCGGGCAGCGGCCGGCACTCTTCGGAGACGAAGAACCGAACGCACCAGGCGAGAGCAGGAACGTCCTTTGTTCCCCGTTGAGCCAACCGGTGCCTACGATCTGGCCGGCGTTGTTGATCCCAGTCGCCTTCGTCAACCACCAGCCCGCACCTTGGACTTCCGGCAATGTGCTTAGATCGATCAGCGTTCCGTTGGACCAGAGCACCACGTCACCATCGCTCCAGCCCACAACCTGCCCAAAATCGTTGACCGCGTAAGCCTCGCTTTGTCCGCCCTGATACAAGCTGCCCAAGTTCTGCATACCGGTTGCGCTGGACCACAGGAACGCTCCGCCGCCGTCCTGGGTCGGGGCAGCGCCGACAACCTGTCCAACATTGTTGAGGCCGTAGGCCACACTACCGTAGCCGTTCGGAAGCAGGCCGAGACTCTGCACCGTCGAGCCAGACCACAAGACTGCGGAAACACGAGCAACCCCATCGGTGCCGATGCTGTCGCCATAGCCAGCAACAACTCCGTTGTTGCCTATGGCCAGAGCAGCGGTATACGTTCCTCCGGGCAGTGTGCCAAGGCGTTGCATGGCCACGCCGGACGAGACGAAGGCGAACATCCCTGAGTTCATGTCGAAGAACGTGCCGGCAACCTGCCCGCTGTTGTTGATGCCCGATGCCGTGCCACTTACGCAGTCGGCGGTGTTACACAGGTTGGTCATCGTCTGACCGGACCAGAGGAACGGCTCGTACGAGCTGGTTCCCGCCACCAGCCCGCTGTTGTTGATGCCGGCAGCGACGCTGTATCCAAAGTCAAAGAAGTGGCCCAGAACCTGCGCCCCTGCTCCGGGCGACCATATCAAAGCGCCAACCCCGCCATCCGGGGCAGTCCCGCATCCAACCACCTGCCCGGTGTCGTTGAGGCCGGCCGAAGCGCCGTAGTCCCCGCAACTCATCTGACCGCCGAGATCCGCAATGGTCCATGCTGCGGCGGGTGAGACGGGGAACCACAGTCCCATCCCGACCAGCACAGCGGACAACGCGGATATTCGAAGAGCCTTGAAGGTTCTCACGGTTGTTACCTTTTCTAAACATTCCCACGAACGTGTGAGCTGCAACCGCTCACACCGGGCGCCGGGTTGATCGCGGGTTCCCGAAGTTGTGACAAAGGTCGACTCGCGCGCCAATGTGAAAATGATTCTTTGACGATTGAGTGCGGATCGACGCCCTGCCGATGACGATGTCGGATGCAAGGAACATGCGCGCGTTCGGCATCGACCAGGCCGTCCGCTCGGCAATTACATTGGCATCGCTCTGAAGATTGACCGTCCGCGCTCTCAGTACGATCTATCGACAACGATCCGTTGACAACCGCCACTGCAGAGAAGCCGCGAACGCGACGCGCGAAAATTGACATGCCCGCACTCAAGACTGAGTCAAGACATACGCTGGCCGAATATGTGAGCCTCCCTTTGAGGCTTGAGAAGAGTAGCAAACGAGCCCGTAGGATTTTTCGAATCGTTGTTTCTGTCGTGCAGCTATGTTAGACCAATCTATTGAGATGGCAAGTCAAAAACTTCCTCGGCATCTCAGAATCAGAATGTTCACAAGAATGAAAAATTGGCGAATGCGCAAGCTGTGCGTCTGAACGTTTACAGCAATGAGAAATGCGCCAGTACGTTGGCAGAGTCTGCCCCTGAGGGGCAACTGCAAGTGACCGTTCAAGGGCGCGAGCTGCAAATCCCTCTGCCTCCTCCCGAGGGGAGCTTTGCAATAGCGACGCGAATCGGCGCATCACCCTTAACCCGCCTCGCACGGTGTTCCATCCGCCGTCGACCTCGGGTAGAAGAAGCGCTGCGAGCAGTGCTACCGTGTGCTCATAGTGTGGATTGGTGAAGACTTGCTCGCACAAGGTGCGGCTCGACCACTTGGCTGCAATGCAGCACCGGCACGCGGTCGCGGCGAACGCTCATGAGCGCGAGATTGCAGCGCTGCTCACCCCAGTCGCTTCGATTGACTTCCAGCAGGCTGCGACTGAATGATCGGTACGTCTCGAGCAGTGAGCATGGTGGCGATCCACCCTATCGCGGGGTCACGCACAATGGCCCCATGTCCTGAGGGTCTTAACATCGACGGCTCGTTTGTCGAATATCCCTACCCCTTGAGCCCCAGCACGTTGAAAGCTGCGATGGGCTTGAGCATTCCTTTCAACTGCAGCTCGCCAACCGGCTCGACCTCGACCAGGTCCTCGACCGACGCCAGCACGCGCTGGGCGATCAGGATCTGGCCCGGCTTGGCTTCGCCGCACAGTCGCGCGGCGAGATTGGTCACGTTGCCGATGGCGCCGTAGTCCCATCGTCCCTCGAAGCCCACAGCGCCAATCGTCGCATACCCCTGCGCGATGCCAGCGCCGAACCCCAGGTCGAAGCCACGCTTGCGCCACTTCGCCGTCAACTCGGCGAGGCGATCGCGCATCACCAGCACCATGCGCACCGCGCGCGCGGCCGGGTCGGACACCGGCACCGGATCGTTGAAGAACACCATCATGCCGTCGCCCGCGAAGCGCTCGAGCGTACCTTCGTGAGCCAGGATCACACGCCCCATCTCCCCGTGATAGTCACGCAGGACACCCATGATCTCCTCGGGCTCCGTGGTCTCCGCGAACGCGGTGAAGCCACGCAGGTCGAGGAACACGACGGTGACGTCGCGACGGTGGCTCTTCAGCGGGTCTTCGGCGCCACCCGCCAGGATCAACTCCGCGAGTTGCGGGGAGAAGAAGCGCTTGAGCCGGCCGAGCCGTTCCAGCTGCGACCAGCTGCTCGGCAACACGCTGCTCCAACGTGTGGTTCCACTCCTGGACAGTATCTTGCAGCGCCTTGATCCGCAGCATCGACTTGACCCGGGCTACCAGGGCGGCCTGGTCCACTGGCTTGGTCAGGTACTCGTCGCCGCCGGCTTCCAGTGCCGCGACGACGTCCTTCGGCTCGGACTTGGCCGTGACCAGAATGATCGGAACGAAGGGAATGGATGCATCCGCGCGCAATCGGCGGCAGACCTCGATGCCGTCGAGCTTGGGCATCATGACGTCGAGCAGCACGAGGTCGGGCAGGTGTTGGCGCACCGCATCCAGCGCTTGCTCGCCGTCGCTCGCAGTCAGGATCTCGTAGCCGTTGGCAGCAAGCCGGGCGCGCAGGATGTCTACATTGGCCGGATTGTCATCGACGATCAGGACGCGCGGTGGGGTTCGCATGGCCGTGGCCAACAAGGCTGCCGCAGTGCGCGGCGATTCTCGCGCTCCCTCCTAAGAGAGATATTCCTCGATCTTCGCGAGCAGCAGGCGCGGGCTGAACGGCTTGGTCACATAGCCGTCGCACCCCGCCGCGGCCGCCTTCTGCTCGTCACCGCTCAGCGCATAGGAAGTCACAGCGATGATTGGTATGTGCTGCAGTGCCGGATTGGCCTTGATCCGCCGCGTGACCTCGTAGCCGTCCATGCCCGGGAGCTGGATGTCCATCAGGATCAGGTCGGGCCGCTCGCGCTCGGCGGCAGCCAGACCTTCCTCGCCGGTCGTCGCCTCGAGCAGGTCGTACCCCTTGGCCGTCAGCAGATCGCGCAGGATGCTGCGGTTGTCCTCTTGGTCCTCGATGGCCAGAATGCGCTTGCTCATGACATGCTCTCCTGTTGTTCGGTCCTCACGGGAATGCTGAAGAAGAAGGTCGAGCCCTTCCCTAGCGCCGATTCGACCCAGATGCGCCCCCCGTGCATCTCGACAATCCGCTTGGCGATCGCGAGCCCCAATCCGGTTCCGCCCTTGGCGCGCGTGGACGAGTTGTCGACCTGCTGGAACTCCTCGAAGATCTTCTGGTGATCAGCTTCCGGGATACCCGTCCCCGTATCCGCGACCGACACCAGGCACATACCGTCGGAGTTGGTCACGCGCACGACAACCTCACCCTTCTCGGTGAACTTGATCGCGTTGCCCACCAGGTTCAACAGCACCTGAGAGATTCTACGCTCATCGCCTCGCACGACCGGCAGGTCGGGCGCGACCTTCACAGTAAGCCGCAGCCCCTTCTCGGTCGGCGAGCGGCTCGACCGAGCTGATCACCGACTGCACCACATCGTCGACCGAATAGTCGTTGAGCCCCAGCACGAGCTGCCCGGCTTCGATCTTGGACAGGTCGAGCACATCGTTGATTAGACCGAGCAGGTGGCGCCCGCTCTTCTGGACCCGGTCGACCACCTCGGCGATCTTCTCGGGCACCTCACCGTAGATCCGATCGGACGATCAACTCGGTGTAGCCGAGGATGGCGTTGAGCGGCGTGCGCAGCTCGTGGCTCATGTTGGCGAGGAACTGCGACTTGTGCTGGCTTGCGACTACCAGCTCACGGCTCTTCTGCTCGATCTCGCGGAACAGTCGAGCGTTCTCGATCGCCAGAGTGGACTGCGCGGCAAAAGTCTGGAGCAGGTTGACGACTTCCGGCGGAAACTCGCCCGCTGTCCTGCGCCCGAGCCCAAGACTGCCGAGAACACGTCCCTCTCGCAGCAACGGGACAGCGAGCAGGGCGCGCATGCCGGACGCGGCGGTCACTCGTTGCAGCGGGCCGGAATACGCGCCCTCCATCAGAATGTCAGGGATTTGAACCGGGGCACGCGTCGCCGCTGCCCGCCCTGTAGCTCCGTCTCCAATCCGAAGCGGCGTTGCGAACAGCAGATCAACCAGTCTCCCGAGAGAAGCCATGAGTTGCTCTGGGCCGGAACTCGCCCTCCTTCTCGTGGAACTCGTGGACGACGCCGGTATCGGCCCCTGCAAGTTGTACCGCACTTGCGACAATCGTGGCGAGAACCTGGTCGAGGTCGAGCGTCGCGTTGACGGACTGGCTGACTTCAGCGAGCGAGCGTAGTTGCTCGACGGAGCGCGCCAGTTCGTGGGTGCGCGCCTCCAACTCCTGGAACAACCGCACATTCTCGATCGCGATCACGGCCTGGTCGGCGAAGGTCTTGAGCAGCTCGATCTCCTTCTCGGTGAACGGGCGCACCTCCTTGCGTCGAATATTGATGACCCCGATCACACTGCCTTCCCGGACCATCGGCACGACAAGCAAGCCGGAGTAGCCGGCGCTGATCGCATATTCTTTCGCGCCGCGGTATTCCGCATCGGGCTCTGCCAGAATGTCCGGGATTGAGATGACTCTTGCTTCGATCACCGCTCGACCGGTGACCAAATCACGGTGAATGGGCAGAAGTTCGTCTGAGCTCCAAAGCGCGCCGCGTGATGCAACCAGCCTGAGACGATCCCCTTCGACCCTCAGAATCGCTGCGTCCCTGGAGCCGCTGAGGCGAGCGGCACTCTCCGCAATCGCGTCCAGCACCGGCTGGAGATCGGTCGGCGAGCTGCTGATCACGCGCAGGATATCGCTGGTCGCCGTCTGCTGCTCCAACGCTTCGGTCAGATCCCGGGTCCGCTCTTCCACCTTGCGCTCGAGGCCGGCGTACGACTCCTGCAGCCGCGCGGTCATCTGGTTGAACTCTTCGGCCAGTGCCTGCAGCTCATCGTCGGTCTGGACTTCGATACGATGGTCCAATGCACCGGCGCCGATGCGAGCGGCGCCGGCCTGCAGCGCACGGATCGGTTTGATCATGCGGCGAACCAGCACCAGACTCGCCAGGATCGTGACCGCCAGGCCGACGACCAGCAGCACTGCGGTCCGAACCACCGCGGAGTAAAGCGGCGCAAAGGCCTCTTCTATGGGAACGTCGACGTACACGAGCCAGCCCAGCGCCGGAATCGCCGCATGCGCGGAGAGCACTTCGCGGCCATGCAGGTCGCGGCCGATCAAGGCCTCGACGGGCTGGTCAGCGCCTGCGGCCGTTCCCGCGATCACGCCACGCACCTGCGGCACCGCCGACAGATCGGTCTTCTGCAGGACCAGGCTGATGTCCGGATGCGCGATCAGCCGGCCGCGCTTATCGACAACGTAGGCGTAGCCCCCTTTCCCGACCTTGATGCTGGACACCACGTCCCAGATGAATTTGAGGTTCGCCTCCGCGGCAACGACCCCCGCATCTTCCCCGCTGCCGGCGAGTGCGATCGTCATGTACGGCTCCGACTCTTTGCGGAAGTAGACGGGGCTGAAGTAGGTCTTGTGAGCGACGGCTTCCTTGAACTTCGGATCGCCGGAAAAATCGGTGTGGCTGCCGACCACGTCCATGGCCAGACGCGAGACGCGCAGCTGCTCGTGGCCCGACGGATCGAGATGGCTGACCTCAGTAACGGCAGGGGCATCGCGCAGCAGTCGCAGCGAATCGAGCCGGCGCTGCTCGAGCGGTACGCCGTGCGGCCCCCACGGCGTCTGGGCGATCCAGCCCAGCTGATGCTCCAGCTCGCGCACGAACTGCTCGATCCGCGCCGCCGCTCCGATCGCCTTCTCGCGCTGCAGGCGGGCCAGGGCCGCCTTGCTGTCCTGATAGGAAAAATAGAACTCGACGAGGTTGCCGAGGATCAGCCCCGCGCTCACCAGGATCACCACTGGCACCGCATACTTGAGGAACAGGCCGCTGCGGCGCATCACCGGATTGCCTCGTCCGCGAGCAAGCGGATCGGCTGCGAGATGCTCACGCCGAGGGCTTGGAGCAGCCGCTCGATGAAGTAGGCCGCCCGCCCCCAGGTGTCGGCGTAGGCCGCTCCACAGGACATCAAACCTCCAACCTTGCGAGTCGATGCCTGGGAACTATGACGAGGAGGTCACCACCCGTCAAGCACAGGTTGTCGACCCGGTCGGCGCGGCACCGGATTGCCTACCTTCCCGAGGCTACGTCGTCTCGATGTCGAGCCAACCGGTGTCCACTTCCGGCAACGGGATCGCCTGCAGCAGAGCCTTGGTGTACTCGTGCTGCGGGCTCGCGAAAGACCTGCTCGCACGATCCGCTTTCGACCACTCGGCCACGATGCATGACCAGCACGCGATCGCACAGCACGCGCACCACCGACAGATCATGGCTGATGAAGATCAGCGAATCTTCCTTTTTCAGCTCCTGCAGCAGCAGAAGGATCTGCGCCTGCGTCGAGACATCCAGGCCGGAGACGATCTCGTCGGCCACGATCAGCTTCGGCTTCAGCGCGATGGCGCGCGCGATGCCGACCCGCTGCCGCTGGCCGCCGGACAGCTCGTGCGGGTAGCGGCGGGCGAACTCCGTCGGCAAGCCCACTTGCTCCAGCAGCGCCACCGCGGCGTGCCGCCCGCTCTTGCGATCGGCGCACTCGCCCGAACGCGAGCAGCGGCTGCGCCAGGATGTCCTCGATGCGATGGCGCGGATTGAGCGACGACAGCGGGTCCTGGAAGATCATCTGGATCCGCGCGCGCAGCGGTCGCAGCCGCTGCTGGTCCCACTGCGTGATGTCCTCGCCTTCGAACAGCAGGCGACCAGCGGTGGGGCGATACAGACGCAGCAGGGTGCGGCCCAGCGAAGTCTTGCCCGAACCCGACTCGCCCACGATACCGAGCGATTCGCCAGGTTCCAGTCCAGGTCCACATCCTTGAGGATCTCGACCATGGGTGGCGAGCCCGAACAGCGGCTGCGCTGCGCGGTCGGGCAGCGACGAGACAGAGGGCCGGCGGACAGGAGCGGCATCGGCTATGCCTCACCCCCGCCTGCTCCATCGACGAGCGAGGGCTCTGTGCTGCGGGTATGCGTCGTACGCGAAGGTCGCGCAGTAACTCTCGGTCAGGCGGGGATCGGCCGCAGCGTCTCGCTCGGTCGATCGTAGCGCGGCGTGGCGGCCATCAGCGCCTGCGTGTAGGCGTGCTGCGGGCGCGCGAAAGAGATCCGCAGCGGGCGCCGATTCGAGAATGCGTCCGCTGTGGATCACGCACACGTCGTCGCAGATCTTGGAGACCACACCCAGGTCGTGGCGTGATGAACAGCACCGCGGTACCCGAGGTCCGCTGCAGTTCCTTCAGCAAGCCGCAGGATCTGGCGCTGGACCGTGACATCGAGCGCCGTGGTCGGTTCGTCGGCGATGATCAGCTTCGGCTTGCAGGCGAAGGCAATCGCGATGAGGACGCGCTGGCGCATCCCGCCGGACAGCTCGTGCGGATACTGGCGCAGCACGCGCTCGGGCTCGCGCAGATGCACCGGCCTGCAGCAACTCCAGCGCGCGCGCGTGCGGCCTTGCCGCCCGACACGCCCAGATGCAGTCGCAGCACGTCGGTGATCTGCGGCTCGATGCGCACGACCGGGTTGAGCGCGGTCATCGGATTCTGCGGAACCAGTGCGATCTCGCGGCCGAGCAGGTGGCGGCGCTCGTGCTCGTCGAGGTCGCGTGATGTCGCGGCCGTCGAACGTCGACGCATCCGCCGGTGATGCGCGCATTGCCCGGCTGGATTCCCAAGCACGACGCGGCCCACCATGGTCTTGCCGGCACCGGATTCACCTACCAGGCCGAGCACACGGCCCGGCCCCACTGCCAGCGACACGCCGCGCAGGATCGGCGCGCCACCGATCTCCGACGTGCAGATTCGCGATGTCGAGCAGCGCGCTCATCGGTGCCTTCACCGGATCGAGCACATCGCGCAGTCCGTCGCCCAGCGCGTTCATCCCGAGCTACCGCGACGATCACGCACACCATCGGCAGCGCCATCAGCCACCAGGCCTGATTCACGTATTGCCGGCCTTCCGCGATCATGCCGCCCCAGGTCGCGATGCCGGACGCCACGCTCAAGCCCACGAAGCTCAGGATCGCCTCGACCACGATGGCGATGCCCATCTCCGAGCGTGAACAGCGTGAGCAGCAGCGGCACGACGTTGGGCAGCACCTCGCCGAACAGGATCTTGCCTGGCGCGAGGCCGATCGTGACCGCGGAGGCAACGTAGTCCTGCTCGCGCTGCACCAGGACCTCGGCAGCGCACCACGCGGCAGAAGCGCGTCCAGTCGATCACCACGATGGCGATGACGACGGTATGCAGGCCTGCGCCGAGCACGGCCGCGAGCACGATGGAGAGCAGCACCGCCGGAAAGCTCATCCAGACGTCGACCACTCGCGAGATCAGCGTGTCGACCCAGCCCGCCGAGGTAGCCGGCGAGCAGACCCAGAGCACGTGCCCAGCAGCGCCGGCCAGCAACGCCGCCACGACGGCGACGGTCAGCGCGACGCGCGCGCCGTAGATCAAGCGCGAGAGGATGTCGCGTCCCAGACTGTCGGTGCCGAGCAGGAAGCCACGCTCCCCGCCCAGCCACGCCGGCGGCAGCAGCGTGTTGAGCAGGTCCTGCTCGAGCGGGTCGTGCGGCGCGAGCCAAGGCGCCAGCGCCGCGAGCACGATCAGCGCCAGCAGAACCGCACTCCCGAACAGCACGCGCGGATTGCGATCCAAGCGCCGCAGCGCAGGCTGGTTTCATGCCTGCCGCACCTTCGGATTGAGCAGCGCATAGCTCAGGTCCACGCAGCAGATTGGTGACGATGAACAGCACCGCGAACGTCAGCACCAGTCCCTGGATCAGCGGCAGGTCGCGTTGAATGACCGCGCCGATGGCGAGATTGCCGATGCCCGGATAGGCGAAGATGTACTCGATCAGCACCGTGCCGCCGACCAGGAAGGTGAACTGCACGCCGGTCAAGCGTCAGCGCCGGGATCAGCGCGTTGCGCAGCGCCACGCGCCACAGTATGCGCGCGCGCGAGTAGCCCTTGACCCGCGCCAGCGTGACGTAGTCCTGGTTCATCACTTCGAGCAGCGAGCTCTTGAGCACGCGCGTGATGCCCGCAGCCAGCGGCAGCGCCAGCGCCGAGGCCGGCAGCAGCAGATGCTGAAGCAATGCACCGGCGGTGGCGAACTTGCCCGTGACGAGCGATTCGAGCAGATAGAAGCCGGTGCGCGGCTCGA
The DNA here is from genome assembly GCA_963741215.1 of uncultured beta proteobacterium. Taxonomy (GTDB): domain Bacteria; phylum Pseudomonadota; class Gammaproteobacteria; order Burkholderiales; family SHXO01; genus SHXO01. The sequence goes on from CAVUHQ010000019.1 coordinate 167,104, forward strand.
ATGCGATGCCCGGGATCGATCCGACCCGAGATCGGCAGCACCGGGAACAGCACGCCCGAGCAGCAGGACGAACAGCAGCGCCCACAGAAAATCCGGGATGGCGAGCGACAAGCCGGCGAAGCCGTCGATGGCCAGCTCCGGCCAGCGTCCGCGGAAGTACACCGCTGCCAGGCCCAAGCCGCACGCCGAGCTGCAGCCGCGATCAGCATGGCAAACAGACACCAGCTCGAGCGTCGCCGGCAGCTTGCCCAGCACCAGCGCGATCACATGCTCGCGCAGGCTGATGGAATTGCCGAAGTCGCCCCGCAGCGACCTGCCCGAGCCAGGTGACGAACTGCTGAGCGATCGAGCGTGTCGAGTCCGTACAGATGCCGCAGCCGCGCGATGTCCTCGGCTGCGCGCGCCCGGCGGCGATCATCATGGCGATGGGATCCCCCGGCACCACGCGCAGCAGCACGAACACCACCACCGCCACGCCGAACAGCGTCGGCAAGCGCCCAGAGCAGGCGCTTCAGAAGATAGCTGCCGGACATCTATTTGGAACCGCTGATCAAACCGTGGAGGCGACAAGAGCGACGGCAACGGTGCGTCGCTGTGGTCATCGTGTTCTTGATCGCCGATGAAGCTCAGGCGAGCCTAGCGCCTGTTCCCGCTCGCTCCCGCAGCCCCAAATCCCCCTGCCCAGCTGCCAAGGGGGTTCTGGTCCCCTGCACTTTTGCAACGGGGGTTCTGCCGTGCGCGTACACTGGCGATGGTCCTGCATCGCAAGACCTCTGCCGTTGAAAAAGGTGGATCGAGGGGGATTTTGTGTCCGTGCCGCGCCCAAGCCCCGTCACGCCGGCGCGATCGTTCTGCGGCAGGATGAACCCCGCCGTATGCGGCGTGAACTTCAGGCCCTTGCGGTACACGACCGGCTGCTTGTACTGCAGCAGCGGCAGCACATAGCCTTGCTCGGCGATGTAGCGGTCCACCGCCTTGTAGCCGGCGATGCGCTTGGCCTCGTCCTTCTCGCCCCACAGCGGGCCGATCATCTTGTCCACGTCTTCGGTCTTCCACGCCGAGTGCGGCGACGGTCCGAACATGGCGAAGCCGGTGGAGGTGGACGGATCGCCGATCGAGTTGCCCCAGTTGTAGAACGCGGCCGGCGCCAGCTCATGGCGGGCGCGCAGCTCGTAGTGCTTGGCGATCTCGTACACCTCGATGTTGGCTTCGATGCCGACCTTCTTCCACATGCCGACCACGGCCTGGATCATCTCGTAGTCCTTGGGCTTGAAGCCGCGCGTGGTCTGGATGGTGAACTTGACCGGCTTGTCGGGACCGTAGCCGGACGCGGCGAGCAGCTGCTTGGCGAGCTCCGGGTCGTACTTGACCTTGATGCTCGGATCGAACGCGGCGTACTGCGGCGCCTCCAGCGTGTCGATGACGACGGCGTAGCCGTGCAGCAGCTTGTCGACGATCGCCTTCTTGTCCACCGCATGGATCATCGCCAGACGCACGTTCTTGTCCAGCATCGGCGTCGCGGTTGGTGATGAAGATCATGCCGATGTCCGACACCGGGTGCGCCACGCCGGTGAGATTGGGCTTCTTGGTGAGCCGGTCGAACTCCTCGAACGGCAGCTTCGAGCGTGAGATCGGAGGCGCCGCTCTCCACTTCGGCCGAGCGGCTGGTCGCGTCGGGCACGAGCTTGAACACGACCGTCTCGAACGCGGGCTTCGGGCCCCAATACTTGGGGAACGCCTTGCAGCCGGATGTAACGCGTTGCGCTCGAACTTCTCGACCATGTAGGGTCCGCGAGCCGATCGGCTTGGCCTCGAAGCCTTCGGCGCCGGCCGCGGTGTAGGCCTTCTTGGGCAGCACGTAGCCGGTGAGGAATGCCATCCACTTGAACAGCGTGGGCTCGAACTCCTTCACGTCGGCGGTGATGACGTCGCCGTCGATCTTGAAGTTGCCGATCTTGCCCCAGACGAACTGGATCGGATTGCCGCTCTTCGGGTCGCCCGCACGCTCCAGCGACCACACCACGTCCTCCGGCGTCACCGGCGTGCCGTCGTGCCAGAACGCGCCCTTGCGCACCGTCATCATGCACCTTGGTCTTGTCCTTGTTCCAGCCCCACTTGGTGAGCAGCCCGGGCTTGAACGACGAGGTCGGGATTCTGGTCGATGTAGGAGTCGAACACCGATTTGTAGATCGACTGGATGGTCGGGTTCACCGCCGACGGCCCGACGGTCGGATCCCAGGACGGCAGCGCCACGTTGTAGGCGATGGTCAGCACCTTGCCGCTCTGCGCGTGGGCGGTGCCCGAGCAGCGGCGCGACCAACGGGGCGGCGGCGGCCGCACCGGTGGCCTGGATGAAGCGGCGGCGGGTGAAGACGGTCATGAGGGATCTCCTGTCTGGCTGTTTCTAGTGTACGCGGGCGCCGCCGGGCTTCGCGTCGCGGTCGTTGTTGGTTTGGCAAGCGGCGTGAACCCGCCGAGATCTAGGTTGCGCCCTCTGGTTTGTCAAGCACGCGCCGCGCTCGAGCAGCCGGTCGACGGCCTGCGGCGGCCGGTCCTCCCAGCCATTTGACAGCCCCGCTGACCCATGCAAAAGTGCCCATCGGCAGCGGCTGCCGCTGGCCAGGCCAACGGCCGCCTCGAGGGTAAACGAATCGACAGGAAGAGACAGTCATGGCTGGAAAATGGATCGAGATCACCGCCGCCGACGGCGGCAAGTTCCGGGGCTATCTGACGGTGCCCGCCAAGCGGCAAGGGGCCCGGCATCGTGCTGTGCCAGGAGATCTTCGGCATCAACGCCTATGTGCGCGAGGTCGCCGACTACTACGCCGAGGAAGGCTACGTCGTGCTGGCGCCCGACCTGTTCTGGCGCATGGAGCCGGACGTCGATCTCGGCTACACGCGAAGCGGACATGGAAGAAGGCCTTCGACTTCTTCCAGCGCTTCGACGTGGACAAGGGGATGGACGACATCACCGCGGCGGTGAAGGCGCTGCGCGCGCGCCCCGAAGTGGCAGGCAAGGTCGGCGCGCTCGGCTTCTGCCTCGGCGGCAAGCTCGCGTACCTGGCGGCCGCGCGCTCCGGCGTCGACGTGGCGGTCGGCTACTACGGCGTCGGCATCGAGGCAGCACTTGAACGAGCCGCCCAAGTGTCCCGACCGTGCTGCACTTCGCCGAGAAGGACAAGTTCGTTCCGCCCGAAGCGGTGGAGAAGATCAAGGCCGCGTTCAAGGACCGCAGCGACGTCGAGATCTACGTCTACCCCGGACAGGACCACGCCTTCGCGCGCACCGGCGGCGACCACTATCGACAAGCCCTCGGCGCTGATGGCGCATCATCGCTCGATCGCCGCTGTTCCGGCGCGTGATGGGGCCGCACTACGATTTCTCCGCGCTGTGGGATACGCCACTGCATGCACGAGTTCGGCACGCGCGACGTGGACGCCACCATGAGGACGATGGTGCGCGCAGCCCTACGTCAACCACATCCCGACCATGACCGGCGGCGTCGGGCACGACGAGCTCAAGCGCTTCTACAAGTATCACTTCATCCCGACCACGCCCAAGGACACCAAGCTGATCCCGATCTCGCGCACCATCGGCGACGGCATCGTGGTCGACGAGATGCTGTTCTGCTTCACCCACGACATCGAGATCGACTGGATGCTGCCGGGCGTCGCAGCCGACCGGCAAGTACGTCGAGATTCCGCTGGTCGCGATCGTCAAGTTCCGCGGCGACAAGCTCTACAACGAGCACATCTACTGGGACCAGGCCTCGGTGCTGGTGCAGATCGGCCTGCTCAAGCCGGACGGGTTGCCGGTGGCGGGCGTCGAGACGGCGAGGAAACTGGTCGACGAGAACGTGCCGTCGAACACGCTCATGCAGAGATGGTCTCAGAGCGCAGGCAAGCCGATTTGACCCGGAGATAAGATCCCTTTCCCTCTCCCTAACTCCGGCACACCTCCTGCAGCCAGCGCGCTTGCTGCGATCCCGCTGCGGGCGCTGCCGGATCCACCGCACCGGGCGGTGAGATCATCGTCTTGACACGGGCACCGCTCGCGTCGAACACCGCCACGGCCGACACGGCCAACGTCCCCGCTTTGCAATCGGCGACGTAGCGTACGTTGCGCCTCAGATACCCGTCGGGCCTCGGTCCGCCGCTATCGCCCCACACTATGCGGGCTTCGAAGACCTTGGTTTGCCCGAAGTCATGTATCGTGTCCCGGGCCAGGCTGGCGACTTCGCCTGGCTTGATCGCAGCCATCCCCTCCGGCGTGTTCTCGTCCTGCGCCCAGGCAGATGCAACTGCTGCCAGCGCCAGCAGAGCCACGGTTCCCATGGACGCGCGTCGCATTATCGATCTCCTGTCCGGAAGATTGCTCAACCCCGATAGTGGCGCTTGGCCCGCTTCTCCGCTTCGCGCGCCGCTTCCTTCGGCGACTTCTGCCCGCTCACTGCCTGCGCGAACATGTCCACCACCACCCAGTCGGCCAGGCAGGCCGCCGAAGCCTCGCCAATGTCGCCGGCATAACCGCTCCAGCGCATGCGCGCCGACACGTCGCGGAATGGAGTCAGCTTGGGATCGACTTTCCAGAAAGGCGTCAGAGCATAGGCCTTGAGCGGCGGGCACATGTAGCTCAACGCCGCCGCCTGCCACGGCTCGTACTGCTCCTTCTCCCACATGAACTGCAGGTAGGCCTTGGCCGCGTTGGGATACTTCGTGTACTTGAACAACATGGCCTGGGAGAGCAGATGCAGCTCGGCGGTCTGGCCGGACGGCCCGATCGGATAGGCCGAGTGGTTCATGTCGGCGGCAATGGCTTTTTGCTTCGGATCGGTAGAATTCTTCGCCACGTAATAGATCGATGGGCCGTTGGAGGTGAGGCTGATCCTGCCCTCCAGGAATGCGTTGTTGTTGGAGACGCCCGTCCACGACAGCGTGCCTTCGATGAAGGTCTTGTTCAGCTCGATCATGTACTCGATCGCGGCGACCGTCTCCGGACTGTTGATGACCACGTTGTTCTTCTCGTCCGTCACCTTGCCGCCGAAACCCCACAGCACGTTGTGGCTCCACGTCTCGGCGTCCCCGGTCGCGTGCGACAGCGCGAAGCCGGGCGGATGGCCGTTTTTGGCCAGCGCGCGGCACATCTTGAGATACGCGTCATAGTCGGTCGGAAAAGTCTCGAACCCCGCCTCCTTCATCCAGGAGATGCGGTAGTTGAGCAACGCGCCGCCGGCCCCCAACGGCAATCCAATCCACTTGCCTTTATTCGGACCGCTGTTGAGCGTGCCGTAGCGCCGCGCCGTGTCGTACCAGCCACCGTATTTCTGTCCCAGGTATTCGGCGAGCTCGGTGAGCTCCACCAGCTTGTCGGGGAAGAAGTGCGGATCCTCCATCCAGCCGAGCGCGAGGTCGGGCCCGCTGCCCACGTTAGCCGCGAGCGCCAGCTTCGGCCGCACGTCCTCGAAGCCCTCGTTGGAGATCGTGACCTCGACGCCGGTGAGGCTGGTGAACTTGGCGGTGTTGACGTTCCACTGGTCCTCGTCGCTCTGGATGAAGCGGCGCCAGCGCATCAGCTTCAGCTTCGCTCCCGCCTCGGGGGTGTATTTGAGCGGCGTCTGCTGTGCCGCGGCCGGCGCCACCGTTGCCGCCACGGCTGCAGCGCCGAGCGCTTTCAGGATCTGACGTCGGGTCTTGTCGGTCATGCTTCCTCTCCGTGTGGTTTCGAATTCTCGCGCGCGCCCGGATACGCGGCACGCTACAGACTGCTACTCTCCGTTCTCTCGTGTCACCGCTTGCATGAAGTCGCCAATCTCCTCGTTGAGAAACTGCGCGTCGTCGGCTTTCAAGCTGGTGGCCGCTTGATGCCCTTGCACCGAAGGAATCTCCACCAGGGTGGCATCGGGGATCGCGTCCGCCGCCTCCTGCGCGCACTGCGTTGGGTTCAGCAGATCGAGCGGAGGCGCCAGGATCAACGCACGCGCCTTGATCGACTCCAGCGCGGCAATGGTTTCACCGTTGTATCCCGGGGTAGTCCCGACGTCGTGCGCCTGATAGGCCCAGCTTTGGTAGAGCCAGTCGGTAGCATCGAACCCATTGGCGCGGCTATCCGCGGTAACCTTCTCCATCCAATCCAGTGCATCCAGCGGGCGCTCGAACATCTCGGCCAGCGCGGCGGGCGTGCGGCCGGCAAGCACACTCATCACCCCGCTCCAGGCGCGCCACCCGCGCTCGGGAACGCCGGTGAATGCCTCGCCGTTCCAGGCCGGGTCCGCTGTCAGAGCACGGCGCGCGGTCTCGACGACCGCCACCGCCCAGGGTGCGGTACGCGCCATCGGTGTCATGGCCACGACCGAGCGCATGAACTCCGGAAAGCTCACCGCCCACTGCAGCGCCTGCATCCCACCCATTGATGCGCCGATTACAGTCAAGAGGCTTTCGACCTCGAGCGCTTCGACCAGCAGCCGATGCTGGCAGAGGACCATATCGCGGATGCAGAAGCGCGGGAAGCGCGCGCCGGGTTGCTCGGAGCTGTTGCTGGGCGAAGTCGTAAGCCCGTTGCCGATCGGATCGACGCACACGATGAAGCAGTGTTGCGGGTCCAGCGCCTTCCCCGGCCCGATGAGAAAGTCCAGACGGTGATGATTACCCGACAGAGAAACCGTCACCAGCACCGCGTTGTCGCGTGCTTCGTTGAGCTTGCCATGCGTGACGTAGGACAGCTCGAAAGCGCGAATCACCTCCCCGCTCTCCAGCGCGAGATCGCCCGCCGCCCAGCGCCGATGCGGGGCTTCGATCATCCCCGGTTTGAGCGGGGAGTGGCGCAGAGGCGTCTTGCTCATGATCGGCAAGCCAGCATCAAGCCCTCGCCATGGCACGCACGCAGAACAGGCAGAGATGCATTTCGGTTCTTACCGATGGCCTCTGCGCCCTCTGTGGCGGCGTTGCAGGCATCGTCAGTGGTCGAACACGATGACGGTCCGGATGCCTTCCCCGCGCGCAAGCGAGGCGAAGCCGTCATTGATCTCCTCCAGTCGGATGCGCCGGGTGATCAGCTCGTCGAGTTTGATGCGGCCTTGCAGGTACTCGCGCACGATCCACGGGAAGTCGCGCCGCGGGCGCGCATCGCCGTAGCTGGAGCGCACGATGCGCCGCTCGCCCATCAGCGAGCCCCAGCGGAAGCTCACCTCCTCGTCGACGTTGATCTTGCCCAGCCACACCACCTCACCCCCGGGGCGCGCAGCTTCTACCGCCAGGCGGAAAGTCTTGGCGCGCCCGGCTGATTCGAACACGTAGTCGGCGCCGCGGCCTTCCGTCAGCGCCCTGACCTGCTCGACCACGTCGCCCTGCGCCGCATCCACGACGTGCGTAGCGCCGAACTGCAGCGCCCGCTCGAGCTTGGCGCGGCCCACGTCAACCGCGATGATCTGCCCGGCGCTTACCAGCGTGGCACCCTGCAGCACGTTCAGTCCGACCGCGCCGCAGCCGATCACCGCCACGTTGGAGCCGGCAGCGACCTTGGCCTTGCGCACCGCAGCACCCACACCGGTCATGACGCCACAGCCGACGATGCACGCGCGATCGAAGGGAATCTCCGCCGGCACCCGGATCGCCCCCGACTCGGGAACGACAGTGTACTGCGCATGCGTCGAGGTTACCGAATAGTGATAGACAGTGGAACCGTCACGCGACATGCGCGACTTGCCGTCGAGCAGAAACCCGCGCGGCTGGTTACGCGAGAAGGGCTCGCACAGAATGGGCAGATCGCGCTCACAGTAGAAGCACTGGCCGCAGTGCGGGTTCCAGGAGCAGATCACGTGATCGCCCGGCTTGACCTGCTTCACGTCGCAGCCGACCGCATCCACCACGCCCGCGCCCTCGTGCCCCAGCACGATGGGGAGTGGATAGGCGAGCGACCCCTGTATCACTTCCAGGTCGGTGTGGCACAAGCCGCTCGCATAGATGCGGACCAGGACGTCGCTGGGAGCCAGTGACGCCATCTCGATCGTCTCGATCGTCATCGGCTGGTTCACTGCGCGTAACACCGCGGCTTGGAACTTCATGCGGGTCGGACCGCGCAGGACAGCCTAACGGTTCCCCCCTTTGGAAAAGGGTGGCCAGGGGGGATTTGTATTGCTGCAGCACAGCTCGACGACTGCAAATCCCCCTCCCGTCCCCTTTTTCCAAAAGGGAAGCTTGTGTGTGGTATCAGCCCTTCGACTCTGTTCGGAACGCGCTGGGCGTGCGCTCAAGTGTAGTTCAGGTTCCCGCGGCCGACGCCGCGCAAGTCACTTCGGATTGCGCTTGTCGGTGCCGCGGTAGAGGATCTTGTTCGCCTCCTCGGTCACGCGCGCGTGCAATGCGACTGCTTCCGGGTCGAGGTCGGCCTTGGGTGCGGGCTCCATGTCGAAATGATGGTAGTCGTCCACCCCGCGCACCAGGGTGGCGCAGTCGCGCGGCCCAACCGTCTGCTTTACATACGTCGGGATGTAGCGGACCGCGTAACCGAGACGCCGGTAGTCGGCACGGTTGGGATCCGAACCGTGCACCAGCCGCACGTGATGCAGGGAGAATTCGCCTGGCTGCAACTCGATGTTCACTGCGTCGGCCTCGTTCACCTGCACCGCCACCTCCTGGCCGCGGCTCAGGAGGTTGTTCTCGGCGAACGTGTCCTTGTGCGGCAGCTGGTCCACCAGGTGCGTGCCGGGGATGACGCGCATACAGCCGTTTTCCACGATGCTCACGGAAAGGGCGATCCACGCGGTCACTACATCGGGATGACTCAGACCCCAGTACGTCGAATCCTGGTGCCAGGAGACGTAGCTCGGATCGCGCGCATCCTTGAGGAAGAAGCTGCTGCTCCACACCAGCAGATTAGGCCCGTAGATATCCTCTACCGCATCCAGAATGGCCGGATGCCGGATCAACTCGTTGGCCCAAGTGAACAGTAGATGAGGCTTGCTGCGAAGCGAGCCGCGCAGCGGTCCGCCCAGCGTGGCCTCGGAAAGCTCGAGGCGGCGCCTGTAGGCGAGCGCCTCGTCGGCCGACAGCGCGTGTACTGGAAAGTGATAGCCGTTGCGCCCGAACGCATCCACTTGGGCGGGCGTGAGGACCTTGTTCTTGCGCTGAGAGGAGGTGGCGGTTGCCAAGGCGGGTTGGTTCATAGGTTGAAGCTCCTGGTGCTCTCAAAACATGCAGCAGAAGCGGCAAGGCGGGACGGGGAGCACTTTCCCGTCCCGCCCTCCGTCTGATTCAACCGCCGCTTACGGCAGTTGATAGCCTTTCTTGCCGACCCGGATCTTGTACAGGCTCTTGCCCGAGGTCAGGTACAGCAGGTTGGAGTCCGCACCACGCCCGAAGCCGACATTGGTGGGCAACTCCTTGCCGGTGGAAATGTAGGCGATTTCCTTGCCCTCCGGGGTCAGGACTTGAATCCCCGGACGGTATTCGCAGCGCGAGGCCAGCCAGATATTGCCGTCTGCGTCGGCGACCATGCCATCGGGACCGCTGCAGGGCTTGTCGCGCGCGGTGTAATCGATCAGCACGCGGCGATTGCTGAGATTGCCGCTAGCCGGGTCGACGTCATACGCCTGCAGCTGGTGATGGCCTTGCAGGGTCTTTTCTCCCTCCTTCAGGTTCTGGAATTCGAGCCAGCCGTTGTCGTTGCCGATGATGTACAGGGTCTTCTGGTCCGGCGAGATGAGAACGCCGTTGCACTTCCCGCAATCGGTCGCGACGCGATGCACGGAGCCATCCGTGTCGAGGCGATAGACCGCGAAGCCGTCCTGAAAAACCGGCTCGTGGCCCAGATAACGCGGGTCGGAGAAGTAGATGCGGCCCTTCTCGTCGATGGTGATGTCGTTGAGCGCGTTGTACGGCCTGCCCTCGAACAGGCCGGTCAGAATGTAACTCTTGCCGGTCTTCATGTCGGTCTTGACCAGCATCTGGCCGCCGTAGTCCGCACCCAGCGCTGCGATCATGTTGCCGTCGCGGTCGAACTTGATGCCGTTCGACATGCCGCTCGGGCTGCGGAAAATAGTGGTCTGGCCGTTCTGCGGGTTGTACTTCCAGATGTTGCCGGCCTGGAGATACTTGCCGGACGGATCCTTGCAGAACTTGGTGAAGGTGATGTCGCTGAAGTAGATCATCCCGTCGTGACCCGCCGCCACACCCTCGGTCAGCATGCAGCCGCCGTCGAAGATGCGCTCGAGCTTGGCGCCTGCGGGGACGAAGGCCGGATCGCCGACTGGCGCCGGGAACCCCGGATCGTCCGCGAAGGCGGTTACTGCAACGAACCCCATGGCAATGCCCAGGGCGACGCCGATGCGCTTGAAGCTGTACGTCTTGCTCATGTCTCCTCCTGTGATTACCGACTTATGCCAGATAACTTGCCCAGATAACTTGCTTGGTCGAGCACCGGCGCCTTGTGCCTGCGCCGTATTGCACGGATAACCGCCTCGCCTCGACGGCGGGCGGGTAGCCCTTCCCTGCTTTGAATGCGATCAGCTGGCGCGTTGACGACCTCAACGCAGTGCCGACTCTGCCGGGGCCAGTCTACGCTTCCGATTCCGGTCCAGGCTGCTTGTTTTTTCTTTCCTGCCTGCTTCTGTGGCTATTATGGGCGAACTGGCCGGTGGCGGGAAGGTCTCGACCGCGCACACGAAGCGTCAGGTGATCGAGCACGGCCCAACTCCCAGTGCGCGCGATCGTCGCGAACTGATCTTGATGCGTCGAGAGAAGGTGGAGGCGGCGGCAGAGTCGGAGCGGCTAGCCAGGCGTTGACCCCAAGCAGAACAAGAGGCATAGGGGCTCCGGTTTCCCCTGCTTCGGGAACTGATTCGAGGGTCCTCATCGAAGCGCGTCGAGAAAGGCACCTGAAAGCCTGGTTCCCGAAAACGATCGTTTGCATTGCGGCCTCGGCGAGCTAGAATGAAAAAGATGCATCGAGAATCGAGCAAACTCAGAGTGGCTGTCCCCGTGGTGCTCGCTTGCGCACTCGGGTCGCCGTGCGCCCACGCAGACGTATATGCATGGATCGATGCGTCTGGGACGCTCGTCCTCAGCGATCTGACCCCGCCTCCGGGTGCTCGCGTGGTTGATGTCGTAGCCGACAGCGCACCAGCCGTATCGACACGCGTCACTGCCCCCGCGCCCTACGAGGCGGCACGTCAAGACGAGATCGAGTTTCTATCCGAGCGGGTTCGCCTGCTCGAGCGCACAGTCGAACTTGTCGGCCGGCAAGCCGTACCTGCCACGATATACGGAACTGTTCCAGCGCAGGGAATGAACGGTTGGTGTGATTCCGGCTGGAGCTATTGCGGGCCTGGCTGGGGACCGGCGATCTATCCTGGGTTCATCGTGGTACCGAGCGCGCCGGGCTTTCGCGGCTTCGCTCGGTTCCACCGTGGCAAACCGTTTGCCGTGCCGGCTCCGGCGCACGTATCGGTGGGCTTCCACGTCCACTGAATCGTCTGTTCCGCCGGGTTGGGCGCTCGTCCTTGAGGCCCGTGGCGGGCAATTCTGTGGCGTGGAAGTATTGCGTCGCCTTGGTTTCCCAATCCGAACCTGGGTGAATCGAGCCACCTCCGCGGAAGCCCGCGGGGTCGTACGACTTGCGAGTTCGGCGCGTATTATCATAGCGAGCGCAAGCATCGGACAGGCATACGGAGAGGTCATGCCGTTCCTGGGTGCGGCTCCAATTGCCGGAGCTGTCACTTGCGAATCGCGGCGGGGAAGCTGCGCAGCTCATTGCTCGACGGCTGCGTGACGGCATCGAATAAACCCTTGGACTGAAATGAGGTCGACCGTGCCGGAGAGCCAACGCTTTACACTGCATTTGCCGCCGACCACGGCAGAGAAGGAAACGCTGTACGCCAGAGGCGTGTTGCGCCCGGAACAGTTGGTGCACGGTACCTACTATGCCGGGCATGTGCATTCGACTCCGGCGGTAGCGCGCTGGCACGCAGCCAAACGGCGCTTCGTGCTGTTGCACTCCGAGTTGGGCGTGCGCGCGGCTAAGGCGATCCCCCATGTCGCGGATGCGCGCACCGAAGACATGTTTCTTCCCCTGTCGGAAAAAGCCCCCACCGACGAGCAACGCGTCAGCGAATACGCCTTCGAGACCGCCTCGTGAGGCTGGCGTGAGCACGCGCGGTATGCGCCGAAAAATCTCTAGTCGTCTCTAAGTCTTCGCCCCCCAAGCGCAAATATTCCTTCGGCACGCCCAAGTGCGGTGCCGGGACAGGCTGCCGAAAGCCGGCGTGTGTATTGTCGCTGAAATACTCTTGTCGGCTATTGGCATGCACGGGAAGGCGCATCTCTGGCCCTATGTTCTAAGCCTCGCAGGACTGGCGCTGGCCGCGCTCATCACTGCGTGGCTGGGATACGCCTGTACTTTCGATACACCTCCCGCCTGTCCGCTGGATCCAGGATTCGTCTGGACCACGGACTTCACTTTTTTCCACCATCCCGCCTATTCTGGCAGTAAGCGCTCGCGCGAGGGAGAGGCTGCTACGCCCAGCGCTTCCCAGCCTTGATCGTCGGGCCCGCGGGTCTCCTGCCGACAGGATGGCGTCTACCCAGAACGACGCTCCACGCTGTCCGACGGAGTGCAGGCGATGGCCTCACTGCCGTTGAACCCCCTGCGCTGGTTCGGGCACTAACGGCATATCGCGGCCACCACACGAACCCCAGATGATTTCGACTCGCTTGCGCGTCGCACTCTTGGAAGACGATTGCTCCGAAGCAGAGTTGATCAGCCACTGGCTTACGTCAGCCGGTCTGTTCTGCAGCCGGCACGAGCGCGGACACAGCTTGCTGTGCGCTCTGCGGGAACAAACTTTCGATGCTCTGGTCTTGGACTGGACCCTTCCCGAGATGACCGGTGTAGACGTACTCAAGCATGTCCGCGGCACGCTGCAATCGTCGGTCCCGATCCTCTTTGTCAGCGGCCGCAACGGTGAACCCGACATCGTGGCGGCACTGAAACAGGGCGCCGATGACTATATGGTCAAGCCCCTCCGTCGCATGGAGCTGCTCGCACGGCTCGAGGCCATTGCCCGTCGCGGCAAGCCGGAGCCGCGGCAGCCAGGGGTGATCGAGATGGGTGCCTTGCGGGTCAATTGCCAGACACGCTGCGCGCAACGCGACGGCGCGCCGGTCGACCTGAGCGTGAAGGATTTCGATTTGCTGGTGCTGTTCCTCCGCAATGTCGGGCGGCTGCTCTCGCGCGCCGAGATTCGCGAGGCGGTGTGGGGTTCCAGGGCGGCTTTCAGCTCGCGCACGCTTGACACGCACGTGAGCCGTATCCGTGACAGGCTCGGGCTGGCGCCGTCCCACGGGTGGCGCCTGGCTGCAGTCTATGGCTACGGCTATCGGCTACAGCACGTCACCATGTCTACCGGGGATGTTGGCGGCGACGACGCCATGACGGAATCGCTCCGGCTGCACTCCGCGCTGGAGCAGCCGAGGGGCGAATCTACCGGCTAGCCCGGATATTTCATGAAGACGCCCCCGAATGTTACGTATGCGGCGGCGGCAGCGGGTTCGCGGCAGATTTAGCCTGGTACAGTTTGGTTACGTCGGGCTGCTCGGGCGCCGTCCCCCGGGTTTTGTGCGCACAAATTCTTTGGGGGCGCTACGCTGACCTCGATTGGCATCAGGCGCCTCTGCCTGCCATCGCGCCCGCCAGCATATGGCGCGAAGCAACGCCGAGAATGGTGTGCTCGACGACCGGGCGCAGCATCGTCTTCAACTCTTCCTCTGCGCTCGAGGCGAGCACTCGTTCGGGGAAGCTGACCTGATAGACCAGCCCGCCTCGAACAATATTGAACTTGTGCATGGCGCCGGCGCACTCGTATCGCACTACTGCAGTAGGGAGTCTCGTGCGCAAATGCGCCAGGATCTCGCATGTCTTGAAGTCGATCGTGCTGCTCATGTGCGGCTCCGTGATCTGGTTGTGTCGACAATAGGAAGGCGCCGGCGTCACGCTCGCCATCGTCGATCCTACTCTATCTCGATATGGATATTGCTGCCCACGACCGGTCATTCGCATCATGGGTTTCCGCCCATGTCGATCAGCGCCAGGCTTTGGGCTTCGTCCAGGATCCAGACCTCGCCGGCGGTGGGATGTCTATGTCCCGTAATTCTCATCAACTCATCCGCGAGCGCCAACTTGGCCCGTTCCGACGGAATAATCAGAAATAGACGGACTCCGTTTCCCGGCGACCCCAGGACCTCGACGGCGTCGCGCGGGTTGGCCACGCCCTTCACCTCCAAGATGTGGATAACCGCCGAAGACAAGTCGCTGCGTGTCACAGTCCGCTCCATAGCGGTTCAGTCTAGGAGCCCCTCTATTCAATCGCAAAAATGGTTGCACAACTGTTGCGCCCCGCGGAAGCGGGGCTCAAGAGCCTGCTGCAACAACTGCGGCGCGGGCTACGACTGAAGAGGGCGTGGCCGCCTAGCGAGGTTGCGCGGGCAAGCAGCGGAGAAGGTCAGGCGGAAACGTGTTGCTGCCAACTGTAGGCCAGATTGATGATCTTGAGAGCTTGATCATCGGTCAGAATCAGAGCTCCGCCATCCGCCGGGACGCACACGTCGGTGTGCTCCGCAATGTGGTGGTGGACCTCGGCCCGATATTCAAACGGGACGAGCGCAGCATAGGTCCGTTCTTGACCGGCGGTCATCAGGGCGACGCGAACCGAGGCCGGTGCGGTGCCACAAGTGGCTTCGGCCAATCGCGTCAATGCGGATCGAAGTGCGGCCTTGGAGACGGCGGGCTGTTCCATGCGGTAACCCTTCAAGTGTTTCGGTGATAGAGCAAAGGCCTTGCCAGGCTGCAAAAGTTTGACAACCGCGTAACCATTGATGACGTGAGCGCTGCTGCGACACGAACATCCGCTCGTTACTGCTCGTCGAGTGCGGTGCGAGGAAACCGCGCTCGGCCTTGGTCGAGAGTCATGCAGTCAACGGCCAACCGCACGGCTTTGCCCGTCGACTTGCCTGCGGCTGCGACGAGCGCTCTGACGCCGTATACGCTATCGTTGGTGGGAAGGGCTCTTACGGCGAGGAAGTTCCGTGTTCGCAGATAGGTGGCTGTCGCTGCCCTGTGCTCTGATTTTCGCCCTGTCGATGCTTCAGAGCACGCAGGCGCAGACGATCGAACCGCGCTTCGCCGTGCTCGTCTTCTCGAAGACGACCGGATTTCGCCATAGCTCCATCCCGCAAGGGATTGCAGCGATCAAGACCCTGGGCGCCAAGTACGGCTTCGACGTGGATGCGACAGAGGATTCCGCGCGATTCACCGACCTGATCTTGGCGAACTTCCGGGTCGTGTTATTTCTCAACACGAGCGGTACGATCCTCGATGCCGACCAGAAGGCCGCCTTCGAGCGCTATATCCGCGGCGGCGGTGGATTTGTTGGAATCCATTCGGCGAGCGACACCGAATACGATTGGCCCTGGTATGGGGGTCTCGTCGGGGCTTATTTCAAGAGTCATCCGGAAGTCCGCCGGGCGACGGTCCGGATCGAGGATCGCCTGCACCCCTCGACACGATCGTTGCCGCCATACTGGCAGCGCACCGACGAGTGGTACGACTTTCGCAACAATCCTCGCCCTGCAGTTCACGTGTTGGCGGTGCTTGACGCATCGAGCGACGCGGGAGGAATCCCGGGACCCGACCATCCAGTCGTGTGGTGTCAAGATTTCGATGGTGGCCGGAGCTGGTACACCGCCTTGGGGCACACCGGCGAGAGCTACGCAGAGCCGGCATTCCTGCTTCATCTGCTGGGCGGGATCCGCAGCGCGGCCGGCATCGCCAGAGCAAACTGTGCTGTCGGCACCGCCGCCAGCGTCAACGAATCGTCTGAGCCTGGGGAAGGAGCGCGTATCTCAGGGCCAAGAAACTGAGACAGCCATTCGTCCGATCCGGCTCGAACAACCGCGCGATGTGCTGGCGTCGGCTGATGCCGAGCTGAGCTCGTGTCTGCACAGTTCGTTTACATTGATGGACGCCGCCGCGCGCTGGTCTTACCCTGCCAGCCGTAACTCCTCCCGACGAAGCGGTTGAACATTAGCCCGCCATTTCCGGCGGGCTCTTTTTTGTCCAAGCTGCGCGCTCTCGAACCGAATTCCTCCATCCTCGGCAACTCGCTTCGGAACTAACAGTCCATTCACATTTTTCGACACGGCCCCGATGGAGCAGTAATGTTCAGCTGCTCCTCGAGGGCCTGCATCGCGACTGTTTCGGGACCTTGTACTGTCTCCTGCGGCCTTGAATCCCCTCGCCGTGCAGCCCCGAGTGAGCACCAAATCATGCGGCGGCGCTGACCAGCGACAGATTGTTGGCCAGGTGCAATATCTGGAGTGCTTCGTCCACAGTAAGCACAAGCGGATCACCTTCCAGCGGAATTCTGACGCTAAGATGCTCGGCCAGGTACTGGTAGACTGGGCCGCAGAACTCGAACGGTACTGCCGCGATGAAGACCCGCGGCTCCTGCGAGCTCGGGACCACCACGCGAATCAGCGCAGGTGTCATGCCGCAGGCGGCCTCAGCGATCTTTGCGAGCGCCAAGCGAATGGTTACTGTTGTGATCATGGCGAACCTCTGTTATGGCTGTTGGCAACCAAACAGCAAGGGGCTTGCCAATATCCAGTCTGTTCACACCGATTTCACCCTTCGGACACCCGCGCTTGAACCCATCGAGCCGCGCCGCGGGGCTTACCCACCGTCCGAACGAGGGGTATATCGAAAGGCGTATGGCTCGGCTGAACAGCTGGGGTGTACGGTGCGCGCACGGTCGAAGCTTCCAGCCGATTCTTAAGCAGGTGTTGGCGCGACCTCCGGGGAAAAAAGAAATGTGGACCGCGGTCCGGCTTGCAATTTTTTGCGCATCTATCGTCGTCTCGTCCGCGTTGAGCGGCCAGGACGATCCCCGCCTCCAGGCCCACTTCATTTTCTGATCCCCCAATGATCTCAACTGGTATGCGCGTGGCCCTGTTGGAGGACGACCCCTCGCAGGCAGAGTTGCTCAGCCATTGGCTGGCATCGGCCGGGCTTTCCTGCAGCCGATACGAGCGCGGAGGCAGCTTGCTGCGCGCTCTAACGCAGGAAAGCTTCGATGTCCTCGTATTGGACTGGGGCCTTCCCGACATCAAAGGCTTGGACGTGCTCAAGCATGTCCGCGGCGTCCTGCAATCGTCGGTTCCAGTCATCTTCGTCAGCGCGCGCGGCTGCGAAGTCGACGTCGTAACCGCGCTCAAGCAGGGCGCCGATGACTACATGGTCAAGCCGGTCCGCCGCATGGAGCTGCTCGCGCGGCTCGAAGCCGTTACGCGCCGCCGGGACTCGGAGCCGGCCCAGGTCGAGGTGATAGATCTGGGTGCGTTGAGGCTGGATTGCCAGACCCGGAGCGCATGGCGCGATAACCGGCCGATCCACCTGACCGCAAAAGATTTCGATCTTTCCGTGTTGTTCCTGTCCAATATTGGGCGGTTGCTTTCCCGCGAGCATATTCGCGACGCCGTGTGGGGTCCCGAAGCGCTGTCCAGCCCGCGGACGCTCGACACCCACATCTGCCGTGTCCGCCGCAAGCTCGGGCTCACGCCAGCTCACGGCTGGCAACTAACCGCCGTCTACCGCCACGGCTATTTGCTGCAGCAGGTCGCCGTGCCTGTGATGCATGGGCACCGCTACGGTGCCGTCGCGGAACCGGCCGTGGGGCAGCCCTGCTGAAGCAAGGAGAGTTCGCCGCGTTCCCGGTGTCGGCAGACTGAGACATGCGGTGGCGCGAAGGCCGCGCGTCAACCCCTGTGCCTTGCCACCAAGCTGCGCCTGTCCTTCCCCGCCTGAGACCCAGGCCCTGCCAAGTTCTCGCCGATTGCCGCCGCTCTACCGGTCATCGATGCATCAGCGTGTAACGGTTGCACAGCTTGACTGCACCCTCTACATTTTCCGATGTGGCAATCCGCTGTGCACGACGGCGAACAGTTTGTATGGACGAGCTTTTTTCCCCCGGGTGATCTGGTATATCGATTGCGTCCGCCGCCACGGGGTTGGCGACAATAAACGCAACGCGCCGAAGTCCAAGCCGTGGTCGATCGACTCGCAGGACAACCGGCCGATAGCCACAGTAGCTGGTTGGCACCTTTATCGCACAGGAGGAAGACAGTGCACAAAATCATCCCTTTCCTTTGGTATGCCAAGGAAGCCGAGGAGGCCGCCGCGTTTTACGCTTCCGTCTTTCCCGACTCGCGCGTTACCCGTGTTGTAACGCTTCCGAGCGAGTCGCCGAGCGGCCCGCCTGGGTCGGTGAAAGTCGTCGAGTTCGTTCTCTTCGGGCAGCCCTTCGTCGCTATGAGCGCCGGCCCGCTCGATCCGTTCAATCATGCGGTGTCGTTCGTCGTGAACTGCGAAAACCAGGCTGAAATCGACCGTTACTGGAACGCCCTTCTCGATGGCGGCTCGGCGGAGCAATGCGGCTGGCTGAAAGACCGCTTCGGCCTCTCATGGCAGATCGTTCCCACCGTCCTAACTCAGATGATGGCGGACCCCGATCGAGCCAAGGCTAAACGGGCGGCAGACGCCATGATGAAGATGGTCAAGCTCGACATCGCCGCGCTGCAGGCGGCTTATGCGGGAACATCGAGGTGATGGCGAACTGGCCTGCTGTTTCCGCCACCTGTTTATAGGGCAACAGCTCACATCGTAACCGCGATAGCGGTGTTGGAACCGCGGCTAGGTCGACTTAGCATTTGATGCATCTGCGGATGCCGCATCCATCCTTTGCCAGATTGCAACCGGTAATACAAGCGGCTTGCGACGCAATCGTCATGTAAAGGCGCGTCTCTAAACTGCGAAGAGTCACGGCCGCGCTCTTGTCCACCGACTATTGTTCGATATTGTCCAGATAAAGGAAATGCCATGAATACACGATTGCCCACTGCGGTACTGTTCGCAGCTGCTCTCTATACAGGGACCGTTCTAACCTTTGCTGAGGACACGACGACACCCGACCTCGCAGAGTTGCTCAGATCCGGTCAGATCCTGTCGCAGGAGACAATCATCGAGCGCGCAGCCGAGCAGCATCCAGGAAGAGTCACTGAAGTGGAACTCGAACGTAAAGGCGGCCGCTATGTCTACGAAATCGACGTTGTCGATGATAGGGGCGTAAAGACCGAGTTCAAGATCGACGCAAAGAGCGGCGAACTCTTGTCGAGCAAGACGGATGACGATGACGATAAGGCTAAGAAAGACTCGGACGATGATGATGATGACGATGACTGAGCTTAACCTCGTCCGCCAGTCTTCCGGTGGCCGCGCGGGCTCAATCTGGAACGCCTGTCAGGGCTCATGTTGAGCACCGAAGAAGTCTTGATCCGGTTGGTGGTCGCGGCGCTGCTTGGCAGCTTCGTCGGCTTCGAGCGCGAGCGCCGGAGCGCGTGAGCGGCGGGGCTGCGCACCCACATGCTGGTATGTGTGGGCTCGACGCTCTTCATGATCACTTCCGCGATTGGATTCGGCGACGTGCTGGGCCGCGATCACATCGTCCTCGACCCGTCGCGCGTCGCGGCGCAAGTCGCGAGCGGCATCGGCTTTCTGGGTGCAGGAACCATCATTCTCCGGCGCAAGATCGTTCATGGGCTCACAACCGCGGCGAGCATCTGGTCGGTGGCTGCTGTTGGCCTCGCGGTCGGCGGGAGACTCTACATCGCAGCGGCAGGCGCCACGGGGATCATGATCGTCATTCTCGCCGGCATGCGGCCGCTGGAACGGCGGCTTTTCGCCCAGGCCAAAGCGCAGACGGTCGCACTGCAGATCATGAACTGGAGCGAGGTCGTGCCCGAGCTCCGCACCCTGTGCGACAAGGCAGGTATCACTGTCCTCGCGTTGAGGATTGAAGCGCGATCGGAAGCGGAGACTGCGATGGTGGAGCTGAGTCTGACCGGGAGCCTCACCAGGTTGATGTCCGCACTCGATGCGTTTCGCGGTCACCCCAGGGTGAAGTTGATCAGGGCCGTGCTTAATCACCCGTGAGGGAGCATCGGCACGGGGTGAACCGCAGCACGACGCGCGTCGCATGGGTAGTGGCACGGTCCGGTCCGATCAGTCAGTTGACAGTCTCGATCAACGATTGGTCAAGCTGTCAGCGGGCATCTCAAAGAAAAGCGGCAGCCTAGTCTGCCGCTTCTCTCGCTTTGGGCCGCGTCTTGATCGGCCTCTCAGTAAATCGCAATCGGATTAGCCGGGGAGCCGGTGGCACCAATCATTCGCAGCGGTGCCCAGATGAACGCGAACTCGTAGACTTTGGCATCAGCCAGAGGCTTCAGATCGAGGTTCTCGATGTTCCAGATCCCGCGGCGAGCCTGGTTCGCCGTATGGCATGGCACCGCATAGCCATCCTCTTCACCGAACGGCTGCGCTTCGTTCGAGGAGGCGTCTCCGCCCTGCAGGGCGATGTCGCGAGAACCGAAGTACTCGCATGCGCTTAGGCCGTATCCAGGCTCCCCTGACGTGACGTAGGCGCGAACGACCGCTCGCTCCTGCGAGGTGAGCGACTTGTATACGCTGTTCGCCCAACCGTTGCCATGCCCGGTGTGCATGAAGACGCAGTCGCCGGCTTGCAGATCGGCAACGTGTTGCAGCTTGAGCATCGCCTTCACGTCTTCGGCTGTGATTACACCGATATCATTCAGCTTTGCCGGGATCGGAAGTTTGTCCGCCGACGCCGCCAGCTTCCCTTGGGACTTCCGATATGCGACAGCGTCCAGCATGACGGCACGACACACAAACCCATTTTCCGCGACATACTCCACACCGTTCTTGCCCATGCCCAAGACACGACCGCCGGGACCACGTTCGTAGACTTCCTCCCGCGGCCGGCCGTTGTACATGAAATCGCCCTTGGAAGTGTGAACACCAATATGTCCAGGCCCGTCGAACTGTGTTCCGACTTGCCCGATTTCGGCGGTCACCATCTCATCGTGAAAGACGAGACCGTTCTTCCCGAACGGTCCGCCGGTAGGTGTTCCCGGGATCGTCAGGTTCCAAGAGCGGACCCCGAAGTTGGGCATCTCGCGATGATAGACGCGCCCAAGCGTGACGACCTTGAACTGCTTCACGACGCTCAGCGCGCGCTTTACGTTCGCCGGATTC
This sequence comes from uncultured beta proteobacterium, assembly GCA_963741215.1. Taxonomy (GTDB): domain Bacteria; phylum Pseudomonadota; class Gammaproteobacteria; order Burkholderiales; family SHXO01; genus SHXO01. The sequence continues at coordinate 188,257 of CAVUHQ010000019.1, forward strand.
TTCGTGTGATTGGAGCTTCCCGCGCTGTCATCTGCGCCCCATTTGCTGGGCCACCAGCCTTCTTCAAACGGCTTGTCGTTGACTTCTGCTGCTACGGCGCCGCCGGCCCAGATGAATAGCGCCGCAAGCCCAGCAATGACGCGAACTTTCATGATCGTCTCCTCTCGTCGGTAGTGTGAAAAGCGAGTCGGTCTTGTTTCCGACGCTTCGCCGCGCGGCAGGCAGCTCGGCACAAGATCCGGGCCGCAAGCCACCTGTAAGGTAGGTCTCGCCAATGTCTGTTCTATTTCAAGAACACCCGCTTTATTACTAACTGCAATGGTCAAGCGCGGCTTGCGGGCAGGGACTGTCGATCGTTTCGACGGACGTGATTGACCGGCCGGCTGTCCGTTAAAACCCGGCGAGGTTGCGGGGATCGACCTCAAAAGGAAGGGAAGGCGATATGCCTAAGCGGTCGATGCGATCGGTGCTTCGGTAGGTGAGTCGAGTGAGTGTGAGGCGATCGCATCCGACGGGGTGATGACTAGATGACTCCTAGCGCTGCGACGTGGACCCCGTGGTCTCCTGCAGACGGTATGGATAACGACAATGCGCAGAGCGGGGGAACCCGCGGATTTCAGCGCTCTGCACGACATCTCATGCGGCTCGTACCACGCTCGCATCCTCATCCTGGAGCTTTCTCCACAGCGCGCGAATCATATCCTTCATCATCTGCGCCTCCTGCCAGCGGTCCGACAGCTCGTAGCCATCCGGGCCGGTCATGGCGTATTCCTTCGGTCCCAGTTCGCACAGGAACGTGAGCGTCGCATCCTTCGGGGCGCGCCGCCGCCAACTGCGAAATCCATACTCCCACCAGCCCATGAACAGGTCGACCCACTCCTGCTGGTGCGGGAAGCTGATCTGAATCTGCACCTGCTCGCGGCTCGCCACGCGCCCATGGAACCCCCACGCGTTATCGAGGATGCGATGCATCAGCGCGTGATTCTCTTCCGAGATGGGCCAGGCGAACTCGCGCCCCACCACGTAGTGGGAGATATCCGCCGTGAGCCGCAGGTCGGGGAAGCAGTCCAGCAAGTGCAGGGTGAAGAACAAGTCGGTGGTCATGCGATCCCGATGCGTCTCGATGTGCAAGGGGATACGGGCGTCGTGCGCGAGCCGCCGCCACCCTTCGATGTAGGGAATGCAGTCCTCGAGCCGGTAGGGCCGCACGTCCGGTTGGAGGTTGACATGGTCGGCGCCCAGCTCCTTGACATGCTCCAGGATCGGCTTCAAGTCGTCCACCGTCTTCGGATAGCACTGTGCCTGCCAGGTCAGGTTGTGCGCGCGGAGGAAATCGGTGACTTCCTGCGCGTACTTGAAGTCGAAGAAGCGCACACCCGCACCGTCGAAGCCGGCGTCGCGGATCATCTCGAGCTTTTCCGGGAGAGTCCACTCGAGCCGGTCGGGCCGGCGGCGCTCCATGGCCCAGAGCGACTGATACACGAGCAGCTTTTGCACGGTCACCTCCTGCTAGGCTCAGCGATTCAGAGCCGCAGCGTGATGCCTCAGGTGGTCTTCCACGAAGGTCGAGATAAAAAAGTAGCCGTGGTCGTACCCTGACTGCCGCCGCAGCGTCAGCGATTGCCGCGCCTTCTTGCACGCGGCCTCGAATGCATCGGGATTGAGCTGTTCGGCGAGGAACTTGTCCGCCATGCCCTGATCGATCAGGATCGTTCCGTCGAAGACGTCGCGCGCGATCAGCTCGGTCGCGTCGTATTCCAGCCAGGCCGCTTTGTCCTTCCCGAGGTAACCGGTGAACGCTTTCTGGCCCCACGGGCAGCGGGTCGGCGCGCAGATCGGAGAGAACGCGGAAACCGAGCGATACTGACCCTGGTTTCTGAGTGCGCACACCAGCGCTCCGTGTCCGCCCATCGAGTGGCCGAAGATGCCCTGCCGGCCGCTGTCCGCGGGGAAGTTCTCGGCGATGACCTGCGGCAGCTCACGCGTAACGTAGCTGTACATCCGGTAGCGGCTGGACCACGGCGCCTGGGTAGCGTCGACGTAGAAACCCGCGCCGAGCCCGAAATCCCAGGAGTCGCTCTCTCCCGGTACGTTCGCCCCGCGTGGACTGGTATCGGGCGCCACCAGCATCACGCCGGCCTTCGCAGCCGCTCGCTGTGCGCCGGCCTTGATCATGAACGTCTCTTCGGTGCAGGTCAGACCGGCCAGGTAGTAGAGCACAGGCACCTTGAGCTTGCGTGCCTGCGCGGGCTGGAATACGGAGAAGCGCATCGGCAGGCCGATCTCGAGCGAGTCGTGGCTGTAGTAGCCCTGCACGCCATCGAAGCATTTGTGCTCGCTGATGATTTTCATGTCGGGCATTTTAGCCACACACGGCTGTGGCTCGAGCCGTTCAATAGACGACAACGGCGCGGATCGACTCGCCCGAGTGCATCAGGTCGAAGCCCTGGTTGATGTCGTCGAGCTTCAGCGTATGGGTGATGAGAGGGTCGATGTCGATCTTCCCGTCCATGTACCAGTCGACGATGCGGGGCACGTCGGTGCGGCCGCGTGCGCCGCCGAACGCCGTGCCCTTCCACACGCGGCCGGTGACGAGCTGGAACGGGCGCGTTGCGATCTCCTGTCCGGCGCCGGCCACGCCGATGATGACCGACACGCCCCAACCCTTGTGGCAGCACTCCAGCGCCTGGCGCATCACCTTGACGTTGCCGATGCATTCGAAACTGTAGTCCGCACCGCCCTTGGTGAGATTGACCAGATACGGCACGAGCTCCGCTTCGGACATGTCCTTGGGATTGACGAAGTGGGTCATGCCGAACTTCTCCGCCAACGCGCGGCGCGCCGGGTTGAGGTCGACGCCCACGATCATGTTGGCGCCTGCCAGCCGCGCACCCTGCACCACGTTGAGCCCGATGCCGCCGAGGCCGAACACGACCACGTTCGCCCCCGGCTCCACTTTGGCGGTGTTGATCACCGCGCCGATGCCGGTGGTCACGCCGCAACCCACATAGCATACTTTGTCGAAGGGCGCGTCTTGACGGATGCGGGCCAGCGCGATCTCCGGAACCACCGAGTAGTTGGCGAAGGTCGAAGTGCCCATGTAGTGGTGCAGTTTCTTCCCCGCTATGGAGAAGCGGCTGCTGCCGTCTGGCATCAGACCCTGTCCCTGCGTCACTCGGATGGCCTGGCACAGGTTGGTCTTGCGGCTCACGCAGTATTCGCACTCGCGGCATTCGGGAACGTACAGCGGGATGACGTGATCGCCCTGCTTGAGGCTCTTTACGCCGGGACCCACGTCCACCACGACACCGGCACCCTCGTGGCCGAGGATGGCGGGAAACAGGCCCTCGGGATCGGCACCGGAACGGGTGAACTCGTCGGTGTGGCAAATGCCGGTGGCCTTGATCTCGACCAGGACCTCACCAGCCTTGGGCCCGTCCAGTTGGACGGTCTCGATGGACAGCGGCGCACCCGCCTGCCAGGCGACTGCTGCGCGTACCTGCATGTGTCTAACCTCGTGAACAGTGAAAGGTGCGCTATTGGCGATCGGAGAGCGCGGCTCGGACTCATGCCTGACGAAATCACGAGCCACGAACCGACTGCCACGGCGGGCCCCGCGCTCGCCAAACTATTTCGCGGCGGCTTCCTCGACCGGCTGAAAATAGCGGCGGCTGAGCGAGGTCTGGTTCTCGTAGATGGAGCCCTGATTCAGCGCGGGCGGGAACGGCATGCGCATCGGCACCTTCTCCGCTCTGGGCTCGATGGTTTGCTCGCCGCACAGCATCTGGCTGTTCAAGTACTCCAGGCTGGTGAAGTTCACCAGCGGCCAGGCGTCCGCCGCTCCGGCCTCGTACAGCAGGAGCTGGCGCGGGCGGTTGGACGTGTTCTGCGCGGAGCCGTGGACGAGCCGGACGTGATGGAACGAGGCCGAGCCCGCCTTGCCAGTCAGCGTCACCGCTTTGCTGAAGTCCAGCGGCACTGCGTCCGGGTCGATTGCGCCACAGAAACGGCCTTCCGCGTGATGGCTGTAGATCGGACCTTTGTGAGTGCCAGGCAGGACCAGCACAGGACCATTCTCCAGCTCCATGTCGTCCAGCATCACGCCCACCGCCAGCAGGTCGTCGTTGGTGTGCGGATAGAAGGCCCAGTCCTGGTGCCACTCCACCGGCGAGCCGTACTTGGGGTCCTTCGTGTTCAGCTTGGAGCCGTGCAGCCGGATGTCCGGTCCCAGCAGCCGCGTCAGAACGCTGAGCAGTTTAGGGCTCTTGGCGAAATCCCAGAACACGGGATGCAGCGTATGCGGCTTTTTGATGCGCCGCACACGGGGGTTCTGCGGCGTATGGGAAGGCTCCAGGTCGTACACATCGTTGTGCGTCGGCACGCCCTTGGCCTTGGCGATAAGGTCCGCGAGGACCTCTTTCATCGTGGTGAGCGTGCTACGGTCCAGCACGTCCGGCACTACCAGGTAGCCGTTTTCCCGGTATGAGGCGATATCTCGATCCGAAATCACTTGATTTCCCCTAGTTCGATGTCTGTCCAGTTGGAGCGCCCGCGTCAGGGCCGGCCTCGGCGACCTTCGGACGCCAGATGTCTCGCAGGGTGGACCCATAACGCGGCGGCTCCTTTGCGTCCGAGTGCTATAGGCGCTCAACCTTAATGCGCACTACCCAGATATGTCAACGCCAGTACAGGAGCTTAGCGGGTTCGAGGGCCCCTGCAGGAAGCTTACATACAGCTGACGTGTGGTGTGACGTCCTGGCCGCTCGGCGGGAATGAATCACGCAGGAAAGGGTCCTGTTGCGCGGTGCAGGACTATAATGCGACCGTGCGTTCCTTCCCCAGCAATCTGACGGCGATGCTGTTTGGCCACAAGGTCAAGCCGACATTCACGGTCGAAAACGAACCGGCCATCGCAAAACCCCGGGCCGTGGATTCCTCCAAGCCCGGGCCGGCGCAGAACAAGTGACGAAATGATCCCGCTCTTGCGCGCCGCGGCGGCGGCCGCGCTGCTGCTTGCCTTCTGCGCCATCGCGGAATACGCGCCAATTCCGCCATTGACAGGTCGCGTGTTGGATATTACCGGCGCACTGACCGCCGGACAGAAGCGTGAGCTGGAAGCGGGCCTGGATGCGTTCGAGACGCGCAAGGGCAGCCGGATCGCGGTACTGATCACCGGGACGACCTATCCCGAGCCGATCCAATCGTTCTCCATCCGGGTGGCGGAGACATGGAAGATCGGCTGCAAGGGCGTCGGCGACGGCATCCTCGTGGTGATCGCCCCGAGCGACCTGGCGATGCGCATCGAGGTCGGAAATGGGTTGGAACGCGCGGTGCCGGACGCCGTCGCCAAGCGCCTGATCGAGGAAGAGTTCATCCCCAAAGTTCGCGCGGACGATCTTTATGGCGGCTTGCGCGCGGGACTCGATCGCCTGATGCGGGTCATCGACGGCGAGCCGATGCCCGAGCCGAAGCAGGAGGCCGGCCGCGGCAGTGAAATTCTCTTGTGACTGCCGCGAATCGTCTTGAGTCCGACAGGCTGCCGTCATGGATTCTCCTGTTCCCGATCGATGGGATCCGGCACGCGTTCGCGATGTGCCCGGCGCCGACACGATCGCCATATCGCAATTGCGTTTCTCCTGGGCCGGCTCTGGGCACACTTTGCTCGACATCGATGAATTGCGCGTCGCGCCGGGCGAGCGCGTGTTCCTGTTTGGCCCGAGCGGCAGTGGAAAGTCCACGCTCCTGAGTCTGATCGGCGGTCTGGTGGTGCCTCAGTCAGGCGCGGTGCGGATTCTCGATTGCGACATGACAGACATGAGCGGCTCTGCGCGCGATCGTTTCCGTGCCGACCACATCGGTTTCATTTTCCAGATGTTCAATCTCATCCCTTATCTGTCGGTGTTGGAGAACGTCTGCCTGCCATGTGGCTTCTCCGCGCGGCGACGCATGCACGCGGCACGGACCACGGGAGGCGTGCAGGCCGAGGCGCTGCGCCTGCTCGAACATCTCGACATGGGCGGTACCGACATCCTGCGCCGGCAGGTGACGGATTTGAGCGTGGGCCAGCAGCAGCGGGTGGCGGCGGCGCGCGCACTGATCGGTGCGCCGGAACTGGTGATTGCGGACGAGCCGACCTCGTCCCTGGACGCGGACCGGCGCGCGGCCTTTCTCGACCTGCTGTTCCGCGAATGCGAACGCGACCGGTCGGCGCTGGTATTCGTGAGCCATGACGCGTCGCTCGCGCCGCGCTTCGACCGCACAATCCGGCTCGCCGGGATCAATCGCGCAAGCGGCAATAGTAGCGGCCGATGATCCCGTCGCTTGCGATCAAGAGTCTTCGCAACCGCAGGTTTACAGCGGGTCTCACCGTGCTCTCGATCGCGCTCGCGGTCGCGCTGCTGCTGGGCGTGGAGCGCATCCGGCAGGAGTCGCGCGAGGGCTTTGCTGCCACGATTTCCGGCACCGATCTGGTGGTCGGCGCGCGCGCGAGCCCGGTGCATCTGCTGCTCTACTCGGTGTTTCACATCGGAAATGCCACCAACAACGTGCGTTGGGAGAGTTACCGCGCGCTGGCGCTGCGCCCCGAGGTGGCGTGGACCATTCCTCTATCACTCGGCGATTCCCACCGGGGTTACCGGGTGCTAGGCACAAACCGTGACTTTTTCGAACACTTTCGTTTTGCGCGCGACCGGCGGCTCGAAATTGTCGAGGGCGCCGCGTTCAACGGCGACAATGACGCGGTGCTCGGCGCCGAGGTGGCGTCCGCACTCGGCTACCACTCCGGCGACCAGATTGTGATCGCCCACGGCGGCGGCGACGTGAGTTTCTCTCTGCACGAGCACCACCCCTACACGGTTTCCGGGGTGCTGGCGCGCACCGGAACGCCGGTTGACCGAACGGTGCACGTGACGCTCGAAGGACTCGATGCGCTGCACGAGGACGCTTCCGAGGGCGGATCCGGTGATCCGCTCGCGGCGGTGATGCAAGCCGGAGGTCACTTGGGGGGCGAGCATGCATCCGCACCGCGAACAATCACTGCCTTCCTCGTCGGCCTGAAGTCACGCAGTGCGGCCCTGGCGATGCAGCGGCAGGTGAACGAATACGCCGGAGAGCCGCTCACCGCGGTGCTTCCCGGCCTGGCACTGCAGGAAATCTGGGAAATCACCGGCGCGGCGGAGCGCGCGCTGTTCGCGGTCTCGGCATTGGTGGCGGTTGTGGGGCTGGCCGGAATGCTGGTGGCGATGCTCACCGGGCTGAACGAGCGCCGCCGCGAAATGGCGATCCTGCGTTCAGTCGGCGCGCGGCCCCTGCATGTCTTCGCGCTGATCCTCGGCGAAGCTATCTTGCTCACGGCGGCTGGCATCGCGCTCGGGGTTGCGACCCTGTACATTGGTTTGATCGCCGGGCAATCCTGGCTGGAAGCGCGGCTTGGACTGTTCATCGCGGCCGGCTGGCCTGGCTCTCGGGAAATCGGATTGATGGCGATGGTGGCGGTTGCGGGAGCGACAATCGGATTGTTCCCGGCATGGAGAACTTATCGATGTTCTCTGGCCGACGGGCTGACATTGAGACTTTGAATGGGAGCATCGGCATGAAACCGCGGATAGGAAATGCCTGGCTGCTGCTCGCAGCCATTTTTTCATCGCCGCTATTGGCGGACGACATCCGGCAGGTGATGTGGGCGGACCTGGTGCCGAAATCGGCGGCGATGGAAAACCCCTTCCTCAAGCTGAGTCGGGACCAGCTCCAGCAGATCAGCGACATCGCGGCAATCCGCGACCGCCGGACACGCGGCGACCAGAGCATCACGCGCGCGGACACAGAGCGGGAAGCGGAGCTGGCGAAAAAACTCGAACTGGCGGGCGTCGAGGTCGACGGACTATTAGCTCAGCGCCAGGACATCATTGAACGCGGCCGCGCGGTGAACCCGCTGCTTAACGGACAGTCAATCCGGATTCCCGGCTATCTGCTGCCGCTGGAATTTGCCGGGAAACAAGTCAGCGAATTTCTGCTGGTGCCTTGGGTCGGCGCCTGCATCCATACGCCGCCTCCACCGCCGAACCAGATCGTGCTGGTGAGACCCGAGAAACCAGTGACCATCACGGGAATGTTCGAGCCGGTCTGGGTCTCCGGCCGACTCACCGCCGGGGCCCTGAAGAAAAGCCTGTCGATGGTGGACGGGGCAGCCGATATCGACGTGGGTTATTCAGTGAAAGCGGCCCAGGTCGAGCCGTACAAGCAATAAACCTGAAAGATGAACAAGCCGGCTACTTGAACGCCGGCAGCGCGGCCACGGTGCCGGCCTGTCCGATCAGGTGTTCGTGCGGCGCCGGCTTGTTCATGACCGTGCGTATCTTCAGACCCTCGACGCCTTCCTCTTCCACGTCGACGCGCAGCACCGCCATGGTGCGGAATTTGAGTTCGGTCACGTACCAGATGGTCATTGTGCTGGTGCTGCCTTCGGTACGCACGTTGGTGATCAAGAACGGGGTACTGAGCTGCATCCAGGGTTTCTTGAGATCCGCAAACGAGGCGCTGATCGCCGGTTCCCCGTCGAGTTCCAAAGTTACGGTGGTGTTGTCGTTGAAACCGCCGGTCTTGACCACTTCGGCGGCTTGAAACCAGCCGGCGCCGAGGAAAGGAAAAGTCGCTGATTCACCGCGCGCGGTGGGGCCCGATTGCCGATCCGCGGTGACCATGTCACCGCGAAACACCTCTCCGCAGGCCAAGGCACCACTCATGCCGGCGCAAAGTGCCGCAAGTCCTGCGACGAGAACCGGACCGAGGAAGGTGTGGAATACCGACGTTTTCATGCAAATCTCCAGACAAGCGCGGATCAGTTTAGCACCGCTTTCCCCCGACGTGGTCGGTCCATGCGAAGGCTTCGCCTGGTCCGGCATCTCGCTGCTTCAGTTCCTTCTGGCCCGCTTCCCCGAGGGGAGGCCTCCGCCGAGCCTTTCGGCAGGAGTAGAGCGCATTACAACTTGCAACATTACAACTTGCAATGAAGGCCCGAATCATGCCATCTTATCAACTGTCTGCAGGGTAAGAACGTCGCAGTTCCCGCCCCACCAGGCAGAGTTGGAAATCATCAAGAACATCCAATACGTTGCACAAAGGCTTATTCACGGAGGAGGAGATTCTAATGAAGCTATCCATCATTTCGGGCGTGGTTCTGGCGTTGTTCGCCGGGTCCGCCATGGCACAAACGTTGAAAGGACCGGTCGACGATATCGCCCTGACCGGGAACTGGTCCCGACCAAGTGGGGCGCGGACGACAGGGCGGGCAGCTGCCAACCACACCAAGAATTCGGCCAACATCAAGCGCGCACTGGCCACCGTCAAGCAGTACAAGTCCATCACCATCGGCAAGTACTACCACCGCGAAGCACCGGCATTCGGTGCGCGCGGCTGGCAGATGAGCATCCCTGGCACACCCACCGGCGGCCCGTTCGGCAAGAACGCGCTGATTTACCACGACGAACTGGTGACCACCGAAATCGGCCAGATCCAGACTCAGTTCGACGGTCCCGGCCACATCGGCGTGAACACCTCGAAGGGCCCGATGTTCTACAACGGCCGCATCAGCTGGGACGCCTATGAGCGCGGCGCGGGCGGCCGCGTACTGGGTATGGGGCCGCTGGGTGTCGAGCACGTCGGCGAACTCGGCTTCGTCTGCCGACTGGTGGTGCTGGACGCGGTTGCCTACCGCAAGTCGCAAGGCACGATTCCGGCAGCCGCGGAAATGCTGCCGATTCCGAAGAGCCGCAGACGCCCCGGGCATCGTCACCGCAGACTGACATGAAGGGCATGATGAAGGCGGAAGGTCTCAGCGAATCTGCAACCCGGCGATTGCGTCGCTCTGCACACCGGCCAGGGCAACACCTGGGGCAACGGCCGGTACAAGTCGCTGAACGCCGAGCAGCGTGCCGCCGCGCGCGCCATCTTCGCGCAAGGCGAACCCGGCTTCGGCATCAGCGCGTGCGAGTGCATGGCCTCCAAGGATATCGCCCTGCAAATGGGCGACACCTCCGCCAACGATGCGCAGCCCTTCGGAGAGGAAGGCGACGGCTACGCAGTGCCCTGCCACACCGAGATGCAGACCCGCCGCGGTATCTGGAACCTGGAAAACGTGGACACCGAGTCGCTGGTCAAGGCCGGCATCAAGGAAGGCGCGTTCATCTGGGCACCGCTGCGCATAATCGGCGCCACCGGCTCGCCCGGCAACCCGGTCGTGCTGTATTAGCAATAGGAACTACGAGCTTCAACTGGAGGGCGGTGGCGAGAGTCACCGCTCTTTTTTTTCGCTTCACTTCATTCAAACACCGCCTCCACTCCACCCAGCCCCTCGATCGTCATCACCACCGAATCGCCCTGATTCAGCCACTTCGTCTCTACGACACTGCCGGTGAAGACGAACTCGCCCGCACGCAGGCTCCTGCCTCGTCGCGCCAGCGCGTTGGCCAGCCAGGCCAGCGCCTCGAATGGATGGCCCATCACGTCCGACCCGCGGCCACGTCCTGACTTCGACGCCGTTGATCCGCGTCACACCGGTGAGCGACGCGAGATCGAGCGAACGCCAATCGGCAACCGGCGCACCCAGCACGCAGCCGGCGTCGAAGAAGTCGTCGGCGATGAGCGTGGGCGTATCCAGGCTCTTGTAGTCGACATAGCGGTCGTCGACGATCTCCATCCCGGCCATCACCGCGCCGACTGCCGCAGCCACGGTTTCGCGGGTAAACGGCGCTTGCTTCAGGCCCAAGTCCGCGTTGAGACTCACCACCATCTCGCATTCCACTCCAGGGCGTACCCAATCCGCGTGCCGGACGACGGCCGGGCTGCGGTGCACCTGGCTTGCGAACACGCCGCCCGCGCAGGGGTTGGGAATGCGCAGGAACTCCTGCATCACGCGAGTGGTGCAGCCGATCTTGTGGCCCGACCACCGGTCCGAAGCCTGCGGAACTCAGGATCGCGTGCAACTGGTCTTGACTGGCGTAGGCGCTGGCCTCGTCCGCGGGGCGCACCGATGGATCCAGCGCAGCCAGACGCCGGCGCGCCAGTCGGTGCTCGCTGATGATGCGTGCAGCACGCGATTCGGCCTCGCTCATATTTCTCCCTGGGGAATCAGCCGCCGTGCACCGCGGCGAACCAGATGATGGAGACGAACCCTGCCATCAGCCCGGTAAGCGTAGCTGCGATGCCAACCTGCTGGCGCACGTCTTCTGCGTCGCACAGTGAGCAGGCGATCGGCCTGCAGCAAGCCCCAGATGATGCCTGCCAACCCGATCGCGGCCGGGATCAGCGCCCACCAACCGATGCGCAGGCCGAGGAAGTACAGGAACAGATAGAAGACGCCAAAGAACGCAGCCCAGACAGCCATGCGGAGAACGGCCCGCCACACCGCCGCACCCCGCAGGTGTCCGGCGCTGCTGGCAATGCGCTGTGACTGGCGAAAGATGGCGCGCACGCCGATGAAAACGAAATACATCAGGCCGGCCCCGAACAGCCCCGATACGCCGATCAGGAGGACTTGCAGTAGAGCATTGTCTGGCATTGGCGCCGATGTCCGCGAGCAACCGTGCGGGCCACTCAGGAGCACATTGTACCCGAGGCGAGGGGTACGCCCCCGAAGTTATGTTGCATAGCGGCGAAAGCCAGCAACCATGCGGCTTGCCACCGCTTCGGCTTGACACTGTCACGGCCTGTTCAACATAATCGACTGGCTGTTCAGGGAGGCCCTCGGCATTGCGGCATCACGGGGAGCCAGATCCAGTACGAATAATTTCCAAGACAAGAGAGGAGGCATCATGGGGGATTCGTTTCCCGTACCCGGGTATCAGGTTCGTCGGCGCGGGGGCCTGATCAAGGGTTCCTTCCTGGCAATCCTCGCAGCCGCTGGCCTGGGCTTCGCCGGTGTCGCCGGAGCCCAAAGCGCCGCGCAAACGGCGGTCGACGCCGCCAAGAAGATCTGCGCCGGCAAGACCATCACCATCGTGTGGGAGGCGGGCCTGCAGTCGCTCGACCCGCTCAACTTCTCCGGCCCCAAGTGGGAGCAGCTCACTGGCTGCAAGATCAAGGTGGTCGAGGTGCCGACCGCGGAGATGTTCACCAAGATCATGCAGGAGTATCGCGCCGGTACCGGCGCATACGACGCGCTGAACGTCATCCCCGCATGGATGCCGGACCTCGTGCAGGCAGGTGCGCTCGAGCAGCTCGACAGCTACGTCGACAAGTACAAGTACCGCAACGAGCTGAAGACGATCGCGCCGACATATCGCGACAACCAGATGACCGTCAACGGGAAGATCTACGGTTTCCCCGATGACGGCGATGTGTTCCTCATGTACTACCGCAAGGACATCTTCGCGCGCCCCGATCTGCAAAAGGCGTTCAAGGCGAAATACAACTACGACCTCGCCCCGCCCAAGACCTGGAAGCAGTTCGACAGATCGGCAGCTTCCTGACCGACGCGCTGAAGAGCGAGGGCATCTATGGCGGCTGCTTCTTCCGCGAGCCGCCCTACACCATGTTCATGTTCGAGGAGCGCTTCCGCAACGAGGGCGGCAAGTTCTTCGACCCCAGCACCATGAAGGCCACGATCAACAGCCCGATCGGCGTGAAGGTGCTGACCGAGATGCGCAACGAGAACCGCTTCATGCCGCCGGGCGTCGAGAAGTTCGGCTTCGTCGAGAACCTCGCCGTGTTCCTCCAGGGCCAGAGCGCGATGACCATCTCGTGGCCGCCTTACGGACGCTTCGCCGCGGGCTATCTCGCCGACGAGAAGGCGCTCGACTGGGTGCCGAAGTCCACGATCGCGAACAAGGTCGGCTACGCGCTGCCGCCGGGCGGACATCCTGAGCTGGCTGCGGGCTTCGCGCTTTCGGTCGCCTCCACCAGCAAGCAGAAAGAGCAGGCCTACCTGTTCATCCAATGGCTGAACAGCGAGGAGATCAGCAATCAGCGCGTGCAGCTTCCTTACACGCTGCGCGATCCGTTCCGCAACTCGCACTACACCAACCCGCAGTACCTCGCGCGGTGGCCCGATGCGAAGGACTACCTCAAGGCGCTGCAGGACGCTTCGAAGACCGGGCTGCTCGACCTGTCGCTGATCCAGACCGACAAGTACGAAGAGGCCATCCGCCAGGGTATCAGCCGCCTGTGGGCAGGCGAGGATCCGAAGAAGATTCTCGACGACGTGGCCAAGCAGTGGGACGAGATCACACAGCAGGTGGGCGTAGACAAGCAGAAGGCCGTGTACAACGCCTGGGCCGCGAAATCCGGAGCGTATCCGAAGTGAAGCGCATAGCCGGTCCGGGCCCAAGCCCGGACCGGTAGCGGCGGCGCCTCGACCGGTGTCGCCAGATGAATCGCTCGGGAGCGCTCGCACGAGGCGCTCCCGGTTTTTTTGGCCCACCAGAACGAACTGCACCGTGGCTCCATCCGCCGCTCGCCAGCGAGCCGCCTTCGCCGACCGCAACTTCAAGTACTTTCTGGTCGGCCCGTCCATCTTCGTTCTATTGTTGATCGGGGTCTTTCCGCTCGTGTATCTGATCGTGGTGAGCTTCCAGGGCATCACGATGACCGAGACCGACACCGGCTTCGTCGGGCTGCGCAACTTCGCGCATCTGTTCCATGATCAGCGCCTGTGGGAGGCGCTGTTGCACACGGTAATCTTCACCGCGATCGCGCTGCCGCTCGAGCTGGTGCTGGGACTGGCCATGGCGCAATTGTTCGTCGACAAGCTGCCAGGCCGGCAAGTCTTTATCGCCCTGCTGGTATTGCCGGTGGTGGTTTCGCCCATCGTCTCGGGAGCCACCTGGGCGCTCATGTTCAACACCCGCTTCGGCCCGATCAACCAGATCATCGGCTGGATCGCGGGGCAGAATGTGTCCCTGATGTGGACCATCAATCCGAGCCTCGTGTACCCATCCATCATCGTCGCAGAGGTCTGGCAATGGACGCCGTTCATGTTCCTCCTGCTGCTGGCAGCGCTGGCCAATGTGGACAAGTCACAGCTCGAAGCCGCTTCGATCGACGGTGCCGGCTACTGGCGCACGTTCTTCCGTATCGTGCTGCCGGCGATCTGGCCCGTCATGGCGATAGCTATCCTGATTCGCGGGCTGGACCTGTTCCGGCTGTTCGACATCGTCTGGGCGCTGACACGCGGAGGGCCGGGGACGATGACCGAGACGATATCGATCTTCACCTACATCAAGGGATTTCAACAGTTCGAGACCAGCTATGCGGCGGCCGTCGCGTTGCTGATCATCGTGCTGCTGTCGGTGGTGGTGTTCGCGGCGCTGAAGCGCGTTGAACTGGCTAGATAGATGACTAACGTGCACAGCCGCCAGCGTATCCGCACCGCCCTGCGGCTGGCAGGCGGGATAGCTATCACGCTTTTCTTCCTCTTCCCGATCTACTGGCTGTTCATGATTTCGTTCAAGACGCCCGCGGAGATCTTCGCCTACCCGCCCAAGTGGTACCCGGGCCAGATCCAGTTCAACAGCTACCTGGTGCTGTTCAAGGACGGCGATGCGACCACCGTCTGGCACAGCTTCGTGATAGCCGGTGTGAGCACGTTGATCGCGATGCTGTTGGGCACCATCTGCGCCTACAGCCTGGCGCGCTTCAAGACCGGCGGCGACCATCTTGCCAACTGGATCATCTCGCAGCGCATGGTGCCGCCGATCGCGGTGGTGTTTCCGATCTTCCTGCTGTACGTATGGCTCGGCTGGGTCGACACGTACGTCGGCGTGATCCTGCTGTACACGGCGTTCAACCTGCCCTACGTGATCTGGATGATGCGCGGCTACATCCTGGACATTCCGCATGCGCTGGAGGAATCGGCACTGGTGGACGGGTGCACACGCTGGCAGGTCCTCTGGAAAGTAGTCTTCCCGATGTGCCGTGCAGGCTTGTTCGCGACCGCGATCTTTACCTTCGTGTTTGCGTGGAACGAGTTCATCTTCGCCCTCGTACTCACGCGTACGGAAGTCACGACGTACACGGTGCAGGTCACGCACTACTTCGGCGGCCAGTCGAATTTCTGGGCCAAGATCTCGGCCATGTCGGTGCTCGGCACGCTGCCGATCTTCATCGTGGTGGCGTTCATGCAGCGCTACCTGGTGCGGGGGATATCGCTTGGAGCGGTGAAGGGGTGAACACGTGGCCGACTTGAAAATCACAGCGCTCCACAAATACTACGGCCCGGTCCACGCCGTGAAGGGCGTCGACCTGGAAATCTCCGCCGGTGAGTTCACCGTGCTGGTGGGGCAATCGGGCTGCGGCAAGAGCACGCTCCTGCGCACCATCGCCGGGCTGGAGGACGCCGACCAGGGCACCATCGAAATCGCGGGCGAAGTCGTGAATCACGTGCCTCCGCGCGACCGGGACATCGCAATGGTGTTTCAGAACTATGCGCTGTATCCGTACATGACAGTGTTCGACAACATCGCGTTCGGACTGCGTGCGCGCAAAACCCCCAAGGCGGAGATCGAGCCGAAAGTACGGCGGGCCGCGCAGATGCTTGCCATCGAGCCGTTGCTTGCCCGCTTTCCCCGCCAGCTGTCGGGCGGCCAGTTGCAGCGCGTTGCCATCGGCCGGGCGGTGGTGCGCAACGCGCGCCTGTATCTGTTCGACGAGCCGCTGTCCAACCTGGATGCGCAACTGCGCGACGAGATGCGCGGCGAGATCAAGCGCCTGCACCAGGAACTGGGCAAGACCATGATCTACGTGACCCATGACCAGATCGAGGCCATGACCATGGCCGACCGGATCGTGCTGTTGCGTGACGGCCTGATCGAGCAGGCTGGGGCTCCGCTCGATCTGTACGAGCGCCCAGCCACGCGCTACGTGGCCGGGTTCCTCGGTTCACCCGCGATGAACTTCGTGCCTGGGCGGGTGGTTGCCGGCAATGACGGACTCGCGGTGCGCCTCGATGACGGCGCCATGCTGTCGCTGCCCGCCAGCCGACTCGAAAGACTGGCTGGACGGCGGGACCAGGCGATTACCCTGGGTGTGCGGCCGGAGCACATGATCCGCGCTACGCCGGAGCTGCGGCAGGGACTCGTGCGCTACACGGCGGCGATCGAGCTGGTGCAACCGACCGGTTCCCGGACCTATGCCACGTTCAAGCTGGGGGGCGCCGCCGTGGTCGCCGAGTTGCAAGCCCACGATGTTTCGCAGCCGGGCGAGACCATCGAACTGGCCATCGACATGAACCGGGTGGTGCTCGTGGATCCGGCGACGGAATTAGTGGTTTCTTGAAGTGAGGCGTGAACAACCATGAATCAGACCAAAGTCTCCCGCGCCGTCATTCTCTGCGGCACCGACCAGCCCGACGTGGTCGGGCGCACGCTTACGGCCGGGCCGACGTTCGGTGGAGTTCGACAACGGTCAGTTGCGCTATCTCAAGGTCGACGGCATAGAGGTCCTGCGCGCGGTAGCCTTTCTGGTGCGCGACGAGAACTGGGGTACCTATGTACCAGCCCTGAGCAACCTCAAAGTAGACCAGCGTGCCGACGGTTTCTCGGTGTCCTACCAGGCGGTATGCAAACGGGGCAGCCAGGAGATCGCCTATGACGCGACCATCGAGGGCCGTGCGGACGGCAGCCTGGAATTCAACGGCACTGCGACACCGAAAACGGATTTCCTCACCGCGCGCACTGGCTTCGTCGTGCTCCATCCGCTCAAAGGCGTGGTCGGCAATGCTGTCGAAGTGGAGCATGTGGACGGCAAAGTGGAGAAGTCGAAATTCCCCGCGCGGGTGAATCCGATCCAGCCGTTCCTGCACATCCGTGCGCTCACCCACGAGTTTACGCCCGGCATCAAAGCCACCGTGCGCTTCGAGGGCGACACCTGGGAGATGGAGGACCACCGCAACTGGACCGATGCGTCGTTCAAGACTTATGTGCGCCCGCTCGCCCTGCCCTGGCCGTACACGCTCACGGCAGGCGAGAGCGTGAAGCAGTCGGTAAAGGTAACGCTGTCGGGAACAGCAACCAAGGGCACCGGCTCCGCCGCCGCGAAGAGCGTTGGGATCAAGCTCGGCACGGCGACGCGGGGGAGCCTGCAGCCGGTCGGCCTCGGCATGCCGGCCGAGGAGATCGATCACGCGGTGCAGCGGCTCGACCTGCTCAAGCGTGCGGCGCCGCGGTTCCTGCAGTGCCAATTCGACCCGCGTGCGGGGCACGGCTTGAAGGAGTTGTACGGCTATCGCGTGTTGTGCGAGCAGACTGGCGCCGACTGCGTGCTCGAGGTCGTAGTCGAAAGCCTCGACGACTATAAATCTGAACTGCAGCGCCTCGCGGATATGGTGAAGCAATCCGGGTTGAAGCTCTCCGCAGTCGCCGTCTGTCCGGTGGGCGACCTCAAGTCCGTCCTGCCCGGCGGGCCGCGGCCACCCGCGCCGGCATTGGAGGATCTCTACGCTGCCGCCCGTGACGCTTTCCCTGGAGTGCGGCTGGGCGGTGGCATGTTCTCTTTCTTCACCGAGCTCAACCGTAAGCACCCGCCCCAGAAGCTGCTCGACTTCGTGATGAACACCACCTGCCCGATCGTGCACGCGGCGGACGACCGCTCGGTGATGGAAACGCTCGAAGCGCTTCCCTACCAGGTCAGCACCACGCGTTCGTTCGCCGGCAAGACCGCATACCGCGTCGGGCCCAGCGGCATTGGCGCCCGCGACAACCCGCACGGCAAGACCTACACCCCCAACCCCGACAACCAGCGCGTGTGCCTGGCCAGAATGGACCCGCGCCAGCGCGGTCTCTTCTCTGCTGCGTGGACGCTGGGTTACGTTGCCACCTTCGTGCCCACCGATGTGGAGGCGATCAGCCTCGCCGCGCCCACCGGGCCTCTGGGCATCATTTACCGGAAGACCGATTTCAAACAGCCAGGTTACGATGAGTCATCGCACCCTGCCGTCTATCCCGTATACCACGTGATCAGCGGGCTGGCGCACGGCGCGGGGCAGAGGGTTGTGTCCGCCGAGTCGTCGGACACGGCCAAGGTGAAATGCCTCGCCTATCGCGCGAAGGCCGGGACCACGCTGTGGATCGCCAACCTCACTGCAGAGGAGCAGACGGTTTCGATCAGCGGTGCCCAGGGCACAGTGCTCGGCACCCTGCTGGACGAAGACAGCTTCGGCAAAGCGACAACCGACCCCGCAGGCTTCCAGTCGACGTACAAACCGATGAAGGACGTTCTCGAAGCTCAAGCTGAAGGCGTATGCCGTGGCGATACTGTCGGTGAATGACGTTTGAGCGTGAAGAGTGCGGGGAGAGGGAGTCCTTTACGCTTCACTCTTGACCTTCACCCTTCACTCTTCACCCTTCACCCATGATCATCGCCAACATCGAGGACTTCCGCAAACTGGCGCGGCGCCGGCTGCCCCGTGCGCTATTCGACTTCATCGACGGCGGCGCGCAGGACGAGGTCACGCTGCGCGCCAACCAGAGCGACTTCCACCGGCTGGCACTGCTTCCCCGCGTGCTGACCGACGTCTCCAAGCGCGACCAGTCGGTCACCGTTCTGGGCCGGAAGCTCGACCTGCCGTTGATCCTCTCGCCCACCGGGCTGCCCGGCATGCTGTGGCCGAACGGCGCGATCGAAGCCGCGCAGGCTGCGGACAAGGCCGGCGCCGGATTCTGCTTGAGCTCCATGTCGACCTCGACCGTAGAGGACGTATCGAGGGCCACCGGCCGGCCGATCTGGTTTCAGCTCTACGTTATGCGCGACCGTGGACTATCCAGGGCGCTGATCGAGCGCGCCAAGGCCGCGGGATGCTCGGCGCTGGTGCTCACGGTGGACCTCGCGATGCAGGGTCAGCGCGACCGGGACGTGCACAACGGCCTCACCATACCGCCGAGCCTCCGGCTGTCGAACCTGATCGATTTCGCTCTGCATCCCGGCTGGGTGTGGCGATTCCTCACCGGCCCCCGGGTGACGCTTGCCAATCTTGTCGGGGCCACCGGCGGAAAAGACGACATGTTCACCATCGCCGGATTCGTCAACTCCCAGTTCGATCAATCGATTACCTGGAAGGACATCGAGTGGGCGAAGTCCATCTGGGGTGGCCCACTGGCGCTCAAGGGCATTCTCGACCCGGAGGATGCCAAGCTCGCCGCGCAGCATGGTGTGGACGCAGTGATCGTCTCCAACCATGGCGGCCGCCAGCTGGACGGGGTGCGCTCGGCCATCTCGGCGCTTCCCGACGTAGTCGACGCGGTGGAGGGCAAGGTCGAGGTGCTGCTCGACGGCGGCGTGCGCCGCGGCACCGATGTGCTCAAGGCGATGGCTTTGGGAGCCACCGCGTGCATGATCGGCCGCCCCTTCTTGTACGGTCTCGCTTCCATGGGCGGCCCCGGAGTGAGCCGGGCGCTGCAGATCTTCCGCAACGAAATGGACGTTGCCCTCGCGCTGATGGGGCGCGGAAGCGTGCTCGATTTCGACCGCTCGGCGATCGCCTGGGCATCGGCCTGACACGCGGCACGGCTTCCTGCCGGCATAAAGTCAACCGTTTTCTCGCTCGCTGGCGTTACACTTTTCGTGCGCTCTTTTCCTGGGGGGATTGCGGAAGAGCGGCAGGACTCACGAGAGGGAGACAATCGTGGGAGTCGTCCGCGTCGAACGCGTGGGCAGCTGGGATTGCGGGTTCAGTTCACACGAGCAGGATTACCTGCTCGACCGGCTCGAAGAGGGCCAGGTATTGTTGTTCGAGCGCCTCGACTTTCCGCTCAGCGCGGAGGAACAGAGGTTACTGACGCCCGCGGTTTCCGACGGCCGGTCTAAGAACGTCGCCATCGACCCAGCCAGCGGCAGGGTCTCCGGGGCCGCGCTCGATGGCGCGGAGCTGGACGTGCTGCGCCGCATGGTGCTGCGCTTCTCGTCGCAGACGCGCGGCTTGTTGGAGCGGCTGTTGCCCCGCTACGCCGGGGCGCTCGAAACCAGGCTGGCCAGCTACCGTCCCGTAGAGATCGCAGGGCGGGGAACGTCCAACCGCAAGGACGACAGCCGGCTGCATGTCGACGCCTTCGCCTCGCGGCCCAATCAGGGTCGCCGGATCCTGCGCGTCTTTTGCAACGTTAGCCCGGACAGCAGGCCGCGCTCCTGGCTGCTGGGCGAGCCCTTCGAGCCGTTCGCCCGGCGTTTCGTGCCGGGCGTGCGCAGGCAGATGCCGCTGGAGACGGTGGCCCTCAAGGCGCTGGGCATCACCAAGTCCCCGCGCACCCGTTACGATCATCTGATGCTGGGGCTGCACGACCACAGCAAGCTGGATCAAACCTACCAGCGCCAGGCGTGGCGGGAACGCTTCGATTTCCCCGCCGGCTCCACCTGGGTTTGCTTCACCGATCAGGTCCTGCACGCTGCGCTGGGCGGTCAGTACCTGCTGGAGCAGACGTTCCTTCTGCCGATCTCGGCGATGCTCCGGCCGGAGCGCTCCCCGCTGCGCACCCTGGAGCGCCTCTCCGGCGCCCGGCTGGTTTAGCCAACCGCGGTGTGCGCATCAGAGAGATAATGCGCAGCGTCGCTCGTCGACCCGCAGCCGGACCACCCGATTGCAGCTTGCTTGACATGCTCTACCCGCGGCCAACGCTGCCGATTGCCATTTCCTGAAAAAACGACTTTAACGAGGAGACCCACCCATGACGCGCCCAGCCATCAACCCCGGCAGAGTCGACTGGTCCGGCGAGAACCCCGGCATGTACCTCAAGGAAACCCCCGACGGCCCGTTCGTGACACTCATCAGCTTCTTCCGCGTGGTGCTCTCGCCCCACGGCAAGGGGCATGCCGCCTTCCTGCTGCAGGACCCGCGCGGAAACGGCAAGAACCCGAACAAGCCCAACCTGTGCTTGACCGACAACGAGCCACTGGCCGCATATCTGCGCGACAACTTCGTCGCCTACTTCGGAGCGTTCAAAGGCACTCCGGCACTTTCCACGCTTCGGATCGAACCGGCGTGGGACTTCATGGCGGCGGGCGACGGCAGCACCACGCACACGGAATGGTTCCGCAGCGCGGTGGGGCAAGTGAGCCTCACCTGGGAAAATCTGGGCGCCCCGTTCATCGTCGAGATGCCGAAGGAGAAATCGGCCACCGGCAAGCATGAGATGTTTTCGCTGTTTGCCGACTGCCCCAGCGTGCGGGTGAGCATCAACGGCAAGGGCGTGGCCGGCAAACCGTTCCCGCGCGAGTTCGCCGGCAAAAAAGACAGCAGCACCGCATTCCTGGCTTTCTCCGAGACCTGGGTCACGGTGTAACGCCTCCTCTCTAATTCGCACACCGGAATGACTGCCCTCATTTCATTATTCCTTCGCGCTGGGACACTCCTGATCCTGTCTGCGTGCGCGTATCTCGGTGACCCGAAACCGACCGATCAGACAGCGGTCGTCAAGGATGGGCCGTGGGGGAAGGTGTATCGCGGCGGTTACGTGGAAATCGTTTCGGTCAATGGTGTCCAGGCGGACTGGCGCGTGCATTCGGCACTCTCGATCTCGCCCGGAGATCGGTCAGCGTGGTTCTTCGTCTATCTGTGCAACGAAGACCCGAAGCATTGCATCTCTATCGCTCAGGCGCTGGTGGCGTTCCGCGCGCAGGCGGGTCACACTTACCGGCCACGCGCCGAAGAGCAGGTGAACGGCAGCAATCGCTTCTGGGTGTGGGTGGAAGACGCGGGCAGCGGCCAGGCAGTCAGCGAAAGAGTTCTGGGTGCACCGGGGGCTTGAAGCTTCCCCGATTGTTGCTAGCTTGAAACTGTAACGCCCGTCGGCGCTCGCCGCTGGAGCGCGAGCAACACGAGCCAGACGGACACCGCAAACGTGGCTAGGGTGATCACCAACACCGGCCCGAAAGGCTGATCGAACAAAAGCGCGGTGCCGAAGGCGACAAGATAGGCGCCAAGACTGAAGCTGCCCGCGATGATCACCGACGTCTTCCAGCTGGGACCCACCCGGTAGGCGATCATGGACGGCACGAACACCAGGCCGAAGCTCGCCATCACCCCTATCGAGGAAGTGGCGAGAGCCAGCCCCGCGGCGATCAGCAGGTCGAAGATGAGATGGTACCTGAGGGCCGAAAGCCCGCTGGCGCCGAAGAAATCAGGAAACATGCGTTCCAGCAGGAGCCGGCGTGAAAGCCATGGGAGCACGGCTCGCAGTCGCGCCCAGGAACAGCAATGCGACGACAAGCTGCCCGATCCCCGTGAAGTAGAGCTGGCCGTCGAACAGGGCGTGCCCGAGGTGTTCCGCGATCGGAACATTGGCAAGCATGAGGATGGCGCAGGCCCAGCCCACGATCATGAGGAGCGCGTAACCGTTGTTGCCGGCACGGGCGATCCAGCCCTTCAGGGCCGCCGCGCCACAGGTCAGACTCAGTGCACCCGCTTGCGGTGGAAGGCCTAGGATCGAGCTGGCGAGTGAACCGGCGGCCGCAACTTGGGCGAACGCCAGCGCGGCCAGCCATTCCTCCCTCAGGCGCAGGTACATTCCCAGGACTGGCAGCACCAACGCGAACATCAGGCCGGTCAGGAACGGCAGCCGAAACAGCGGATCGACCAGAGCGCTGAGGTTCATGTGGCAGCTCCACCACGCGCGTGCAGACTCGTTCCAGGAAGTGCTGATCATGACTGATGACGATCATCGCGTGCGACGCGCGCATGCGCGTCAGCTCTTCGGCCATATGCTCTACTCCGGGAGGGTCGACGTTGTTGGTTGGCTCGTCGAGCAGAATCAGGTCTACCGGCGCCTTCAGGCACGCCCAGACGTGCAGGAACTGCAGCTGGCCCCCGCTTAGCCGATCCAGCCGGCGCTTGATATGCGGCTTGATCCAGGCAGGCAAAGACTCGCCACTTGCACCCGTGAGCGCGAGCAACTCCTGGCCCGACAGGGGTACGTCGTCGAGCGGCAGCGCGTTCTGTTGCTGATGAGAAACGCGCAGCCCGGGGCGCTTGTCGACGCGACCGGAAAATATCCTGGCACTGCCGGCAATGGCGTTCAGCAGCGTCGACTTGCCGGAACCGTTAGGACCGCGCATGCCGATGACATCGCCCGGGAAGACCGACAAGCTCACGGGTCCGACCACCGGACGCGCATACCCCGCAGACAGCTCTTCCACGTCAACCAGGCAACCGCTGTTGTCCATCTTCGTTTGTCGTCCAGTAAGAAAAGCCTCCCCGCGACCGTGCGCGGAGAGGGCTTGCTCGAAGCGCCGCTGCGGCTATGACTTCTCAGCGGCGAGGAGCCGGTTGATGGCGTCGTCGTACATGCTGAACAGGTCCTTCGCCCCTGGCGTTCCTCCTACGGACGCGGGCAGCGCGATCTCGCGGATCTTGATCTGTCCGGAGAGCCACTCCGCGGCGTCGGGGTTCTTCTCGGTGGTTATCACGATGAGCTTGGCGGGATTTGTCTTTTGCTGCTCGACCAGCTCGGACAGATGTGAGGCGGTGGGCTCGACGCCGGGCTTGGGCTCCAGCGCTCCGACGACCGGCATGCCCAGCCAATCGAAAAGATAGGTCAGCTCCTTGTGATGCTCGATGACGGCAACACCCTTGAGCGATGCGGCCTCTTGTTCCCAGCGCTTGGTCGCTTCCGCCCAGCGCTGCGTAAAGGACGCGAGGCGGGATTCGTAATAGGCTTTGCCTGCAGGGTCGATATAAGCCAGGCGCTTGGCCATTTCATCGGCCACGAGCTGGATGTTCTGAGGACCCCACTGGATGTGAGGGTTGCCGCGCGGGTGCACGTCTCCCATCGACCTGTCCAGCAGGCGCGGCACTTCCTTGAGCGGAACGTAGTTGGCCGCCTCCAGATTTCCGGGCTTGCCGA
Organism: uncultured beta proteobacterium; assembly: GCA_963741215.1. GTDB lineage: Bacteria > Pseudomonadota > Gammaproteobacteria > Burkholderiales > SHXO01 > SHXO01. The sequence continues at coordinate 212,076 of CAVUHQ010000019.1, forward strand.
CCGCGATCTTGTCGTTACCGGACTGCCCGATGACCACGGGCATCCAGCCGACCTCGAGCTCGGCGCCGCTGCAAACGACCAGGTCCGCGCTCCGCGCACGCGCGATCAGGCTCGGCCGCGCCTGGATCTTGTGCGGATCCTGCAGCGCGGTTGTGGCGGTATAGACGCTGACGCGATTGCCGCCGATCTCGCTCGCCAGAGCACCCCACTCGGGCTCGCACGCGAAGATGTTGACCGCCGCCGGGGCCGGCCCGGTCCAGGCCAGCAAGGCGCTGAGGCCTAAGAGGCTCAAGATCGTTTTCATGTGATTGATCCTTTCGCTCAAATCGATAGAGTGCGGCACGCTACTCGGCCGTCAGAACTTGTGCGCACCATGCGTGCCGAGGCTGAAGATGTATTGCAGGAACCACTGGTTGTCGGTGATGCCCTGCTGCGACTTGTCCTGGTTGTATTGCAGCCGGAAGCGGCTGAATTCCGATGGGCTCCAGTCGACCATGGCGGTCCAGCGCTTGGGCGTGAAATCCGGCGGTGCCAAGCCGGCGTGCCAGCAAGCCCGGTGCCGAGGTCGTACGATCCCTCGTCTCAGCTGGTCGTAGCGCAGCCCAGCGCGCCAGTACGGGTGGAACTGGTATACGCCCTGGACGTACCAGCCGGACTGGTTGTCGGTGAAGGGGCCGGTAGTGCCGCACCGGCAGGTCAAGAGGTGCCGTCGAGACTGCGGTGCATCCACTCCGCGGTGAGCTTGAAGTTCGTATAGGCGGGATCGCCGTTCGGCGCCCATTTGTAGACGAAGTCCAGGCCCCAGAGCTTCGTGTTGCCGCCGGTCAGCGTATTGTCGACACCGGTGAAGTCCAGGGCCGGTACAGGCGCGTCGGTCACCTGATTCTTGGCGTTCAGCCCCCAGACACCGACCCGGTAGCTGTTGCTGACGCCGATGTCGTCGCCCAGATGGGCGAACAGCGTCCCGGCCTGGAAGCCGTTGCTGTTGTGGTCGCTTTCCGGGAAGGGAAACTCGACCGGCTTGCCACCTTCGGCGCCGAACTCGACATAGACCGGCAGCGGTGCGATCCAGCTCGCCCGGAGCCCGTCGATCTTGAAGTTCTCGCCGAGGAACGACTGCTGCACGAGCGATGCGTCTTGGAAATCCCAGGCGTGTGTGTGGAAAGAGTTCCAATAGCCGACACCCGAGAAGTATCGCGCGCCCGTGACCGTCAGACCATGGCCCAGCGAGGTGGTCTGGAAGAAGGCTTCCTCCACGTTCGTCACGCCGTCTTCGATCGAGAAGGTCGCCTGGCCGTAGAACAGGTGGTCGACGTTGGCCGACATGGTGACCTCGGTCTCGCCGAGGTCGAAGCCGCGCGCGGGCAGGCCCAACTCCGTCCGGCCCCAGGAAGCCCGTGACGCTGCGCGTGGCGGGATTCTGGTTGGAGTTGTAGTAGCCGCCTTGGAGAATCAGCGAGATGGCCGGGTTGAACGCGCTCGGCGACGCGGGCGGCTTGAGCCCCGTCGCTTGCGACGCCGACTCCGCGCTCTGCTTGGCCTGGGTGGCGGCGCTCTCCGCCTGGCTGGCAGAGGTTTGGGCCTTCGCTGCGGCCTCCTCTGTTTGCTTGAGCTGATTTTCGAGCGCCTTGATGCGTGAATCGTAGCTGTCCTTCAGATCCTGGATCTGCTTGCGGATCTCATCCAGTTGCGGTTGGTTTGGGCTCGCACGCCCGCCGGAAGCCAAGGCGATGAGATGCGAGCGCCGTCATGCCGCCCGCAGGGCCGTTTCGGTTCGACATGGGAAGTCTCTCCTTCTAGATTCGTTGAAATGCTCGCGCCGCCCACCATCGACTGGGCGCGGACAGCGCGAAAAGATTCAGAGAAAGGCGGGCGGAGCCCGGGACAGGAAACGCCGAGGCGTGGCGAGGTAGACGACCTGCGGCGGGCACGAATACGGCAGAAGTGGCGGCGGCCTGTCGCGACGACCGGTGCGGAATGGCCGAGCAGCCCGGTGCCGAGTTGGGCCGACAAGCCGCACTTGTCGCACACCTTGGTGTGCGGAAGCTGCTTGTCCTGACTGGCCGGCGAGCGACTGGTCGAAGTGCGAGAGCGCGTGCTCGTATCCTGCCTGCTGGGCAACCAGCAGGACGAAGGCCATCAGGACATAGGGTAGCGCGCGCTTGCATCGGGCAGCCAGTGAACTCTTTCGCCACAATTGCGTGACAAATAGGCAGTGTCGCGTCGGTTAAAGTCGGCCCTCTGATGAGACCGGTGCAGCATCCGCCATCCGGTAGAACAAGCCGCCAGGATCGTTGCGACAGCACGGCGAAGGTGCCGGAGACGGTGACGGGCTCGAGCGAATACTTGACCGGCGTCTTGCTGAACACCTCCACCATCTCGTCGGGTCCGGCCGGGATGCAGAACGCGCAGGACGGCGGCTTGGGGCTCAGGAGGAAATGCTTCTGATCGGTGCCCAATTGCAGCGGCGTGATGTATCCGCGCAGCTTCACCGCCTTGCCGTCGAGGGCGCTGATGCCATCGCCGAATTCAAGCGTCGGACTTCCCGTCGCGCTGCACGAAGCTCACCTTGCTCAGCGCGTACCAAGGGACAACGCCAGGCGCCTCGAGCAGCTTAGACGGGATGGTCGGGCGTCGGTGGCCTGGACGCCGATGATGGAGACAGCAACTGATAGCGCAGACGCAGCACCCAGCCCCAGACAACCCAGATAGAACCATTCCTCTCGCCGTCACTTTATCTTCGCTGGCTTCGACTTCTTCATCCCTCTACTCCTCCATCGCCCACCTGCGCCGGTCAGGCGCTGCGATCGGCGAGACCAGTCATGTCGCCGTCTTTCGCAGCGGCTGCAGGAGCACGCGTTTCACATCTTCCCGTCCGAAACCAGGCGCCGCGTCGGTGACCCGGTACCAGAGTCCGGTCGGATCGTCCTTCAGCACCGACAGCTTCCCCGAGATGACGATGGGCTCCATGTTGAAGGCGATGGGCTTCTTGCAGAGCACCTCGATCAGCGACTCGGGACCGCCAGGCATGCAGAACGGACAACTGGGCACGTTGGCCGAGAGCAGGAATCGCTTCTGCTTCGCGCCCGGCTCGAGCGGCATCATGAACCCCTGCAGCTTCACTTCCTTGGTGTCCAGCGCGGTGATCTGCGGCGCTGAACTTTGGCACGAGCTTGTGGTTGACTTTCACTTCCTCGACTTGACGCCAGCGTCTTCCAGGACACCACGCCCTTCGAGTCGGCTGGGGCAGCGCGCGGAGGCATGCCGCAGCGGAAGCGGGCGCGTCAGTCGCTGATACGTCGTCCTTGGGCGTCTGGGTTGGCGGACAGATACCAGCGGTGCAATCAACGCCAGAAGCGCAGCGATCCAAAGGAGTCGTCTCATGATTCACCTCTGTGCAAGAACTCCAGCGATGTCGGTGCGATAAGCCAGAACAGCCGGAAGCAGGGCGGAGAGCAGTCCGACGGCGAGCGCTAGCCGAGACCAGCGCGAGCTCACCTGGCACGACGGTCCACCCGGTGACGTAAACGCGCTGCGAGGCCTGCAGCCACCCTCCCAGTACCTCGGTGAGCAGATGCCCCAGGGCCAAGCCCAGCACGACGCCGTCCGAACGCCAGGATCAGCCCCTCGATCAGAATTGCCGCGAGCAGCTTTCCGCGCGACGCGCCCAGGCTTCTCATCACGGCGAGGTCGTAGCTGCGCTCGCGTAGCGCGTTGTACAGGGCGATGAACACGGACAGACCCGCACACAGGATCAGGATCAACGCGAAGGCCTGTACGGTTTGCGACTCCGACGCCCACGAGATTGAGCAGCCGCGCCGACTCGAACGCGGGCGAGGCGGCCTGCAAAGCCGATTGACTGTTGATCTGCCGCGGCAGCATCGCCGCGGCCATGGGCGAGCGTATTGAACCAGCACCGCGGTGAGCTCCTGCGGTTGGAGGTGCCGCGGCTTGCTCGGATCGCCGCTGTTCGTCCTCTTCGTCTTCGTCTCTTCGTCGTGGTGGCCCCTGACCATGGATCTCCCAGACGCTCTCCACGCTGGTGAGCACCAGGCGGTCCAGGACGCTGCCGGTCGGAGCCAGCAGGCCTACGATCGGTGTACGGCGAGTGCTCGTGCTTCTCCCCCGCCTCGACGATGCCGTGGCTGCCGACGAACTTGTCGCCGACTTGAGCCGGGCGTGCGCAGCGACCTCGCTGCCCAGCACCGCTTCGTAAGGCTTCTCCCACAGCCGGCCTCGGCGGTCTTGCCATCGTATAGCGACACGTAGTCGTGATTCGTTCCGACGATGCGAAAACCCTCGTAGCTGTCGCCCAAGGCCAGGGGCACGGTGGCTTTGATGAGAGGGTTGGTCTTGAGCTTCTCGGCGTCCTGCAGCGGGATGTTGCCGGTGGGAATGTCGACGTGATACACCGAGGACAGGATCAACTGCAGCGGGCTGCCCTTCGCCCCGACCACCAGATCGATTCCCTGCGAGTCACGCTCGAGCCGCTGCTCGAACTGGTGCGTGAACAGCAGCAGCACGACGATGGTCGCGACACCCAGGCCGAGGAGCAGCACGTTGAGCGCGGAGTTCAGCGCCCTTGCGCGGATGTAGGCCAGCGATAAACGTCAGGAGATTCACGAGCGTAGCCGCCCAAGGTGATCTTGATGCTCGAACCGCTCGCCTGATTCGTCGGTCGTGGGTTGCAATCACGAGAGTGGCGTTACACGACCGCGCCTGCGCGAGCAGCACGTCGAGGGCGGCGGCCGCGTTCGCGTCGTCCAGATTGGATGTGGGCTCGTCGGCCAGGATGAGGCCGGCTTGTTCACCACGGCCCGGGCGACGGCGGCGCGCTGAGACTGACCGAAGCTGAGCGCATGCGGCCGGCTGTGCGCCTTGTCGGCCAGGCCCAGGCTCGTGAGCAGCGCGTGCGCACCCTGCAGATCCTGCGTTCGTGCCGGCCAGATATTGCGCGAGCAGAAGGTTGTCCAGCACCGTCAGGCTTGAGATGAGGTGCAGACGTTGAAACACGATGCCGATGTGGCGGCCGCGGAAACGATCGAGCTCGGACGCAGGAAGCTGGTCGAGATCCTGCCCGGCAATGGCGACGCTGCCTTCGCTCGGGGTGAGAATGCCCGCGAGGATGTGCAGCAGCGTCGTCTTACCGCTGCCGGACGGACCCAGGATCAGCCAATGCTCGCCTTGCGCGACGGACCAGGTCTTAAGCGCGAACATGCTGCCCGCCGAGCGGTTCCGTCGCTCGCACCGGTTGACGCGTAGTCAGCGCGCCCCTCGGCGCACTGGGGAAATCACAATTCATTTCGAGCTTCTCCGGTTGCCCTCTCCCCTCGTCGATGACCGGCGAGGCCAAATTCTCAAAGATGGAGAACCCCTATGCGGGGACGGCGTCGGCGCTCGGGCAAGGCGAAGAAGACAGGATCATCGGCCGGATGGCCGACGCAACCGCGAGCGCTGACAGCGCTTAGGAGGAGAAGAAGAAGGGGGGTGCGCGGGAAGGGGGGCGGCGGAACAACTCGGCAACGAGGACGACGCCTCGATGACAAGGCATAACCAAGAACAGCAGGAGCCACAGTGCAAGGAGGGCGCTGGCGCCAATGTCAGGCACATCGAGCGCCTGGTGATCGACGACCTGGCAGGCAACGCATGCATCGTGTTCGGCCGCAGTAACGTGCTTGTGCAGCAGGCCGATGCTGTGGAGGGCAAGCAGACACAGCAGCGCGATCTGGACGATCCAGACCCGCCAATACTGTCTTGTCCGACCTGGCCGGCTGCCCATGCGCAATTTGGTTGTAAGGTGCTCGCCCACTCGCGTCCGGCACGGCTTGGAATCCGTCCCAAGCAGTCCGGGCGGTTTATGGTGCACCAAAGCCACCTGCAGTGCAACCAAGAGCACGGAACGGATCACCGGGGGCGTATCGTGGCGTGGGACACGGTCGTCAGCGCGATGGCGGCTCACTCACCGACGAATCCGATCTTCGCATGCGTGCCGTCGCAATAGGGTTTGTTGGCCGACCCGCCGCAACGGCACAGCGCCGTGCTCTGCGTGCGCAGCACGGTGCGGCCGGTTCCCGTCACCACCTCGAGGTTGCCCTTCACCAGCAGCGGTCCGTTCTTGCCCAAAGCGACGACGACCTTCCCGTTGCGCCGCTCCAGCGCCGTCGAATCCTGGGTCGGCGGCTCACCGGTGGCGGTGAACTTGGCCGCGCTATGGCTGCCGTCACACAGCGGCTTGTTCTGCGACGCTCCGCAGCGGCACAGAGTCGCGCGATAGGTGGCCCCGTGACCCTGGATTTCCAACTCGGCGTGAAAGGCAAGCGGTCCATTCTCGCGGATGCGCACCACATTCACTTTCGGAGCGGACTCCTGCGGCCCCCCATCCACGCGTTCGTAGGTGATAGCACCCGAAGGGCAATTGTGCGCGATCTCTGCCACGGTCTCGGGCGAGGCACCGTCCGGCTGGATCCATGCGCCCGGCGCATTCGGCACGAATACGTCCGGATCACCCAGCACACAGAAGCGGGAATGGATGCACTTCCGGCCGTCGAAGCGCACGACCATGCGCTTGCCGCGGTAGTCCTGAATTCGTTCGCTCATGTTCAAGGCTCAGTTTGCCAGATCGTCCCTGCTGTTCACCGCCCTTCCGACGCCGCGAGCAGTTCCAATAGATGGGCCTTCCACAGCACGGTGTTGTAGAAGCTCAAGTGGCCACGGGTTTCATCGCTCGCTGGTACCAGGATGTAGCGCCCGCGCGGTACCCGGGCGACCTCTCCGCTCCATCACGCCCAATTCCGGCGGATTGATCTCGTCGTCCGCGAAATTGATGGCGAATACTGGCGCGCGTATGCGGTCCAGACCGGGGCCCGGATCGTAACTGCGGCTCGCTTCCCAGGCGTACAGAAAATCGTTGGCATCGTTCTCCGCGAGGCGTTTGGCAACGTAGCCGTCCAGCAAGCGATCGGTACTCTCGAGCGTCGGCGCGTCGAGTTGGAGCTGGCGCGCGCTGCTGGCGGCGATCAGCGCCATCTTGAGCGCGGTGGCAAAGCCTTGAGGTGGCTTGACGTAGTTGCCGCCGTTCCATTCCGGGTCGTTGCGGATCGCGTCGATGACCAGGCGCCGCTGCATGCGATTGCGGCCGGAGATCTGCGTGGGAAGGCACACCATCGGCAGTATCGCGTCCATGAAATCCGGGTACCTTTGACCCCAGAGCCACGCATGCATACCCCCCATGGACACGCCCAGGATCAGCCGCAGGTGGTTCACGCCCAGCTTCTCGTTCAGCAGCCGATACTGGGACACCAGCATGTCGTCATAGTTATAGCGGGGAAAGCGGGCGCGCAGCCCGTCGCTCGGCTTGCTCGACTGCCCGTTGCCGATGCTGTCGGGAAGGATGATGAAGTAGCGCGTCGCATCGAGCGGCTGCCCCGGCCCGAACAGCGTCCCGGCAAAGCCTTCGGTGAGAAAGTTGGCTCCGCGCCCGGTGGTCCCATGCAGGACCAGCACGGCATTGCGCACCACGCCGCCCGCATCGCGGATCGGCGTTCCGAGCGTCGTGTAGTGCAGCTTCAGCTCGGGCAGCACCTCGCCCGTGGAGAAGCGGAAGTCGTGGACGACATAGTCGCCCGCAACCGGATCGGGATAGCTAGCGGAATGCACGGGGCTCCCGAAAAGGAAGCATCCTAGCAGGCTGGCGATGATTGCGGTTCGCGCTGATCCTTCGACTCCGGACGCTGCGCGCCCTACGCTCAGGACGAACGGATTCGTGGCGCGCCTTAGTGGACTCAAGACGTACGGTAGGCGAGCCACGGAGTCGAAACATGCACGCGGGTAATTCGGGCTGCCCATCACGCCACCGGCCGCTCCCGCTCCTTCACCGTGATCCGCCACAGCGTGCGCGCATCATCCGGATCGACCAGCGTCGCCGAGTGCAGCACCGCGGCGTTGTCCCACGCTACCACGTCGCCCTTGCCGTAGCTCACGCTGAACTGATACTTGGTCTGCGTCGAATGCCGCGCGAGCTCGCGCAACAGATCGAGCGCCTCATCGTCGGGCATGCCGTCGATCCCGATCGAGGTGCCCGATACGGCGTACAGGACTTTGCGCCCGGTCAGCGGATGCTTGCGCACCAGCGGATGACGGATATAGGTGATGCCGCGCACTTGCTTCTGCCGTTCATCGGGTCCGTAAGCGGATGTTCTGGACTTGGGATCCGGATCGTCACGGTTACCGTAGATATGGATGCCAACCAGGCCCTGGATCCGCTTCTTGGTGGCGTCCGGCAGATCCTCGTAGGCCGTCACTTGATCGGCGAACAACGTGTTGCCGCCGACCTTGGGCACCTGAATCGAGTACAGCAAGGTCGCGCGCGCCGGGATGTCGAGGTAAGAGTAGTCGGTGTGCCAGTAGGTGCCGCCGTCGGCCAGCCCCAGCGGCTTGCCGTTCTCGACCACGTTCGACAGGACGAGAATGTCCGGATACTGCGCATGGTGGAACTGGTCCAGGACGTGCGGCTCGGGGGGCCCGAAATGGCGGGCGAAAGAAAGAAACTGCGGCGCGCTCAGATTCTGCGCTCGAAACACCACGACCTGGTGCTGCAGGAACACGTTCTGGATCGCCTTGAATCCTGTTTCGTCCAGCGGCCGAGAAAGATCTGCATCGGCGACCTCGGCGCCCATGGTATTGCCGGTGCGCTGCACTTTGAACATCGCTTGCCCTCTACCATCGACCGTCGCCAGCACCAGCATACTCCATCCGCGCTCGCGCTCAACGCACGAACTGGGGCATGATCCAGCGCGGCAACGCCAGTATGGCCTCCGGGAAACAGGATCACGAACAATAGTACGCCGAGCATCGGGACCAGGAGAATCAGCACATCGCGCATGGCGTCGCGGATGGTGATGTTGCCCAGAGCGCAGGCGATCATCAGGCACAGGCCGTAGGGCGGCGTCACCAGGCCGAACGCAATCGAGATCACGCCGATGATGGCGAAGTGGAGCGGATGCATGCCCACGCTGTTGGCCAGCGGGGCAAGGATGGTCCCGAGGATGATGATGGCCGGTATGGCATCGATGAAACAGCCGATGACCAGGAACGACAGGGAAACGATCAAGCCCGACGCTGGTCACTCCACCGCCGAATCTGCGACACCGCGTCGACGAACAGTTGCGGCACGTGGAAATACGCCAGCAGCCAGCCGAAGGCGGAAGCGGTTCCGATGCAGAACAGCGAGATGGCAGCGAAGCGAGCGGACTCGTAGAACACGTGCGGGACCTGCCGCCAGCCGAGCGTGCGGTAGATGAAGACGCCCAGGATCAGCGCATAGAGCACGGCGACCACCGACGCTTCGGTCGGCGTGAACAGTCCGCCGACGATGCCCCCGACGATGATCGCCGGCGTCAGCAACGGCAGCAGCGAGCTGCCCAGCGCGCGCACGAACTCCCGCAGCGACGCCCGCGCGTAGACGGGATACTTGCGCACCTTGGCGTAGACCAGCACCGCGCCCATCAGCGAAAGCCCGATCATCACGCCGGGCACGATCCCGGCGATGAACAGACCGCCGATGGAAACGGAGATCACCCCGCCCCACACGATCATGAGAATGCTGGGTGGGATGATCACGCCCATGACCGACGCGCACGCGGTCAGCGCGGAGGAGAACGGCGCGTCGTATCCTTGCTTCTTCATGGCCGGGATCAGCACGCCACCCACGCCCGCCGCGTCGGCCGTGCTCGAGCCCGAGATGCCGGCGAACAGCATGCTCACCACTACGTTGACGTGGCCGAGGCCACCCGGCAAATGGCCGACCATCGTACGGGCCAGCGCGACGAGCTTGTCGGTGATGCCCGCCGAGTTCATCAGGTTGGCGGCCAGCAGAAAAAACGGCACTGCCAGCAGGATGAAGGTGTTGTAGGACTTGAGCATCTCGTTGAGCAGCAGGAACGGCGTCAGCCGCTCGTCGATGAAGAACACCGGGATGCACGCCAGCCCCAGCGCGAAAGCGATCGGCACGCGCAGCGATGACCAGCGCGATGAACACGCCGAACAGGAGCAGCGCGACCTCAAGCGCGCCCATGGCCGCCCGCGCGCAGCAGCGCGATGTCGGCCCAGATCTTCTCGCCGAGGAAGACAATGAAGGCTACGCCCGCCAGCGGCCAGGCCACGTGAATGGCGAACATGTTGAGTCCGGTCAGCTCGGACTCCTGGTCCAGGCCGAATTGCGCGAAGCGAAACCCGAAGATCACGAAGGTGAGCGCCATCAGCAGCATCGCCACATGCACGATGAGCCGGCTGATGGCCTGCCCAGCGGCGGTCTTGGGTTTCGGCAGCACATCGAGTTCGAAAGTGTGAGCCATCGCGCACGGCGATCATGGAGCCGATCATGACGATCCAGATGAAGCAGAAGCGCGCCACCTCCTCGGTCCAGATGTAGCGCGGAATCAGCTCGGTGAAGCGCGAAACGATCTGCAGCACCACGGGCACCACCAACGCCATCATCAGCGCCGTCAGCAGAACCTGCAGCACGCGGTAGAACACGTCGATGGCTCGTCGCACTCGGCTACTCCTGGGCCACAGAGAAGACAGCGCGCATCACTGATCACTTGATCGCGTTGATGCGGGCGAAAACCGCTTCGGCGCCAACCGACTTGGCGTATTCCTGCCGCACCGGTTCGGTGAGCTTGAGGAGCTGGTCGCGGTCGGTGAAATCCACCAGCTTGAGCTTCGCCCTCCTTGGCCAGCTTTTCCAGACGCGCACGATCTTCGGAGGATTCGAGGTTGCGGCCGTATTCGCCGGCCTCTTTGCCCGCTTTGACGATCGCGGCCTGAAGATCCGCAGGCAGCCGGCGGAAGGTCTTGCCGCTGAAGCACACCGGACGCACCGTGATCGCATGCCGCGTCTGGGAGATGTACGGCCCGACCTCGTAGAACTTCATTTGCTCCACGCCGAGAGCTTCGTTCTCCGCCGCCTGGATGACCCCGGTCTGGATCGCGTTGTAGATTTCCGCGTAGGCGATCACCGACGGCGCCGCACCCATCGTCTGGAACGTCTGCGTCTGGATAGGCGCCCCCATCACCCGTATCTTCAGCCCTTTGAGATCGGCCATGTTGCGCACTGGTTTGTTGACGATGAGGTTGCGCACACCACCTCCGGCGTAGCCAAGGATCATGACGTCGGCCTTCTTGCCAACTTCATCGGCGATCGGCTTGAGCGCGTCGGCGTCCAGGACCTTGCGCCAGTGATCCGTGTCGCGGAACAGGAACGGCATATCCATCAGCGGAGCCGATTTGGCGAAGGTGGACATGTGCGAAGGCGAGACGATCGCGTAGTCCACCGAAATGCCCTGGTTCAAGTAGGCGAAGTAGTCCTTCTCCGAGCCCAGCTCGCTATTGCGGTGAAGGACGAAATTGATCGGCTTGCCATAGTACTTCCGGGTAAGCTCCTCGAACTTGAGCAGGGTCTTGTTGAACGGGTGCTCGTCGGCGAACTGCACCGCGCCGTGCAGCGTGAGGGTCTGAGCAGATGCCGGGGCAGCGAGCAGAACGGTAAGCGACAGCAAGGCAGCGCGCCAGCCGCGGCTGCAGGCCGCGGCTCCATAAGGACGCTCCGTCTGATTGCCGATGGACATGGTTCTCCTCCTTCTTTCTTGTTTTGGTGTGCCGAGGTGCATGGTGGGCCGGCGTCCCGTCCAGTGCCGCAACTCTATTGCTCGCGCATCGCCTTCACCCGCTGGGACAGCGCCGACTGCAGCAGATGCACGTCGGTGCCGAAGAAAACCATCTGGAAGCCGCGTGCGACGTATTCCTTCGCGAAGACCTCGTTGGGCGCGGCGGTGGCGAGGATCTTGCCGTGCTTCTTCCCCGCCGCGGCGATGCGGTCGATCGCAGCCAGATAAGTCGGATGGGAGAACTCGCCCGGTACGCCCAGGAAGTTGGACAGATCCAGATAGCCGGTGCAGATGCAGTCAACGCCCGGCACTGCCGCGATCTCGTCCACGTGCGCCACGCCGCGCTCCGTTTCGACCTGCACCATCACCAGGCAGCGCTGGTTCGCTTGCTGGAATTTTTCCGGCACGCTGCCGCCGGTGTAGTCGTCGTGCGCCGCACCCAGCACCGCACCACGCCGGCCTCGCGGCGGATACTGAGTCCAAGAGACGATGTCTCTGCGCCTGCTCGGCGGTCTCCACCATCGGCACCATGATCCCCAGCGCCCCCACGTCCAGCGCACGCGCGACGAACTGGTACTGGTATGTAGGCACGCGCACGAGGGGCACGACAGTCAGGCCGCGGCAGTAGGCCATCTGCTGCTTGATGGTGTCGATGCCGGCACCCGAGTGCTCCATGTCGAACAGGATGAACTCGGCGCCGGCTTCCTGCGCGGCCTGCGCCAGGCCCGGGGTGAAGAACTCGAAGGCGAACAGACCGTACGCTTGTTCGCCGCGTTGTAGCTTTGGTCTTTAGCGGATTGGTGCGCATGCGGATCTTCTCCTCACGCATGAAAATACGGCACCCGCCCCAGCACCTGCTGGTTCACCACATTCCTGGGCACCCGCCCGCGCGCCAGGTCGCGGCAGGCGCTGAACACGCTCGCGGCGACGGTGTTGATGCACTCGTCGGTGAGACAGACGTGGTGCGGCGTGACGATCAGATTGTCGAGCTTTAGCAGCGGGTTGTCGGCCGGTGTCGGCTCCTGCTCGAACACGTCGATGGCCGCTCCGGCGATCTTGCGGTCCGCCAGCGTCCGGTACAGCGCCTTCTCGTCCACGATCGGCCCGCGCGCCGTGTTGATGAAGAACGCGGTCGGCTTCATCAGGGAGAACTGGCGCGCGCCGATCAAGTGCCGCGTCTCCTCGTTGAGCGGACAGTTGATGCACACGAAGTCGGATTCGCGCAGGAGCGTATCCAGGTCCACCAGCTTCACCCCCAGCGGTGCCACCGATTCCTGCGTGACGTAGGGATCGCAGGCCAGGTGCCGCATGGCGAAGGGCATGGCCAGGCGGAACAACTCCGATCCGATGTTGCCTACGCCGACGGAGCCCAGCACGCGGCCGGAGAGTCCGGTGCCAAAGTGGTTCATGCGCTCGGCCCAGCGCCCTTGCCGCACCAGGCGGTCCTTGATCATCACGCGATGCGCGAGCATGAGAATGAAAGTGAGCGCGGAGCTGGCCACCGGGCGGCGCACGCCGTCCGGCGTGATGGTGAGCAGCACGCCGTTGTCGGTGAGAGCCGGGACATCGATCGTGTCGTAGCCGACGCCGAAGCGCGCGATCAATTTTAGCCTTCGATTCGGTCCGGACACAGTCTGACGCGTGATCTTGGCCAGCATCACGGCGAGCGCGTCGTACTTGGCCGCCGTCTCCGGCGACAGCTCGGCTTCGAGCTGCGGCAGAAACTCCCACTCGATGCGCGGGTCCTCCAGGAGCTTGAGTGAGGCCTGGTCGAAGATGGGATTGCCATCGGGCTTGAGGTTGTCGCGGGTGATGCCGACCCGGAACTTCTCTTGCGCCATTGCCTTGCTCCTTGAATTTTACTTGGCCGCTTCCGGCACTCACGCCGGCTTCTTCTTCTTGGCAGCCGGCGCGCGCGTCAACTCGTTCAGGACCTGGAACCCCTGCCTGAGCGCCCCTTGCAGCAGATGAGCATCGACACCCATGGCGAACAGACGGAAGCCTTTGGCCCAATATTCGCGGCTCCAGGCATCGTTGGCGGTCATGCAGGCGAGGATCTTGTTGTGCTTCCTTGCCGCCGCTACCAGCTTCTCGATCGCCTTGACGTACTTCGGGTGATCGAACTGCGCCGGGATGCCCAGGAAATTGGTCAGATCGAAGTGTCCCAGCCACAACACGTCCACTCCGGGCACGGCAGCGATCTTGTCGATGTTCTCGATTCCCACCGCGGTTTCGATCAGGCACATGACCAGGGTACGATCATTGGCGACGCGGATCTTCTCGGCGATGTCGCCACCCTCGTAGTCGTCGTGCGCGAAGCCGAATGCCGCACCGCGCCGGCCGTGCGGCGGATAGCGCGTGCACGATACGATGAACTCGGCTTCTTCCGCCGAGCCGACCATGGGCGCCATGATGCCCATACATCCCACGTCGAGCGCGCGCGAGATGTACTGGTACTGGTTGGTCGGCACCCGTGCCATCGGCACCAGGCCGATACCGCGGCACAGCGCTGCCTGCGTCTTGATCTGCTCGTAGATGCGTGCCGGCATGCTCCATGTCGAGCAATAGAAATTCGGCGCCGGCCGCCTTCACGATCTGCGGCAGGCCGGGGACCAGAAACTCCCAGCCGAACGTGCCGAACACCGGCTTCCCGGCGAGGAGCTTCTGCTTGATCGGATTCGGCTGCATCGCGTTTTGGTCGTTCTATTTGTGCCATTTGCCGCCCCAGGCCGAGTGGCCGAGGGCTTCTGCATTCACGATGTGGCGTGGACGGCGTCCATGCGCGAGATCGACCGCAGAGGTGAAAGCGCTCTCGCCGAGCAGCCGCATGCACTCGTCGGTGTGACAGACCGCGTGCGGCGCGACGATGCACGTTGTCCATTTTGAGCAGGGGGTTGTCGTTCGCCACCGGCTCCTGCTCGAACACATCGACGGCCGCGGCGGTGATGCGCTTCGATGCGAGCGCCTCGATCAGCGCCGGCTCGTCCACGACCGGCCCGCGCGCCGTGTTGATGAACAGCGCACTCGGCTTCATCAGCCCGAACTCGCGCGCGCCGATCAGGTGCTTGGTCTCGTCGCTGAGCAGGCAGTTGACGGAGATGACGTCGGCTTCCCGCAACAGCGTGTTGAGGTCCACCATCTTGACGCCCAGGTCCGCCACCGCGGCCTGCGGAACATACGGATCGTGGCCCAGATGCACCATGTCCCATGGCTTGGCCAGGCGAAACACCTCCTTGCCGATGTTGCCGACGCCGATGACGCCCAGCACTTTGCCGGTCAGTCCGTAGCCGAGAAAATCGGCTTTCTCTTTCCAGCGTCCGTCGCGCGTGAGTCGATCCTTGGTCGCCAGGCGGTGCGCCATCGCCAGCGTAAACGCCATCACGCTGCTCGCCACCGGCCGCCGCACGCCATCGGGCGCGATGGTCAGCAGGATCCCCTGCTCGGTGCAGGCGGGCACGTCAACCGCGTCGTAGCCCACCCCGAAGCGCGCCATCAGTTTCAGGCGACGATCGGGGCCCGTGACCGTCTTGCGGCTCACGCGCGAGCCGAAGACGCACAGCGCGTCGTATCGGCTGGCGTGCTCGGGTGTCAGCTCGGGCACTGCGGCGGGCAGGTATTCCCATTCGATCGACGGGTCGTCCAGAATCCGCAGCGCGGCGCGTCCATACACGGGCTCGCCGCTCGGGCCCAGTACATCGCGTGTGATGCCGACGCGGAATTTTTCCTGCGCCATAGTCTTCTCTCCCCGCTTCGACGACGGGTGCCGCGCTGATCACCGAGCACCGATCATTACAGAACTCACATGGACGCGCTGAACGCGCCGTCGGTCACCAGCACGTGGCCGTTCACGTAGGACGCCTCGTCCGAGGCGAGGAACACCGCCACCGGGCCGATCTCGTCGAGCGTGCCCCAGCGCCCCGCCGGCGTGCGCTTGCACACCCAATCGTTGAACTCCTTGTTCTGGATCAGCGCCGTGTTCATCTCGGTGGCGAAGTAACCCGGCGCGATGGAATTCACCGTGATGTTGTGCGGTGCCAGCTCCACCGCCAGCTCGCGCGTGAGCGCGTGTACTGCACCCTTGCTCGCGATGTAAGCGGAGATGGTCGGTCGTGCCATGATCGCGCTGACGGAGCCGGTCATGATGATGCGGCCAGCCTTGCGCGGGATCATGACGCGTGCGGCCTCGCGCGCCAGCATCCAGACCGCCGTGAGATTGGTGTCGAGCACGCGCTTGAAATCGGCGGTCTCGAACTCGGTGATCGGCTTGCGGTGCTGGATGCCGGCGTTCGCCACCAGAATGTCGAAGCGGCCGTGGCGCTGAGCGATGCCCTGGATGCAGGCCGCGCAAGCCTTCTCGTCGGTGACGTCGAAGGCCGCGGCCTCGCCCTTGAGATCCCGCTTTGGCCAGTTCCTCGACGCGCGGCTTCAACGTGGCCTCATCGCGCCCGTTGATCAGCACCGTGGCACCGGCCTTGGCCAGCGACTGCGCCATGGCCCAGCCCAGCCCGCGCGACGCGCCGGTGACGAGCGCAACCTTGCCCGCAAGAGAAAACACTGGCTCCTCCTCCGTTGTTATTGTCGCGGCGCGATCCGCAGTACGGTGCCGTTGCGGTCCTCGGTGATGTAGATCGCGCCGTCGGCGCCGACCTTGATGTCGGTCGGCGCACCCATCGGGCGCCCATCGCCCGCATCCCAGCCCCATACCAGTTCGCGGTTGCTCGCCGGTGCGGCACGCCGATCGCGTCGATCTGAAACGCCACTACGCGATGGCCCGTCGCCCGATAGCCGTGGTAGGTGACGATCAGCGCGACGGGCTTCCTGCCGGCGCGCTGGATTTCTTGGACGACATGTCCAGGAACTCCAGCGGCAACAGGGCTCCCGCAATAGTACGTCATCCCGAGCGGGGCTGCGTGAGCGGGCAAGAGGACGAGCGGCGCACGGAAATCCGCGCATTGCGCTGCCGGATACTCGGGGCTCGGCTTGCCGTCGTCGTAGCAGTAGGGCCAGCCGTAGCGCGCGCCGTCCTGGACCAGGTTCAACTCGTCGTGCGGCAGGCCGTCGTCGTTCTCCATCCCGGGGATGCGGCGATGGATGTAGTCGCGCGAGTTCTCCGCCCTGCAGCAGCAGACCCGATTACTGGATGTACAGCCAGCGCCATGGAGTTGCGCAAGCCGGAAGCATAAGTCTTCCAGCCGCTGACGCTTCCCTCCGGCCAGCGGAAGTCGTAGCGCCGGATGGCTCCGCGCGGCGCGTCGCCCTCGGCTTCCGCGCAGGGTTGCGCGGGATCGGGCGGTTTGCCTTCGGCGTCCTCGCAGTTATCGCTGCCGAGCCGACATTTACGTAGAGACTCCCGCCTGCGCCGAACGCCATGTTGACCAGCGGATGGCGTCCCGTTGTCGGCAGCGCAGCGAAGCGGGACTTGCCGCCGATCACGTCGTGCAGCGTACCCTTCGGGTCGGACAGCTCGAAGCGCAGCGACGCGCGCCCATCACGCCAGATAGATGCGACCGTCCGGACCAAGGGCGAGGCCATGCGGCCGGTCGAGCTTATCCAGCAGGCGGCGGCGCTCGTAGCCCGATCCGGCTTTCTTCAACAGCCAGAGGGAACCGCGGTTGGGCTTCCATCCGCCCATGTCGGCGACGAGCAGATCGCCGTTGTCGAGCGGCAGGATACCGCGCGGATACTCGAAGCCGGAGGCGACCAGCCCGACACAGATCTCGGGCGTCGTGGTGACAGGGATGCGGGGCAGCCCGTCACACAGGCCCTGCGTCACGTAGGGCGCTTCCGCGGCAGCCACCGCAACCGAGAGCATTCCCAGTGCGGTCAGGATAACGCGGCTAATGTCGCGCGCCCAGCGCTTCACGGCATGTACTGCCCGCCGTTCACCTCGATGATCTGGCCGGTGACGTAGCTGCTCAACTGGTCGGAGGCGAGATACAGGAACGCGCCGGCGCATTCGTCGGGCGTGCCGATCCGGTTCATCGGAATGCTCGCCTTGAATCCCTCGAGCATCTGCGGCGTGCTGTAGCGCTCGTGGAACGGCGTGTAGATGACGCCCGGCGCGACCGCGTTGACGCGGATCTTGTCCTTGACCAGCTCCTTCGCCAGCCCGCGCGTCATGGTGCTGATGAAGCCCTTCGAACCGGCGTAGAGCGAAGCACCCGGACCGCCGCCGTGACGCGCCGCCACCGAAGTGACGTTGATGATGTTGCCGCCGCCCTGCTTCCTCATGTGCGGCACGGCGGCGCTGATGCATGCCAGGGCGGAGCGGACGTTGAGGGAGAGCACCTGGTCGAACAACTCGTCGGTGATCTGCTCCACCGGTGCGCGCTGCACCAGGCCGCCGGCGTTGGTGATCGAGCACGTCGATGCGGCCGAAGCTCTGCGCGGTCTTGTCCACGATGTCCTTGCACACGGCCGACTTGGTCACGTCGCCCTGCACCAGCATCGCTTTGCCGCCGGCTTTCTCGACCTCGCCGGCGACCTTCTCCGCTTCGGCCTTGCTCTTGTTGTAGTGCACGGCAACCTTGGCGCCGTTCGCGGCCGAACGCCACCGCCGCGGCCGCACCGATCCCGGTGCTGCTGCCGGTGATCAGGACTGCTTTGCCTTTCAGATCTTCGATCATCTCCCGTGCTCCGAGCGTGCTACGGCAGGCCAGAATCGTAGCACCCGGTCGGTCTTCCGGCTCTCCAGGTCGCGATGCGCCTGCGCGGCATCCTTGAGCGCGTAGGTCTGATTGATCTCGATCTTGACCTTGCCCGACTTGATCACGTCGAACAGCTCCGCCGCTCCGGCTTCGAGGTCCTCCCGCTTGGCGGTGTAGGTCATCAGCGTGGGCCGCGTGACGTAGTAGGAGCCTTTCGACAGCAGATTGAGATCGAACGCGGCGACCGGCCCGGAGCCGTTGCCGAACACCGCCAGCAGACCGCGCGGCTCGAGGCAGTCGATAGAGCCCATGAAGGTGTCCTTGCCGACCGAGTCGTAAACCACCGGCACGCCTTTGCCGCCGGTGATCTCCTTCACGCGCGGAGCGAACTGCTCTTTGGTATAGACGATGACGTGCTCGTAGCCGTGCGCCTTGGCGACCTTGGCTTTCTCGTCCGACCCGGCCGTCCCGATCGCGGTGACGCCGAGCGCCTTGAGCCATTGGCCGGCGATCAGGCCGACGCCGCCGGCGGCCGCATGGAACAGAACGGTCTGCCCCGCCTTGACCTTGTACGTGCTGCGGATCAGGTACTGCACGGTGAGGCCCTTGAGCATCGCGGCGGCCGCGGTCTTGTCGGAGACGCCGTCGGGGATCTTGACCAGCCGGTGCGCGGGCACCAGCCGCACTTCGGAATAGGCGCCGGGAGGCCCGCCCGCGTACGCCACGCGATCGCCGGCCTTGACCCAGGTGACGTTGGCGCCAACCGCCTCGACCACACCTGCGCCCTCGAGGCCGACGCCGCTCGGAAGCGGCAGCGGATACAGGCCGCTGCGATGGTAGGTGTCGATGAAGTTGAGCCCGATGGCGGTGTGTTTGACGCGGGCCTCGTCCGGGCCGGGATTGCCTACAGTCACGTCGTCGTAAACGAGAACCTCGGGACCACCGGTCTTGTGGAAGCGAACTGCCTTGGGCATAGATCCTCCGTGGAAGTCAGGCTGTGGTGAACTGATGATGAGTGCCTCATCCGCCTGCAGGACAGCGGTCGGAGGCGTCGTGAGGGAGGCCGCGGTGACGGCGTTCATCTGCATTCTATCAGCGCGCGGGTGGTCGTCGCTAAAACTCATACAACGCCGCGCCGCGCTCGCACAATCGGGCGCTCGCGGGCCGGTGCTATAGTCACGCTTGGGTGAAAGGGTGCGCGTCAACTTCCTATTCACCACGCCGCGCCAGTTGAGCGCGTGACGGTTTCGATCCTCTTCTCGACCTGCACTGGAAGTCTAGGGTGCAAGGTTGTCGCAAGATCGCGGTGCTTCACACCAGGCCAAGCATGATGAGAAACCAGCCAGACCAGACGGCAGGCGCCGTCCCCGAAAACGACGAGGCCGCCGGTTCACGCCTCGTGGCGCAAGTTGGCATGATGCTCCGCGCGGCCTGGACCTCACCCGTGCGCAACGCGCTCCTGCTTCTAGCGGCCGCGGTCTTTCTTGTCGTCGTAGCCGCGGCCTATGGGCAGATTCGCCTCAACCGCTGGAACCAGCCGTTCTATGACGCTTTGTCGCGCCACGACTTCGCGGAGTTCCTCGTGCAGCTCGGCGTGTTCGGCGTCATCGCCGGCGCGCTTCTCGTCCTTAGCGTGGCGCAGCGCTGGCTGACAGAGATGCTGAAGCTCAAGTTGCGCGAGGGGCTGACCCGGGATCTGGTCGAGAATTGGATGCTGCCCCGCCGTGCGTTCCGGCTCGCCAGCGCGGGGCCGATCGGCGTCAATCCCGATCAGCGCATGCACGAGGATGCCCGCCACCTCACCGAGCTCTCCGCCGATCTTGGCATCGGTCTTCTGCAGGCCACGATACTCCTGATCACCTTTGTCAACGTACTGTGGGCCCTGTCCGCCGATTTCGCCTTCCATTTCGAAGGCCGCATGGTTGCGATCCCCGGCTATATGGTGTGGGCAGGTATCCTCTACGCGGGCTCGGCCTCACTGCTGAGCTATTGGGTCGGCCGCAACCTTATCAGTCGCAACGCGGAGCGTTATGCACGCGAAGCCGATCTGCGCTATTCGCTGGTGCGCGTCAACGAGCACGTCGACGCCATTTCGCTGGCAGCCGGCGAAGCTGACGAAGCGCGACGCCTCAAGCTCGATCTTGCGGCGGTGCTCGCCGCGATGCGCCGCCTGGTCACCGGCCTCACCAATCTCACCTGGGTCACCGCCGGCTACGGCTGGTCCACGCTGGTCGTGCCGATACTCGTCGCCGCACCCCTCTACTTCGCCGGCAGCATTTCTTTCGGCGGGCTGATGATGGCGGCCGGCGCCTTTACTCAGGTGCAGTCGTCGCTGCGCTGGTTTGTCGACAATTTCAGCACTATCGCGGATTGGCGCGCGACTTTGCTGCGCGTCGCGAGCTTCCGCCACGCGTTGATCGCCACCGATACGTTGCATGGCGTCACAAGCCGTATTGCCTTCGAGGAAGGCGCGCCGGGCAAGTTGACCATCGAAAACCTCGAGATCGCCTCCCCGGCGGGCTGCACGATGCTCGAGGAAGCAAAAGTGGAAGTGAAGGCGCGGTGAGCGCATCCTCGTCGTTGGACAACCCGGAGCGGGCAAGACGCTGTTGTTCCGTGCGCTCGCAGGTCTGTGGCCATGGGGCGCGGGACGCATCTCCTGGCCGAAGGGCGAAGCCCTTTTCTGCATGCCACGCGGACCGTATCTGCCTCCGGGCACCCTGAGCGCGGTTCTAGCCTATCCGCTGAAGGTCGAGAACTTCGACACGCCGACGTTCGCGGATGCGCTGGACCGGTTCGGATTGCAACGCCTGGTGCCGATGCTCGATCTGTCCCGGCGTTGGGACCGCGAATTGAGCGACGAAGAGCAGCAAAGCCTCGTTTTCGCCCGCCTCTTGATTCACGCACCGCGCTGGGTGCTCATCGACGAAGTCCTCGACTCGATCGATGAAGATATGCGGACGCGGGTACTCGATATTTTCGCCAAGGATCTGAAGGACACCGCTGTCATCCATATCGGTCGTGCCGAGGCCGGCGATCCTATCTTCGCGCGCGTCCTGCATCTCGTTAAGGATCCCACGATACGCCGCCTCGTCCGTCATAAGGCGGCCGACGTGCACGCCACAGCCCATGGAATGCGTGGCGCGATGGGCTCGTGAGAAGGTGCCCATGGCGATAGAGCCCGCAGCAGACCTCTCCGCAGACGTGTCCGCCTGGGTGCCGGTGACCTTGGGCCAGGCGCAACTCGCGCTGTCATCGGCATCCACGAGCCGCCGCCTGCCTGCGCTGCGGATGGATTTCGACTTCAAGGATGGCGGCGGCTTCGTGGTGGCACGACGCGTGGTGCAGCGCTCGATGCACGAAGACTATGCGGTGCGTTTTCGGCTGCGTGGTCGCGGCGGCGCGAACGATCTCGAGATCAAGCTCATTGATGGCACGGGGCTAAGCGTATGGCGTCACGTGATAAAGGATCTACAGCCTCCCGCGCGCTGGAAAAGTATCAAAATCGACAGCCGCGAGGTGCAGTTCGCCTGGGGTCCCGCGAGTGGCGGCCTCATGACGGAGCTCGGTGCGATTGAGATTGCGATCGTCGCGCGTGCAGGCGGCACCGGGACGATGTGGTTTAGCGATCTCAGGATCGAGGATTGCAGCCCTGGCGCAGCGCCGACGGCCAGCGCTTCGAGCGCACTGCCGGGCTTCGACGCGGGCCAAGCACTCGGCGGCGCCGGTTGGACGCCGCGTCCTGATGATGCAAAGCCTTGGATTACGGTTGACTTCACCGAGCCGCGCAGGCTTGGCGGGCTCGTCATAGATTGGCGGGACGGCGCACCCGCAAGCGGTTTTCGTGTGCGCGGTTCGTCGAGCGGTCGGCGCTGGCAGATCCTGCACGCGACGCGGCGCGCCGGCGGCGAACACAGTCACGTCTACTCTGCCGGACTCGAAGACGAGGTTTCTGCGTCTGCAACTGAACGAGCCGAACGGCCGGTGCCTCTTTACGCCCGCAGTCGTTCGAGTTCTCGCGTTCGATCGACACCTTCTGGTTCAACGTCGCCCGCTGTGAGCCGCGCGGCAGGCACCCGCGCTGGCTGCATCGCGAGCAGAGCCTGTGGACGCCAATTGGCACCTCGAACAGTACGCATTGCGCCCTCATGAACGAGGAAGGCATGGTCGAGGCGCAGCCGGGGTCGTTCTCGATCGAGCCCATGTTATGGATCGAGGATCGACTGTTCACCTGGGCCGATGTCACTCTGCGGCAGGAACTGTTGCGGGGTTTCATGCCGGTCCCGTCCGCCATCTGGGAAACAGCGGATTGGCGCTTGCGCGTGCAAGCTGATGCGACGCCGAGCGGTCTGATCCGTGTGCACTATCGCCTCGAGAATCTATCGGACCAGACATTGTCGGCGCGCTTGCTGGTGCTCGTGCGGCCGTTTCAAGTGACACCGCCCTGGCAGAGTGTCGGCCAACTAGGCGGGGTGAGTCAGATACGCGACCTGGCTTGGCACGCGGGCGCACTACAGATCAATGGTACTGCGGTGATCGTGCCGATGACCGCGCCTTCCGGCTTTGCAGCGGCGACGTTCGACGAGGGTTTTATCGTCCCGCACCTCATTGCAAACCGGCGACTGATGGACGCGCAAATGCACGATGCGTTCGGTTTTGCCTCGGGTGCGCTGGCTTTTGAACTGTCGCTTCAGCCTCGCGCGAGCGACGAACGCGTCATGGAATGCCTTCCAGCTACCGCCACACGCTCGCGCGGCGAGCCGGCATTTGATTGGGGTGCAAGACTTCCCGCGACGCAATGGTCCGGCGTGGGCTGGGCCGCAGACGTCATCCCTGCAGCGCTCACGGCGACTGCACACATTCTGGTAACCCGCTCGGGACCCGCCCTGCAACCCGGGCCTCGCCGTTACACGCGCTCCTGGATTCGCGATGGCACGGTCATGAGCGCGGCCCTCTTGCGAATGGGCCGGGCGCAGGAGGTGCGCGAGTTCATCCGCTGGTATGCGCCGCACCAGCGCGCGGATGGTTTCGTGCCGTGCTGCGTCGACTCTAACGGGCCCGATTGGCTGGTCGAGCACGACAGCCACGGACAGCTGATCGCATTGATCGCCGATTACTATCGGCTCACGACAGATGCTCGGCTGCTCGAGGAGTCGTGGATCTTCATTGCCAAAGCGGTCGCTTGCATCGAGGGTCTCCTCGAGCCGGACGGCCTGTTGCCGATTTCAGTCAGTCATGAGGGTTACCTCGCGCAGCCGGTGCATTCGTACTGGGACGACTTCTGGGCCTTGCGCGGTTTACGCGATGCGGTTGATCTTGCGCGTGTGGTTGGCGAGCGGGAATCGGCCGAGCGCTGGGAGGTTTTGGCGACGCGTTTCGCGTCCGCGCTTTTTGCGTCGATCGAGAAAACCCGTGCCGAGCGCAACCTCGACTTCATTCCGGGCAGTATCGAGTGGGCGGACTTCGATCCGACCTTCCACTGCTAACGCGATCGCTTTCCTTGATGTAGCTGATGGCCTCGACCGCAACGCTGTAGAGCACACCTTCGATCGATACCTTTCCGACTGGCGCCGCAAGCGCAGCGGCGAGCTGGAGTGGGCGAACTACACGCCCTACGAAATCCGCATCATCGGCGTGTTCGTGCGTCTTGGGCGGCGCGACGCGGCGCTCGAACTCTTACGCTTCTTTCTAGGGGATCGCCGCCCGCCAGCGTGGAATCAATGGCCGGAGATTGCGTGGCGCGACCCTCGGGCGCCTGCGCATCTCGGCGACCTGCCACACACGTGGGTGGCGGCCGAATACGTGCTCGCCGTGCGCAGCTTGTTCGCCTACGAACGCAACGCAGATCGAACGCTCGTACTGGCGGCGGGCCTCGCCCCGGAGTGGATAGTGGGCGCAGGTGTGCAGGTCACCAGCATGCCTACTTTCTATGGCAGCTTGAGTTTTTCCCTGCGCCGGCTGGACGCGAACAGCGTGCACTGCAAGATCACAAGTGGAGTGACCGCCAGGATAATTCTACGTCCGCCGCTGCCCGCTCCTCTGAGTAGCGTGAGCGTTGACGGCAGCGCACATACGGCCTTTGATGAGCACTCCGTAACCATCGACAGTACTCCCGCAGAGGTCATCTGCTACACCGCTCGAGCCGGCTGATGGACGCGGTCCAGCCGCTTGGCGCCAGAGTCCGCGTCAAGGCGCTGTGCCCGGTTGCCAGAGGTTTGGTGGGTCGCCCGATTGCGTCGAGTACGCGCTGCCCCGACGATGCTGCAGATCCTGGGCTCAGTGATCGGGAGGCCGGCTCGCATACGCGCGCGCCCTGGCATGCAGCGCTGGGTAGTTCGCCTGCAGCCACCAAGGGTCAAGGAGGAAGAGCGCGAAGGCTTCCGGGAAGAATTCTTGCTGCGGGGCGGAAGCCGCGTATCGAGTAAACGGCTGAACATTCAGTTCGGCGACCCACTCGTTGAACTTGCCTTCGAGACTGGAACGTTGCGCGACGACATGGCCAAACTCGTGAGCGAACACCTGGGCCACCGGAGCGTACGCATACAGGCGCCCGTCCGGGGCGCGCCCACCTATGAATCGCGTGGCCGGGGGCAACGCTGCGTCGTAGATCACGACCGTGGAATGCACTTCTCTATGCGCGTTCGGCCCTTCGGCCCCAGAAGTCCAGGCAAACGTGTGCCCGGCAACCGTTACCTCCTTGGCGCGATCTCCGAACGGTGACAGCTCTGCGGCGGCTGCCTGTCGAATCAGCACGCTGTCACGCACTCGCTGTAGAAGCCGGTCGCCCATCGCTTCCATGACGCACTCCAGGGTGTGCAGCTCCGCGCTGGAGAATCTCTTCAGCCCGCCGCGTCGATTCGGCGGCATCTTATGCGTGTCGCTGAGCCGCCGATCGGCCGCCTTCGGGCCCAGGATGGCCAGGCGGTAGTTCTGCGCGAACCATTTGGGATCGCCGGCCTGGGCGTCGATGAGGGCCTGGGCGTTCGCGACAAACTTCTCGGATGTCTCGCCGCTTGGACGGATTGCGGGATAGCGGCGCTGGAACCATTCGCGCACAGCGGCGATAGGAGCGTTCTCGGGGAAGCCTGGTGTGCGGCGCAGGTCGCACCGGGTGAGTTGTGTCACCGTGCCGACGGCTTCGACCTTGACGTCATTGCTGCCCGGCAACACTTTCAACGCATACAGCGACGTGTCCGCTGCGCGCACGGGCAACGCGATGTCCGCCTGCGCGTCCCGGGTGCCGCTTTGGAAGTAGACCAGCGTCGCGTACTTGACCACCGTGCGCTCTGCGCGAGAGAAGTCTTCGAATCCGCTCAATTTCCCCAGCCTGTCCTCGAGTCCCGCGTCTTGCAGGCGCTCGAGATCGAGATCGATTGCATCCTTCGTCTCAAAGCCGGCGGGCGGCGCCATGGCGGTGATCCCGGCATCGGCCAGGTAGCGCACGGTAATGCGTTTGGCCGGGTCGGCGGTGTCCTGAATCACAGCGTGGAACGTGTACTTCGCCGCGGCGTCGGAGACGATGACGAGATAGCTGCCAAGTCCGCTCGCGAGTTGCTCGAGCTGTTGGAACAGCACAGCGCAGACATCGATCCTACCGTTGCAAAAGGCGTCGATTCCGCCGGGAAAGCGCGCCTGCTGGAACGCGGAGCGCGGGCGCCATACGCTTGCCGTTGCATTCCCCACATTTAAGGTGATGATCTTGTCGACCAGAAGCGGCTCGAGTTCCAACCGAGGGCGTCCTTCAGCCGTAACAAGACTGACCCGAGCCGCGATTTGCGGAGTGGCCGCTCCGGCGCGCTCCACTACCAGCACCTGTTCCGAATGTTGTTCCGGCGCGGTGGCAGAGACCCACGCGGAGACGGCCGACAGCAACGCGTTCTGTCCGGCTTCGTCCTCGGGCCCGCCTCGAAACAGCGTGAGATCGACCTGCTGCCGCAGCTTGGCGCTCCAATACGAGTTCCGGGTCCAGTCGGCGAGCGCGTCCGCGTTGACAATCACGCCCCTGGTCTCGTACCAGCGGACTCGGTCGGCCGCTGCGCCAGGCAGAGCCTGAAGTATCAGAAACGCCATGCTGCCCAGCCATGCGCACGGGCGTGTCTTCTTACTCATGTGTGCGATCAGGGAGAAATGTCTGCTCGCCCGTTGCCGCCGATTGACCTCACCTCATTTTTCCTGAACAGCGTGCGTGGTGTTCGACTTGATCTGGCAGAAACAACCGCTCATTTGAGCCCTGCGCCCCAGCGATACTGCCAGCCGACGCCTACAGTGGTGAAGGCGGTTCCGGTGCGGGCGACGACCCCGGAGCTGAAATAGAGCTTGATGGAGTTGCGGATGTCCAATGACTGCGCGAGCACGCCTCCCCAGCGCCAGTTCTGCTGCAGATCGTTGTTCAGAGTGTCGTTCACCGTGGTGCGACCGCCGGAGTAATAGGTTGCGTCAAGCGAGCCCCAAAGGCTGGGGCTGAAGTTATAGATCAGGTGCGCTTGCACCGAATACAGCGGGTCCTGCTGGCGCACGTTGTTGCCGAAATACTGGTCGTTATCGGTGTAGAACGTGACGCCCGCCGCACCCTCCAGGATCCATTGTCCCAACGCCTTGGATACACCCACCTCGGGCTTGAAGGACCAGCGGTTGGTGCCGACGTTGACAAGCTTGGTGTAGTCGTATTGGCCGGTCGGCGCGGTCACCAGCAGGCTCACCCCGACGATCGTGTCCTGCCGGTAGTCCCGAAACTCCTGCAGCGAGAGCGCAGGCGCCCCGTACAGGTTGACGGCCAGGCGCATGGCGAGATCGCCGAACCCCGAGCGGTCGACAGTCCTGGGTTGACCTTCGACGTTGCCGTTAGCTGAGATCCATGCGTACGGCACCAACAACCCTAGCGTTGCCGACTGGCCCCAAAAGTCGAGGACCCGACCGTAGCCGGCAAGGACGGCACTCACCTTGGCGTCGGCGTTCTTCACGGGTACCGAAGGGTCCAACAGAACGTCGCCCCAAGAGTACTGATAGGACGCGATCACGAAGTTGAGCCCGATCGGCGCATTCGAATAGGAGCGGGGTTCCATCTGCTGAGCGCGCGCGCTGTGAAGGCTGCTGGCGGCTAGTGCCACCGCACACAGCGGCAGATACAGCTTTGGGCGCAGCGTAAGCCTGAGGCCTTGCAGCAACCAACGCAAAGCGCATGGAGGCATGGCGAACTGAGTAGTGTGAGGGGCAGAATCGGGCCGCACCCTTAGTGCGTCGCTGGATCGCGAGTGTCTGAGAATACCAGGGAATACACACAGCGGACACCGCGCTCCCGCGTTGTCCGGGTAATTAGCGGAGTATCCTCATGCCTGGGTTAGCTGGGAAGGGCCACAGGAAGGAGGGAAACGGCATGACGTCAGCTCCATCGGTTGGCGACGCTGTCATCGAGTTTGCGGGAAGTTCTCCGGGCAACTGCTACGGCCCTCCGACCTGGGCTACGAGGAGGCGAGAAAAGTCCACAACGGTCTGGTAGACAAACGCCCGGCATTGATCGCTCAATGCCGTGGCGTAGCCGACGTTGTCGACGCCGTCCACCTCGCGCGAACGCTGAACCTCGAAGTGGCAGTGCGCGGCGGCGGCCACAACGTGGCGGGACGCGCCACCGTCGATGGCGGGGTGATGATCGACCTGGCGCTGATGAAAGGCATTCACGTCGATCCCCGCGCGCGCACTGCGCGCGCTCAGGGCGGCGTCACCTGGGCCGGGTTCAATCGCGAGACGCAGTTGCACGGTCTGGCGGTCACGGGCGGTGTCGTGTCCACCACGGGAATAGCTGGACTCACCCTGGGCGGTGGACTCGGCTGGCTGATGGGCAAGTACGGCCTTGCACTCGACAATCTTCGATCAGCCGAACTCGTCACCGCCGAAGGTCAGGTCTTGCGCACGAGCCACGGTGAACGTCCCGATCTGTTCTGGGGCGTTCGAGGTGGAGGTGGAAACTTTGGCGTGGCGACTTCCTTGGAATATCAGCTTCACCCGGTCGGGCCGATCGTCACCGGCGGCCTGGTCGCACACCCATTCGAGCGTGCCCGTGATATGTTGAGGTTCTTCCGCGATTTCACTCCGACGCTGCCCGATGATGCCACCCTGTTCGCGGGCTTGATCCACGCCCCCGACGCCTCGGGCTTAAAGCTGTCGGCGATGGCGACGTGTCACTGTGGCTCGCTTGCCGAGAGCGAAACGACGATGTCGCCGCTCAAAACATTCGGTGTTCCAGTGATGGATGCCATCAGTCCAATGCCTTACTGTCAGCTCAACGGAATGCTCGATGCCGGCTATCCGAAAGGGGCGCTCAACTATTGGAAGTCGAGCTTCCTGGCGCAGTTGAGCGACGACGCGATCGATACGATGATCGAGTGCTTCGCCCGGTGCCCGACCCCGATGGGCCAGCTGTTCCTCGAGCACTTCCACGGCGCCGCAACCAGGGTAGGGGTGGGCGACACGGCTTTCCCACATCGCCAGGACGGTTACAATTTTCTCGTCCTGTGCCAATGGATGGAGCCGGCGAACACCGACCGGTGCATCGCGTGGGCGCGGGAAACGTATGCGCAGATGGAGCCCTTCTTTGCTGGCGGCCGCTACGTGAACTACCTTGGCGACGACGAGCCGGGCGATCCGACTGCGGCGGCGTACGGGCCGAACTACCGGCGACTCCAGGATGTCAAGACCAAGTACGATCCGAGCAATTTCTTCCACCTGAACCAGAATATTCGCCCCGTCGTTTGAACGAATCGCTGAACTACCCCAGCGCGTCGAGCAGAGCCTTCGCCTCCTGCAAATCCGCGGCGTCGAAGCCCTCGGTGAACCAGCTGTGGATTCCCGCTACGAGTTCGCGTGCTTGTACGCGCTTTCCTTGTTTCTGCCACAGCCTGCCCAGGCTCACGCTGGCCCGCAATTCCAGCGCCCGCGCTCCTTGCGCACAGGCAATGTCCAGAGCATGACGCATGCACTCCTCTGCTTCCTCTGCGCGGCGCGGCTGGTCCAGCAACAGCTCCCCTTTCAGCCGGTGCAGTTCGGCCGCATTCCACACCTCACCGGTCTGGTCGACCCGAGTCAGCGCTTCGTTCATCAGCGCCAGCGCTTCGTCGGCACGGTCGGCTCTCCTGCATGTCTGTGCCAGCAACGCCAGATAGTACCGGCAGGCGCAACTGGGCTCCGGTGGCACGGATGGCGGCCAGGCCTTCGCGTATTTGCGCCACGCCCGGCTCCTCATGCCCTTGCTCTTGCAGCGCCCAGCCCTGCATGAAAGTGCCCCAGGCCAGGTAGTAGGCGAAGCCTTGTTCTTTGCACAGCGAAATCGTCATCTGCGTTGAGGCCTGTAGCCGATTCGCATCTCGGCCGAACTGATACAGCATCGCCTCATAGGCTCGGCCCACCGCAAGACTGAAAGGATCTGCCAGGCGCTGGGCCAGGGCGAGCGCTTCGTCGATCTTGCTCCGCGCGTGGTCCGGATAGCCTAGATGCCACAATGTATGGGCCAAAAAGCAGAGGCTGAATACCCCAAGGTCGACGGGAAAGCCATCGACCAACCTCGACAACTGGTTCGGCCCAAAGGTGTACAGCGCTACCGCCCGCTCCAGCTCCACTCGCGCCTGGGCGAACTCCCCTCGAAACAGCAAAGTTTCCCCGATGGCCCAGTGCGCGAGCAGAGGCGATGCCGCATCGTCCTGCCGCTGCGCGAGGCCGAGAAGCTCCTCGGCCACTTCCCACGCCTTGCGGATTTCCGCGCGCACGACGTGAAAAGAGAACAGCCCCCCCAGGATCGGAAACAGCTTTGGAGTCTCTCCAATTTTTTGACAGATCTCCCGTGCCCGGGCGTAGGTACGTCCCGCCTCCTCGCTGGCCTGTCCCTTGACCGCGAACAACGCCAGACCCAGCGTGGTCAGCAACACCACCTCTTGCTCGAAACGCTGATGCGTATCGGACAGCGTCGCGGCCAGTGCCAGTCCTTTTTCGAGGTGGTTGATCGCT
>CAVUHQ010000020.1:0-14282 GCA_963741215.1 uncultured beta proteobacterium
TTCAAGTCGTGAGATAACGGCGAGCCGCTGCTCTGGTCGATCATGGCAAAGCCTTCGCTTAAGGCAAACGGTCTATCCAGTGCCGCGGCTTCATCCCCGTGAGGGCTCCTCACCATACCCGTTCCCGAGGTCTTTCTTTTCCCGTTCCTGTTTCCGTTCCTGAGGTGCCGCTGTTCCGCTCCCGGATCTTTCCGATGCCAGTCGGGAACGGAGACGGGCCCCGCCCGAAGCACAGCATCACGCCAGTTCGTCGAGCAGCGCCTTCGCCTCTTTGAGATCTTTTGTATCGAAGCCCTCGGTGAACCAGTCGTAGACCGGACGCAGCAGTTGCAGCGCATCGGCATGCCGGCCCCGATCTTTCATCAGTTGCGCATAGCTGGCGGCCGTGCGCCGCTCCCAGGACTTCGCCTGCTGTTGCCGTGCCCAATCCAGTAGGCGTGATCGTCATATCGCGCCCGCTACCCTGCGCGACACGCAAGCCGGAGTGGGTTCCCGCGCCCGAGCTGTTGCTTTTCCCGTTCCCGTTGCTGTTCCGGTTGGCGTTCCCGCGCCCGCTCCCGAGGTGTTGCCTTTCCCGTTCACTAGCAAGATATTCTCGCAACGACAACAGCACGTTGAACTAACCCAGTTCCGCACCGCCAACTTGCCGACATTGGAACGGTTCCTGCTCCCCTTAAGACGCTGACTCTGGGATTGTCAAAACACTGTCCAATTGAGGAGAGTAGGGCATGACAGTTGACGCGTTGCAGCCGACCCTGGAGCCACGTATGCCGCGCGCAGGGCGAGTGAAGCGGCAAGTGGTGTTGGTCCTGGCGATGATTGTCACGCTGGCTGTATCGCTCTCCGTCTTCACCTACATTCGCGGTCACGCGGTAGATGCCGGCACGAAGGGTTTCATCGATCTGGAATTGCCGAGCATCGGTGCTCTTAATGAGCTCAAGCTCGCAGTGATCAGCGAAGAGCCGATCTTTTACGACTACTACGCAACGAGTGACAGAGTGCGGTTCCGCGCGAGCCATGCAGCTAACGGGCGGCGGATCCAGAAAAGTCTCGAGCAGCTCAAGCGCAGCGGTGTCAACCCGCTCTTGCTGGGCGAGGTTGAAGCGCATGTTGTCGAGCTGAATCGCCTGGCTCAACACCTCGACAACGTTATCAATCGTGCGAGGGTGGATCCCAGCCGTGCGCAGGACGTGCTGATCGCAATTAGTGATCGAGCTTCGGAGATCAACGCCGCCGTGGACAGAGTATTGGGCGCGGTGAGCAACGATGTTGACCGGCGCGGCAAAGCCATTCAGCAGGAAGTAGGAGTCATCGTCAGCATGGTGGTCGCCTTCAGCGTGACGGCGGTGATCCTGCTGGTCCTCGCCGGCTATGCCTTGCACGCCTATGTCGGCGAGTCCACTGTTCGCAAGCAGCTCGCGCTATTTCCAGAATGCAACCCGCATCCGATCCTGACGGTCTCAACCAATGGCGAGCCTGTCTACGCGAACCGAGGTGCGTTGAAGATGCTGGTGGACTGCGGTCTGCAGCCTCACGATCTAACGCGGCTGCTGCCGGGCGATCTCGCCCCACGCCTCGTCACTTTGCGACGCTCGAGTCTGGCTACGGATCGCTTCGAATATCATACGTGTGGGCGCGATCTGTCTTGTGAGATCCATCCGTTGCCCGATGACAACCTGTTCTACTTGTACCTCTCGGATATCACCGAGCACAAACGAGCCGAAGAGCGGCTCGTTCAGCAGGCCTATCATGACGCGTTGACTGGTCTGCCCAACCGCTACAAGCTACACGAGGCCCTGACGGATGCCATAAACGCCGCGACGGGTGGCGCGCTCTTATTCCTGAGCGTCGACCGGTTCCGCTTGTTTGTCGACAGCTTTGGGCACAATATCGGCGACGAGGTACTCAAGGCGGTCGCCGATCACGTAACCGAGATGTTGCGGGGGCAATGCTCCGAGTTTCACTCTGCGCGCCTGTTCCGCATGGATGGTGCCCGCTTCGCAGTCTTCGTCCCTGGAGTCGGGTCGGTCTCCACCCTGGATGCCCTGGCCAGGCTCCTTCAGGGCTGCACCGTCAAGCCGGTCTGTGTCAGCAACCACGAGCTGCTGATCAGCTTCAGCATCGGAGGAAGCCTATTCCCGCGCGACGGCACGGACGCGGGCACGGTGGTTCGCGAGGCGGACCGCGCGTTGCAAAGCGTGCGCGACCAGGGCGGAAACGGCTTTCGCCGCTACGGCAGCGATCTGGATGCCGAATGCCTCGAGCTGCTCGAACTAGAGACTGCTCTGCGGTTGGCGCATGAGCGCGGAGAGCTGGCACTTCACTATCAACCCCAGGTCAACATCAAAACCGGCGCGCTCGTCGGCTTCGAGGCGCTGCTGCGCTGGCGCCATGCCGAGCTCGGCGACATTTCTCCCAAGAGATTCGTGCCGCTGGCAGAAGACACCGGGCTGATTGTGCCAATCGGCGAATGGGTCCTGCACACTGCCTGCGTCCAGGCGCGCGCGTGGTTGGACTCGGGACTGCGCGATTTCGCCGTCGGTGTGAACATCTCCGCCCGTCAGTTTGCCACCGGCGACCTGCCTCGAACGGTGCGTCGTGTTCTGCAGGACACGGGTCTCGATCCACGGTGCCTTGAGCTGGAAATCACAGAGAGTGTCGCGATTCAAGACGCCGAACGCACCGTCGAGACGCTCACCGCATTCAAGGACATTGGTGTTCGGTTGTCGATTGATGACTTCGGGACCGGTTACTCGTCCCTGTCGTATCTCAAGCGTTTTCCGGTCGATCGGCTGAAGATCGATCAGTCGTTTGTCCGCAACGTGGCAAACGATCCAAGCGATGCCTCCATCATCCGTGCAGTGATCGCGCTGGCGCGCAACCTCGGGCTGAGCGTGATCGCAGAGGGTGTCGAGACGGAGTCGCAGCGCGCATTGCTCACCCGCTTTGGCTGTAAAGAGATGCAGGGCTACCTGGTGGCGAAACCGTGTCCTGCGCTGGACCTCGAGCCTTTCATCGCGAGCCGCCAGAACTCGTCGCCTGCTCAACGCAGCAACGCCAGCCGTGCACAAGCTGCACGTTGTCTAGGGAATGGCCCCTTCCGTACCGTTCTCGAGATTGCTTTTCCCGTTCCCGACGGAGACGTGCGCACGTTCCGGGTGTTGCCGATGCCGGTCACGAACGGAAACGCCCCGCCTCGTCACCCGACGCAGAACAATCCACCCTTGATCTGCTGGCTCAGCGTGACGGCATGCGCGAGGCCATAGACGCCGAAGCCGAGGACCACGGCGCCCGATAGGGTTCGCGCGAAGCGGCTCGAGAGCCATGCACGCGGTCCGCGCAGCAGCGCTCCAACGAGGATCAGGTTAGGCAACGTGCCGAGGCCGAACGCAAGCATGACGGCCGCGCCGCTCACAGCGTTGCCGCTCAGCAGCGCGGTGAACAGCACCGTGTAGACCAGACCGCAAGGCAGCCATCCCCATAGCATGCCGAGCGCGAGCGCTTTCGCAGGAGAGTCGGCCGGCAGGAACCGGCGGGTAAAGGGCTTCAGCAGCGACCACAACCCCGAGCCCAGACGCTCGAGACGCGCGACTGGCGCACGGATACCGGCCAGGTACAGCCCCAGGCCGATGAGCAGCAAATTCGCCATGGCGTACAGCACGATCTGCACGGGCAGCAATCCATCCAGCAACAGACCGAGGCCGCCGACCGTGCCCGCAATGGCGCCAGCCAGTGTGTAGCTCGTGATCCGGCCGAGGTTGTAGCAGAGGTGGATCAGCCAGGATTTCCCAGGCCGTGATTTCCCCGTCGCTGTCCGACCGCTGGCGAGGGCCGAGACGATGCCTCCACACATGCCGGCACAATGTACTCCGCCCAACCAGCCGGTGAGGACGGCGACGCCCAGGATCGCCCACGTGATCGTCACGCCGGGCTCCTTGCGCTACGTGACGCGAGAAGCAAACCGGAATACGGCGTCAAAGGCACGAGGCCCCTTCGTCTGCGCGCTTGGGGCAGCCGACCGGCCGCTCGTTCCCCGGCAGCGGGCAGCGGTTGACCTCGGTTGCCGTGCGCTGAAAGAAGCAGGTCAAAGCGCTCGAGCACGCCGCGAACGCCCAGAACAGGAAGAAGCCGATCGAGTAGATCGCCACGCGACTCCATGCGAGCGTGAGGCCGAAGAAGGTCAGATCGCCGGGATCGAAGAGCGTGAAAAACAAACCCTCGGCCGCGCCCGCAACGAGGAAGGACGGCCACAGGATCCAGATGAGCATTCGGCTTGTCATTCCCTCCTCCGCGTTCTCTGCGCTGCTTCGCTCGGCCGCGCTATTTTGGTCGAGCTTCCAGCACGAACCGGTCTGCGGACGGATGCCAGTCGCCGGTCAACCGCCATTGCTGCTGCGAGTCTCCCAGCTCGACATCCCAGCGCCCCGCAGCGGCGAGCTGCACCCTCGCCTCGTACAGTCCGGTCTGGATCTGCTTCGCGCTGACCTGCCGGTCCAGATCGGCTTTCGTCGGATGAATGAAATGCACGCGCAGCTCAGGCGGGAGCTCCGCGCCCGTGAGCTGCACGCGCACCAGCGTTCGCTCTTCGTTCAGCATCACGACCGCGCGATATTCGCGCTGCAAAGCCAGGTGATCGCGGGCCAGCATGCGATTGATCGCCAACCCTTCCTTGTAGTAGTTGTCCACCACCAGCGGATCCGCGCCGACGACCGCCAGATAGAGGGTGTAGAAGCCGGCCGCCATCACGATCGCCGGCCCGGAAATCAGGATCCACGGCCACGGCTCCCGATACCAGGGAACGGCCGCGATGGACAAGTGCATGCTGCGTCATGGGTGCCTCGCCTTCAAGGGATGACGAAAGTGGCTCGCTCGACGACCTTGAGCGGTGCGGCGTCGGGATGCGCCGGGTCGACGGCTTCGATGGTGAACTGAATGCGATTCGACCCCGGCTTGCCGGAAGCCCGCGGTGCCTCGACCCGGACCGGGACCACTCGAGACGATGCCGGGGACAAGTGGATCGGCTGCGCTCCGACTTCGAGCTCGATGCCATCGAGACCAGCGACGTCGATGCGTACGTCGCGTGCGACCTCCTGCGTGTTCATGATCTGCAGCCGGTATACGTTTTGCACCTCGGGGTCGGTCGCGTCGTGCATGACGTTGCCACGATCGCGGATGACGTCGACCTTGAGCGGCACGCGCTGATAGAGCGTGACCGCGGCGGCGATGATGATGAGCCACAGGATGCCGGTGTAGATCAGCACGCGCGGCCGCAATACGCGCTGCAGGATGCGCTCGGTCTTATAGTGGCTCTTCAGCGCGTTCTCGGTCGAGTAGCGAATCAGACCCCGCGGGTAGCCGATCTTGTCCATCACCTGGTCGCAGCCGTCGATGCAGGCGGCGCAGCCGATGCATTCGTATTGCAGGCCGTTGCGGATGTCGATGCCGGTCGGGCACACCTGCACGCAGATGCCGCAGTCCACGCAGTCGCCGAGACCTTTGGCCTTGTAGTCGACGTTGCGCCCGCGCGACCCGCGCGGCTCGCCGCGCTCGCGATCGTAGGTGACGATCAGCGTATCGGAATCGAACATCACGCTCTGGAAGCGGGCGTACGGGCACATGTACTTGCACACCTGCTCGCGCATCCAGCCGGCGTTGCCGTAGGTGGCGAAACCGTAGAACAGGATCCAGAACGTTTCCCATGGACCGGTGTGCAGGCTGAGCACCTCCTGCCCGAGAGCTGGGATCGGCGTGAAATAGCCGACGAAGGTGAAGCCGGTCCACAGCGAGAGCGCGATCCACAGTCCATGCTTGACAGCCTTGAGCCCAAGCTTGCGCGCGGAGAGCGCTCCCTTGTCGAGCTTCATGCGCGCCAGCCGCTCGCCTTCGACCATGCGCTCGATCCAGATGAAGATCTCGGTGTAGACCGTCTGCGGGCAGGCATAGCCGCACCACACCCGGCCGGCTACCGCGGTGAAGAGAAACAGCGAGAAGGCGGAGATGATCAGCAGGACGGTGAGATAGACGATGTCCTGCGGCCAGAACACGAGCCCGAAGATGTAGAACTTGCGTGCGGCGAGATCGAACAGCACGGCCTGGCGCCCGTTCCAGCTCAGCCAGGGCACGCCGTAGAACACCAGTTGCGTGAGCAGGACCAGCGCCAGCGCGCACGCCGCGAACTTGCCATGCACGGCGCGCGGATAGATCTTCTTGCGGATCTCGTAGAGCGCCTGATCGACGCTTGTCGCGTCGGAGCCGTGCAGCTTGGCCAATTTTATCGGTGCATCCATCGCGGCCGGTGCACTACTCGCAGTTACTGGTCCGTCGCGGGATGCGACAGGCCGTACACGTAGCCGGCGACGATGTGCACTCTTCTCCGGGCCGAGGAACTCGCCCCAAGCCGGCATCACGCCGTTGCGCCCTTTGCCGATGCTCTCCAGCAGCGTCGCGTGCGCCCCCGCCGTACAGCCAACGTCTGTCCGTCAGGTTGGGCGCGCCGAGCGCCGGATTGCCCTTGCCGTCGGCACCGTGACAGGCGACGCAGTTGGCGTGAACAATTCCTTGCCGTGCGACTGCGCGAATCGTGTCGTGGTGCCGCCAGAGAGCGATATCACGTAGTTGCGCGAGGTTGCGCGTACCCCTTCGTCGCCGACGATCTTCCCCCAGGCCGGCATAATGCCATTGCGACCGTTGGTGATCGTGGCGACGATCGTGTCCGGATCGCCGCCGTAGAGCCAGTCCTTGTCGGTCAGATTGGGATAGCCCTTGCCGCCGCGCGCATCGGACGCATGGCATTGCGCGCAATAGTTCAGAAACAGCCGCTGGCCCATCTCGCGCGCCTGCGGGTTCGCGGGCGATCTCGGCCATGGACATGGCCGCGTACTTGGCGTAAATCGGTTCGATACTGCCTCGCTCGCCGCGCTCTGCTCGGCGTCGTGCTGCCGACTGCGAGCTCCACTTGAGCAATCCCCGGAAAACTGCCCAGGCCCGGATACAGCGCCAGGTACAGCGAGGCCGAACACGATGGTGATGTAGAACAGCCAGATCCACCAGCGCGGCAGCGGATTGTTGTATTCCTCGAGGTTCTCGTCCCACACATGGCCGGTGACACCGGGCCTTCCGGGCCGCCGCGATGCGCTTGGTGGACAGCCACCAGAGCAGCACGCCACAGGCGAGGATGCTGACGACGGTGATTGCCGCAGATGTAAACGCTCCAGAACTCGCTGCTGAAATCGCTCACGCTCGGCCTCCCGTCCGACGCTTTGCACGCGGCGCGTCGTCGTCGTGCAGCAGGCTGTGTGCCGCGACGTCGAAGCGCGGCTGCGCTTGCGCGCCGTAGGCCCACCAGACGATGCCGATGAAGATCAGGAACGTCAGCGACGGTCGAGCCGGCGCGAAAGCGGTCACCGATCCATGATCACTTCACTCCTTTCAGTGCGATGCCGAGACCTTGCAGAGTACGCGATCAGCGCATCCGCCTCGGTCTTGTCCTTGAGCTCCTCCGCCCCCTTGGCGATGTCCTCGTCCGTGTATGGCACGCCGACGATGCGCAACACTTTCATCTTTGCTCCGATCGACTCGGCGTCCGCCGCACTGAGCTCGAGCCAGGGATAAGCGGGCATGTTCGACTCCGGCACCACGTCGCGCGGCTGATTCAGATGCTGGCGGTGCCAATCGTCGCTGTAGCGCCCACCCACGCGTGCCAGGTCTGGGCCGGTGCGCTTGCTGCCCCACAGGAACGGGTGGTCGTAGATGAACTCACCCGCGACAGAGTAGTGGCCGTAGCGCTCGGTCTCCGCGCGCAACGGCCGGATCATCTGGCTGTGGCAGTTGTTGCAGCCTTCCCGGATGTAGATGTCGCGGCCGGTCAACTGCAAGGCGGTATACGGCTTGAGCCCCGTGACCGGCTCGTGGTCGAGCGCTGGAAGAACAGCGGAACGATCTCCACCAGCCCGCCCACGCTCACGACCAGGATGACGAGGACGATCAGCCAGGTCATGTTTTTCTCGATGAACTCGTGCCCCGATGCGGTTTGCGTAGCCATGGTTTGCCCTAGTGTATGGGAATGAGGGATCAAGCGTGCGCACCCAGGGAGCGAGCACCGGCGCGTCGACCGGCTTGGCCCCGCGCACGGTCTTCCAGACGTTGTAGGCCATGATCAGCATGCCGCTCAGGAACATCAGCCCGCCCACCAGGCGAATCGCGTAGAACGGATAGGTCGACTTCACGCTTTCGACGAACGTGTAGGTCAGCGTGCCGTCCGACATTCACCGCCCGCCACATCAGGCCCTGCATGACGCCCGCGATCCACATGGCGGCGATGTAGAGCACCACGCCGATGGTGGCGATCCAGAAATGCAGCGTGATCAGCCGCACGCTGTGCATCTCGATGCGTCCGAACAGCCGCGGGATCATGTAGTACAGGCTGCCGATCGAGATCATCGCCACCCAGCCGAGCGCGCCGGAGTGCACGTGCCCGATGGTCCAGTCGGTGTAATGCGATAGCGAGTTCACCGTCTTGATCGACATCATCGGCCCCTCGAAGGTCGACATGCCGTAGAACGACAGCGAGGTGATGAGGAACTTCAGGATCGGGTCGGTGCGCAGCTTGTGCCATGCACCCGACAACGTCATGATGCCGTTGATCATGCCGCCCCACGAAGGCGCCAGCAGGATCAGCGAGAACACCATCCCGAGCGATTGCGTCCAGTCGGGCAGCGCCGTGTAGTGCAGGTGATGCGGGCCCGCCCACATGTAAGTGAAGATCAGCGCCCAGAAGTGCACCACCGACAGCCGGTAGCTGTAGATCGGCCGCCCGGCCTGCTTGGGCACGAAGTAGTACATGATGCCCAGGAACCCGGCCGTCAGGAAAAAGCCCACTGCGTTGTGGCCGTACCACCACTGGACCATCGCGTCCTGCGCGCCCGAATACACGTAGTAGGACTTCCAGAAGCTGACCGGGACCTCGGCGCTGTTGACCAGGTGCAGCAACGCCACCGTGAGAATGAAGGCGCCGAAGAACCAGTTGGCGACGTAGATGTGCGGCACCTTGCGCTTGGCCAGCGTGCCGAAGAAGACCACGGCGTAGGACACCCACACCAGCGTGATCAGGATATCGATCGGCCATTCCAGCTCGGCGTATTCGTGCGAGGTGGTGATGCCGGCCGGCAGCGTCAGTGCCGCGGCCACGATCACCGCCTGCCAGCCCCAGAAGGTGAAGGCGGCCAGCTTGTCCGCGAACAGCCGCGTGTGACAAGTTCGCTGCACGACGTAATAGCTGGTGGCGAAGAGCGCGCAGCCGCCGAATGCGAATACCACCGCGTTGGTATGCAGCGGACGCAGCCGCCCGTAAGACAGCCAGGGAATGCCGTAGGTCAGGTCGGGAAACATCAGCTGGGCGGCGATCAGCACACCCACCAGCATGCCGACGATGCCCCACACCACCGTCATGATCGCAAACTGCCGGACGACCTTATAGTTGTAGGTCTGGCCCTCGGCAACCGCTTGCGCCTGAGCGACAGCGCCCGTGTGCTGTGCAGACATAGCTTCTCCCTGTCGATTACCTGCTTCTCGAAGGTGTGCGAGCACCCTCTCGCTCATCCCCGAACCGGCTGCATACTACAAACGGGCCTCGAGGGACCGTTTGACCTGAATCAAACAAAGGCCTCGCGGAGCGGTCCGCTGGCCCAGGCGCCGCTGATCAGCGACGTTCCGGCGGACCGTCGTCGTCCTGCAGGATGCGATGGGCCGGGCCTTCGAGATCGTCGAACTGGCCGCTTTGCAGCGACCACCAGAACACCGCGCCGATCAGAAAGGCGAGTACCACCGACAGCGGGATCAAGAGGTAGACGATATCCATCACGACCACACGCGCGATACGATAGGACTGAGGTCCGCGCGCCCCTCGGCTGCCGTGCGGGTCGGCTCCCCGTCCCGGGTCCGCAGGCAGCGGCCCACGCGAAGCGAATTGAGCGCCACTGCGAGCGAGCTTATCCCCATGCCGAGGCCGGCCATCCATGGGGTGACCATGCCCGCCGCAGCGAGCGGCAGCGCTGCAAGGTTGTAGGCCGCCGCCCAGATCAGGTTTTGCCGCACGATGCGCCGGGTTCGCGCGGCGAGCGTGAAGGCGTCGATCAGGCCTTGCAGGCGTCCCGACAGCAGCACCATGTCCGCTTGCGTCTGCGCCAGCAGTGCGCCGCTGCCCATGGCGACCGCGAGCTGAGCCTGCGCGAGGACCGGCGCATCGTTCACCCCGTCGCCCACCATTGCCACTACCGCCCCGTCACGCTGCATCGCCTGCATGCGAGCCTGCTTGTCCTGCGGCAGCAGGCTCGCTTCATAGCCGTCGACGCCGATCTGACGGGCTACGGCCTCCACCGCGCCGGCGGCGTCTCCGCTCCAGATCAGCACGCGCTTGCCTTGAGCATGCAACTGACGCACGATGGCTGCCGCCTCCGGCCGCAGACGATCGACCAGATCGAAGCACGCGAGCCACTGACCATCGCTGCCAAGCCAGACGCGCGTTGCACCCGCGGCAGGCAATGCCGTGTCGACCGGCGTGCCGGCAATCTCGGCGACGAAGAGCGATGTGCCAAGCCGATAGCGCACGCCATCCACATACCCCTCGATGCCCGCGCCAGGAACATTGCGCACCGCCGACGCCGTCGCCCGGATCGCGGCCGGCGCAGCCACCGTCAGCGCTAGAGCGATGGGATGCTCCGAAGTCCGCTCCAGCGCAGCGGCCAGCGCCAGCGCCGCACCGGGTTCGACACCCGGCCTGGGCTGCACGCCCGCGAGCCCGAGCCGTCCTTCCGTCAGCGTCCCGGTCTTGTCGAACACGACGTGCGTCACCGCGGCCAGCGCGTCGATTGCGTGCGCACGAACGGCGACGACGCCGCGCCGCGCGAGGCTGCCCACTGCGACGGTCATGGCCGCCGGCGTCGCGAGCGAAAGCGCACAGGGGCAGCTCACGACCAGGACAGCGACCACCACCCACAGCGCGCGCACCGGGTCGACGTGCAACCAGGCGACTCCGCTGACAAGGGCCACCAGCAGCACGCCCGCGACGAACCAACCGGCTATGCGATCGGCCAGCTCCGCGACCTGCGGACGCTGCGCTGCCGCGTTCTGCACCAGGCGGCGAATGCCCGACACGCGCGTGTCCTCACCGACACGGGTGACCCGCATCACGACCGGGCTCAGCCGGTTCAACGCGCCACCGGTGATCTCTCCGCCGATCGTCTTGCGCAAAAGCGTGCTCTCGCCCGTCAGCAGGGACTCGTCGCATTCCGTATCGCCTTGAATGACGACGCCGTCGGCGGGAAAGCTCTCGCCTGGACGCACCAGCACCACGTCGCCGATTCGCAGACTGATCGCCGGCACCTCCTCGGTGTCCATGCCTTGCGCGTGGTCGATCAGACGGTGCGCGGCGAGCGGCAGCGCTTTGTCCAGGTAATCGAGGCC
The DNA here is from genome assembly GCA_963741215.1 of uncultured beta proteobacterium. Lineage (GTDB taxonomy): Bacteria > Pseudomonadota > Gammaproteobacteria > Burkholderiales > SHXO01 > SHXO01. Next base: position 11,461 of record CAVUHQ010000020.1, read on the forward strand.
TGCGGCGGCCGTCTGTCGCGCACGCATTTCGAGGTAGCGCGCGCAAAGCAGGAAGAACACGAACATCGTGAGCGAGTCGTAGTAGACCTCCGCTCCGCCGGTAAAGGTGGCAAACAGGCTGGCGCCGAACGCGGCGCCGACCCCGAGAGCGATGGGCACATCCATGCCTAAGCGCCGGCGTTGGAAATCTCGGCGCGCACCCTGGAAAAACGGGGCGGCGGAATAGAACACGACGGGAACGGTCAGTACGAGGCTCGCCAGACGCATGAGCAGCCGCACATCCTCGCCCATCGTGCCGGCCTCCGGCGAGATACGCGGGCAAGGCGTACATCATCACCTGCATCATGCCGAACCCGGCGACGAACAAGCGCCAGAGCGCGCTGCGCGTCTCGCGTTGGCGTGCAAGCGCGGCATTCGCGGAAGTGGCGGGCCATGCGCGGTAGCCGATCAGCGCAGTCTGGGCCAGAATTCCCGACAGCTTGATGCGAGACTCGTCCCAGCGCACACGAGCGCGGCGCGTCGCATAGTTGATCTCGACAGCGAGCACACCAGGCAGCCGGGAAAGGTGCTGCTCGTTGAGCCACACGCACGCGGCGCAGGTAATGCCTTCGAAGATCAGCGTTGTCTCGCGCTCGTGCTCGCCCAGCCGGCGGACGAACCCAGCCTGGACTTCGGGCCGGTCGTAGATGCTCAGCCCGCCCTCCTCCACTCCCTGGCTTTCGGACCGCGCCGCGAAAGCCGTCCGCGTGCGGTAATAGGAGGACAGTCCGTTGTCCGAGATCGCCTCCGCCACGGCCTGGCAGCCCGGACAGCAAACGGTGTGGCGCTGCCCATCGACGAGGGCGACATAGGCTCGCTCGCCAGCGACAGGCAACCCGCAGTGATAACAGGCCGTTGCGACGGTCATCTGCTGACATCGGCTCGCTGTGAAGGCCCGTCCGCGCAGACCGGCCACAAAAACCCCCATTCGATGCTACCAGCGCCCCGCGCGGATCATTTGACCTAGATCAAGAGACGCGCGGCTCACGCGAGATCATACCCCCGTTCTTTCTGGGCGGCGCGCGTCAGCGCAGAGTCGAAGCACGCCCGAATCCGCCGCTGGAAACGTTTCTACTGCCCGCGAACTCTCACATCGAGAGACAAATCAACAGCGCTCGCCCTGATCCGTATGCTATTTGTAAGCTCCGGGCAGGTAGGCTGATTCGTACACGCTGCTGCCGACGCTGGAGTGGGAGTCTTCGAGCGCCCCAATAAGACCAGACGGGTGACTCGAACGGCAGTGTGCGTGCCTGGAATACGAGCTCTGCTCCTGTTGTGGGAGTTGGGCAACTTCGGATAGGGAGTGACCGATGAACGCACTGGTTAAAGATGCCGCCTCAATCCAACCGCTTAAGGCCGTGTTCTTCGATGTAGACGGTGTCCTTCTGGACTCGCTGTCACCGCATCTCAAGTTCTGCCGCGACAAGGCGTCGGAATACAAGCTCTCCATTCAAATCCCGGACGAGCAGCAGTTTCGACTGATGCTGGCGAGCGGGTTCAAAGGCAGCCCGATGGCCGAATTTCTGCGCACCGCTGGTTTTCCCGATGAGCTCATCGGACCTATCGTGGATGACTACCAGAAAAACTTCGCGGCTCGCTACCCGTCCAAGAAGTTTGACGGTGTTGATCAGATGCTCGAAGCGCTGTATGGCACCGGTGTGCCCCTTGGGCTCGTGACTTCGAACGTTAGTCAAAACGTGACACCTGCCCTGGGCAAAGCGATGGCCTATTTTCAAGAAAATCTTGTCTTCTTCAAGGATCGCGGCGGCGACAAAAAAGCGACGGCTCTGGCGAACGGTGCGAGTGCCCTGCAGGTCGCACCAGAAACGTGTGCATTTGTTGGCGATCAGCAGAGTGATGCGGACGCCGCTTATGATGCTGGGCTGAGGTTTCTGGGCGTCACCTGCGGATGGGGGATTCTAGGCACCGAGGGCAGGTTCAAAACCGTCAATTCGGCAGCGCAGATCGCTCAAGGCATCGCTGGCGCGGAGCGGATTCTGCTCCCGTTCAACCCGCTCCGGGCAAAGCTCTATTCGGTGAACGAATTGTGGGACAACTATAACGCGGATATGAGCCAGAACAACAGTCTGGACGGAAAGATATTCAAGTACTTCAAGAAGGCAAGCAAGTACGACCCGGGGCTCGACGAGCTCAGGGCGCAGCGCTCTCACGATGCCGGAATCGAATATGCGATCGATAAGTTTCTCGGGATCGATGCACGATCGTACTCGGACGGTAAGCCCACGGTGATGATCCTCGGCTCGCATAGCACGCTTCGAAAAGACCAGTTGTTCAGGGACGTCGCACATTTGACCTATGACATCGCTCGAGCGGGATTCTTCATCGCGACCGGTGGTGGCCCCGGTCTGATGGAGGCCGCAAACCTTGGCGCCTACATGGCGAAGAGCTACTCCAAGGACGACCTCGATGCAGCGCTCGATATGCTGCGTACATCGCAGGAGCCTGCTGCCGGCGATACAAGGAAGCAGTACGAGCTGCCTGACTACTGGGAAGTGGCGAAGAAGGTTGCCGACAAATTCACTGATGCAGGAGAAAGCCTGGGCGTGCCCACCTGGTTCTACGGCCACGAGGGCGCCAATCGCTTCGCGACCCATGTCGCCAAGTTTTTGTCGAACGGGCTGCGCGAATCGAAAATGACCTCGGTCGGTGTCTTTGGCGCCGTATTCTGCCCGGGCGGCCCTGGTACTTCGCAGGAAGTGTTTACGGATGGGGCCGAGAACACTTACTTCAGTTTTCAGTGGTTGAGCCCGATGGTCTTTTTC
>CAVUHQ010000021.1:0-79034 GCA_963741215.1 uncultured beta proteobacterium
TACGCTCAGCGCGAACGGGGTTTTCGATCGGGTTGTCAGAGCAAAACGGGGCATTCTCAGATCCGTGCATAATTCTTCACGCAAACGACGGAGTAGCTCGATGCCCAAGGTCTATATCGGTTGCGGCGCAGGCTTTGCAGGTGATCGGTTCGATGCCGCAGTGCCCATCGTCGCCACGCTCGCCAAAGCGCAGGGCGAGCGTTTTCTGATCTACGAGGTGCTGGCTGAGCGCACCCTGGCCATCGCGCAGAAGCTTCGGCGCGACGACCCCGACAAGGGGTATTCACCCTTTCTCGACGCGTACCTTCCGCTCGTGCTGGCCGACTGCCATCGGTACGGAATCCGCATCGTCACCAACATGGGTGCTGCCAACCCGCTCGGCGCCGCCCGGCGTGTGCATGTCCTTGCGCGCGAGCTAGGCATCCAGGGGCTCAAGGTGGCGGCCGTGAGCACGGGCGATGATCTGCTCGCGACGCTGAGCGAAGCGGAAGTCCGGGCCCATCCGATCATCGAGGGCATCGCGCTCGGCGAGCGCCCGATCGTCGCCGCGAATGCCTATCTCGGCGCACAGCCGGTCGCCGAAGCGCTCGCCACGGGTGCGCATGTGGTCCTGGTCGGCCGGACCACGGATGCCGCGCTTTCGCTCGGCCCGCTCCTCCACGTCCACGGCTGGCGAGCGGATCAGCTCGACCGGCTGGCGCAAGGAACGCTGTGCGGACATTTGCTCGAATGCGGCGCTCAGGTCACCGGAGCGTACTTTCCCGACCCGGGCTTCGAAGACGTCCCCACCTGGCCAGCGTCGGCTTCCCGATCGCGGAAGTCGAAGCGGACGGCGATCTGGTCGTCACGAAAGCGGCGAATACCGGCGGGCTGGTGAGCCGCGCTACGGTCATCGAGCAGATCCTGTACGAAGTGCATGATCCGCATAACTATCTGACACCCGACGTCGTGCTCGACCTCGGCGATGTGACAGTCGAGGAGATCGGGATCAATCGAGTACGGGTCCAAGGCGCGCGTGGCAAGCCACCACCGGCGACGCTCAAAGCCACCGTTTGCGTGGACGCCGGCTGGCTGGGTGAAGGCGAGATCTCCTACGCCGGTCCAAACGCGCTTGCGCGTGCAGAGCTTGCGGCCTCAGTCGTGCGTGCCCGCTGCCATACGATTGGCATCACCGACCTTGTGCGCGTAGAAGTGCTCGGGACGCAGGCCATCCTCGACGGCAACACGCAACAGCGCCGCGTCCGAGTCGCGCCTGCCGCCGATGGAGAGTATCGAGTGCGCGCGGCCGTGCGCAGCGCGGCTCGCACGATTGCACAGCAGGTCGCCGATGAAGTCCTGAGCCTCTATTGCTCCGGCCCCGCCGCAGGAGCAGGCGTCCGCCAGTACGTCACGCCGCAGATCGCTACCGCGTCGATCCTGGTCGATCGCGCCAAAGTCAAACCCGCGGTCACGCTCGTGGAGGCTGCATGAAAACGATCGAAGTCCCACTACATGCCGTCGCTCACGCGCGCGCGGGCGACAAGGGCAACCGCTCCAACATCAGCGTGACTCCCTACCTGCCCGCGGCGTTCGCCCATCTGGTCGAGCAGGTCACCGAGGAGCGTGTTCTCGCCGTGTTCGCGCACAAAGGCGCCACAAAGGTCAAGCGCTACGTGCTGCCCAGGTTACCTGCCATGAACTTCGTGATCGACGATGCCCTCGAAGGCGGCGTCAATTCCAGCCTATGCCTGGACGGCCACGGGAAGTCGCTGTCGTTTCTGCTGCTGGGCGACGTCAAGGTCGAGGTACCGGTGGACTGCGTCCCGGCCGCTTCTCTCTATCTCGAAATGCTCGGAAAGTAGTTGTCCGGTGCTGGGCTCAGCCGTCGCTGCCCGTACTGACGCCGAGCCCGCTGGCATAGCGCTTGTTCCAGATGTCGTGGCCGTGGAGAAATCGTTCTTGCCCGTGCTTGTCCTGGCCGCGCATCAGCCACAGCGGCTGGTCGTAGATGTTGAACGGCGACGTTGTCCCTGCGCTGCTCTGCGAGGGAGCGATCGTAGTGCGAAGTGGCCGGCATGTAACGCATGATCAGCGCGGCGCGGCGCTGGCCGGAGGTATTGGCGAGCGAGCCGTGGATCATGCGCACGTCGTGCAGCGACATCTGGCCCGGCTCGAGTTCGACGTTGACTGCCTTCGACTCGTCGAACTGGTCGCGGTCGAGTTCGAGGTTGAGCACCAGGTTCTTGCGATCGCTGACGTGGTGCCGGTACAGCTCCTTGCGCTTGTGCGAATCCGGGATGAAGCGCATGCAGCCGTTCGTCGTGGAGACCGGATCGATCGCAATCCAGACCGAACAGGTAGCCAGCGGGCGCATCGGCCAGTACTCCCCGTCCTGGTGCCAGGGCACTTCCCTTCCCTTGACCGGCGGCTTGCACAGAATCCGGCTGATCCACAGCACGATGTCCGGTCCGATGATCTGTTCCATCATGTCCAGCACGGCCGGATGCCGCGCCGCCGCCATGAACGGATTCACGCCGGTCCTGCGTCGGCGGCAACATGTGCGGATTGGCGAGGTCCTCCTGGGCGACATCGGTATACGAGGCCAGCAGCCGGTCGAGGCTGTCGCGCAGGCGTTGCAGGAGCGACTCGGGCAGGCGCTGGCGGGGAAAAACGTACCCGTGCTCGTGGTAGTGCGCGAGTTCGTCGGGGCTCAACAGCGTACTCATCAGCTCGTCTCTCCTCACAGCCAAGGCCTCCCTCCGGTTGATGGATATTAGCAGCAGCCCGGGACGCCCGCAGTTCAGCGTTCCTGCAGACCGACCCGCAAGCAGGTACTCTTATGGGAACGGGCACGTTACGACCCGAGTTTCAAGAGACCAATGCTATGAGACCCAGGAAGAGTCCGTCGAGACTCCGCTGTGTGATCGGCCTGCTGGGTGCCGCGCTGTTCGTGGCGGGCTGTGCCACCGAATCGCCACGTGCACCGCAGTCCACGACGGCAGCGGCGCAAACGACCGCAACGCCAGCAGCGACCACGCCCACTCCACTCGACCAGGACAAGTATCTGCAGGCGCTGTACGCCGATCCGCGTTTGGACCCCATACGCGACAAAGTGCCGCTGCTGCTGCGGGCCGGCGCGATTACGCCAAATTACCTGTCGAACGAAGCTAAGCCTACGCCGGCGGAGAAGGACGCCATCAAGGTCTGGCTGCAGGTGCGCGAGCTGGCCCAGGTCCACCAGACCGCACTGCGCGGCGAACCATCCCCTTTGCTGGTGCAGACGCGGCAGCGGGTCACCGAGGCGATCGGCGAGCTGTATAGCGGGAAGCTGACCTATGCCGCCTTCGCCAGCCGCATCCAGCAGATCGACGAGCAGCACCAGGGGGCGACGCGGCAGAACGTGGGGCTGCATAATTGAGAACTCCGCTCGCTGTCGGACCTAAGGGTCCGCATGCGAATGACTAACGGCAGGACAATATCGAGAACGGAGGTACCGTGCTGAGCTATGACGTAGTCGAATGGGGCAAACCGCTGCAGAAACGAGAGCGGGAGACACCGAAACCGGCCGGCACCGAAGTGCTGCTCAAGCTGAAGGTACTGGGGGTGTGTCACAGCGACGTGCACATCCGCGACGGCTACTTCGACATGGGCGGGGGCAAGCGTTTCCACATGAGCGAGCGCGGGATGAATCCGCCTCTGACCCTGGGTCACGAGCCTTACGGCACCGTGGTCGCTGCCGGCCCGCAGGCGGGCGAAGCGCCCATCGGCCAGGACCGGCTGGTTTGTCCGTGGATCGGCTGCGGCACCTGCGCGCGCTGCCTCGAGGGGCAAGACAACCATTGCATGGCCCCGCGCTGGGTCGGCGTCCAGAAGAGCGGCGGCTACAGCGATCATCTGCTGATCCCGCATTCCCGTTATCTGGTAGACGCCAGCGGCGTCGATGCACCGTGGGCCGCCACGCTGGCTTGCTCGGGCCTCACGACCTATTCCGCGGTTTCGAAGCTGACGCCGATTCCACGCGACGAGTGGGTAGTCGTGATGGGCGCTGGCGGCCTTGGGTTGGCGGCGATTGGCATGTTGCGGGCGCTCGGGCACGAGCGCATCGTAGGTGTAATCGACCCGGCCAAGTTTGACGACAGCACGCGCGGCTGGCGCCGCGGCGACCGTCAACAGCAAGGACCCGGATGCTGCGAAGCAGTTGCAACAGATAGCGGGCGGACCGTTCTACGGCGGCGTCGATCTGGTGAACAACACGCAGACGGCGAACCTCGCAATGGGCTCCCTGCGCAAGGGCGGAAAGCTGATCATGGTCGGGCTGTACGGCGGAGACATCCCGCTGTCGCTGGTGGCCGTAGTCCAGCGCGCGCTCACGATCCAGGGTTCCAGCGTCGGGACTGTGGCCGAGCTGAAAGAGGTCGTTGCGCTCGCGCGCGCACGCAAAATCAAGCCGATGCCGATCGAGACGCGACCGCTGTCCGAGGTGAGCCGCACGCTGGACGAACTGAAGGAGGGCAAGATCCTCGGACGGGTCGTGGCGCAGATCTAGCCCCGTTCGTGCCGATCCTTCGACTGCGACGCCGCGCGCCCTAATCCGTCGTCCTGAGCCAACTAAGGCCCGCCGCTGGCGGGGCAAGGCGAGGTGAAGAAACAGGTTGTGGGTGCTGTTTGGCCGTTTTGCGCGTCTCTGTAGATCCTTGATTCAAAATCGTTCGCGATGCTGTTTCTTGAGAGCGTAGGGCGCGCAGCGCCCAGAGTCGAAGGAGTCGCCCGGTTATCCACGGAGCCGAAGCAAATCCCCCCTGCCCCCCTTTTTCAAAGGGGGGCCCTAACGCTTTGTCCCCGCCGCTTCCGCCTCGGCACGCGCTTCAGCCTCCGCTTCCGTCTCGAGCTTCTTGTAGTCGCGCGGCGGTTCGTGCAGCATCTGCCGCCGGCTCTTCTCCATTCCCTTCACCACCGCGACGACGGCTTCGTTGTACGGCACTGAAATGCCGAGCGCCTTCGCCTCGCGCACCAGAGCGCCGTTGAGCGCGTCGATCTCCGTGCGTCTGCCCTGCTCCATGTGCTGCATCATCGAAGGACGGTTGTAGCGAATGCGGCAGTGCGCTTTGATCTTCTTGCGTGGATCCGGCTCGGTCAGCTTGACGCCCTTGCGCTCGATCACTTCGAGGATCTCGTCGATGACCCGGTCCTGCAGGGCGTTCACCTCCGGCGTGCGATACATCTCGCCGCTGCGCAACCCTGTCACCGCGGTAAGCGCGTTGATGGCGCAGTTCAGAACGAACTTGCTCCAGATTTGCGCCATTGGATCGGCGACCACCCGCGTTTCGATGCCGGCTGCGTTCAGCATGCGCGCGACCTCTTCGATCCGGGGTGTGGTACGCCCATCCAGCTCGCCAATCGAGGTCACCCCCGCGTTCGTATATGCCGCCCGCCCTGGCTCGGGAAACGCCCCGCTGTTCATCGTCACGCCGGCGACCACGCGCGCTTGACCCAGTTCTGCGACAAGTGTCTCCACATTGCCGATCCCGTTCTGCAAGGTCAGGGCGAACCCGTCCGGCTTGAGTATCTGCGCAGCTGTGCGCGCAGCATCTTTCGTGGCATTCGCATCGGTGAAGATGATGGCAAAGTCGGCAGGAGACAGCTCTGCGTGGCTGGTGTAGGCCGGGACGCGAATAACATGACGGCCGCGTACGCCCTCGACGAGCAGGCCGTCGCGCTCTACCACGCCGATGTGGTCCTGGCGCACATCGATCAGCGTGACGTCGAAGCCCGCGCGCGCGAGTAGTCCGCCGTACACCCCGCCCATGGCGCCGGCACCAATCACGTAAGTACGCATCTTCTCCTCTGCCCCTCACTCGCGAGACGCGAAAGGGTAGCGCTAGGCATTCTAGCGCTCTTCTATGCCGTTGGGACAACGCTCCACAACCTATAGCGTCCGTACGGACGCGAGCGATACCTACATGTGAAACAATGCGGAAACCGCGCAGTTATCGATGGGCGGCATAATTCGCGAAGGATTCTCCAGCCGGGAAACATCCCTTAACTAAAACTGGAGAGCTCCAACGTGCACCGCCCAAAGTCCGCAACCTCCCCTCCTCACCGCCGCGCTCCCCATCTCCCGACCTGCCACCACCACGGCACGGATGGACGCAGTGACGTACCAGCGCAAAGTGCCCCGCCAGAGGTGGCCGCTGACGGCGCCCGGCCGACTGCGACGCCTGGCGTTCGCATGGGGGCGCTCAAGTTCGCCTGGTTCTGCCTACTGGGCGCTGTCCTATCGGACGCGGCCAGTCTCATTGTGCTCCTGATGGCAGGCGCCACATGAGCCGGCCACATTTGCAGGCCTGGCCCTTGGCTATGAAACTCGACCTTGCCGAACGTCAACTACTCGAGGCGCTTTTGGACGCCGAAGGGCTGTCTGCAGTCCTACGCACCCTGGCCGATGTGTGCGGTACCAAGGCGCGGCGCGCTTTGGCTGTCCATCACGACGAAGCGACCGCTCAGGCCTGGAAGCAGATCGCGATATATCTCGATGAAATGGCGTACACGAAAACCGTGCAGGCCTGTCCTTTTCCTTGACGCAAGCGCGGCTCGCCTGCCGCCCTACTGGGAGTCTCTTAGTGGAATCCATGAAGCAGCCTAAGCCGGTCGCCGGTGTACCGATTGCGGTCGCTTTTCGCACCGCATGGAAGCGATCGGGGAGAACTGCCCGAACTGGAAAGACGGCTGCCAGGGAGTGATGCGAAGCGCGATGACGGTTGGCGACTGGCAGGAGTGCTCGAAGTGCTTGGCGACCGGACTAGCGAACGATCAGAAGTGCGAACGGTGCGACGGAAAAGGCTGGCGGTACGTTAGAGGTAAGCCCGGGCTGAAGCGCCCGTAGCAGTAGAAGGAGGGTTCGAGCCCACGCAAGGGGCTACAAAACCAGTACTAGGGGCCGGCCTGGTGGATGGGCCGCTGCGCAAGCGCTTGAACTGCTCAAGCATCTAGTTCAGAATAATGCCGGAAAATGCCGTCCTCGTTGAACGGAATGCGCCGCTCGGAAGCCAGATACGCCGCGATGTTAGGGCGCGCCGCAACCGTTTCGTACAGCGAGACGAGGCGTGGATATTCGGGCTCCAGCCGCGCCATCGCCTTCGGAAATGGCATAGCGCAGTCCTGCGATCACCTGGAACACCGACAGATCGACGTAGGACAATGCCTTCCCCAGCATGTGACCCTTGCCTCTGGGATTACCTGCCAGCACGCGCTCGAAGTAGTCGAGAAATTTCGGCACGCGCTTGGCCGTGAAGTGTCCAGTCCTGCGCCGCGCTTCACGCTTTTGCTGGTGGTAGTACAGGTCGCCCGAGATCGGGTGATGGGTGTCGTGCGCCTCGACCACCAGGTCTGCGATCGTGAGCTGCAGCTGGTGTGCCCACAGCCGGCTCGCCTCGTCCTTGTGGAACCAGGCCCAGCCGCGGACCAAGGAACAGCAGGATGTTCGCGGTCTGGCCGATCAGCAGCTTGCCGGCCTTGAGAAAAGGCGGAGCGAATGACGGACGCTTGACTGCGGGATCGTCGAGCAAGCGCATCATTGCCGGGACCCCTCCGCCGGCTCGCTGCGATAGGCGGGCCACGTCTACGTAGTCGGCCTCGGCCTCCTCCAAGGCGAGCCGGACGAACTCGCCACGGCCTTGAATGCCGGGCCAGTAGTACAGTTCATAGCGCATCGGTGTGCTCCAATCCAAGAAACCGTTTGGGTTGATCCTTCGACTCCGGACGCTGCGTCCCTAGTCCGTTCGTCCTGATCCTTCGACTCCGGGCGCTGCGCCCTACGCTCAGGACGAACGGGTTAGATGCCGATCGGTCCGCGCAATTGTATAGTTGTCGGCCGCGCCAATCCTTTGACCGCCTTTCACTCACGCCAGGAGCCCACCATGGACGAAGTCATCCTGCACCACTATCCGGCGTCGCCGGTCTCCGAGAAGGTCCGCATCGGACTTGGCATGAAGGGGCTGGCCTGGCGTTCGGTCGAAATTCCGCGCGTGCCGCCCAAGCCGGACGTGATGCCGCTCACCGGCGGCTACCGCCGCACACCGATCATGCAGATCGGCGCCGACATCTACTGCGACAGCCAATGCATCTTGCGCGAACTGCAGCGCCGCTTTCCGGAGCCGACGTTTTTCCCCGGCGGCGGCGACGGCCTGCCCTGGGGCATCAGCCGTTGGAGCGACGGTCTGTTCGATCTCACCGCCCGGCTCAGCATGGCTGCCAATGCAGATCAACTGCCCGCGGCGTTTCTGGAAGACCGCTGTCGCCTGTTCTTCGGCCCCAACTGGGACCTGAATAAACTGAAGGCCGATCTGCCGCACGTGATCGCGCAGCTGCGGGCGCAGTTCGGCTGGATGGATCTGCGGCTCGCCACCGGCCGCGGCTTCATGCTCGGTGACAAACCGGGGCTGCCCGATGCGCTCGCCTACTATCTGGTCTGGTTCGTCCGCGGCCGCTGGCAAGGCGGGCCTGCGCTGTTCTCCGAGTTCCCCGCACTCGAGGCCTGGGAGCAGCGTGTCAAGGCGATCGGGCACGGCCGGCCCTCCGACATGACCTCGACCGAAGCGATCGAAGTCGCACGCTCGAAAGAACCCGCAACGCCCGAGCAAGGCGACCCGAAGGACCCGCAGGGACTCAGACCGGGTGCGCAGGTGAGAGTAGCCCCGGATATCGACAGCGGCGAAACGGCGGTGGCCGGCGTGATCCGTCTGGTCGATCGCGACCGCATCGCGATCCTACGCCAGGACCCCCGCGTCGGTACCGTCTGCGTCCATTTCCCGCGTGTAGGATTCCGCGTGACCGCCGCGTAACACACAGGCCGACTCAAGAAGTCCAGTACCCCGGCGTCGAGTAGACCTGCTTGAGGTGCTCGATGAAGAACCGAACCTTGGCCGGTACGTTGCGCTGCTGCGGATACACGGCCCTGATGTCGTAGTCCGCCAGTGCGTACTTGTCGAGCACGGTGACCAGCTCGCCGCTCGCCAGCTCCGACTGAATCTCCCACGTGGAGCGCCAGGCCAGGCCGCAGCCCCTCCGCAGCCCAGCGATGCAGCAGTTCCCCGTCGTTGCAGTCGAGGTTCCCTCGCACGCGAATGGTCACCAGCTTGCCCTTGTCGCGGAAGTACCAGCCACCGAGCTGTCCGCCCTGCGGATTGAAGGCGAGGCAGTTGTGCCGATCGAGATCCGCCAGCGTGCGCGGCACACCGTGCCGCTTCAGGTATGCGGGCGAAGCGCACACCACGCGCTGGTTGCGCCACAGCTTGACCGCCACGAGATTCGGGTCGAGCACGCTGCCGATGCGTATCCCCATGTCGTAACCCTCGCGCACCAGATCGACCACGCGATCGGTGAGATCGAAGGAGATCTGCACCTCCGCATTGCGCAGCCAGAAACGCCGGCCCGTGCGGCGCCACGTGTTTGCGGCCGAAGCCGGCCGGCGCCGTCACCCGCAGATGGCCGGTCGCCATGTGCCGTCCGGCGCTCATCAGCTCTTCGGCGGTTTCCAGGTCGGACAGCAACTTCCTGCACTGATCGAGAAACACGCTGCCCTGCTCGGTCAGACCGAGGTGCCGGGTGGAACGATGCAGCAGCTTCACGCCCAGGCGCCGCTCCAGCGCGTCGACCCGGCGACCGAGCATCGCGGGCGTGACGCCCAGCTCCAGCGCGGCCTTGGCGAGACTGCCGCACTCGACCGCGGTCGACGAAGGCTTCCATCTGCTTGAGCTTGTCCATATGCTCCTGCCAGATTGATGGACGGTTGGGCCCCGGTGCAGTCGATACTGTTGGTATCGACTCGACTGACCAAGACGCTCTTATTCTAACCAGACGTACAGCGATAGTATGTGTCACTAAGCGAACCAGGAGGAGACCATGGCCAGGATGACCGCAGCAGAAGCCGGTGTGCGCGTGCTCGAGAAGGAAGGCGTCACCACCGCGTTCGGCGTGCCGGGCGCAGCGATCAACCCGTTCTACGCCGGCCATGCGCAAGGTCGGAACCATCCGCCACTACCTCGCGCGCCACGTCGAAGGCGCCTCGCACATGGCCGAGGGCTATACGCGCGCCAAGGCCGGCAACATCGGCGTGTGCATCGGCACCTCCGGGCCGGCCGGCACCGACATGATCACCGGCCTGTACTCGGCCTCGGCCGACTCGATCCCGATCCTGTGCATCACCGGCCAGGCGCCGCGGGCCCGGCTGTACAAGGAAGATTTCCAGGCGGTCGACATCGAGTCCATCGCCAAGCCAGTGACCAAGTGGGCGGTCACCGTGCGCGAGCCGGCGCAGGTCCCGCGCGCCTTCCAGCAGGCCTTCCACCTGATGCGCTCCGGCCGTCCGGGGCCGGTGCTGATCGATCTGCCGTTCGACGTGCAGATGGCCGAGATCGAGTTCGACCTCGAGACCTACGAGCCGCTGCCGGCCTACAAGCCCAAGGCCACTCGCAAGCAGATCGAGAAGGCGCTGGCCATGCTGGACGCGGCCGAGCGTCCGTTGATCGTCGCCGGTGGCGGCATCATCAACGCCGACGCCTCCGAGCTGCTGGTCGAGTTCGCCGAGATCACCGGCGTGCCGGTGATCCCGACGCTGATGGGCTGGGGCACCATCCCGGACGACCACCCGCTGATGGCCGGGATGGTCGGGATTGCAGACCTCGCACCGCTACGGCAACGCCACGATGCTCGCCTCCGACTTCGCGCTCGGCATCGGCAATCGCTGGGCCAATCGCCACACCGGCTCGGTCGACGTCTACACCAAGGGCCGCAAGTTCGTCGCACGTGGATATCGAGCCGACCCAGATCGGACGCGTGTTCGCGCCCGACTACGGCATCGTCTCCGACGCGCGCGCGGCGCTGGAGCTGTTCGTAACGGTGGCGAAGGAACTCAAGGCCGCCGGCCGGCTCAAGGATCGCACCGAATGGGTGGCGGAATGCCGCGAGCGCAAGCGCACGATGCTGCGCAAGACCAACTTCGAGAACGTCCCGATGAAGCCGCAGCGCGTGTACCAGTGCATGAACAACGCGTTCGGCAAGGACGCCTGCTACGTCAGCACCATCGGGCTGTCGCAGATCGCCGCCGCGCAGTTCCTGCACGTGTACAAGCCGCGCAACTGGATCAACTGCGGTCAGGCCGGCCCGCTGGGCTGGACCGTGCCCGCCGCGCTCGGCGTACGTGCCGCCGATCCCGATCGCAAGGTCATCGCGCTGTCGGGCGACTACGACTTCCAGTTCATGATCGAGGAGCTCGCCGTGGGCGCGCAGTTCCAGCTGCCCTACCTGCACATCGTGGTGAACAACTCCTACCTCGGGCTGATCCGCCAGTCGCAGCGCGGGTTCGACATGGACTACGCGGTGCAGCTCTCGTTCGAGAACATCAACTCACCGGAGGTCGCCGAATACGGAGTGGACCACCTCAAGGTGGTCGAAGGCCTGGGCTGCAAGGCGATCCGGGTGCACAAGCAGGAGGAGATCGATCCCGCCATCGATCAGGCCTACGAGTGGATGGCGAAGTATCGCGTCCCGGTGGTGGTCGAGATCATGCTCGAACGCGTGACCAACATCTCGATGGGAACCGAGATCGACAAGATCATGGAGTTCGAAGAGCTGGCGCTGAAGCCCGGAGGACGCGCCGAGCGCGGTGGGGCTGCTGGATTGATCGAAAGGGCAATGGCCTCATGGCCATTGCCCGAAGCGGCAGTGGGTCGCGCGAGTCAGCGCCGCATCAGTCGTCGTCGCGCTCCCATTGGCGCGCGTGCAGCCGCTGCGAGAAAACACTGACTCCGTCGATGTCCTTCAGCGATACCACCATATCGCGGCTGCGTGCGTCGATCTTCACCTCACCGAAGAACTGGAAGCCCGCGCTCGGCGGCAGGTTGGCTTGTCCTGCCGGCGGCACCTTCTGAAACACGACCTTCGGGCCGAACGTGTTGTCCAGCGCGTTGGGACCGAAGGTGCCGGCGTTGAGCGGCCCGGCGACAAACTCCCAGAACGGCTTGAAGTCCTTGAACTGCGCTTTGGCCGGGTCGTAGAAATGGGCCGCGCAGTAGTGCACGTCCGCTGTCAGCCAGATCACGTTCTCGACGTCGTTGTGCTTGATCGAACGCAGGATGTCGGCGATCTCGAACTCGCGTCCCAGCACCGGGCCGTCGCCGTTCGAGGAATTCTCGAACTGGTCGCGTCCCTGCGCGTCCAGGCCGTCACCGACGATCAGGCCGAGCGGCATGTCGGAGGCGATCACCTTCCAGGTCGCGCGCGAGGCCGCGAGACCGGCCTTGAGCCATTCGACCTGCGCGGGTCCCATGTAGACCGTATCCGCACCGGGTGCCGGCTGGCGGTTGAAGCTGTTCGCGGCGCGGTAGCTGCGCATGTCGAGCACGAACACATCGAGCAGCTTGCCGTAGGGTAGATAGCGGTAGATGCGCTCGGATTCCTGCTGCGTGAACCAGCGCATCGGCGAGTACTCGAGGAATGCACGGTTCGCGCGGCCGGCCAGCATCAGGATGCTCTTCTCCGTATAGCGCGCGTCCGTGGACAGGTCTTTCCCGGGCGACCAGTTGTTCAGCGTCTCGTGATCGTCCCACTGCCAGATCTGCGGCACCTCGGCGTTGAAGCGGCGGACGTTGTCGTCCATCAGGTTGTACAGGTAGTTGCCACGAAACTCGTCGAGCGTTTCCGCGACCTTGCTCTTGGCCGGCGTGGTGAGGTTGCGCCAGATCGTGCCGTCGGGAAGGGCGACCTGCGGGAGGATCGACGCCATCGGCGTAGATATTGTCGCCGCTGTGGATAAAGAAGTCGGGCTGCACCTTGCGCATCGACTCGTAGATCTTCATGCCGCCGAAGTCCGGATTGATCCCCCAACCCTGCCCGGCGGTGTCGCCGCTCCACAGAAAACGAACGTCGCGGCGCTTCCGCGGCGCGGTCCGGAAATGCCCACTCGCCGCTTCGCTCTCCAGCCTGGTCTCGAGGTCCTGGAACTTGACGCGCACGAACAGCTCCTCGATCGGCGGGAAGGCCGGTCAGGTCGACGCGAGCGGTAAAGTCGCTGACCTCGAGCGCATGCGGACCGAGCACTCGACGCAGGTCGGTGAAGCTGTCGCTGGTGGACCACTCCACGATCATCCGAGCAGGACGATCCGAGCGGCTCCAGACGATGGCGCGGTCGGCGAGGACGTCGCCGATCTGCAGGCCTTGCTCGAGCAGCGGCCGCTCGCCGCTCACAATCGCGGGCGCGGATTGCGCACGCAGGATGCCGGGCAGACCGGCGGCCATCGCCCCCGAGACAACGGCGGTCTGCTTAAGGAAGCGGCGGCGTGGATTGCTGCGATGTTCTGACATGGCGGGCTCCTTATGGTGTGGGAGCCGCCTACCTTACGGCACGACCATTAACGGAATGTCTAGTTGCGATGACGCGTGCGTTGCGGCGCATGGTCAAAACGGCACTCTGCGCGAGCCCTCGCGAGCGCAGGGTGAAACGGATACTCCTATCCGCCCTCGCCTCCCGCTTCTCGCCCCTCGTCCCTTCCCTTGCGCCCCTCGCGCCGGGCGAGCCAGCCGATCATGCCGATGCCAGTCAGCATCAGCGCCCACGTGGAGGGCTCGGGGACAGCCGAGAGCTGCTGCGCCTGGAATGTCGGCAGATCGCCGGCATCGATTCCCAGCACGTAGAACGTATTGGGGTTGGCGATCCCGCCCGGATGATTCGAATCGGTGATGGTAGAAAGGAAGTCGTTGTCGCTGCCGATGTACAGCGTGTGCTTCAGATGTCCGTCCACGACGACATCCTCTCCGAATGCCATGCCTTCGAGCTTCGCCGGAATGTCCTTCGGGTTGATGCCGTGGTCCGTCAGGAGCTCGACCACGTTGATGAACGCGGCGCCGGACGGGTCGGTCGTCTTTGTCACAGCGAGGGGGGCCAGGTTGGCGGATCCACTGATTCCGCTCACGTCCGTGGCGCCGGCGATGTCGATCTTGAAAATCTGCTTTACGACTGCGGTGGAATTGTCGCCCAGGCCCTTGCCGTCGCGCTCGTCCACCAGGAATTCGTGATTGTTGATGGCGACGATCTCGCTCACACCGGAGCCGGTTGTCAGCGTGTAGGCGTACTGATGCGTGGTGCCGCTCGCGATGTCGATCGTGACGATGCGGACGGTCTTGCCTCCGTCTTCGATCGACGGCGCCTGCATGACGCCGACCAGCGTCTTGCCATCGGGCGTTATCGCGAGTCCCTCCATGCCTTTGTTCGCCACGCGGCCTTGCGTGTTGCCGCTGATCTCCGTGTTTCCTACTGGGCTCTGGTTCGCGACGGCCAGGTTGGCCGGCAGCGTGAAGGAGCGGAGGCGTTGGCCCGTCGCGCGGTCGAACTGGTAGACGTACGGACCGTACTCGTCGGAGATGAACACGCTCTTGCCATCGTTGGAGACGCGCACGCCCTCGGGATCGAGGCGCGCATTGCCCGGGTTGGTCGAAGGCAGCGCCGGGTTGAAATTGTCCGAGCGGCCGGTGAAGTAGTTGGTGTGGTTGACGGCGTTCAGCGCCGGCACACCGCTGCCCAGGCCTACCGCGGCGCCGCTGCCGTAGGTGAGCGCGCTCGCACTGGAAAGCAGCGTCGTCGCTTTGAGCGTCGGCGTCAGGCTGAAGGCCAGCGCGGCGCCGGGTGCATTGGGCGTAAGGCTCAAGGTGAGAGTCTGGAAGCGGGTGATGTAAGAGGTCGTGCTGTCCACCGCCGTGTTGTAGTCAACGGCGTTGGGGCCCCGGTCCGGCAGCGCAATGAAGGTGTTGCCGCCCGCGTAGGCAAGCCCCGAGCCAATGCCGCCGAGGAGATTGCCGGCCACCCCGTTTTCCAGTGGCCCAGCGGTCTGGCTCGCCAGATCGCCGAAGGCGCCGCTGATGGTGCCGATCGCCAGCAGATCGACCGCGGCATGGGCCGGAGGAACAGCTAAGGCGGCAACCAGGAGGACCGGGCCGAGAGTACGTAGTTTCATTCTGGATCCTTGGTGTCGAGTGGAGCGGTGGCAGAGTGGGTTGTCGCGGCTTGTGGGGACGCTACGCAGTGAGTCGCTGGCATCTGCGCCAGCAGACGCTGCCACACGATTCTTGCACTCGAAGATGACGGGAATGTTGCGGGGCGCTGATGCTGTTGCGCCAGCACGTCGCTCGCGCCGATCCTTCGACTCCGGACGCTGCGCGCCCTGACGCTCAGGACGAACGGACTCCAGCGTCTGCCTCTGCCCGGGCCTGTATGCGCTCGATGGGGACGAACGGCACGAGCAGCCAGATCGCGGCCGTAGCCAATGCAGAGATCAGCACGAGCTGCGTATAGGCTGACGCGCCCTCGCCGAGCACGGTGTACAAATGCGCACCCACATTCTGGGACGCCTGAGCGCCCAGGTTGAAGATCGACATGAGGAGCGCGAAGAACGTGGCCTCCACGCGCTTCGGGCAGGCTTTCGCCGCCAGATCCAGGATCGCGAGCTGGGTGATCATGCCGGTGGATCCCCACACCAGTTGAATCAGCAATGCGGAGTAGCGCCCGCGGTACAGCAGGTAGGCGAGCGTGGTGACCACGGACAGTGCGATGGCGATGTTGATCAGGCGGCGCAGCGCTATCTTTCGGGACAGCGGCGCGTAGACGAGCGCTCCGATGACGCTGGCCACGGCGTTGACGGACCCCAGCACCCCGATGAACTGCTGGCTGAACCCGAGCACATCCGTTTCGTAGTACAGGAACGCGGGCCCGAACGACGGGCTGAAATTGAACAGGAGAATGAAGCCAGCCACCAGCCACACCGAGCGCTCACCCATTCCCGCGCGCACCGCGACCCACGTCTCACGCAGGGCGTCGCGGTCGAAGCGCACCGGTGCCTCGTGGACGAACAATGCGGTCAGCAGCAGAATCGCCAGCGGAAACCCGGCGGCGACGATGAAGGCCGCGTGCAAATCGCGATGCTCCGCGAACCAGCCGCCAAGAGCGCCCACCAGGATGGAGGCACAGGTGATCGCGGCCCACTGCACCGACTGGAAGGCGCCGGTCAGGCCGCGCGGCTTGCCGCTTTCCACCATCAGCGCGTCGGCCAGGACGTCGGTGAACGCCAGGCCCAGACCCATCCCCGTGTAGAGCAGCGCGAGGCGCCAATAGGGCAGATCGGTGGACAGGCCGGCGATCAGTCCGACCAAGAACGTCGTGGATGAGGCGAGCAGCAGATAGCTCTTTCGCCGCCGCCCGAACAACGGCACGAAGTCCGATAACAGGCCATAGACCGGCTTGATGAACCACGGAATCGACGCCAGCAGAAAGAAGTTGGCGACCTGATCGGCCTTGAGGCTGTGGTCCTTGAAGATGATCGTGATGGTCTGGTCCGGCAGTCCGTACATGCCCTGCGCGAAGTAGACGATGGCGAAGAGGATGGCGAGGCGTCGCGCGTCCGCGGTCTGGAACGGTTGCAGCCGGCGCAGCCAGTCCTTCATGCCCGGTTCATGGGAAGCCGCCCATCGGGCTCACACCCAGCCGAGCGCGCCGAGAACCGCGCCGATTGCGATCAGCACCAGCAGATGGACGCGCGTGCGCCAGACCAGCAAGGCGGCGGCGACGGTGACGAGCAGATGGTGCCAACCCGGCGTTCCCGCGGCGAGAATCCAGCCGGTGGCAAACAGCAGGGCAATCACGAGCGGCGCCATGCCGGCCTTGAACGCCTGCACTGCGCGCCATTCCCTCCGCGCGTAGCTCCAGCGGGCGGCGGCGAGCGCTAGCGTGGTGGACGGCAGCATGATGCCCGCAAGCGTGACGAACGCACCCGAGAATCCGGCTGCCTGATAGCCCATCACCGCCACGAACAAAACGTTGGGACCAGGGGAGGACTGTGCAATCGCGATCGACGAATTGAACTGTGCGTCGGTCAGCAGCCCCATCTGCTCGACCATGACGCGGTGCATATCCGGGACGACTGTGATAGCGCCGCCGATCGCCAGCAACGACAGCAGCAGGAAATGACCGAACAACCCCAGCCAGTCGATGGATGGCGGCATTGCGCGATTACCGGCCTGCCGCTGCGGCCAATGCTCTGGCACGCAACTGCTTCCACGCATACCAGCAGCCCACCGCGCCGAGGGCGAGCAGGACCCAGACCAGCGGCCAGCGCAAGAGGGCCACACACACGAAGGCCAGCGCGCCCAACGCGATGCAAACCGAGACCCCCATTGGATTGACGCGCAAGGTGCCGGCGAGCTTGAGTCCGGTTCCCACGATCAGCCCGGCCGCGACCGCCCCCATGCCTCTGAACGCGCCGGCCACTGCGGGATGCAGCGCGTAGTGCGCATAGACAACCGTGACGACGAGCACGATCACCAGCGGCACGGCCATCATGCCGGCCAGCGCCGCAAACGCGCCGCGCCAGCCGAAGAAACGGTCGCCGACCATCAACGCGACGTTGCACACGTTGGGTCCGGGCAGCACCTGCCCGAAGGCGAGGATTTCCACGAACTCCTCTTGCGTGAGCCAGCGCTTCTGGTCGCACAGCACGCGCTGGGCCACGGCCAGCACACCGCCGAAGCCTTGCAGCGCGAGAAAAGTGAAAGCGACGAAGAGTTCCCAGGGCGAGGATGGGCGTGCGAGGGCGTTGGATCGGTCGGTCATCCGCGAAGCATACTTGACCTTGCACGACGATGCGGGTCGGGGTTAAGACCCGCGAGCAATCCGTACGTCCCGATCCTTCGACTCCGGACGCTGCACGCCCTACGCTCTCAAGAAACAGCGTCGCGAATGATCCTGAATCAAAGGCATAGTGAGACAACACATCTTCCGTTCGCACTGAGCGTGCTTCGACTCTGCTGTGCGACGCTCAGCACGAACGGTGCTGTAGCCACAGAGTCGAAGTGCTGGCAACGCTTCGACTCCGTGGCGCACGCCACTAACCCGTTCGTCCTGAGCGTAGGGCGCGCAGCGTCCGGAGTCGAAGGATCAGCGCGAACGGGGTATTGTTGGAAGCCCCTATACCGCTCAAGAACGTCGCATCGCGCAGCCCACAACCTGTTTCTTCACCTCGCCTTGCCTCGCCAGCGGCGCGGCTTAGTGGGCTCAGGACGAACGGGACTAGTGGCGGAGTCGAAGGATCCGAACCAATTAGTGGCGTCAGCCACGAAATCGAAACGTGCTTCGCGGCGGAGCCACTATCCTGAGCTACCTCCCGCCTTGCACGCTTCCTCGAGTCGCAGACGAGCTCACGCGGACTTGGGCTTCCACAGACCGAGCGCCGCTCCGGTCGGATCGGCGATGATGCTGAGCCAGCCGGCTCCCATCACTTCGGTCACGTCTTTGACGACGGTCGCGCCGAGCGACTTGGCCTTCTTCGTCGCGGCGCCGATGTCGTCCACCAGCACGTACGAGAGCCAGAAGGAGGGAGCGCCGGGCATCGGGTGCTTCATCAAGCCGCCGCCGGTCCCCTCACCTACCTTGATCATCGTGTAACTGCCGTCTGGCCCCATTGGAACGTCTTCCAGTTGCCAGTCGAACAGCTTGCTGTAGAAAGTCTTCGCCTTGGCTACGTCGGTGGTGTTGAGCTCCACGTGCACGAAAGGATTTGCCATGATCGTCTCCATCAGTTGGGTTGAAATGGGCGCCGGACGAGGGGCGTCAGCGATGGCTCCGCGCCGGGGTCCGGCGAAACGACGCGGAGCTCTGTGAGCTTGCGGCCGATGAAGCGTCTCTCTGGCTCGGTCCGCGCGAGGTCGAGCGCACGCTCGAAACGCTCTGCGGCCAAGTCGAATCGGCCGAGACAGCGCAGGAACTCTCCTTCCGCCGCGGGCAGGAACGGGTAGCGCTCCAGGCGGCTGTCCGGCTCGATGGCTTCCAGCGCTGTCAGCCCGGCAGCGGGTCCGTCGACCTTACCCAGCGCGATGGCCCGGTTCAACTGGACCACGGCGGTGGGCTGCAGCTCCTGCAGCAGATCGTAGAGCTCGAGGATGCGATGCCACGGCGTCGCGTCGGGATGCACGGTGGCGATGTGAATCGCAGCGATCTCGGCCTGCAGGTGGTAGGGCGTCAGCCGATCGCCGGCCGCGGCGCGCTCGAGATGCAGCAGGCCAAGCGAGATCATCGATCGATCCCATCGGCTGCGGTCCTGTTCCTGCAGCAGCAGAAGATCGCCGGCTGCGTCGGTGCGAGAGGCGAAGCGCGCCGCCTGGAACAGCATCAGGGCGAGCAGAGCGTGACACTCGGGCCGGGAGGTGGCGGGGTTCGCGCACAGGAGCTGGGTCAACCGGATCGCCTCGGCGCATAGGTCTTCTTTGATCAAGCGATCGCCGGCAGTGGGCGCGTAGCCTTCGGCGAAGAACAGGTACAGCACTTCGAGCACCGGATCGAGCCGCTCCGGCAAGGCCGGCGGTCCAGGCACCTCGAAGCCGATCTCCTGCTCCCGGATCAGGCGCTTGGCGCGCACCAGCCGCTGGGAGATAGCCGCATCGTTGGTCAGGAAGGCGCGTGCGATCTCCGTGACGCCGAACCCGCACACGACCTTGAGCGTCAACGCCACGCTCGCAGACGCCGGCAACGCGGGATGGCAGCAGACGAACATGAGGGCGAGCTGCTCGTCGTTCACTTCACCGGCGAACTTGAGCTGGTCCTGCGCGCTCGCGGCCGGCAGCGCCTCGATCTCTTCGGCCAGCAGCAGCTCGTCGTCGGCATCGAACGAGCGCAGCTTCCTCTCTCCTCTCACGACGTCGAGCGCGCGGTTGGATGCGACGCGCACCAGCCAGGCGTGCGTGTTGCCGGGCACGCCCTGGTATGGCCAGTGCTGCAGCGCCTGCAGCAACGCGTACTGCACCGCGTCTTCCACCACATCCAGGCGGTGCGCGCCGAAGATACGCGTCAAGCGCGAGGCGATCCGCCCCGCCTCGCGCCGGAACAGATGGTCGACGAGGTGGTTGACGGCGTCGGCATCACCGTTCATACGCGGCCCGCCGCTAGCGCAAGGCGTCGATCTGCCGCACTTCGATCCATTGATCGCCGGTCAGGTGCGGGCAGGTGCGGGCGAGCGCGACGGCCTCGTCGTAGTCGGCAGCCTCGATGGCGAAGTAGCCGCCGAGCACCTCCGCGGCTTCACTATAGGGGCCGTCGGTTACAGACACCTTACCGCTCTGGATCCGCAGTCGCCGCCCGCCGTCGTTGGTAAGCTTCTCGCCGCCGCGCATCTTGTTCTGGCGCACCAGCTCCTCGCGCCACGCCTTGTACTTGGCTACGATCTGCTGGATTTCCTCCGGAGATAAGTTCCGGAATTTCGACGGGGATTGGTGAAGCAAGAGCATGAAGCTGGGCATCGGTAGCCTCCTTTGGTCAGTCGTGCCGGGGACATCTGTTTCGCACTGGTGCTGCTCTATAGACGAACAAGCGGCCCGAAAATAGACAGCGCAGGCACCTTTGTTGAAGCAAACACTGCACAGCGCCAAGCACCCGCAGGACTATCAGGCGATCAGATTGGGAAGGCTGCCGCGGGAGGAAGTTCCCTCAGCGATGGGAAAGTGGTAGAGCGGCTGCGCTGCCCGGCCAACGATGCACGCGGCCGGCCTTCCCGGGTGCATCTTGGCCGCACAGCTTGTGGGGTGTCGTTTGTGCGTGATTCGACGTTCTTTAGCGGTATAGAGGATTCCACCAAAACCCCGTTCGCGCTGAGCGTAGCCCGACAGGGCGGAGTCGAAGCGTTGCCAGCACTTCGACTCTGTGGCTGACGCCACTAATCCGTTCGTCCTGAGCGTAGGGCGCGCAGCGTCCGGAGTCGAAGGGTCAGCGCGAACGGTGCATCCGGCCTATTACTTCGGCATCACGCGCGTCGCTTGCCAGGATACGAACTGCACGCCGGCAGCGCGCTTCGCCCATACGGCGTGGAACAGCAGCTCGAGCGAGAGCTCCTGTCCCCTGGCGGTCACCTCGAAGTTGGCGCGGCCGCTGACGATGGCGATGCAGCCGTAGGTGCGCACGCTCACGTCTCCGCGCTTCATGCCACGGTATTTGACGTTGCCCGATCGCATCGATTCGATGAAGCTCGCCTTGGTGTCTTCCACCGTGCTGGAGTGGATGTAGACGAGATCGTCGCCGAACAGCCGCTCCATGGCAGCGAAGTCATTGCGCAGCTGTGCGGCATAGCGCGCATCCTCGGCTTGCAGCGCCTCGGCCACGGTGATGGTCCCGCTGCACTCCTGCGCCCCGCCGGCGCCCCCTGGCGCGGCGCGCAAGGTGGTGAAATTGCACAAGGCGCGAATCATAGGTTTGAGCATCTTGCGTCTCCTTCCAGGTCAGTGTTGTGTGTTTCGCAGGCGCGGCACTATGCAGCAGCCGCTCGGGCGACAGCCAACGCGTCGCCACTCCGGCTCAGCTCTGCCGCACCCCCATGCGCCGCTCCTTCGCACGCACCAGGTTGCTGATGACTTCGTTGTAAGGAGCAGGCAACCCTACCGCGGCGGCGGCCGGTGGAATGGCGCCGTTGATCGCGTCTATCTCGGACATCCGGCCGGCCATGTGGTCGAGCAGCATCGACGGACGGGCATTGGGGATTTTCAGGCCGAACTCGCGCACGTAGGCCACCGGATCGCGAAAATCCAATTTGACTTTGCGCGCTTTCGCCACCTCGAACGCTTCCACCGCGCAACCCGAAGCGACTTGCCAGGCACCGGTGTCTTCGATGACCTCGATGATCGTCCGCTCGGTCACCGCGCAGGTGCCCGAATAGCAGACGTTGCAGATGAGCTTTTCCCAGACCAGCTGGTCGATATCGTCGAAGCACTTCACGCGGAACCCACCCGAGCGCCACACTTCGGCGATTTTCTCGAGGCGGGGGCTGACCGGCCCGTCGAGCTCGCCCAGCCGCACCAGCTCCCAGCCGTTGTGGTGGGCGTGCCCTGGACCTTTCATGGACGCGCCGAATCCACCCACGACCCCGAGGGTGACACGCTTGCGGCCCAGAACGCCCGCCACCGCATCGGGACCACCCAGGCCGTTCTGGATCGACAGCACGACGGTGTCGGGGCCGAGCAAGGCTTTCGCCGCCTCGGCCGCCTGCGTCACATGCATCGCCTTCGTTGCGATGATCACGAGGTCGCATACGCCCGCGTCCGCGGCTCGCAGCGTGGCATGCACCGGCACCGTCCGGTCGCCCGACGCGCCTTCGACGCGCAGGCCGCCCTTGCGGATTGCCTCCACGTGCTCGGTCCAGGTATCGATGGCCCACACCTCGTGTCCCGCGGAAGCGAGCAGCCCCGCGTAGACCGACCCCATTGCGCCTACGCCGATGATGGCGATCTTCATGGATTCGAACGCGTGCTGGCCGCGGTAGACACCGGCAGCGTAGCTTCGCAGAACGGTAGTTGTGTTGCCACTGCTGACCTCCCAGGCGATAGGACGAGGCGCCCAGGTTACGGGACGATCGACCCTAGCGGTCAACGCGAGAGTGCGGCACACACCCCTCGCGGAGCTCGTCGCGGATGAGGGCCAATGCTGCGTTTACCCACCCGTCAACTTCGATCGAGCGTTCGTATCGAGCGCGGCGCTGACCTCCGCCAGCGTCGGTTTGGAGCCGCTATATCGCAGCTCAGGCGGCTCGCCTCGCCTTGTCGCGCCTCACCTTGGGGGACGCGATCGGCTTCACCGAGAGTTGCAAGCCAGTGGCGGCGAGGATGGCCGTCAGGCTGCTCAGCGCAGGATTGCCGGCTTCGGAAAGCATGCGATAGGTGGCTTCGCGCGTAAGCTTCGACTTGCGGGCGACAGCTGCCACACCCCCGCGAGCCTTGGCGACTTGGCGTAGCGCCAGCATGAGCAGGGCTTGATCTCCGTCCACGAGGACGGCTTCAAGGTATGCGGCAGCCTCCTCGGGGTCTTTGAGGCTTTCGATGAGCGTGTCCTCATACAGAACGCTTGCGGCCTTTTCCCGAGCGCTTTTGGCCTTGCGGGGGTGCGCTGCGGGAGCGGTAGTCCTCGAGGTAGCTCTTGGCACGTTCGATGTCCTGTGATTGAGTGGTCTTGTCCCCGGCGCACAGCAGCAGGAGGATTGCAGCGCCGATCCGCGCGAAGTACACGCGATAGCCCGGCCCCCAGTCGACGCGCAGCTCCGACACGCCACCATCCAGCGCCTTGCAGTCACCAAAGTTACCCAGCGACAGGCGGGCCAGCCGGACGCGGATCCGCGCGCTCGCTTGCCGGTCCGTCAACTCGGCAAGCCAGACGGTAAACGGTTGTGTGCCGTCTTGCCTCTGGTAGATACGAAGCTCTTGTAGTCCCACTGTAACCTATAAGTTACGCAATTGCAAGCAGCCAACGCTTGTCCGAAGCATAGGCTACGGGACCTCGCAGCCCAGGGTCAACGCGTTGCCCGGCATCCTTAGTGTAATCTGGCATGGTCTCGATCGTGTTGCTACCTACGCCCGTGGCCCACTCCGTCGACGCCATGTTCCGCAAGCACGGCGCGCGCTACCGCTGGTACGCGACCGGCAGCATGATGCTCGGCACCGCCTCCATGGTGCTCGCCACCACCATCGTGAACGTGGCCATCCCCAGCATCATGACCGCGTTCTCGCTCAGCCAGGACACGGCGCAGTGGCTCTCCACCGGCTTTCTCGCGGCGATGGCGAGCACCATGCTGATGACGTTCCTGGTGCGTGCGCCGCTTCGGGCAGCGCGCCACCTATGTCGGGTCGCTGCTGCTGTTCATCGCGGCCTCTTTGCTCGGCGGGTTCGCGAACCGCGCGGAGCTGCTGATCGTGTCGCGCGTCCTGCAGGGCGCGGCGAGCGGAATCATCACCCCGCTGTCCATGATCACGATCTTTTCGGTGTTCCCCGCCGATCAGCGCGGCCGCGCGATGGGCATCTACGGGCTGGGCGTGGTATTGGCGCCAGCCCTCGGCCCGGCGGTAGGCGGCGCGCTGGTCGAGCACTTCGGCTGGCCAGCGGTGTTCTTTCTCGCCGTGCCTTTCTGCGCTCTGGGCCTGACGCTGGCACCGCTGTTCATCGTCGGCCGCACCGAGTCGGAGGAGCCTCCTCCACGCTTCGACTGGGGCGGCCTGGTGTTCATCACGCTGTTCATCGCCTGCCTCCTGTTCGCGTTGAACGCAAGCCATCGCGCCGGCTGGTTTTCCGTGTCGACGCTTGGAATGCTGGCGGTGGCGCTCGCGGCGTGCGGTGCCTTCGTGTGGTGGGAGCACGGGCGCAAGCATGCCATGCTCGACCTCGGCGTATTCGCAAGCCCGCAGTTCGCCGCGGCCTCGGTCGTGGCTCTAGCTTATGGTCTGGGTCTGTACGGCACCACTTATCTGTTGCCGCTCCTGGTGCAGACCGTGGCGCAGTACAGTCCGGCCAAGGCTGGTGCGCTCCTGTCGCCGGCGGGGATCGCGCTGGCAGTGATGCTACCGATCGCCGGGCTCTTGACGGACCGCTTCCCGGCGCGCTATCTCGTGGCACTGGGGCTAGTGCTATTTGCCCTCTCGTCGCTGCTGTTCGTATCCGAGAGCGCGGCCACCGGCTTCTGGACTCTGGCCTGGTGGCTGGTGGTGGGGCGCATCGGTCTGGGTCTGATCATTCCGGCGCTCAATGCGGGAGCGATGCACGGCTTGTCGGCGGAGCACATCGGCCACGGCTCGAGCGCCATCAACTTCATACGCCAACTGGGTGGGGCGTTTGGAGTGAACATCCTGTCCACCTTCCTGGAGTGGCGCACATTAGTGCACGAGCGGGCGGCGGGCCTGCCCGAGGCGGGCGCGCTTGCGTCAGCCGAGCGTATCGCCGCGTTTCACGAGAGCTTCGCCCTGGTGGCGCTGGTGTTCGTGCTGGCGGTGATTCCCGCCTGGCTGATGCGAAGAGATCGGAGCTGACGATGAAGAAAGTCCTGGTTGCCTACGACGGCACGCGCGAAGGGCGCAGCGGCCTGTTCGAATTCACCCAGACAGTGCTGCTGAAAGACGCGGAGATCCATCTGCTGGCGGTGGTGCGAATGCCCAGGGGTGCGTTCCTGGCCGAGGGCTTCGTGCCCGAGGCGGTGATGGACGAAGAGAAGCAGCGCTACCAGGAGATCGCCGACGAGGGCGTGCGCCTGCTGGCCGACCGCGGCCACCGTGCCACGCCACACCTGGCGTATGGCGATCCCACCGAAGAGATCGTGCGCCTCGCCAAGGCGCTGCCCGCCGACCTGATCGTCCTCGGACACAAGAAGCAGTTGTCGCTGGCCGCGCGCTGGTGGAAGAGCTCGGTCGGCGCCTCGCTGCTGGAGCAATCGCCGTGCAGCATCTGGTGGCGGTGTGCGATCCGGACGGCTCTGCATATAGCGAATGGTCGAGGTCGCGGCAAGCCGTCTGGCTCAAAACGCCATCTGCAACCGCGCTTGCAGGAGGTACAGGTCGCCGGGCGTAGGCCCCCCGTTGATGCTGGCATAGCCAGCGTTGAACTGCCAGCGCAGGTAGCGGTTCCAATACCAGTTCATGCCGATCATCCCGATCCCCATCCGGCCGC
The DNA here is from genome assembly GCA_963741215.1 of uncultured beta proteobacterium. Taxonomy (GTDB): domain Bacteria; phylum Pseudomonadota; class Gammaproteobacteria; order Burkholderiales; family SHXO01; genus SHXO01. The sequence continues at coordinate 25,481 of CAVUHQ010000021.1, forward strand.
CGAGCACTGTTCCGGAGTTGAGGTCAAGGTAGGAAAGGCGTAGCGGCCACCTCCCAGGCACCCCACGTCTTGTTCTTCCACGAGAACTCACGGTTGGGCACCAGCGTCGAGACCACTGCGCCTGTCAGCTTGTTGTACCCGCGTTGCTCTCCCGTCAGAAAATAGCCCGCCGACACGTATCCACCCCAGAAGGCGTTCGCCGTGGTTTCGCCTCTAAGCGCCGTTGCCGCGGCCTCCGCCGTCAGCGTGAACGGGCCGTCCATAAAGATTGCCTCGAGTCCCCAGAGGCTCGCTTGGTCTGCGTTGAGCTCCCCGGTGTCTACGAGGTAAGGAGCGAGGAAGCTCTCCGGCCGCGATCGATACTCGAATTGGGAGCCCTTCGCGAACTGATAGCCCACGCTCAGCCCCAAGTGAGCCAGCGTGACGCCGTCTTTACCGTGATCAACGTAAATCGGCAACCCTGTCACCCGCACTACTGGATAGAGCAGCGTCTGCGTCACGGTGCCGCCGTTCAGACCGGGATCGGAGCCGATGGAGTAGACGCCCGCGGAGACTTGCAGGCGCTCGTTGATGAACGTGCGGAACGCTTCGACTCCCAGACGGTTGCCAGGCGAGAAAGCAAGCGACATGGAGGACGCCTCCATGAAGGTCAGAGCCGTGAAAGAATAGATGTTCTCCAGCGTCTGCGGCACGGTTTCATAGCCGGCCTGCACGTTCTGCACGTAGTCCACACCCTGCCATCGCAGCCAGCCCTCCGACATGTAGAAGCTGCCGCCGACCGAGCCGAACTGTAGCGAGTACAGCGTAGGATCGGCTCCGCCGCCGAATTGACCCTCCGTGTAGAGGCGGAACGTCCGAATACCGTCTGCGTTCGGAATCGGTTCCTCACCCGCGGTGCTGTGGTAAGCCGACGCATCCAGGGACAGCTTCAGTCCAGCCCGTCCAGAGATGCGCACCTCCTCTCCGATGGTACGTTCGCCATCGGTAAACGGAACCGGGACGGTGATCGGCTGGTAGAACTGGTAGCGCAGATATTGATCCCAATACAGGCGCAGGAGATCCTCGCGTTTTTTCTCGGGTGGAGCGGGCGGAGCGGCCTGTGCCACCGCCTCGCCGAGCGGGGCTGCAGGCGCGACCACCTCCTGTGCGCCAGGAGAAAGGGCAGCCGCTGCACCGTCCTTCTCAATCCGCTGGATACGGTCGCGCGGGACCGACAACTTGCCCAGGGCTGTGGATTCGAAGACAACGGAGGCATCGTCCTCGGACACGACTTTGCCGATGAGCTTCTCGCCCGAGATCAGCAGCAGCGTATCGGAGAGACAAGGAGCCGAGAACGCGGCGAGCACGACGGCGCAGCACGCTCCCACGCGCCAGCGCAAACGGGTTGGACGAAAATGAAGACGCGACGCATTCATGGCCGGGGGGAACTTACCATGCCTCGCGCCGGAAGGCAGCAGGGGCGTCATCCGTGCGCGCTGGCCCCAAGGCCCAAAATCGGGCGAGTCGGTGTTGAAAGGCGACGGGCGCCCTCACTCCAGACCCCTCTCCCCCCGGGAGAGGGTGGCGCATCGCGCCGGGTGAGGGATGTCAGCGGGATGCCTTCCGGACGACGACCGGCAGGCTCGCCCATCCCCTCAGCGTGTTGTTCAGCAGCAGGCGCGGCTCGCCGCTCAACTCGATGGAGTCGACCCTGCGAGCCAGTGCGTTGAGCACGATCTCGCCTTCGAGCCGAGCCACGGTCTGACCCACACAGCCGTGAATACCGTTGCCGAAGCCGACATGGCCCAGCGTCTGGCGCCGGATATCGAAGCGCTCGGGGTTGTCCCACCTGTGCGGATCGCGATTGGCCGCGGCCAGTAAGAGCAAGACTTTCTCCCCTGCGCCCAGACGCACGCCGGCTATATCGACCGCTTTGGTGGTGGTACGGAAGAACGTCTGCACCGGTCCTTCGTAGCGGATGACCTCCTCGAATGCCGCGCGCGCCTGCGAGGGATCCTCGCGCAGCAGGCGCCACTGGTCGGGATTGCGGACGAAGCAATGGATCGCGTTGCCCAGAGCGTGAACGGTGGTGTCGAGACCGGCCGACAGAAACGAGCGCACCATCAAGGCGGCTTCATCCTCGCTGATCTTGCCGGCATCGACGGCCGCGTAGATCTGAGCGCCGAAGCCGCCCGGCGCGAGCGCCTCGCGGCGGCACCGCGATATGATCCAATCCCGAATCGGACCGGCGTTGGCCATCGCGTCCTCGAACAGCTTGTTGCGCGGACCGAATGCGTTGAACACCATGCTGCCATAGGGCAGCAGATTCTCGCGGCCATCCGGCCCGAGCCCGACTGCATCCGGGAATACTTTGAGCGGGTAGACCTCCGCCAATTGCTTGACCGCGTCGAAGCTCCCCAGCGCCACCAGTTGATCCAGCAATATTTCCGCTTGCGCGCGTGAATGTCTCCCGCAGTGCATCGATAGCCGGCCGCGACACCACGCGCATGACCACCCCGCGCGTGCGCGTATGCAAAGGCGGATCCGCCTCCAGCAGCAGGCTGGGCGGACGCCACGGCTTCTCCTTGCGGAAGTCGCTCAGCCCCACACCGGCGCTGGAGCAGAACGTTTCCCAGTCGCCCAGGACGGCGTGCACCTGCTCGTGCCGCGCGATGGCCCAGATGCCGTAGCGCTCGAGCCAGACCACCGGACCCGCTTCGCGCAGCTGTTCGTGAAAAGAATGGGGCTCGCTCAGGAACTCCGTCGAGAATGGATCGAGCTGCGAGACCGGATGGCTATGCGGGGACGGGGGACATGTCGGACATTCTACTGCGAGGGGTGAGGGGCGAGGGATGAGGGACTAGCGCGTCGCCCCTGGTCTGGACGAGCGCCGCACAGCGGCGCATCCTAGTGCCTGCCTGGCAGCCTCGGGGCACGGCGGAGAAATCCGGCTTATGCCGTCCGCGTACGCTCGGGTCTAATGTCTCATCCGCAGGGCACGCCCGGCAATCCAACAACATCAAACACGGGAGGAGAGTTCAACCATGGCCACTGCTAATGCTGCTGTAGCCCCGCGATGGTGGGTGCCGGGCGACTGGAACGGGTTTTTCGGACTGTTCACCAACGTCCTGCTCAACGTCATCGTCCTCACCACGCTGTGCCTGTACGTGGTCCAGCTGTCGCCCGATACGGTTTACGGGCGGGTGCTCCCGGCGCTGGGGATCGCACTGCCGCTGGGCAACTTGTTCTACGCCTACCTCGCCTGGCAGCTCGCGAAAAAGGAGGGGCGCTCCGACGTAACCGCGATGCCCTACGGCCCGAGCGTGCCGCACATGTTCATCGTGGTGCTGGTGATCATGCTCCCGATCTATCTGCAGACCAAGGACCCGGTGCTGGCCTGGCAGGCCGGGCTGGCGTGGTGCTTCATCATCGGCGTGATCGTGCTGCTGGGTGCTTTCGTCGGGCCCTGGATCCGCAAGATGACGCCGCGCGCGGCGATGCTCGGCACTCTGGCCGGCATCTCCATCGCGTTCATCTCGATGCGCCCGGCGTTCCAGATGTGGGAGGTGCCCTGGATCGCCTTTGCCTGCTTCGCCATCGTGCTGATCACCTGGACCGCCAACATACGCTTGCCCGGCGGCGTGCCCGGGGGGCTGGCGGCGGTGATCGTCGGCGCAGTCCTCGGCTGGGCGGCCGCGGCCTTCGGCTGGAGCGACTACATGAAAGGCGATGGCGTGAGCAAGGCCTTTGCGACCTTCGGGCTGCACCTGCCCTGGTTCTCGCTGGACGTGTTGACTGGCCTCGCGAACATCGGCCCGCTGCTGGCTACCGCGATTCCGCTGGGCATCTACAACTTCACGGAGGCGATGAACAACGTGGAGAGCGCCTCGGCGGCAGGCGACAACTACAATCTGCGCAAGATCCTGCTGGCCGACGGCGTGGGCGCAATCGTCGGCTCGCTGCTGGGCAGTCCGTTCCCGCCGGCGGTGTACATCGGCCATCCGGGCTGGAAATCCGTGGGCGGCCGCATCGGCTACTCGCTGGCGACGGGGGTCTGCATCGCGCTGGTCTGCTTCCTCGGCTTGACCGCGCTGCTGCTGAACGTGATCCCGCTGGTGGCGATCCTGCCGATCCTGCTGTTCATCGGCCTGGTGATCGGCGCGCAGGCGTTCCAGGCCAGCCCGTCGAGCCACGCACCCGCGGTGGTGCTGGCGATCATCCCCAACATCGCCGAGTGGGCCAGGATCAACATCGACAGCGCGCTGCAAGTGGCGGGCAGCGGCGCGGACAAGGTCGGCTTGGCCGCGCTGGGACAGGTAGGTGTCGTGTACCAGGGCATGGCGCTGCTCGGGCAGCGGTTCGGTGCTGGCCGGCATGGTGCTCGGCTCGATGGCGGCCTTCATCATCGACCGCAAGCTCACGCATGCCGCGGCGGCAGCCTTCATCGGAGCGGCGCTCGCCTTCATCGGCCTGATACACGGGCCACACCTCGGCTGGATGGTGTCGCCGCTGGTGGCACTCGGCTACGCGATGTTCGGCGCCGTCTGCTTGGCTCTGTCGAGGCAGCTTCCGCCGAGCTCAGCGGCTGCGAGCTGAGTCTCTGTTGCTTCCCTCACCCGCGGATGCAGTCCCGGGTGAGGGACCGGGGTGAGCCTGATCGAAACTACCCGTCGCCCACGATGTGCGTCCCAGCCGCGCCGCTGAGGGCACGGCCGAGATTCGGCGGATTGGTGATGATGGCGCGGCCCGTAGGCGTGCCCTCGAGGAAGGAGATCACCGCGTCGATCTTGGGCGCCATGCTGCCCTTGGCGAAGTGGCCCTCGGCGACGTAGCGCCGCAGTTCCGACAGCGTGACGCGGTCGAGCCACTTTTCGTTCGGCTGGTTGAAGTTGAGGGCGACCTTCTCCACCCCGGTGGAAATGACGAACAGCTCGGCCTGCAGGTCGCGTGCGAGCAGGCTCGATGCCAGGTCCTTGTCGATCACCGCTTCCAACCCCTGCAACTCGCCGTCCTTGTCCTCCACCACCGGAATGCCGCCACCGCCGCAGGCGATGACGATATAGCCGTGAGCGACTCATCGACTTGATCACATCCAGCTCGACGATGCGTCTGGGCTGCGGCGAGGCGACCACCCTGCGCCAGCCGCGGCCGGCATCCTCCTTGACCGTCCAGCCGAGGGTGGCCGCGAGCTCTTTCGCCCTCGCCTCCTCCATCTGCGCGCCGATGGGCTTGCTCGGGTCCTTGAACGCGGGATCGTTCGGGTCGACCAGCACTTGCGTCACCAGAGTGACGACCTTGCGCGCCAGGCCACGGCGCCGGAACTCGTTGTACAGCGAGCGCTGGAACATGTAGCCGATCGCGCCCTGGGTGTCCGCATCCGCGTAGTCCACCGGCACCTCGGGCACCTCGCCCTTGGCCATGCCCGAGCGCCGCAGGATGAAGCCCACCTGAGGCCCGTTGCCGTGGGTGAGGACCACGGTCCAACCCGCCTCCACCATGTCGGCCACGTAATGCGAGGTCGTCGCCGCGGCGTTGAACTGGTCGGGGATCGACTGGTGCTGCTCGTCGACGATCAGCGAGTTGCCGCCGACCGCGACGATGGCTGTACGGTTCGCGGTCGTCATGCAATCGTCTCTGACGCTGTCACTTCACGGCCCTCGCGGCTAGCGCGTTGATTGCTTGCGTGAAGCACTCGAGCGGAGCGCGTGTGATGCCGGCGCCGATCTGCCCCACGCCCGGCTCGCGGTGCGCGATGCCGGTGTTGATGATCGGCGCGATGTTGGTGTCCAGCACCTTGCGCGCATCGATGCCGGCGGGCGTGCCGCTGAAGTTCATCGCCGGCAGGGTGAACGCATTGTTGCGGCCGAGCGTGATGTGCGACATCTCGCGCGTGTAGGCGATGGCATCCTGCGGCGTGCCGCCGACGAACTGAACGATGGCAGGCGCGGTGGCCATGGCAAAGCCGCCCAGCCCGGCGGTCTCGGTGATCGAGCTGTCGCCCATGTCCGGCGCCGCATGCTCGGGCCCGTAGCCGGGAAAATACAGCCCGTTCACCACCGGCGCCGGCGCTTCGAACCACTGCTCCCCGGTGCCCGACAACCGAACGCCGAAGCGCACGCCGTTGCGCGACATGGCCGTGACCAGGCTGCTGTTCGGCACACCGTGCGCCGCATCCAGCATGGCCTTGCAGGCCGCCATGGATAGATTGAGGAAGAAGTGATCGTTGCCCGCGACGAAGGTGATCGCTTCCGCCATTCCCGCCTGATCGAATCCGCTGAGCAGCGCAGCCGGGACGATCTTCTTCAGAAACAGCGAGGAGGCCGCGGCGTTGCGGTTGTGCACCTCGTCGCCCATCTGCAGCGCCTGCGCCATCAGCGGCTTCAACTCCAGCGCCCCGAGCTTGTTTAGTGCGGCCTGGATGGCAGGCGCCAGCACATCGGCCATCCAATGCAGGCGCTTGATCACCTCCGGCGAGTTGGCCCCGAAGCGCAGCGCCTTGCCCAGCCCTTCGTTCATGTTGGAGAATGCGCGGTTGCTTCCCGCCGCGTTCTCGACGATCCACACCGGCATCGACGGGCTGATCACTCCAGCCATAGGACCCACGGCAGCGTGGTGGTGCGCCGGGGCGAAAGCTATCGCACCGCTGTCCGCCAGACGGCGCGCTGCGGCGCCGTCCGCAGCCCATCCCTCGAACAGAATCGCGCCGATCACCGCGCGCCTGCATCGGCCCGCACATCTCGTTCCACGCGATCGGAGGACCGGCATGCAGGATCATGCGCTCGCCTAGTCCGGGCACTTCCTCGCGCGCGATCCCTACTCCGGTGAGCACAGGTTGCGCCGAAAGATAGCTGGCATAGGCCGACTGGTTGGCGCTCTCCACTGCCGGGTGATTCACGAGCTGCGCGAGGCTCCATCCTGCCGTCCGGTCGCCGCGCGCAGGCGGCGACCATTCCACCTGCACGGCTTTCCCGCCGGCGCGGTCAATGGAATCGGCGAAGGACGCGAGCCCGACGTTGATGATGGCCTGGCCTTCCTGGAACAGGTTACTCACTGGCGCTCCATCCTTCTAGACGCGCGCGCGGCGCATGTCCTGCGACGATGCTCGCTGCTAATCTCACCGCCTGCGCGTTGCTCTCGGCGAGGACCATGCCCGCCTCGGCTCAGCGCGCTAGCTTGACGCTCCAGACCTTGGGGATCGCCCTGGGTGCCGCAGACATGGCCCACGAACAGCAGGCTCCTGCTCTGCTTCGCGGCGATCTCGCGCGCGCGCCGCAACGCGGGCACCAGCTCGCGGGCGGGGTCCGCATTGCTGCCATAGCCCAGCACGACGTCGAGCAGGATCACCGCCGTCTCCGGATCCTCCGCCTCCTTGATGATGCGCTCGTTGCGCAGGCGGTAGTCGATCATCGGATGCGGGCGACCGCGGGTGAAGACATCGTCGCCAAGGTCGATCAGCGTGTGGTGGTGGCTGTGCCACAGGTCGGACAACTCGCCCTCGCGCCGCACAGGCGTGTTGGAGTAGACATCGGCCAGCCGCTCGTCGAGCAACAGCGCCGCCTCGTAGCAGAAGGTGCCGCCGCTGAACAGCCCGCGAATGTAATGCTGGCCCGCGCCCAGCGATGGCAGCCCGGCGGGAGGCGCTGCGACTGCTCCGTACGACTCGCGCGGCTATCTCGCCTCGCGCGATCGCCACGGCGGCGCGCGCCGCGTCTTCCAGAGTCCTGGCCCCATGCAGGTTGCCGCCCGAGATCTTGCTCGGGTCGGCGCCGAGAAAATTCACCACCACCGGCTTGCCCACCCTGCGCGCTGCGCTGAGGATGCGCTCGGCGACCTCCGCCGCAGGCGGCTTGGAGATCAGCACGATCACCTGCGTGGCTGGGTCCGCGGCAAGATCGCGCAGCCCCTTCGACATGGAGATGCCGCCGATCTTGCTGTGCAGATCGCGCCCGCCGGTTCCGATCGCCTGGGAGATCCCCAGCCCGAGACGATCGACCAGTACGGTGACTTGCTGCAGGCCGGTGCCGGAGGCGCCCACTGCGCCGATCGGTCCGCGCTTCACGACATTGGCGAAGGCTAGCGGTACCCCGTTGATGATCGCGGTCCCGCAGTCGGGACCCATCACGATCAGATCCCGCTCGCTGGCGAGTTGCTTGAGGCGCAGCTCGTCTGCCTCGGACACGTTGTCGCTGAACAGCATGACATTCAGCCCGAGGTGCAATGCCTTCACGGCTTCGGCTGCAGCGTATTCGCCCGGCACCGAGATCAACGCCATGTTGGCTGCGCCGGCCTCGGCCAATGCCATCTGAATGCTACGCGGCCTGGGCGCCGCGTCCGCGTACCCGGGGCCGACACTCGTCTGCCGCGTCAGGTTCCTCACTGCCTCGTCGATTGCGGCCGGCAACGCGGACGCCTCTCCCCGCACCACGATCAGCAGGTCGGACGCGGTGGCGCCGGTGGTGTCTCACCGCCAGGCCGGCTTCGGACAGCAGCGCCACGTTATTCTCGGTAGCCATTACCGCGGAGGCTTGCTTCCACGCCAGGCAGCTTCGCGAGCAACGCAGACAGCTGCATCAGAGATACCGAGTCCCGGTACTCCTTGGGGATGACCTTGAACGCAATAGCCATTGCAGGCGGCTGCTCTCGGTTATCTCTGCGCGGAGCCTGCGGCCAGGTGTGAGCGTGCCGGCGCGCCTGCGCTGCCGCCGCCCGCAGAAGCCGACGCGATCAGGAGCGAAGGGCGCAGGCCGAACAGCAGTCCTGCCAGCGCGTCCGCACCGGAGCTGTGGCCTATGCGAACGACACGGCGCAGCGCCGATCAGCGCGCGTCCCGCATCGCCCACGGCGAGCGCCGACACCAGATCGGTCAGCGATTCGGAGAACTCGCCCGCCAGCGCGTCGAGCAGAAACTGACGGCTGATCAGATTGCTGCGCGCGGCGAACCGCTGCAGCGGATCGCCAAGCAGCGGCCAGGAACGATCGCAGCGCGAGCTGGCACGAGCAGCGGCTCCACAGGGCGGCGAGGTAGCCGACGATGAAGTCGTCGCCAGACGGCGTGAGTCCTGGGCCGAGACCGACGAGCTGCCCCAGCGCCTGCGCCGCGCCATCCGAATCCAGACTCGCGGTAGCCTCGCCCAGGATCGGCAGGGTCCCTCTGAGGCGACGCTGCAGCGCCTGGTCCAGCGCTGAGTCGGGCTCGTCATCGCACAGGAGCAGCGGAGCGAACCCGCTGGCAGGCGCCTGCTTCTGCAGCATCGAGCGCACGTCCAACAAGAGCGCTCAGCGTCTGGTCGGCGCACGGGTCGACAACGCACGCGGCCAGCACGCAACGCCAAGTGGCCGCCCCGGAAAGATGCACGCGTCATGCCGGCTTGCAGGATGCGCAGGTCAACGCCGTCGGCCACGACCGTCTGCCCAGCCGATGCACCGCGTCACGGAAGTCGGCCGGCGCGGGCAAGACGCAGCGAATTCCGTGCGGCAGATTTCCCAGCCCCTGGGACAGCAGGGTCACGAGCGTCGCCGTAATCGGTCTCGATGTTGCACGCCTGCCGGTAGACGCTGTGGACACGCGCCCGAGAAGCGCAACGCCACGCGGCTGCCGATCTGCTGTGCCCGGATGATCGTATCAGGCTGCGCGGGCTCAGCCATGGCATGCGGCGCGGCGCAAGCGGCAGTGTCCAATGCGGTAGTCATGACTGGCAACAGGGGCACGCGGCTCAAGCACTCAGCGCTGCCAGCGCGCGCTTGGAGTCCGACACCCATCCGAAGATGCCGCCCTGCGCTTTGATCATGGCGAGCGCGGCCTGCTGGAACTCGGGGAAATAGGAGCCCACGCAGTCGGACAGCACCACACATTCGAAGCCGCGGTCGTTCGCTTCGCGCACGGTAGTGTTGACGCACACCTCGGTGGTCACGCCGCATACGATCAGGGTCTTGATCGCGCGATTGCGCAGGATCAGCTCGAGGTCGGTGGCGTAGAACGCGCCTTTGCCGGGTTTGTCGATCACGGTCTCGCCGGGCTCGGGATAGAGCTCGGGCACGATATCGTGGCCCGACTCGCCGCGCACGAGGATGCGGCCCATCGGCCCGGGATCGCCGATGCGCGTCTTGCCGCGTCCGCGAACGAGCTTGCTGGGCGGACAGTCGCTGAGATCCGGCCGGTGTCCCTCGCGGGTGTGGATGATGCTCATGCCGAGTTTGCGCGCCGCTTCGAGCACGCGCCTGATCGGCTGCGATGGTCGCCTGCAGCGGCGTCACGTCGTTGCCCAGCGCTTCTCCGAAGCCGCCCGGCAGCACGAAGTCGCGCTGCATGTCGATGATCAGCAACGCGGTGCTGGTGGGATCGAACTCGAATTCGTAGGGCTCGGCGCCCATTTGTTTGCGTGCCATGCTCTGTCCTCCTTCCGCGTGAGCCGCCGCCGGACGCTCCGCTAGCCGGTCCGCGCCGCTTTCGGCTGCGCGCCTGGGCACGCGCTATGTATACTTCATGGTATACAAGATAGCGTAGTGAGGGAAAGCAGTGTCGATGACGATTCCTGGTCTTGTCGCCGATTACCGCAGCGGCAAGCGTACCCCTTCGAGCGTCGTCGAGACGCTGCTGGCACGCGGCGACAACGGCGCCTATGCCAGCGCCTGGATCCACCGCGTCGATGCGAACACCCTCAGGCAGCGCGCCAGAGCGCTGGAGGAGCAGGCGCGAGCCGATCCCGGGACGCTCGACCGCCTGCCTCTGTATGGAGTGCCCTACGCCGTCAAGGACAACATCGACGTGGCCGGCCTGCCGACCACGGCTGCCTGCCCCGCCTTCTCCTATGTGCCGCAGCGCTCCGCCACGGTAGTCGAGCGGCTCGAGGCCGCTGGCGCGATCCTGGTGGGCAAGACCAACCTGGACCAGTTCGCCACCGGGCTCGTCGGCACGCGCTCGCCCTATGGCGCCGTGTCGAACGCCTTTCGCCCCGAATACATCTCGGGTGGCTCCAGCTCCGGCTCCGCGGTGGCGTCGCGCGCGGGCTGGTGAGCTTCTCGCTGGGGACCGATACCGCCGGCTCTGGCCGCGTGCCGGCCGGGCTCAACAACCTCGTGGGACTCAAGCCGACCCGCGGTTTGCTCAGCGCGGCGCGGCGTAGTCCCCGCCTGCCAGTCGCTGGACTGTGTCTCCGTGTTTGCGCTGACCACGCCGGATGCGATCGCGGTGTTCGATGTGGCGCGGGCGTACGACGCGGCCGATCCCTATTCACGGACGCTGAGCCTGTGGCCCGTATCCTGCGGCGCCGAGTTTCGCTTCGGGATCCCGGACCCGCTCGAATTCTACGGCGATGCGCAGGCCAAGACCGCCTTCGCGAACGCGGTCGGCAGCCTGCACGAGCTCGGCGGGATGGTGTCGAAGGTCGACTTCTCTCTGTTTCTGGAAACGGCGACGCTGCTCTACGACGGCCCCTGGGTAGCCGAGCGCATGGCGGCCATCAGGCCCTTCTTCGAGGCGCATGCGGACCAGATCCACCCGGTGGTGCGCGAGATCATCGGCGGCGCGACCCGCTACTCCGCCACCGATCTGTTCCAGGCCACGACGCGCTTGCACGTGCTGAGAAAGGACGGCCGCACGCGTGTGGGACTCCATCGATGTGCTGGTGGTGCCCACCGCGCCGACCGCGTACACGATCGATGAGGTGCTGGCCGATCCGTTCCAGACCAACCGGCGCCTGGGCCACTACACCAACTTCGTCAACCTGCTCGACCTCGCCGCTATCGCCGTGCCCGCCTCGTTCCGGTCCGACGGGCTGCCGGTGGGTATCACGCTGATCGGCCCGGCGGGCAGCGACCGCATGCTCGCCGATCTGGCGCAGCGCTTCCATCAGCGCACCGGATTGCGGCTCGGCGCCATGGAAGAGCAATTGCCGCCGCCCGCACCAATCGCGCCGGGCAAGGACAGCGTCAAGGTGGCCGTGGTCGGCGCGCATCTGAGCGGCCTGCCGCTCAACCATGAGCTCACGCAACGCGGCGCTCGCCTGGAGCGCGCCGCGCGCACTGCAGCGCGATACCGCCTGTTTGCCCTGCCCGGCACGACGCCGCCCAAGCCTGGGATGATGCGGGAGAGCTCCGGTGCCGGACAAGCCATCGAGCTGGAGGTCTGGCGCATGTCTGCCGCCGCGTTCGGAGCCGTTCGTCGCAGCCATCCCATCTCCGCTGGGCATCGGCCGCATCGAGCTCGAGGACGGCGAATGGGTGCAGGGGTTTCTGTGCGAAAGCTGGGCTCTGGCCGGCGCCGAGGACATCTCGCGCTTCGGCGGCTGGCGCGCCTTTCTCGGCAGCCGTTCAAGACCGTAGCCGAGTAGTGAGCGCGGGCCGCGACCGATGCCCGCAGACTATTCCGGGCGTATACTTCACTCGCCCGGATTTCAGCCAACGGGAGAGGTCCAAGCCGCAAGTCGAAACGCACACCAGTCCCGCACACGCACACCCCGACAGGGGCGCGAGCCACGTTTTTTTTCCATGACCAAAAATGGTTGACCGCCAGCGTCAACAGGGAGGAGGAGAAAATGCGAAGCAGTGCCAGCTTCAAGCAGCGTACAGTCGGAAGCCTTCTAGCCGCATCCTTGCTCGGTGCCGCCGGCCTCGCCGCCGCCGACACGATCTTCTTGCCCATCACGCGGGACGGCCCGTGGCCGGTCAAGTGCGCGCAGGAAACCCTCGGCACATGCCACAACCGCTGGCATCCCGACATCAAGCCGGCGGCGACGGCCAACCCCGGCGACACGGTGATCTTCGAGACGCGCGACGCGCTCGACGAGCCGTTCAAATGGGACTCGGGTCCCAAGACCGTGGCGGCTGCCAATCTCAACCTCGTGCATCCGCTGACCGGGCCCTTGTTCGTCAACGGGGCCGAGCGCGGCGACGTGCTGGCCGTGACGATTCTCGACGTGATCCCCGGACCCGACCGCTTCGGCTACACCATCATCGTGCCGGGCTTCGGCTTCCTGCGCGACGCGTTCCCCAATCCCTTCATCGTCCATTGGAAGCTGTTGCAGCGCCCGACCGGGGTCTACTACGCGATCTCGGATGACCTCCCGGGTGTAGAGCTTCCGCTGCATGGGTTCACCGGGACCATCGGCGTGGCGCTCGGCATGCCCGAGATCGAGACCGCTTACCAGCGCGAGGAAGAGCTGCGCAAGGCGGGCGGATTCGTTCTGCCGCCAGAGCCGCAGGATGCGCTTCCCGCCAACCTGTGCGGGCCTGGCGGCCGCTCCGCGGACCGCTGCCTGCGCACGGTTCCGCCGCGCGAGAACGGCGGCAACCAGGACGTGAAGCAGATGGTGCGCGGCACGACTCTGCTGTTCCCCTGCTGGACCAAGGGCTGCCTGCTGTCCATGGGCGACACGCATTTCGCCCAGGGCGATGGCGAGGTGTCCGGCACCGCGATCGAGATGAACGCGGTGGTCACGGTCAAGGTCGAGGTGCGCAAGGGACAGGGCGCTTACGTCCGCTGGCCGCAGATCGAAGGCAAGGCAGTGCCAGGCATCCTGAAGGACCTGGAGCCGGACCGGTTCATCGCCACCATGGGCATACCGGTGAAACCCAAGGGTGAGATGGCGGCCCCGCTCAAGTACCTGGATGGAGCGCGCCTGGGGCCGCTCACCAACATGTCGGAGGACACCACGCTGGCAGCCCGTGACGCACTGCTGAAGATGATCGACGTGCTCACCGGGCCGAATTCGCCGTCGAAGCAAAAGCTGACGCGCGAGCAGGCGTATGTCCTGTGCAGCGTGGCCTGCGACCTGCACATCAGCAACATGGTCGACGTGCCGAACTACGTGGTGACCAACATCCTGCACCTGGACGTGTTCAAGTAGGAATCCGCGCGGCAAGTTTGTTCGCATGAACCTCGAGCGCCGCGTTTTCTTGCGGACCGCGCTGGCCGGTGCCGGCGCGGTCTTGCTCGCCGGTCATTCACCCTACCGCCAATGGTATGCGTTCAGGGCCAAGCATTGGCTGATCGTCGCCGCCCATGGCGACGCACAAGCCTCCCGCCTGGCCGATGCGGTGTCGGAGCGCTTGGCCTCGAGTGTTCCCGAGAGCCAGGCGCTGGCCGCAGAGGCGGAAACCGAGCGGGATGTGGTGCAGCTCCTGCGCTCCCGGCAGCTCGAGCTGGGTATCCTGAGCGTCGACGCAGCCAACGATGCATGGTCCGGGAGCGGCGCCGCCCTGCATGACGGACCCGTGCCATTACGCACACTCACGCCCTTCGGAACGCACCTGCTGGTCGCGCTCGACGATTACTCCAGCGATCGGACGGTACAGATCGTGACAGCGCTGGCCGGGTTCCGTTGGCAAGACGACTCCGCGCCGAGCGCGCGATCAGCGCACGAGTCCCGGGTTCCGCTCCATTCTGGCGCCATGCGCTATCAGCAGGCGGCGGAACCGCAGAGCGATCGTTAGCCCGCGTATTTCAGGAGGGACCCGGGGTGCACGTGAGGTTCGCCATGCTGGCGCTCGGCCTACTGGTGGCCGCGTCTGGTGTGGTGCTGAGTCACTCCGTGCTCGATCCGGAAGCCGCGCAGAACCTTTTGAACGAGATCGCGCGCTACCGTGCCGCAGCCGGCTCGGAGCCAAAGCCTGAGGGTCGCGCCGAGGCGTGGTTCAACCTCGGCACCCGGGTGCAAACGCTGGTCGGATTTCTGAATCAGGACGCCAATGCGCACGGAATGAACCAGCCGCTGGCGCAGGAAATAATAAAGCGACTGGCTGGCTCCGGAGTTACGGTCGCGTGGTCCGAACGCAGCCAACGCTACAGTTACGACCTGGAGGCGTTCCAGCGCTGCTGGAAGCTCGCACCGAGCGGGCCCCATGCCGCGGAGTCCAGGTTCCAGTTGCTGTCCGCGGGCTTCTACTCCACGCTGGGCCAGGACCCGTCCAAGGTCGGGGATGACGACGTGCCGGCGGTGATCAACGCGGTCGCGGACGAGCAACGCTTTTTGCGAGACTATCCGAACGAAACCAGGGCTCGGGAAGTGCGCTTCTATCTCGGCGTCGATTGCTACCGTCTGTCCCGCCATGTTCCCGCCCCGGCTCAAATCAACACTTACAAGAAGTGCGCACGGGAAGAATTGGAGACGGTGGCGCTGCGTTACCCGGACAGCATCGAGGGCCGTGCGGCCGCGTTTCTGCTCGAGGCCGGCGACCATCCCGCGCAGCGCTGATGGGTGCAGTTGCACGCCACAACCGCAGGGCGACTGAACGGACGTAAGGTGGGAACCGTCAGCGCTCCTGGCGGGCGTTGTGCGCCGGCACCAGCAGGGCAGCCTCGAGCAAGTCCAGTTCCTCCTGGATGACGAACAGCACCTGCTCGTTGATCCTGCGGTTGTCCCGCAACGCGTGCAGCTCGGCCCGCTCGGCGGCCACTGCGGCGAGGCGGATGCTGCCCTCGAAGGCGAGGCGCGGCACTACGTCCTGTTCTTCTTCGCCGACCTGCGCCTTCACCTCCCGGACGCGCTGTTGATACTCGTCGATCAGGCGCATGGTGAATTCCCGCTCCGCGGCGGACTCCTGATGATCCATCCGGCTGCGCAGCTCTGCGATGGCAGCGTGCGCCGCCGCAATGCGCGCTGCACGCGCCTCGCGCTCGTTGATGTCGTCGCCCGTCACGCCGAGCCAGCGGATCAGCAACGGCAAAGTGAGACCGTTGACCACGAGAGTGAGGACGATGACGCTGCTGGCGAGGAAGATGAGCAGGTCGCGTCCTGGGAACGATGCCGCGCCTGCCGCGAGCGGGATCGACAGCGCCGCCGCCAGCGTGACTGCCCCACGCAGCCCGGCCCAGCCGGCGATGAACACGTCGCGCCAGGGCGCCGCCGCCAGGTTGGGGTTGTGCAGGCGATTCAACCACAGTCCAATGCGTGACCCGGGAAAGAGCCAGACCAGGCGCACACCGACGACGATGGCCCAGACCAGGAGCGCATAGCCGGCCAACTGGCTCGCGCCATAGCCGGCGATGCCGTGAAATACGCCAGGCAACTGCAGCCCGAGCAGCAGGAATACCACCCCGTTGAGCACGTACAGCACGGCCCGCCACACCGACCACGCGAGCATGCGCGTCTCGATCGTCA
This sequence comes from uncultured beta proteobacterium, assembly GCA_963741215.1. Lineage (GTDB taxonomy): Bacteria > Pseudomonadota > Gammaproteobacteria > Burkholderiales > SHXO01 > SHXO01. The sequence continues at coordinate 41,557 of CAVUHQ010000021.1, forward strand.
TGAAGCGCGTGTCGTGCAGGCCGGAGTGGACGCCCGCCACTACCGCTGCCAGTACGCCGGAAACCTGCGCATGCTCGGCGGCGAGATAGGCGCCGAACGGGGTCAGCAGCGACAGCCAGACCTGGATCTCGGCTGCCTCCATCCCGTGCCGCGTGATTTGCAGCTTCAGCTGTCCGATCAGCCAGGACACAGCCAGGCCGACGAGTGCACCGCCGCCGGCGACCAGGAGGAAGCTCGATGCCGCGTCGCCCATCGAGAAAGCGCCGGTGACCGCCGCCGCTACGGCGAACTTGAAAGCCACCAGCCCGGACGCGTCGTTGATCAGACTCTCGCCGTTGAGGACCGTGGTCATGCGCAGCGGCAGCTTCAGCTTCTCGGTGATCGCGCTCACCGCGACCGCGTCCGTGGGTGAGATCACGGCTCCCAGTGCAAACCCCGCTGCCAGCGGGATCCCGGGGATCAGGGCGTGGACAGCGTAGCCGACGACTATCACCGTAGCCACCACCAGCCCGAGCGCGAGCATCAGTATCGAGTAACGATAGGTCAGGAACTCGCGCTTGTTGAACAGCCAGCCGTCGGCGAACAGCAGCGGCGGGATGAACAGCAGGAAGAAGACCTCCGGGTCGAGGGAGAGGTTGCGCAACTGCGGCACGAAGCTCAGCGCCGCGCCGCCTAGAATGAAGAGCAACGGCAGCGGAATCGGCACGCGCTTGGCGAGCGCGCCGAGCAGCGCGACTGCGAGTATGAGTGCGAGGGAGAGCTCGATGAGTTCCATGGTCCGGAGTCGAAGGATGAGGACCAGCGGGTTTAGAGGTGTTTAGAGCATGACGGCGCGTGACGACCGGTCAAGGCCTGAACTCCAGCTTCACGGTTCGGTACAGGCGCCGGAACTTCTCTCCCGCCGAGCGATATGCATCGACCAGGGCGGGCTCCGGGCTCGATCACATCGCTAACCGGCGCAACGGTGCACACCTGCTCTACTGTCTCGCCGGTCACAGCCAGCCGGGCCAGACGCGCGGCGCCGAAGGCTGGACCTTTCGCACTTTCCCGATACAGCACCACCGGCCGATCCAGCGCGTTGGCGAGGATGCGCATCCACAGGCGGCTGCGGCTGCCACCGCCGATCGCCGCGATGCGCTCCACTCGCGTCCCGGCCGCGGCGAGACAATCCTGAGCTTCGGCGATGGACTGCGCCACACCCTCCAGCACCGACTGCACCAGCGCTTCCGCCGAGGTCTCCGTGTCGAGGCCGAAGAATACCCCTCTGGCATAAGGATCGTTGTGCGGTGTGCGCTCGCCGCTCAAATACGGCAGGAAGATGAGATTGCCCGCGCCGCGGTATTGGGCCTCGACACGCGCGAGCAGCGCATCGATATCCGTGCCGCCGAGCAGGTTCGCGGCCCAGGCGAGACAGCTCGCACCATTGAGCATCGCCGCCATCTGAAACCAGCGTCCGGGGACCGCGTGGCAGAACGCGTGTACAAATGCTTCGGGAAACGGGCGGTAGGCCGCGGTCGTCACAAAATACTGTCCCGATGTCCCGAGCGAAACGAAAGCGTCGCCGTCCGCAACGGCGCCGATTCCGACCGCGCCGGCCGCAGCATCGCCCGCCCCTCCCGCGACGACGACATTCGCTGGCAGGCCCCACTCGCGTGCAATCTCGGGACGCAGAGTGCCGCACGGCTCCGACCCTTCGGCCAGACGCGGCACCTGCTGCGTAGACAGCCCGGTCGCGCGGAGTATCTCCTCCGACCACTGCCGAGCGGCCTCGTCCAGCCACAAGGTTCCCGCAGCGTCGGAGCAGTCGGTCAACCTTTCACCGGTCAAGCGAAAGCGGACGTAGTCCTTCGGTAGAAGAACCACGTCGATCCGCGCGAAGGTCTCGGGCTCGTGCCGGGCGAGCCAGAGCAGTTTGGGAGCGGTGAAACCCGGCATCGCGGGCACGCCTGCGATGGACGCCAGCCGCGGCACTCGCTGTTCGAGCGCACGGCATTCTTCCTGCGAGCGTCCATCGTTCCACAGGATGGCAGGACGAAGCACGGCACCTTCCCGGTCCAGCAGCACTGCACCGTGCATCTGGCCTGAGAGGCCCAGCCCGCGGATCGCGCCGAACGCAGCGGGCGCCGCCTGCCTCAACGTCAGCACCACGCGGGTCACGGCGCTCCACCAGTCCTCGGGGTCCTGTTCGGACCACAGCGGTCGCGGGCGCGAGATCGGCAAAGGCTCCGCCGCCTCGGCAACGACGAGCTGGCTCGCGTCGACGAGAAGCGCCTTGACGGCGGAGGTGCCCACATCGATGCCGAGAAACAAGTCTGCCATGGAAAAAACGCACAGCTCCGTCCTGCGTTTGACTCCCACCTAGTCCAGTGCGAGCGGGGACCGGGGGCATCCCGATCGATTGCCTGCGGATCTGCACCGGGCAGGCTGGATCACATTAAGGCGAGACCTTACCTAAAGCAACCCGATGTCTGTAATATAGCCGGCGAGGAGGAGACATGCGCCGCTAAGAGCGTTCGCGCCCCGCCCGCTGCCGAGCGTGAAGTCCCGGCCGGCCGGGACGCAATTGATTGCGCCTGCAGGCGGGTCGGTCCGTTGTCTTCCTCCAGATTTTGGTCCGTTCCACTCGCTTGGGGGTCACAACATGAAAGCAACGAGACGCATCCTGCTGTCCTTGTTCGCCTGCAGCGCATCCCTGGCCTATGCTCAGCAGCCCGTCGTCGGCCTCATCACGAAGACGGAGACCAACCCGTTCTTCGTCAAGATGAAGGAAGGCGCCATGGAAGAGGCCAAAGCCAAAGGCGCCAAGCTGATGAGCGGCGGCCGGCAAGTTCGACGGCGACAACGCCAGCCAGGTCACCGCTATCGAGAACATGGTCACCGCCGGCGCCAAGGCGATTCTCATCACGCCGAGCGACACGAAGGCGATCGTGCCCGGCGATCAAGAAGGCGCGCGATGCCGGCGTGCTGGTGATCGCGCTCGACACACCGACCGATCCGCAGAGCGCAACCGATGCGCTGTTCGCTACCGACAACTTCAAGGCCGGCGTGCTGATCGGCCAGTATGCCAAGGCGGCGATGGCCGGCAAGACCGGCCAAGATCGCCACGCTCGACCTCGCGCCCGGCATCACCGTCGGCAAGCTGCGCCACGACGGATTCCTGCAGGGCTTCGGCATCAAGGAAGGCGACCCCAGCATCGTGTGCAGCCAGGACACGCAGGGCGATCAGGCCAAGGGGCAGACCGCGATGGAGAACTGCCTGCAGAAGGCGCCGGACATCAACGTCGTCTACACCATCAACGAGCCGGCCGCCGCCGGCGCCTATCAGGCGCTCAAGGCGGCAGGGCAAGGAAAAAGGCGTGCTGATCGTGTCGGTCGACGGCGGCTGCACGGGCGTGAAGAACGTCAAGGCCGGCATCATCGCCGCGACCTCGCAGCAGTATCCCGTTGAAGATGGCGCGCTGGGCGTCGACGCGGGCGTGGAGTACGCCAAGACCGGCAAGAAAGTATCCGGCTACACCGATACCGGCGTCACGCTCATCACCGACAAGCCCAAGCCGGCGTCGACAGCAAGGACACCAAGTTCGGCATGGACAACTGCTGGGGTACCAAGTAGCCATCGACAGTAGGGCGGGCGGAGCTCGGGTCGACTCCCGGGTCCCGTCCCTGATACGGGAGGCTCCATGTCGACCCCAGCAGTCGCGACCCCTGGTACCGGTCTGCGCGGCCTGTTCGAGCACTTGCCGCCGGTGACGACCTACGGCCCGTTGCTGGCGCTGCTGGCCGCGTGCGCCTTCTTCGCGTCGCAGACGGATCGCTTTCTCACCGGCCAGAACTTCTCGCTGATCCTGCAGCAGGTGATGGTGGTCGGCGTCATGGCCATCGGCCAGACGCTGGTCATCCTCACCGCGGGCATCGATCTGTCCTGCGGAATGGTGATGGCGCTCGGTTCGATCGTGATGACCAAGTTCGCGGTCGATCTCGGGTTGAATCCGTACCTCGCGATCGCTGTGCGGATTCGCTGGCCTGCATCGCGTTCGGACTTCTGAACGGCGCTCTGATCACCTACGTCCGGCTGCCGCCGTTCATCGTCACGCTCGGCACGCTCAACATCGCCTTCGCGATCACGCAGATCTATTCGCAGCTCGCAGACCGTTTCCGGACTGCCCGACGCGCATGCTGTTCTTCGGCAACACGTTCAGGATCGGCGAAACCGCCGTGACCTACGGCACCGTGCTGATGCTGGTCATGTATCTCTGCTGGCGTGGTTCCTGCTGCGCGAGACCGCACCCGGACGGCATGTCTACGCGCTCGGCAACAACCCGGAGGCCGCCCGCCTGATGGGGATTCCCGCACGCCGCCTGCTGGTCTCGGTCTACACGCTGGCCGGCCTGATCTACGGCATCGCCGCGCTGCTGCGGTCGCGCGCACCGGTGTCGGCGATCCCCAGGCCGGACAGACCGACAACCTGGACAGCATCACGGCGGTGGTGCTCGGCGGCACCAGTCTGTTCGGCGGGCGCGGCATGATCCTCGGCACCCTGATCGGCGCGCTGATCGTCGGCGTGTTCCGCAACGGCCTCACCCTGATGGGCGTGCCGTCGGTCTATCAGATCCTGATCACCGGGATCCTGGTGATCCTGGCGGTCGCCACCGATCAGCTGTCACGCCGAAGGATGTAGACCGATGGCCACCTCCTCCACTGCCCTCGTGATGGAAGCGCGCGGGCTGGTCAAGCGCTACGGACACGTCACCGCGCTGGATGGCGCCGACTTCGAGCTGCTGCCCGGCGAGATCCTCGCGGTGATCGGCGACAACGGCGCCGGCAAGTCGACGCTCATCAAGGCGCTGTCCGGTGCGCTCGTTCCCGACGAAGGCGAGATGTTCCTGGACGGCAAGCCGGTGAAGTTCCACACCCCGATCGATGCCAGACGGCAGGGGATCGAAACGGTGTATCAGGACCTGGCGGTCGCCCCGGCGATGACGATCGCCGAGAACCTGTTTCTCGGACGCGAGATCCGCAGGCCCGGCATCCTGGGTTCGCTGCTGCGGCTGCTCGACAAGAAGACGATGCAGGCCGAGGCGGTCGCGCACATGAAGGACCTGCAGATCGGCATCCGCTCGATGAAGCAGGCGGTCGAGACCCTGTCGGGCGGTCAGCGGCAGGGTGTGGCGGTGGCGCGCAGCGCGGCGTTCGCGCGCCACGTCGTCATCATGGACGAACCGACCGCGGCGCTCGGCGTCAAGGAGTCCAACATGGTGCTCGACCTGATCCGCCGGGTGCGCGACAAGGGCCTGCCGGTGATTCTCATCAGCCACAACATGCCGCACGTGTTCGAGGTCGCCGATCGCATCCACATCCAGCGACTGGGCCGGCGTGCCGCTCTGGTGAAGACGCGCGACATCAAGATGCCGGACGCGGTCGCGATCATGACCGGCGCGATGACGGTGCCGGCTTAGCACCCTGGCGCAAAACTCCTATAGACCGTTCGTGTTGAGCGTCGCGCAGCAGAGTCGAAACATGAAAGGTCGGCGGATCGGCCTGCACGCTTCGACTCTGCAGCTTTTGCTGCGACGCTCAGCGCGAACGGGGTTTTGCTAGATCAGGCGCTCGCTTGATTCAAGCGCTCCATCAGCGGAAGGATCGAGATCGAGTCTGGTCGCCGCGATCAGGTCTTCGAGTTGCTGCAGATTCGTCGCGCTCGAGATCGGGGCAGTGACGCTCGGCTGCGCGATCAGCCACGCGAGAGCGACCTGGGCCGGAGTCGAGCGATATTGTTTCGCCACCTGATCGAGCGCCTCGAGAATGGCGAAGCCGCGCGGGTTCAGGTACTTCTTCACTCCTTGGCCGCGCGCGCTCTTGGTTAGATCGGCTTCCGAGCGGTACTTGCCGGTGAGAAAGCCGCTGGCCAGCGAGAAGTAGCTGATCACGCCGATCCCCTGCTCCCGGCACAGCGGTTCGAGCTCCTTCTCGTAGTCAGCCCGATCGTACAGATTGTAGTGCGGCTGCAGGCTGTGGTAGAGGGGATAGCCGTGCCGACGGCTGACCTGCAATGCCTGGGACAGGCGCTCCGCCTTGTAGTTGGATGCGCCGATCACCCTGACTTTGCCCTGCTTCACCAGTTCAGCATAGGTCCCGAGCGTCTCCTCCAGCGGCGTGTCGAGGTCGTCGGTATGCGACTGATACAGATCGATGTAGTCGGTCTGCAGGCGTTGCAGCGAATCCTCGACTTCGCGCACGACATACGCTCTGGAGAGCCCCTTCTTCCCCGGACCCATTTCCATTCCGACTTTGGTGGCGATGACCACCTTGTCGCGGTTGCCGCGCTGCTTGAGCCACTTGCCGATGATCGTTTCGGACTCCCCGCCCTGGTTTCCCGGCGCCCATCGCGAGTAGGTGTCCGCGGTGTCGATGAAGTTGAAGCCGGCGGCGACGAACCCATCCAGCAACTTGAACGACATCGCCTCGTCTACCGTCCAGCCGAACACATTGCCCCCGAATGCAAGCGGGGCGACTTCCAGACCCGAACTTCCCAGCTTCCTTGTTTTCACTGCTGCCTCCGGTTTCATTTTCACGGGATCACTCTACGCCCATAACCACCCCGTCGCTCACGCGCCACCCCGCCAAGTGGCACATGAAGGCCACCTTCTCATCCCCTCCTGGCAGAGGAGGGGTGCCCCCGGAGGGGCGGGGTGGTGGGAGCCGGCCTGCGAACCACCCCGTCGCCTTCGCGCACCCCTCCTTCGAAAGGAGGGGAGATCCCGCAATGACTCCGCCGGCATCTTGATGCTCTTGTCGAGGAAGTCGTTGACCGCGGTCTTCTCGACGTCGAACGGCTTCTCGACGCCGAAGGACGTTCTTGACCAGCTCGTAATCGTCCTGCAGCCGTTGCGGATTGAACGCGCCGAGCGCGACCGTCTCGGTGGTCGGGTCGCGCATCAGCTCCTTGATGCGCTTCCATTGGTTCTGCTGGGTCGCAGAATCGAGCCCGCTGGCCTCCGCCATGAGCGCCTTCAGGCATGGCGCCGCGTCCTTGACGCAGGCGGCGAATGCACGCTGCGTGACCTGCACGAAAGCGAGCACGACGTCGCGATGCTGTTCCAGATACTCGCTGTTCGCGATCAGAGCGTTGCCGTAGGGATTGAGCCCGATGCTCCGCCACGGCAGGAAGCCCAGCTCCGCGCCGAACTCGCGCACCTTCAGGTCGTGCTCGTTGTAGAAATCGGTGGTGACGTCGATCGCGTGGCTCTTGAGCGACGGAATCTTCGCCTGTGGGCTCACGTTCACCCAGGTCACCGAGTCGGGATCGATGCCCGCTTTCCTCGCGAACGCCGGCCACATGACGCGCGCCGCGTCGCCGGGCGGGTTCCCGATCTTCTTCCCCGGGAAATCCTTCGGCCCCGCGATGCCGCTACTCTTCAGCCAGTAGAAACCCTGCGGCGAATTGGCGTAGACGATCATCACCGCTTGCAAGTTCGCGCCTTTGCTCTTGGCCACCAGCGAGGTCGCCAGGTCGGACACACCGAACTCCGAGATGCCGGCGCCGACCTTCTGCGCCGACAGCGCCGAGCCCTTGCCGAACTCGATGGTGAGATCGATCCCCGCCCTCTGGTACCAGCCCTGGCTCCTGGCATAAAAATAGGGCGAGTGATCGGCGGTCGGGACCCAGTTGAGCACCAGGTTGAGTTTCTCCTGCGCTGGCGTGCTGCCCGGCGCGAGCATCACAACCAACGTCAAGATCGCGATAAACCAACGCTGCCTCACCAATTCATCCTCCTTCGCCTGGCGCGCTCGACCCCCGCCGCTCGCCGGTTCGCTCGCGTGGCCGTCGGCGGGGGAAGACGGGCTCATGCTAACATCGCAGCCGAGCTCTCAGCCAACACCTGGGCATTCAATCAACCGTGTGGTTGATCGGGAATCGCGCCGTCCCATGCACAACGCCACGACGCCGCCCCAGCGGTGAACGCGCAATCGACACCGGACTCGGAGTCGCTGGCGCGCTTCCGGAGTTGGCTGACCATCATCGCTGTGCACGCCGCTGCGCTGGCGCTGTGGGAGCTCGCCGTGCGGCTGGCCCGAGTCCCGGCATTCGTGCTGCCGGCGCCGAGCGCGGTGCTCGCGACGCTGACGAAGCCTAACTATGCGTGGCCCTCGAACACGCTGGTAACGGCCGCGGAAATCTTCGGAGGTTATGTGCTGGCGGTGCTGCTCGGCGTCGTCGCGGCGCTTCTGTTCTCCTGGTCGAAGCGGCTGACGCTGCTGGTGTTTCCGCTGCTCCTCACCTTGAACATGATCCCGAAGGTCGCGCTCGGGCCGCTGCTCATCGTCTGGTTCAGCTACGGCATCGGCCCGAACATGCTGATCACCTTCAGCCTCTGCTTCTTTCCGATCCTGCTCACGACCGTGCGCGGCCTGCGCGAGGTCGAGCCCGACCTGCTCGATCTGGTGCGCTCCCTGAAAGGTTCGCGCTGGCAGTTGTTCCGCTACATCCAGCTCCCCGGCGCTTTGCCCTACCTGTTTTCCGGCATGAAGGTGGCCGCGATCCTGGCCGTCGCCGGCGCCGTGGTGGGCGAGTTCATCGCGTCCGCGCGCGGGCTGGGCTATCTGATGATCCAGGTGCAGTCGTCCCTCGATACACCGGCCATGTTCATGGCGGTGCTGCTCATCACCGCCCTGGGCGTCGCTCTGTATCTCGCCGTGCTCGGCCTCGAGCATGTCTTCGTCACGCGGGATGCGCGCCTGCAATGAGCGCTGCCAACGAGACTCTGCCCGAACGATTCGCTTCAGTGGAGGAGCTCGAGGCGTTCCTGAGCCGGCCGACGCCGGATCTGATCGCCGACCTCGCTGCGGCGGAGGGCGACATTCTCATCCTCGGCGCAGGCGGAAAGATGGGACCGACTCTTGCCAGCCTGGCTCGCAATGCAGCTCCCGACCGCCGCATCATTGCTGTCGCGCGCTTCACGCAGCAGGGCCTGCGGAAATCGCTCGCGGCTAGCGGCATCGAGACGATCGCCGCCGATCTGCTCGATCGCCGCGCGCTCCAACGCCTCCCGCAGGCACGCAACGTGATCTTCATGGCCGGGCGCAAGTTCGGCGCCGGCACCGAGCAGGGCCTCACCTGGGCGATGAACGCTTATCTTCCGGGACTGGTCGCCGAAGCGTATCGGGATTCGCGCATCGTGGCGTTCTCGACTGGCTGCGTTTACTCCTTCGTCGACGTGAAGGGTGCGGGCGCAACGGAGTCGACGCCGCTGGGGCCGCCGGGCGAGTACGCCAACTCCTGCATCGGCCGTGAGCGCATCTTCGAGCATTTCTCGCGCGAGTACCGCACGCCGGGGCGCTTGTTCCGTCTCAACTACGCGATCGATCTGCGCTACGGCGTCCTCACCGATGTCGCGCAAAAGGTGCGCGACGGCATCCCGGTGGACGTGACCATGGGCTACGTCAACGTGATCTGGCAGGGCGACGCGAATGCGCGCGCACTCCGCTGTCTGGCCCATTGCACGACGCCCACTTCCCCGCTCAACGTCACCGGTCCGGAGACGGTGTCGATCCGCTGGCTTGCACACGAGCTCGGGACGCGGCTCGGCCGCGCAGCGCAAATCGTCGGCACGGAGGCACCTACCGCGTGGCTCGCAAGCACCGCCGCAGCGATCGAGCTGTTCGGCCCGCCGTCGGTTCCACTGGCCTAGGATGATCGACTGGGCCGCGGACTGGGTTGCGCGCGGACTGCCGACACTGGACAAGCCGACCCACTTCGAGGTGCGCAATGGAGCCTACTGACGTGGTGGCGATCGAGCCGCTCGGCCCCGACGCAGCGGCAGAGGGACTCGCGCTGACGGTGGAAGCCGGATGGAACCAGACCGTGGCCGACTGGGCGTTCTTTCTAAGGCATGGCACTGTGTTCGGCGCACGTGGTGCTGCAGGGAAGCTCCTTGCGACCGCCGCGCTCCTGCCCTACTCCGCTGGCTTCACGTGGGTGAGTCTTGTGATCGTCGCCCAGGCGCAGCGCGGCCGTGGGCTGGGCACAAGGATGCTGAACCACTGCATCGCGACGCTGCGCAGCTTCGGCCTGGTGGGCATGCTGGATGCCACGCCAGCCGGCGAGAAAGTGTATGCACCGCTCGGCTTCAAGCCCGTGTTCGGACTCGAGCGCTGGGAGGGCGCAGGCGGCGGTACTCCGCAGCATGGCGATCGGGTGCGCCCTCTGGCGCCTGCCAGCATGGACCGGATAGTCGCCCTGGACGCCCAAGCCTTCGGCGCCCAGCGCGACAACCTGCTCGCGGAGTATCGTGCGCGTGCCGGAACGCGTGCGTTCGAACTCGCGGACGGCGGCGGCTACGCACTGCGACGGCGCGGGCGCATCGCATCTCAAGTGGGGCCTGTGGTCGCGGCCAATCCGCATGACGCCCTCGCGCTGATCGACGCGGCTGTCGCATCGACACCTGGTCCGATCCTCCTCGATGTGCCGGATCAGTGGACCGGGATCGCCGCATGGCTGCGCTCCCGCGGCTTTGTGGTCCAGCGTCCATTCCTTCGAATGGCGCTCGGGCGAGACACGGCGTACGGCGATCCCGCGCGCATCTTTGCCATTGCCGGGCCAGAGTATGGGTAGCAACCTGATGCAAAACTCCAAGGCCGTTCGTGTTGAGCGTGTTTCGGCTCTGCTGCGCGACGCTCAACACGAACGGGAGCAGCAGAGTCGAAACATGCTCCGGGCAGACGTAGTTTTGCAAGTTAGGAGATTCTGATGGGCTTGCATCGAAGCGAGCTGCCGCGCGAGGTGCTCGATCTTCTCGCTCGCGGCACCGTGATCCCCGCGCATCCGCTGGCGCTGGACGCCGCGCGCCGCTTCGACCATCGCCGCCAACGTGCCCTCACCCGCTACTACATCGACGCCGGTGCCGGCGGACTCGCGGTTGGCGTGCACACCACGCAGTTCGCGATTCGCGAAGCGGGCCTGTACGAGACGGTGCTGGCCGCAGCCGTAGACGACAGTCGTGCCTGGACCGTGCGCCCGCTGGTCCTGATCGCGGGTGTGTGCGGGCGCACGTCCCAGGCAGTGAGCGAGGCGCGAACAGCCGTGCGGCTCGGCTACCACGCCGGGCTCGTGAGCCTTGCCGCGCTGAAAGGCGACACCGAGGACGCGCTCATCGCTCACTGTCGCGAGGTCGCCGAAGAGATTCCGCTGGTGGGTTTCTATCTTCAGACCAGCGTGGGCGGGATCCGGCTGGACGCGCCGTTCTGGCGCCGGCTGGCCGAAATCGACAACGTGCTCGCCATCAAGGTCGCACCGTTCAATCGTTATCGCACGCTCGATGTGGTGCGCGGCGTCGTCGAGGCGCGCGCGGAAGACCGCATCAGCCTCTACACCGGCAACGACGACCACATCGTGCTGGACCTCATCACACCCTTTACGGTCATGCGCGACGGCGTGCAAGTGACGATGCGATTTCGCGGCGGGCTGCTCGGACATTGGTCGGTGTGGGTGCGCTCGGCCGTCGAGCTGCTCGCGCGCGCACAGCGGGAGAGCGGGACCGGCGTGGTCAGCGATGCCTTGCTCGCGCTGGACAGCCGCGTGACCGACTGCAATGCCGCGTTCTTCGATGTGGCGAACGACTTCCGCGGCTGTATCGCAGGGTGCCACGAAGTGCTCCGCCGGCAGGGCCTGCTCGACGGCATCTGGTGCCTCGACCCCGACGAAACGCTCGGACCTGGACAAAAGGAAGCGATCGATCGCGTTTATGCCATCCACGCCGACCTCGCGGACGACGCATTCGTTCAGCCCAATCTCGGACGCTGGCTCGAGTGAGCGCGGAGCCCGCGAGCGGTGTCGCCCCGCTCATCCGCCTGCGCAACGTCCGCAAGGTGTACCGCACGGGCGGGCGCGATTCAGTCGCCGTGTCCGACGTAAGCTTCGACGTCTTCGAGGGCGATCTCGTATCGCTGGTGGGTCCTTCGGGCTGCGGCAAGACGACGGTGCTCAAACTGCTGGCCGGGCTGCACGTCGCCGACGGCGGCTTGGTCGAGATCGGTGCGGCGCACGGCTCGTTCGTACCGGGACGGGACGTAGGCATGGTCTTCCAGCAGGCGCTGCTGCTCAAATGGCGCACCGTGCTGGAAAACGTAATGCTGCCCGCGCAGATCCTGAAGCTCGATCTCGAGCAGGCCAAAGCGCGCGCACGTGCGCTGCTCGAGATGGTCGGGCTGGCCGGAGCCGAGACCAAGTATCCCTACGAGCTCTCGGGCGGGATGCAGCAGCGCGCCGCCATCGCGCGTGCCCTGGTGCACGACCCCAAGCTGGTGCTGATGGATGAGCCCTTCGGCGCGCTCGACGCGCTCACGCGCGAGAAGATGAACCTCGAGATGCTGCGCATCTGGGAGCAAAGCCGGAAGACGTTCGTCTTCGTCACCCACAGCATCCAGGAGGCCGTCTTCCTCGGGTCACGCTGCGCCGTGCTGACCGCCGGACCTGCGCGCATGGCCGACTTCTTCGCGATCGACCTCCCGCTCCCGCGCACGCTCGCCCTGAAAACGGACGAGCGCTTCGGCGCGCTGACCCGACGGATCTACCGCCACTTGGGCATGGCCTGAGCGGTGCGGGCTTTGGAGTGCTCTGCGCTGGACTCCTATCCCACGTGATTGCCAAGGCGCACCCTGTTACGGGCGACCGATCATTCCCCTGAGCCCCCACTATGCAGATGACAAGCGACCAGATTACCAGGCGCAACTTCCACGAGCCTTGGCGCTTCCTCCTTGCAGCGCGCCATCGCATACGGACAGCGGGTTTGGAAAGCGCAGCCCGGGGGCGGGTTGATCGGGCTCGGCACGTCGCCCTGGAGAACGCGTTTCTGCCGCTTGATCTTCGGGTCGGGAATCGGCACCGCCGCCAGAAGCGCCTCGGTATAGGGGTGCAGCGGCCGGCGGAACAGGGTCTGCTTGTCGGCATATTCGACGATGCGGCCGAGATACATCACGGCGATGCGGTGGCTGATGTGCTCGACCACGGCCAGGTCATGGGCGATGAACAGGTAGGAGAGCCGCTTTTCCCGCTGCAGATCGACCATCAGGTTGATCACCTGCGCCTGGATCGACACGTCGAGCGCCGAGACCGGCTCGTCGGCGACGATCAACTTGGGGTTCAGCGCCAGGGCGCGGGCGATGCAGATGCGCTGGCGCTGGCCGCCGGAAAATTCATGCGGGAAACCGCGCATCTGCGCCGGCCGCAAACCCACCTGCTGGAACAGTGCAGCGACTCGCTCGGTCCGCGCCTTACCCTTGGCGATCCCGTGCACCAGCAACGGCTCGCCGACGATGTCTGCCGCCGACATGCGCGGATCGAGGGAGGCGAACGGGTCCTGGAAAATGATCTGCATCTCGCGCCGATGCGGCCGCAGCTCGGAATTGCCGAGATGAGTGATGTCATGCCCACCGAGCTTGATCGCTCCTGCGGTCGGCTCGACCAGCCGCAGAACCGCCCGAGCGACCGTGGATTTGCCGCAGCCGCTTTCGCCGACCAGGCCCAGGGTCTCGCCCTCGGCGATCGAGAAGCTCACGTCATCGACGGCGAACACCTGGCCGACGGTACGCCGCAGAAGACCCTTCTTGATCGGGAAATGCTTCTTGAGGCCGGTGACCTCGAGGACCGGTGCGGGCCCTGGACCGGTACGCGGCGTCGCACCGCTATCGTGCGTGTGCGCCTCGAGCAGCGCGCCGCCAGCAAGCCGGTCCGAATGCCAGCAGGCCGCCCAATGACCGGGCCTTTTCTCCTCGTAGGGAGGCGTTTCGGCCCGGCAGCGCTGGTCGGCCAACGCACAGCGTGGTGCGAACACACAGCCCGCCGGCAGATTGGTCAGCGCCGGTACCATGCCGGGGATTTCGGTCAGCCGGGCACCTGCCTCCGCCGGCTTGTCGCGCATGGACGGCAGCTGCGGGATCGATGCCATCAGGCCGAGGGTATACGGATGCAGCGGCAGGGCGAACAGCGCTTCGACATCGCCCTCCTCGACCTTGCGGCCTGCATACATCACGATCACTCGCTGCGCGGTTTCCGCCACGATGCCGAGATCGTGGGTGATCAGGATCAGCGCCGTGCCAAGCTCCCGCTGCAATTCCACGATCAGGTCGAGGATCTGCGCCTGGATGGTGACGTCGAGCGCGGTGGTCGGCTCGTCGGCGATCAGAACCTTGGGATTGCAGGCGAGCGCCATCGCGATCATCGCCCGCTGGCGCATGCCGCCCGAAAGCTGGTGCGGGTATTCTCGTGCCCGCTGCGCCGGCTCCGGGATCCGGACCCGGCGCAGCATCTCCACCGCCTTGGCCGCGACGGCGGATTTCGGCAGATTCTGATGCAGCCGGATCGCCTCGCCGATCTGCTCGCCGATGGTCAGCACCGGGTTGAGCGAGGTCATCGGCTCCTGGAAGATCATCGACAGCTCGTTGCCGCGCACGTCGCGCATCGCGTCCTCGTCGAGCTGCAGCAGGTCGCGGCCATCGAGCGTGATGCTGCCGCCGACGATCCGTCCCGGCGGATCGGGCACCAGCCGCATGATGGAGAGCGCGGTCATGCTCTTGCCGCAGCCGGATTCGCCGACCAGCGCCAGCGTTTCGCCGCGCTTGAGCGAGAACGAGACGTCGTCTACCGCCTTGAGGATGCCGGCGCGGGTAAAGAAGAACGTCTGCAGCCCGGCGACCTCCAGCACGTTGCGCGGACATTTGGCTCGCCCACCGTCAAGTCCGTTGCCTCGGGTCCAGCAGGTCGCGCGCGGCATCACCGAGGAGATTGGTACCGAACACCACCAGGCTGATCGCGATGCCGGGGAAGATCACCAGCCACGGCGCGGTGCGCACATATTCGGCTGCCGATTCCGACAGCATCCGGCCCCAGGAGGGGTACGGCTCGGGGATGCCGAGGCCGAGAAACGACAGCGAGGCCTCGGTCAGGATCGCCGCACCGAGCTGCGCGGTCGCCAGCACGATCAGCGGCGCCAGCGTATTGGGCAGGACATGGCGGATGGCGATGCGCAAATCGCTCATGCCGATCGCCTTGGCCGCCTCGACGAATGGCAGCTCGCGCAGCGCCAGCGTATTGGCGCGGATCACCCGCGCCACATACGGGATCAGCGGGATCGCGATGGCGATGATGGTGTTCTGCAGCGAGGGCCCCAGCGCGGCCGCCATCACCAGCGCCAGCACCAGCAGCGGCAGCGCCTGCAGGATGTCGATCAGGCGCTGGACCAGCAGGTCGACCCAGCCCGACAGGTAGCCCGACAGCAATCCCAGCGCAACGCCGAACAGACAGCCCAGCGCAGTGGAGCCGATGCCGACCGCAAGCGAGATGCGGGCGCCATAGACGATCCGGCTGTAGACGTCCCGGCCGAAATTGTCGGTGCCCATCCAATGCGCAGCGCTCGGTGGCGCCAGCGAGAGCGCGGCATTGGTCGCGAGCGGATCGTGGAAGGTGATGATCTCGGCGAACAGCGCCGCAAACACGAACACCGCCATGATCACGGCGCCGATCGCACCCAACGGATAGCGGCGCGCCAGAAACCGCGCCGCACTCCAGCGTCCTTCGACATTGGCGCCCGCCCTGGCAAGCTCCGCGGCGTAGTTGGCGATCCGCATCGGTCTAGTCCGAATATTTGATGCGCGGGTCGAGCGCCGCGTACAGCAGGTCGACCAGGAAATTCACCACCACCACGATCACCGCGATGAACATCACCAGGTTCTGCACGATCGGATAGTCGCGCCAGCGGATCGCTTCGACCAGGAACCGCGCCACGCCGGGGATATTGAACACCGTCTCGGTGACGATCAGGCCACCGATCAGGAACGCCGCCTCGATGCCGATCACGGTGATCACCGGCAGCATCGCGTTGCGCAGCGCGTGATGGTAGTTGACCGCATTCTCGGACGCGCCCTTCGAGCGCGCAGTGCGGATGTAGTCCTGGCGCAGCACCTCCAGCATCGAGGAGCGGGTCAGCCGCATGATCAGCGCCGAGCTGCGGAAGCCGACCGCGGCTGCCGGAACGCTGTACATGAGCAAGCGCGTCCCAGACGCTTTCCGGCGCCGCGCTGTAGATCGGGATGGTGCCCAGGGTAGCGACAAAAGCCATCAGGATCAGCAACCCGAGCCAGAACGCCGGCATCGACAGCCCGCTCAAGCTGAGCACCCGCAAAACATAGTCCAGGCCGGTGTTCTGCTTCACCGCGCTGATCACGCCGAGCGGCACGCCGAACAGGATGGAGAACACCAGCGCCAGACCGGCGAGCCTCGCGGTGATCGGGATGCGCGGCAGGATTTCCGACAGCGCGGGCTTCTCGGAGACGTAGGAATAGCCGAGATCGCCGCGCAGCAGGCCGCCGATCCAGGACGCGTATTGCAGCGGGATCGACTTGTCCAGGCCGAGCTCGGCTTCGAGCCTGGCCTTCTCCGCCGGGTTCACGAAGCCGGCGGCATCGAACAGGATATCGACGATGTTGCCGGGCACGATGCGCAGCAGCACGAAGATGATCACCGAGATCCCGAACAGGGTCAGGAGCATCAGCAGGAAGCGCCGTACCAGATAGGCTGCCAAACCGTCTCCCTCAACCGCGCCTAAAAGAGGACCGTCGCCTCAGCGACCGGCCCGCATCGGTCATGCCGCAGCGACTACTTGTCCAGCCACACGTCTTCGTAGCGATAGCCGTTGTAGGTGCTGTTGACCATGACGGTCACCCCTTTCACATAGGGCTGCCAGCAGATGACTCGCCCGGGTGTGCAGGATGATCGGCCGCGCCACGTCTTCCTGCAGCTTCTTGTCGATCTCCCAGACCAGCTTCTTGCGCTTTTCCACGCTCGGGTTCCATCGACTGCTGGTCGAACAGCTTTTGCAGGTCCCTGTTGCAGTAGTTGGTGTAGTTGCGCTCCGAGCCGCAGGCGTAGTTCTCGTAGAAGCCCTGGTCGGGATCGTCCACGGCGTTGCCGGTGAGATTCAGGCCGACCGCATAGTCCTTGCGCGCCACCTTGGAGATACCAGTTGGCGGTCTCGACCACGTCGAGCTCGCCGTCGATGTAGATCTCCTTCAGCTGGTCGATCAGGATCACCGCCGGATCGCGATAGGCCGGGATGTTGCGGGTCGACACCTTGATCTTGAGCCGCTTGTCGGGTCCGTAGCCGGCTTTCTGCATCAGCTTGCGCGCCTCGTCGCGGTTCTTCTTGACGTCCGGACCGTAGCCTGGAAGGCCCTTCGAGCATCTCCGGCGGCAGCCCCCAGACGCCTTGCGGCGGCGGCAGCATGGAGCCGCCGATATCTGCCTGCCCCTCGAACAGGATGTCGATGAAGGCCTTGCGATCGAGCGCCAGCGCCATCGCCCTGCGGATATCCGCGTTGTCGAACGGCGGCGAGTCGCGATTGACGATCAGATTGAGGCTGATGTTGGTCGGCTCCACCTTGCAGATCGCCTGCGGCGCCTGGCTCTTCACGTCCTTCAGCAGCGGAATCGTCACCTCGAGCGGAAAGGTCATGTCGAACTTGCCGGCGATGAAAGCGAGAATGGCCGTCGAGCGGTTAGGTATGATCGTGAACTCGATCCCGTCGAGATAGGGTCGGCCCTTCTTCCAGTAGTCCGGGTTGCGCGTGAGCTTGATCGATTCGTTGGTCTTGAATTCGACGAATTTGAACGGCCCGGTGCCGATCGGATGAGTGCGCATCTCGGCCGGGGAGACATGGCAGGGATAGACCGGCGTGTAGCCCGAGGCAAGCAGAGCTATCAGTGCCGGTTGCGGCCGTTTCAGGTTGAACGTCGCTTCGAAATCGCCGTTGGCGGTGACCTCGATCACGTTGTCGTACCAGGTCTTGCGCGGGTTCTTGCGGAACTTCGCGCTCGACTTGTCCATCAGCATGTCAAAGGTGCACTTGACGTCCTTGGCGGTAAAGGGCTTGCCGTCGTGCCACTTGACACCTTCACGCAGCTTGAAGGTGAGCTTGGTAGGTCCGCGCTCCAGGACCAATTGGTGGCGAGATCGGCCACGATCGTGTCCAGGCTGTTCTGCGCAACGTCCTGCTTGTACATCACCAGGTTGTTGAAGACGCCCATGAACGGGACACTGGTCGAGACGGTCGTTTCCTCGTGGATCGAGGCACTCGGCGGATTGTCCCAGTGGTGCATCTTGAGGGTGCCACCCTGCTTCTGGGCGAACGCCGGATCGCTGATCACCATCCAAAACAGCAGCCCCGCCGCGGCGGCGAGAGATCGAGAGATCCCGTGCATTGCTGTCTCCGCCCTTTCGAATGATTTGGCTTGGCGCTAGTGGCGTTTCATGCAAGGCTTTCAAATGTATTCTAACGCCAATTTCTCGTCGATAACTCCTCGGGCTGAGCTTGCAATCGGGGCGCGCCTCGCCGAGCCAGCATGCAGGGGACGCTGGCTCCAGTGCACGCAGAACTGGCGCCTCAACGAGCTCCGGTGGTATGAAATGCCGCGCGCGCCTCGGCGGCGAGCTGGTCTACGTTGTCTCCGGTCAGGGCACGCAGAAATGCCTCCAGTGCCTGTTTCTCCTCCGGACTCAGCTGCAGCGGCTGCAGCAGGGGGTCCTTGCCTGGATTGTCGATTCCGCCGCGGGCGTAGAATTCGATGACCTCGCGCAGCGTCGCCAGCGACCCGTCGTGCATGTACGGGGCGGTGAGCGCCACGTTGCGCAGGCTTGGGGTCTTGTACGCCCACCGGTCCTCTTGCAGACGAGTAACCTCGAAGCGGCCTTCGTCGTGCAGATCTCCGCCGAACAGGGCGGCCATTTCAGCGCGCGAGACCTCGGTCGTCTCACCTCCCCCCAAGGGCACTGACACGGTCTGGTTCGCAGCGTTGGCGCTGCGCCCAGCCGACACCGGTGTTGTGGAAGCGGTGATCGGTGAACAGTGCGTCGCGCTCGCCGACGAGATGGCAGGAGCTGCAGCCGGCCTTGCCGCGGAACAGCTGGAAGCCGTCGCGCTCGACCGCACTCAGCGCAGAGCTCTCACCGGCGAAGAACCAGCGATCGAAGCGCGAGTTCGCCGCGGCCAACATTCGTTCGTAGCTGGCCAGGGCCGCAGCGATCGTGTCTTCATTGATACCCGCGCTCGGAAAGACGCGCGCGAATGCGGCTGAGTAATCAGGCGAGAGCGCTCACCCGCGCCACAACCGCGGCGCGCGAGGCGTTGCCCATCTCGTCGGCCGCCAGCAGCGGACTCCAGATCTGGCGTTCCAGGCTCGTCTCGCGCCCATCGTGGAACAGCGTCAGTTGAAACCCCACGTTGAGGACAGTGGGCGCGTTGCGGCGCAGGCTGCGACCTTCGATGCCGATGGTCGTCGCCATCTCGTTGGTTGTGAATCCCTGCTCCGGGACGTGGCACATGCCACAGGACATGGTGCCGTTCCGAGACAGCCGGCGGTCCATGAACAGCCTGCGCCCGAGCCCTGATCGGGCGGCAGCCGACGGATCGTTTTGGGAGACTTCGAGAGCAGGCAGCCCAAGAGTGGGATCGGCGGAAGCAGCTTGCGTGAGCAGCGCGAGCACGCCAGCGACGATGGTCGACAACAAGGCGCTCCGGCGGCAGCCCCACATGCGATCCGTCAATGCCGGGCTCACCGCAGCTTCACGCCGTCTTCGAGCAGCAAGGTCTGCACGTCGTTGATGATCACCTGCGGCACCAGAAAACTGCTGGTGTAGATTTCTCGCACCCATCCGTTGCGGTCGATCAAGAACACCTTGAGCATGTGAGTGAGGTTCGCGGGTTTTTCCGCCTCGGTTTGGGCAACCGGCACCCTCACGTCCTGACCCAGTCCATCGAGCACGGGCCGCAGGTCCTGCGGCGAGCGCGCGGTCAGGAAATCCCAGGGCACCGGCGAGCGCCTCTGTGTTTCGCCAGCCCCGTAGACGCGCATCACAGCAGGCGTGTCGTGCCCGGGGTCGAAGCTGAGACTCACGATGCGGACGCGATTGCCCGTCGACTTCTCCTGCTCCAGGTCGCGCCTCACCTTCTGCAGCGTGTACAGCGCCATCGGACAGCCGCTCGGGTCGCCGCAGGAGGTGTACATAAGGCTCAGCAATGTAATGCGGCCTTGAGTGTACTGCATCAGGCGCGCACGCCGATTTCGGCTGTCTACTACCGCGCCGTCTGGCAACGCCTGGATCCGTTCGAGCCGATAGGTGCCCGGTGCCGGCGGGACGAAATCAGCCCGGGCCGACCCCGCCTCGTGAGCCAGCGCTGCGCCAGTGCCGAGCAGCAGAACCAGGATCGCAGGCAGCAGCCGCATGTTGGTCCCCGTGCGGTCAGCGCGAACGCAAAGCCTGCTGCTCGGGTTGATCCCCATAGGCAGCCTTGAGAGCTTTCGAACCCAGCTTGATATGGTGCGCCCGACCCAGCTTCTCTTTGTAGAAGTCGACTTCGAAAGTTTGCGTCAGTGCGCTTCCGTCCCAATCGAAGCCGCGCAGGAATTGCTCATCGTTTTCGCCGGTCTTGTCCCAGTTCGCCAGCAATGACGACGTAATGTAGATCCGTTTGCCGTCCCAGCTTTGGGAAACCATGTTGACTTGCTTGCCGGTGGCTTTCTCGTAGGTCTGGGTGGGGTGCTCGGGGTTGCTCAGGTCGAAGTAGCGCGTCTTGCCGTCCATGAACGTGTTGACCCATAGCCCCTTGCCGTCGGCGGTGATGCTGATGTCAACCGGCAGCGGAATCTTGGACGGGTCGCCGATGACTGCGACGTCCTTCGCCTGCCATTCGCCGGACGCATCCTGCTTGATGAGCCAGATCCTGGATGTCAACGCGGTGGCCATCACGGCCCAATTGTCACCTGGCTTCAGTGACCAGCGAATCTCGAGCGGCGAGCCTGGCACGCTGAAGATTTTCTTAGGGGTCATGGTCTTCAGGTCCCACAGCACGACCGTGTTGCCGAAGTGCTTCATGGCCTCGGCATCGCCCACCAGCTCACCCAGGTTGCGCATGTAGTTATTCCAGCCGGTGAAGCTGGAGGTGAGGAGCACGTTTTTCTGCGGGATTGATGGCGATGTCGTAGCCGTAGCCGTCGCCGCCGTTGGCGGTGGGCATCGGGTAGCTTTGAATCAGATCACCGCGGTTGTTATACAGCGCCATGCCGGTGACGCCGCCGTGATCCTTCGAGTTGGACAGGTTGCCAACCAGCACGCGCCCGGGCAGCGCGTAGAAGGTATGGGGGCCTACGAAACCGGTCTTCGCGGTCAGGTCCCCGATGGTCTTGGTGAGACGTGGATTGCCGGGGTCTGTGCCGATGTCGAACACATAGATCTTGCTGTCGTCCAGGCCACCTGCCCACAGAAAGCGCCGGTCGTCGCTGAACCCCATGTGGTGAGCCTCACCGCGGGCGCCCACGGAGACCGAGTTCAGGACCTTTCCGTACCGCGGCGACGCGGGATTGACGTCGATCGTGACCAGCTTGTCCCATCCGTCTCCGACCCCAGGCACGCCCAGGGTCCAGACGTAGGCGTAATCCTCCTGGCCTTTGATGAGACTGCTGAGATAGGGCGAATTGCACGTCTCGTCGGCCAATGCGGTGGACTGCACCTGCAAACAGGCTGCATAGTCCGACCAGCACAGCGAAGCACGCGACACGACGCAACAACGAAGCAGTGATCTTATGAGCTGACACGATATCCTCCTCTGCGAATCTCGAATGCTCCAAAGTGAAGCCCGAGCAGATGCTGAGGCCACAGTCTACTGAGCAGGCGCTGCAGGGAAATGTTACCGGTACGTCATTTTTGTTTCGTTTGTTTCATGCACGCTCCGGCACGCGTTGAATCGATCGCGAAGCCCGGCGGCGCACCGCCAGACGCGGCGGGAGCCAAAATCCAAACAGCAGTATCGTCCCGTTTCAGGCCTATCCGGCACGATCTTCACTCACTAAACATTGGGTATTCCAGGTGAGCGTTCGAAAACGGGCGCGTGACCGGCGAGCAGCCACGCGCCGTCCGCGATCCTTCGGATAAGCAATGGTCCCGTTGCGCCTTTCGGCGACCAAGCAACTACTTGCGCTGAATGGAAATCGCGAGCGGGCGGATCGGCGATGCGGTCGCGCCGCGCATTTTCAGAGGCGAGGCGATGAACAAGAACTCATACACCTGATCCTTCGCCAGCTCTTCCAACCAAAGCGCTTCGACCATAGACACACCGCGTTCGGCGAGTAAATAGCTGTGCACGGGAACAAAATTCTCCGGGTCCTTGGACGGAAAGCTCTCGACGCCGAAGTTGTCCGCCCCCAGCAGCATCGCTTTTTGCCCTTCAACCAGCCACTGGGCCGCCTCCAGGCTCAGACCGGCTTGATCCGCCAGACGGTACTTGGCCGGATCGGGCCAGTGGGTCATTGCCCCGGTTCGCGTCAACACGACATCGCCCGCCTTGATTGTCGTGCCTTGTTTTTTCAGCGCATCCTGCAGGTCCGCCACGGTGATAGCGTAGGAGGTTGGCAAGGCCGCTACATTCTTGGACTTCGCCACATCGATGAGCACCCCTCGGGCGATGATGGGAGGATACTTGTCCGCGCCCGACTTGGTCCATCCGCGCACGCCCAGAGCGTCCTGGGAGCTGACTTGATTCCAGATCTTCCCGTGCAGCCCGAAGTGATTGAGGGTGTCAATGTGCGTGCCGCTGTGCGTATACATGGAAACGCCATCACCGGAGTAAGACAAAAGTTCCTTGGCGGTGTCCTGAGCGGGTGTATGCGTCATGAATATCTGGAAGTTCGGGTCCCCAAAAGGCACACAGCACGTCGGCATCCCTACGAACAGCTCGACGCTGAGATCGTAGACCTTACCGCCGGCGACTTGCTTGAGAACGTCCAGTCTGGAGGCATCGGTCATCATGTTCAGGGTTCCGATCTCGTCGCCGGGACCCCACGGACTCTTTGCCGCCACATTCTTCGCGATCTGCGCTTGAACGCTCGCGCTCGCAGTCAACAACACGACGACCGCACAAACGATTCCTGTCTCAGCCAATAGCCGTTTCATCACAAGCCTCCTTGTTCTAGACATGGCCTATCCCGCTCGCCATAGGTAGGAACGGTTGCATGGACTAGTCATCGGCCACCGTTGTGCCCGCATGACTAGTTGGTCCGCCGGCCGAGAAGATGCCCGGCGTGCATTGCATGTTATGCCTCTCGGCTTGGCGTCGCTACAGCGAACGCCCGCGATCACGGACGGGGCTGCCTTGAGGCGTTTCGGAAGGCGTGATACCGTTGAATCTCCTACTTATTGCCGGCATGACCGACCTCGTCGAACGCGACTCCGAGCTGGCGGCGATCGAGACCTTCGTGAACCGCGGTGGCGTCATGTTGATCGAAGCCGGTGCCGGCGTCGGCAAGACCTCGATCCTCGAGGCTGCCTGCGCGTTCGCGCGGCGGGAGAAGCGCATTGTGCTGCGCGCCCGCGGAACCGATCTCGAACGCGACTTTGCCTTCGGCATCGCGCGCCAGCTGTTCGAACGCCGCTGCGCCGACGCGACCGCCGACGAGAAAGACGCGCTGCTGGCCGGCCCGGCGCGGCCGGTCGTCGCGCTCTTTCAAGGCGACGACTCAAGCAGCGCAGAGCAGGACACCGGCTTCGCCATCCTGCATGGGCTCTATTGGCTGACGGTCAACCTCGCCGATCAGGCTCCCCTGCTGCTCGCCGTCGACGACGCGCACTGGGCCGACGAGGCGTCGTTGCGCTGGCTCGCCTATCTGGCGCCGCGCCTCGACGGGCCGAGCGTTTCGCTCATCGCGGCGTTGCGTCCTGACGAGCCCGCATCCCGATCGCAGGCGCTGGTCGCCGTGCGCGCCGCGGCGACGACGATTCGCCCAGCATTGCTGAGCCGGCAGGCGGTTGCGGCCATCATTCGCAACACGCTCGAAAGCGGCGCGGACGACGATGTCTGCGCCCTGGCCTATCGCGCCACCGGCGGGAATCCGTTTTACCTGCGGGAATTTCTGCGCGCCGTGGAACGAGTCCGAGATCCGAGCGCGCTGCGCTCGCTCGAGGACATCGTCGGTGCTGGCGTCGACGGCGTGGCGCTGCAGCTGCGCGCACGTCTGCAAAGTCTCAACCCGGCTGCGTTGCGCCTGGCACAGGCACTCGCGATCCTGGGCGACGGCTGCGATCTTCGCCACGCGGCTGCGGTCGCGGAAATCGCGATGGATCAGGCTACCTACCTGGCGACGGAACTGGTAAGGCTCGAGGTCCTCGGTGAAGACAGGCCTGCGCGCTTCATCCATCCGATCGTCAGACACGCAGTCGTGCAGACGCTGTCCAGCGCCGAGGAGGATGCCGCGCACCGGGCCGCCGCTCATGTTCTTCACGCAGAGCACACGCCACCGGGTCGGCTCGCGGCGCATCTCATGCCGCTGCGCGGCGCCGGCGACGCATGGGTGATCGAGCGCTTGCGCGAGGCGGCGCGAGCCGCGATCGACGACGGTGCGCCGGCCGCCGCCGCCGACCAACTTGCGCGCGCGCTCGCCGAGCCTCCGCCCTCAGTGATTCGTGTCGACATACTGCGGGAGGCGGCGCGCGCCCAGGAGCTCGCCGGTCGAGAGGGCGCGTACCTGCATTTGGAAGAGGCGCTGGCGATCACCATCGACAAAGCCGGTCGCGCACAACTCGCGTCGGAACTTGCGCAGGCTCATGCAGCGCTGTTCCGTTGGGTCGACGCAGTCGAGGTGCTTGAGAACGCACTCGCCGATACGCAGGGTGCGATGACAGTTCAACTGGAAAGCCAGTTGGTCGCCATAGGTCTGCAGGACGCCCGCACCGCGCCGCGCGCCCTGCGCGTGATGGAACGCCTGTCGCGCCGTCAACTCACGGGAGCTCAGGCGACTGCCCTGGCGTTCGCGCAGGGTGTAGTCGCCATTCTGACCGGCCGGCCGGCAGACGAAGCAGCGCGACCCCTGGAGGCGGCGCTGGCTGACGCTGACGTGGAAAGCTGGGACATGCGCGCCGCTCTCCTGTGGTGCCTGCTGACGGCGGAGCGATTCAGCGCGGTCGAAACCGCGCTCGTGGCACTGCGCGATCAAGCCGACCGTTCCGGCGGCTCGCGCGGCCTCGTCGCGGTCTACAGCACGGCCGCGCTGCTGAAGCTCAAGCTTGGCGATCTGGCGCAGGCCGACGCCGCCGCGCGTATAGCCCTGCGCGTCACGCAGGACGGGGACTTCGCGCGCGGGCTGCCCTTCGCCGCGACGGTCCTTGCCGAGATCGCAATCGCCGGCGGCCAGCTCGATGAAGCGCAAACGCTGCTCGATCTCTTGCCGCATGAAGCCTTACCGGCCGGCGTCGGCACCGTGCTGATTCCGGCCGCGCGCGGACGCTTGCGGCTGGCGCAGGGACGCGCGCGGGAAGCGCTCATTGAATTCGAGGCCTGCATGGCGTTGTGGCAGCCGCAGATCTGGGGTATGGAGATGCGCGACGCCGGCTATACCCACGCGCGCGCGGGCGCGGCGCAGGCGCTGCTCGCACTCGGAGATACGCACCGTGCCCGCGAGCTCGCACAAGCAGAGCTTGCCGACACGCGCCGCTTCGGTGGCCGGCGCGCCCTCGGCATCGCCCTGCGTGCTGCCGGGCTGGTGCACGGCGGAGCGAAAGGCTTAGAGCTGCTGGAGGAATCAGCGGCGGTGCTCGCCGAGTCTCCCGCGGTCCTCGAACGCGCCGCGTCACTGGTCGAATGGGGAGCAGCGCTGCGTCGCGCCGGCGAACGCTCGCGCGCGCGGCGAGTCCTGTCACAGGGTCTCGACGGCGCCGTGCGCTGCGGCTCCCAGCCACTCGCTGCACGCGCCCGCGAAGAACTGCGTGTCGCCGGCGCGCGTCCGCGCCGCGACTGGAGCATCGGCGTCGAGGCGCTGACGCCGAGCGAACTGCGCATCGTCCGGCTGGCTCGCGACGGTCGCACGAACCGTCAGATCGCCCAGGAGCTGTACGTGTCGATCAAGACTGTCGAAGGCCACCTCGCTCGCGCCTACGGCAAGCTCGGCATCGCCACCCGCGAGAAGCTTGATCGCGTGCTCGATCCAGAAAAAGCAAGGGTGCCTCCCCTCTAGCGACCCGGCAGCGGTGCGCACACGATGTGGCCCACGCGCCCCGTATCGCGGCGCACTATAGAGAGGAGATATCAAATGTTGGACACCATCCCCGCTGCATGCAATGCCGCTTCCGACCGTGTCGCTCCGCCACTCATGCAAAGACCATGGGCCGTCTTGCGGCTGATCTTCGGGCTGCTATGCTTGGGCGTCTGTGCGCTCCCCAATCAAAACGTGCAAGCCCAGCAGCCCGCGGCCTCCATCGCATCCGGAACGACCGACGTAGCGGCGGCCAGAGCCAACGCCGCGCTGATCAAGGGCGCCTACGAAGCGTTTTCCCGCGGCGACATCCCAGGCGCGATGGCCACTTTTGCAGAAGACATTTTCTGGCATGTTCCCGGGCGCGGACCACTGTCGCGCGACTACCGTGGACACGCCGAGGTGCTCGGCTTCTTCGGGCACTTCATGGAGCTTTCCGGCGGCACGTTCCGGCTGCAGATCGATGATGTGCTGGCCAAGGGCGACCGCGTCGTCGTGTTCTGCACCGAGAGTGCACAGCGCGGCGGCCGCAGCTGGTCAGCGCCGCAGGTCCACGTCTGGACCGTGAAGGGCGGCAAGGCTACGGTGTTCTGGGAGTACGAGGGCGATCAGCAGGGGGATGATGAGTTCTGGTCCTCCCCCGGGTGAGCCAGCAACCGCCAGTATCTCTGGACGAAGCGGCGGTCCGCCGGCATCTTCGGGTGGCGGACCTGCTGCCGGCACGACGAATACGCAAGTACCCGTCCAGGCCTCGCAACGTAGGCACGAGGATGGATGCTCACGCCTTCAACTCCTGCTTCAGCTCGTTCAAGAACCGCCAGTCGGTGCCCTGGGAGATGAGTTTCTGGGGCGTCGACTTGATCATCCCCAGCTCATGCAGGCGCACGCCGTAGAAGCGCAAGCCAACGTCCGCGTGACCGGCGACCAGGACGCTTGAGGGCGTCAGGCCGGGCGCCAACGATGAGACGTACTCCACTTCGGAAAACCCCTCCAGGCGCAGCAGGTCTTCCGCCAGCCATTCGGGCGCGAGGCAGATCGAGCCGTCGTAGACGACGCGGATCCTGGTCGTTTCCGGAGGTGGTTCGGCTGCGACCGAACGCGAAGTCCCGAAGAAGCCAGCGGCGCCCAGCGCCGATGCACTGGCAAGAAACTTCCGCCGGCCCAACGCGCAGCTCGTTGTGTCGGTTGGTTGGTTCATAGGGTTGCCTCCTCTGGCGAGGTCTAGCAGCAAGCGCAGCCCCACTCTTGTGCGTCCGCTGTATGCCTACCCTAGGCGATGCACAACGCCGCAGTTATCGGGTTCTTTCTCCTGGGCCTTATTCGTTGAATGTCGGAACAGCTAGTTCTCTATCCAGTACTCCTCCTCCCACTGCGATTCATTGAACCCGGTTGCTGGATCAAATGTCGATAACTCTCGACCCATGCCCTGGATTCCTCGGTACTTGCCGGTTCCGCCGGTCAGCGTATACGTGCCGGTGAACACGTTCTTCTTAGTGCCGTCTGCGTTCAAGGTGCTGTGGGTAGTGCCAGACCACTGCCCAAAGATCTTGTCACCGTTGTCCAGGACGACAATACGGTATCCCCAGGCACGGCCGTTGGTATTGGTGTAATCAGAATAGCCGCGGTTCCACTGCTCCGCGACCTTTAGACCCTCACAGTTGGGCTTTGCATTGGAAGGGGTACGATGCACCTCGAGGATACGGACCTGGTGGCCCGGCATGTCTCCCACATCGATCACATGTTGTTGCGTGAATTTGCTGTCCTGCGCGAGGTTCTTCCCCGATTGTTTACACTTCTCCTGTGCCCAGACCGCCGATGTTGCGAACAAGGTTAGCGCAGCGCTCGCGACGATTGCCAACGAAACATTCAACCCCTTCAGACTGAACTTCATGGCGTTCCTCCTCTGCGAAAGAAACAACAGCGCGTGAGACACCTGCCGATGTGGCGGCCTAGCAACGTCCGCAAAGCCGGGCTCGTACCAAGTTCGCCCGTGTCAGAATTAACGTCTTCATGGTCTCCCTCCTCCTCACCCTAACTGCGAAAAATCCCGGTCAACCCGGGCCCTGAGCGACACCGGTGTCTGCTCAATTGCCACTGTCGGTATGAATGCGGCCGGAGTCGCTTGATTCCTCCTCAGGGTCGGTTCGATTTCAAGCTCGTCTTGGGAGCCAGACCCGATACCATCCCAAGCGGCAATCGTCATATCGATTCTACTCAGCGCAAGCTGGTTTGTGTATGTAAGGTTCACGTAAGTTTCGCCCGGCAACAGCGACGTCTGAACATGACAACCGAGTGGTGTTCGACATCCAGCACAGCCGTTCCTTCGCACCTGCGAAGCGAAAACGGCGCCAGGCACTTCGCGTTCACGTTCAATTGCATGCAGATGCCCGTCATGTCTCGGACACAGCCTATTCAACAAAGGTGAGCCGAACGATACGTCCGGCCACGCCGCACGGTACGCAAGGCAGAAACACTGGTTGCGGAGAATGCTGCCGGACTCAAAGTTCCGGAGCCCAACCTTCAGCGCATGGACGGCTTAGGTGGGACTGCCGGGACCAGGGCCGTGGCAGCACGGCAGATCCGTAACCTCCTGGAAGGACCAGCGCACATGAAGTCACCCAGCTTTCGCAGGCTAAGCATTATCGCTATTGCGACCGCCTGCTGGTACACCGAGGACGGATACAGCGGCGGGTCCTATGTCAACTGCGCCGATCCCTCCCTGCCAGGCGTCGGCCCCGTCGTGCAGTATCTGAACAGCCTGCACGTGAAGCCGAACTGCGACGCCGATCACTACTACCTGGTCAACAACTATAACCTTGGCTACAAGCCCGACGGCACCCTGGCGGATGTATCGACGCACCCGTTCACGCTGCCGCCTCAGCCCGCGACGCTGCCCACCATCGCCGATGCCCTGGCCGCCAAGGGTGTGTCCTGGAAGTATTACTCGGGCGGCCGCGGCAGCGACGGCAGCAGCCCCACCGCGGACTATTGCGGGATCTGCGACCCGCTGACCGCATTTACTTCGGTCATGACCAACCCGGCCAAGCGCGCCAATCTCCAGGATATCTCGGTCCTCTACGCCGATATCCAGAGTGGCACGCTGCCGGCGGTGGCCTACGTGCGGCCCCTGGAAACCATGGCGGGGCATCCGGCCAACTCCATCGTGTCGAACTACGAGAACTTCGTGACGGATCTGGTGAACATGGTCCATCGCAACCCGGACCTGTGGAAGTCGACCGCGATCGTGATTACGGAAGACGAAGGTGGCGGCTACTACGATTCGGGCTATGTGCAACCGGTGGACTTCTTCGGCGACGGCACGCGCATCCCGCTGATCGTGGTTTCGCCCTATGCCAGGGAGGGGCACGTCGATCACACCTACTACGATCACGTGTCCATCCTCAAGTTCATCGAGCGCAACTGGGGCTTGAAGCCGCTGTCTGGCCGCAGCCGCGACAATCTGCCGAATCCGGTCCAGGCGGCGGGTCACTACAAGCCCTCGAACGCACCCGCCATCGGCGATCTGATGGGGCTATTCGACTTCAGGCACTTCCGGCACGACGCCCCGCTCATCACGGTTCCGGACGATCGCGGCGACGACGGTCATGGCCACTGACACGATGCTCGTTGAGCGAGATGCTGCTCCCGCCTGACGGGCGCAGCGCATGGGACACCGGTCCTCGTCGATTATCGTTCGGCGAGGACCGGTCAGGACCGACGGATTAGTGGCGTGAGCCAGGGAGACGAAGCGCGCGAGCTATCGATCGCCGCGTGGTTAGTGTTTCGACTCCGCTTCCCGGAGTCTGTCCTGAGCGTCGTCGAAGGGCTCAAGGATCTACTTCGGCTTGCGCTGCGCCTGCGCTCGCCGCGCCTGTTCCTCCTGCTGGCGGCGGACCGCTTCTTCGCGCGCGCGTTGCTGGGCATCCTGCCGTGCACGTGCCAGGGCTTCCGCCAATTCTTGGGCCTCGCGTGCCGCGTTTTCTCGTGCCTCTTGCTCAGCGCGGGCCATCGCCCGGCGCGCATCGTCCTCGAGACGGGTACGCCGCGCCTGCTCTTCGACCGCCTTGCGAATCGCCTCTGACTTGTTGCCGAGGTCCTTTGCAACCTCGGCTCCCGCGCTCTTCAGCCCCGCCGGATCGGCGCTGAAATCCAAGGAGGCCTCCGGGTCGGCGTGTGGCTTTGCGACCTCCGCTTCCGCGCCTTTGGGCGCCGCCGGAGCGGCGCTGAAATCCAGGGAGAGATCCCGGTCGCCGGGCGGTGCGGCAGCGGCACTACCCGTGCGGGTCGAGCTTGTGGAACGCTGTTCTTGCGCGGCGCGCGCGTCGGCCTCCCGGCGCTGATCCTCTTCCCTGCGCTTGCGCTCCGCCTCTTCCTCGCGCTGGCGCTGCTCGTCCTGCCTGCGGCGACGATCAGCTTCCACCAGCGCCTGCGCCCCCGCCCGCATCTTCTCCTTCCGCTCGGCTTCCGCCCGGGCCAGCGCCTCGAGCCCGAATCTTCTCCAGCCGTTCGGCTTCCGCTCGGGCCAGCGCCTCGGCCTGAGTCTTCGCTCTGCGGTCGGCGTCGTCACGCGCCTTCTGCTCGGCCTCCTCCTTCACACGCCTGTCTGCTTCGAGCTTCTCGCGAGCACGGCGCTCGAGCTCTTCCTTTTCGCGCCTTTCCGCCTCGATGCGTGCGCGCATCTCCGCTTCCAGCTTCTGACGCTGCGCCCTTTCCTCTTCGCCCTTGCGCTCCGCCTCCGCACGCGCGGCCTGCTCCTGGGCTTGGCGTGCGCCCTCCTCCCGTGCCTTGGCCGCAGCCGCCTCCGCGGCCTTGCGATCGGCCTCCTCGCGCCGCACTTGTTCCGTCGTGTCGGCCGGGCTGACCGCCGGCTTTGCCTCCCCAAGAATTTGCGTAAAGTCGAGGTCGTCGACTTCGTATGCGCCAGCCCCGGCGACTGGAGTGAAATTGCCGCTGGCAGCCGGGTTGGCGAATTCTTTGATGAATCCGCCGTCGGTCAACTGCGTCAGCAGCTTGCGCAGTTCTGCCTCGGTGATGCGGCTCTTTTCGGTCAGGTCCTGAAGCGTTGCTTTACCGTCCACCAGGTTCAAGACCCGGGACTGATCCTTCGGCAGGCGGTTGGACTTGCTCTTGATCTCCAGCAGGCCCTTACCCGTCTTGGAGAAAACCGTGGTCCTATCCATTACCCGATGATCCTGCTCTCATAGACGTAGCCGGGAGCCACACCTTGCACCCGGCCTGAATCGCTCACGAACCTCAGCGCGCGAAACCTTCGCGATGTTGCGCGCAGCAATCGTATCAGTATTCATCGTGGGAGATCGCCGCCGGGATCGGCCGGGGAGATCGAAGGACTAGTCTAGGGAAGCTCTGATCAAGTCTCGCATGCGCGCCCGGCAAGGAGGTTGATATCGCGGTCGCGTAAGACTACAGTCACAAAGCCCGTCGGGTCGCAGCGCGCAACACGAGATGACGTGAAGCACTCCCCTTGGGAAGCAACTGGCCCCTGAGGTGCCGCGATTTCCGGCGGGCCACCGGCGAGCGCCTCGGCCGTCTCGCGGCCACGCTCGAGGACCTGCCCAATCCAGCGTATCCCATCTATCCCCGGCCAGGCCAACCGTCCGATCCGGCGCGGGCAGCCACGCCAAGGCTTCTCCTTCCCTCGGCTCCCGCCGCTCGGCAGGTCTACGGCAGGCGGTCAGCGCAGATCTGAATCGGCCGATGCGCTTGCGTCTGCCGCCGTGCAAGCGCTTGCCCGAAGCTCAGGAAGCAACGCAGGCCGGCCCGGTTCAAGCTTTTCGGTGCAAAAAAAACGGGGGTGGTGTACACCCCCGTTTCCCTGATGAACTAGGGGCTATTACTTGCAGCTGCTCGGCAGCCACTTGGGCAGCATACCGCCAGCATAAGAAGCCGTACCCGCAGCCGTGAAGCCGGTCGGGACCGCGCTTCCACCGCACACCCAGGCGATGTCGCCGTTGGTATTGGCGGCGGCCGCGATCTTCAGCGTGGCCGGGCCGGCGGTCAGCTTGGAGTTAGCCTTGGTCGAGCCGTAGGTGATCGTGATGACGCCCGTCGCTTGCGTGATCGCCGAGACGTAGCTGCCGCTGACGGTATTGGTACCAAATCCAGCAGCGACCATGTCCGCCGGCCAGGTACCATTGTTCGCGTAGTAATCAGCGATCGCGACCTTGAGACCTTCGGACAGCGTGGGGCCTTCTGAAACCTGCGAGCGGATGGTGTAGTCCTGGTACGCTGGCA
Organism: uncultured beta proteobacterium; assembly: GCA_963741215.1. Taxonomy (GTDB): domain Bacteria; phylum Pseudomonadota; class Gammaproteobacteria; order Burkholderiales; family SHXO01; genus SHXO01. The sequence goes on from CAVUHQ010000021.1 coordinate 73,874, forward strand.
GCGCAATCGCGGCCAGAATACCGATAATCGCGACCACGATCATCAGTTCGATTAGTGTAAAGCCTTTTTGAACAGCCTTCATGAAGCAGCTCCTATGGGTTGGGATGAACAGTCCAAACACGTGTCGTGTTCGCCCTGCTATGCAGCAACGGATATGCCAGTCCTTACCAAAACCGCAAATCAAGCAGTTAGCGCATCTCGGATGGTGAAATCAGGCCTCGCCCCGGTTGCTGGCGTCCGTGGGCTGCATTCTCCACCCTATCTGGGCAGACCCATTTAACCGAGCAAGATCACGCCCGCGTGCTTCCTCCTAAGGATGCTGAACGCCCATGATCTTGTTCCGCCAACATTTCCGCAGAGCCCAAACCAAGTCCGCAGCTCCCGTGGTCGTTGGATCAGGGTGATTGACAATCCACAGACGTTCTATGGAGACAGCCCGCGTGATTCTATCCTCGTCTGGCGACGACAAGTGACGCAAATCGGCACACGGCGCTCAAGTTTCAACGAGAAACGCCGGTGTGCCAGCGCGTGCGATTGTGAACCTCGCTATATAGCCGGCCCGCCGCCACCGCCATCAGATCAAGCTGTCGTAGCATGCCGATCAGGTAGTGAGCGGATCGGTGATGTCCGGACCGGCAGAGTGGTGCTGTCGCAGGCATGCCAGTGCCGGTGAATGCAGAGGCTCCCTAGCCGAACATCTAAGGAAACAGCATCCACGCAAGGTACGCATGGATGAATCAGTACGGCTTCTTGAACAGCCGCCGGAGCGTGGTCGAAGACGTGGTTTGAAAGGGTTCGAGCGCCCCGTCTCTGTCCCCGCGCGCGGCAGCAATCGATCTGACGCTCGAGCGTAGCCCGAAGCGCGGCGTCGCGGCGGCGTCACGATTCGGTAGCCGCTCCACTCCGGTGTGCTTGATCGACAGGACAGCACGCCGCGCGGCAAATCCGGCTGCTTGCGCGCCGGATACGATGGCATCGAAAGTCGCTTCCCAGGCCGGCGCGTAGCGCGCCTTGACGTGCTCCGGCACGAACAGCACACCGCACCGATCGTCGGCATGACGGGGAAGGTCTGGTTGCGAACGCAGGACTGAGGGCGTCGCCGCGCGCGCGTTCATCGGCAGCGCCCCCAGCAGGGCGCACCAATGTTCCTGGATAGCGCGCGACAGCGCGAAAGCAATGTACTCCCGGGCCCAGAACGCGACGTCAGGCGACCGTCCACGCGGCACCCAAAGAGCATCCGTTGTATCGGCCACGCCCTCGCGCGGCACTGTCCAGTCCACGTCCAGCCCGCTCGCGCGGAACGCGAGCGCGTCGGGCAGAGCGCTGTAGCACAGATCGATCTGGCCTTGTGCGATCGATGCCTCGAGTCCGCTGCTGTAGTCGGGCTGGCGCAACTGCGGCCGGAGCTTCGCCACTGTCGACCAGCAGGGCGACAGATCCATCGGAATGCGCTCCGGCTGACCGCCACCCAGCACCTGCGCAACGGGGTAGAAGCCGTTACCGCCCGGGGAGAGCGCGACACGGCCAGCGTGCCTCGGATCGAATAACGCACGCCAGGTCTGCGGTGCCGCACCGGGATAGAGGCAGGTGCGATAAACCAGCACATGCTGGACGACGTAGGCCTGCGCCACCGGCCATTCGGGATACGCTTGCAGGCGGGCACGGTCACGCAGCTCGCTCAGGACCTCGAGTCTTTGCAACGATTCGCACCAGCCCTGCTTTGCCGCTCGCAGCGCCGCTGCAGTGTTACACCAGACCACGTCAACCGGAGCGGCGGAGCTGTTCTCGAGCGCGCAGACCAACCCATCGGGCAGCCGCAGGCCGACATGGAGCACCGGTTCCACCTCGATGCCAGTCGCCTGCGTGAATGGGCGCGAGACGGCTTCGGCCAGCGCGTCGCCCCAGCGTCCGTGCCAGGACAGCACCCGAATCGATTGCGGTTTCGGCATCGAGCGCATGATCAAGCAACCGCCGGAAGGAACGCGATGCGGCCGCTACGACCGTCCTTGTTGCCGGCGAACTCCTGAACGTCAGCCAACGGACTCGTCCGTGTCAGGAGCCTCATCGAAGGATCTGGAACACTTGTTCCTTCGTCGCCGTGTCAGTTCGAGGGAGCGGCATAGTGCCATGGTCCGCGCTGCTGGCCGCCGGCTAGAATCCCGTGCGGGTGAGCGACCCACGCTGGCTCGATGGCAAGCTCGTATCGAATGTGCTCCAAGGGACGCGCAAGCGCCTCCTCCCAGCGGTACGAGAGCGGAATGCGCGCCCGTTTACCACGCAGCCAGGCGCGGTAGACGAAGCGGTGGACCCGGAAGAGCGGCCACCAGGGTGCGGTCATGACAGCTCCCAGCAGACCGATGACGCGGGCGCGCAGCGCCGCGAGCCCGCAGTCGAATGCGAGCAACGCCGTCTTCCCGGCCCGATCCTGCCCATAGCCGGTCAGGACGTGGAGCAGATCGCGCACGCAGGCGTTGCGCTCGATGAACCACTGCCGCGCGCGGCCGGGAAGCAACTCCTCGAGGCCCGCGGCAAGCTGACCGCCTTTGCGCAGTCCGTCGGCAGCGTCGTGCGTGCTCTCTATCCAGCTCAGATAGGCACGGCCCAGCGAGCCCTCGGGCAACCGGCGCAGCGCTTCGGAATCGGCCAATGCCGCCAGCAGCGATGGCTTCTCGGCCAGCAACAGCGGGGCACCAGGCTCTCCTAGAAAGCGCTGGAACAGCCTCTCCATCTGCCCGCCATCGAGCGCGATCATCACTTCGAACGCAGGCTCGATGTTGTCGGTTTGCTCTCTCAGCGCGCGCATGGCGCGCCAGGCGCGCCGCCAATCGATGCGCGGTTGGGCCGAAGGTGCAGGGAAGGTCAGATCCATGTGGAGGCCATGTCGAGCGATGTGGACCGATGCGATCCACCCGGGGAATGCAGAATAGCTGTCCGGCAAACCGCCTCCGATTGCTCGAAAGACATAGGCCTCAAGTCATATCGGAGTCGGCAATTGCGCCGGACTGGCGCAAGCTACCCGATCGGGCCGAACGTGAGAGGATGGCCAATCAGTCCGGCACTGAAGTAATGATCACCGCGGGGCCGCCAAGACGGCCTCGGCGCGCGGCGAAGGTGGCTCTGAGAGGATCTCTATGCACGTCTGCCCCGTTGAACGGCCGCCTCAGCGACCTGCCTGTGCACTGGCTGTCGGCCGAAGCGACCTTGGGGCTCGATGGCTGATCCTTAGCTTTTCAACTGATCCGACGCTTTTCTCGCCGTGCGTTTGTGAGCGGTCTTGCGGCTCTGGCTGCCTGCCCCGCAACTGTACTTAGACCGCGGAGCGCCTACGCACAGCAGCCGGCAGTACCGCGGCGCATCGGGGTCATCCTCGGGATATTCTCACCCGAGAGCAAGGAGACGCAGGCGTTCCGGCAGGGGCTAGCTGGACGCGGGGTACTCCGAGGGACGCGATGTGGTGATCGAGTGGCGATCCGTCGGCGGCGATTACGCTCGGGTACCGGAGTTGGTCGCGGACCTGGCCCAGCGCAAGGTTGAGGTGATCGTCGTTACGACTACGATTGCAGCCCAGGCGGTCAAGCGCGCTACGTCCACCATCCCAATCGTCATAGCGATAGTCGCTGACCCAGTCGGATCCGGCTTGGTCGCGAGCTTGGCGCATCCCGGCGGAAATGTCACCGGGCTCTCGAACATGTCTATCGAGGTCAGCGCCAAGCGGATGCAACTGCTCAAGGAGGCGATCCCAGGCGTCACCCGCGTCGCTGTCCTGTGGAATCCGGATACGCCATACCACACGACGGTGATCGAGGAGCTCAAGGCGGTGGCACCGTCGCTGTCGATCAAATTGAGTTTCGTGGCGGCGCGCACGCGCGAGCGGTTCGGACCAGCGTTCACGGCGGTCAGCCGGCAACACGCAGAGGCTTTGTACGTAATCCATGACAACCTCTTTTTCACTCATCGAACGACGCTACTCAAGCTGGCGTCCATTGCCCGGTTGCCTGCAATCTACCCGGCGAGGGACTACGCCGCCGAGGGCGGTCTGTTGTCCTACGGAGCGAACATCCAGGACCAGATGCGCCGATCGGCCGGGTACGTTGACAGGATCCTCAAGGGCGCGACCGGGACTCCCCATCGAGCAACCCAGCGTGTTCGAGTTGGTGGTCAATCTGAAGACCGCCAAAGCCTTGGGCATTACGATTCCGCAGTCGGTTCTTCTGCAAGCGGATGAGGTGATACGGGTGAGCAGACGCCTTGTCCTCGCCGCGCGTTTGTCCACAGTGTTGCCGCAGTGGCCGCCGGCTCCGCCATCGCGGCCGTGTCGCACAGTGCCCGCGCGCAGCAGCCGGCATCACCCCGGCGTATCGGGGGTTCTTCTGCGGTGGGGGCCTGCTCACCCGAGAGCAAGGAGGCGCAGGCGTTTTCGGCAGGGGCTGCGGGGACCGCGGGCTATGTCGAGGGGCGGCCGATGTAGTGATCGAATGAGGCGATCTGCCCGACGGCAATTACGATAAGGTGGCCGGGTTGGCCGCCCGACCTGGTGCAGAGCCCAGCGTCGATGTGATCCTCTTCGGACGGGTGCCGTTCGGGGACTCGGTGCAGGCGAAGCGCGCCACGTCCACCATCCCTATCGTCATGACTCTGGTTTCCGATCCAGTCGGATCCGGTCTGGTCACGAACCTCGCGCATCCTGGCGGCAACGTCACCGGGCTCACGATCATGACGACCGAGCTCAGCGCCAAGCAGATGCAACTGCTTAAGGACGCGATCCCACGCCTCACACGGGTGGCAGTGCTGTGGAACCCAGACACGCCGTACCATCCGAAGGCGGTCGAGGACCTCAAGGCGGCAGCGCCCTCTCTGGCGATCGACCTGAGTTTCGTGGGTGTGCGAACGCCCGAGCAGTTCGATCCCGCGTTTCTCAGCCGTCAGCCGAACTCGTGCGGAGGCCTTGCACAGTCATCGGCGATCCGTTCTTCTTTGCTCATCGGCCTACACTGCTCAAGCGGGCTGCGAAGGCACGCCTGCCCGTCATCGGCGGGGCGCGGGAGTTCGCCAACGACGGGCGCACTGATGTCCTATGGGCCAAACCTCGCCGATGTATTCCGCCGGTCGGCCGGGTACGTCGACAAGATTCTGAAAGGCGCCAAGCCGGGCGATCTGCCGA
>CAVUHQ010000022.1:0-125834 GCA_963741215.1 uncultured beta proteobacterium
GCAAAGGTCATCCTCATCGGACAGGCAATCGGGCTGGGAAAGCGGTTCGAACATGGCCCGTTGATCGTGGCGGCGCTGTTCAAGGCGGCGCTGTACGGCCTCTTTGTAGCTGTCTTTGCCGTCATCGAACACCTCGTCGAGGGACTCGCTCACGGTAAAGGTCTGGCGGGCGCGTGGCATGAGCTGCTCGGATTGGGAAAGGACGAGATTCTCGCGCGTACCCTGATGGTGTTTGCTACCTTCATTCCCTTCTTCGCATTCTGGGAAGCGGACCGGGTGCTGGGCGAAGGCAAGCTGTTTGCCCTGTTCTTTCAGCCGCGACCGGCGTAGCTAGGAGCGAAGGGGAAAAGACGCCGCGCTCATGCTCACCCCAGAAAGCGCAAGGTCTGCGGAGGCGGCATTGGGCTTCACACCGACATTGTCTCGCCAGCCAGACTGCGCACGTCCTGCACGGCAGTCGAGCCCGGCGAGTTGCGCGTACAGAGCGTCCGCATCGATGTGACTCGGCGCCCGCGACGCAGTCGAAGAACTTCGCCTTCAGTTCCTCCTCGCGCAGCGGAAGTTTGGCATTGCCCCGGGCGAAGCGGATCTCCCCGCTGTCGAGCCATTGGCCGTCCTGCAGCCGGATCCGCACGCGGTCGCTGAAGGCGAACGCCGGCTCGATGGGGCACGTGGTCGGAACGGTGGCGGTCTCGACCTTCCTCATCGCCGCGCGTACCTCGGGGCGATTGACGAAGTCGTCGTTCAATTGCGCCAAGCCCTACCGCCCGCGCCACCAGCGCTGACGCCACCGCGAACTCGAGACTGAACTTCGCCTCGAGCCCGGTCACCGGGGTGTGGTTGCGTAACATCGAAGCCTGCGCGACCCCAATGCTCGCCTCGACCGATTCCACGTTGTCGGGCCGCAGATCATGCTTGCGCGCGAGATCGATGACGGCGTCGATGACGCGATGGGTCGCGTAGCAGATCGGGTATTTCTTGACGCTGAGACCGGATTCGAGAATCCGCAGCGATCGGCCGAGACCATCCGAGGGCCGCTCGAGATCCACCTGGCCCTTGGGAGAGATCGCCTTCAGAAACCCCGCGTCGTGCTCAATCGCATCGGGCGCGGCGGTCATGCCGCCCATGGCGAGCCGGACCGCCTCGATCGCCGAGCTCGCTGCGCGTCCAGCGTGCAGCGGTTTGGTCATCGTCCCGAAGTTGGCCACCAGGCCTCCGGCCATACTGGCCGAAAGCGAGATGGCATTGCGGCAGACTTCGATGCTGAGCCTGCGCAAGGCGGCGATCGCAGCAGCGGCTCCCACCGTCCCGAATACCGCCGTCGGGTGCCATCCTTTGATGTGATGCGAATCGGCGTCACGGCCGATGAGCTCCGCCCACACTTCGTAGCCCACCAGATACGCGCGCAGCAGATCCGCGCCAGAGGCACCTATCGCTTCGCCTTCCGCCAACAGCGCCGGCACGAGGACCGTGCTCGGATGCCCCGCCAGCGCGACATCGTCGTAGTCAAGGGCGTGTCCCGCGGTGCCGTTGATCAAGGCAGCGTCCTGCGCGAACGCACGCTCCGACGCCCAAGAGCACACTGGACTCCCGAGCGTTCGATCGGCGGTGTGCGACGTGTTGCCGGACGATTCGCACGACCGGCTCGTTGCGCCCCGCAATCATGGTCCCTACGGTGTCGATCACACCACTGCGAATGATCCGCTCGGCACTCTCAGGCGCCTCTGAGAAACCCGGATCGTGGGCAAAGCGGGCAAGCCTCTCGGTCAAGCCGATCATACGAGCTCCTGTCGGAATCAGTTGGTGAGCGAGAACCACAGATGCTAACGATCTTACATCCACAGCGCCGGGTCCGTTCACCCGTGCAGTCCGAGTCCGGTAAACCAAACCTCACCAGCGGCGTTGCTTCTACGGTGAGACCCGTACGCCGCTGATTACGGCGTAATGGTCGTATGCGGTCGGTGGAATCCTGACGTAAGCGGGGCATGCAAAACTTGGCTTCTGGGAATAGATAAGGACAACGAAGAATGAGGCCCACATCCTGTCTGCTCACGCATTGGCGCTTGCCCGTCACGCTCACAGCCGTGGTGATCCTGGGACTGATGAGTGCCCACCGGAGCCATGCCGAGGACGGCGGGTTCTACGGCGGGCGCAGCCAGTCCGCAGGCGTGCCTCCCATGGCGGCCGCGGACAAGAGCCAGCTGGCGCTCGAACCCGGCAGCATTGCGCTGGCTGCGGATGCCGCCCATCTGGAAGGCGAGCGCATCTTCGGGGGCTATCGCTTTGGACAAGGTTTCGCGCTGGAAGGGGCGCACACACGCTTCGGCGCCCCTGCACTGGCACAAGGCCCTGAAACCCTGAGCGTCGCGGGGGTGGGTTCGCTGCCGCTAACCGATTCACTCACCCTGGTGACCAAACTTGGTCTCCACTATCCGGAAGCATCCGGGCCCGGGAATAACCTGTCCGCGTCGGAGCTGGGCGGTGCCGGCGTCTTGTATGGCCTCGGGGTGTCCCTGCAGCTGGCGGACAACGTCGAGCTGCGTGCCCGCTCCGAGCACTTGGCCCGCCCGCCGGGCAGCCCTCAGAGCGCGACAGCCGATACCTTCCTGTTCGGCGCCAACGTTCGCTTCTAAGCCCCTCGCAGTCCTGGGGCCTTTGGCAGCGTCTGCCGAGGCCTGCCTCAAATCGTCCGTAGTCGCCGGCGCCCAGGGTCTCCGCGCGTTCCCGCGCTGCTTCCTCCGCACCGCCTAATCGAGCTCCATGGAGCGCTGGCGTTGGTTATGGCGCCTGTCGCTAAAGCACGCCACAAAGGGGCCGTTAACCCGTACAAGAGAAACGGGGCTGCAAAAGAACAACGGCGGATTGGCGCGGACCACCCATGGACAGCATCCTGCCCCAAGAAAACCAACTTCTTGACCTCGTGCTGCCCGCAAGAGCCGCCAAGGCGGGCAAGCCGGAGCAGCTCGGCCTGCTCGAGGACATCCTCGACAAACGGCAGCTGGAGGCCCACTTCCAACCGATTCTCGACCTCAAGAGTGGCGAGATCATCGGTTATGAAGGTCTGATCCGCGGCCCGGTCGAGACGCCACTGCACGCGCCGGTCGAGCTGTTCCGCGTCGCCGGCAAGCACGGCTACGCGCTGCGCCTGGAGCGCCTGTGCCGCCAGACGGTGTTGGAGAGCTTTGCGCGGCTCGGCCTGCCCCACAAGCTGTTCCTCAACGTCAGGCCCCAGTGTCTGGCCCTGCCCGGCCTGGGCACCACTGCCACGCGCGAGCTCCTGAGGCGCCTGGGCCTGTCGCCCGAGCGCATCGTGATCGAGTTGACGGAAAACCTGCCGTTTTTCGACTTCAACTCGGTACGCGCGGCGCTGACGAACTATCGCAACCTCGGCTTCAACGTGGCGATCGACGACCTCGGCGAGGGCTTCGCCAGCTTCCGTCTGTGGTCCGAGCTGCGGCCGGAGTACGTCAAGGCCGATATGCACTTCGTGCAGGGCATCGACAGCGACCCTCTTAAGCTGCAGTTTCTCAAGTCGATCCAGCAAATCGCGGATACCTGCCGCTCGCACATCATCGCCGAGGGGGTCGAGACGGAAGCCGAGCTGGCCGTGGTGCGCGACCTCGGCATACCCTTCGGCCAGGGCTACCTGGTCGGCCGGCCGGTGGCTTCCCCATTGCAAACGCCGCCGGACAATGTGCTGCTCATCCTCCGGCAACGGGAAATTGCCGTCTATCCCGAAACCGTGGTTCTGTACAACAATGCCGTCACCGCGGAAAAGCTGTCGATACCGGTGGCCCCGGTCCGTCCCGAAGTGCCGAACGACGAGGTGTTCGCCCGCTTCGAGCGCGATGCTTCGCTGCACGCGATACCGGTGGTGGAAAGCGGCGTGCCGGTCGGGCTGCTCACCCGGTTCGCCTTCGTCGAGGCTTACGCCCGCCCGTTCCGCAAGGAGTTGTTCGGGCGCAAGCCGTGCCGTGGATTCATGGATCCCAACCCGCTGGTGGTGGACAAGGACATCACCATCCAGGAGTTGTCCAACCGGCTGGTGGATGCGGACCGGCGCTTTATCGCAGAGGGATTTGTATTGACCGAGCGGGGACGCTACGTGGGACTCGGCACCGGCCAGGATCTGGTGCGCGAGATCACCAACCTGCAGATAGCGGCTGCGCGCTACGCCAACCCTCTGACGCTCCTTCCGGGCAACGTGCCGATCAACGAGCACATCGAGCGCCTATTGCGCGCACGGATCGGATTCACTGCCTGCCATTGCGACCTGGATCACTTCAAGCCGTTCAACGACGCCTATGGCTATCGCCGAGGCGATGACATGATCCAGCTGACCGGCCATATTCTTTTCGACGCCTGCGACGTGCGCCGCGATTTCCTGGGGCACATTGGCGGGGACGACTTCATTCTGCTGATGCAGAGCGCGGACTGGTCGATGCGTTGCCGTGAGGCATTGGAGCGCTTCGATCGCGAGAGCGCGCGCCTGTATGCCGCCGAGGATCTAGCGCGCGGCGGTCTGCTGGCGGAGGACCGGAAGGGCAACCCGGTCACCCATCCTATCGGCGCGCTGTCGATCGGCGCCGTCGTGGTGGAGGCGGGCGACTACCTCTCACACTACGAGGTATCGTCGGCGGCCGCCGAGGCCAAGCGTCAGGCCAAGCGCTCGCCCGGCAGCAGCATGTTCGTCGAACGCCGCCGGCCCGGCCTGGAGCGCCGCTCCGATGACACGCTGAGCCTTACCATCGCGCCCTTCGTGAAGCGTTAGCGCTGCCGCTGGGCGCTCGCCGGCAGCAGGTCCGCCCGCATCATTTCCGGATCGGAAAACACTGCGTCACCGCGCAGGTAGTCGCGGCACATGTCGGTTGCGTCGGCGCCCCAGAACAGCTCTTCATCCACAGCCAGCATCGGCACACCGAACACCCCGCGCGCTATCGCTTCCTCACCGTTGCGGCGTAGCCTAGCTTTCACCTCAGGCTGAGAGATCCGCTGATCGACATCTTCGGCGCCCAGAGAAGCGGCGAGTCCGCGCCACGCAGCTTCGTCGTCAGCCGAAAGCCCGTCCCGAAACACGAACCTGAAGATCGCCAGACAGGCCTTCGGCTCGCTGTCGAGCGCGATGGCCAGGCGCAGCAGTCTGAGCGGGTTAAACGGGTGGGCCGGCGGCATCCGCATCGCGATGCCGAGCCGGTGTGCTCTCCACAAGCAGTGCCGGAAAGTGAACCGCCGCTTGGGCCCGATCTCGGCCGGACCCAGCTGGCCCCAGTGCTCGAGCAATCCCGCAAACAGCACCGGCTTGCAGCGCAGCGGCGCGGGCAGTGGATCGCGCGCCAGCAGCTCAGCCTGCAGGTAGGAGAACGGCGAAATGAAGTCGAAATACCAGTCCACTGTCACCATGGTCGCAGATACATCAGTGCAGCGGCGGAGACCCCGTCGCAGAGGCCGCTGCAGGCGGATGCGACAGGCCGGCGCGCAGTCGCGCCTCCCGCTCCGCTAGCTTCTGGCGCAGCTGAGGAATGGCTGCCTGCCCTGCCCGTTCGCCTTCCAGGATCGCCACGTGCCGGCTCTGGAAATCTGTGGAGTTGAGCTTTGCCACGTCCGGCCTGATCACCACATCGGCCTCGGTCAGCTCCTGACTGGCAATCGTATTCGCCATGATGGTGAAAGTCTGCAGCAATACGTCCAAAGTGCCCTCGACGCGCTTGAGCGAGGGCTTGGCGGAAATGTCCGAGGCGATCACGATGTCGGCGCCCAGCCGTCGCGCAACCCGCACCGGCACCGGGCTCACCAATCCCCCGTCGACGTACTCGCGCCCGGCAATGCGTACCGGCTGGAACACGCCGGGCACAGTGCTGGACGCACGCACCGCCATACCCGTATCTCCGCGCTGGAATGCGATCCCCTCGCCACTTTGCAGGTCCGTTGCCATCACCGCCACGGTACGGTTGAGCTTATCGAGGGGGCGGTTCTTCACTGCCTTGTTGACGAACTCCTGAAGCGCCTCACCCCTGAGAAAACCGCGATCGGGCAGCGACCAATCGCTGAACATGGACTCGTTCAGATCGAGCGCTATTCGCTGCAGCTCGAAGCCGTCATAGCCTCCTGCGTACAGCACGCCGACCACGCTACCGGCGCTGGTGCCCACGACGATCTCTGCCTGGATCCCCTGTGCCTCCAGCGCTTTGATCACACCGATGTGAGCGAAGCCCTTCGCTGCTCCACCACCCAGCACCAGCGCGATGCGCGGCGGCGGTATCTTGATCTCGGGCGCGGGCTCAGGCGTCGGCACCGGGGGTACGGGCGCCAGCTCGGTCGGCCGGCTGTCGGGCTTTTCCGCGGCGTGTTTGGCCGGACCGCTGGAAGCGCAGCCCGCAAGGCACGCGAGCCACAGCAGCGTCAACGCGCTGTTACGAATCATCGGAAACCTGACTTGCGCCCGCTGGCAGCAAGCACGTGGCGGCCGAGGCGGGCCGCTCTCACATCTGGGATTGCAGATAGTTCTGCAGGCCGACCTTGCCGATCAGCTCGATCTGTGTCTCCAGCCAATCCACATGCTCCTCTTCGCCATCGAGGATGTCCTCGAACAGCTCACGAGTGACATAGTCGCTACACGACTCGCAGTAGGCGATAGCCTCCCTCAGCAAGGGAATCGCTTCGATCTCCAGCCGCAGGTCGCACTTCAGCGCTTCCGGCACGCTCTCCCCGATATAGAGCTTGTTGAGTTGCTGAAGATTCGGCACGCCCTCCAGGAAGAGCGTCCGATTGATGAGCTTGTCGGCGTGTTTCATCTCGTCCACCGACTCGTGGTACTCGTATTCGTCGAGCTTATTCAGCCCCCAATGGCGAAACATGCGCGCGTGCAGGAAGTACTGGTTGATGGCGGTTAGCTCGTTGATCAGCACGCGGTTGAGGTAGTCGATGACCTTGATGTCGCCCTTCATGTCTGCTCCGTGGGGTGAAGAGGAGAACGGCGCTCATTATAGCCGGGGCGCCGCGGCGAGCCTTGCTTCGCCGGTGGCCAAGCGAGGCGGAGTTAGGGAAGGGGCAATGCAGAAATAGACAGCAAGGACTGGGGCGCCCGGCTGTGCCCCCTCCCAATTGAGGGGGGAAACGGCGATGTTGCGCTGTCGGTACCGGTCAGGCGGCGGAGCGGTTCTCGGGCAGGGCTTGCACTTGGAGCGTTTCGTCCAGTACCTGTGCGGCGAAGCTGCGGCAGCAACCACAGCCTGAGCCGACGCCTAAACGGGCGCTCAGGTCACACACGCTCGAGGCGCCGTTGCAGACCTCGTCACGGATCTGTTGTTCGGTCACCCCGCTGCAGAGGCATACGTACACGATGATGTCTCCAGGGTTGCTCTGTAGCGTAAATCACAATGAGAATGATTGTCAACAGCAGCTCATCATGGGTTGCAAGATTTGTTCCGAACCCAGGCTAACCCCTGTCCAGACTCATCCAATCTCGCCGGCCGGGCATGCTGCGCACGCTTGGGACGTGGCACTCCCACGGCGCTCCAATGATTGCATCAGGCAACTGGCTGAGCGCCGGCAAGCGAGCACCGGAACCCCCTCTTCCTGAGCCGCCTGACGAAAGGTCCGCATGACGTTATGTCCCAGGAAATCGGTGAACAGAATCAGCAGTTGCGTGCCCTTGGGCAGCGCGCCGGTTCGGCGCTGGGCGGAGGCCGCACGCCCGCTGATGTGGCACAAAACCCGGATGCCCTGGGATTCGAGCAGCGCGGGGATATTTCCCAGCCGGTCGGCTCCAACTAGAGTCGCGTTCATTCCCTCTCCTTGATCGTTTGCAGCGCCATAGATCATCCCTCTCGGCAGTGTCGCGCCGGGGCGGGTTGCGACCCAGCGCTTGAGGGTGCCTGTGCCCGAACACGGATAGAATAGTATTGCATCTCATTCTCATTTGCAATGCCAGATCCAAACCAAAGCTGCCCGTGGGGATACCTCTGGATCTTCGGAAGGGGATAGGCAACGAAATGCATTGCGCACTTCTGCGCACAACGCTAGACCAAATGCTTATAATTCGCATTCAGTCAAAGCAACCCAGACCCCTGATTGCTGGCATGGCACCGATTCGCCGCCACCTGTTCACCCTGCTGCTCCTGGCTCTGCCCCTCGATGCGGCGCTCGCCGTGCAGGCGGGCGCAACCGAGCGCGGGCCGCAGACCATCCTTCATCTCCTCGACTACGTATCAGTCGAATATCCGCAGTTCGTGCAGGCGGGCCAGGTCGTGAACCAGGACGAGTATGCGGAGCAAGTGGAATTTGCTGGGCAGATCGAGGGACTGATTCGCGCGCTGCCAGCCAACGAGAAACGCAACGCATACGCAGAGCAGGCGCGCGAACTGCTCAAGATGATTCGCGACAAGCAGGATGGGGCCCGGGTAAGCGCACAAGCGCGCAACCTGCAACACGAGTTGATCGCGAGCTATGACATCCCGGTTGCGCCCAAGCATGCGCCCGATCTCGCCACCGCCGCCGCGCTGTATGCCGCCAATTGCGCGGCCTGCCACGGAGTGGAAGGCAACGGTGCAGGACCCCTTGCCGCCGGGCTCAATCCGCACCCAAGCAACTTCCGCGACCTGGAGCGCCAATCCGCGCGCAGTGTGTACGGCCTCTACAACACCATCAGCCTGGGGGTGGAGGGAACCTCGATGGTCGCGTTCTCGGCATTGAGCCCGGACGACCGCTGGAAACTTGCGTTTTACGTCAGTCAGTTCGCGGCCACCGACGCCCAACGGGCGACCGGCTCGGCGAGTTGGGAGCGCGGGGAGGGCCGCGCGCTGTTCGGGAGTCTGTCATCGGTAGTGACGACAACGCCAATCGAGGCGCGTCAACAGGGGGCGGAAGCGGAAGCGATCCTAAGTTATTTGCGCGCCAATCCTGAACAGGCGAATCCAGTGGCGATATCGCCCATTGCGTTCAGCATCGCCACCCTCGAGCGCAGCCTGGCGGCCTATCGCGACGGAAAAGCGGCCGAAGCCTACCAGCTGGCGGTAACCGCGTACCTGGAAGGCTTCGAGCTCACCGAGGCCAGCCTGGACAACCGCGACCGCGAGCTACGCAATCGTACCGAAGCAGCGATGATGGGCTATCGGAACGCGGTCAAGGCAGGCAGGCCTGTCGCGCAGATCGAGGCCGATTTCCAGTCCGCAGTCAAATTGCTGGAACAGTCGCAGCAACTGCTGTCCGGTCCAAGTGCCTCGCCCACCGCCAACTTCGTGAGCTCACTCGTCATCATCTTGCGCGAAGGCCTGGAAGCAATTCTGGTATTGGCGGCCATGGCTGCATTCTTGGTACGCACTGGGAGGCGCGATAGCCTGGCGTGGCTGCATGCCGGCTGGATCGTGGCATTGCTCCTGGGCGGGCTGACCTGGGTCATATCCAGCAAGCTGATTGCTATCAGCGGCGCCCACCGTGAATTGACCGAAGGCGTCACGGCACTGGTTTCGGCCGGGTTGCTGTTGTATGTAGGCTTCTGGCTGCACACCCGGGCGAACGCGGCGCGCTGGAGCGAGTTCATTCGTGATCAGATGACCTCTGCATTGGGCAAAGGCGCGCTGTGGAGTATCGCGCTGGTGTCATTCCTCGCCGTATACCGTGAGGTATTCGAGACGGTGCTGTTCTACCAGGCCTTGTGGATGCAATCAGAGGGCAGCGGCCAGCACGCGGTCATCGCCGGTTTTGCGATCGGCGTCGCCGCGCTCGCGGTCATCGCCTGGTTGATCGCGCACTTCAGCGTACGCCTGCCGCTCGGGCTTTTCTTCAGCGTGAGCTCGGTGCTGCTGGCAGTAATGGCGGTGGTGTTCGCGGGCCAGGGCATCGCCGCGCTGCAGGAAGCGGGCAAGCTGGCGTCCAGCAGAATCAACTTCCCTGCGATACCCCTGCTTGGGATCTACCCGAACCTGCAAGGCCTGGCGCTGCAACTGGTGCTGGTCGCGGTCATCTTGATCGGCTTCTTTTACCTGCGCGGCAGCCGCCGCACCTGATGCTCCTGCGCATCGCGTGCGGGCTAGCGGCCTACATCCTCACCGCTTCAGGAGGACCGCCCCGGCAGCATGCGATAGAACACTCCGTCCTTATCGATCAGAAGATGCTTGAACGCGGCAGCGATGTGAATCGCGATCACGATCACGAGCACCTCGGACGCGGCCCCGTGAATTCCCTGGAACAGTTCCCACAGGGCTTTGTTCTCCGCGAAGAATGGCCCGATCTTGAACAGCCCGAAATAGGTCACGCCATACTTGGTGAAGTTCGACGCAATGAAGCCCGCCAGCGGCATCAGCACCAGCAGCGCATAGAGCAGGCCGTGGCTCAGCTTCGAGGCGTTGAACACCCAGCTCTGCGTCCCGGGTGGCAACGGTGGCGGCTGGTGGGTCCAGCGCCACCAGACCCGGATCAGCACAATGATGCCGACGGTCAAGCCGATAGATTTGTGCAGATTGAAGTAGAAGGCGCGCGCCGGCGTGCCCTTGGGGATCTCGGTCATGTACCAGCCGAGTCCGATCATCACGAAAACGCCGATGGCTACGAGCCAGTGCAACGCGATGGCAACCTTGTCGTAGCGCCGCACGCTGATGTTGTCTGCCATGTTGCCCCCTCTCCCCGGAAGCGGCGTATGTTACAAGGCCCGACACCAAAAAACAAAAGGGCCGCCTCTCGGCAGCCCTTTCTCGAAACCTTGGATCTTCGTTATCAGCGATTGTAGATGTACATCGTGACTTCGAAGCCAAAGCGCATTTCGGTGAATTCAGGCTTGGTCCACATGGTTTAGTCTCCTTTTCAGATTCGATTCGGCCAACACAGCTCGGGGGTGTTTCGCTTCAATACGGTCCCTATTGTGTTCAGACCGTCACTCGGAAGCCAGCGAAAATCACTGAAATCGGCCTCATGATTTTCATTAGATTGCCCAAGATTCACGGGCAGCACTGGCTGCTGGTCACGGCTCGAGCAGACCGGACCGCATCGCGATGATGGCCAGTTCAGCCGAGTTTGAAGCACCCAATTTCTGTTTAATATTATATAGATGGGTCCCAACAGTGCGTGGGCTGAGGGACATGATCTCGGCGATCTCGGCTACTGATGTACCCTTTGCCAGCGCCAGGAATACCTTGAACTCCTTTTCGCTGAGCATTTCCACCGGGCTCTTTTCGCCATTCAGTTGCTGCAGCGCGAGCTGCTGGGCGATGGAGGGCTCGAGGTAAGTCTTACCCTGGGCTACCTGACGAATCGCCTGCATGAGCTCCTCGGCGGCGCTGCGCTTCGTGAGATAGCCCGCGGCGCCAGCTTTGAGCACCCGCCGCGCATGCATCGCGTCCTCGTGCGCCGACAAGACGAGGATGCGGGCCTGAGGCTCTCGCGCAAGGATACGATCGATGGCCTCCAGGCCTCCAATGCCCGGCATCGAGATGTCCATTACCACCACGTCAGGCTTGACCTCAGCGAACGCGCGCACCGCCTCCTCTCCGCTTTCTGCCTCCGCCAAGACCCGGATGTCCGCCGCCCCCTCGAGCAACAGCCGGAAGCCCATGCGGACCACCGCATGGTCGTCGACCAGCATCACCTTGATTGGGTTCTGCGTCATCTCGCCGTAACCTTCCCATCGTCCCACCGTGTTGTCCTCCGGAGCAGCGCTCGCATCAAGGGCCGGCAGCGGGACGGGAATCACCGCCGATGACCGTCAGTCCTTCGCCAGGTCTGCGATTCCAGCTTGAACTCGCCGTTCAAGGCCTGAACCCGCTCGCGCATGCCCATCAGGCCGAAGCGCGCGCTTTCGCTTTCGCTGCGCTCGCCGAGTCCCTTGCCATTGTCGGACACGCTGACTCGGACCATCCTCACCGCTTCGGTTCACTTCGATCCTGGCACGGGTAGCCGCGGCGTGGCGGATCAGATTGGTCAAGCACTCCTGGATCAGGCGGTAGATGGTGATGTTGACCGCCTCGCCGAGGTCTCCGAGATCGCGCCGCGAGCTGCAGCTCGCACGCAATCTCCGGATGACGGTTGCCCCAGCTGTTGACCACGTCCTCGACGGCCTCCCGCAGGCCGAGGTGGTCGAGCGCGCTGGGACGCAGCTGGCGGATGATCCCATGCACCACGTCGTAGATGTGGCCGGCCACCTGCACGATGGTCTGCGCGCTGCGGTGGATCTCGGGCGCGGCCTCGGCCGTTCGATTGGCGATCGCCACGCCGATCGTCTTGATCGCCGTCACGCACTGCCCCAGCTCGTCGTGCAGTTCGCGCGCGATCGAGCGTCGCTCCTCCTCCAGTCGCGTCTGGATCAACTGGGTGAGGCGGCGGTTCTGCTCCAGCTCTCTTTCGGTTTCCTTGGCACGCTTGCGCTCGGTGATGTCGCGCATGCTGCAGATCTCGCCGATTACCTCGTCCGCTGGCCGGGATCCACCAGCGGCGCAGCCGATAGCGCCACATCCACCACGCCGGCCGTCGTGAGTCAGCCGCCGGGTTTCGACGTTGTCGACCACGCGACGGCTGCAGATCGTCTGCAGGTTCTCCGCCACTTCCGCCTCCAGGCCGGGCGGGGTCAGCAGCGTGGCCGACTGGCCCACGATCTCGATCCGGCTTGTAGCCGAACAGTCGTTCGGCCGCCGGGTTCCAGAACGAGATGTTGCCGGTCAGGTCGTGAATCATGATGGCATCGGACGACTGCTTGGCCACCAGCGCCAGGCGCGTGTTCTCGGCGTGACTCTCCTCCAGCGCGTCCGGCCATCCGGTTGAATGTGTGGCTGATCGAATCGAACTCGGGCAGCGAGAAGCCTGGCAGGCGCGTGTCCAACCGCCCACGCTCCATCTCCGATAGCCCGCGCAGGATCGGTTTCACGGGCCGCAGCGCCCGTCCCAGCAGCCAGAACACCACGACGTTGACCAACACCAGGAACCCTAGCGCCAGCCAGATCAGGTTCTTCATGTCGTCCCAGGCGTCCAGGATCGAGCGCGAGGCGTCGGGCGTCACCACGATGCGCCCGCTCCTGACCCTCAGCTCGACCTCGGGCAGCTCGGGCGTGACCAGGGCCGAGAACCAGTGCGGCGCGGCGCGACCGGCCTTGTACACCGGGGGCGGCGAAGTATAGAGCGAGCGTACCGTCGTCCTTGTACAAGCGGATCTCGTTGGCGCGCACGCGGCCGAGGCTGTGCAGGAACGCGCGCAGCACGCTAGTTCGGATCCTCCGTCGGAGCGGACGAACTGGCTGCTGTAGAGCACCGTGGTGAGCAGTTGCAGGGTGACCTTGGTGCCGGCCTCCATCTCCTCGCGGATCGAACGGCGCGCATCGTCGACCACGATCTTCGCCGTGACCAGCGAGAACAGCACGATCAGCACCGTGATGATGAGGTTGATGCGAAAGCGAAGGCTCATGTCCTCCGCAGATGCTCCTTCATGTCTTCCGTGGCCTGGACCAGCGCCCGCGCCAGCGCAGGATGCAGGGCCGAGTGGCCGCCCTCTTCCACCATGCGCAGCTGTGCTCCGGGCCACTGCTCGCGCAGAGTGTACGCGGTGCCCGGGGGGCAGACCAGATCGCGGCGGCCCTGCACCAGGATGGCCGGCACGTCCCTCAAGCGTTCCAGTGCCGAGCAGCAGCTGTCCCGGCGCGAGAAAGCAGTGATTCACCAGATAGTGCAGCTGAACCCGCACGCGCGCCAGCGCAGCAGCCGTCAGCTGACGCGGCGCCGGATGCCGCTTCGCCCACTGCCATGACTGCCGATTCCCACGCGTTCCAGCGCAGTGCCGCAGCCGCGTCGTCCATGCTTCGAACGTTCGTAGTAGTAGCGCAGCAAGCCAGCGGCTGAGGAATCCCCGGCCCCGGCGGCGAACGCGCTCCACGCTTCCGGCAGAAAACGCCGCAGGCCGGTGAGAAACCAGGCTACTTCGTCGTCGGAGGCCAGGAAGAGCCCGCGCAACACCAGCCCGGTCACCGCGCCAGGATGCGCCTGGCGCATAGGCGAGCGCCAGCGTGCTGCCCCAACTCCCGCCGAACAACAGCCAGCGCTCGATACCGAGCATGTCGCGCAGCCGTTCGAGGTCCTCGATGAGATGCTGCGTGGTATTGGCGTTGATCTCACCGCGCGGCGTGGAGCGCCCACAGCCACGCTGGTCGAACAACACGATCCGATAGAACGACGGGTCGAAGAAGCGGCGATGACTGGGATTGATGCTGCTGCCCGGGCCGCCGTGCAGGAAGACCACCGGCGCGCCCTGCAGCGTTTCCGCACTCCTCGTACCAGATGCGGTGCCCGTCACCGACGTCGAGCCAGCCGGTCGCATAAGGTTCCAGCGGTGGGAACAACGCGTCAGACATGGCGGGTGGAGCGCGCGCGAGAGAATCGCGCTCAGGAGTTCTTGAGCGCGAAAGTGATGGGAACGGTGACGGTGAACTCGCGCGCGCGGAATGCCGAGGGTACGTTCGGCAAGCGCATCTGCTTGACCAACTCGACCGCGCGCTGATCGAGCAACTCGTATCCGCTGCTGCGCCCGACCAGAACGTTCTTGACTTTGCCGTCCGCGCCGATCTGCAGCCGGATCTCGGCCGTTCCCTGCCATCCCTTCTGTCCGCGCGAGGCGTGGATAGTCGCGCTCCGACACGGACTTGCCGAGGATGCGCGAGATCTCATCGGCGAAACGCCGCAGGAGGGCGTTTTCGTCGACGTTGCTCTGCTTAGGCGCCATCGGCAGCGGCGCGACCGCGACCGGCTGCCCCGCCGACTGCGTAGCGGAGGGGCGTGTCGGTCCGGTCGGTACAGGGGCTGTCACAGGTGCTGGTGGCCGCGGGTCGGCGCGCGCCTCGTACTTGACCTCTGGCTTAGGTTGGGGGCGCACCTCAGGCTGCGGCTGTGCGCGCACGGCCGGCTGCGGTTCAGCGCGCGTCTGCGTGCGCGTCGGGGCGATCAGCTCGG
This sequence comes from uncultured beta proteobacterium, assembly GCA_963741215.1. Classification (GTDB taxonomy): domain Bacteria; phylum Pseudomonadota; class Gammaproteobacteria; order Burkholderiales; family SHXO01; genus SHXO01. The sequence goes on from CAVUHQ010000022.1 coordinate 14,920, forward strand.
GTGCCGCAGCCAGCGGACGCGTGTCGACCCGCGGGGCTTCGACCTCGGCAGCGGCGCGCGCGGCGATGGTGGGCTCGGCACGAGGTTCCGCTCTGACGACGTCGGGCGAGAATCGGCACGTGGCTCTACCTTCGGCGCTTCCGCCTTGGGCAAGGGAGCCAGCTCGGGCCGCGCCTCGGGGCGCGGGGCCACTATCGCCGGCACCTGATGCGGCTCGAGGCGCGGCTCCGCTCGCGGCACGGCTCTGCGCTCGGGCTCGGCGCGTGGCAGCGGCTTTGGGGCTTCCGCCTTGGGCAAGGGCACCGGTTCACGCCGCGTATCGGGACGCGCCACCGCCACCGGCTCCTGCTTCGGTTCCAGACGTGGCTCCGCCCGCGCCAGCGGTTCAGCTCTAGGCTCTATACGCGGCACGGGCTTTGGCTCTGGCGTCAACTGGGGACGGGGCTCGAACCGGGGCTCGACGCGCGGCTCAGGGCGAACTTCCTGCCGAGGCTCCATCTTCGGTTCGGCGCGCGGCTCAGGCCTCATCTCCGGACGCGGCTCGGAACGCACTTGCGGTGCCGGGGCGACCCGCTGTTCCGGCCGCGCCTCCAGGCGAGCCAGCGGCTGGGGCGGCGGTGCAAGCTCCGGACGCGGCTCGATGCGCGGCTCCGGCCTCACCTCCGGACGCACTTCTGCCCGAGGCTCCGACCTGGCCAGCGCGGGCTTCGGCATAGGAGCGGGGACAGGCGAGGGCTGCAGGTCCTGGCGCTGGAATGTCTGTCTCCGCCTTCCTCGCCGCCTTCTTCTGCGGCTTGGATGGCTCTTGCGGCTTTCGGATGGCTCTTCGACAATCGGCTTTTGTTCGATGACCGGTGGCGCTATTTTCACCGTCAACACCTTCTCCACCGGAACCGGGGTGCGGAATCCGGGCAAAAAGGTGAGCGCGACAGCATGCACCAGGAGCGAGACCAGGAACGCGACCAGCATGACGCGGTCGCGGTGCCACGGCGTTTCCAGTGAGAACGAAAGCAGTTCGCTATCGGCGGTTACGCTGGTCATGGTGGGAAGATTAGGGCGAAAGCCCGAGGCATGTTAATACGCTTTCGACAAACTCATGAAAATCATGAGCCGCATTTGCTGATTTTGTTGTGGGACCTCGGGCCCGAAGTGGCCGAGAATAATCTTCGACTTTACCGGCTGGTTGGAGCTGCGGTCACCACAAGAACCAAGGCGACCAAGGTTGCTGAAGATGTTCGGCTGGTAGGGTTCACCACGAAGCGGTCCTCGAAGACCGCGACCGTTCAACTTTATCATTTCTGGAGAAGACATTATGTGGACCAAGCCTGAATTCACCGAAATGCGTTTCGGCTTCGAAGTGACGATGTACATCGCCAACCGCTAAGCTTCATCTGCGGGCTAGACGAAAGCCCCTATGCGGGGCTTTCGTTGTTTTCAGCGGTACTGCTGATGTGCTCTGAAAAGAAAGAGCGTTTCGCTCGCTAGCCAACCGGATCTCCGGGTCGCGTAAGAGTCCATACAATGCGAATCAAAGTATCCCCATGCAGGTAAGAGTACTCGGCGCCGCGGCTGGCGGCGGTTTCCCGCAGTGGAACTGCAATTGCCGCAACTGCGATGGCGTGCGCAAGGGCACGATCCGCGCTCAAGCGCGCACGCAGTCGTCGATCGCCGTGAGTTCGAACGGCGTCGACTGGGTGCTGTTCAACGCTTCGCCCGACCTGCTGGCTCAGATCAAATCCTTTCCCGCGCTGCAGCCGGCGCGTGCGTATCCGCGACACCGGCATCCGCGCCATCGTCCTGATCGACGGCCAGATCGACCATACCACCGGTTTGCTGATGCTGCGCGAGGGCAAGCCGCTGGAGATCTGGTGCACCGACATGGTTCGCGAGGATCTCACCACCGGCAACCCGCTGTTCAACATCCTCGGCCACTACTGCGGCGTCAACTGGCATCGCCTGCCGACCAGCAGCGGCCAGCAGCTTCTCGATCGATGGCATCGAGCACTTGAGCTTCACGGCGGTGCCGCTCAAGAGCAAGGCGCCGCCCTACTCCCCGCATCGCGACAACCCGCACGAGGGCGACAATATCGGCATGCGCATCACCGATGTGCGCACCGGCAAGAAGCTGTTCTACGCCCCTGGCTTGGGTGAGATCGAGGCGCACCTGCGAGCCCCTGCTGCAAGAGGCGGACGCGGTGATGGTGGACGGCACGTTCTGGACCGACGACGAGATGATCCGGCTGGGGATCTCCAAGAAGCGCGCGCGCGACATCGGCCATCTGGCCCAGTCCGGCGAGAGCGGCATGATCAGCGTGTTGAAGCCGCTCAAGGCTGCGCGCAAGATTCTGATCCACATCAACAACACCAACCCCATCCTGGACGAGGACTCGGCCGAGCGCGCGGAACTGTCGCGCGCCGGCATCGAGGTGGCCTACGACGGGATGGAGGTCGCTCTTTAGGAGAACGCCATGGGCGCACCGGAGAACATGCCCTGGAGCCACGAGGAGTTCGAGCAGAAGCTCCGCGCGCAAGGGCAAGCGCTACCACATCTACCACCCCTACCAGGTGGCGATGAACAGCGGCAAGCTGACCCGGGAGCAGATCCAGGGCTGGGTCTGCAATCGCTTCTACTATCAGATCAGCATCCCGATCAAGGACGCCGCGATTCTGTCCAACATGCCGGACCGCGACCATCGGCGCATGTGGATCCAGCGCATCCTCGACCACGACGGCACGCAAGGTGACGAGGGCGGCATCGAGGCCTGGCTGCGCCTGGGCGAGGCCGTGGGGCTGGAGCGCGATGAGGTCACCTCGCTCGAGCACGTGTTGCCGGGCGTGCGCTTCGCCATCGACGCCTACGTCAACTTCGCCCGCCGCGCGCCCTGGCAGGAAGCGGTGTGCTCGAGCCTCACGGAGCTGTTCGCGCCTGAGATCCACAAGGAACGGCTGTCCAACTGGCCGCAGCACTATCCCTGGATCGACCAGTCCGGCTACGCCTATTTCCGCAAGCGCCTGTCGGAAGCGCGGCGCGACGTGGAGCACGGGCTGCGCGTCACGCTGGATTACTTCAAGACGCGCGAGCAGCAGGAGCGCGCCCTCGACATTCTCCAGTTCAAGCTGGACATCCTGTGGTCCATGCTGGATGCGATGCAGATCGCCTATGGAATCGGTCCCGAGCGCGCCGGTGCCGGGACCCCGATGCCAGATGAGTGAGTCCGGCATCGCGCGCGCATACGGTGATCGAGCTGGAGCGGCAGTATCGCTTCCAGTGGGAGCCCGCACAGCATTCGCACGTGCTGCTCTATCCCGAAGGCATGATCAAGCTGTCGGGCAGCGCAGGCGAGATCATGAAGTGCATTGACGGCAAAACCACGGCCGCAGGCATCGTGGAGAAACTCGAGCAGGCGTTCCCCGGCAACGATCTGCGCCAGGACGTGATGGATTTTTTGGAGGTGGCCCATGGACGAGGCTGGATCCGCGCCAAACAAGCCGGCTGAGCGCAAGGTTAGCAATCCGCTGTGGCTCAACGCGGAAATTACGTTCCGCTGCCCGCTGCACTGCATCTACTGCTACAACCCGGTGGACTACGCACGCTCCGGACCCGAGCTGTCCACCGAGGACTGGCTGCGCGTGCTGCGCGAGGCGCGCGAGCTGGGCGCGGTGCAACTCGGCATCTCCGGCGGCGAGCCGCTGCTGCGCGACGACGTGGAGGTGATGATCGCCGAGGCCCATCGGCTCGGCTATTACACCAACCTGCTCACCTCCGGCGTCGGGCTGACCGAGAAGCGCATCGCCGCGTTCAAGGAAGGCGGTCTGGACCAGATCCAGTTGTCGTTCCAGGATTCCACCCGCGAATTGAACGATTTCCTCAGCAGCACCCGCACCTTCGAGCTGAAGTCGAAGGTGGCCAAGCTGATCAAGCAGTACGAATACCCGATGGTGCTGAACGTGGTGCTGCACCGGCTCAACATCGATCACATCCAGGCCATCCTGGACATGGCCGAAGCGATGGGCGTGGAGCACCTGGAACTCGCCAACACCCAGTACTACGCCTGGGCCCTGATCAACCGCGATCAGTTGCTCCCCAGCCGCGAGCAACTGGTGCGCGCAGAGGCGATCACCAACCAGTTCCGCGCGCGGATGGGAAACAAGTGCAAGGTCTACTTCGTGGTGCCGGACTACTACGCCACGCGTCCGAAGGCGTGCATGAACGGCTGGGGCTCGGTGTTTCTCAACATCGCAGCCGACGGCCTCGCTCTGCCTTGCCACGAGGCGCGCATGCTGCCGGGGCTCACGTTCCCGAACGTGCGCGATCACGCTGTGCGCTGGATCTGGGAGGAGTCTCCCGGCTTCAACGCCTATCGCGGCGACGACTGGATGCAGGAGCCTTGCCGCAGTTGCCCGGAAAAAACCAAGGATTTCGGCGGCTGTCGCTGCCAGGCCTACATGCTGACCGGCGATGCGACCAACACCGACCCGGTCTGCGATCTGTCGCCCAAGCACCACCTGATCACCGACGTGACCGACAAGGCCCAGACTCCGGGCCAGCCCGTCACCGTGCACCCCATCGTCTTCCGCGACGACAAGAACTCCCGCAAGCTGAGCGAGAAGGCAAAAGCCGAGACCACCCCGGTCGGTTGAGCCTCCTGCGGCTGGAAACGAGCGCGGCATGAACGACACCCGTCCTGTCGCACTCGACTCCGCCGTCCGCACCCACGGTTTGACCAAACGCTACGGCGAAGTTCTCGCCGTAGACGGGCTCGAGCTGGAGATCGCTTCCGGCCAGTTCTTCGGCCTGCTCGGGCCCGAACGGCTCGGGCAAGACCACGACCATCCACATGCTGTCGACCTTGGTGCGTCCCAGCGCCGGCAGTGCCATCGTGGCCGGCCATGACGTCACTCGAGATGCGGTGGCGGTACGCGGGACCATCGGCCTGGTGTTCCAGGAATCGGCGCTGGACCGTACCCTGTCGGTGGCAGAAAACCTGCGCTTTGCCGGACTGCTCTACGACCTCACGCCCGCCGTGATCCAGGCGCGCAGCGGGGAACTGCTGGAATTGTTCGGACTGAACGACATGCGGAACCGCCCGGTCGGTGCGCTGTCAGGCGGAATGCGTCGCGCGCTGGATATCGTGCGTGGCGTGATCCACCACCCTCGCATCCTGTTCCTGGACGAGCCCACCATCGGGCTGGATCTGCCCAACCGGCGCCGCATCTGGCGCTTCATCGAGCGGCTGCGCGCGAGCACCGGCATGACCGTGCTGCTCACCACCCACTATCTGGAAGAGGCGGACGGCTGCGACCAGGTCGCGTTCATCAAGTCGGGCAAGATCGTGCAGCGAGGCACGCCGCGCGGGCTGGTCGATTCACTCGGACGGCACATCGTGGAACTGGAGGCACAAGACCTCGATGCCCTGGTCGCGACCTCGAGCCAAGGCTGGGCCCCGCGCTAAAGGATGGCGACACCGCCATGTTCCGCCACGCGAACGAGGACGTAGGCGCCGTGGCCACGCTGCAGGCCGAACTGGGCGGCCGCATCTCGGCGCTGCGCATCCGGCGTCCCAATCTCAACGATGTTTTCCTCTGGGTCAACGCGGGAAGATCATGATCGTCCGACCCATCTACGCGGTCCTCGAGCGCGAGGTGGTGAAGATGTTCCGCCAGCGCACGCGCCTCATCTCGGCCATGGTGCGCCCGCTGATCTGGCTGTTCGTGATCGGCGCCGGCTTCGGCACGGTGGTCGGACGCGCACGCGGTGTCGACTACCAGCAATTTCTGGCGCCGGGCGTGCTGGGGATGACCATTCTGTTCGGTGCCATGCTGGCTGCGCTGACCATGGTCTACGACAAGGAGTCGGGCGTCATGCGCATGCTGATCATCGCGCCCTTCGCTCATCACTGGATCATCGTTGCCAAGACCGTCGCTGCGGCCCTGGCTGGCATCGTCCAGGCGGCCCTCCTGCTGGTGTTGCTGGCGGTGCTCGGCTTTCTCAGCGTCAAGATGAACTACCCGCTGCTGCTCGCCGGCATTCTGCTGACCGCGCTGTCCTGCGCGGGCATCGGCATTCTCGTGGCCGCGTTCACCCGCACGCTGGACAACTTTGCCGCGATCATGAACTTCGTGATCTTCCCGGTTTTCTTCCTGAGCGGAGCGCTGTACCCGATCGAGAACCTGCCGGTTGCGCTGAAGCTCGCCGCCATGCTCAATCCCTTCACCTACGCCGTGGATTTGCTCAAACACGCCATGCTGGAGCCGATGGCCACGGCCTCAGCTTCCGAGTTGCACGTGGGATTGGATGTCCTGGTGACCGCCGGATTCACGCTGCTGGCGGTGGGGCTGGCGAGCTGGCGCTTCTCGCGCGAGGAGGCCTACGAACCTCTGATCCACATCTTGACCGGCAAGCGCGGCGGTTAGGTGCCTGGCTGTTGCGGAACAGCCGAAACAGGAACGCGCCAGACGCCGAACAGCGATCGAGCCGTAGCCCGATCAGTGATGATGCCCGCCGGCGCCGTGAACGTGGCCGTGGGTCAGCTCTTCACCGCTCGCGACGCGCACGCCGGTGACGATGCAGGAGAACACGAGCGTCTGCCCAGCTAGCGGGTGATTGCCGTCCACCGTGACCTTGTCGTCGCCGATACCGGTTACGGTGTAGATGCGGCTCTCGCCCGATTCCTCCGCACTGCCCTCGAACTGCATGCCGACCTTGACGCTCGGCGGGAAACAAGCCGCGCGGCTCTACTCGGACCAACGCCTTCTCGTATGCGCCGAAGGCGTCGTCGGGTTCGAGCTGCACCTTGCAAGCGAAGCCGGCCTGCTTGCCCTCCAGCGCCTGTTCGACGCGCAGGAAAATGCCGTCGTAGCCGCCGTGCAGATAGCTGATCGGCTGTCGGTCTTTTCGACCAGCCGCTCCGTCGGTCGCCAATAGTTCGTAGGTCAGCGACACGACTGTGTTCTTCGCGATCTGCACTAGCGGATTCCCTTCACCAGTTTGAGCACTTCCTGCGCATGTCCGCGTGGACTGACGCCGTATTGCGCATGGCGCAGCACCCCGTTGCGATCGATGATGAAGGTCGAGCGCAGTACGCCCGTCTTCTTCCTGCCGTCGACCTCCTTCTCCTGCAGCACGCCGTATTTCCGGCACACGTCGCCCTCGGGATCGGCCAGCAGTTGCACGGTGAGGCCGTGCTTGTCGCGGAAGGAACCGTGGCTCATGCAGTCGTCCATGCTCACACCCAGTACCACGGTTTGCAACGAAGAGAAGGCGTCTTCGAGTTCGCTGAAATCGATCGCCTCGAGTGTGCAGCCGGGCGTGTCGTCCTTTGGATAGAAATAGAGGACGACGTTTTTGCCGCCGGCGAAGCTGGAGAGACTGACCATCTCCATATCCGAATCCGGCAAGTCAAAGCCCGGCGCGGCTTCGCCTTCCTTCAACATAGCTTCTTGCTCCAGCCACAAGACTGCGGCGATTCTAACTGATTTTGATTGGCTGGTGATGCGCTGCGTCACACCGGCTGCGCACGGGCGGGTGCACAGCGAAATATAATCGGCTGGCATGGATGCTCCCGATCCCGCGATCCGACTACTTGGCGGTCGTCCACCGCGGCGCTTTCTCGCCCAGCATTGGCAGAAGAACCCGTTGTTGATCCGGGCCGCGCTGCCTGGCTTCGCCGACCTGCTGTCGCCCGCGCAATTGATGGAACTGGCTTGCCGCGACGACGCCCAGGCACGCCTCGTGATCCGGCACGGGCGGCGCTGGGAGGCGCACCAGGGCCCGTTCGAGCGCAGCTTCTTGCGCCGACTTGCCCGCGCGCGGGTGGTCGCTGCTGGTCCATGATGTCAATCACTTTCTGCCCGAGGCGCGGGCGCTGCTCGACCGCTTCAATTTCATTCCCTACGCGCGACTGGACGACCTGATGGTCAGCTATGCGCCGGCTGGAGGCGGGGTAGGTCCGCACTTCGATTCCTACGACGTGTTTCTGCTCCAGGGATCAGGCCGGCGCCGCTGGCGGATAAGCCATCAGCGCAACCTGACGCTGCTCGACCATGCCCCGCTCAAACTGCTGCGCGATTTTCGCCCGGAGCAGGAATGGACGCTGGAGCCGGGCGACATGCTGTACCTGCCTCCAGGCTGGGCACACGATGGCGTCGCGCTGGATGCTTGCATGACCTACTCCATCGGGTTCCGTGCGCCGGCTTGGCAGGCGCTCGGGGTCCACTTTCTGCGCTTTCTGGAAGACCGCCTCGAGCTGGCGGGGTCGTATGAGGATCCTGAGCTGAAGCCCCAGGACAGCCCGGCCCGGATCGGACGAACGATGGTAAGAGAAATCACTCGGCGCCTCGACGGCATACGCTGGTGCGAGTCCGACGTTGCGCGCTTCCTCGGCCAGTATTTGACAGAGCCCAAGATGCACGTGTTCTTCACGCCGCCGCGTCCGCGACTGGCGCCAGCCGCTTTTTCCGCGTGCGTCCGCCGTCGCGGCGTCACCCTCGACCTTCGGAGCCAGATGCTGTACGCCGGCCACCAGTTCTTCATCAATGGCGAAGCGGTGGAGGTCAAAGGCAGGGCGCACGCTACGCTGAGCCACCTGGCCGACACGCGCTGGCTGCCCAGCGTCGACACTACGCAGCGTGGCTTGGTCGCACTGTTACATGAATGGTATGGTGCGGGCTACCTGAGCCCGCGCGCGGAAGCAAGGACAAAGCGGAGGGAGCCGTGAGTGAAGAGATCCAACCCCAGCAGCGCAGACTCGAAGGCAATGCGGAGTACGAGGCTGCGCTCGACACGCTGTTCAGCCGGCCGGGACGCACGCTCCGGATATTCGACCGCCAGCTTGGAACGGGATACGCCGGCGCCCATCGTCACGAGCTGCTGCGTCATTTTCTGCTCGCCAGCCGCAGCAACCGTATCCAGATCGTGCTCCACAACGTCTCCAACCTGCAGCGCGACTGTTCCCGTCTGCTGCTGCTGCTGCGCCAGTTCGGCCACGCCGTCAGCATCAACGAAACCGAGCCGCACGCAAAGCGGGTATACGATCCCTTTGTCGTGTTGGACGAGCGCGACTATGTGCATCGGTTCCACTACGACGACTCGCGCGGCCTGCTCGGACTGGACGATCCACACAACGCACACGGCTTCGTACAGCGCTTCGAGGAGATCTGGGAAGCTTCCTCGCCAGCCGTATCGGGCACTACGCTAGGCTTGTAAGCCGCGGAGTCAAGTACAGCCGCGGTGCTTATGCCACAGGGATTGGTGTACGCAGCGCCACTGGATTTGTTTGACAAATCTGCTAGTATTCGGCCTTCTTCCGGGGGTCCTCCTCCGGAGGAAGACTTTCAAAGAATTCGATCATTCCCCAACAGTCTGGACATCGCCTAAGGAAAGTAGATGAGACACGCCCTCGTCATTGCAGCCATCCTCGCAATCGGCCTGACCGCTTGCAGCAAGAAGGAAGAACCTGCTCCCGCTCCGGCGGCAGCGCCTGCGCCCGCCGCTCCCGAAGCCGCTTCCGGCACTGCCGCGTCGCCTGCTCCCGCTCCGGCGGAGCAGAAGCCCGAAGAGAAGAAGTAACCCGCAATCGCCGCATTTCGGTGCGCTCCTGGGGTGCGCCGAAGACAAGGCAACGGGCCCGGCTTGCCGGGCCCGCGCTGACCTGATCGTCCTCCGCGCAGCTGTGCGCTCCCCGCTGTCACCGAGCAGCGTCACGCTAGTTGTCGCCAGCCGAGCCCGGCCTCCTGATCGGCAACCGCAACCCAGTCGGGGGCGCAGCCCAGCGCCGCGGCAAGCGAATTGCGCGCGAGCTCGGGGCGGTTGTTGCTCTCGCTCAAATGCGCGGCGACTACGTGCTGCAATCGACTCTGGTCTAACCCGGCCAGCAGCACTGCCGCCGATTCGTTGTCGAGATGTCCGAAGCGGCTGACGATGCGTGCCTTGAGGGGCTCGGCGGATAGTCGCCGGCGCGCAGCAACTCCGGATCGTGGTTGCATTCCAGGAACAGCGCGTCGCAGCCGGTCAGAGCAACGCTGCATATGCACGGTCGACGTGCCCGGCATCCGTCAACACGCCAAGGCGTCGCCTACCGTCGCTGATGACGAATTGGGCCGGCTCGCGCGCATCGTGGGGAACCGGGAACGGCTCTACCCGAAGATCGCCGATGGCAAAGCCCGAAGTAACCCCGGATCAGGCACACCTCGATATCGGTATCGAACAACCCTTCCAGGCCGCGCAGGGTTCCGGCCGTGAGCCATACCGGCAGGCCATGCTTCCGCGCGAAACGAGCGACACCGCCGATGTGATCCTCGTGCTCGTGAGTTACGACGATGGCGGCCAGGTCCTGCGGAGCGACGCCCAGGCGGCGCATGCGGCGCGTCGTTTCAGCCAGGCCAAATCCGCAGTCGAGCAGGATACGGGTAGCGTTGACCTCGACCAGGAGCGCGTTGCCCTTGCTGCCGCTCCCTAGCGAGGCAAATCTCATGCGAGGCTGATTCGGCGGGCGCCTCATGCGGTCGCCACGGAGCCCGTGGAACCAGCGGTCCGGATGCGTGTGCGCTATTTGAGATCTTCCTGAAGCACGGTGAGGATGCGGGTGGCCGCCTCCGAAGTGTCGGGCTTGCCATCGGCGCCCAGCACACGAACCTCGGCACCGGGCTTCGCGTCGGCGACGACGATCCGATAGTCCTCCGCCTTCCCCTTGGGCGCGTCACTTTCCCAGAACGCGAGACACGACAGCATTCCGGGCTTCTTGGCTTCGCCCTCCGGATTCAGGTAGCGAACGTAGTAAAGCCCTCCGGCGCGGTCGCGGTCCTGCACGGTGAAGCCCAGACGGTCGAGCGACAGCCCTACGCGCCGCCAGGCACGGTCGTAGTCGTCTGTGAGCAGCGAAGACCGGGCGTGCCGTTGGGTCCCTTGGTTACCACTGCACGGGGCGCTGGCGGCGGCTTGGTCGCCTTGGACTGTACGCTTTCGACCGCCTGCGTCGCCCGCGAACTTCGCCTGCAAGCGCGGCGCAGCATCTCCGCCTCCAGCTCGGGATCGGCGGCACGCGGGCTGCCATACCGTGCGACCGGTCTGCCGCATATTGGCGTCGTTGACGTACATCTCGTACATGCCGCGGTGAGACACAAAAATTTCAGTCGTGCCGGCCTTCTGCCCACGCTCCAGGCGGGCGCGATACTTGTCACGCTCGGGAGACGAATAGGCCTGATCCATTACCTTGCCCAGCACGTTGCGCACCCAACCCTGCGGGATCTTGGCACGGTTCTCGGCCCAGTCGGTTTCCATGATCCCGGTCTCCTGGTTCTCGGAGACGACGATGAAGCCCGTCTCCTGCCAGAACTCCTTGACCACCGGCCACACTTTCTCCGGTGGCGCGTCCACCACCAGCCAGCGCTGGCTGCCGGAACGCTCGATATAGGCCTTGTCGGGTTGCGGCAGGATTACCGGAGTGCCAGCGCCCGCAGGCTGGCCCTGCTTGAGATCGGACAGCGTGGCAGAGTTCGTATCGGGTACCGCGTAGCGATCGTTGGGGTTGGGCGAGGAGAGATCCGGCGGGACCTCGAGGGGACGCACTTGCTTGCTCTCGGATTTGTAGTCGATCTTCTTGCCTTCGAGGCTCGAGCAACCGCACAGCAGGCGCCAACAGGAGAACAGTGAATTTGACTAAAGGCTGGTTCATCTTAACGGTATAGACGCGCCTTCAGGCCGTCGGCACGCGCGCGGCGATGCCGGCCTGCTCCATGGCGGCGCGCAACAGGTCGTGGAAGGACGAGGACAAAGGGGTCAGCGGCAGGCGGATACCGCCTCCGATCATCCCCATCTCCTGCAGCACCCATTTCACTGGAATCGGGTTGGCCTCCACGAACAGGTGCCGGTGCAGCCCAAGGAGCCTGTTGTTGACAGAACGCGCCTTGGCCAGATCACCGGCGGAAGCCGCGACGCACAGCTCGTGCATCAGGGCCGGCGCCACATTGGCGGTGACCGAGATCACGCCGTCGCCACCCAGCAGCAGCAGCGCCAGCGTGGTCGCGTCGTCCCCGCTGTAGATGGCGAAACCCTTCGGGGCGCGGCGAATCAGATCGGAACCGCGCTCGAGGTTGGCAGTGGCGTCTTTGATGCCCACGACGTTGGGCACCTGGGCCAGGCGCAGCACGGTATCGTTCTGCATGTCGCACACGGTGCGCCCCGGCACGTTGTACACGATCATCGGGATGTCTACCGCTTCTGCAATGGCCTTGAAGTGGCGGTACAACCCTTCCTGGGTCGGCTTGTTGTAATAGGGCACCACCGACAGGCACAGATCGGCGCCCGCCTGCTTGGCAAAGGCCTGCAGCTCGATGGCTTCGCTGGTCGAGTTGGCGCCAGTGCCGGCGATCACGGGTAGCCTGCCGCCCACATGCTCGACGCTGGTCTTGATGAGCTGGCAGTGCTCCTCGAAGTCGACGGTGGGCGACTCGCCGGTAGTACCGACCACCACGATGCCGTCCGTACCTTCTGCGATATGCCAGTCGATGAGGCGACGCAGCGCGTCGAGGTCGAGGCTGCCGTCCTCAAACATCGGCGAGACGATGGCTACCAGGCTGCCCTTTAACATGTTCTTCACTCCCTAGTCAGTGAGTTGCCACGACTTCGTGCGGCGGGCGCTGCCGACAGATGCGAGATTTTAACCCAATCCCCCTGCAGGCGCCGTGTGCCGGGGTGTCGGAACCTCATCGGCATGCACCGCGCAGATGCGCTGCACCAGCGCCGGCTTGGGTTGCACCACGAACTGATCCTCGTAGGCAATGACACGCAACCGACCCGAAACGACGCCCAGCAGCTCACCCGGCTGCAACAGGAACTGCGGGTTGGATGGGCGGCCGTAGCGTTCGTTCCCGCGCGCAAAGGTTTCATAGATCAGCACTCCGCCTGTCTCCAGACTTTCCAGCAGCCGGGGAAACAGCGGCCGGTACAGGTAGTTGACGACGACGATGCCGGCAAAGCGCTGGCCCGGATAGGGCCAAGTGCCGCGTTCCAAGTCAGCCGCCTCCACCTCGATGCCGGGGACGCCGGCCAGCGACGCCAGCGCGTGTTCATCACGGTCCGCGGCTGAGACCCGATATCCGAGCTGCGCCAGGAACCGCGCATGCCGGCCGTGGCCGCACGCGAGGTCGAGCACGCGACCTGCCGCTCGGATGAATGGAGCGAAACGAACGACCCACTCGGACGGCGCGGAGATGCCAACGTGCGGGTCCAGGCCCACGCCGCTCATCGCACGGGGACCAGGCGCTCGAGGATGTTCAGGCCGGCCGCAACCGCCTGCTCGAACAGGCGCGCGATTTCTGGACCCATGAAGGGCACCGCCAGCCATAGCGCGAAAAGACCCACCGCCAGAGTGAGCGGAAATCCGACGGCGAAGGTATTCAGTTGCGGCGCGGCTCGCGTCAGGATCCCCATGGCAATGTTGGCAATGAGCAGGGCAGCTATCACCGGCAGCGAGATGAGCAGTCCGGTGCGAAAGATTTCGCCGCCCCAGCCTGCCAGCAGGCGCCAGCTGACCGGGGTCACCGGTTCGGTACTGATCGGCACTGTGGCGAAACTGCGCGCCAGCGCCGAGATGACCAGGACATGTCCGTCCATGGACAGGAAAATAAGGATGGCAAACAGTCCCAGGAACTGGCCCACCAGCTGCGGTCTGTGCAGTGCTGTGCGGATCGAAGAACACGGCAAAGCCCAGCCCCATCTGCAGGCCGATGAGCTGTCCAGCAGCCTGGACACCGGTCAGCGCGATGCGCAGCGTGAAGCCGATGGCCACACCGATCAAGAGTTGCTGCAGAGCTATCAGGATGCCGGCGGCGGAAGCGGGCCCCACCGCCGGCATGGGCGGCAGGACCGGCGCAAGCACCAGCGCGATGAAGAGCGCGAGTCCGATCTTGGCGGACCGCGGGACACTGGCATGCCCCAGTATCGGCTCGGCGAGGATCAGCCCGAAGATGCGCAGGAAAGGCCACAGGAACGCGGCGATCCAGGCGGACCACTGACCGGTGGTGACGGTGATCATGGGTCGGGTCTATCGGAGAGGTTTCAAGAGACTATCCCGAGTCGTCACTACCGATCTCCCCATCGTGAGCCAGTGCGCGATCGCGCGTGCGCTCGCGCCGCTCAAGGCGGCTCGCACCGTGGGAGTCGTCGGCGGCCTCCTATCCGATCATCCCGGGGATGCCTTCGAGCAGGCGGCGGGTAAAGTCGACGATGACGTTCAGCATCCACGGCCCCGCCAGCACCAGCGCTGCGAAGATCGCCAGGAGCTTGGGAATGAAGGACAGCGTCATCTCGTTGATCTGGGTCGCCGCCTGAAACACGCTCACCACCAGGCCTGTCACCAAGGCAGTGAGCAGCAACGGCGCCGACAGCAGTATGGTGACTTCGAGGGCCTGCTGCACCAGGCCGACTATGATTTCGGGCGTCATGGGACTTGCGCCGTCACGCGCGCCTCACGTGTAGAAACTTCTCAGCAGCGAACCCACCAGCAGGTTCCACCCATCCACCAGCACGAACAGCATGAGCTTGAACGGCAGCGAGATGAGCACCGGCGACAGCATCATCATGCCCATGGACATGAGCACGCTCGACACGACCAGGTCGATGATCAAGAACGGGATGAACACGACGAACCCGATCTGGAAAGCGGTCTTCAACTCGGAGATGATGTAGGCCGGAACCAGGATCCTCATGGGCACTTGTTCGGGGTCCTTCAGCTGCGGCTGATCGGCCAGCCTGGCGAACAGCGCGAGGTCGGATTCGCGTGTCTGGCGCAGCATGAATGTCTTGAGCGGCGCCGACCCGCGCTCCAAGGCTTCGTTGAAGCCGATGCGCCGCTCCGACAACGGCACATAGGCATCGGCATAGATGCGGTCGAGCACCGGGGACATGACGAAGAAGGTGAGGAACAGCGACAGGCCCACCAGCACCAGGTTGGGCGGCGCCTGCACCGTACCCAGCGCTTGCCGCAGCAAGCGACAACACGATCACGATGCGCGTGAACGACGTCATCACGAGCAGCACCGCCGGCAAGAACGTGAGCGAGGTGAGAAACAGCAGCGTCTGGAGCGTGAGCGAGTAGGTCTGGCCGCCTCCAGGCGCGGGCTGCACCGTCACTGCTGGCAGCGCCGACTGCGCGAGCGCGCTGCCGGGCAGCGCCACCAGAAGCAACACCAGCCAGCGCATTCAACCGCCCTCGCGCTTGCCCGAGACGGCCTGCTTGAGCAGGCGCGCGAACCCCTGCGCGACTGGCGCCGAGGCTACCGCAGCACCGGCAGGCTTGGGCATGGTATGCAACAGGTTGACGCTGCTGGCGGCCACGCCCACCAGGAGCCAGGTTTCACCGACCTCGACCAGCACCAGCCGTTCCTTCGGTCCGACCATCACGCCGCCGACGATGCGCAGCAACCCGCCCGCGCCAGCAGGTCCGGGCATCCAGCGGCGCAAGCCCCAGGCGAACAGCGCAATAGCCGCCAGCACCACTGCGAGCGCGAGGATGACCTGCAGGAAGCTCGCGACGGAAACGGCGCCGGCGGCGGTGCCGTCGGCCGATTGGGCAATCGGGGGTAGCGCGACGAGAAAGACGAGGCCGGCGGCCAGGGCTCGATCGAGCCGGTTCATCGATGCAGGCGGCGCAGGCGCTCGTCGGGGGCGATGACCTCCGTCAGGCGGATGCCGAACTTGTCGTCAACGACGACGAGCTCGCCCTGCGCGATCAGACATCCATTCACCAGCACGTCCATCGGCTCGCCGGCCAGGCGGTCCAACTCGATTACCGATCCTTGCGCCAGTTGCAACAGGTTGCGGATGGCGATCTTGGTTCGGCCCAGTTCCACCGTCAGCTGCACAGGAATATCCACGATCATATCCAGGCGTGCAGCGGGACTACCACCGGCTTCGGGAACCAGTTCGGGGAAGGCGCGCGCCCGCGCCGCCGCGCCGGAGGTGACGGAGCTTTTGCGCGTGGCACTCTCCTGGTCCGCAGCGGACCAGGCGTCGGCGCTCAGGTCATTCTTCAGGTCGTCCGCCATCCCTGCCTCCGCCGCTCCACCGCGAGCCGCCGATGACCTTCTCGACCTTCAGCCCATATTGACCGTTCATGACCCCGTACTTGCACTCCAGGACGGGAACGCCATCGACCTCGCCGAGCAACACATCGGGAAGATCGACGGAGATCACGTCGCCGGCCTGCAGCGCCATCAACTGCCCGACGGTCACCTCGGCGCGAGCCAGATCTGCCACCAGTTCCACCTCCGCACCGTACACCTGGTTCGACAGCAGCGAAGTCCAGCGCTCGTGCGCATCCGAACGATCCGCCTCGAGGCTGCTGTAGATGAGGTCGCGGACCGGTTCCAGCATAGCATAGGGCATACACAGGTGAAAATCGCCGGCCCCCGCGCCGAGGTCGACGCTGAAGCTCGTCGCCACTACGACTTCAGCGGGAGTAGCGATGCTGGTGAACTGCGTGTTCGTCTCCGAGCGCAGGTACTCGAACTTGAGAGTGTGGATGGGCTTCCAGGCCTTCTCGTACTCGTCGAACACCACTTGCAGCAGGCGCTGGACGATGCGCATCTCAGTGGGCGTGAAATCGCGCCCCTCGACCGGAGCGTGGGAGCGACCCTGACCTCCGAACAGGCTGTCCACCAGCTGAAATACCAGCGTCGGCTCGAACACCACGAGCGCCATGCCGCGCAGAGGCTTGACCTGCACCAGATTCAAGTTGGCGGGAACGACGAGGCCGCCGACGAACTCGCTGAACTTGAGCACGCGCACCGGGCCCACGGAGATCGCCGCGTGCTTGCGCGTGAGATTGAATATGCCAACGCGCAGGAGCCGCGCGAAGCGCTCGTTGACCAGTTCGAGTGCGGGCATGCGGCCGCGGACGATCCGCTCCTGGCGGCCGATGTCGTAGAGGCGCAGGCCACCGGCATCCGCGGCGGGCGGCGCCTCGTCGGTCTCGCCCCCGAAGCCGCGCAGCAACGTATCGACCTCTTCCTGGGAAAGAATGTCGTCGACCATTTACCCCTTAGTCATGGTGGTGGACCCAGCCCTTTTGTTCAGCTCTCGGATTCCTCGCGCGCAAGACTCGCGTCGATGCGCGGCGAACGCGGCTGATTCCGGAATCGACCTCTCAGATAAACATGCGGAAAAACAATACCGTCTAAATTTGAGTTTAGGTGCTTTCTAGAAGGGAAGCAAGCCGACGCCGCAGCGCGCCCAAGCGGGAGAAGTGAAGGCAAGGCTCATCATCGCCTAGCGGTTCAGTGGCGTCGGCGCACACCGAATCAGCCGTGAAACGGAGGCTCCTTCGCCGCCTTGAGCGCGAACTCGTCCTGCGCTTTCTGCTCACGCCGCGCTTCGACGACGGCCTCGGACGTGCTGTGGCGCTGCGCCAGCACAGCCAGCGCCTGGTGCCGCTGCCTGAGACCCAGCCAGCGGGCATGGCCTTCTTCCCAGGCCTGCGCCGACGCGCGATCTACTTCCTCGCTCTGCGCCTGGATAGCCCGCGCCAGCTTGCCCAGAAACAGGCGATAGTCGTGCAACCGGTGCATCGACATCCCCTGGACCAGTCGAGCGCCGAGGCGAGCTGAGTATTCCGTGTTTTCGGCCTGGAGCTGATCCAGCTCGCGCTGGGCTTCGCTCCAGCGTGCATGCAGGCGCTGCAGCTCGCTGGTCGCCGCATCGACACGCTGCTGAGTGAGGTCGAGCAGAACCTGGAGACGGAACGGGCGTGCCATCTCACGCGGCCAGCAGCTGGTGCAGCCGCTGCCTGCCGTCTGCCACCGACGATCGGAGCAGCATGTCCTGCTGCAGAAAGGCGGTGAGCAGAGGATACAGCGCGATGGCACGATCCAGCACCGGATCGCTGCCCTGCACATAGGCGCCAACTGCAATCAGATCGCGCGAGCGCCGGTAGGCAGAGAAGAGCTGCTTGAACCGGCGCGCCGCCTCCAGATCCTCGGGACCGAGCAACTCGGTCATGGCGCGGCTGATGGAGGCCTCGATGTCGATGGCGGGATAGTGGCCCTGGTCGGCCAGGTCGCGCGTGAGGACGATGTGACCATCGAGGATCGCTCGCGCCGCATCGGCAATCGGGTCCTGCTGGTCGTCGCCTTCGGCCAGCACGGTATAGAACGCCGTGATGGAGCCGTGCTCGTCGGGACCGTTACCTGCCCGCTCCACCAGCTGCGGCAGTTTGGCAAATACCGACGGCGTATAGCCCTTGGTAGCGGGCGGCTCGCCGATGGCCAGGCTGACCTCGCGCTGCGCCATGGCGAAGCGCGTGAGCGAATCCATGATCAGCAGCACATGCTTGCCCTGATCGCGGAAAAACTCGGCCACCGCCGTGGCGTAGGCTGCGCCGTTAAGCCTCGTCAACGGCGGCGAATCGGCGGGCGCCGCCACCACGACCGAGCGCGCCAGGCCCTCCGCGCCCAGAATGTTCTCCATGAACTCGCGCACCTCGCGCCCGCGCTCGCCGATCAGCCCCACCACCACGACGTCGGCGCTGGTGTAACGCGCCATCATGCCCAGCAGAACGCTCTTGCCCACGCCGCTTCCAGCGAACAGACCCAGCCGCTGGCCGCGACCGACCGTGAGCAGCGTGTTGATGGCGCGCACGCCAACGTCGAGCACGGTGCGAATCGGCGCACGCTGCAGCGGATTGGTGGGCCGGCTGTGGAGCGGAACGTAGCGCTCCAGGGGCAACGCGCCGCGCTCGTCCAGCACGCGACCGGCGCCGTCCACCACCCGTCCCAGCAGTGCATGACCGACCGGCACCTGCTTGGTCCGATCCGCGGCGCGCCGGCGCGGCGTGAAATCCTCGCCCAGCTGCGGCACCCGCGCGACCGCCAGGTCGATGGGAATCACCAGCGCGCCCGGCCGCAGTCCGAAGACGTCAGTGGAAGGCATCAGAAACAGGCGCTCGCCGGAGAAGCCCACCACCTCGGCATCCACACGCTGGCCGCTGGGCGTCAGGATGTAGCAGCTGTTTCCCACCGGCAGCTTGAGGCCGACCGCCTCCATTACCAGACCGGCGACCCGCGTCAGGCGTCCACTGACGGTGAAGGGCTCGGTCCCGCGCGCGGCGGCCTTGCAGTCCTCGAAGTACCTGTGCCAGCGGCGGATGCTGCTCATGTTGAGGTGCGCGCGGAGCGCGCAGTTTGCTTCGAGTCGAGCGCGGTCAGGTCGTGATGTCGATCCACGGATCGTCGCTGCCCGAGCGCCCCGATGATGCGGCGCCAGCGCGTCTCGAGCGTGGCATCGACTTCTGTGGTCGCGGTATCCAGGCGACAGCCGCCGCGCTCGACCAGGATGTCCTCCACAATCTTCCACGGCAGCTCGCTAAACGTCTTGTCGTTCTCGGCCAGGCTGCGCAACAGGGATGCGTCGGACGGATGCAGGTGGATGGTGGTCTGCTGGTCCACGCCGGGCAGGCTGGACACCGCTTCGCGCAACACGCTCAGCACCAGATCCGGCTTGACCTTGACCGAGTGACGCACGATCAGCTTGGCCAGCTCCAGGCTCAAGGACAGCACGTCATTGGCGAGGCTCTGCTCGAAGTCGCTCATGAGCAGCGCGAGACCGTTGCTGAGCTCTCTCAGGGCATTGCGCTCGGCATGCAACAGGGCTTCGGCTTCGCGCCGCCCCTGCTCCAGCCCTTCGCGCAGACCTTCCTCGCGCGCCAGGGCCAGCGGCGACGGGCCGGGCGTCGCCGGTGCTTCGGAATGCGCGTGCACCGGGCGCGTCCGCGGGTTCGGCCCGGCCAGATCCCCCAACTCGGCCCGGCGCAGCTGAGGCAAGGACTCCCTGGGGATGATCTTATTCGACAACGCTTTCCTCAGCCTTTGCGCGCATCACGACCCGGCCTTCTTCTGTCAGCCGCCGCACGATGCGCAGGATCTCGCGCTGCCCGGCTTCGACTTGCGCAAGCCGGACCGGTCCCTTCGCCTCCAGATCGTCGCGCAGCGTCTCCGCGTCACCCTGCGACATATTCTTGAACACCTTCTCCCGCAGCGCGTCGGTGGTACCCTTGAGTGCCGTCACCAGCGTCTCCGACTGCACTTCGCGCAGCAGGAGCTCGATACCGTGGTCGTCCAGCTCGATCAGGCTTTCGAACACGAACATCTTGTCCTGGATCTTGCGCGCCAGTTCCGGATCGACCGCGCGGATATGCGAGCTGACGCTCGCCTCGACGGCCGCGCCCATGTTGTTGAGGATTTCGGCCGCCGCCTCGATGCCGCCACCCGCGCTCTTCTTGAGCTTGTCGGTGCCGCTCAAGATCTGGGTCAGCACCTCGTTCAGATCGCGCATGGCCGAGGGCTGGACGCCTTCGAGGGTCGCGATGCGCAGCACCACGTCGTTGCGCAGCCCCTCCGGCAGCATGGTCAACACTTCACTCGACTGGTCCGGATCGAGGTGAACGAGAATGGTCGCGATGATCTGCGGATGCTCTCCCCCGATCAGCTCCGCCACCGCGGCCGAGTCCATCCATTTCAGGCTTTCGATGCCGGCGTTGTCGTTGTCCCGCAGTATGCGGTCGATCAGGCCCGCCGCCTTGTCGTTGCCCAGGGCCCGGGTGAGCACGTTGCGCAGGTACTGGTCGGAGGCGGTGCCGATATCGGTCTGCCGCTCGGCCTGGTCGCGAAACTTGCGCAGCACATCGGCCACTTGTTCGCGCGTCACGTGGCTGAGCTTGGACATGGCCAGGCCCAGCTTCTGCACCTCGCGCGGGCCGAGGTGCTTGAACACCTCCACCGCCTCCTCCTCGCCGATGGACATGAGCAGTATGGCGCTGCGCTGGACGCCGTCTTCACTCATTCACTGCGACCGACCCAGTCCTTCACCACATTGGCGACGATGCGCGGGTCCTGGCGGGCCATATCCCTTACCGCCCGCAGGTCGGACTCGTAGCCAGACGCAGTCGGACCCGGTCCCGAGGCCGCCATCGCAGCCTCGCCGGCGCCGGCCTGACGCGTCGCCTCGACGCGGCTTCCCACCCGCAACAGCTCACGCACCGTCGGACCCAGCAGCCCGAACCAGCCGTACAGCAGCACCCCTGCGATCACAGCGTAGACGCTCCAGCGGACCAAACCCTCGGGAGTGAGCTGACGGCCCAGCCAATCGCTCCATACAGAGGGTGCAGCCGACCCGACCGCGTCCGCCTCAGGCAGGTTGAAGGGCGTGTTGAGCACGTTAACGGTATCGCCCCGCTCCTGGCTGAAACCCATCGCCTGACGCACCAACTCGGCGATCTGGACCATCTCGGGTTCGGTCCGCGGCGCGACGCTGGCTTTGCCGTCCTTGTCGACGGTGCGCCGATGATTGATCACCACCGCCACCGACAGGCGCTTGATGGCACCCACCTCGTTTTTGACGTGACGGACGGTCTTGTCCACCTCGTAGTTGACCGTGTTCTCGCGGTAGGAGCTGGTGGGAGCCGGCGCGGAGCCCGAGCCGACCTGAGTCGATGCGCCAGACGCAGTTAACGGCCCGCGGTCAGCGCTCGGCCGGCTGGAGCGCGCAGGCGCAATCCCGCTCTGCCCAGTCGCATTGGTGCTGGTGGTCTCGACAGTCTGCTGGCTGCGCAGCGTCTGCTCGTGCGCGGACGCGTTCGGCTTGAAGGTTTCCGAGGTTTGCTCCACCTGGGAGAAGTCCAGATTCGCAGCCACCTGAGCCCGCACGTTGCCGCGGCCGACGATCGGCTGCACGATGCTCTCGATGCGCGCGGCGTAGGCGCTCTCCAGTGCACGCACATATTTGATCTGCGAGGCATCCAGGCCGCCTGCCTGCGTCGTCTCGCCACCACCCGAGAGAAGGTTGCCGGCTTGGTCTACGACTGTGACGCCGCGCGCCGACAATTCGGGCACCGCCGAGGCTACCAGATGCTGGATCGCGCTTACCTGTCCTTCGTCCAGACTGCGCCCGGGGTAGATGCCGACCAGCACCGATGCGCTGGGCCTTGGCTGCTCGCGCACGAACACGCTCGGCCGGGGAATCGCCAGGTGCACCCGCGCAGACGCCACCTGAGACAAGGACTGGATGGTGCGCGAGAGCTCGCCGGCCAGCGCACGCTGGTAGTTGACCTCCTGGGTAAACTGGCTGACGCCGAACTTCTGCGTGTCCATCAACTCGAACCCGACCGCGCCGCCTTTGGGCAAGCCCTGGCTGGCAAGCTTCAAGCGCGTGTCATACACCTGCGGCGCCGGCACCAGGATCGCGGTGCCGCCGTCGGCTAGCTGATACGGGATATTCATGCCGCCCAGCGCGGCGAGCACTTCGCCACCGTCACGGTCGGACAGATTCGAGTAGAGCACGCGGTATTCGGGAGTGCGGGCCCAGAGCAGGACCACGGCGACGAGGGCGACGACGGCGGCGAGGGCGGCCAGTAGCCCGACTTTCTGTGCGTTGCTGAGTTGGTTGAAGCCCCTTGCAAGGGCGCTGATGCGTTGACCGGGAGCTTGTGCCATCAATACGGCTGGTTAAGCCCTCCTACCTGCAATTCACCGTGACTACTGACGCGCGGATGTTACCGCGCCAGGTAGGGCCCGTCAAACCAGCGGCGGTGGTGCTCGAGAAGCTGAAAGCCTTGCCCTGCCCCGGTTCCGAACTACTGGGCAGCGGTCGGTTGTCGAGCACCACAATGCAGCGCGCAAAGGCTGGTTTGACACTGAAGGGTACGAGTGCTACAACCGTCGCGAACAGCAGGTCGTGCGGCCGGCGTGTGGTGGAGCTAGCACACCACCGCAGCCGAACGGCCCGGATCATCAGGAGACCGCGCATGAAGAGGTTCCTCGTACTGCTCGCCTGTTGCGGCTGGCTTGCCGCCTGTTCCAACATGAGTCTGCGGTCGCCCACTGCGACGGCAGCCCTGGCGCCTACCAAGGGCAGCCAGGCAGCGGGCAACGTGACGTTCATCCAGAAGGGGGACAAAGTGCTGGTCGACGCCCGCGTCACCGGTCTCACGCCGGGACTGCACGGCTTCCACGTGCACGAGAAGGGGGATTGCACCGCGCCGGATGGCACCAGCGCCGGCCCGCACTTCAACCCGCTCAAGACACCGCATGCCGGTCCGGACAGCCCGCAACGCCACGCGGGCGACCTGGGCAACTTGAGCGCCGACGGCAACGGGGTCGCCGTGTACCACGCCGAGGTCGGCGGTATCAGCCTGGGCACGGCCGCCGACAGCATCGTCGGACGTGCGGTGATCGTGCATGCGAACGCCGACGACCTGCGCACCCAGCCTGCCGGCAACGCCGGACCGCGGCTGGCCTGCGGCCTGATCAGCAAGGGCAAGGATCAGTGGTTCTGAGTGCCGGGCTGCGTTTGCACAGTCTGGCACGCGGCTGCTGTGCTCAGCGCCCGGCCCACTCCGGAGCAGACTCTGCCCTCTCCCTGCGGGAGACAGAGCTTATTTGATCCACTGGCTCGAGCCAGACGGCGATTTCCCACCAGTCGAGCGCGCGTTGCGCCGCCCCAACGGACTGCTTGCGGCTGGTGGCGACCTGTCTCCAGAGCGCCTGCTGCGCGCTTACCGTCTCGGTATCTTTCCCTGGTTCAGCGCCGGCGAGCCCATCCTGTGGTGGAGCCCCGACCCGCGCATGGCGCTGTTCCCGGACGAGCTCAAGATCGCGCGCTCGCTGGCCAAGACGCTGCGCAAGCGGGATTTCGAGGTGCGCGCGGACAGCGCTTTCGAGCAGGTCATCCTGGCTTGCAGCGAGCCGCGCCCGCATCAGCCAGGCACCTGGATCACCAGCGAGATGCAGGCAGCCTATGCGCGGCTGCATCGGCTGGGCGTTGCTCATTCGGTGGAAACCTGGCGCGGAGGTGAGTTGATCGGCGGCCTGTACGGGGTGGCGCTGGGACGCATGTTCTACGGCGAGTCCATGTTCTCGCGCGCAGACGACGCATCCAAGATCGCGCTGGTGCACCTGGTGCGCCAGCTCCAGCGCTGGGAGTTCGGCATGATCGACTGCCAGATGAACACGCCGCTGCTGACCTCGTTCGGCGCGCGGGAGATCCGGCGGGCGGAGTTCACGCGCCGGATGGCAGAGTTGGTAAACTATCCGGATGTTCCAGCGCCCTGGAGCCTGAGTCCAGCATGACGCAGCTCAACGACCTGCCGTTCTCGGTCCTGCAGTTTTACGCCACGGCGCCGTACCCGTGCAGCTATCTGCCGGACAAGCTGGCACGCTCGCAGGTCGCCACCCCGAGCCACGCCATCGACACGCAGGTCTACAGCCAGCTGGTACGCGCCGGCTTCCGCCGCAGCGGGGCGTTCACCTACCGGCCCTATTGCGACAGCTGCCGCGCCTGCGTGCCCGTGCGCATCATCACTTCGGAGTTCCGCCCGACGCGGTCGCAACGCCGCGCGGGCAAGCGCCACGAAGGCCTGGACGCGCGCATGCTCGATCTCAAGTACCACCCCGAACACTACGCGTTGTATCTGCGCTATCAGTCCACGCGGCACTCCGGCGGCGGCATGGATCACGACAGCCGCGAGCAGTACCGGCACTTTCTCCTGCAGAGCAACGTCACCTCCAACCTGGTCGAATTCCGCGAGGATGGGCGGCTGCGTCATGGTGAGCATCGTCGACCGGCTGGAGGACGGCGTATCGTCGGTGTATACCTTCTTCGAGCCGGACCTGCTGGGCGCCAGTCTGGGTACCTTCAACGTGCTGTGGCAGGTGGAGTTGTGCCGGCGCCTGCGGCTGCCGTACCTGTATCTGGGCTACTGGATCGCGCAGAGCCGCAAGATGGCCTACAAGATCAACTTCCAGGCCATGGAAGGCCTGATCAACGGCCAATGGCAGCGGCTCGCGCCCGATGCCTCGGCCGCTTGAGCGGCGTGCCCGACCGCAGCCGCCGGCAGCCAGGACACCGCGTGCGAGGTCATGCATGAGCCTGCCGCGCGTCACCGTCGACAGGCGCGGGCACGTCCTGCTCGATCGGGCTCAACCGGCCGGACAAGCGCAACGCCTTCGACCTGCAGATGTACGCCGAGCTCGGTCAGGCGCTGGGCGACCTGCAGCGCGATGGACAGCTCCGCTGCGGCCTGCTGTTCGCGCATGGCGAACACTTCACCGGCGGCATCGAGCTGCCGCAGTGGCTGCCTTTCTTCCGCGACGGGCGCATGCCGCCGTTGCCGGACGGCGCGCTCGATCCCCTTGCGCGCGAGCCCGAACGCACGCTTGCGAAACCGCTGGTGATCGCAGTGCACGGATGGTGCCTCACCATCGGTATCGAGCTGATGCTGGCCGCCGACATCCGCGTGGCCGCCGATAACACACGTTTCGCGCAGATCGAGGTCAAGCGCGGCATCTATCCCATCGGCGGTGCGACCGTCCGACTGGTGCAGGAGGTGGGCTGGGGCAATGCCATGCGCATCCTGCTGACCGGCGACGAGTTCGCGGCGCAGGAGGCGTACCGCATCGGCCTGGTGCAGGAGGTGGTGCCGGCCGGAAGCCAGCTGGAGCGTGCGCTTGACCATCGCGGAGACCATCGCGCGCCAGTCGCCGGTCGGCGTCCAGGCGTCGCTGGCCTCCGCGCGGCTGGCGCGGGCAGCGAAGGCGAGCGCGTCGCCTTCGCTCGCATGCTGACCGACCTGCAGCAGGTGATGGCGAGCGACGACGCGGTCGAGGGCCTCAACGCCTTCCTGGAACGGCGCGAGCCGCGCTTCTGATCCGTGCTGTACGCGCTGCTGCGGCCGCTGCTGTTCCGGCTCGAAGCCGAGCGCGCGCACGGATTGACGCTGGCGCTGTTCGACGCCGCCGCACGCGCTCGGCCTCACTCGGCGCACCGCGCCGCGGCTGCCGCTCGCGCCAGTACAGGCGATGGGCCTCACCTTCCCCAATCCAGTAGGCCTCGCCGCCGGACTGGACAAGAACGGCGAGCACATCGATGCCCTCGCCACCCTCGGCTTCGGCTTCATCGAAGTCGGCACGGTCACGCCACGTCCGCAGCCGGGCAATCCTGCGTCCACGATTGTTCCGCGTCCCGCAGGCGCAGGCGCTGATCAACCGCATGGGCTTCAACAATCTCGGCGTCGATCGGCTGGTGCACAATGTGAGCCGCGCGCGCTACCGCGGCATCCTCGGCATCAACATCGGCAAGAACTTCGACACACCGATCGAGCGCGCTGCGGCCGACTATCTGGCGTGCATGCGCAAGGCCTATCCGCTGGCGAGCTATCTCACGGTCAACATCTCCTCGCCCAATACCACAGAACCTGCGGCAACTGCAGCAGGCAGACGAGCTGGACCGCCTGCTCGCGACACTCAAGGCTGAGCAGCAGACGCTTGCCGTAGCGCACGGGCGCTACGTACCCCTGGCGGTGAAGATCGCGCCCGACCTCACCGATGAGCAGATCGACGCCGTCGCGCAGTTGCTGCTCGAGCATGCGCGTGGACGGGGTGATCGCGACCAACACCACGGTGTCGCGAGCAGGCGTCGAAGGGCTTGCCGTACGGCGAAGAGAGCGGCGGCATGAGCGGCGGCCCGTTGCGAGAGCGGTCGACCGCCGTCGGTGCGCCGGCTGCATGCGACGCTGGGTGAGCGCATTCCTATCGTTGGCGTGGGCGGCATCCTGCGGGTCGAAGACGCGCTCGAAAAGATTGCTGCCGGTGCGAAGCTGATCCAACTCTACAGCGGGCTGGTATTTACCGGGCCGCGCCTGGTTCGAGACTGCGTTCAGGCGCTAGGGAAACTCTGACCAAGGTGCGGGCCGTCGGATGAGTTCCGGCTGCTATACTTGACGCCCTTTTTTCACGCCCCTATCTAGGATCAATGGGATCTCGAAGGTGGGGCGATCCACCGGTTCGGCACATATCCATATTCCCCGCAGTTCTTTGATGACCATCTCCGCTACCGCCTCTCGCACAGCGCCCGTCCAATCCGTCCTCAAACTGCGCTTCGGAGTCGCGTTCGAAGACCTGTACCGGCGCGACGGTCTGACCCGCCTCGACCAACGGTTTCTGCAGCACCTCGGTGCAGACCGAACCGGAGCTGGCGAACCGCCTGGTCGAAGCCCGCGCCAACCCCGACTCACGCGCCGGGAAGCCGGAGTCGGAGTTGCTGATCGCACTGGCGCCGCACCTCGAGGACTTCATCGCCGAGTTGTTCGGCATCGAGGCAGCCGTCAGCGCGCTGGCAGCACGCCATCATGAGCTGGCTCCCCTGTTCGCCTGCAAGCGGCTGTTCGTGCAGCGCAAGGCCATGAACCGCATCAAACCCGAAGCGGCGGCTAGCATCGACGGCCTTGCCCTCGAGGCCCAACTCGCAGCGCGAT
The DNA here is from genome assembly GCA_963741215.1 of uncultured beta proteobacterium. GTDB lineage: Bacteria > Pseudomonadota > Gammaproteobacteria > Burkholderiales > SHXO01 > SHXO01. Next base: position 42,219 of record CAVUHQ010000022.1, read on the forward strand.
ATGGGGGGAACATTCAGCGAGCTGGGATTCGCACGGCTCGTGTCTGAGTGGCAGCAGGACGAGGCCGCGCACGCAGAGGAGCTGGAACTCGCGCTGCGCTATGCTGCCTGGGCTGCGCACACGCCTGAGGGCCGGGCACGCCACCGCCACGGGAGTCTTGTTCAAGAGCGCCTGCGAAGCTCGACTACCAGCGTCTGGTCCCGGTGATCGCCGACGACAGCGCGGGGTTCCGTAGTTTCCGACTCGATCACCTGCGCCGCCGCCAGGGCTTCGCCCTCACCGATCCGGGCACCGATCTGGTGGGCGCGCTGGACCAGGCCAACTACTGCATCTGGTGCCACGAGCAGGGCCGCGATTCCTGCTCGCACGGTCTGAAGGAGAAAGCACAGCCGGGCACGGCTGCCGCTGCCCGTTCAAGAAGACCGTGTTCGGCGTTGCGCTCGCCGGCTGTCCGCTCGAAGAGAAGATCTCCGAATTCCACAAGGTAAAGACCGAGGGCCAGTCGATCGGGGCGCTGGCGATCATCTGCGTCGACAATCCGATGGTGGCCGGCACCGGGCATCGCATCTGCAACGACTGCATGAAGTCCTGCATCTACCAGAAGCAGGAGCCGGTCAACATCCCGCAGGCCGAAACGCGCACGCTGAAAGACGTGCTCGAGCTGCCGTGGGGCTTCGAGATCTATTCGCTGCTCACGCGCTGGAATCCGCTCGACCTGCGGCGCCCATATCCTCAGCCAGCCAGCGGCAAGCGCGTGCTGGTGGTGGGAATGGGGCCTGCAGGATTCACCCTCGCCCATCATCTGATGAACGACGGTCACCGCGTCGTCGGCATCGACGGGCTCAAGATCGAGCCGCTTCCCGCGGAGATCTCGGGCGTCGGCTCGGCCGGGCGAACGCGTTGCCTTCCAGCCGATCCGCGACATGCGCGCTCTGTACGAGTCGCTGGACGATCGCGTCATGGCGGGCTTCGGCGGCGTGGCCGAATACGGCATCACGGTGCGCTGGGACAAGAATTTCCTCAAGCTCGTCCGGCTGCTGCTCGAGCGCCGCAGTGAGTTCCAGCTTGTTCGGCGGCGTGCGCTTCGGCGGAACGCTGACGCTGGATGACGCCTTCGATTTCGGTTTCGACCACGTCGCGCTGTGCGCGGGGGCTGGCCGGCCTACCGTGCTCGATCTGCCCAACGGGCTCGCTCGCGGTGTGCGCACCGCGTCGGATTTCCTCATGGCGCTGCAGCTCACCGGCGCAGCCAAACAGCGATTCGGTCGCGAACCTGCAGATCCGGCTGCCGGTGGTGGTGGTCGGTGGCGGGTTGACCGCCATCGACACCGCGACCGAGTCGCTTGCGTACTATCCCGTACAGGTGGAGAAGTTCCTCGAGCGCTACGAGACGCTGGTAGCCGAGCGCGGCAAGACCGCGGTCCGCGCAGGCTGGAGCGCCGAGGAGAGCCGCATCGCCGATGAGTTCATCGAGCACGCGCGGGCCATCCGCGCCGAGCGCGAGGCTGCACGCAAAGACGGCCGCGAGGCGCGCATCGTCGAGCTGCTGCAGTCCTGGGGCGGGGTGACCATCGCCTACCGCAAGCGCCTCATCGACAGCCCTTCCTACACGTTGAATCACGAAGAAATCGAAAAAGCGTTGGAAGAGGGCATCCGCTTCGCCGAGGGCCTGAGTCCAGTAGCCGTGGAAGTCGACGAGTTCGGCCATGCCAGCGGTCTGCGCGTTTCGGTACAACGCGCCAGCGCAGACAACACGCTGGACGCAGCCGGCGAGACGCTGCTGCCGGCACGCTCGATCCTCGTCGCGGCAGGGACACAACCCAACACCGTCCTGGCACGCGAGGATCCGCGCAATTTCCACCTGGACGGGAAATACTTCCAGGCCTGCGACGAGAACGGCAACCCGGTGGAGCCGGAACGGGCGAGCGCCAAGCCGAGAGAAGTGCGCGTGCTGCTGTCAAAGCGCTCGGACGGCCGCTTCGTCAGCTTCTTCGGCGATCTGCATCCGTCCTTCTTCGGCAACGTGGTCAAGGCCATGGGCGGGGCCAAGCAAGGCTATCCGGTCAGTCAGCCGCATCCTCGATACCGTCCCCGCAGCTTGTCTGGACAGCGACGCGGAATTCGAAGCCCGACTGAATCGCGAGCTGCGCGCGACCGTGCACGAAGTGATCCGGCTCACGCCCACCATCGTCGAGGTGATCGTGAAGGCGCCCACCGCCGCGCGCCGCTTCAAGCCAGGTCAGTTCTACCGCCTGCAGAATTTCGAGCACCACGCGCTCGCCGTGGACGGCACGCGCCTGGCGATGGAGGGTCTGGCGCTCACCGGTGCGTGGGTCGATCGGGAGCGCGGCCTGGTTTCGACCATCGTGCTGGAGATGGGTGGATCCTCCGACCTGTGCGCGCTGCTGGAACCGGGAGAGCCCGTGGTGCTGATGGGCCCGACCGGTACACCCACCGAGATCCCCTCCAATGAGACCGTCATCCTGGCCGGAGGCGGCCTGGGCAACGCGGTGCTGTTCTCCATCGGTTCGGCTCTACGCGCGGCCGGCTCTCAGGTGCTTTACTTCGCCGGTTACAAGAAGATCATCGACCGCTACAAAGTAGCCGAGATCGAGGCTGCCGCCGACGTCGTGGTGTGGTGCTGCGATGAGGCGCCAGGATTCCAGCCCACGCGTCCTCAGGATCGCGCCTTCGTGGGCAACATCGTGCAGGCCATGCTCGCGTACGCGTCCGGCCAGCTGGGCGAGCAAGCGATCCCGTTCAGCGCGGCCGATCGCATTGTCGCGATTGGCTCGGACCGCATGATGGCGGCGGTGGGCGCCGCCCGCCACGGCGTGCTGGCAGCGCACCTGAAACCGCACCATTTCGCCATCGCCTCGATCAACTCGCCGATGCAGTGCATGATGAAGGAGATCTGCGCACAATGCCTGCAGCCGCATGTGGATCCGGTCAGCGGGGAGCGCAGCTACGTGTTCTCCTGCTTCAATCAGGACCAGCCGATCGACCGCGTCGACTTCCCGGGCCTGGCCGCACGTCTGCTGCAGAACTCGGTGCAGGAGAAGCTCACCGCTCAGTGGATCGATCGTTGTCTGATCCACTTGCAGCGCCGGGCCGCTGCCGCTTGAGCACCCGTTTTCGGCGCGACAGGACGTAGAGAACGGGAGAACAGGAACAGCGAATTGCCAGTCTCCGTGCTGAACCTGATCCTATGCCACCAATGACCGCTGACCTGGTCGATCAGATCGACGCCCTCCTGCCGCAGACGCAGTGCACGAAGTGCGGCTATCCCGCGTGCCGTCCGTATGCTGCAGCGATCGCGCAGGGCGAGGCGGAGATCGATCAATGTCCGCCAGGCGGCGCGGAGGGGATCGCGAAGCTCGCCGCGCTGCTGGGTCGGAAGGCGAGGCCGCTGAACCCGGCCAACGGCGTGGAGCAGCCGCGCGCCGCGGCGCTGATCGACGAGAGCTGGTGCATCGGGTGCACGCTATGCATCCAGGCATGTCCGGTCGACGCCATCGTCGGAGCCCCCAAGCTGATGCACACGGTGCTGCTGGAGCATTGCACCGGCTGCGAACTGTGTATCCCGCCCTGCCCGGTGGATTGCATCGAGATGGTGGAGGTCGCAGAACTGGCCCGGCGTGGAGCGGCCATTGCGGATCACGGCGCCGAGCAGCGCGCAGCCGAAGCACGGGCGCGCTACCAGTTCAATCTGGCTCGTAGTGCACGCGAGCGCGAAGAGCGGGAAGCTCGTCTGGCTGCGAAAGCCGACAGGAAACGTAGACGGACAGACCGGGCGGCAATTTCGCCCGGTGCGGAACGCAAGCAGGCGGCGATTCGAGCGGCCTTGGAACGGGCGCGAGCCCGGCGCGCCGGAACCAAAGTGTGAGGAGCCCGGCCGTATGAACGCCGCCAAGCGCGAGGAAATCTTCAGCCGCCTCAAGGCCTTGAACCCGAATCCGAGGACCGAGCTGGAATTCCGCACGCCGTTCGAGCTGCTCGTCGCCGTGATGCTGTCGGCACAGGCCACTGACAAGAGCGTGAATCTGGCCACTCCGCGTCTGTTTGCATTGGCCAGCAGCCCGAAAGCAATGCTCGCACTAGGCCAGGCTGGGCTCGAGGAGACCATCAAGACCATCGGGCTGTATCGCACCAAGGCGAAGAACCTGCTTGCCGCCTGCCGTATCCTGGTCGATCGTCATGGGGGCGAAGTGCCGCGGGATCGCGAGGCACTGGAGAGCCTGCCGGGAGTCGGGCGCAAGACCGCCAACGTGGTTCTGAACACGGCTTTCGGCGAGCCGACTATCGCCGTGGACACGCACATCTTCCGCGTGGCAAACCGGACCGGCATCGCACCGGGCAAGAACGTGGTAGAGGTGGAGAAGAAGCTGCTGAAATTCGTGCCCGAGGCCTATCGCAAGAACGCACATCACTGGCTCATCCTGCACGGCCGCTACGTCTGCAAGGCGCGCAAGCCCGAGTGTCCGACTTGCGCCATCCGCGACCTGTGCGAGTACAAGCACAAGACGCCCGCCCCGATTCCCGCGTGAATTATCCAGGCTAGGAGTCGCGGCTGCGTGACGCGCGCAACATCAAGGTTTCACGAATAGAGCATGTTCGCCCCCAGCCGCGACCAGGCGCGCCGCTTCTTCTTCGACACCTGGGCCAAGTCTCGCCGCGGTGAATCCCTGTCCGGCCTGGAGCAGACCGTGCTCGAGGTGATGCTGCTCCATCCCGAGTATCACGCCATCCTGGAGCAGCCGGACCGCCACGCCGATCGCGACTACTGCCTGAAGCGGGCGATCTCAATCCATTTCTGCATCTGTCCCTGCACCTCGCGGTGGCCGAACAACTGTCTATCGACCAGCCCACCGGGATCACCGAGCGCTACAGGAGCCTGGTCCGGCATACCGGCTCGGAGCACGCTGCGCTGCACGCGGTGATGGAGTGCCTGGGTGAGGTCATCTGGCAGGCCCAGCGCGCGGGAACGGCGCCGGATGAACGGCTGTATATGGACTGCCTCGAGCGGCAAGTGCGGCAATAGCGGGATCCGCCCGAGAACCCAACAACCGGCACAGCAAAGAGCAAGGCGCCCGCGGCGATGCCGGCGCTCCAAAGCAAAGGGCCGGCAGCGATGCCGCCCTTCGTCGCCGTGAGACGAGCCTTATTGTCGGACGCTAGTACTTGGACACCAGACCCGGCTGCTTGGAGAAGTACCAGGCCACGTCCTTGACCTCCTTGTCGCTGAGCGGCTTGGCCATCGGGACCCATCAGAGGGTTCTCGCGGGCGCCCGAGCGGTACGCCTTCAGCGAATGCACCAGATAGTCGTAGTACTGGCCCCCGATGCGCGGGGTTTCCGGCGTCAGCGGCTTGTTGCCATCGGGACCGTGACAGGCGGCACAGATTTCCTCGGCTTTCTTCTTGCCCGCTTCGTAGTCCGCCGCCAGAGCAGCACCGCTCGCGGCACAGCATGCAAGCAGCGGTCAGGATCAATTTTTTCATGTGCGCGCTCGGTCCATCGGTGGTTTCGGTCACTTCGCCGCTTCGCCGCCGGAGTAGTAGGCGGCGAGGTCGGCCATGTCCTTGTCGCTCAGACTGGCAGCGATCCCGCGCATGCTCGGGTGCTTGCGTGCTCCGGACTTGTAGTCCTGCAACGCCTTGACGATATACCCCGCGCTCTGGTTGCCGAGCTTTGGCACGGTGTACACGTCGGGATAGGCAGTGCGGAAATCGGGAATGCCGTGGCACCCCTCGCACATCTGCTTCTTGCTCAGGGCGGCGGCCGGGTCCCCTTCTGCCCAGACCGGCGCACACAGCGCGGCCAGAGTTGCCAGGGTACAGGCGACGATCACGCGGAGGATGTTCATGTTGGTCATTGACCTTGGCTCTGGCGAGAATGCCCTCGGGACGAAGCGATCTTGCAACCAGCGCGAACTTTATCGGATAGGCCGGGGTCGGTCAATTGGCGCGGGGCAAGCGGCGCAGCCGCGACGCCAGGGCCCGTATGCCGCACCGGTATCACCCGCCGGGCAATTTGATGTCGTCGGCGACGATGAACGTCTGCGTGTAACGCTGATCGTGGGTGTCCTCCACTTCGGCGCGCAACTCGCCCTTTTCGTGCGGCACGAAGTAGAAACGGAAGCTCGGATTGTCGCTGATGGAAAAGTCCAACTCGGCCGTCATGACCGGTTTGCCGGCGTAGGTCACCACCACGCTGCGCACGAATTGAGGGACCTTGCTCGGGTCGAAATCGCCCGCCAGGGCGGATTCGTTGGGATGGCGGATCATGAGTTGCACCAGGGCGGGCTCGTTGTAGCGGATCGTCTCCTCCTCGAACTTGAACTTCATCCGCCCGAGCAGATGGGCGGGAACCGCATTCCTGGCATTGGGCGCGGAGCAGCCGCCGGCCGCCTTCACCCAGCGCGACGCCATGTACAGCTTCCCATCGCTCGTCTCCGCGATCGCGCGCACGTGGCTGAAGTCCTCGAAGCGCAGGCGCGTCTCGACCTGCACCCGCCCGCTGTCCGGAGTGAAGTGGAACACCCCGGCCGCCGGCGAAGGATTGCGTTCGACGATCAGATACACGGTCTTGATGTACAGCTCGGGCTTCTGGTCGATCTGGGCCTTCACCGCCACCGGGACGGTAGAAGCATCATCGGCGCGCAGCGACAGGTAGACGCGCAGCACGTCCTTGCCGTCCTGGACCTCGCGATCGCCGAACGTGATCTTCCGGATCGCGTCCCAGTAGGGCGATGCGGCGGGATCGGGTTCAGCCTTTTCATTGCCCAGCGCCGGCCCGGCGAGCAGCACGCCGGCGAGAACGGTCAGGACGATCGGCTTCCAGCAAGACAGCATCGGGCGACTCCTTGGCTCTTAGAACGACTCCTTAGGCTCTTAGAACTGCTCATGCTATTCGGCGAGCGATTATAGCCCACGGCCGCATCCTTCCTAAGGTCGCGCATCGCCAGTTCCATCCGCCGCGCACGGACGAGGCGGCGCTCTAGTCTTCCCATTCCAGCTCAGTGTAAGCGGCGGTCACGTTGCGCCGATGAAACGACTCGAAGTTGACCCAGTTGTTCTCTTCGGACAGGCCGACCGTGTCGACCGCCGCTTCGATCGTCTTCCTTTGCTTTAGCGCGCGGCGCGTCTCGTCCACGATCAGTCTCAGATACCGCCGCTCCGGCTGCAGCGCCTGCGGCCAGGACTGATCCGTGCGCCCGTGGCCAGCGACGAAGTGCTGTGCGTGAACAGCTTCGAGCCGATCGAGCGCCGATAAGAAGCCGATAATGCTGCCGTCGACGACCGGGGTGTGTTGCACGAAGAGCAGGTCCCCTGTCCAGAAGGTACGCGTCTGCTCATCGAACACGGTCAGATCATTGTCGGTATGTGCCACAGGCCAGGCATGCAAGACGATGCTGCGGTCACCGAGATCGAGCTTCATTTCGTCCTGGACCAGCAGCGTGGGCGGAATCACTTCGCTGCCCGCAGCCAGTTCACCCAGATCACGCTTGAGCGTATTCAGGTAGAACTTGCCACGCTGCTGCATGGCCCGCACGAGGTTATGGTGGCCGATATAGACGGGGGCGTCCGCGACGAAAGCGGCGGCGCCAAAAATGTGATCTGGATGCACGTGGGTGATGATGACGTAGCAGACGGGCAGGCTGGTGCGCGTCCGGATGGCTCGACGCAGCCTCTCGCCCACGGCGAACGAGCCGCCGGTGTCGATCACCGCGACACAGCGGCTGCCGACGATGAATCCGATATTGGCCTGGTCGCCGAGGTTCACGGGCGCGCGATCCTCCAGCGTCCCGTAGTGCACGAAGTTGCCGGGCACGATCTCGTCCAGATCGAACGGTTGCGTCTGCTGTGCGAATACGAGATTGCCCATGGCAGCGCACAGTGCCGCGCACAGCAGCGTGATTCTGCGTTTCATCGTAGCCGAATGGTTTCTCCCGACGCGCGCCAGCATGCCGCAAAGCCACCCTCGCCGCAAACTGCGGATGCGGAGCTTGTTGCCTGGGCGGTTGAACTCCAGTAACGTGATCGCGGTACTCGTTTGCACTTCCTCCGCTGGACCCGCCCGATGCTCCGCTGTTCGCTCGCCTGTCTGCTGATGCTCGGAGTTTCGTTGCCGTCGGCTCACGCGCTTCAGCCGATCCAGGTCGGCGAAGGCGTGTACGCGTTCATTGGCGATCTGGGGGAGATCGGGCTCGACAACGGCGGTGATATCGGGAACTCCGGCTTCATCGTCGGCAGTTCTGGTGTAATCGTGATCGATACCGGCATATCGTATCGCCACGGCAAAGCCATGATCGAGGCGATCCGCCGTATCTCCGACAAGCCGGTGGAGCTCGTCGTCAACACCCACGCCGTGCAGGAGTTCCTGTTCGGCAACGCCGCCTTTGCCGAGCTGGGCGCACGGATCATCACCCACGCAAGCTCGGCGGAGCTGATGCGCAGCCGCTGTGAGCATTGCCTGGAGAATCTGCGCAAGATCCTCGGGCAAGAGGCCATGGCTGGGACCCGACTCGTGCTTCCGCAGACAACGATAGAGCGGTCCATCACCGTGCAAGCGGCAGGCCGCACGCTCGAGCTGCTGTACTTCGGATGGGCCAGCACTCCGGGCGATCTGGCAGTGTTCGACCGCAAGAGCGGGGTGCTGTTCGCCGGTGGGCTGGTGGCCGCCAAACGCATCCCCGAGCTGCGCGACGGCAAGCTCGACAGCTGGCTGCGGGCACTCGACCAGCTGGGACGCGTTGCCGCTCGCGTAATCGTGCCGGGTCACGGTCCGGCCGGTGGTGCGGAAACCATCCAGGCCACCGCTGCCTACCTGCGCGCGCTGGATGACAAGGTGCACGCGCTGTACCAGAGCGGCGCCAGCCTGATCGACGCGGTGGATACGGCAACCCTGCCCGCCTATGCGAGCTGGGCCATGTATCCCTCCCTGCACCGCCAGAATGTCCTGCATCGGTACCTTCAGCTCGAAGTGGAAGAGCTTGGCGGCTGACGCGATTGCGGAATCTGGCGGAGTGCCCCCGCGTTGGTGAGCTCAGCGGCGAGCGCCTATAATCTCCAGCGCCGCATCCGCTCCGGATGTCGACCGCTGCCACCACGACAGGTCTGTCACGACGATGGGACACCGCCTCACCCGAATCTACACGCGCACTGGTGATTCCGGTCAAACCGGCCTGGGTGATGGCTCGCGCACCGCAAAAGACAGTTTGCGCATCGAAGCCATCGGTGCGGTGGACGAGTTGAACAGCGCCATCGGTCTGCTGCTGTCCGAGCCTCTAGGCACGGACCTTCAGGATGTGTTGACCGGCGCGCAGCACGACCTGTTCGAGCTGGGCGGCGAGCTCTCCATTCCGGGACACGACCGCGTCCAGCCGGCCCACATCGGCCGCCTGGAGCAGGTGCTCGATCGCTACAACGCGGATCTGCCGCCGCTCAAGGATTTCATCCTGCCGGGCGGCAGCCGCGCCGCCGCGCTGTCCCATCAGGCGCGGACCGTGTGCCGGCGCGCTGAACGCCGGGTGGTCGCCCTTGCATCCGCCGAGGCCCTGTCTCCGTATTGTGTGCAGTATCTGAACCGCCTGTCCGACTTGCTGTTCGTGCTGAGCCGTGTGATCAACCAGCGCGACGGGCACGCAGACGTGCTGTGGCAGAAGGGCCGCAACCCCGTCGGCGGCGATTGAGCGTTGGCGCGCTAACGCGCACACCCACCGACGCCGTGATTTTTCGACACGCCGTTGCTCGACACTTGGCTATTAGACCCTGTGACCGTTGAATACGTGGCTCCTCAACATCGCCGTAGTTGCTCGACATCGTGGCTGAGATCGACGCAATAGCCGAGTTGATGGCGCGTTGCGCACTGCGCGACCAGCGAGCGTTCGCCGAGCTCTATCGCCACACCGCGGCGAAACTATACGGGGTCGCCATCCGTATATTGAGACGTGAAGACTGGGCGGAAGAGGTCCTGCAGGAGAGCTTTGTCAACATCTGGAATCACATCGCCGACTACAGTGCGGCGCGCAGCGCCCCGATGACGTGGATGACCGCCATCGTGCGCAACCGGGCCCTGGACTGGTTGCGGCGGCCCAACCTCGAGCAGGGCAGCGAGGACTACGATCTGCTCGTCGAAGCGGTGCCGGACGACGCGCCCGGCCCCGACCTGTTGCTCGGCGACAGCCGCGACGCCCGCGCGCTGGCGGACTGCCTGAAGCAGCTCAGCGGCAATCAGCGTCAAACCATCATGCTGGCCTATGCGCACGGCCTGTCGCATGGCGAGCTTGCGAGCCACCTCAAACAGCCTCTGGGCACGGTAAAAACCTGGATCCGTCGTGGCCTGGACCGGCTCAAGGGCTGCATGGAGGGCAAAGCCGCGTGATCGAGCCAGCATCGTGAAATACCAGAACGAACAACTGCGCGATGCCTTGTCCGCCGAGTATGCGCTCGGCACGCTGCAGGGGCGTGCGCGCCGGCGGTTCGAACGCTCGCTGAAGGACGACCCGCAACTGCGGCAACTCGTGGCGCAGTGGCAAGGGCGCCTCGCCCCTCTGAACGCGCTGGCTGAACCCGTGCAGCCGCCGGCACGGGTATGGCAGGCGATCGAGGATCGTATCCAGGCGGGCTCGCGGCGCCGAGGGTTCGGAGCGCCGCGCGGATTCTGGGTAAACCTCGGCTTCTGGCGCGGTGCCGCTATCGCCAGTGCCACCGTGGCAGTGGCGCTCGCCGTCTGGCTCGCGGTGATCCCGCCCGCCACGCACCCGCGCGAAATGATGGTGGTGGTGATGGCGGATGACAAATCCGCCCCGGTCATGACGGTGTCCTGGCCTTCACAGCAGAAGGACGGTCCGAAGCTGCGCATTCGCGTTCTCGGACATGCGGAAATGCCGCCTGGCACAGCGTGGGAGCTGTGGATGATGCCTGGTGGCGAGCAGAAGCCGGTGTCGCTGGGCCTGATCAACACCGCGCCGACCCAGGAGCTCGTGATCCCGCAAAAACTGATGCCGGTCATCAACACTGCCTGGGGTCTGGCCATGAGCGTGGAACCCGAGGGCGGGTCACCCACCGGCCTGCCGACCGGGCCCGTGCTCTACAAGGGACAGCGAATCGGGCTCTAGACGGAACCTTGCACACCCGCTAGCGACTGGCTTCTCGCGCCTGGTGCAGCCATTGGCATATCTTCTCTACGCCGTCCAGTACCCGAGGCGTGGCGCGCGTGATCAGTTCGGGCGCCAGCTGATAGATCTGTTTCCGCTGCACAGCGCGCACACGCGGGTGCTTGTCCCAGGCGGCTAGCGCTCCTGGCGGCACGTCGGTCGCGATGATCACTTCCGGGTCTGCCGCGAGCACGCTCTCCAGACTCACCGGTGGCGCCAGCCCTGCCAGCGCCCCGAACACATTCTGTCCGCCGCACAGTGTGATAGCGTCGCTGATCAGGTGCTGCCCGGTGACGGTGATCAGCGGCTGGTGCCAGATCTCGAAAAAAACCGGCACCGGCCGCGCGCCTGCAAATTGGACCTGCATCGCCTGCAGCCGCTGCTCGAAGGCGCGCGCCTGCTGCTCGGCGGCGGCTGCGGTCCCCAGCAGCTGGCCCATGACTCGCAACGTGCGCGGAATATCGTTCAGATGGCGCGGTTCGCTCAGAAACAGCTGGACCCGCAGCTGCTCCAGACGGGCGATGTCGGACGGCTTGTTACCCGACAGCCAGCCAAAGATCAGGTCCGGGCGCAAGGCAAGAATTCGCTCCAGATCCAGGCCGGCGGCATCGCCCACCCGAGGCAAGCGGGCAACAGCCGGAGGATAGCTGCTGAAGCTGTCCACGCCGACCAAGCTCGCCGCACCGCCGGCTGCGAAGATCAGCTCTGTCAGGTGGGGCGCCAGCGTCACCACGCGCCGTGCAGGAGCGTTCAGCAGGATCTGCCGGCCGGCGTCGTCGCTGGCACGAACAGGTTCGGCGCAGACGGCAGCAGCGTAGACGGAAACGACGGCGAGGACGGCCACCGCCGCGGCCGACCTTACGACGGCGCTGAAGCTCACCGCTCCATGTAGTGGAGCAACGTAGAGCTGGTCTGGCGCAGTCGCTGGGACAGCAGGGTCACGAGCTTGATGAGGAGCTTCGCGCCCAGCGCCGGCTCCTCCAGGATGATGCGGACCATGGCGTCACGCGACAGCACGGCGAACGTCGTGGGCTCGACCGCGATGCAGGTGGCGAAACGAGGCTCGCCGTCGATCATGGACATCTCGCCCAAGGTCATCCCGGGTCCAACGCTGGTCATAGCCTGGATCACGCCGCGCTTGTCCGTCTTCACGATGTCCACCTTGCCCTGGATGATCAGCAGCATGTAGTCGTCGATATCACCCTCGCGGATGATCATGCTGCCCGGCTCGGCGCGGTAGACCTGCATGAAACCGGCCAGCATCTGCACATCGTCGCGACTGAAATCGGCGAAGAATTTCGAGTGGCCGATCATGTCGAAGATCTGCTGCGCCAACGCGGTGCCCTCGCCCAGATGCTCCAGGCTGTTGAGCAGAGTGTTCTTCGCGGCGGTATCGGCCATAGTCTGTTCGGACCGGCGCAGTGCCGGTGGGAGCACGGTAAACCCGGCGATTATGCGTTAAGGAGCAGGAGTTTGGCAAAACGACCCCCTGCGCGGCAGCCTCGGGCGCGTCGCGCCTTTAGCCGCCCCGGTGGCGTCGCGCCGCCTCGACCCGACGTAGATAAGCCTCGCGAGCGATGCCCACGTCTTCCAGGAAGTAGGGCAACTCGGACAAGAGCAGCGCCTGGGGTCCGTCCACCAACGCCTTGCCTGGATCGGGGTGAAAGTCCACCAGTACCATGTTGGCGCCAGCCGACACCGCCTGCGCCGTCACATGCATGAGCTCCAGGATGCCGTCGGGCGCGCGCGCACGCGACCCGACCGAGTGGGACGGATCGATACAGACCGGCATGCGGGTAAGGCGCCTGACCACCGGAACGTGAGCAAAGTCCACGAAGTTGCGGTGCGGATCGCCCATGTTGGTTTTCATCCCACGCAGCCCGAAGACGACCTTGCTGTTGCCCTCGCTGGCCAGATACTCCGCGGCGTTCAGCGATTCATCCAAGGTGATGCCAAAGCCGCGCTTGAGCAGAACCGGAAATTCCTGCTGCCGCCCGACTGCCTTGAGGAGCTCGAAGTTCTGCGTGTTGCGGGTGCCGATCTGCAGCATCACGCCGGTAGGGCTGCCAGTCTGGCGCAGCGCCTCGCGGATCTCGACGACGTGCGACTCGTGGGTCACCTCCATGGCGATGACCTTGATGCCGTACCTTCCCGCGATGTCGAACACGTAGTCGAGGCAGGAGCGCCCGTGGCCTTGGAACGAGTAGGGACTGGTGCGCGGCTTGTACGCACCCATGCGTGTGCACACCTGACCGTTGTCGCGCAGCGCCCGGCACATCTGCTCCACGTGCTGCGGGGTGTCGACCGCGCACAGGCCGGCGAACACGTTCAGGGTGTCTTGCCCGAAGCGCAGGCCTTGGTATTCGAAGTGGCTGGGCCGGCTGTCGTCCTTGTGTCGTCCGAGGATGCGGTACTCCTCCGATACCCTGACCACGCGCTGCACCAGCGGCAGCGCCTGCATCTCTTCGATCAACAGTTGCTTGGTGTCGCCGATGAGATAGACCTCGGTCACCGCGCGCAGCTCGCCTTCGATGCGATGCACCTTGACGTTGATGCCGGGCAGACGGTGCAGCGCCCCCAGAAGCTGAGCGTACTCGGCGCTCTTCGGGTCGGCATTGTCGTCGAGAATGAGGATCATGGATATACGAAGCGCGAAGCGTGAGAGAAAAGTCGACGCCGTATTCTAACAGGGCACTGCGCACCGACACTGCAGCCGTTATATGCGAGCAGCGCGAGCGCGCTGCTCGCCAACCGTCAGCCCTGGGGGCAGGTGGGTTGACAGCGACCGGCCGGGCACTCCACTATTTCAGCGCCCCACCGCCTGCTACGAGGAGGAATGTGATGCCGGACCAGCCCCTCGCCCAGCTTCTCCTCGAGTTGTTCACCGCCATCAAGATGGTGTCTGGATACCCGGTGCCCGAGACGCTGCCAGAGGTGCACCGCGTTCCTCGCGCACAGCTCGAGGCGCGCATCTGTCGAAGCATCTGCAGGGTCAAAGCCTTCTATCTGAAAGGCGAAGGCGTCTATATCGATCAGGAGCTGGATATCGAGCGGGACCTGCCGGCCAGATCGATCCTCCTGCACGAGCTGGTTCACCATGTCCAAGGCGTGACGGGCAAGTTCGACTCACTGCCCGATTGCTACGGCTGGTACGCCAGGGAGCGCGAGGCCTACCAGATCCAGAACCAGTACCTGCGCTGGGAAGGCTCGACCACCAGCTATTACATGAATGGCCTGATCCGCAACTGCGCGCGGGAGATGGACGACTGAGTCGGTCTGCCCAGAAGGCGGGTCCAGGGAAGCAGGGCTTCCCTAAGCTGCAGTGCCGCCCACGGTGAGCCCATCGATTCGCAGCGTGGGCTGGCCGACACCGACCGGCACACTCTGGCCCTCTTTGCCGCAGGTGCCGACACCGGGATCGAGAGCAAGGTCGTTGCCGATCATGCTCACGCGAGTCAGCGCGTCGGGGCCGTTCCCGATGAGCGTGGCACCTTTGACCGGATAGGTGATCTTCCCGTCCTCGATCATGTACGCCTCCGAGGCAGAGAAGACGAACTTCCCGCTCACGATGTCCACCTGCCCGCCGCCAAAATTCTTGGCGTACAGGCCACGTTCGACCGACGCGATGATCTCCTGCGGATCCTTGTCGCCAGCCAGCATGTAGGTGTTGGTCATACGCGGCATAGGCACGTGAGCAAACGATTCGCGCCGTCCGTTGCCGGTCACCGCCACGCCCATCAGCCGCGCGTTGAGCGCGTCTTGCATGTATGCCTTCAGCACACCGTCTTCGATCAATACGGTGCGCTGCGTCGGGTTGCCCTCGTCGTCGATGTTCAAGGAACCACGTCGCTGATGCAGCGTGCCATCGTCCACGACGGTAACGCCCGGCGCCGCCACGCGCTCGCCGATGCGGCCCGTGAAGGCAGAACTGCCCTTGCGATTGAAGTCGCCCTCCAAGCCATGTCCGATTGCTTCGTGCAGCAATACGCCGGGCCAGCCCGGGCCCAGCACAACCGTCATGGTGCCGGCCGGGGCCGGCCGCGCACCGAGGTTGACGACGGCCTGCTCGACCGCCTTCTCAGCGTACCCGCGCACCACCTCGTCGGTGAAATAGCTGTAGTCGAAGCGTCCGCCGCCGCCGGCCGAGCCCTGCTCCCGGCGCCCGTTCTCTTCCGCAATGACCTGTACGGACAAACGCACCAGCGGGCGCACATCGGCCGCCATGACGCCGTCGGAGCGCGCCACCAGCATGACGTCGTACTCTCCCGCCAGGCTCGCGATCACTTGTTTTACGCGCGGGTCGCATGCCCGGGCACAGCGCTCGATCGCCTCGAGCAGCGCTACTTTCCTCGGATCTTCCAGGCTCCCTAGCGGATCCTCAGGCAGGTATAGGCGGCGACCCTCGTTTCGCCGCACTACCTGGGTGCGCGCATCGCCGCCCTGCCGCGCGATGGCGCGTGTGGCTTCGGCAGCCGAGCGCAACGCCGGCAGGCTGATGTCGTCGGAGTAGGCGAAGGCGGTCTTCTCCCCGCTCAGGGAACGCACCCCCACACCCTGGTCGATGTTGAAACTGCCGGACTTGACGATGCCCTCCTCCAGGCTCCAGCTCTCGCTGCGGCTGTACTGGAAGTAGAGGTCGGCGGCGTCTACCTGGTGCGCCATGATGCGGCCGAACACCTGCGTGAGCCCGCCCGCATCGAGACCATAGGGCGCCAGCAACGCGCGATCGGCGGTGGCGAAGAGCAGTTCGGTATTGTTGGGAGCGTTCATTGTCTCGAGGGGTGAGGGCTAGGGGCTAGGGGCTAGGGGCTAGGGGCTAGGGGCTAGGGGCTAGGGGCTAGGGGCTAGGGGCTAGGGGCTAGGGGCTAGGGGCTAGGGGCTAGGGATTGACGGTCGTTGAGTCAAAGGAGTTCGTTATCAGGCGACATTGTTATGCGGGTAACTACTGCGAGATTCAACCAAGCAAGCCACCCACCGACGTTGCTCCCTAATCCCTCGCCCCTAGTCCCTCGCCCCTCAAACCCTGTGTATCGTGCGGTGCTTCAGCGCTGGCAGGCTGTCGCGCAAATGCGCCTGGTAGGTGGGATTGATCCCGGCCACCACGATCCCGGAGCCGCGCGGCAGGCGGTCGAGCACCACGCCCCAAGGGTCCACGATCATGCTGTGCCCATGGGTCTCTCGCCCGCTCAGATGATACCCGCCCTGGGCAGGGGCCAGGACATAGGCCAGATTTTCGATGGCGCGCGCACGGATCAGCGCTTCCCAGTGAGCGCGGCCGGTCGTTTCGGTAAAGGCGGACGGGACGACGATCAGGTCCACCTCCTTCATGGCGCGATACAGTTCGGGAAAGCGCAGGTCGTAGCACACCGACAGCCCGACGCGTCCGAAAGGCGTATCGATCACCTTCACGTCCTTGCCCGGGTGGATGGTGCGCTCCTCGGAGAAGCGCTCCTGGCCCAGATCCAGGCTGAACAGGTGGATCTTATCGTAGCGCCCAACCTGTTTGCCGCTGTCGTCGAATACCAGCATGCTGTTGTGCACGCGGCTGGGCTCCGGGGACTGAAGCGGCACCGAGCAGCCGATCAACCAGATCTGCTGGCGGCGCGCCATATCCGACAGAAATTTCTGGATCGGGCCATCGCCTTCCTTCTCGCGGATGGCGACCTTGTCCGTGTCCTTCAGCCCCATGCACGCGAACCATTCGGGCAGCGCCACCAGGCGCGCGCCCTGCTCCGCCGCCATCTCGATCAGCCGCCTGGCTTCGTTGAGATTGGCCGAGACGTTGGGGCCGGAGGCCATCTGTATTCCCGCGATCCGGAACACCGGCGCCGCTTCTGTCGGCGCCCCTGCGGTAGCTGCCGCCGGCACCTCGGTCGAGCGCGGGCGGGCGCGGCCAAACCCGGAGCGGGCGGTCGGAGGCACTCTGGTCTTGCGCACGGCCTTCTTCATGGAGTCTGCCTTCGGGATTGTGTCATCTGCGGCCGGACGGCGGCTGCGGCGGCGTCGGCTCGCGCTTTTTCTTGGTCACGGTCGGTGCAGTCCAGGTTCCGGCCACGTGGTACCGGAACGATAAGATCTGGCCCAGCGGATCCCGGAATGCCTTTTGCAGCACCCACGCGCCCAGGCCGATTGCCGGGTTCACCAGCGCGGTGCCCAGCGCCACGCTGTCACTCATGGCCGGAAAGATCCTCACGTCGAGCTGCTGGGTCTCACCCGCCAGGTTCACGTCCCCTTTCATCTCGACCCGAGCCGCCGACCCGTCCATGTTGAAGTTGTCGGTGTGGGCGACTCCGCGCGCGATCTCGATATTGCCGGAGATCTGGTCGAACGCGAAACCTTGGCTGAAGATGTCGGTGAAATCGAGCGTGACCACCTTGGGCAGGGTCTGCAGGCTGACCACCGACAGCAGCTTGCCGATGCCCGGATCGATCTTCACGAAGCGCCCCTTGCTGGCCCCCAGCACCAGTTGACCCGACAACGTGGGAAGGTCGAGCGCATAGGGCGGTCCGGACCAGGAGAGCGGCCCCTCCAGCTTGGCCTTGCCGCCCTGGATGCCCTGTGGCAAGGCCATGCGGGCAAAGAAGCGACCGATATCCTTCACGTCGAGCTTGAGGCTGATCTGTGTGCGCGGGCTCACGGCCCAGGCCTGCCACAGGCCGGTGAGGCTGAGGGTACCGTCGGGGTTGGTCAGCTCGAGCCGCTCGATGCGCCAGTCTCCACCGTTTGGGACAGCCTGCAGCGAGAGCTTGCCGAACTGGCGTTGGCCCATGCGGAAGTCGTCCGCGGTCAGGTCGACCGACGGCAGGTCCTTGCCCTCGCCGGGCCGAGCGCTCGCCGGCTCGGGCTCCAGCTCGGGAGTGGCAGACGGCAGCTCGAGGCGAGCGAAGCGGCCAACGATCATGCCATCTCCTTCAGGCAGCCATTTCAACTCGCCCGTGATCTCGCGGCTGTCGACCTTCAACGACCAGGCGCCCTCGTGGCGCGTAGCGCCGAGCTTCACGTCGTGGAAGTCACGGGACAGTGCCCGAACCTGCGCCGCCGACAGGTCGATCCCGGCGAATGCGACGCCGCTTTCGCCGGCGACAGCCGCCTGCTGCGATAGCAGATCCTGCCACCGGTCCACGTCGACCTGCTCGAGCGTGCCGGCAATCCAGATCCCGTCGCGCTGAGGCGGCAACGCGGTGCCCCCCAACGCGACCTCGCCGCGGCTGATCCTGCTTTTTCCTGCCTTGTCCACTACCAACTGGGCCGAGAGCACGTCGCCATACGCGATGGTGACCAGATCTTGCTCCCGTGTGCGCTCGCGCCTCTCGACGCGCAGCGCCACCCGCTCGCTCGCCGCCTTGCTAAATGGCGCGGGCAAAGACGACGCCATGCCCAGCAGATTGGAGTCGATCACGACCTCTCGCCGACGCCCCCCCAACGTGGCGGCGAGGCGCCACTCCGTGGTACCCGTCAACTGTGCAAGCCACGGTTGGTTGATCGCACGCCGCAGTTGCGCCGCGTCCACCTGTCCCGTGGCCTTGACGCGAATCGACCCAGGACCCTCCCGTGCAACCGTAAACCGGGCGGGCACCCCATACACGCGCGCGGCACCGTCGCGCAAGCTGGCTTCGTCCTGGGTGAACACGAGCCGGCCCGACAGTTGTTCCAGCACCGGTACGCCTTCGCCTGCATCGAGCGTATTGTCGGCGAACGCATACGTGCCCGTCACCCGTCCGTCCACCGTCCTGTGCAGGGGGAGGTCGAGGCGCAGGCTCAGGCGGCCACGGCCGTTGGCGCGCATACCATCGGTCAGGTCGCCAGTCCGCTCCTGAACCGGACTCTCCTGTACAAAGCGCAGAAAGTCGCTGGTCGGGCCCTCCGCCTCGCCGCTCACCTCCAGCACGGGGTCAGACGAGCCCAGATCCGGGACCACAGCGGTAGCACCGGACAGTCGGGCTGCGAACACACTGCCGGCGTCGAGGGTGATCTCCAGCCGGTTGCCGCGGACCGCGAGCCGGCCCCGCACGCCTTCCAACCTCGGCCAGCTGGTGGCGTACGCCAGCGTGCCGTCCTGTATGGTGGCCACAACCTCGAACAGGCCATCATCGCCTGGATGCGTCCACGGAAACCGGCGTAGATCGCCGCGCAAAGTGAGATGGACATCGGTCCCGGTGGCAGACACGATCGCTTGTCGCAACCATTGCCGTACCGGATCGACTACCACCAGAGGTATGTAGCGCCACGCCCCCGGTCCGGATACCGACCCGAACGTTCCCTTGAGATCGATCGATGCCGGGACCGCCCGGCACAACCTCGTAGCGGCCGGATACCTCGCCGGCGATATCCTTGTTCGACAAGGACACGCGCTCGAGCGCAATCTTCGGGACACCGTCATGAACGGACCACGACGCCTTGGCTTCGAGCCGGTCGAGCGGGAGCGGCCCGACGAACACCGTGGGCATGTCCAGCTCCGTGGCTGCCGCGTTCAGGATGATGGACCCGCCCCGCTCACTGCCGTCCAGCCGGCCCGTCATGTGGGCGATGCCGGGCAACGCACCGGTGCGGCTGACTGCAACGTCCTCGAACCCCCCGCGCACAGTGTAAGGCTCGCTCCAGGTGAAGCTGTCGCCCCAGTGCAGGTGGAAATCCCGCAGCCGCCCGCGCGGGTTGATCTCAGCCAGGCGCGTGCGCAGCGCTGCATCGAGCGGAAGGCGGTCGATCAGGCGCGTCAGCGCATCGATCTCGAGCGCATCGAAAGCAACCTCGGATTGGATTGGTCGATTGGGGCGAGGCAGCGTCCGCGAGTAGCTGATGTCGGCCGGCGGCAAGTCAACGCCATCCGGCGTCGCGAAGCTCAAGCCCCGCGCCCAGATCGCCATTCCGGTCGAATCCGAGCGCCAGCCGAGCCGACCGCGCATGCTGGCGAGCTGCAGCTCGGACAGATCCTCGCGCAAGCGCGTGTGCACGTT
Organism: uncultured beta proteobacterium; assembly: GCA_963741215.1. GTDB lineage: Bacteria > Pseudomonadota > Gammaproteobacteria > Burkholderiales > SHXO01 > SHXO01. The sequence goes on from CAVUHQ010000022.1 coordinate 62,333, forward strand.
GGACAACGCCACGTCCGCGGTAATCTCGCGCGGCTGCCCATGTTGCAACGTGCACCAGATCTGCACGCTGCCCGAGCCTTCCGTCGTCTGCATCGGCAGCTTGAACCATTGCCGGAGCGCGGCCAGGTTCGCGTAGCCGATGCCGAGGTAGATACGGCCGGCCCAGCCAGACGGGTTGCTCAAGCTGTGGCCGCGCAGGTCGCCGCGGATATCGATGGGGGAGGCAACCTCGAGCGGCGGCTTCGCGCGCAGGCCGAAGCGATGGGTCCAGAAGAGCTGCTCGACCAGCACATCCACATCCTCCAGCTCAAGCGGCGTCCCGCCCAGGCGTTCGTCGATCCAGGTCAGCTCCGAATCGCGCACGACGATGCGGTGCTGCTCCAGCAGCCAGTCGCCCAGTCCACTCTCACTGCCGGACTGTCCGACTGGTATGCCCCCGACTAGAAAGTTGCCGCCGGTGTCGACGCGGATCTCGACGCTGAGGTGTTCCAGCTCGATGGAATAGAAGCGCAGCTCCCCGGCAAACAACGACAGCCACGCGAGTGTGCTGTCGACCTCGTCGAGCCGCAACCGCTCCTGGCCTCGAGCATCGAACAGCCTGAACGTCGCGCAGGATAAGCCGGGGCCGGAATCCATCCCACTCTCCTTCGATGCGGCCGATCTCGAAGCGCTGATGCGTGGCACTCGTCAATCCGGCGACGATGTGCGCCCGGTAGTCGTCGATGTGGGGCAGCACCCAGTAGCGCAACAGCAGCACCATGGCCGCAAACAACAGCCCCGCTGCCAGCACCAAGAAGGTCGACAGCCGGTAGACCCACAGGGAGCCATGCTTGAACAGGTGAAGGGCGAAGCGTAGGGGCATTTTGCGCGGTTTGCCAGGCACCGCAGAAGGTCAATAGAATGATCAGCAACGTCGCGTCTTGGTCCAGCACATAGCATGCCGCGGGCGCGGCGCTTGGCAGCAATACACGCGGAAGCCGACGCGCCGGGCTCTCCCGCGCCGGATCGACAGGAAAGGATGGGGAGCGGAAACCTTATCTCCCCGCCGTGGATCTGTGCCGCTTGTACTGCGGCGCGAGATTCGAAACCGCCATTTTATCGCCTCTGCCTCCCATGCATCCAACCCAAGTCGAACAGCCGACAGCCAACGGCGCGGTCGACGCCCCCGCATGGCTCGAACGCGCTGCCCAGCTCAGCCACTTCGCCCGCCGGCTGCTGGCACGCCCACCAGTGCTGTTCGATCCCGCCCTGCTGGCAACGCCCTGTGATCGCGGACGCATCCGGTTCTTGCTGCAGGACGGCCCCATTGCCGACGAGGAGGCGCTCCAACGGCGCTTGCGCCAAGTGCGCCAGGCGGCGATGTTGCAGGTCATCTGCCGCGATCTGAACGGCCTCGCTCGGCTGGATGAGGTCATGGCCAGCGTGACCGCTCTGGCGGAGGAGAGCCTGCGCTTCGCTCTTGGCCATCTACAGCCATGGATGCAAGCAACCCACGGCATCCCCCGGGGACAGCGCAGCGGCGAAGGGCAGGACCTGGTGGTGGTTGGTATGGGCAAGCTCGGGGGAGAGGAGCTCAACGTCTCCTCCGACATCGATCTCGTGTTTCTCTATCCCGAAGACGGCCAAACCGGCGGCCCGCGGCCCATCACCAACCAGGAATACTTCACTCGCCTTTCGCGTCGGCTGATCAGCGCGATGTCCGAGTACACTGCGGAGGGCCAGGTGTTCCGGGTGGACATGCGGCTGCGGCCCTATGGTGACAGCGGCCCGCTTGCCATGAGCTACGACATGCTCGAGGAGTACCTGCATACCCAGGGGCGCGAGTGGGAACGCTACGCGTGGGTAAAGGCGCGGATGGTGAGCGGCGCAGCGGAGTCTGACCTCGACGCCATCGTAACGCCTTTCGTCTATCGCCGTTACCTCGATTACGGTGCCATCGCATCGCTGCGCGGGCTGCATGCACAGATCCGCGCCGAGGTGGCGCGCAGCGAGTTGCACGACAACATCAAGCTGGGACCCGGCGGGATTCGCGAGATCGAGTTCATCACTCAGGTTTTCCAGCTGGTGCGAGGTGGCAAGGACCCGTCGCTGCGCTTGCGCCCGACGCAGGCCGCCTTGCGGCTGCTGGCGCAGCAGCGCGTGCTTCCGGCGGAAGCGGCCGACGATCTGCAGGCGGCCTACGTGTTCCTGCGCAACCTGGAGCACCGTCTCCAGTATCTCGATGATCAGCAGACGCAGAGCCTGCCGGCAGCCGAAGAGGATCAGGCGGTCGTGGCGCACGCCATGAACTCGCCAGACTATGCTTCACTGCTGGCCCGGCTCGACGCGCAGCGCGACGCGGTCACGCGCCAGTTCGAGGCCGTGTTCGCCGGGAACGGCACACCCGACCGCGAGCACCCTCTCGAGAGTGTATGGCGAGGGAGCGCGAGCGAAAGCGAAGGCATCGAAGCCCTGCGGCGCCTCGGATACGCGAACCCGCAGGCGGTACTCGGTCGCCTGCGTCAGCTGCGCGAAAGCCAGCTCTATCGGCGCATGGCCGCCTCCACGCAGGCGCGCGTGGACCAGTTGGCACCGCGCGTTATCGAGACGGCTGCCGCATTCAACGATCCGGACCAGACGCTGGAGCGGCTGGCGCGCGTGGTGGAAAGCATCGGGCGGCGCGAATCCTATTTCGCCCTGCTCCTGGAATATCCCGCGGCTCTCAAGCATCTGGCCGCGCTCGCGGCGGCAAGCCCCTGGGCCGCCGACTACCTGGCGCACCACCCGATGCTGCTGGACGAGCTGATCTCGCCGCAAGCGTTCGACGCGCCGGACTGGAAGCAGCTGCGCACGCAGCTGGCGGCCGAGCTGGACGAGCACAGCGGCAACACCGAGCGGCAGATGGACGCGCTGCGCCACTTCAAGCAGGTGCAGACCATCCGCCTGCTGGCGCAGGATCTCGCCGGCACGCTGCCGCTGGAGACCCTGTCCGACCACCTCACCGATCTGGCGGGCGCGATCCTCGGTCAGGTGCTGCGCCTGGCCTGGGCTGGGCTGCGCACGCGCCATCGGGACGAGCCGCACTTTGCGATCATCGGCTACGGCAAGCTCGGGGGAAAGGAACTGGGTTACGCCTCGGACCTCGACATCATCTTTCTGTACGACGACGACCACCCGGAAGCACAGGAGAACTACGCGCGGCTGGCGCAGCGCATGAACACCTGGCTGACCAGCTTCACTCCGGCAGGCGTGCTATATGAGACCGACTTGCGGCTGCGACCCGACGGCGCCAGCGGGCTTCTGGTCAGCCACTTTCAGGCCTTCGCGGAGTATCAGGAGACCAAGGCGTGGACGTTCGAGCATCAGGCGCTCACTCGTGCGCGCTTCGTGGCCGGAGATGCGGATATCGGAACGCGCTTCGAGCGTCTGCGCAAAGACGTGCTGCGCCTCCCGCGCGACCTGCCCAGGCTCAACGCCGATGTCCTGCAGATGCGCGGGAAGATGCTGGAAGGTCATCCCAATCGCAGCGGGTTGTTCGACATCAAGCACGATCGCGGCGGAATCGTGGACGTCGAGTTCGCCGTGCAGTACCTGGTGCTGGGCTACGCGAAGGACTACGAGGAGCTGACCGGTAACATCGGCAACCTGGCCCTGCTCAAGCTCGCGGGCCGGCTGGGATTGGTCCGCGAGGATGTCGCCGCACATGCGCATCACAGCTACCGGGAGTTCCGCCGCCTCCAGCATCAACTCAGACTGCAGGGTGAACAATATGCTCGGGTACCGCGCGAGCGGGTCGAGGAGCTGGTGGGGCCGGTGCTGACCCTGTGGGAGGCGGTGTTCGCTACGCCCGCTTCCCCATCATCTGGTACACCGTCATCTGCCCCTTCCCCTTGAAGGTCAGATCCTGGGGTGAAGAAAAGTCATAGCGGGTGCCCAGCCGGCGGTAAGTGGTCTTGTCCACCAGGACTTCGTTGGCGCGCGATTCCGCGGTGATGCGGCTGGCCACGTTCACCGTGTCGCCCCAGAGGTCATAGATGAAGCGCCTGGCGCCGATCACCCCGGCGATGACGGGCCCGGTGGCGATGCCGATGTGGAAGGTGACCTTGTGGCGTCGCATGGCGTCGTCATTGCGTGTGAGCTCCAGCATCTGCAGCGCCATCTCCGCCACCGCGTCAACGTACTGGGTGCCGTCACCGGACAGCCCGCCCGCTACCATGTACGCGTCGCCAATGGTCTTGATCTTGTCCACACCGTGCTGCTCGGCCAGCTCGTCGAAGCGTGTGAACACGCCATCGAGCAAGCTCACCACTTCCTTGGGGGTCAGCTCCTCGGCCAGCACCGTGAAGTTCACGATGTCGGCGAACATCACCGTCACGTCGGCGAAACCGTCCGCTATCGTCGCCTGGTCCCGCTTGAGCCGCTGCGCGATATGCGAGGGCAGGATGGTCGTCAGCAACTGCTCGGACTTCTGCTGCTCCTGTTGCACCAGCACATGCTGGCGCTCGAGCTCGGCCTGGAACACGTCCTTCTGCACCACGAAGTAGCGCAACAGCAGGTACACGATGCTGGAAAGGATGGTGAAATTGAGGACAAAGAATACCGCGACCGTGCGCATGTCCACCCTGGAATCACCGGATATCTCGCCGCGCGCCGTGAAGTAGTCGAACACGCCGGACAAGACGGTGAGGACCACATAAGCCACGAACCAGGGAACCGATTCGCGCGCACCGAGCACCACCATGGCCCCGACAGGAGCGAGCAGCGCCAGCAGAACAATGCCGCTCGAGCTGACGAAACTGCCGATCGTCCACTGGATGACAAACGGTGCGAACAGGAACAACGAAAGCTGCGCGAAGCAAAATAGATTGAAGTTCCGGGTCTTGAGGTAGACCACCAGGATGATCGCCGACAGGGCTTGGTACAGCAGCGGAATCGTGGTGGGCAGCTTCAGGCCCATGACCCAGTAGATGGCGAGCCAGACGATCGCCGCCATGTTCATCAGCCCGCTGGCGAATATCAGCAGCGTCTTTTGCAGCCGCAGCTCTTCGCTGTCGCTCTCGTCTACGGCCGCGCGTCCGACGCGCTCGAGCAGGGATGCGCGCGGCGCGGAAGCCTGAGGCGCGGCGGCCGCCAGGCTGGAGGCCGCTGCGCTCTCGCTCGCGCCGGGAACGCTATTCATGGCGGGTGCGCTGGAGGCGACTTGTGTCGCGTTGGCCAAGGCTTGCGCTTCTGCCATCGTGGGCTTTTCTTTGTCTAGGGAGGGAACAGCGAGCGTAAAGCATGAGTCATGCCTAGGCAAGTGAAGTCCCGCCCTTGACCATGAACGTCGGGGCGGCTTGAAACTTTAGCGCGACACGCCAACTAAAAAGTACCGACGCCCGGCACTGAAAATAAACTGTAGCCTACCTCGTGCAAGGACGGGGCGCCGCTCGCCCTCAACCCCGCTCAGCTGATTCACGCCACGCTTGGCTCGACCTCGGACAAGGCACGCAGCAATACCTCGGGTTCCTGAGCACCCGACACGGCCAGCCGCTGATCGAAGATGAAGAACGGCACGCCGCTTACGCCCAGCGCGCGCGCCTGCCCATCGGCCGCTTGCACGGCCTGCCATTGGGCGTCATCTTCCAGCCAGGTACGAGCTTCGTCGCGATCCAACCCCGCTTGTCCCGCCAGCGCCAGCAAGTTAGGCGTTCGCGTGAGATCCACGCCCTCCAGGAAATAGGCGCGAAACAGGGCTTCGACCATCTGGTCCTGCCTGCCCTTCGCCAGCGCCAGAGCGATCAGCTGATGCGCCGGTGCCGTATTGGGCTGGCGCACGATGCGCTCGAACGCGAAGTCGATTCCCACGCTGCGGCCGACCGCGGTGACACGGCCGTAGATATCCTGCGCGCGGGATCCGAACTTGCGCGCCAGGTACTCGCTGCGCTCGATGCCCTCGAGCGGCAGCTCGGGGTTGAGCTGGAAGGCACGCCATATCACCTCGACTTCCGCCTGCGGGGAAGCCTGCCGCAAGAGTTCCAGTGCGCGTTCCAGCCGGCGCTTGCCGATCAAGCACCACGGGCATACCACGTCGGAAATCACCTCGATTCGAACTGTCATGCAACGCTCCGCCATTACAGATGCAGCAAACAGGGTACCGCAATGCCGGGCCAAACGCTGCGATAGCCCGAGCCAGCTACGCTAGCCTGGATAATTCATGAAGACGCCCCTGTCTGCAGATGAACGCTGGCGTGCAGTGTCTATCGGCAAGTTCTTGCGCGATACAGTGTGTCGCGTCGGGCTACTCGGGCGCTGGCGGCCGATTTCCGGCCATTTGCGGCATGCCTGCCTTGCCGATAGTGAGCTATCGGCTGCGGCAGTCGAGCCGCAACTGGCTCGGAACTCGACTCGCCATCATCCCGAGTCCCTCATGAATTATCCAGGCTAGAATAAGCGTTTTCGCCACGGAGAAGAACATCATGTCGATGTCAGACCGCGACGGCCAGATCTGGTACGACGGCAAGCTCGTGCCCTGGCGCGACGCCACTACCCACGTGCTCACGCATTCCCTGCACTACGGGCTGGCGGTATTCGAGGGCCTGCGCGCTTACAAGACCGCGAATGGCACCGCGATATTCCGGCTCAAGGAGCACACCGACCGGCTGTTCAACTCGGCGCACATCTTCATGATGAAGATGCCGCATGACAAGCAGACCTTGATCGAGGCGCAGAAGGAAGTCGTGCGCGTCAACCGGCTGGAATCCTGTTATGTCCGGCCCATTGCATTCTATGGTTCCGAAAAGATGGGGGTCTCGCCCAAGGGCGCTCAGGTGCACGTGGCGATTGCGGCCTGGCCCTGGGGCGCGTATCTGGGCGCCGACGGCATCGAGAAAGGCATCCGCGTCAAGACCTCGTCCTACGCGCGCCATCACATCAATGTGACCATGTGCCGTGCCAAGTTCTCCGGCACCTACGCCAACTCCATCCTCGCCAATCAAGAGGCCCTGGAGCACGGCTACGACGAAGCCTTGCTGCTGGACGTGGACGGCTACGTGGCCGAAGGCTCGGGCGAGAACCTGTTCATCGTCAAGAACGGCAAGCTGTACGAACCGGAGCTCACTTCGGCACTGATCGGTATCACGCGCGATGCCGTGATCAGCATGGCGCGCGACATCGGGGTGGAGGTCCACAGCAAACGCATCACCCGCGACGACGTCTACATCGCGGACGAGGCCTTCTTCACCGGCACCGCCGCCGAGGTCACGCCCATTCGCGAGCTGGACAGCCGCACCATCGGCTCCGGCCAGCGCGGCCCGATCACCGCTAAGCTGCAATCGATGTTCTTCGACGTGGTGAACGGCCGCTCCGAGAAGTACCGCCACTGGTTGACCTACGTCTGACGAAAACCATGGAAGAAGGCAAGACCGTCAACCGGCAGCGCCGCATCGAGGTCACCGCAGCCGACCTCCCTCTGCACTGCCCGACACCGTCCCAGATCTTGTGGAACGCCCACCCGCGGGTATTCCTGCCGATCGAGAAGACCGGCGAGGCGCTCTGCCCCTACTGCGGGACGCTGTACACGCTGAAGGACGGCATACGGGCGGGACACCGCTGAACCCCGCCGGCTACAGACCGCACAGAGCGCGCGGGCGCTTCCGAAGCGTGCCGCGAATATCTTTGAGCGTGCTGTACGGCAATCGAAGCCAGTGTTTAAGGTCCTGGTCATAGGTCCATCGTGGGTCGGGGACACGGTGCTGGCGCAACCGCTGTTCCGGCGCCTGCACGAGCGGCATGCGCGGCTCGCGCTCGATGTGCTGGCGCCGGCCTGGACCCTGCCCTTGCTGCGCCGTATGCCGGAGGTGGCGGACACCATTGCGAGCCCGTTCGGACACGGCGAGCTGAAGCTCGCGTCGCGCTGGCGTCTCGCACGCGAGCTGGCGCTGCGTGGATACGATCAAGCCGTGGTGCTGCCGAATTCGTTCAAGTCAGCACTGGTCCCGCGCCTCGCGAGCATTCCGCTGCGCACCGGCTACGTGGGTGAGCTGCGGCTACCTCTGCTGAACGATGCGCGCCGGCTCGACCAGCAGTCGCTTCCGCTACTGGCAGAACGCTACGCTGCGTTAGCCGATGCGCCCGGAACCCCGCTCGTACGACCGCTGCCTGCGTTGCGCTTGACGGTCTCCGATACAGCGCGCGCGGAACTGCTGGACAAGCTCGGCCTGACACGCCACGGGCCAGTGGCCGTCCTGTGCCCCGGCGCTGAGTACGGCCCGGCTAAGCGCTGGCCTCCGCCCTATTTTTCGGATCTCGGGCGCCAGCTCACGCGCGACGGTTACCAGGTCTGGGTGGTGGGTTCGCACCGGGACCGCGAGATTGGCGAGGAGATCTCGCGGCTGAGCGAAGGCCTCTGCGTGAACCTGTGCGGGCGCACCAGTCTCGAGGAGGTGGTAGACCTGCTGTCGGGTGCGCAGCTGGTAGTATCCAATGACTCCGGGCTGATGCACGTGGCGGCTGCATTGGGTGTGCCTCTGATAGCGCTGTACGGCTCGAGCAGCCCGTCCTTCACGCCGCCGCTGTCGCAGCAGGCCACTGTATTGAAACTCGATCTGCCCTGCAGTCCATGCTACAAGAGGGAGTGCCCGTTGCGGCATTTCAACTGCATGATGCAGCTCACGCCCGACCGCGTCAGCGCGGCCATCTCGGCGCGAAGCGCGGGAGCCTTGGGTGGGTCGGACCAGTCGATGACGGTTCGTCCGCGTTCCATTTGAAGCGAGCGTCGCCAGATGCACACTTTCATCATCGCAACGATTCGCGCGCATCAACGCTGCGCGGATTTCACCCGGACGATCGCGTAGCTAGCCGCCAGCCATGAGCCAGTCGACACCGGAGCAGGCCGAGTCGGCGTTCTATCGCGCCTTCGAACGCGCCGACCTGAGCGCAATGATGGCCGTGTGGGCCGGGGACGAGGAGATCGTCTGCGTGCATCCCGGCGGCGAGCGCCTGATCGGCTTGGACGCGGTGCGCGATTCCTGGCGCCGGTTGTTCTCGCAGGGCCCGCGGCTGCGCTTCCGGCTGCTGGACCTGCGAGTGCACACAGCCCGCCCGTTATCGATCCACCACCTGTACGAGAGCATTACCATCGCTGGCGCGGTCGGGCCTGCACACCTGGCGCTCGCCACCAACATCTACCTGCTGACGCCGTCGGGCTGGCGCATGTTGGTCCATCACGCTTCCCCGCTTCCTCCCGGCACTACTGCGCCGGAAACGCCAGCGGGAACGATCCACTGACGCCGAAGGTCGATGGCTGCCGCCGATGCGAGCCGTGACGCGCAGCTGTCGCGGCGCTACCGTGCGCCACGCTGGCTGCCGGGAGGGCATGCGCAGACCGTCTATGCCGCTGTTCTAGCGCCACGCCCGCAGGTCCGCTATCGTCGCACCGAATGGGACACGCCGGACGGCGACTTCATCGACCTGGACTGGCTCGACGGCCCTGCCGGAGCACCCCTGGTGGTGCTGTTCCATGGCCTGGAAGGAAGCTCGCGCAGCCACTACGCTCTAAGTTTGATGCACGCAGTGCGCGCGCGCGGCTGGCGCGGGGTAGTGCCCCATTTCCGCGGCTGCGGTGGACGCCCGAACCGCCTCGCACGCGCCTATCACTCCGGCGACTTCCACGAGGTGCACTGGATCCTCCAGCGTATCGCCGCGCAGGCCGGCAACGCGCCGCGCTTCGCGGTCGGCGTCTCGCTGGGAGGCAACGCATTGCTGAAGTGGCTGGCGATGCAAGGCGCCGGCGCGGCGCCGACGCTGCAAGCCGCCGCCGCGGTATCCGCCCCGGTCGACCTGGAGGTGGCCGGGCACGGGCTGGGGCACGGATTCAACCGGTTCTACACCTGGCACTTTCTGACTACGCTCAAGCCGAAGGCCCGGGAAAAGCTGGCTCGACATCCGGGCATCTATGACGGCGTCAAAGTGGCGCGGGCACGCGATCTGTACCAGTTCGACAATCTGGTCACCGCGCCGCTGCACGGGTTCGACAGCGCCGACGACTACTGGACCCGCGCCAGCAGCAAGTCCGAGTTGCAACGCATTCGGCTGCCGACCTTGCTGGTGCACGCGCGCAACGACCCGTTCCTGCCCGGCCGCTTCCTGCCCGGACAGGCGGAGGTTTCACAATCCGTGACGCTCGAGTATCCCGATACGGGAGGTCACGCCGGATTCGTGACCGGGCCCTTTCCTGGTCGACTGGAGTGGTTGCCGCGGCGCCTGCTCGAATTCTTCGAGCAGGCGAGGGAGCGTGAGTCAATCGCATGAACCGAGCGCGATTCGCAGCCCCGAATCGCACATTTAACTTTTCGTCCATCGAGCTATTGACGCCCCGCATCCCGACTGCCAGATCCAAATGCCCGCAACGGTCACTGGGGAACATGGGATAATTGCGCTCGCAGAATGACGAGCGTTCCATGCCCAGCGTCCCGCCCGAGATCTTCAAGGCCTACGATATCCGCGGCATCGTAGGCAAGACCCTCACCACGAAAGTCTGCGAGCTGATCGGCCAAGCCATCGGCTCTCAGGCGCGTGCGCTCAGCCAGCCGCGCGTGGTGATCGGCCGTGACGGCCGCCTGTCGGGACCCGAGCTCGCCCAAGCGCTGGCTCGTGGCCTGCGAGCAAGTGGCGTCGATGTGATCGACGTGGGCCAGGTGGCCACGCCGATGCTCTACTTCGCCACCTATCATCTCGATACAGGCTCCGGCGTCATGCTCACCGGCAGCCACAACCCGCCCGACTACAACGGCCTGAAGATGATGCTCGCCGGCGAAACCCTCGCAGGCGAGGCGATTCAGCAGCTCAAGCGCCGCATCGAGGCCGCGGACTTCGTCTCCGGTAGCGGAGGCTACAGCCAGGTCGATGTGAGCGAGGCGTATTTCACCCGCATCACCTCCGACGTGAGGTTACAGCGGCCCATGCAAGTCATCGTGGACTGCGGCAATGGTGTGCCCGGCGCATTCGCGCCCGAGCTGTACCGGCGCCTGGGATGCAGCGTGCGCGAGTTGTTCTGCGAGGTAGATGGCACCTTCCCCAACCACCATCCCGATCCGTCTCAGCCGGAGAACTTGAAGGACCTGATCGCGGCATTGGCGAGCGGCGATGAGGAGCTGGGATTGGCGTTTGACGGCGACGGCGACCGCCTGGGTGTGGTCACCAAAGCCGGCAAGATCATCTATCCGGACCGCCAGCTCATGCTGTTCGCGGCCGATGTGCTGCGGCGCAACCCGGGCGCGAAGGTCATCTTCGACGTGAAGTCGACGCGCAACCTGTTCGCCTGGGTGCGCGGGCACGGCGGCGAGCCGGTCCTGTGGAAAACCGGCCATTCGCTGATCAAGGCCAAGATGAAGGAGACAGGGGCGCTGCTGGCCGGCGAGATGAGCGGTCACATGTTCTTCAAGGAGCGCTGGTACGGCTTCGACGACGGCATCTATGCCGGCGCGCGCTTGCTGGAGTACTTGAGCGCCGCGCCCGACCTCGACGCCGAGTTCGCCAAGCTGCCGGATTCGGTCAACACGCCCGAGCTGCAGATCAAACTGGAGGAAGGCGAAAACTACGCGCTGATCGAGCGACTGCAGAAGACCGCCCGCTTCCATGGGGCACGCGAGGTGATCACGCTCGACGGCTTGCGCGTGGAATATCCCGACGGCTTCGGCCTGGCGCGCGCCTCCAACACGACCCCCGTGGTGGTGTTGCGTTTCGAGGCCGATGATGCGGCCGCACTCAAACGCATCCAGGACGACTTCCGCCGCGTGCTCGGCGCCGCACTGCCCGGTGCGACGCTGCCGTTCTAGCCCTCACTATGCACAGTGCTCCGACCCAGGAGTTGTTCCTCGGGCGTCAACCGATCCTCGATCGCAAGCAGAATCTGGCGGCCTTCGAGCTGCTGTTCCGCTCCGGACGCTTCAATGGCGCTACGTTTGAGGACGATGTCTTCGCCAGCGCCACCGTGATCAACCACGCCTTCACCGAGCTCGGCGTGGAGGCGGTGCTGGGCAAGCACCCCGGCTACATCAATCTCAGCGCCGGCCTGCTGATGAGCGACGTTATCGAGTTGCTGCCGCGGGGCAAGGTCGTGCTCGAGATTCTCGAAACCGTGAAGGTCAGCAGCCTCCTGATCAACCGGTGCATAGAGCTGAAGGAGGAAGGGTTCACGCTGGCTCTGGACGACTTCGTCGGGCACGAAACCGAGCTTCTGGATGTGGTGGACATCGTGAAAGTCGACGTCCATCGGCTGACGCCAGCAGACCCTCGAGAGCGTCACCAGGCGCCTCGCGCCCTGGAATCGCAAGCTGCTGGCGGAGAAGGTCGACAGCCGGGAACAGGCCGATCGCTGCATCGATCTGGGTTACGAGCTGTTCCAGGGCTACTACTTCGCACGCCCCTCGCTGCTCCCCTTACGCCGCCCGTCTCGCGCCGAGAGCGCGCTGATGCGGCTGCTGCAGCTGCTGTTGGGTGGTGGGAAGGACGGCGTCGACGCGGTATTGGCGGAGCATCCGGAACTGTCGGACAGTCTGTCTCGCCTGGCGCGGCTGGTAACCGCTGGCGATTCGCTTGCCGCCCCCACCGTTAGACGGCCGCAGCGCTGGCTGCCGCTGCTGATATACATGGTGAGCGGCGCACCCGGCGCCGAGGTGCCCAGCCCGCTTCTGATCCTGGCCGCCACACGCGGAAAGCTGATGGAGTTGCTGGCGCGGGCGCTGCGCCCGTCCGACCGCGAGTTTCAGGAACGAGCCTTCCTCACCGGCACGCTGTCGCTCGTCAATGCGCTGCTCGCGGCCCCGCTGTCGGAAATCCTGGGAACGCTGCCGGTGGCGGACGACGTGCGCTCCGCGCTTGCTGGAGCGCGACAATGAACTCGGCGCGCTGCTGACCCTGGTCGAGGCGCTGGAGATATCCGAATTCAATCTGATCGAGCGCGCGCTGGAGCACGTGCCGGGTCTGGATCACGGCCGCGTCATCGGGCTGCAAGTCGAGGCGATGCGCTGGGCCGACTCTATCGGCGAGCCGGAGTGAGTACAGGGAATGGCTTAAGCCGCGCCATGCGTCAGCGCGTCCAGCGAACGTCGATACCCTCACTGCTCCCGAGCGCACGACGCAAGAGCATGATCAACGCATCGTCCGCACCGGTTTCTTCGAGCAGATCGATGGTCTCCAGATCCAGAAAATAATCCCGGTCCTGGCTGTCCTCCTCCTCCAACTGCTCGACGAGAAACTCGAGCTGGTCGTCCGAGATTTCGCCGATGACCGTTCCGGTCTCGGCGTTGATCAGCTTGGCCATGGGTGCTCCGCTGGTAGTGATCCGACGCGCGCCTGGGGCGCGGGCTACTCCTGGGATTCCAGAATCTTCTTCAGATTCGCGAGCCCGGTCTTATAGGCATTGTTCAGGAACTCGACGGCGGTTTTGTCATCCTGCCCGGGAGGCGGATCGTCGGTCCAGTAGGCCAGGCGCTTGAACGTCCCGCGCCACTCCACTATTGAAGTGCCGTCTCCGGCGTCCTTCACAGTCAACACGGAGTAGTAGTCGCTCGCGCCTACCACGCCGTCAACGTAGGTGTAGGCCATGCGCCGGTTGAGCGGGTCGTAGTCCAGCAGCTTTTCGGTGACTTGCGTGCCATTGCTGCGCCGGCGCAGCAGCCGTATGGCGCCGGTTTCGTTGCGCGTACGCAGGACCAGCCGACTGGATTCCGTGCCGGGCGCCCAGCGTTGGATGCCGCCGAAGTCGCCGGCCAGGGCCCACACCGTGTCGGGCGGTGCCTTGATTGCAATCGTGTGGACGATGCTCAATTCCTTCGCCTCGCCCAATACGCAGCTCGCATAGGCTATCCCGAGCGCCGTCGCCCCCGCGATCAGGACTATCTTCATGTAGTCATCCTCTTGCCTCCGGCAATCAACGGCAGCGCCTATCGGCAGGCTCTGCTTGGCCGCATCAGGCCACTCGCTGCTTGACCCACTCGGCTACGCTCTCGAGCGCCTGCGGCAGCTTGGCCGGCTCGGTCCCGCCGGCCTGCGCCATGTCCGGCCGACCGCCGCCCTTGCCGCCCACCTGCTGAGCGACGAAGTTGACCAGCTCGCCGGCCTTGACTTTGCCGGTGAGGTCGCTGGTCACGCCCGCGATCAGCGTCACTCTACCTGCCTCGACCGACCCCAGCACGATCGCCGCGCTGTCGAGCTTGTCCTTGAGCTTGTCCATGGTCTCGCGCAGGCTCTTGGCATCCGCACCATCCAAGGTCACTGCCAGCACCTTGGCGCTGCCCACCGCCACCGCCCGGTCGACCAGGTCGTCGCCCTGGCTGGCTGCGAGCTTGGATTTGAGCCGCGCCAGTTCCTTCTCCAGCGCGCGCACGTTGTCCATGATCTGATGCAGGCGCGCACCGACCTCGGCCGGCTGCACCTTGAGCATGTCGGCCACGCCCTCCACTTGCGCGTTCTGCTGCTGGACCCACTCCAGCGCGCCGTCCGCGGTGACCGCCTCCACCCGGCGCATGCCGGCCGCGACCCCCGACTGGGACACGATCTTGAAGAAGCCGATGTCGCCGGTGCGCCGCACGTGCGTGCCGCCGCACAGCTCGGTGGAGAACTCGCCCATGCCGATCACGCGCACTTCATCGCCGTACTTCTCGCCGAACAGCGCCATCGCGCCGGCCTTGATGCGCCTCGTCGTACTTCATCAGCCGCGCCTCCACCGCTACGTTGCGCCGAATCTCCTCGTTGACCAGCCGCTCGATCTCGCGAATCTCCTCGGGCGACAGCGGCGCGTTGTGGGAGAAATCGAAGCGCGTCTTCCAGGGATCGACCAGCGAGCCCTTCTGCTGCACGTGGTGGCCGAGCACCTTGCGCAGCGCGGCGTGCATCAGATGGGTGGCGGAATGATTGTACGCGGCGCGCGCCCGCAACTCGCGCATCGACCTGCGCGCTGACCTCGTCGCCGACCGCCAGCCGCCCGGCCTCGAGCACGCCCTTGTGGCCGAATACCTCGGCCTGGATCTTTCTGCGTGTCCTGCACCTCGAACGTGCCGTGGCCCGAGGCGAGCATGCCCGGAGTCGCCGACCTGTCCGCCCGGATTCCGCATAGAACGGCGTGCGATCGAGCACCACCACCGCCTCGTCGCCCGCCTGGATTTGAGCTGACCGAGGTGCCCGCCTTGTAGATGGCGAGCACGCGGCCCTCGAGCTTGAGCGTCTCGTAGCCGTGGAACTCGGTGGGCTGCCCGCTTGTACTCCACGCTGGCCTGCATGTGGAACTTGGAAGCCGCGCGCGCACGCTCGCGCTGCTGCTGCATCTCCGCCTCGAAGCCGGCGAGATCGACCTGCAGGCCGCGCTCGCGCGCAATGTCGGCGGTCAGGTCGACCGGAAAGCCGAAGGTGTCGTACAGCTTGAAGACGGTCTCGCCGTCGAGCATGCGATCTTCGCGGTGCAATGCGGCCTCCAGCACCTCCATGCCGTTTTCCAGCGTCTCGGCGAAGCGCTCCTCCTCCTGCTTCGAGCACCGCGGCTACGCGTGCCTTTGCTGGCCGGCAGTTCCGGATAGGCCTCGCCCATCACGCGCGACAGATCCTCGACCAGCAGATGAAAGAAGGGCTGCTTCTGCCCCAGCTTGTAGCCGTGGCGGATGGCGCGGCGAATGATCCGGCGCAGCACGTAGCCGCGGCCTTCGTTGCCGGGGATCACGCCATCGGCGATGAGAAAGCTGCAGGCGCGGATGTGATCGGCGATGACCTTGAGCGAGTTGTTGCCGAGATCCTTCGCGCCGGTCACTCGCGCGGCCGCCTTGATCAGCTCCTGGAACAGATCGATCTCGTAGTTGCTGTGCACGCCCTGCAGCACCGCGGCGATGCGCTCCAGCCCCATGCCGGTGTCCACCGATGGCTTGGGCAGCGGATGCAGGGTGCCGGCTTCGTCGCGGTTGAACTGCATGAACACCAGGTTCCAGATCTCGATGTAGCGGTCGCCATCCGCGTCGGGCGAGCCCGGCGGGCCGCCTGCGATACCCGGCCCGTGGTCCCAGAACATCTCCGTGCAGGGACCGCAGGGACCGGTGTCGCCCATCTGCCAGAAGTTGTCGCTCTGGAATTTCGGTCCGCCTGGCTTGTCGCCGATGCGCGCAACGCGCTCGCGCGGAACCTTGATCTCCTTGGTCCAGATGTCGTAGGCCTCGTCATCCGTCTGGTACACCGTGACCCACATGCGGGACGGGTCGAGACCGTACTCCTTGGTCAGCAGCTCCCAGGCGAAGTGGATGGCATCGCGCTTGAAGTAATCGCCGAAGCTGAAGTTGCCCAGCATCTCGAAGAAGGTGTGGTGGCGCGCCGTGTAGCCGACGTTCTCCAGGTCGTTGTGCTTGCCGCCCGCGCGCACGCAGCGCTGCGAGGTGGTCGCGCGCACGTAGGGCCGCTTGTCCAGGCCGAGGAATACGTCCTTGAACTGCACCATGCCGGCATTGGTGAACAGCAGCGTGGGGTCGTTGCCGGGGACGAGCGGGCTGGACGGCACGATGGCGTGGCCGTTGCGCTCGAAGTACTTCAGGAACCTGGTTCGGATTTCGCTGCTTTTCATCGCATACCTACGTCAAACGAAAACTGCAAGACTGTCCTTCCGGCCCCGCGTCATTCCTCGAACGCGCTGCCCAATACTTGTCGGATCACTTCGGGATCGAACCCGCGCTGGTGCAGGAACCGGGTCTGGCGGGCCCGCTCGCGCAGATCCACGGGTAGCTTGCCGAAGCGCTTGCGCCACACCAGCCGTGCGCTCTCCAGCTCGCCTGCCCGCGCCCGGACACATGCTTGCGTCAGCGACCTCTGGGCTGACGCCCCTGTCGATCAGCTGCTGCAGCACCTTGCGGGTTCCGTAGCGACCGGCGGCTGCGCGCACCAGTTGGTCGGCCAGCCGCTCCTCGGACATCCACCCCTGCGCTTGCAGGTCATCCAGCAGCGCTTCGACCTCCTGGCGACTGGCCGCGTGCGGCTCGAGCTTACGCCTGAGCTCTTGTCGCGAATGCTCCCGGCGCGCCAGCAGCGCCACCGCCCGGGCGCGCAGAGACGGCGGCTGCTTCGCGCTTCGGGTGCGCCGATGGTCGCGCTCCCCCAGGGAAACGGTGTCGGCTCGCTCCGATGCGTGTTCTGCGCTGGGCCCGGGCCGGCGCGTCTCTAGTCCTCCTCGGCCAGCGCCGGCGCCTCGTTCTTCACACCGGCCTCAGCGCGGATCTTGGCCTCGATCTCGGCTGACATTTCGGGATGTTCCTTGAGGAACTCCCGTACGTTGTCCTTGCCTTGTCCAATGCGGTCGCTGCCATAGCTGTACCAGGCGCCGGACTTCTCGATCACCTTGTACAGCACGCCCATGTCGATCATCTCGCCTTCGCGCGAGATGCCTTCGCCGTAGAGAATGTCGAAGTCGGCCTGCCTGAACGGCGGCGCCACCTTGTTCTTGACCACTTTGACGCGGGTTTCGCTGCCGATCACCTCGTCGCCCTTTCTTGATCGCGCCGATGCGGCGGATATCCAGCCGCACGGACGCATAGAACTTCAACGCGTTGCCGCCGGTGGTCGTTTCCGGATTGCCGAACATCACCCCGATCTTCATGCGGATCTGGTTGATGAACACGACCAGCGTATTGGAGCGCTTGATATTGGCGGTCAGCTTGCGCAGCGCCTGGGACATCAGCCGCGCCTGCAGGCCCATCTGCGGCTCGCCCATCTCACCTTCGATCTCGGCCTTCGGCGTCAAGGCAGCAACCGAGTCGACCACTACCACGTCGACCGAGCCGGACCGCACCAGCATGTCGGCGATTTCAAGGGCCTGCTCGCCGTTGTCCGGCTGCGAGATGAGCAGCTCTTCGACCTTCACACCCAGTTTGCGCGCGTACTGTGCATCGAGCGCGTGCTCGGCATCGATGAAGGCGGCGGTGCCGCCCTGCTTCTGCATCTGCGCGATCACCGACAGCGTGAGCGTCGTCTTGCCCGATGATTCCGGACCGTAGATCTCCACCACGCGGCCGCGTGGCAGCCCTCCGACGCCAAGCGCGATGTCCAAGCCGAGCGAGCCGGTCGACACCACCTGGATGTCCTGCGACACCTCGTGCTCGCCCAGCCGCATGATGGAACCCTTCCCGAACTGCTTTTCGATCTGGGACAGGGCCGCCTGCAGGGCCTTGCGCTTGTTGTCGTCCATGATATTGGCGATTTCCTTTTCGATGAGCATCGTATTCTCCCATAAAGAACGCGGAATGGCGGACCCCGCCGGACGCTTCAGTGCGGCCCGTGGAGACGCACAGTCGATGTTGGAGCCTGGCGGGCTCAGTGGATGAGCCAGTGCCGCTCTAAAAGGCGTGAACAGTGAAGGGTGAAGGGGACACCCTGAAGACACCCTCATCACCGGGGGAGAGGGCAGGGAGAGGAGATCACCCTTCACCCTTCACGATCCTCAGCACCCCCTCCAGCACTTCGATCACCGACTGCCGCCGCACCGCCTCGCGATCCCCAGCAAAGTGATAGGTGACCGCAGTCGGCATTGCGTTTCTCACTCCCCAGGCCAGACATACAGTGCCGACGGGTTTCTTCGGCGTGCCGCCGGCCGGGCCGGCCACACCCGACACCGCCAACGCGAGGTGGCCATGACTGTGCGCGAGCGCTCCCGCCACCATCTCGCGCACGGTCGGCTCGGATACCGCGCCGTGCGCCTGCAGCGTGGTTGCCTGCACGCCGAGCATCTCCTGCTTGGCCACATCGGTATAGGTGATGAACCCGCGCTCGAACCATTCCGAGCTGCCCGGCACCATCGTCACCGCCTCCCCCACCCAGCCGCCGGTGCAGGATTCCGCAGTGACCAGCATCCAGCCCTTGTCCTTCAGCGTCTGGCCGACTTCGACCGCCAGCTCATACAGTTGTGAATCCAATCCAGCCTCCCAGCGCAGGTGCCAGCAGTTTGAACAGCGTAAGGCAGATCAGGGTGAAAAACGCGGCGGCCAGGTCGTCCGCCATCACGCCGACGCCGCCGCGCAAGCGTGACTCGATGATACGGATTGGCCCAGGCTTGAGGATGTCGAACAAGCGGAACAAAACGAAGGCACTGACCTGCCACGCAGGTTGCGCGGGAGTGAAGAAAAGCACGATCAGAAAAGCCGCAGTCTCGTCCCACACCAGCGCCTTGTGGTCCTCGACGCCGAGGTCGCGACCGGTGCGGTCGCAGACCCAGACGCCGCCTGCCACCATCAATCCCAGCAGGATCAGGAACTCGGTGGAGTCCAGACGCAGGCTCAGCAACCAGAACAGCGGCAGCGCCAGCAGCGTGCCGAACGTGCCAGGCGCAACCGGCGCCAGCCCGGTGCCAAATCCCAGCGCGATGAAGTGAGACGGGTGACTGAACAGGAACCGGAGGTTCGGCCGCGCTTTGAACTTAGCGGAAGTGATCAAACCCGGTCTCCGCGAGCGGGAGTTGCTTGCCGCTCTTGTCCAGCACGATGGCGCCCGTACCAGGCTCGATCCGCCCGATCCGCGTCAACGCCAAACCAAGCCGCCCACCCAGCGCTTCCACCGCCGAGCGCTGGTCGGGGGGCACGGTAAACGCCAACTCGTAGTCGTCACCTCCGGCCAAGGCGGCCCGTTGCACAAGCGGATGCTGGCGGTAGCCCGCGGCAACCGAAGACAACGGCACCGATTCCCAGTCGATCACGGCGCGAACGCTCGAGGCTTCCGCGATGTGCCCTACGTCCGCGACCAGTCCGTCCGAAACATCGATCGCGCCCGTCGCCAGCCCGACCAGCCCCTGGCCCAATGCGACACGCGGTTGCGGATGGTCGAGTCGTTTCAAGGCGTAGTCCCGGTCCTGAGCATGCAGCTCAAAGTCGCCGCGGACGTGCGCCAACGCCAGCGCCGCATCGCCCAGCGTGCCGGAAGCCCAAAGCTCGTCTCCCGCTCGCGCACCCGAGCGTCGCAGCGCCTTCCCGCGCGCTATCTCGCCCATGATCTGCACGCAGATCGCGAGCGGACCACGCGTGGTGTCGCCGCCGATCAAGTCCACGTCGTGGGCGCGTGCGAGATCGAGGAAGCCGTAGGCGAACTGTTCCAACCAGCGCTCGTCGGCCGCTGGCAGGGCCAGCGATAGCGTCACCCAGCGCGGCCGGGCGCCCATGGCGGCGAGATCGGATAGATTGACTGCCATCGACTTGTACCCCACGCCATAGGGTTCGGCGTCGACGAAGAAGTGGCGGCCCGAAACCAGCATGTCGGTCGACACAGCGAGCTCCATGCCCGGGGTGACCGCGATCAGCGCCGCATCATCTCCCCCGGCCAGCACCGTGTGGTCGGTGGTCGGGCTGAAGTAGCGCCGGATGATCTCGAATTCGGTCACCTTCGTAGCGGCCGCGGAGGCCTGGAGGAACTCACGACGATTTCTGTTTGCATCCAAACAGGCAGACCCGTGAAAGCATCCGTGGTTCCCCTACGCGCGGTGTGACGCCGCAGCTAGAGTTCAGCCTTTTCCAAGGTGCTGAAGCAGGGCCTGATACTCGTCCTCCTTCATGGTAAAACTGTGCTCGGCCTTGGGAAACTCGCCCTTGCGCACGTCGTCCTGGAACTCCGCCAGCGCCTTGCTGATGACGTCCCAGCAGTTGGCATAGCGCTTGACGAACTTCGGGGTGAACCGGTCGAACAACCCGACCATGTCGTGCAGCACCAGATTCTGGCCGTCGCAGTGGGGACCGGCGCCGATGCCGATGGTGGGAATTTGCAGGCGCTCGGTGATGATCTGCGCCACCCGATCCGGAATAGCCTCCAACACGATGGCAAAGCACCCCGCCTGCTCCAGCGCCAGCGCATCCTTGAGGAGCTGTGCACCGGCGGTCGCGTCCTTGCCCTGCACCCGGAAGCCGCCGAGCTTGGACATGAGCTGCGGCGTAAGGCCGATGTGGGCCATGACCGGGATACCGGCTTTCACCACTGCCTCGGCCATGGGCGCAAAATCCTCGCCCCCCTCCAGCTTCACCACGTCCGCGCCGCCTTCCTTCAACATGCGCATCGCGCTGTTGACCGCGTCCGCAGCGCACGCGTGATAGGCACCAAGCGGCAGATCGCCCACCACGATGGCGTGCTTGACCGCGCGCGAGATGGCCTTGGCGTGGTGGATCATCTCGTCCATGGTCACCGGCACCGTGCTGGCGTAACCCAGCGCCGTCATGCCCAGGGAATCGCCGATCAAGATGCAGTCGATGCCGGCCCGGTCCACCAGTTGCGCGGTGGGAAAGTCCACCGCGGTCACCTGAAACACCTTCTCTCCGCGGTCCACCTTGGCCTGCAGGTCGAAGATGCTCAGCTTCTTCACGGATGCTTCAGCCATGTTCCTGTCTCCTCCCGTAACTGAAAACTGACACGGTGGTTCAAGCCCGCCTGGCTTCGGCCGGCCGGACCTGCGACGCCAGCTTGTCCAGCACGCCGTTGACGTACTTGTGGCCGTCGGTCCCGCCGTACGCTTTGGCCAGCTCCACCGCTTCGTTGATCGCCACCCGGTATGGCACGTCGAGCGCGTACATCAACTCGTAGGCGCCCAGCAGCAGCAGCGCGTGCTCGATTGGACTCAACTGCTGCGCGGGACGATCCAGGAACGGCTGCAGTGCAGCGTGCAGCTCGGCAGCGCGCTCAATGACGCCGTGCGCGAGCAACTCCAGGTAAGCCTTCTCGGCGCGTGCGTAATCCTTCTTCTCCGCTGCCTGGACACACAGTGCGTCGGCGTCGTCGCCGTTCAACAGCCACTGGTACAGCGCCTGCAGCGCCAGCTCGCGCGAGCGCCGGCGGCTGCCGCGGACAGCGCGGTCTTTGCCCCGGGCGGGGGCTTCAGCGTCGCTCATCGATCTGTCTGAGCAGGTTCGCCATCTCGAGCGCAACGCGCGCTGCCTCGGCCCCCTTCACGCTCATGCGGGCCAACGCCTGGTCGTCGCTGTCGGTGGTCAGGATGCCGTTGGCGATCGGTGTGCCGGTCTCGAGTTGCACGGCCACGATGCCGCTTGCCGATTCGTTGGCCACGATCTCGAAATGGTAGGTCTCGCCGCGGATCACCGCGCCCAGCGCGACCAGTGCATCGAAGCGTCCTTCGCTTGCCATCTGGCGCAAGGCGAGCGGCACCTCCAGAGCACCGGGTACGGTGACCAGCAGCATATCCTCGGCTTGTACGCCATGCTTGCGCAGTTCCTCGGTGCAGGCGCCGAGCAGCCCTTCGGAGGCATCGATGTTGAAGCGGCTCATGACGATGCCGATGCGCAGCCCGCGGCCCTCGAGGCTGGGCTCGAGCTCCAGGATGTCGTCGTAACGTGCCAACTTATTTCTCCCGCTTGCGTTCGGTCATCGACGTAACCGTGGCCGCGCCGCGGGATCTCTCGGGCAGCAGATACCCGGTCACCTCGAGGTCGAATCCGGCCATGCTCGGCATCTTGCGCGGCACCGCCATCAGCTTCATCCTGCTCACGCCTACGTCCTTGAGGATCTGCGCGCCGATGCCGTAGGTGCGCAGGTCCATCTTGGGCTGCACGCCTGCGCCGGAGCCGGCCTGCGTCGCCTGCATGCGCGCCAACAGCGCCTCACCGTTCTCGCTGCGATGGAGTAGAACCAGCACGCCGCAGTCGGCGGCGGCGATCGTACGCAGCGCTTCGTTCAGATTCCAGGAGTGGGTCAGGCTGCCGGCATCGAGCAAATCCAGTACCGACAGCGGTTCGTGCACTCGCACCAGGATCTCCTTGCCAGGCGTCACTTCACCCTTGACCAGCGCAAGGTGAACCTCGTTGGCCGTCAAGTCGCTGTAGGCGAATAGTCGGAACCGGCCGTAAGCCGTGTCCAGCGGCCGTTCGGCCACGCGGGTAACGAGCGATTCGGTACGGCTGCGGTAGTGGATCAAGTCGGCGATGGTGCCCACCTTGAGACCATGCACATCGGCGAACTCGAGCAGGTCCGGCAGCCGCGCCATCTCGCCATCGTCCCGCAGCACTTCGCAGATCACCGCCGCAGGCGTGAGCCCGCCGAGCTGGGCGAGGTCGCAGCCGGCCTCGGTATGGCCGGCGCGCACCAGCACCCCGCCCTTCTGCGCCATCAACGGAAAGATGTGGCCGGGCTGTACGATGTCCTCGGGTACCGCCTCCCGTTTGACCGCGGCCTGCACCGTGCGTGCTCGGTCGGCTGCCGAAATCCCGGTGGTCACGCCGCGCGCCGCTTCGATGGAGACGGTGAAGTTGGTGCCCAGCTGCGAGCGGTTGTTGTTGACCATCAATGGCAGATTGAGCTGCCGGCAACGCTCCTCGGTCAGCGTCAGGCAGATCAGCCCGCGTCCCTGCTTGGCCATGAAGTTGATCGCGGCGGGCGTGACGAACTCGGCGGCCATCACCAGGTCGCCCTCGTTCTCGCGGTCCTCTTCGTCGACCAGGACGACCATGTGCCCGGCCTGGATCTCCGCAATGATCTCCGGGATGCTGCTGATGCTCATGACATTCTCCTCACTTGCCCGGAACGTAAGGCACACCTGAATCCGACGCCTCCGGTTGATTTCAGTGGCACGGAGCAGGGGATTTTGCCCGATTCCGAGCGCGGGCGCGAACTCGCCTTGCCTGCAGGGCGCCGTTAGAGCAAGCACCGGTGCCAGTGACCAGGCGTTCTCCCAGAGCGCGGGGGCAACGGCGGCACCCAGGTCCGGAACCATAACTTTCGGGCAATTCATGGGCACGGATATTGCGCCGAATCTACACAGACGCTTGAGCGCGTATGGGAATGTGTAATTCTCCCCTGCGGCTTCAAGACGAAAGCCTGGAAAATCAGGCACACGGATGTAAGGCGTCGTTGACTGGGCGCACCTTCGAGATGCGCTGCGCAACGATTCGGTGCACGGTCCTGTGCAAATCGGGGACTGTTGTGGCGAGCTGGAAGGCCCGCGGCCGCACCGAGGGGGAGGATATTCTCGACACTTACTCACCAGTCGCTAAATAAGTCGACAAATATGGAACTTCTAGCGGGCATGATAATCACATAGTGCATGAAACGAGACGGGCGGACGTTTGATCATGAGACGCTGGAAGCGATTCGGCTGATGGCCGTCGAGCGGGTTCGGGACGGTGAACCGGCCGCGGAAGTGATCGCTGCCTACGGGTTCAATCGCACGACGATCTACAAGTGGCTCAGGGCTGCGTTGCAGCCCGGTGTGGGGGTCAGGGCGTTGCGTTCGACGAAGGCGACAGGGCGCCCGCGCAGCCTGACTCCGGCACAAGAGCGGCAGGTGTTCCGGTGGGTCAATGGGCGCGATCCGCGCCAGTATGGTCTGGACTTTGGTCTGTGGACCCGCGCGGTGGTCGCGGAACTGATCCAGAAGAAATTTGGCATCGGACTGGGGCTCACTGCAGTGGGTGAGCTCTTGGCGGGGCTGGGCCTTACCCCGCAGAAGCCGCTGCAACGGGCCTATCAACGCGATCCCGAAGCCATCGAGAAGTGGCAACGGGAAACCTATCCGGCCATTGCCGGGCAAGCCAAGGCGCAAGGGGCTGAGGTGTTCTTCTGGGATGAATCCGGATTTCGTGCCGACACGGTTCATGGCAAGACCTGGGGGGCGCGCGGCCACACACCGGTGGTGCAGCGCCCCGGACAGCGCCAATCCATCAGCGCGGCTTCGGCGGTCAATGCCAAGGGAGCGTTCTGGTTCTGCATCTACGAAGGCGCACTCAACGCAGAGCTGTTCGTCGAGTTGCTCAAGACGATGATGAAGTACCGCAGGAAGCCTGTTCATCTGGTTCTCGATAGTCTGCCGGCCCACAAGAAGGCCATCGTGGGCGAATACGTCACCTCGACCCAAGGAAGGCTGACCATGCACTTCTTGCCTGGCTATGCACCCGATCTGAATCCCGATGAGTTGGTATGGAGTCATGTCAAACGCACTGGTACGGCGCGGCGTCCTTTGCAGAAGGGCGAAAAACTGCGTGACAAAATCGCGACGCAGCTCGAGAAACTCCAGCGAATGCCTCGCCTCGTCCGCTCATTTTTCCAAGCTCCTTCTGTCGCCTATATTGGCGACTACTGAGTAAGGAGAGTATCCATGAAACGCAAGTCGATCTTCGGGGCTGCAGCTCTGTTCGCCCTTTCCTGTACCGCGTTCGCCCACGATTCAGAACCGCAGGTTGACCCAACGCCGGACGCCGCGGCCATGCGTTACTGCATGACGGTCGGAGTGCGTGCCGCGTGGGGAGCTCAGGCTCGCTTCCTCGGCGCTCCGGCCAACTTCAAGTACGTAGCGGAAGGCCCGCTGAAGAAGATGTTCTGGGGCGATGCGAAGGAGATTCCGACCGACGCGATCTACGTGCTCGACGAGTTCAACCTCGATCAACGCCGGAGCTACGAGGAAAGCGCATTCTACGGCTGGAAGCAAGCCGACCGGTGGGTGCACGAAGGGCGCGAACCGCAGGACTACGAGGTGCTGGCGGCGGTCTTCTACCAGGGCTGCAAAGAGTCTCTGGTCGCTGAGCCGCAAGGCCAGTAGCGGGAGCCGGCTCCGGGCCGGCTCTCCGAGTGGGCGGCGGTGAGAACCGGCGAACGGGTTATGCGCCGCTCGCCAGGAGCCGTTCAATGTAGCGCGCCAGCAGGTCGACCTCGACGTTGACCTCAGCCCCTTGGTGCAGGGCCTTGAGGTTCGTGACTTCGAGCGTGTGCGGGATCAAGTTCACTTCGAAGCGGTCGCCCTCCGCACGGTTGACCGTCAGGCTCACTCCGTTAACGGTGATCGATCCCTTGCGCGCCAGGTAACGAGCCAGCTCGGCGGATACGCGCACCTCCAGCAGCCAGCTTTCGCCCACCTGCTCCCAGCGCGTCACTTCGCCGCGGCCGTCGACGTGACCGCTGACGAGATGGCCACCCAGACGGTCCGACAGGCGCAGCGCCTTCTCCAGGTTCACTGACGCACCGGCCTCGAAACCGGTGGTTCGCTCCAGCGTCTCGCGCGATACGTCCACACGGAATGTTCCAGGCGCCAGCTCGACGACGGTGAGGCAGCAGCCGTTCACCGCGATGCTGTCACCCACCTTGACGTCGGAGAGATCGAGGCCGCCGGCGCCGATGACAATCTGCGCATCCTGCTCGCGCCGCCGGACCTCGCGTACTTCCCCCAGGGCCTCGACGATTCCGGTAAACATCAGCCTTGACCTATGCGCGCAAGAATACGTAGATCGGCACCCACCCTGCGCAGCTCGCGAATGGTCAACTCGACTCGTTGATCGAGCTCGGTCAGCACGCCTAAGTCGAACATACCCCGCGCCGCATCACCCAGCAAGCGCGGCGCGAGATAGACGAGCAACTCGTCCACCAGGCCGGCGCGCAGGAGCGCACCATTCAGCCGGTTGCCCGATTCCACCAGCACTTCGTTCAGTTCGCGCCGCCCCAACTCCTGCAACAGTACGCCGAGATCCACCTTGCCCTCGGCGTTGGGCAGCTGCACTACGTCGGCGCCCAGGTCCCGCAAACGGGCCGCCTTGTCGGGATGGTCCTCGCCGGTTGCAATGAGCACGTGTCCACCCTGCAGCACGCGGGCGTCGAGCGGGATCTGGAGATGCCGATCCACCACGATGCGCAGCGGCTGGCGGCTGGTCTCGATGTCGCGCACGGTGAGGCGGGGATCGTCCGCCAGCAAGGTACCGATGCCGACCATCACGCTGCAGGAGCGCGCCCGCCAGCGATGACCATCGCGCCGCGCTGCCTCGCCGGTAATCCACTGACTGTTGCCGTTGGCAAGCGCTATGCGGCCGTCGAGACTGGCGGCAGTCTTGACCCGCAGCCAGGGACGACCACGTGTCATTCTGGACACGAAGCCGACGTTCAACTCGGACGCCTCGGCCTCCATCAGGCCGCATTCGGTGGCGACGCCAGCAGCGCGCAACCGCGCGAGTCCTTGGCCTGCGACCCTTGGATTCGGATCCTGCATGGCTGCCACTACGCGCACCACTCCCGCCTCGATCAGCGCGTCGACACAGGGCGGCGTGCGGCCGTAATGGCTGCATGGCTCGAGTGACACATATGCAGTCGCTCCACGCGCACGCGCTCCGGCAGCCTGCAGCGCGTGGATCTCCGCGTGAGGCTCACCCGTGCGCCGATGGAAGCCCTCGCCTACGATCTGCGCGTCGCGCACGATACAGCAACCGACGCGCGGATTTGGAGTGGTCGTAAAGAGCCCGCGCTCGGCCAGGCGCAGCGCGCGGGCCATGTAGGCGTGATCGGCGGCGGCGAACATCTAGCGAGCGTGAGTGTAGTGAAGAGTGAAGCGTGAAGGGTGAAGGTGAAGGCGATCCCCCTCACCCTGCCCTTTCCCCCGGTGACGGAGGAGAGGTGCTTTGCTTTTCACTCTTCACTCTTCACCCTTCACTCTTCACTTCTTCCTCACCCTTCACTCTTCACGGTTTTCGCGGGCTTTCGCGTCTTGCGCCGCGCACCGGGTTTGCTTACTTCCTTCAGCGCATCGCGAAAATCTTCTGCGTCCTGGAAATCCTTGTACACCGACGAGAAACGGATATAGGCGACCTTATCCATTCGGTACAGCTCGCGCATGACCAGCTCGCCGATGCGCCGCGAAGGAATCTCGCGCTCGCCCAGCGACAGCATCTTCTGGGTGATACGCTCGACCGCGCCGTCGACGTACTCGGTCGGAACGGGACGCTTGTGCAGCGCGCGCAGAAACCCGGTGCGCAGCTTGTCCTCGTCGTACTCCTCGCGGATGCCGCTGGCTTTGACCACTTGCGGCAGGCGCAACTCCACCGTCTCATACGTCGTAAAGCGCTTATCGCACGCGACGCAGCGCCGGCGGCGGCGAATGCGCTCGCCCTCCTCGCTGACACGGGAGTCCACCACCTGGGTGTCGTCGGCTCCGCAGAACGGACACTTCATGGAAACGAAGGAGACAGGGAAACCCTATCGCCCAGCGCCTATCCGTAAACCGGAAATCGCTTGCACAGCGCTTTCACCTGCTCGGCGACGCGCTCGACATTGCGCTCGTCGGCCGGCGCGTCGAGCACATCGGCCAGCAGGTTGGCCAGCTCCTCGGTCTCCAGCTCGGCAAAGCCACGCGTGGTGATGGCGGGTGAGCCGAGGCGAATGCCGCTGGTGACGAAGGGCTTTTCCGGATCGTTGGGAATGGCGTTCTTGTTCACCGTCATGTGGGCGCGGCCCAGTACGGCCTCGGCCTCCTTGCCCGTGATCTTCTTGGGCCGCAAGTCGACCAGGAACATGTGGCTCTCGGTTCGTCCCGATACGATGCGCAGCCCGCGCTCCTGCAGCACCTTGGCCATGACGCGGGCGTTGTCGAGCGTAAGCTCCTGGTAGCGCTTGAACTCATGGCTCATCGCTTCTTTGAAGGCCACCGCCTTCGCCGCGATCACATGCATCAAGGGACCGCCCTGGCCGCCGGGGAAGATCGACGAGTTGAGCGCCTTCTCGTGCTCGACGTGGGACAGGATCAGGCCTCCGCGCGGACCGCGCAGCGTCTTGTGAGTGGTGCTGGTGGTGAAGTGCGCGTGCTTGATCGGGCTGGGATAGAGCCCGGCCGCCACCAGTCCTGCGTAGTGGGCCATGTCCACCATGAGCTGCGCGCCGATGCTGTCGGCGATTTCGCGAAAGCGCTTCCAGTCGATAACCAGTGAGTAGGCGGAGGCACCGGCGATGATCAGCTTGGGCTTGTGCTCGTGCGCCAGGCGCTCCACTTCCTCGTAGTCGATGACCTCGTCGGCGTCCAGGCCATAGCTCACCACCTTGTACAGCTTGCCGCTGAAGTTGACCGGCGAGCCGTGGGTCAGATGACCGCCGTGCGCCAGCGACATGCCCAGGATGGTGTCGCCGGGATTGAGCGCGGCCATGAACACGGCCTGGTTCGCCTGGCTGCCGGAGTGAGGCTGGACGTTGGCGTAACCGCAATGGAACAGCTGCTTGGCGCGGTCGATGGCCAGTTGCTCGGCGATGTCCACGTATTCGCAGCCGCCGTAGTAGCGCTTGCCCGGATAGCCCTCGGCGTACTTGTTGGTCAGCACCGACCCCTGCGCCTCGCAGCACGCGCGGGCTGGCGTAGTTCTCGGAGGCGATCAGCTCGATGTGGTCTTCCTGGCGCTGCTTCTCGGCGGTCATCGCGCGCCACAGCTCGGGGTCGAAACCGGTGATTGTGTCCTGGGAGGTGTACATAGAGGGTGGATGGGCGCGAAAGCCGCGAATTTTACCTGAACCCGCCCCCCCACGCCCCCTGCGGGCATGGCGCTGCTATGATTACCGGCGACGAAACCTAAGAAACTCGGACGGCGCCGGCCAGTCTCGGCGCTCGTAATCCGAGCAACAGAGCCAATCCGGGAGAGAGAAGCATGAACAACAAGGTGCTGAGCAAGCTCGTCTGGTTCGGGATTGCCGTCCTCGGCGCGTGGGCCCTGGGCAACATCGCCACCCACCGGGGCGAGACCATCAACGCCATCTGGTTCGTGATGGCAGCGGCTGGCGTGTACTTGGTCGCGTTCCGCTTCTACAGCGCTTGGATCTGCGCCAAGGTCCTCGTCCTGGACGAGACCCGGGCCACGCCGGCGGAGCGGTTCAACAACGGGCGCGACTTCGTGCCGACCAACAAGTGGGTGGTGTTCGGCCACCACTTCGCCGCCATCGCCGGTCCCGGACCGCTGATCGGCCCCACCCTGGCGATGCAGTTCGGCTATCTGCCCGGCACCATCTGGATCCTGGTCGGGGCGGTGCTGGGCGGCTGCGTGCAGGACATGGTGATCATGTTCTGCTCCACGCGGCGCGACGGGCGCAGCCTCGGACAGATGGCACGCGACGAGCTCGGCCCGGTCGGCGGCTGGGCGGCGATGGTCGGGACCATGACCATCATGATCATTCTGATCGCGGTGCTGGGCCTGGTGATCGTCAACGCGATGAAGCACAGCCCCTGGGCAACCGCCACGGTGCTCGGCACCATCCCGGTGGCCATGCTGATCGGCGTCTACATGCGCGGCATCCGGCCCGGCCGCGTGCTGGAGGGCTCGATCATCGGCATCGCGCTGCTGATCCTGTGCGTGGTGGGCGGCGGCTGGGTCGACCACAACGAGACCTTGCGCGGCTGGTTCGACTGGGAGGGGATGACCTGCGCCTGGTTCGTGATGATCTACGGCTTTGCCGCGGCAACGCTGCCGGTGTGGCTGCTGCTCGCCCCGCGTGATTATCTGTCCACCTTCCTGAAGCTGGGTGTGGTGTTCTTGCTGGCCATCGCCATCATCTACATCCACCCGGAAGTGAAGATGCCGGCGCTCACCCAGTTCATCGACGGCACCGGCCCGATCTTCAAGGGCACCTTGTTCCCCTTCGTGTTCATCACCATCGCCTGCGGGGCGATCTCGGGTTTCCATTCGCTGGTCTCTTCCGGCACCACGCCCAAGTTGCTGGCGAGCGAGAAAGAGATCCGCATGATCGGCTACGGCAGCATGGCGCTGGAGTCGTTCGTCGCCATCATGGCGGTGATCGCCGCGTGCGTACTGGAGCCGGGCGTCTACTTCGCCATCAACAGTCCCGCCGGCGTGGTCGGCAAGGTAGCCGCGGATGCCGTGGCCACCATTTCGTCCTGGGGCTTCCCGGTGACGGTCGAGACGATGGAGATGCTGGCCCGGGAGATGGGAGAAAAGACATTGTTCGCCCGCACCGGCGGCGCGCCGTCGCTGGCGGTAGGGATGGCCACGATCTTCAGCAGCACTTTCGGTGGATCGTTGCTGGCGGTCTGGTATCACTTCGCCATCATGTTCGAGGTGCTGTTCATCCTCACTACGCTGGATGCTGGCACGCGCGTCGGCCGCTTCATGCTGCAGGATCTGCTCAAGCATGTCTGGAAGCCGATCGGCAACGTCTCGTCCTATCCCGCCACGGTGATCTCGAGCTTCATCTTCGTCGCCGCCTGGGGTTATTTCCTGTGGCAGGGCGTGAAGGACCCGATGGGCGGCGTCAACATCCTGTGGCCGCTGTTCGGCATCTCCAATCAGCTGCTGGCAGGGATTGCACTGTCGGTGGCCACCGGCATCCTGGTCAAGATGGGCAAGGTGAAGTACAGCTGGGTCACGGGACTGCCGCTCACCTGGCTCGCGATCGTGTGCACGACTGCTGCGATCGAGAAGGTATTCAGCCCGAACCCCGGCATCGGCTTCCTGGCCGGCGCCAGCGATCTGGCCGCGAAGCTGGCTGCCGGCACCCTGTCTGCCGGAGCGCGCCGCGTCCGCGCCGCAGCTGATACTGGGACAGCGCATCGACGCCGCGCTGGCCCTTCTGTTCGCCATACTGCTCTGGGTGGTGATCATCGACATGCTGCGGGTGTCCTTCCGCTTCGTGAAGGGAGAAGCGGTGCTGCCGCTGGCAGAGTCGCGCTACATCAAGACACAGCTCGAGGCGGGCATGGCCACCGGCTCGCTGCACGCGTGACCAGGTGAAGGCCCGACCATGAGACCGCAGGCACCAGGACCGCCACTGGATTCGCCCGTCTCACCGGCGTGCGCGGAGGCGGACAAGCAGGTGGAGCTGTCCGTTGTTTCCGCCGCGGATGTCGCGAGAGGCGACCTCGCAGCGGCCGCAGCACACGCCGACGGCGTCAGCTGTGTGATCCCCGGCTGCCTCGAACCGCACCCCTGGGCCGCCAACATCGTTCCGCGCGTCTCTCCGACACGCGGTCCGATTGGCCTCGGCGGCGCCGGCTCGCTGGAAGCCTTCCGTGCCGACCTGCGGAACAAGGGACTACGCCGGGCCGCGTTGAATACGACCTGGCAGCTGCTGTGGCTAGGGTGGCATCTCCTGCGCCAGGCGTCGGGAGACGACGCGTACGAGCGCTACCTCGATCACATGGTGCAAGCGCATCCGGGCCACCCCGCCATGCGCCGCGGGGAATACTACCGTTTTCGCACCGAGCAGAAGTGGAACCGGATCACGCGCTGCTGCTGAGCTAGCCCGGTTCACAGCGCCGGTTTGAGGCGCTCGTCTACCACTTGTGCACCTGGCCAACGTCATCCAACACCGCTACCCAGCTGCCGCCGGTCGCCTCTGACGGGGCCGACACCAGCTTGGCGCCACCGCGCACCAGTTCCTCCACCTTCTCCCTGACCACCTGCTCGGTCGGCCCCTTGATCATCAGTTGCAGGCCGAGCTTGAGCACCTGGCACTCCCGGCTGCGGTCGTCCGGATCCTCGCAGGTCACCACCCATTTGCTGCCCACCGGCTCGGCCTTGGACAGGAGCTTGCCTCCCCTCGCCGCCACCGCCTGGGCTGCTGCCTCGACCGCGGACTTATCCGTCCCGCTGATCACCAGATGCACACCCATCTTGACCGTCTTGACCGCTTCCACCGAGCCTCCCCCAGCACAGCCGCTGCGATGATCTCATGCTAACGCATCGGGCGGCGGCCGGAGCAGTGATCGAAGGCCGTGGCTGACGCAGGCGGGCGGCCCACGGCGGGAGCAACGGGGAGCGGCCTCGCGGGAGGTTACAATCGCGCGTCGCCCTGCTCCTGACCGCCGAATGCCGACCGCACCCCCGATCCGCTACGCCATACTCCCGAAGCATCCGGAAGCCCATCTGTTCGAGGTGAGCTGCACCCTGGACGACCCCGACCCGCAGGGCCAGCGGTTCGCGCTGCCGGCCTGGATCCCGGGCAGCTATCTCATCCGCGATTTCGCGCGTCACGTGGTCACCATCAGGGCGCAGAGCGGCCGGCGCGCGGTCCAGCTCGCCAAGCTGGACAAGCACACGTGGAGCGCCGAACCCGTGCACGGTGCGCTCACAGTCACCATGGAGGTATACGCCTGGGATCTGTCGGTACGCGGCGCGCATCTGGACACCACCCATGGGTTCTTCAACGGTGCGAGCGTGTTCCTGCGCGTGCTCGGACAGGAGACACGTGCGTGCGAGGTCCAGCTCCTGCCGCCCAAAGGCGCGCGCTATCGTGGCTGGCGCGTGGCGACGGCGATGAAGCGGACGGCTGCGCCGATGCATGGGTTCGGTACTTATACGGCGACTAACTACGACGAGCTGATCGACCATCCGGCAGAAATGGGCGAGTTCACGCTCGCGACCTTCAAGGCCTGCGACGTAGCCCACGACGTCGTCATCACTGGACGGCACGACGCGGATATGGACAGGTTGTGCGGTGATCTGAAGCGCGTCTGCGAGTCACATATCCGCCTGTTCGGCGAACCGGCACCGATGGACCGGTACACCTTCCTGGTGACCGCAATCGGCGAAGGCTACGGCGGCCTCGAGCACCGTGCCTCCACCGCCCTGCTGTGCTCGCGCGACGACCTCCCGCGGGCCGGCGACAAGCAGCTCGCGGAGCGCTATCGAACGTTTCTCGGTTTGTGCAGCCACGAGTATTTCCACACCTGGAACGTCAAGCGCATCAAGCCCGCGGCATTCAGTCCCTACGACCTCGCGCGCGAGAACTATACCCGGTTGCTGTGGGCCTTCGAGGGCATCACCAGCTACTACGACGACCTGCTGCTGGTGCGGGCAGGGCTGATCTCGGAGGCAGACTATCTCGAACTGCTGGGGCGCAGCATCACCAGCCTGCTGCGCACCGCGGGGAGGATGAAGCAGACCGTCACAGACGCGAGCTTCGATACCTGGATCAAATACTATCGACAGGATGAGAACAGCCCCAACGCGCAGGTCAGCTACTATCTGAAGGGAAGCCTGATCGCGCTGTGCCTGGATCTTCTCATCCGGCAGCGCACACGCGGCAAAAACTCGCTGGATGATGTCATGCGTGCACTGTGGGAGCGCTATGGGAGCGGCCCCGTCGGCGTTCCCGAGGACGGCATGGAAAAGGTCGCGGCGCAGATCGCGGGCTCGAGCCTGCGCGCCTTTTTCGATCGCGCGCTCCGCTCCACCGAAGAGCTGCCGTTGAAGCCGCTGCTGGCAACGATCGGCGTCGATGTCCTGTTGCGGCCGGCCGAGTCCTCATCCGACCGGGGCGGCCAGCCTTCGTCCAGCCCGCCGCGCAAACACACCGAGCGCGTTACGCTCGGTGTGCGCACAGCGGATGATCCCGACGGTGTTAGGCTGACCCACGTGCTGGACGCCGGCGCAGCGCAGGCGGCAGGTCTCGCCGCAGGCGACGTGATCGTGGCCGTCGACGGTCTTAAGGCCAGCGCGAAAAACCTGGAAAAGCAGCTCGCACACTTCAAACCCGGAGACAGGATTCCGCTGCACGCGTTCCGGCGCGACGAGCTGCTGCAGGTCCAGATCGAGCTGCGCGCCAGTCCCCTCGACACCTGCACGCTGGTCGTCTCCGGCGCGGATCGCGCCGCGACCAACCGGCGCCGGGCGTGGCTGCACGGGCGAGAAGCGTGATCGATGAGAGCACGCCGACCATGAGCCTTGCGGCGTACGCTGTTAGAATCCAGTGAAACTTCCACGCGATCTGATGCAGAACCCATCCGTTGATACCGGTCTTGCCGTGAGCTACGCGGACGTTGCCGCTGCCGCCGGTCGTCTGGCTGGGCGGGCCAGCCGGACGCCGGTGATGACCTCGCGCCACGTGGACTTGCGGACCGGCGCGCAGGTGTTCTTCAAGTGCGAAAACTTGCAACGGGCAGGCGCGTTCAAGTTCCGTGGCGCCTTCAACGCCCTATCGCAACTCGACGAAGCGGCACGCAGACGCGGCGTGCTCGCCTATTCGTCCGGCAATCACGCGCAGGCGGTCGCGCTGGCCGGGGAGCTGCTCGGGGTTCCGACGCTGATCGTCATGCCGCAGGATGCGCCACAGGTGAAGGTCGAAGCCACGCGCGGATATGGCGCCGAGGTGGTCTTGTACGACAAGCGCACGACCGTGCGCGAAGAGCTTTCCTCGAAGCTCGCGCAGGAACGCGGGCTCGCACTCATCCCGCCTTACGACCATCCGCATATTGTCGCTGGCCAGGGCACCGCAGCCAAAGAACTGATCGAGGAGGTCGGCCGCCTGGATTATTTGTTCGTCTGCGTCGGCGGGGGTGGGCTGATCTCGGGTTGCGCCATCGCCGCCGATGCGCTGTCGCCCGGCTGCCGGGTGATCGGCGTAGAGCCCGAAGCCGGTGATGACGCCACCCGTTCCTTCAAGACCAGGACGCTGCAGACGTGTCTCAATCCCGACACTATCGCCGACGGTGCGCGCACCCCCTATCTGGGAAAGATCACATTTCCGCTGGTGCTGCGCTACGTCCACGACATGGTCACGGTGAGCGATCCACAGCTCGTCGCGGCGATGCTGTACCTGTGGGAGCGGATGAAGATCGTGGTGGAGCCGACTGGAGTACTCGGCGTCGCCGGCTTGTTCGAGAAGAAAGTTCAGGTACCGGCCGGGTCACGAGTGGGCGTGATCTTGTCCGGAGGCAATGTGGATGTACGGGATCTGTGCGGGTGGCTAGAGACAAAGCGCTAGCGCTGCGCGCGTTGCGCGAACGCCGCATCGTAGGTCTGACCCACCATCAGGTTGGGCGCATCCTTCACCGCCGGATCGAAGGTACGCAGCACGTTGTACAGGCTCTGCACCCCCGCTGCCGGAATCAATCCGTCCTTCGAATAGGCCTCGCGTGACTTGTCCAGCGCTGCGAGGTAGGTGTTGCGGTCGCCACCCAGGTATTCGGGCGGGACGGTCTTCGCCACGTCCTCCGCGCTCGCCTTCTGCAGCCACTTGAGCGCGCGCACGATGGCGTTGGTCAGTGCCTGGACCGTGTTCGGATTCTTGCGGATGAAGTCTTCCTTCGTGTAGAGGCAACCGGCCGGCAGCACAGCGCCGAACACCGCCCGAGACCCCTTCTCGGTGATCGCCTCTGCCACCACCTTGATGGCCCCGGAGCGCTCGAGCAGTGCAATCGCCGGCTCCACGTTGGCGATGGCATCGAGCTGACCGCCGCGCATTGCTGCCACCGCGGTAGGCCCGGTGCCCACCCCGACGATAGCTACGTCGTCCGACGATAGCCCGCCAGAGGCCAGCACCCGATTCACGAACATGTGCGTGCTGGAGCCGGGTGCGGTGACGCCGATCTTCATCCCCTTCAGGTCGGCGGGTGAGTGGTACTGCGCCGCTTTGGCCGCGGCGACACCCAGCGATATCGCAGGCGTGGCGACCATCAGCACGAAGGCCTGGATCTTCTGCCCCCGTGCCTGCAGGACGATGACATGGTCGAAGCCGCCCGCGGTCACATCGGCGCTGCCGCCCAGCATGGCCTGCAGCGCTTTCGACCCGCCCGCGAAATCGGATATCTCGACCTCGAGTCCTTCGTCCTTGAAGTAGCCCAGCCGCTCGGCCAAGCTCAGGGGCAAATAGTACAGCGAGCTCTTGCCGCCGACGGCGATGGCAACCTTGGGCTTCTCCAGCGCGCCAGCGTGCACACGCGCAGGCACCACAGGAATGCTCCCAGGATCAACACCAACCGGCCCAGGCACTGCGACATGACGCTCTCTCCTCAGTAATGTTCCGCAGCCGCGCCCGGGCGCCAGCGCAGCAGGTGGCGCTCCGCAACGGTTACGAGCCGGTCCAGCACAAGGGCACAGGCCGTGAGCACCACCACCCCCGCCAGGACAGTGTTGATGTCGAACACACCTTCCGCCTGCAGGATCAGATACCCGACACCGCGCGCCGAACCCAGGTACTCGCCCACCACCGCGCCGACAAACGCCATACCGACCGATGCGTGCAGGCTGGAGAAAACCCACGCCGTAGCGCTGGGCAGATAGACATGCCGCAGCAGGTGCCCCTTGCCCGCGCCCAGCATTCTCGCATTGCTCAGCACGACCGGGCTCACATCGCGGATACCGTTATAGACACTGAAGAAGACGATGAAGAATACCAGCGTCACGCCCAGCACTACCTTGGACCAGATGCCAAGGCCGAACCAGACCGCGAAGATGGGAGCCAGGATCACGCGCGGCATGGAGTTGACCGCGGTGATATAGGGGTCGAGCAGGCGTGAGGCAAACGGGCTCAACGCCAGCCACAGTCCTACGGACAGGCCCAGCAAGGTACCGATGGCAAAGGCCAGCAGCGTCTCCAGCAGGGTCACGCCAAGGTGCGGAAATATCTTCCCGGTCGCGAACCAGTTGACGATGCGTTGCGCCACCACTACCGGCTCACCGAAGAAGAAGGGTGACAAGACTTCGGTTTTGGTCAAGACGTACCAGGCGCCCAGCACGATGGCGAGCAGCAGCAAGTGCCAGGGCCACATGCGCGCGCTGACGGTCTGGCGCATGCCGGAGTCAGCCTTTGGCTCGGGCATGGGCAGTCAGCACCTGGTCCTTCAAGGTGCGCCAGATTTCTCGATGCAGCTCCAGGAAGTGCGGCTGCAGGCCGATCTCGGCCACGTCGCGCGGTCTCGGGAGATCGACGGTGAACTCGGCGATGGGGCGCGACTCCGGTCCCGCCGAGAGCACTACCACGCGGTCGGCGAGCGCGATGGCCTCCTCCAGGTCATGCGTGACAAACAGGACCGAGGCGCGGTTGTCGGCCCAGATCGCCAGCAGTTCATTTTCCATCAGCTGTCGGGTCTGCACGTCGAGCGCGCTGAACGGCTCGTCCATCAGCAAGACCCGCGGCTGCAGGATCCAGGTCTGCGCCAGCGCTACGCGTTTGCGCATGCCACCCGACAGCTCGTGCGGATACTTGGCCGCGTGCGCCGCGAGTCCCACGCGCTCCAGCCACGGCCGCGCCCGCTCCCGCGCTTCGTGCCTGGGGACACTGCGGAACTCGAGCCCGGCGGCGACATTGTCGAGCGCGGTGCGCCAGGGAAACAGCGAGTCGGGTTGAAACAAGTAGCCGGCGTCACGGTTGATCCCGATGAGCCGGTCGCCGAACGCGCGCAACTCGCCGCTCGTGGGGATCAGCAAGCCTGCGCCCACGTTGAGCAGTGTCGACTTGCCGCAGCCAGTCGGCCCGACCAGGGTCACGAACTCGCCGTCGCCTACTTTCAAGGTGGCGTCGCTTACCGCGGTGTAGTGCCGGCCCGGCTGGCCACGGTCGGCAAAGCTGCACGTGACCCGCATGAACTCGAGGGCCGGCCCGGCGTTGGTCGACGTCTGCGACATCTGAGGGGCTAGGGGCCGGTGAAGCGTGAAGAGTGAAGGGTGAAGCAGTGAGGAGGAAGGACGAAAGACACCCTCTCCCCCGTCACCGGGGGAGAGGGCAGGGTGAGGGGGATCACCCTTCACCCTTCACCTTCACCCTTCACTTGTTTCCACCGTTGTCCCTCATCCCTCGCCCCTCCTCAGTGCACGCTGCACAAACGCGTTCGTATACGTCTCCTCCAGCCACAATACCGGTGCGCGGCGAACCGCCTGGTTGTGCTTGAGCAGCACGCTATAGCTCATCTTGACCCCCGTGGCCGGAATCAGGCCGTCGGCAGAATAGATCACCCGCACGCGCCTGAAAGCGTCCAGATAGAGTGTACGGTCGCCGAGCAGATATTCGGGCGGCACTACCGCCGCGACGTCTTCCGGTGTGGCCTTCTTCAGCCACAGCAGTGCCCGCACGATGGCATTCGCCATAGCCTGGACCGTAGCGGGGTTGTCCTGAATGAACTGCATCCTGGCATACAGGCAAGCCGCCGGCAGCGATCCGCCGAACACCTGTTTCGCCCCTTGCGCGGTGGTGGTCTCGGCCACGATCCGGATCAGCCCCTGCTTCTCCAACAGCATCATCACCGGGTCGACGTTGGAGATGGCGTCGAGCTGGCCGCCGTGCATGGCGGCGACAGCCTGCGCCCCGGTCCCTACGCCGACAATCGAAACGTCGTCCGGCGTCAGCCCCACAGAATTGAGCAGATGGTTGACCAGCATCTGGGTGCTGGAACCGGGGGCGGTAACACCGACCTTCATCCCCTTGAGGTCCTTGGGCCAGGAATAGGCCGCCGCCCGCGGGGTGGCGATTCCGAGCGAGATGCCCGGGTTGGTACCTTGCAGCACGAACGCCTGGACCTTCTGCGCCAGCGTCTGCATGACGATGGTGTGCTCGAACGCGCCGGAGACCACGTCGACGCTATGTCCCATCAGCGCCTGCAGCGATTTGGACCCGCCCGGGAAATCGCTGATCTCGACGCTTAGCCCCTCGTCGGTGAAATACCCGAGCTGCTCGGCAATCGTGAGCGGCAGATAGTACAACGTGCTCTTGCCGCCCACGGCCAGCCGCACTTCGCGCTTTTCCGGCACCGCCCCGGCGTGCGAAGGCAAGAGTGCGGCGACAGCTCCCGTACCCAGCGCACGCAGCAGCAAACGCCGCGAGCATGCGCTTTCGTCCAGGGTCTCGCATTCCGATTGCTCCCTGGGCTGTCGTGGATCGATCATAGCCATTCGTCGGAGGCGCGTTGTCTTTAGACAGCTCCGGCGCGACGCAGCAGCTTCGCCATCGCCTCGGCCACCTTCCGGTACCCTTGGGCGTTGGGGTGAATTGCGTCGGATTTGTAGTCCCTGTCGTACAGCACGTTCTTGAGCACCTGGTCCTCCAGAGGGATGCCGAGATCGGTGGCGATCTTCGGGTAGAACTCCGCCACACCGCCAAACAGTTCCGGCTTCGGAACGCCGATCAGCACTACCCCGATGCCGCGCTCGCGCGCCAGCTGCACCATGGTGCGCAGATTGGCTTCGGTGGCGGCGGGGTCGACCTTTTGCAGCATGTCGTTGCCGCCCATGCACAGCAGCAGCAGGCGCGGACGATGCTCGTCCAGAAGTCCCGGCAAGCGCTGCACGCCCTGCTCCGTGACCTCGCCGGGGAAGCCCGCGCGTTCCACGCGCCTGCCAATCAAGCCACGCAGCACGGCGGGATAGCTTTCCTCTTCGCGCGCGCCGGTGCCATAGGTGAGACTGTCGCCGAACGCCAGCACCACGTCGTCCATGCTCAGCTTCGGCAACGCGGGCGTGCTCTTGCCGCACGCGGCGAGCAGCCCGACAGCCAGCAGAAGCGCGCCAGCCCGCAACCACCAGCGGGCCGCGGCCGGCACCCTTATTCCCCGGCCACGGTCATGCGATCGAGCAGGATGGAGCCGCACTGGCGCGAGCCGCGCACGATCACGTCGTTGCCCACCGCGACGATGCCGCGGAACATGTCCTTGAGGTTACTGGCGATGGTGATCTCCTGCACCGGGTAGGCGATCTCGCCGTGCTCGACCCAGAAGCCGGCGGCACCGCGCGAATAGTCACCGGTCACCTGGTTCACGCCCATACCGAGCAACTCGGTCACGAGCAGCCCGCGGTCCAGTTTTCTCAGAAGGGTGGAAAAATCCTCACCGGTGCTGTCCAGGAACAGGTTGTGATTGCCGCCGGAATTGCCGGTAGACGTCATGCCTAGCTTGCGCGCCGAATAGCTGCCCAGGAAATAGCCCTGCACCACACCGTTGTCTACGATGTCGCGCCGGTGCGTGGCCACCCCCTCGTCATCGAAGGGGCTGCTGGCCAAGCCGCGTTTGAGGTCGGGTACGTCGCGAATGCGGACGAGCGGCGAAAACACCGTCTGGCCGAGGCTGTCGAGCAGGAACGAAGCCTTGCGGTACAGACTGCCGCCGCTCACCGCGCCGACGAAATGCCCGAGCAGGCTGGATGCTATCGGCGCCTCGAACAGCACCGGGACCTGCATGGTCTCGATCCTGCGCGCGCCCAGGCGTCGTACGCAGCGCTCGCCAGCCTGCCGCCCGACCTCATGCACGTCCTGCAGTTCCTCGGCCACGCGCGCGGTGGCGTACCAGTCGTCGCGCTGCATGCCGTCGCCCTCGCCAGCGATCACCGAGCACATGACGGTATGGCGCGAGCTGGGATAGCCAGCCAGAAACCCGAGCGTGTTGCCGTAGGCAAAGTGGGATTGCTGGGTTGAGACCGACGCGCCCTCCGAGTTGGTGATGCGGGGATCGACCGCCAGCGCCGCCGCCTCGCATGCGCGCGCCAGCTCGATGGCGCGCTCCACCGATATGTCCCAGGGGTGATACAGGTCCAGGTCCGCCACTTCGCGCGCCAGCAGAGCTTCGTCCGCCAGACCGGCGGCTTCGTCGTTAGCGGTGAAGCGCGCGATGGACAGCGCCGCCTCCACCGTTTCGCGGACGGCTTTGGGCGAGAAGTCCGACGTGCTGGCGTGGCCTCGCTTCTGGCCGATATAAACCGTCACGCCCACGCCCTTGTCGCGGTTGTACTCGATGTTCTCGACCTCGCCCCGGCGCACGTTGACGCCGTGCCCAAACCCTTCGCTGACCTCGGTTTCAGCCGCGCTGGCGCCCTTGGCTCTGGCGTGATCGAGCACGTCGGTGGCAATCTGCCGGAGTTGCTCGGAACTGTGGGAAAAGTCGCTGCCTGGCACGGAAGGGTTCGTTTGGTTGATGGCGTTCTGTAAGCGCACCGTCCGGCGCGCCTGCGGGTTGGTATGATACCAGCGAAGCGCAACAGTTCAGGCAGCCGCATGGACGAGCAGACCACCATCAGCAAGACCCAGCGCAAGCGCGACAGCCTCGCGCTGCAGGAGTTGGGCGAAGAATTGACCCAGCTCAGTTCCGAGCGACTGACCGAGCTGGCGCTTCCGGAACGCCTGCTCGAAGCGGTGATGGCAGCCAAGGGTATCAGCAAGTTCGGGGCGCGGCGGAGGCAGATGCAATACATCGGGCGGCTGATGCACGATGTCGACGGCGAGGCTATCGCCGCACGGCTCGAGTTCTGGAAGGGCCACTCGCGCGCGGCTACCGCGCATCTGCATCTGCTCGAGCGCTGGCGCGCCCGGCTGCTGCAGGACGAGGCGGCGCTGGGCGAATTGGCCGCGGTCTATCCCGGCTGCGACATGCAGAAGCTGCGGCAACTCGTGCGCAACGCGCAGCGCGAGCATGAGGCGGGCAAGTCTCCGCGCAGCTACCGCGCGCTGTTCCAGGAACTGCGTCGAATCCTCCCTGACCCGCAGCACAAAACAAGCGACTGATTTCGCGTCGCCCCCCGGCCCGCTGGATATAATCTCGAAGGAAGATGGACTCGGAACAGATCAAGATCGGCCTGGTATCGGTCAGCGACCGCGCCTCCAAGGGCGTCTATCGAGACGAGGGTATCCCGGCGCTGGAGGATTGGTTCACGCGCGCGCTGGCTTCGCCCTGGCTCACGGTCACACGGCTCATCCCGGACGAAAGACCTGTAATCGAGGCGACGCTGAGCGAGCTCACCGATCAGGCTGGTTGCCAACTGGTGCTGACCACCGGGGGTACCGGTCCGGCACTGCGCGACGTTACGCCGGAGGCAACCGTAGCCGTGGGCGACAAGGTGATGCCGGGTT
The DNA here is from genome assembly GCA_963741215.1 of uncultured beta proteobacterium. Taxonomy (GTDB): domain Bacteria; phylum Pseudomonadota; class Gammaproteobacteria; order Burkholderiales; family SHXO01; genus SHXO01. The sequence continues at coordinate 104,588 of CAVUHQ010000022.1, forward strand.
TCGGCGAGCAGATGCGGCAGATCAGCCTGCACTACGTGCCCACGGCCATCCTGTCGCGCCAGGTGGCAGTGATCCGCGGCCGCTCGCTGATCATCAATCTGCCGGGCCAGCCCAAGTCGATTCGCGAGACGCTGGAAGGAGTGAAGGACGCCGATGGCAAGGTGGTCGTGCATGGCATTTTCTCCGCCGTGCCCTATTGCATCGATCTATTGGGCGGCCCCTACATCGAGACCCATGAAGCGGTGGTAAAGGCCTTCAGGCCCAAGTCTGCGCAACGTTCGACACCAAAAACGGAAACCCGATAGCACACGCATGAGCACCGAACTGCTGCCCACCGTCGAGATCGAAACCGCCCCCAATCCAACCCACAGCGTGGTCTGGATGCATGGGCTCGGTGCGGACGGCAACGACTTCGTCCCGATCGTTCAAGAGCTGGCACTGGACGGACTCGCCGTGCGCTTCGTTTTTCCGCATGCACCCCAACAGCCGGTGACGATCAACGGTGGCTACGTGATGCGCGCCTGGTACGACATCGGGTATGAGGACCTGTCGCTCAAGGAGGACGAGAAGGGAGTACGCGAGTCGCAGCACGCTGTCGATCAACTGATCGAGCGCGAGGGTGAGCGCGGAGTCCCGGCTGGACGAGTGGTGCTGGCCGGGTTTTCCCAGGGCGGCGCCATCGCGCTCCAATCCGGTCTGCGCTACCCCGAGCGCCTGGCCGGCATTATCGCCCTGTCCACCTATCTACCCCTGCCGGACAAGGTGGAGGCTGAGCGCAGCAGCGCGAACCAGGACGTTCCCATTCTGATGCTGCACGGCACCGAGGACCCGATCGTCCCGCTCAAGCTCGCGCGGGCCTCCTGCGCCAAGCTATTGACACTCGGCTACCCAGTCGCGTGGCAAGAATACGAAATGCCACATTCCGTTTGCGCGGAAGAAATCGCAGACATCGGCCTCTGGCTGAGAAGATTCGCCGAGGGATAGCTGGGGCAGACGCCCAGCTCGCTGGTTCACCGGGTTCAGGCCGCTCGCTGCAACACCCGGAACTTCGCCATGTCGAAATCCTGCCCGCCCTCGAGCAGCTGCTTCGGCACCAGCAGATAGTCGCGCTCATAGGCACGCATCTGGAAGCTCTGGCGCGGTGAGAAGGTGCCCATCCGCATCAGCAGGCTCAACTCCCCGGTGCCGCCGCTGTCGGCGGAACTGGAAGGCAGCAGTACGGCATCCTGACCGGAGTCGACGGCGGCACCCTTTGGACCGACCGGGAACAGCTTGACCCGCGCACCGCCCTTGGCCAGGGTCTGGATCCCCACGTAGCGTTGTTGGGCGGCGTCGTTGGTGAGTCGTCGTATTATCCCCACGCCCCAGGCAGCACCGTCCTCGAGCTTGATTCCCAGCAGGGTGCCGACCTTCAACCAGTCGCCCTTCGATTGCACAATGACGGCGCCATAGCCGGTCTCGCTTTCGTTTTCCACCGTCCAGGTCTCGATGCTGTCGTCGAAGGACAGGTCGTTGGACTCGCCCGAGATGATGGCCAGGATGTCGTCGAAGTCGTGGACGATATTGATGCGGGACAACGACTTGTGCCGCTCCTGGGTCCGGGTCGGGGGAATAGGGGCCCAGTAACGCGCCAGATGGCGCAGCACCTCGATGACTACGGCGGGGTCGTAGTTGCCGCCCAGATTGAGGTCCGAGGGGATGGCTCCGGTAGCGTTGATGGTACCGACGATCTTCTCGGCCACCTCGGAAGCCGGTCCGGGCCCGAAGTAGCGCACGCTCGGTGCGGCTGTGACCCGCGCCACCAGGCGCGCCGGCGCCCGCGACTCGGACAGGTCGACGTGGTAGTGACAGCCCCTGGCGAGTTGCTTCTGCAGCACGAAGTATTCGGAAAACTGCGCCACGATGCGCTCGGCGAGCTCGAGCTTGCGCGGCAACAAGCTGTCGGTCGAGGACATGCTCAGCATGAGCGCCTTGAGGAACTCCCGCTGGACGGTGGACTCGCCCCCGGCCCCGGGGTAGACGGTACAAACCCGCAGCACGAACCCGCTCAACTCGGCCTGCGAGTACAGAGCGCCGAAGCGGCCCCACAAGTCCGGGTCGACGGGACTGTAGCGCATCATCGACCATTTCAGTTCGAGCGTCAGTGCGCGCAGCGCGCGGCAGGTCAAGCTGGGTGCAAGGGGTTTCAGTGCCGCGGCGCCAGACACGCCGGGGAGCGTCTGTGCCAGGCAATACTCATAAGCGGCTCCCAGCTGACGCCACAGCTCGACCATGGTGCTCCAGATGCGCTGCTCCTGGAATCTCTGCAGCCGGCTTCCCGCACCGAGATACTCCTGCGCCAGCTTGCGCTGGTGCGGTTTGGCCGCACTGTCGAGCTGGTCGATGATCTCGTAGCTGCGCTGCGGTTTGAGCCCATCCGCCGTGCGCGTGGCATCCAGCCAGAAGCTCACCTCCGACAGCGCCTTGAAGGAATCGCCCGCCGGCAGGTCGGCCAGAAACTCCTTGGCCCCTTTCTCATCCGCCATGGGATGGTTGGATTTGTTCCTACCCCATCCCAGCATCGTTGTCCCCTTGCATACGTGGTCAGGTGCAGTTCTCTGATCGGCGCTAAGTAATTGTTTCGGATTCCCTAATCTCTGGCAACCCGGCTGCCGCAAAGCAACCTCTTGAGGCTCGCAAGTCTCATTCCTCTTTCACTGCGACGGCACGTCCGCGCCCCACATCGACGCCGAACAGAACCAGCAGCCCGGCGACGAAAAACCCGCCCGTAATGATCATAGCCCGGCGGTGGTCACCCCCGCCGATCCAGGTCACCGCCCCATAGGTGATCGGCCCCAGTATGGAGGCCAGCTTCACCGCCAGGCCCCAAAGGCCGAAGAACTCGGCGCGGCGAGGTGCCGGGCTCAAGTAGCCGACCAGGGCGCGCCCGGCCGACTGGCTTGCTCCCAGGCAAATCCCGGCAAGGTTGGCCGCTACCCAGAACCCGGCCGCCCCCTCGGCTCGCCAGGCGATCAGCACCATCACGCACCACCCGACGAGCGTGAGCGCGATGGTGGGTACATGACCAAGGCGGTCTTGGACGAACCCGAACCCGAGCGCGCCGAGGCTGGCAGTCACGTTCACCACGAGCACCAGCAAAAGAGTATCGCGCATAGTAAACCCCATGGCCTGCTGGGCGTAGATGGCCGCCAGCGCGATGACCGCCTGCACACCGGACTGATAGAGCACGATGCACAGCAGGAAACGGGCGAGGTCGCTGTAGCGCCGCGCGTGCTTGATGGTATCCCACACGCGGCCGAACGCGCGGCCGTAGGTCCCGGCGGCAGTCGGCTGGGGTACCGCCCGCTCCTTCAGAAGCAAGAAGGTGGGCAAGCTTGCCAACGCAAAGATCGCTGCCGTGATGAGCATGGTCACGGGGACGAACTGGCCCGCGCTCTGGCCTTGCGCCTGCGCCCAGGTCACGTAGGCGAGGCAGGCACCGAGGCTCACCAGCCCGCCGATATAGCCCAGCGACCAGCCGAAAGCCGAGATCTTGCCCAGAGCCGATCCGCGCGCCAACTCGGGCAGGAACGCTGCCACGATGTTCTCGCCCAGGCCGTAAAAGAAGTTCGACAGCACGATCAGCGCGATGCCCACGGCCAGGTCGCGCGGTCCCACCAGCGCGAGCAACCCGGTCCCGACAATACAGCCAACGGTCGTCCAGGCCAGCAACTGCTTCTTGCTGGCATGAACGTCGGCGAAAGCGCCCACCAGCGGCCCCGCCACCATGATGAACGCGTAGGAGATCGATAGCGCGGCAGTCCACGCGAAGGTTGCCCAAGGCGCGTTGCCCGCCACCTCCGCGACGAAGTACGCGTTGAAGACCGCGGTGATGACCACCGTGGTGTAGCCCGAGTTGGCGAAGTCGTACATGGCCCACGCCCAGACTTCGCGCTTGCGCACGCCCGGTGCCAGGTCGCCACCGGCGCGGTCGGCCTCCATCCCGGCCTGGGCAAGGTCCATCAGCCCCCACCCCTGAGCACAGAGGTGAGCCACGGGACGTAGGTAATCACCAGCACGCCCGCCAGCAGCACGGCAAGGAATGGCAGCACGGCGCGGCACACCTCGAGCACGGGTTTACCGAAGCGGTAGGAAGCGAAGAAGATGTTCATGCCGACCAGCGGCGTGAGGTAGCCGAGCTCCATATTGGCCAGGAAGACGATGCCCAGGTGCACCGGATCCACGCCGAACGCCAGCGCCACCGGGACCATGATGGGGACCACCACCACGATGGCGGAGAAGATATCCATCACGCAGCCGACCAGCAGCAAGAACACGTTGAGCGCGGCCAGGAAGGCCCAGGGCGAGCGCAGCGTGGCGGTAGCCCACTCGATGGTGTGATCCGGGATCTGCGCATCGACCAGATAGTTGGTAAAGCCCAGCGCCACCCCCAGGATCAGGAGCACGCCGCCCACCAGCAGCCCGCATTCGACCATCACGCGGGGCACGTCACGGATCAGCTTCAGGTCGCGATGCACCAGGGTCTCGATGATGAAAGCATACAAGGCGGTAAGCGCAGCCGCCTCCACCGGCGTCGCAAAACCCCCGAACAGCGCGAGAAAAGCCACGAGCGGCAGCCCCAGCTCCCATTTCGCTTCCTTCACGGCTAGCAGGACCGCTCTTGGATCGACGCGCTTGCCAGGGGGGCGGCCCGGCCCGGCCGTGTGGCGTCCCCAGGCCAGCAGCAGCAGCGCCATGGTCAGCCCCGGCAGGATCGCGCCCAGGAACATCTGCTGCATGGGCACTTTCGCCACCACGGCGTACAGGATCAGCGGCAGGCTGGGCGGCAGGAGCACGCCGAGCGAGCCGCTGCTGGTCACCAAACCGAGCGCACTGCGCTCGGAATGGCCAACGCCGCGCAGGAGCGGCATCAACAAGCCGCCCAGCGCGAGGATGGTGATGCCAGATGCGCCGGTGAATGCCGTGAAGAAGGCGCCCGCGAGCACCGTCACGGCCGCCGCTCCGCCGCGGAAGCCGCCCAGCAGCGAGTCGAACACTTTCACCAGCCGCTGCGGGGCCCGGCTCTCCGCCAGGAAGTAGCCGGCCAGCGTGAACAGCGGAATCGCCGGCAGCGACGGATTCACGACCAGCCGGTAGTGATCCAGCGAAAGCGAGGCGACCGGCAGGTCGGCGCTCCAGAACAACAGCAGCGCCGCACCGCCCAGCACCACGAACACCGGCGCGCCCAGCACCACCGCGAGCGCCAGCACCGCGATGCCGACGAGGCCCAACGTCCCGTGCTGCACCGGCAGGTATAGCACCGCGCACAGCAGCAGCGCGGTCAGCACTGCCGCTGCCAACCGGCCAGCGTTTTCGTCCGCCGCGCGCCAGAGTGAACGCAGCGAGATCAGCGCGAAGCCGAGCGGAAGAAACGCCTCCACCACCCAGACCGGCAAGCCGTGAACGAGATTCTTCCCGACCCCGCGTTCGGTCAGCACGAACTGGAGCGCGGCATAACACAGCGCGCCCGCCACGGCGGCGGTCACCGAGCTGCTGACCACCCGCGCCGCAGACGCGGGGGCTCCTCTGAGCAGCGCCGGCAAGCCGGAAATAGCCAGCAAGCGCCCTTCGCGCGCGGCGACCGCCGCGCCGACCATGCCGACCACCAGCGTCAGATGCTGGGTCAGCGAAGCGGCTCCCGGAATTCCGCGATTGAGCGTAGCGCGCAGCACCATCTCGCTCAGCGGCAGCACGGCCATCGCCGCCAGCGCCAGCGACAACAGCGCATCCTCGCTCGCGCGCAGAGGGTAAGTGAACCGGCGCAGGTCGGCCTGGCTCATGACAGAGGCGCGGCTTGAGGGTCTCGAGCTACTTGGCGTTTTGCTTGCGGTACTCGGCGACTGCGACGCGCACCTGGTCGAACATCTCCGCGGGAACCATGGTGCCGCGGAGCTTCGGATAGGTCGCTTCGGCCATCTGCCGCCACTCGGCTTCGATCTCCGGGGTAACAGGATGGACCACGAGGCCGCGCTTCTTCATCGCCTCGATTGCCTCCAGATCCTCCTGGCGCGAACGCTCGCGAATCTTGACACCGGCGACATCCGCCGCCGCCCGGAGCTGGGTGCGCGCCGCGGGTGTCATCTGGTCCCAGACCTTGCTGGTGATGACGGTAGCCCCGACCACCGGCACCCACTTCAATTCGAGCATGTTGTGAGCAACAGTGTCGAACTGGCCAGCCAACGCGTAATAGGCACTTATCGGCAGCGCAGTGATCAGTCCGGTCTGCAGGCCCGGCAGGATGTCCGCCGTCTCCAGCGCGACCGGGTGATACCCCATCGCCTTCATCAGATCTACCTGGTCGTTGTCGCCCGACCAGACGAACATCTTGGTCTTTTTGAAGTCCGCGGGCGTGAGCGCCGGCTCCTTGGAAAAGTAGCGCGCCCAACCGACATCGCCCCAGAACAGCACCACGAAGCCCTTGTCCAGCATGCGCTTCTCGAGATCAGGTCGCAGCTTCTCGCGCACGTAGTCCACCTCGGCCCAGTCGCGAAACACCAGCGGCATGTACTGCAACGCGGCTACCGAGCGGTCGATCTCCATCAAGCCCACGACGGAAACCATCGCCGCGTTGAGCTGACCCACGCGCATGCGGCGCACCATGTCCGCCTCACCGCCCTGAGTGCCGTCGGTGTACACGATGAAGCTGCTACCCGGTCCCTGGGCCTGGCGCCACTTCTCGCCCATCTCCTGCAGCACGCGATGATAGGTCGAGCCCTTCGGCGCCAGCGTACCCAACCGGATCTTCACGCCCTCTTGCGCGGCGGCCGGTAAAGCAGGCGCAGCCAACGCCAGCACCGCGGCGGCCAACCCGACCCAGCGCGCGACCAGGCGGCGCGTGACTACGTGCTGCATGTGGAAGCTCCTTACTCGGCGAATAGCTGATCGGTCCGCGATAGCAGCCAGCGGGCACGCCGCTGCATCACGACGTTGGCCAGGCGCCACTGGGGGGCCGCCTCGGCATTCACGGACAGCGCCTGTCCGAGCAGGCGCTGGAACTCGGCGCGGTCCTGCAGGCTGACCGATACGGACTCGGCCAGCGCAACATAAGGCGCCGCCTGTTGTCCTTTGGACAACGCTACGGCGCGCTCGAAATGGGCGCGGGCACGCGCGACAGCGTCACCACTGCGGCTGGCGCGGACCGGCTCATAGGCGATCAGGAAGGTATGGATGGCGCCGGCGTCCCACGCCTCGTCCAGTTCCAGCGCGCGGTCGATCAACGCCTCCATCATCGGCACTTGCGCCACCGCGCTAGCATTATCTTTCGACAGCCCGATCCACCCCGCGCTGGCTGCGGCGGTCCAATAGAGCAGCGGCACATCCTGTTGCTGCGCTTGCCGCACGCTGGTCTTGGGGTCCCGCTCAAGGGCAGCGGACATTCCCGGATGGGCCGCGTCCAGCCCGCGCAACCCATATACCCGGGCCCGCATGTACAGGCCACGGGCCCGATTGAAGCGCACCGTGGCCTGCGCTATATCGATATCTTCCAGTTCGTCGCCGTCCTGTTGCACGAAGGCATAGGTGTATTGCGTGTAGCCTTTGGCCGCCGCCGTCAACAGGCCCACATGGCGCGGATTGTCCTCCAGCAGACTGTCCATCAACTTGAGGCTGAACGGCGCCGCCTGGCGGATCAACTCTGGATCGTCGTCCGAGGCGAATGCACTGCCCGAGTGCGCCAGCGCATCTGAGGCTTGATTCAATGCAACCTTGCGCACCGAGCAGCCAGTCAGCGCGAGCAGCGTAACCAGCGCCAGCAGCAGAACGTGCAGGTGGCGAGGCAACTCGGGCAAGGGGAAGGTACGACAGAGGAGCATCTAGCGGCGCTGTCCTCGCGTGCGGGCCGGCTGTCGCTCCGCGGAAACGAATTCGACCGGCCCCGATACGGCCGCGCGCGGGAGCAGGCCGAAGTCTAGAACAGATCCGTGCGAGGGAATATGAAACCGGCGTGACATCGTGCGCGTCGGGAAGCAAATTTTGCACCTTACATACGGCGATGCGAATACGACTTGACCACACCGCTCACGCCGTCGAGTCCGCCGCGGGCCAGTTCTTAATGTAGTGCTTGAGAGCGCGGTTCTCCAGACTGGCCGCCTTCAGCGCCGCACGCGCAACGTCGTGGAAAGACAAGACACCGAGCAGCCGCCCTGCCTCCTTGATGGGCAGGTAACGGATGTGCTGATCGGTCATCACCGCACGCATGTGGTCGACACTATCGTCCGGCTTGCAGCAGATCGGGTCGCGCACCATCACCTCGCCGACTGTCGCGCCGCCGAGGGAACCGGCGCGCGTGTGCAGCGCCGCGAGCACCTCGCGGAAGGTGATCATGCCGACCATCTCGTCCGCCTGCATCACGACCAGCGAGCCGATGTCGCGGGTAACCATCAGCGAAACCGCTTGGGCCAGCGAGCCCTCCGGCCCGATACTGAAGATGCTGCCACCCTTGAGCTTGAGTATGTCCGCGACCTGCATGCTGTTTGTTCCTCGATCCGTTGGCAGGATGTTGCAAGAACGAGCGACGGGCGTGGGTTGGCGAACACTGCACCCACCTTGCTCCGCGCTCCTTAAGTCACACCGGCTCTTCGAGCTACTGCAGGCCTTTAGATCGCACCATCGGCGCGCAACTGCTCGATTGCTTGCACAGTGTAGCCGAACTCGCGCAGAACCTCTTCGGTGTGCGCCCCCAGCGCCGGCCCCAGCCAGCGAGTGGCGCCGGGCGTGTCAGACGAGCTTCGGCACGATCCCCGGCAGCTGGAGCTGCGCTCCGTCGGGTAACCGGTGCTGCTCCAGCATGCCGCGCGCCTGGTAGTGGGCGTCGCGGACGATGTCGGCGATGTCGAAGATCTTGCCGCTCGGCACCTCCGCCGCGGCCAGCACCTGCAATACCTTGTCCAGGTCGTGCTGCGCGCACCAGCCTGCGATCACGCCGTCCAGCTCCTCGGTGCGCGCGACGCGCCCCTCGTTGTGCGCGAGACCCGGATCATCGGCCAGGTCCTGGCGCCCGATCGCCGCCATCAGGCGCTTGAAGATGCTGTCGGCGTTGGCGCCGATGACGATGTACTTGCCGTCGCGGGTGGTGTAGGTGTTGGACGGCACGATGCCCGGCAGTGACGCCCCGCTGCGGGCGCGCACGAACTGGAACATGTCGTACTCGGGCAGCAGGCTCTCCATCAGGCTGAACACGGCCTCGTACAACGCCACGTCGACCACCTGCCCGCGCCCGCCGTTGGCCGCGCGCGATTGCAGCGCCATCAGGGCTCCGATCACCCCGTACAGAGCCGCGACCGAGTCGCCCAGGCTGATGCCTGCGCGCACCGGCGGCCGGTCGGGATAACCGGTGACGAAGCGGATACCGCCCATCGCCTCGCCAATCGCACCGAAGCCAGGCTGGTCTCGGTACGGGCCGCTTTGGCCGTAGCCGGAAAGACGCACCATGATGAGGCCCGGGTTCTCCGCCGACAGCCGGTCGTAGCCCAACCCCCACTTCTCCAGCGCCCCGGGGCGGAAGTTTTCCACCACGATATCGCAGCCCTTGGCCAGCCGGCGCACGATGGCCTGCCCCTGCGGGTGCTTGAGATTGACGGTGACCGACTTCTTGTTGCGCGACTGCACCAGCCACCACAAGGAGGTGCCCTTATAGACCTTGCGCCAGGTGCGCAATGGGTCGCCTTCGCCCGGCGCCTCGATCTTGATCACCTCGGCGCCGAACTCCGCCAGCACGCGCGTGCAGAAAGGCCCGGCGATCAGGGTACCGAGTTCGAGCACCCTGAGGCCAGCGAGAGGGCCGGGCGTGCGGGTCGTTGGTCGGGTCAGGCATGGTTTGAAACGATGGCGCATGCTCGACGACGTCGGCTAGCGGTGCTCGCTGCCAGCCTGGCTGCCGCGATCACGTCGCGAACTCGCGCAGCACCCGGCCAGCCGTCGGTGCGTCAGCCCGCATCCCAACGGCATCGGCCATGCGCCGACCGTTGACCCATACGCCATGTACGCCCACAGCCGGCGTGGTCAGTCGCGAAGCACCGGCGGGCAAGTCGAACACTCGCTCGGGCTTGCCACGGCCGACCGTCGCGGGATCGAACAGCAGCAGGTCGCCCCAGTGTCCGGGCGCGAGCCGTCCGCGGTCACGGATGCCGAACAGCTCCGCGGCTTCGGAGCCAAGCTTGCGCACCGCCGCTTCCAGGGGCATGACGTTGAGATCGCGCACCCAGTGGCCGAGGAAGTGCAAGCCAAAGCCGGCGTCGCACAAGAATGTGAGGTGCGCCCCGGCATCGGACAAAGAGACGATGCTGTTGGGGTCGCGCAGCATGCGTCCCACCGCTTCCTCGTCGGAATTGAGCAATGTGGCAGTGAACAGCGTGTCCAGATTCTCCGCCAGGCTCAGGTCGAGCATGAAGTCCAGCGGATGCTTGCCCGCCGCGCGAGCGAGCGACTGGATGGAGTTCCCCTCGAAACCTGCGTTGTCGGAGCTCGCGGCCTGGGTGACGAACATCTTCTCCCACTCGCCGTTGAACATGCGGCGCGTGCGCCGGTCCAGCTCCTCCTTCACTGCAGGCACGAAAGGCGGGATCGGACAACGTCTTCTTCAGCGCTGGTTCGTCCATCTTCATCAGCGGCTGCCACGCCGCCAGCCCCTCGAACACATAGGGCTCGTGCAGGGTGAACTCGAAGGTAAGCGGACACGGCGACACCGCGCCGTAGAGCCGGTTACCGCGGCTGCGCGCGTCGGCGATGTGGGAGAGGTCTTCGAAGGTGGCCTCGGGCGTGAGGTTGCTGTGGAGCAGGGCAGCTACCAGGTAGGGACGCCCGGCGCTGCGGGCCAACTCTTCGATGAAGGGCATGGGCGTGTCAGCACCCTTGGTCATCATGAGAATGCCGCGCCCTGCATCCTTGAGGCTGCCCGATAGGGCCAGCATCTCCTGCTCGTCGGCCAGGCGCGAGGGCATGGGGATACCCGCCTCGCCGTTGTGCTGCGCCGAGCGCGTGGTGGAGAACCCGCACGCCCCCGGCTTCCAGACCCTCGCACCACGAGGCGGCGCATCTCTGCCACCTCCTCGGGCCTGGCGGCACGCCTGGTCGCATCGTCGCCCATCACAAACGTGCGCACCGACGAGTGACCCACGAAACAAGCCACGTTCGGTCCCACACCGCGTCGTTCCAGCCCGTCGAGGTATTCGGGGAAGGTTTCGAAGTCCCAGTCGATGCCGTTGCGCAGCGCCTCCAGCGACATGCCCTCCACGTGCGTGAGGTTGCGCATAACGAGGTCGCGATCCGGAGGCCGACAAGGAGCGATGGTGAACCCGCAGTTGCCCATGATCACGGTGGTGACGCCCAGCGCCGGGTGAGGGGTTGGCCAGCGGGTCCCAGGTGATCTGGGCGTCGAAATGGGTATGCGTGTCGATGATGCCGGGCATCAGCGCCAGGCCGTCGGCATCGACGACTTCGCGCGCCAGTGCCGGCATCGCCGCCAACCGCGGCGATGCGGCCGCCGTGAACCGCAAGATCGCCGTGCACCGGCGGACTCCCCGACCCATCATAGATGGTGGCGTTTTTGATGACTAGATCGTGCATGCTCTTCCTCGCCTGTCGCCGGTCGTTACCTGTAATACCTCTTCGCCCGCTTCTCCGCCCGCGCTGCGGCGTCGGCGGGAGTGACGGCGCCCGAGGCCGCCTCCGCGACCATGTTCACCATCACATAGTCCGCCATGAGCACCGGCCGATGCAGTGCCGAGCGCTCCGGCGTAGCCGTTGTCCAGCGTGCGCTCGGGAATGTCGCGAAAGGCGGTGTGCTTCGGATCCACCGTCCATACCGGGTTGCTGCGATAGGCCTTGAGCGGCTGCTGCGCATAGCCGATAGACGCCTTCTGCCAGGCCTCGTACTGATCCTTCTCGAGCATGAAGCGCAGGTACTCCCTGGCCGCGTTCGGATACTTGGTGTACTTGAATACGAAGGCGGGCGTCATCGGGTTGAGCTCGGTGTGACGCCCGACCGGGCCGACCGGCATCGGCGCATGGTAGATGTCCGCCGCCAGCGCCTTCACGCCTGGATCGTTCGATGTCCTGGCCGCGTAGTAGATCGAGATTCCGTTCAGCGTCAGGCTGATGTCTCCCGACAGGAACGCCTTGTTGTTGTTCGGGTCCAGCCAGGACAGCGTGCCCCCGATGAAGGTCGCGTACATCGCTTTCGCATAGTCGAGGGCGGCGATGGTCTCCTTCGAGTTGATCGACGACCTTGTTTTGCTCGTCCACCATCTTGCCGCCGTGAGCCCACACCACCCAATGGCACCACGCGTTGGCGTCGCCGACCGCATTGCCCAGGGCAAAGCCGCAAGGTGTGCCCTTGGCCTTGAGTTGCTGGAGCAGCTTGAGAAAGTTGGGCAGATCGGTGGGGATCTCCTTGAACCCGGCGGCCTCCACCTGGCTGCGCCGGTAGGTGATGCATCCGCCCAGGAAGCCCATGCTCAAAGCGATCCAGCGCCCATCGCGCGTGCAGTAGCGCCGCACGATGTCGTACCAGCCGCCGTACTTGCCGCCCAGGTAGTCGGCCAGCTCGGTCAGATCGAGCAGCTTGTCGGGGTATTGGTGCGGATCGTCGTACCAGCCCAGCACGATGTCCGGCCCACTGCCGACGTTGGCGGCCACCGCCGCCTTGGGGCGTATGTCCTCGAAGTTCTCGCTGTCCACGCGCACGCTCACGCCGGTCCGTTCGGTGAAGGCACGTGTATTGGCCATCCACTGCTCTTCGTCTCCCTGGACGAAGCGCTTCCAGCGCAACACGCGCAACTCCGCACCCTTCTCCGGCGTGTACTTGAGATCCGCTGCCGCGGCCGGGGGATTGACCAGCGAGCCGCCGCTAGCCGCGAGGCCCGCCGCGCCCAGCACCTTGAGCGCGTCGCGCCGCGAAAAATCTGCCATGGTCAACTTCCTTCGGAGGTTGCTCCCTGTCGCCGGACTGCCCGTGAGGCGGCGGCTATTGGCGTTGTTGTGCTTTGAGCTGCCGGGCGGCCGCAGGGTTCACCGGCATGGCGGGGCTCATGGATAGCGGATGTCGAGAATCTCCAGCTCCGTGTCGCCGGCCGGACGCCGCCACTTGACCGTGTCGCCCTTGCGCGCGCCGATCAGCGCCTTGGCCAGCGGTGACTGCCAACTGACCTTGCCGGTAGCCACATCGGCTTCGTCTTCGCCGACGATGGTGAACTCGCGCACCTCGCCGTCGTCGGTCTCGGCCTTCACCTTCGCGCCGAAATGCACCTCGTCCCGCGGCTCATTCTGCACATCCACGGGGATGGCGCTGTCCAACCGCTGCGAGAAATAGCGCAGGTCACGCTCGATCTCGGTGAGCTTGGGCTTGTCGAAATCCTCACCCGCCGCTTTGAGCTTGGCGTGCTGTGCCTGCAGCGCCTCGTATTTGGCCCGCAGTTGCGCCAGCCCCAATGGCGTGACGTAGTTCGGATCCGGGCTGACCGGACGCTCAGGCACCTCTTCACCGGACAGGTCGCTGTCGTCCCCTTTCACAAAGGCTCGGCTCATGCCTCCTCCATGCTTCGTTTCGAGCGGCGCGCCTGGGCACGCCGCTGTAGTTGCCGCGGCGCGGGCGCGCCGCAGTCAATGCGCGGGCGGCTGCCCCGGCTTTCTCTGCAATGGCACCGGCTCGCTCTGCGTCTCCGAAGCATGAGAGAGATAGAGCGCCAAGCCGACCAACGCGATCGCGCCGCCGAAATAGACCAGCTCCAGCATGTGCTCTGGCCTGATCCTCACGGCGTATTCGAACAGCCGCACGATCAGGATGATCAGGATGACCTTGGCGAGCTTGGTCTTGAGGTCGTCCAGCGAATCGATCACCAGGATCTTGCTCGACGCCGTGGAGCCGTGCGCTTCGTCGATGTCGCTGATGAACAGCTCGTACAGCCCGAAGGCGAAGATCAGCATCACGGAGGCGAGCAGGTAGCCATCCACCACCTCCACGACCTGCGTCACCGCCCCGTCGCGCAAACCCTTGCGCGCCTCCTCGGTGAGCGAGGGATCAGCATAGCCGACCAGGTGCGAAACCGCGTAGAACATGTCCACCGAGGTGATCCAGAACATGGCGAGAGAGGCCGAAATGCTTGCCACTACCGCCAGTATTACTACGAAGCGGCTTTTCCACAGGACTGACTCCAGTGCACGTTCAAAAGGATTTCGCATGGTCTCGCGATCAGGCCGGCGGTCCCGATGGCGCGCCGTGCGCGCGCGGGATGCCCGGTCAGGCTTGGGACAACGTTAGGGTGTCAGGCTGCGGACGGGTCGCCGCGCCGGCCCATGGTGGCCGGTGTCCATTGCATGCACCAGCCGTTGGGACTCACCTCGCCCTCCACGATGACGCACTCGCCGTGGCCTACGTAGAGCACGCACTTGGCGCAAGTACGCCCTTCGTAGGGTTCGTCCCGGTATCCGACCTTCTCTTTCGAGCGTTTGGTCAGGGCCGACTTGGGCTTGGACTGCTGGGCCGTGCCGTCCAGGGCTTTCAGCAGCAAAGCGGCAGCGCCAGCGGACGCCGCGGCCTTGAGCACGCCCCGGCGCGATGGGCGGAAAGTCTTGGCTTTCATCTCGGGTCTCCTCCCGCAGGCCAGCATGGTGGTGTGGTCGCTTCCCTCTCGACCGATTATACCCACTCCCCCTACAAGCGGTACTTGTCCAGGACGGTCCGATCCACCTCGACCCCGAGCCCCGGTTTCATCGGCACGTCGAGCCACCCGCTCAGCTGCTGGAGCGGCTCTTTCACGAGCTGCTGCCGGAACGGATGCGACGAGCGGTCGTACTCGAAGATCGGTTCCTGGGCGAATACCGAGTGATGGGTGGTGGGTACCGCGGCGATCAACTGCAGCGAAGCAGCCTGCGCGATGGCCGAACCCCACACGTGTGGATTGACCTGCACGCCGTGGCTGTGAGCCAGCGCGACGATGTGACGGCAGGCAGTGAATCCGCCGGCGGAGCCGATGTCCGGCTGGGCGATGTCGACGCAACGATTGCCGAGCAACTCGCGAAAGCCGAACAGCGTGTGCTCGTTCTCCCCGCCGGCGATGGGCATGGACAAAGCCTGGCGCACTTCGCGATAACCGGCCAGGTCCTCGGGCGCGACCGGCTCCTCGTACCAGCGCAAGTCGTATTCCTCCAGCGCTTTCCCCAGGCGGATCGCCTCGGCCGCACCGTAGGCGTGGTTTGTGTCCACCATGAGGGTGACCGGGCGCTCGCCGAGTGCGCGCCGGACCTCGCGCATGACGGCGATATCGTCCTGCAGGCCGTAGCCCAGCTTCACCTTCATCGCCGTGAAGCCTGCCTCGTAGTGGCGGATCGCCTCCTCGCCGAGCCGCTTGGCCTCACCCTGGCCCGGAGACGCGGTAGAACCCGGTGGCATAAGCCTGCACCTTGTTGCGGAACGCTCCGCCCAGGAGCTTGTGCACGGGGACGCCATGCGCTTTGCCAGCGATGTCCCACAGGGCGATGTCCACCGCGCTGATGGCGGCCACCACCGAGCCCTTGCGGCCGTAGTCGCGCGGTCTGATGGTACATGCGGTGCCAGAGCACTTCGGTATCGAGCGGGTCCGCGCCCACGACGAGCGGCTTGAGCGCCGCCTCGATGGCGGCCACCGCGATCTGAGGCGGCTCCAGTCCTTGGGCAAACGCCTCGCCCCAGCCGCTCACACCCGCGTCGGTCAGCACTTCGACCAGCGTGGCCGAGCGCTGGCGCACCCATCCCTGGGAGAACGCGAAGGGAACTTCGAGCGCACTGCGCAATGCGTAGGTCTTGATGTCGGTGATCTTCATGGCAAAACTGCCCGGCCCGCTGCGGCGGACGTGAGGTAGGAGGACACCGATCCTGCGTTCTGCATGCAGGTCAATCCGATAGGAGTATAGCGCAGCGTCGCAAGCCGGCTGGAGGAGTGGGTCGGCGCTGCTCCGGGTTCCGCCCGCCGGCTCGACGCGGAACGGCTTCGGGCCGGACGTAGAGCACATCCGGCGGTTAAAGTTAGACTAGACCCGTGCGTAAACCAAATAATGATCGATAACCTCGTTCCGGGAGCACCGATGGCCAGAAGACTGCATATTGGAGGTACGGAGCGAGCGGCGGGCTGGGAGGTCCTCAATGCCCTCCCCGCGCCCTACGTCGATCATCTTGGCAATGCGAACGATCTATCCCGGTTCCCTGACGGAGTATTTTCCGAGATCTACGCATCGCACATACTCGAGCACCTCGACTATGCGGGCGAGATTCAGTCTGCTCTACGGGAATGGCATCGCGTTTTGGAACCCGGCGGGCGTGTCTCCATCAGCGTTCCGGACATGGATGTGCTGGCCGGCCTGTTCCTCGCCAAGGACCGTCTTTCCGTCGAGGACCGGTTTTTCATCATGCGCATGATATTTGGCGGGCACGTAGACAAGTTCGACTACCACGTCGTCGGCCTGAACGAGGACTTCTTGCGCGGATTTCTCCTTGACGCAGGGTTTGAATCCGTGACCAGAGTGGAAGAATTCGGCTTGTTCCGGGACGGCAGCATCCTCAGGTACATGAACATTCCGATCAGCCTGAATCTACACGCGGCAAAGCCATTGGCCTGGACCGCGAGGGCGCCAACCGGGACAGCTTGAGCGCCTGGCGTCGCGGTGTCGAGCGTCGCGCCGCAGAGTCGAAACACGCTGCTAGAATAGAGACGTGAGACCGGCCCTCAGGGAGTGCGCGCTGCCAAGCGGCGCCCGTGCGCCGTTCCGGGCAGATGGGATCCAAACATATCGGGAGGAAATCGCGTGAAGCATCGAACCGCTGCGCTAGCCGGTGCTCTGCTGGTCGCAGTTGCGCCCGCCGCATTGGGGGCGACTTTCAGGGCTGAAATAGAGGGAGATGCGGTAGTCGTCTATTCCACTTCGAACAAGGACGAAGCGTGCTATTCGATGGTCACATTCTCGTTCAAGAGCGGCGACGAACGTATCACGAGGAGATTCGTATGCAACACCTTCGCGCGCGCGCAGAAGGACTTCCGGTTCTGTGAGCGCAAGGATCCCGAGTTCGTCGACCTCAAGATCGAAGGGCCGGTGACCGGGACGTGCGGATAAGCCTCATGCCCGGATAAGGCGGGCTCGAGCGCCTGCCTCCCGGCACAGCGGCCGTCTGCATCATCTGCGGACGGGCGCACAACTCTGACATCTCACAGTCCGTTGACTTTGATCGCCGGCTGAGATTGGCTCCGGTACGGTGGCGGTGCTCATTGCCACGTCGGGAGGTCATTCCTAATGTCCCGCTACCGGTCGCCGCCGGGTTCATGGTCTTGGAAGTTTGCCTCCTTGCCGCGGTCGTTCTCCATGGGAAGCACGACCCTTGATCGTATTCCCGCCGGCGAAATCCCCAAGTCCGCTGTAGCAATGGCGGTCATGTTGGCAATGCTGCTCACGCCTCGAATGCTGCTGTCGGCTGACCTGGGCGAACCCTGGGCCAGCAAGGCTCTCGAGAGCTTCGAGATGTATTGCTATCACCCATTCGGAAAGTATGCACAAATCGAGAGTCTGGCGAATCTGACCAAGTTGAGGCCGCTGCCGAATATTGTTTTCGCCGCCATGCTGGGACCGAAGAGCACAGAAGGCAAAGGGTACTTCGTTGAGTCGGACAAGGGAGCCGGGATGTACATCCTGCTCGGTCTCGCGAAACCCGATGCGTGCTCCATCTATGTCCAAGGCGTTCCCTACGTACAGGTAAAGCTCAGGCTGGAGTCCAGTTATAAGCTGGTCTTCGCCGGTCGAGACGACATGGGACAGCAATTGAGTGAGATGTATGTTCCCGGCGGGAAGACGGGAGATAAAAAAGAGGCTATCGAACTGGGGTTGATCTTGGTTACGTATCCAAAGCAGGAGTTGTCCGCCGATGGATTTACGCTAGGGTATCTACCGCCCGGGACGGTGGAAGGGCTGTTTCACCGCTGAGTGCCACGGAGATCCCCTCCCGGCGCCATGCGATTGTTCATGCCAGACGTTTGCGCTGTACGGCACATGAGATTCCGGCGTATCGCCAACACGCCGGGAATCGGCATCAACACGACCAGTCACGTGAACCGTCACCCGCGCGGAAAGCGGTGACGAGCAACGAGCGGGGAGAGATAGGTTAAAGCGTTGATTCGTGGTGCTGCTGCTCAGAATCGAACTGAGGACCTCATGATTACGAAACTAGCCCCTGGAGTGGTGCTAAGGGCCTGAGTTTCCTAGTTCTTCCAATTGCGATGCTGGCATCGTTTGCCCAAATTCTCGGAGCGACGATGCTATGTGTAGGATCTCGTGCAAGCCGTGCCCCTTAACTGACGCCAGCCCGAGGGCTCGTCCTGAACTCCCGCTAACTCCGAAGCGCCTCGGCTTCGAGGGATTCGCCCCACTTCAGAGCAATACGACGTACTGCCCGAACCAGTTCTTCGACGTCGTCCTGCCTCATTTCCCACGCGGAGTGACCCGCCTGGTCGGCTACATCATCTACCGGACGTTCGCCTGGAGCGACCGTGATGGCCGGCCGATGAGCGAGCAACACCAGGTGTCGTATCGGGAGCTCACCGAGAAGGCGGGCATCAGCCGCGGAGCACTCAAGGAGGCAATCGACCAGGCGATCCGAGGAAATCTACTCCAGTGCGTGCGGCAAGGACGCCGCTCCCAGACCGGTGCTGAGGCCGAATCGAGAGTCTTTGAACTGAAGTGGCACGCCGGGCAGTACTGCATAGATCCGGCGTCGTTCGACGGTTTCTTCGAAGGTGCCGGGAACCGCACCTATATCCCCAACCAGTTCTTTACCCGCCTGCTCCCGAACAAGCCCTTGTCCGTCTTGAAGGTCGTAGGCTCGATCATCCGTTTCTCGATCGGATTCGAGGTCAAGCGCGGCTTCCGCCGCCAGGAGGCGGCACTGTCGTACTCGGATATCCAGCGCTATAGCAGGATCGGCAGCCGCCAGGATCTGGCGAGTGCGCTCAAGGTGGCTCTGGCTGCGAATTTCATCCAACGGCTCGAGCCAGGACATTTCGATCCGAACGCCGGGCGCACCAGTAAAGTGGCTGTCTACGGCCTCAAGTGGGCGACCGATGCCAAGCAGTGTGAGGGTACCGGTTCAAAATCCGTACTGGTGAGCCATCAAGTCGTCGCTTCCACCAGTTCAGAATCCGTACCGGACGATCAGTCCAAAAGCCGTACCGGGAGGGGTTCAGGAACCGTACCGGCCGAGCGGTCCAAAATCCGTATCGGTAGAGAAATAAAACAAACAAATAAAACTTCTAAACAGCAACATCAGGCTGCTGCTGTGTGCATCGACGCCCAAGACCAAGGCGCCCACCGACGGCTGGTCGAGGTCGGCTTCGACCAGGCAACGGCTGAACGGCTTTCTTGCTCACGGTCCCTGGAACACATCGAACGGCAAATCGGCTGGATCGGCAAACGCTACCCGACGCGCAATGCGCTCGGGATGTTGCGCAGGGCGATAGAGGAGGATTGGCCGGAGCCGGTCAAACTGGCGGTCGACCTCACCGGCGAGCAGAGTGCCGCAGCCGTCTTCGCGCGGCACTTCTACGCCGGCCTCGCAGACAACGCCCTGACGCCGGTTGCTGCACCCTCATCGGCCGACTTGGCCGCCGCCGATCCGCTGGTGAAGGCGCTCCTGGAACTGCGGCCCGACGCCAGCCAAGTTGAGGCCTGGGCTCGGCAGTTCGGCAAACAGGTGGCCGAGCGACAGTGCCCGAACCAGCGTCCGATCAACCTCTCGTACGCCGTGCGCCTGCTCGGCGACGCCTTCGTGGTGTGGGCGCGCCGCGACCGCGAGCGCGACCGCAGACGCATCGCGGCTTCTGAGCGTGAGGCTGATGAGGCCCAGTGGAAAGGCGAGTACCGCCTCTACCTGCTGGCGTGCGAAACCCAACTCCAGGAACAAGACCCAGGGCGGTATCAGGAGTTTCTAGCCTACCGTGAGGAGCGTCGCAAGGACCTGGTCCGTTTCGCGCCGAGCGGGGCCGAATCCATTCTTATGCGAGGCTTCGAGACTGAAGCAGCACGTCTGGAGGATTTCCGCGTCTTCTACTCTCCCGACGTGCTTGACTTCGCCAGCTGGGACAGCCACCACAGATTACCTGCATGAGGATCATTTCCGTTATGGATGCCAGAAGGGGCTGCTGAATAAGCACGGTCGCCATCAATCTCGCTGTGGCTTGGGCCAGCGAGGGCTTTCGATGCAACCTACCGGCCGCGTGCGGCACGAAGATCGCGAACCTGTCCTTTTTCAGCGCTCAAGGTTCTGAGTCCGCAGATGGTCGAGGATGAGGAGATACAGCCGCGTCTGATCTACTCACTGCCCCGACAGCGGCTTAATAAGCCACGGCGGCGCTCGGCTGTCCTCAGACAGTTGCACGACCGACTGAAGTCGACCGACGATCGCGTTTCGCGAGCTGATCGGTGACACCGGGTCAACCGCGTTAGCTAGCCAGCTATCAAGGTAGACTGAATACCACTATGGTGGATGCGCCCGGCTGCGCTTTCCAAAATGGAGCCACCGTACCGGAGATTACCGCTATGTATTGTTTTCCGTTAACAGAATAAGTTGCGACGCCACCAGCGACGGGTGCCCCCACACTAAACCGATACAAAGCGCGCCCGTCACCCGCATCGAGCACAAGAAAGTGGCCGGTTAGCTCCCCGGTGAAAATCACGCCCCCTGACGTAGCAGTCACGGCAGCGACCATTGGACGCTTGGATTGATACGCCCATCGGATTGCACCGCTTGACGCGTCCACCGCGGTCAGTCGCCCTTGTGCCTCGTCCATCGGATCATGGGTGAACGAACGCCCCGGTATGGAGCTGTCCATGCACATACTGCAACTCGTGAGCCTTGTTGAAGACACCGCACCAGTCAACTGCGGGCACGAACACGCTCTTGCGTACCGGATCAAGGGCAGGCGGTCCCCACTGCACTCCACCCCGGGCAGAACACCCTCCTCCGTCGGTTTAACAGCGGTATTTTCGACCCGGGCGACCGGCACAGAGAAGAGTTCTTCTTGGGTAGCGCTCGAATGCACGCAAGTAACCGTCTTTTCCCGCCACTGTGACTATCGCACGCTCCCGCCCCCCGATATTGGCAAAGTAGAGGAGATCATGGTCGGCCCCTGGGAAGTTTGCCCGGTTCGCCGGTATAAGGCAGACGTATCAGCGCCCGGAAGCAGTTTCCAAGCACCGT
>CAVUHQ010000023.1:0-211917 GCA_963741215.1 uncultured beta proteobacterium
CTGCGAAGTGCCGCCTGTCCCGCTGATGGGCGTCGTGGTGGTGTTCAGCGTCGAACGCGGTTTATGTACTGCCCAAGCCAGGTGCACGCACAGGCAGGGTCCATCGACTGAGGGCACATTCGGCGGATCGACGCTGCCATGCCCGCCGCACGGCTTACAATTCAACGTGGCGTACGGGCGTCGTGCTGCGAGGCCGCGGCGTGGGCGGTGAAGACCTACCGCGTGATGGTCGACAGCGAGGTCGGGCGGGTCGACGTCCCGTTCGTACTCGCTGTCCAAAGCGAGTGACGTGTGACTGAGACGCCACGCTCGACGCTGCTCTCAAGCGCCGCAGGTGCATCGCTCATGTTCCCGGTGTTGAGTTCTGCGCAGATTGCTCGGATTGCTTCGCTCGGGGTGATTCGTCCAATCACCCGCGACGAAGTGTTAATCGATGGCGGCCAGACCAACGTGCCGTTCTTTGTATTGAAGGCTGGTGAGATCGAAGTCATTCGCCCATCGGCGCTGGAGGAGATTCTGGTCGCGGTTCTCGGGCCGTCTCAGTTCACGGCGACATTCAGCATGATCCTCGGACGGCCCGCGCAGATGCGCCTCCGTGTGAGTGACTCTGGCGAAGTCGTCCAACTGACACGCGACCAGATGCACTCCCTCATTCAAACCGACGCCGAAATCAGCGAAGTGTTGATGAGAGCGTTAATCCGTCGGCGGGCCGCGCTGGTTGCGGAGGGGATTGGCGACGTGCTGCTCATCGGCTCCGTCGGGTCGTCGGCAACGCTGGGCATCAAGCAATTCCTGACGCGCAATGGCCACCCCTTCAAGTACCTCGATATCGACCGCGACACCGATGTAGGGCAATTGCTCGCTCGCTTTGACGTGGAGCCGGCCCAGTTACCTGTCGTGATCTGCAGCGGCGAAGTGGTGCTGAAGTCCCACCAATCATGAAATCGCCGACTGTCTCGGGTTCAATAAGGGAATTGATCACACCCACCTGCGCGATGTTGTCATCGTCGGCGCCGGACCAGCGGGTCTTGCGGCCGCCGTCTACGCGGCTTCCGAGGGACTCGATGTGCTGGTTATCGAGGCGAGCTCGCCTGGAGGACAAGCGGGCACGAGCTCGAAAATCGAGAACTACCTTGGATTTCCAACCGGAATTTCAGGTAGAGATCTGGCCGGACGCGCCGACAGGCCCAAGCACGTAAGTTTGGCGCCGAGGTCATGATCGCGACCGGCGCGGCGGAGTTCGGCCTGCGAACACAGACGCCTACGGCGTGAGACTCGACGACGGCGTGACCATCTCAGCTCGCACAGTGGTCATTGCCACTGGGGCTCGATACCGCAGGCCGTCGCTCGCGAATCTCGGTCAGTTCGAAGGTGCGGGTGTTTATACCTGAATTATGCACACGGCGAGCGGCCCGAATGGCGGCCGCGCTTCGGTTGATGATTCCCAGAGTTGAGTAGGTCAGTTCGAGGTTTCGGTTGGTTCATCGTCCTCCTGTGAGTCCGTTCCCGCCAAGTCCCGCGCCGAAGTCATTTGCTTCGTTGCGCTTGCCGCCCGTGCATAAATTTCTATGCACGGCGCTCGAAGGGCCGGCGGCGGAGTTGTTCAGCGCAGGGCCGGCAGCATCACTGGCGCATAGCCCTGCGGCGCGCGGCGCAATCCGTCGCAGCCGATCCATCAACCGCTCGAAGACGCCCTTCTCTTCGTAGTGATCGCTGTAGCTGACCCCAGTGCGGCCTGCGTGGCGCCAGATCTTGGCCGCCACGAACAGGAACCGCAGCCGCGCCGTCGCCAGCGTCGTGTGCCGCAGTTCGGTGGCGTCGGCCTGCGCTCGCGGTTGAACAGCATCAGCCAGCAGTTCAGGTTGTAGGCCAGCATCGCCAACTGGAAGTGATTGCAGTTCATCATCAAAGCGGCCCGACGGATGCGCCGCCAGCCCAGCATCGTTGTTGGCTTCCTTGATCAGGTTTTCGGCGCCGCCCGCTGGCCGTAGAACCAGACCACGAAGTAGATCGGATCGCTCATATTGGTCACGAACACCCGATAGCTGTACTGGCGTTTCGAACAACTGGTATTGCTCGGCTTCCTCGGCTTCCAGTTCCTCGCGTGGCTTTTCCTTAGCGCAGGGCCAGGAACCGATACGGCTTGCCCCAGCCCTCCGGCTGATAGCGGAATTCGCACTGCCCATCGGCATCGGTCTTCGGCGACCGCTTCCACTGGGCTTGGCTTCAGTTCCTCCACCAACCGCGACGTCTTGCGCGCACAGATCATGAACCGGGCGTCGCATTCTTCATACGCTTCCACCGCTTCCCAGCAGTAGAACCCCGAATCGGCCCGGCCGTAGATCTTCTTCACGCCCGGCGGCAGGGCCGCTGCGACATTCCGCAGATGTCGCGCGATCTGCTTGCCGGTGGGCCGGTCGCCATTGCGCAATTCGCCCCCCACGTATTCTCGCGTCTCGGCCAGAAACGTCAGGATCGGCTGATAGCTCTTCTTGCCTTTGTTCTTCGGGTTGTAGCCCTTGCGCCCGCCCATCTGTTGGCCGAACAGCGTGTGCACGGTGGTGTCGGTGTCCAGGGTCACGACCTCCAATTTCACGTTGGCCGCCTCCCACACCCGCTCTCGCATGGGCCGCTGACCTCCAGCAGTTGCCGGGCGACATTGCGATGCAGCGCGGCCAGGAATCGCCAGAAGGTAGACTGCAGCGGCAGCTTGGTGACTTTCAGGATGCCCGTCAGCATCGGCTCGCGTGCGAGGAAGCGCAAATGATTCAGCCGCGGAAAGCCGACGTAGAGGCCAAGCACCATGGCCAACACGAACTGGTACAGGCCATGGCTCGGGTCATCCGCTTCACCGTCAGCGTCTCTTCCACCAGTTGCTGGAATCCCAGCTTCTCCAGCATGGTGACCACCGGCAGCAGCCCGCCGTAGGCCGTCAGATTCTTGCCGTCGAAGTCATAGGGCGTGGAAGCCCCGATTTTATTGGGTTCCGGAATGACATCACGAACCCCTTGATTGGCGGGCCTTCGGCCGCTATCCTGTTCTTGTTCGTTCACCATTTGGGTGGCTCCTGAGAATCGGCTCGCGAAGCTGCGAACTTCGCGGACCTACTGTTTTAACGCAGGATTCTCAGGGGTCCCAAATGGTGTCACGCCTCAGCCGGGCAGCGCCGCGTCAGGCACCGTGCATAATCCAGGTTACAGTGCGACCTTCATGGAAGCGCAGCTTTGCGGCGGCGAGGAAGTCATCGTCGTAGGCGGGGCGAACTCAGCCGGCCAGGCCGCGTTGTTCCTGGCACAGTGTCGAGGCGTGTTCATCTGCTCGTCCGCTCCGGCAGTCTTTCGGCGGGCATGTCGCGATATCTGATTCGACGTATCGAGGAGACCCCAACAATCCAGAAACTCAGGACGAGAACCGAGATCGTGACTCTTGAAGGAAACGGCCATCTTGAATGTGTGCGGTGGCGCGACGGCGTGGACGCGGTAACGAGTCAGAGTATCCGGCACGTGTTCCTGATGACGGGGGCCGAAGCCAACACCGGTTGGTTGAATGGCCGTGTCGCGCTCGATGCGAGCGGTTTCATCAAGACTGGATTGGACCTTACACAGGAAGATCTCGCCGCTGCCCGATGGCCACTCCACCGCTCACCGTATCTGCTAGAAACCTCACTTCCGGGCGTCTTCGCCGTGGGAGATGTTCGGTGCGGCAATGTCAAACGCGTGGCATCGGCAGTCGGTGAAGGATCGATCGCGGATTTTCGTTTGTCCATCGAGCGCTGGCCGAGTAGTTCGCTGAGCATCGAGGCCTCAATGAGCAACCACCATCATGACCGTCAAGGACCCGAAGGTCGAGGCAGTGCAATAAATCAGCCATCGCTTAGAATCAATGACTGACCAACTTGCGACTGCGCTGTTTCAACCCCGCTACACACTCGGCCAGTTCGGGCGCGGCCGCGACGATGGCCTGCTCTTCAGGATGCGGATCGGGCCGAGCGTCTCTCTGGCCGCGCGGCGGACGATGCTCCGCCAGCATCACCCGCTGGTGCTCGGCTTCGGCGATGCGCCGGTGCGTCACCAGACGGCGGGCATCGAGTTGAATCTCGATCTTGTCCCGGGTCTCGCGCACCTCTAACCGGCGGCCGATCCATTCCACGGGCACCGAATAGCGATTGCTGTTCAGCGCCACGTAGCCTTCGATATCGACCAGGCGCTGCTGCCGCCGGTAGACTTCCGGAATCCACGTCGGCAGCGGCTTCAGTTGCAGCCGTTCCACCGCGAACAGTTCTCGCGGAACCGCGCGGATATGTTTCTTGTAAGTCGCATTGACCTTAACCGACCAACTGCCCCAGACAATGCCACGGAGAGCCTGAGGAACTCTCCGACCTCCATCGGCTCCCGGATCAGGCGATCGAGCGGCTCGCCTCCGGTGTAATCGACCACGAGCATCATCTGTCCGCGCTCGCGCACCAATTCCAGCGGCCGCAATGCCCAACCGCTATCCAGGTAGCTCTTGAGCTCGTGTTCATGCGTGAGGCGATTGACGCTCTCCAGGGTCGGATGCTCATCGCCGGCAGAAATGGGTACGAATACGTACCGACTGCCGTCCCCATCATCCCGCCCACAGTCTGCAGAAAGCACGCCCCGCATCTCGCCACAGCACCTCCAGCGAGTCGCTCTCCCAACCAGCCCCGAACAAGACGGATGCTTTCATCTATCCGTCTCCCTCTCTGGTTCGATTCGCATTCGAGAGGCGGCTGCCTTGCGACGGCGGGCAGCCGGCAATGCGCCCAGCAACGGGCCCAGAAGCGATGCCGGCCAGTCGAGTGCGCGCACCCTTGCGCGCATCTCGCCGCCGCCCGCGAATATCGACTCGATCAAACGCGTTTTGCTGAGATCCATGCCGGAAACCCTTGGCACGCCGGACGTATAACTCTATTGTCGCTTGTTTCGCTGCGGGCCCGCCTCTCGGAGCTACCACCAGCGGCACAGGTTTCAGTAGCGAATCAGAACGGCCGATACCACACCCAATCAAACCTCGCGGAGGTTGCGGGCGAGATTGCCGGTCATGGCCGAAAAGTCCGGGCCCATAACCAGCCCGAGATTTGGTCCGCGCTGCCGCCGGGGGGCCATAACGGTCTTGAACCAGTCGAGCGCGACTTTCTTGGAGTCCCTTCGTGAGGGCTTCTGGAAAATCGAGGACATTCTGGCTCATGCCGCGGAAGAGTCGCCGCCCGGTGAGGCATGGAAGGAAATCGTAAGAACCTACTTGAGCCTGGAACTCTGCGAACATCCCGAGCGCGGCTGCCCCTTGGCGGCACTCTCGCCGGATCTGGCGCGGGCAGATAGGGATCAAGCCGCAGATTGTCGGGGGAGCTCGTTAATTACAAGGCTCGAATGCTGCCGTTCATGCCTGGCCAGCGAACCGCGGACAAAGACCGGGCTTTTTTTGTGATTTTTTCAACCATGATCGGGGCCGTTGAAATTGAGCGAATTCTGCCAGATCGCGCAATGCGAGAGAAGGTGCTGGCGGGAATAAGAGATTTTCTCTTGCGCAGTTTCTGATCTCGGCGACAGCAATTGAGCAGGCCCGCGCGAGAAGAGAATTGTACCTGTTGAAATGACATCCGGGAGCACTACGCTCGCTGGTCGATCGAATCGCGCGGCGTGTTTCGCGGTCATACGTTGTGATGTCGCTCCAAGGGACCGCTCCGTCCGTTCAGACACCAACACCGCTCCTCTGAAGCTTCGCGCTGCTCGGGCAGGAACTGCGACGCGACGACTGTATCTCTAAGCACCCCGGCTAGGCGACAACTGTGGCTGTTTGGGGTGCGCGACCGCCCAGGGAGTGGTGCTTTTTACTGTCCATTTTCAGACTCAAGCCATCCAGGTTGAGGGCGAACCTCTGCCGAAGTGACTGAGCAGAAATGGCCAATGGTAGAACCCAGATTCCCAGGCTGGTTTAAATTGCTGTTGCCGTAAACACTCTGATTCTGCAATACTTAAATGGAGTCACCGAGCGGGAGTAATTGAGTGGTAGAATGCCGGCTTCCTCAGTATCTCCTTTCAGATCAGTAGTTTCCCATCCTTACTGTCCAGTTTACTGTCCGACTTTTGATTTCCATTTGCGAACCATGGTATTCGGATGGTGCCATGGGACGCGTCAACATCGTAAAGCAAGTCAAAGTCGATGGCAAATGGACCTTGCGATCGATTCCCAAGAAGAAATCTGGACACTACGATTGGGCTGCCTTGCCAGACGGAGTCGCCTGCTTCAGTAGGCGGCAGGCATCGGCACTTGCGTAATGACCGGCCATCGAATGATTGGCATGGCCGAGGAGTACTTCGCGATCTTCGGCGGAATGCTGGCCGCGCGCAGGCGAGATGCGAACGAGTGGCGAAGGTCATGGACGCGAACCAACGGCAATCCCACGTCACGTCGGGCGCACTGCCAACCGGTGTTGTTCATCGTGTTGATACGCCCGCCGCGAAACGGGAAGACCCAGATCGGATGAAGCGATCGCTGGGCTCTACAATCGACCAGGCGACATCATTCAGAATTACAACATGGGGGCGTTTGGTCTTGAAGGCTTCCGGAGGAATCACTCAACACGCTCCGTCCGAGCTCCGGTAAGGCGACCTCCCACATCCACTGCAACCCGCACACGTTACAGTCGCGTAGACCGGTATTCACAGCAAACAGTGCCATGCGGCCGAGGTGGACAGCCGTCGGCCGTCTGCGAGGACGGTGATGCCTGGCGTGCGAGTTGTGGCCATGAGCTCCTCCGGTAGGGCGGAGGAGCATTTTCGAAGGGGGTGTAAGGCCAGGCAAGTTGCTGACCAACGGATTTCTAATCCGTCGGTCTCGTTATTGATCCCCAACAACAGCGCTTCCGGGTTTGAAGCCCTGCCGTCTGCT
This sequence comes from uncultured beta proteobacterium, assembly GCA_963741215.1. Classification (GTDB taxonomy): domain Bacteria; phylum Pseudomonadota; class Gammaproteobacteria; order Burkholderiales; family SHXO01; genus SHXO01. Next base: position 6,913 of record CAVUHQ010000023.1, read on the forward strand.
TTAGGCGTGTCTGAGGACGTTCGGATTGACTCGGTAGCTGTCGCTGACCGGCCAGAAGCCGTCATTCACGATCCAGCCTTCTATCTCAGCAACTCCTCCATCTGCGCACGCAGATTCTTGCGCGCTTGCTCGGTGGCAGAAGGGCTACTGCCGACAGTCGCGCCTTTCTTTACGCAGTTGGCAATGCTCTCCGGAGCGAGCGGGCCGAGGATGCTCGGCATCTTGGCATAGCAGTCCGCCAGGTTGACGACATTCGGCAAGAAGACGGTGTCCCTCGCTTCAGCGAACGAATGGTAGGCATCCGGATAGACGCTGATGCTGACGTCCTGGCCGGCCGCCTTGAGCGACCCGGCAAGATCAGCGCAGGGTTTCGCCGGCGTCCAATCGTCTGCGGCGCCGGTATGGATGCGCACTGGCGCCGATACGCGATCCCGCTCCGGAAATATCGTGTTGCAGTATGGGTAAAAGGGGAAGAAGACGCGGAATGAGGGCTGGCCGGCGGGCGCGAAGTTCTCCTTGGCCCAGGTTGTCGACGCGAGCATGGTGACGATGCCGCCGTGGGAAAAACCCATCAGCGCCACCCGCTTCGCGTCGACTTTCGGATGCGCGGCAAGCAGACGCAGCGCGCCGTAGATGTCGGACACACGCTGCAGCGGCGAGAGCGCAAAGGGCTGGGTGCAGACCTCGTTAAGGCCGCGCCCGCGGAGGCTGTCGACGTTAAACGTGGCATATCCGGCCTTGCGCAAGAACGGCCCCCAGACAGGCTCGACATTGCGATTCCCCTCGCAACCGTGCGCGAGCACAATAGCCGGGAATGGCCCTGCACCCTCCGGAAAGAGAAGCTCGCCGGAAAGCGCCACGGAGGCCCCAACCAATGCGAACGGCTCGCTGGTGACGCTCCGTTGCAGACTGCCGGCACTTTGAAAGGAAACTACGCCGGAGTCATTGGCCCAACTCGTACCAGACCAGAGCGCGACAATTGCCAACCACAGAGTGACAGTTGATCTCATGATCCCCTCCATCAGGAAATTCTGCCTCGCAAAAGGCTACGCCCGAATGACCGCTTGGGGTCGAACTGCGACCGTCGACGTTCAAGCCGCTCGCGTTCAGACTCTTATGGTCGCTGAACGGCGAACACCTGCCGGTCGGTGTCGTCGAGGATTTTCCGATAAGCGGCCATTGACGAGGCGACCGGCGATTGCGGCCCCGTATTTGCGTCGGCGTGGGGCAAGTCAGCCGTGTTACGCTGTTCCCGATCGCGCCTTGTGGCGTTAGATTTACTATTCGCCATGGCAGATGCCTCAATACCAAGGCAATCGAGGCAACTTGAGTTCCTCGCGGGCGGCGGGGAAACGGGGGCGCGTATTCGCGCGTATCCGTGGAGCGATACTGTACTCGGCTCACCGGCGCACTGGCCGTCGGGCTTGCGAACATCCCTACGCATCTTGCTCACGACGGGACACCCGGTATTTGTTTTCTGGGGTGCCGAGCTCACCTGCTTCTACAACGATTCGTACAGCCGCTCTCTCGGGCCCGAAAAACATCCATTCATCCTGGGTCAACCTGCGCAGGAGGCGTGGCCCGAGATCTGGGAATCATTGGTCCGCAGATCGAGCAAGTAATGCGCGGCGGTGCTGCGACTTGGCATGAGAACCAGTCGTGCCCATCATCCGGCACGGCGAGCTCCAGGACGTCTACTGGACCTGACGCTACGGGCCCATCGATGAGCCCGATGCGCCGCACGGCGTGGGCGGAGTGCTGGTCGATCTGTACGGAGACCACCCAGCAGGTACTCACCGAAAGGCGCCTGACGGCCGAACGGGCACGCTTCGCGCAGTTATTCGAGCAGGCCCCGACGTTCATGACGGTGTTGCGCGGCCCCACTCATGTTATCGAGCTTGCGAACCCGGGGTACATGCGGCTCGTCGGGCATCGGTCCGTCATCGGCCGCCCCTTGGCAGAGGTGCTGCCCGAGGCAGTCGAACAGGGATTCCTCCAGCTGCTCGACAAGGTATACACAAGCGGCGACGCATTCCTTGCCACCGCCGCTTCATACTCCATGCAGGTCGAACCCGGCGGACCTTTGGTCACGCGCTATCTGGATTTCGTCTACCAGCCTATTAAGGACGCGGATGGCAGCGTCTCGGGGATTTTTGTCGAGGGCGTTGATGTGACACCCCGCGCACTGGCCGACGCCGCCCTTCGGGATGCGGATCGTCGCAAGGATGAATTCCTTGCGATGCTCGCGCACGAGCTCCGGAATCCGCTGGCGCCAATCCGCACGGTCGCGGCGGTCGATTTCGCGGCGAGCCGTGAACGATGTGGCAGCGCAGCGCGCGGCCGAGGTGGTGCGACGGCAGGCCACGCACCTCACGCGAATCGTCGACGATCTGCTCGATGTCTCGCGTATCTCGAGGGGTCACATCGTTCTCAAGCGCGAGACGCTGCTGTTGTCGGAGGTCATCGATCACGCCGCGGAAACGGTGGCGCCGCTGTGGCGCGCGAAGCAGCATGAAATCTCCACGGTCGCGAGTCTTAGAGCCGCTGTATGTCACCGGTGACCTCGCGCGCCTGGTGCAAACCTTCGGCAATGTCATGTTCGACGCGGCCAAGTACACCGAAGCCGGCGGAAAGATCGGCATCCAGGTGACCGGCACCGCCGAGACGGTCAAGGTGGCAATCAGCGACAACGGCGCGGGAATTTCACCGGAGTTCATGCCGAGCATTTTCGACCTGTTCGCGCAGGCGGATCGCACGCTCGATCGCGCGCAGGGCGGCCTCGGAATCGGGTTGTCGGTGGTCAAAAAGCTGGTGGAAATGCATGGCGGAACAATTACCGCTCGCAGCGCGGGCTTGGGATGCGGTTCTGTTTTCGAGATCACGCTCCCGCGCGCCGCGCCGCCCCAGGCACAAGCCCGGGTCTCGTCGACCGCCCCGGTTCGTTCGCGCCGCATTCTGATCGTCGATGACGACGCGGACGCGGCGAATTCGTTGAGCGAGTTGTTGAAACTCGACGGGCACGCGACGATGCCGGCCTTCTCGGCGGAAGATGCGCTATCGCTCGCGGAATCATTTGCGCCCGATGTGGTGTTGCTCGATATTGGACTGCCGCGCATGGACGGCTACGAGGTCGCGAAGCACCTACGTCGGTCTGCGTCGCGCGGCAATGTCACACTGATTGCGCTGACGGGCTATGGCCAGCAGGAGGACCGAGACCGGGCGCAGGCGGCAGGGTTCGATGCCCACCTCGTGAAGCCCGTGGATTTTACCGCGCTCGCAAAACTCCTCGCGTAAGGCTCTCCGGTCTTTTCCGGCACACGGTGGCCCCAGGCGACATATCGTGGACCGTGGATCAACGAGAGTGGCGTCCGGTGCAAGCGAGCATGAGCACGCTCGAAAGGCGCACCAGGCACCTGGCGCGGGAGCTGCAACTACCTCGGAGTAAGCTCCGCGGCCCCCACGCGCGGGCATTTTCAGCCTTGCCGCTAGGCTGCGGCAGCGGTGTATTGCAGCGCTGCCGCGCGTGCAGCGAACAGTCCTGACAAGGGACTGTTCGGCCGGATCGCCTTGCGCTCATTTGCCAGCGCCTGCCCAAGCGCGTGGTTGCCGCCGCGCAGCGCCGCTTCGATCAGCGTGAGATCCAGCAGGTCGCGCTGCGCATGGCTGCCACCGAACCGATGCGCATAGCTGCGAATCGGCCGCAGCAGGCGCACACATTCCGCGTGCAGTTCCCATGGCCGAAGGCCTGGATCGCAAGCGCCACGAAGTAGCCGACTTCCCGCGTGAACTGCACGTTATCACCGCTGCCGTTCATCGCTTCCTTGAGCGCTTGGATTACGGCTTGCCGCGCCTTCGGCCTGTCCGCGCCCACGAAGGCCATCATCGCGTGCGCATCATTGAAGGCGTAGTTGCTGTCCGTCGCCACCGGCGCCCAACGGTCTGCGAGCGCTTCCCAGCGCTTGCCGACATCGATACCCCGCAGCCGCAACCGCCACAGCAGGGCGCTGGCGTCGATCATTTCGAGAATGAGACCTGAGCTCTTGCCGAAGATCGGCCCGTCGTAGAGCCGCAGCACTTCATCAATGTCGCCAACCTCGAGATGAAACATCGCGACATGCCACCAGTTGTGAATCGCAAAGCTGCTGTCGCGCGACCAGGCGTGGGGATCGGCGCGCATCCAGGCAATGCCGTCTCGCGCGCGGTTCTGCATCTCCATGACGTGCGCCACCGCGTGCTGGCCCCAGCCGTCGCGGGGTTCCAGCTCCACGCTACGCCGGCCAACGCGTTCCGCCTGCACGTAGTCGCCGGTTTCTTCGAGACCGAAGGCGTACATACCGAGCAGCGCGTGGTATCCCGGGATGCCGGAAGACCACACGGACAACGCCCGCGCGATGCGGTCACGCAGCATGCGCGAATCGCCCGTGAAGAAATCGATGAGATGGCCCACATGCAGCGCTAGCGGGTCGCACGGATAGGCAGCGCTCACGTCTTCCAAGGTGCGCCCCGCGTCACGCCATAGACCCTCCGTCAGAAGACGGATAGCCTGCAGGTGGCCGCGTTCGCGTTCGTTGGCCGACAGCGCAGTCGCCTGCTGGTAGCAGGCGCGGGCCACTGGCAATCCCGACGGCTCCGTACCCAGCAGATACAGCCAGGCCTTCAGTATGTGGGCCATCGCCATGCCCGGCGCCGCCGCAAGCGCGCGGTCAACCGAAGCCACAGGGTCGTTGATGTAACAGCGGAACTCGTGACTCGCTTGCCCGAAGGCTTCCACGCCGGCAGCATTCGCGCCCGAGACGCCGTATCCAGCATAATCCTTGACGGTCATTGTCCTGGTCTCCCAAGATTAACGGGCCATTCACCCGCGACGGCCGCCACTTTCGCCCAACAAGATGAGCGCAGCCATGGCTGATCCGCTTTTCTTCTTTGCCCATCCGCCGAACCTGCACCGGAAACCGCCATGGACGCCCTAACCGATGTCCTGCGGGTAGTCCGCCTGACGGGCGGTGTGTTCCTCGAAGCCTGCTTTACCGCCCCGTGGTGTGTGACTTCGCGCATCGGCCCCGGCGATTGTGGGCCTTTGCTCAGCAATACCACCTCGATCATCTCTTTTCACTACGTCATTTCGGGCCGCATGCATATCGCGGTGGACGGTGAGCCGTCAATTTGTGTAGGCGGCAACACGATCGTGCTGCTGCCGCGCAATGACGCGCACCTGCTTGCCAGCGCACTCGGCCTGCCTTCGGTGGATTCGCACATGCTGGTCCAGAACCCCGACGGCGCGCTGTTACGCATCGAGCATGGTGGCGGTGGCGCGACGACTCGCATCATTTGCGGCTATGTCGGTGTGGAATCGCAGGAGCATCCGTTGTTCAACGCACTACCGCGGCTGATGGCGATGAATCTCGATGGCAAGCCCGGTGCCGACTGGATCGCGCGCTCTTTCCACCACGCGGCGCAGGAGGTCGCCTTACGCCGGCCCGCGGCAGGCACCGTGCTCGCAAAGCTGTCGGAACTGCTTTTCGCCGAGGCGCTGCGCGAGTACGCCGAGCGTCTGCCCTCTGACCGCGCCGGCTGGCTCGCCGCGTTGCGCGATCCGGCGATCAGCCGCGCGCTGGCGCGCATGCATGAGCGCATTGCGCATCCGTGGACGGCGGAGTCCCTGTCTAGGGAGGCGCTACTTTCGCGCTCGGCCTTCGCCGACCGCTTCACGCAATTGCTCGACGTGCCGCCCATGACCTATCTGACCCGTTGGCGCATGCAGGTAGCCGCACAGCAGTTGCGCGAGACGACCCGGCCGATCGCGCAAATCGCCGCTGATGTCGGCTATGAATCCGAGGCGACTTTTACGCGAGCATTCAAACGCGAAACGAGCCGGGCGCCGGGGCAGTATCGGCGCGACGTTAGCGCCCCTCGCTCCCGGATCGACGCACGTAGCGCCTAGTACGAAGCCCCGGGTACTCGGCTCTGAGTGCTAAGGGTTTCGGACGAAGCCCGACGCGCCCAAGGTCTCGAGCTGATTATCATCGAGCGTTTCTAGCTTGCACCGGCTACCGTCGACCGGCCGCCTCCCAGAAGCGGACGTGGGGTTGCTAGCTTGGGCTAGTCTCGGCCAAAGGGCGGGTGGCGTCTTCGTCGAATCTGTTATACCTGTGCGTTAATACAGTGCGTCGCTCTAAGGCATTGACTATGAAACACATTCAGGCGCTTTGCCGGCAAAGCTATCCAGCAGGCGGTCTACAAAGTTCGCAGAAGTGCGGGATACATCAAAGTTAGGCGACACAGGGTGAGCGCCTCGCGAATTGGGGTCGTGCCCTTGGAGCCAGAAGGCGGGCGGCTCGTCGCGTATCTCGAACGGAGGACACCATGGGACTCTTGACCTTCAGTATCAACGTCACCCTGGACGGCTGCGTCGACCACCAGGAAGGAATCGCCGACGACGAGACACACGCCTTCTTCACCCGCCTCATGGACGAGGGCGGGGCGATGCTGTGGGGCCGCGTCACCTACGAGATGATGGAGAGCTACTGGCCAGCGGTCGCCCGCGGCGACGCGGAGGCACCGCCGGCGATGCGCGAGTGGGCGGTCAAGCTGGAGGCCAAGCCGAAGTACGTGGTGTCCTCGACGCGAAAGGACTTCCCGTGGACCAACAGCCACCACATCGCCGGCGACCTGCGCACGGGCGTACAGAAGCTCAAGGACGCGACCCCGGACGGCGTGCTCCTCGGTAGCGGCAAGCTCGCGACCGAGCTGGACCGGCTGGATCTGATCGACGAGTACAAGTTACTCGTCCACCCCAGGATCGCCGGCCACGGCCCAACCCTGTACGAGAGCGGGCTGCCCAGCACGCGACGGCTCGAGTTGATCTCGGCGAAGCCGCTCCGCAACGGCGCGGTCGCCATGCACTACCGGCGCGCGCGCTGACTCGGGGGTGGGTCATGTCGCCTAACAATGCGCTGCACTCGGACAGGCCTCGCGTTGCTCGGCCCGCCGGTGAGCGCTGGCGTTAAATGACCGCTTTGGGGCTCCGATTTCAGCTATGGCTTTGACCGCTTCGGGTCGAGGCTGTGTAAAAACGCGGTTGCGATCCATTTTCGGGAGTATCAAAACCCCTCCCGACTGCAAATAAATCGCGTACAGCGCGTTCTACGAGGTCGTCATTGCCGACACCTTGTTTCGCGCCGCGTTTTTACACAGCCTCGGTCGAGAGCGGTCGTAGCGTACTTCCTTCGCGCGCGCGAAGCAGACTTAGCAACGCTCCCCAACTTCCCGACAACCTATCCTTGTGAGCATTGCCCGGCGGCGGTCCCACGCGCCCTCGCGCACTTAGGACTCTCGAAACTCGCAAAAGGGGCCACCTCGACTCGGGACGGTCCACCCCGCCTCGCGGGCGTGCGCATAGGAAGCTTCGCGAAACTCTCGGAGCCTCGCGCGTGCGCGCGAGCAAGCGAAGCGATACTCAGTCAGTCCCAGCCGGCGTGGTTGGGTATTGGAGCAATCCTCCGCCCTTGAGCAACTCCGAGAATCGTGGGTTTTTAAACCCACGCCGGTGCCCGCAACCTCCGAATTTTCTGAGGAAATATCAAGCTCGGCGCCGTGCACTGTTAATCCGCAGGTCCCTGGTTCGAGCCCAGGTCGGGGAGCCAATCGAATCAAGTAGTAAGCGGTGCGACGGGCACGTCACCACCGCGGTCCCCACCCCTGAGGGACACTGGAGGGACACTTCCTCCAACCCAGGGCGCGCAGATAACGAACTCATGACGACGATGACAGCAAGACTGCGTCACATGGATCTGCGCCGCCGTAACACACCCCGAAGCTTGATCACGGGTCCGGACGACGCAGACGGTCGTCCGGCCGCCCCCGCACCGCGGCCGTAACGGCCGTTCCGTTCTCGTTGCGGGGCATGGCTACCCGCCGTGCCCGCGGGTGCGCTGGGGGTGGGAATGGCAACGATCGAAACCCGAAACCGGCCGGCCGGGCGCACGACCTATCGCGCCAAGGTTCGGCTGCGTGGTCACCGCACAGAGTCCGCCACCTTTCGCCGCCTCACCGACGCACGCCGGTGGGCGCAGGCCACCGAAGCGGCAATTCGCGAGGGAGCGCTACTTCAAAACAGCTGAGGCGAAACGGCACACACTGCGCGACCTAATCGACCGCTAAATCAAGGAAATTGTCCCGACGCGGCCGGGCAATGCCAGAAACACGAAGCGGATGTTGGAATACTGGCAGAAGGAGCTCGGGCACCTGACGCTGGCCGACGTGACGCCGACGGAGATCGCGGCGCAGCGGTCTCGACTGTTGCCGGGACAAACCGCGCGCAGGAGATTGCGCAGCCCGGCAACGGTGGTGCGCTACCTAGCGGCGTTGTCGCACGCGTAGTCCATCGCAATGCGCGAATGGCAATGGGTCGAGGACTCCCCGCTGCAGCGCGTGTCGAAGCCGAAGGAACCACCCGAACGCTGCCGCTATCTCGACGACGATGAACGTCACGCGCTGCTCGCGGCCTGCGGCGTCAACCAGCCCGCACCTGCACACCGTCGTCGTGATCGCCCTGTCGACGGGGATGCGGCGCGGCGAAATCCTGTCGCTGCGGTGGCCCAAGTCGAACGGCGCCACGACGATCGAACTCGCGGCAGTGTTAGGCCATAGGACGCTGCAGATGCCCACCCCTCGATCATCACCGCCGGATTGCTCTGCGCCCGGGCCAGCTCGATCGCTGTTTCCAACTCGGCGATCACGCGCTCCTTCGTGACTCCCAGGCGCTCCGCCGCCGCCTGCTCATGCTCGGCGACCAGCGCCCGGACGTTAGGTTTTGCTAGGAGCTGGCTGGCCGTAACCCGGGTCGACTTCGCCGCGAAGCCTGCGCGAACAGCTGCCGCTGACCCATTGTGGTCGAGCGCGTACTGGGCGGCAAAGGCCTCTTGGCGAGGGCGTTTTCCCGATTACGCCATGGGCAATGGGAACGTCATGGGCGTACGCCGCTCTAGGCGAGGTGAGCGACGCGGAGGTGCCCAGGCTGCGTATCTTGAGAAGACTGATTGGCGAACTTCCACAGATCGCAGAGATGATCTGGCGACTGCCTTGCGGGCGTATTGTGCCCAACACCGCGCCAGCTAAGACTATGCCATTGGCGGGTGCCCGATTATCCCCCTACCGTCCCGCGTCACCTTGAGCTAGGTTTACGCGGGGCTAATTGGGCGTATGTCGTCACTGGCATCCCGGCGTACCTGGCTTCCTAGGTCCCGTTCGCATCGCTGTTGCCTGGGCAATATGTCCGACGTGCATGGGGTTCCCGGCCACACGGCGTGCAAGGACCGCAGCCCACCACCTACCTAATGCAGGCAGCCCTCTGCCGCGATCGCTGCACTCTGCGCCGTCATCTCGGGACTGGTCAGGAATTGCTGCCGCACTTGAGTGCGCGAAAGAAAACCTCCATCCAATTGGCCGATCCAGTAGTTGTAGCCCCCCGTCTCGGCACCTCGTTGCAATAGCGCGTAGTACAGGTCCGCCACGTACTGACTATTGGTGGTCGCTCTCGCCGCGTACTCGGCACTGGCCACGAACTCGCTGCTCACGCTGTCGATCGTTGCCTGCACCGCGGCTGCCGGGTTGGCATTGCACTGTGCGGTTCGGAACTGCCCAGTCCAATAAGTGTAACCCCCCGATTCGGCCAGCCGTCGGAACAGGCCGCCGTACAGGTTGAGGACCAAGTACGTCTCGGCGCGAGCCGTCTGCCCCGGAAATTCGCTATTCATCGTCGCCTCGAATTCCGGTGAGAGCAGGAACCAACTCATCACGTTGTTGCGCAGCATGCCTGACGCGAGTTCGCTGAGCCAGTAACTTAAGCCCCCCGCGTCCGGCAGCCGGTTAAAGAACGCCTTGTACAGATCCGTGACGAAGCCGATGTCGTCCCGATTGAATGCCAAGTATTCCGGAGTGTTGAAGAACACGTTTGCCATCACGACGAACGTTTGCGCCGGATCTGCACCGAGGCCGCACAACCGGTCCGCCTCGCTGGGCCAAGATGCCTTACCTCCCGCATCACTCGGACGGCGCAGGATCGCCGCGTAGTACTGCTCCACCAAAGCGGAATACGTCGCGGCATTGCCGCTGCAGTTGGCGTCCCGATCATATACGACTTGGTACGTTCCGGAGGACGCTAAGAGACCTCCTTGATACTCAGCGAACGTGCCCTCCAAGCCATCTCGTCCCAAGATGATGTCGCAACAAGCGTCATTGGAAATGGGCCTGAGCACCCCTTGAATGTCCACCACGTAGCCGTTCGCACCGGTGCGCAATACGGTCGAGATGGGCGGTTGTACGGTACTGGAGTACACCCAATCCACAGAGAATATTCTATCGCCATGGATGCTGTCGATATGCGTAGCCGTGAAAGGGAGGATGTTGACAACAACCGCGGGAGCAACGACCGTATGAACGGTTTTCAAAGCCGGGGCCCAATATGCCGTCGTCTACGGAGAATCTTCCGACAATGCCCTGCGGGCCCAATGTCGGATGAATGTAGTTCGGCGTGAAGACAATTTTGTACTGAACAGGCGTAGCATTCGCGACAATTGGCACGAAGAGGACGGTCGCAACTAGAATCAACCAGGCTCTCTTTAACGCCCTTGCAACGGCTTTTATCGTTTTCATCAATTTATCCTAATCGCTTGGTGGAAATCGACTGTTGTTGGGAAGTCTGACGAACAGAAGGCTCCATGCCCAGGCCCGACCGCGCTTCGCCCTGCGCGCCAAACACTTTACAGGACCTAACGATGAGAATGTTGAATGATACACCAGGACCGCAGAAGATGATCCATCGGTACGGGACGGCGTTTCAAGCTGAAGGCGCCGTCCGCGCTACGATCGGAACGATCATTATTGATCCCGCACCATCAAGGCTTTCCTACGCGGTAGAACAGCCCAGCGCAGCGACAGCAAGGACAGCACCCGCAACGGCTTTTCTCGTTTCATCAATTGCTCCAAATCGTCCAGTGGAAACCAGCTGTGCTATGACAAGTTTCCGTGCTTAGGCCCGACCGAGCTCGATGGTGGGAAAGCAGGCGCGGTAACGCTGCACGTCACGCGTGAGTAGCGGGCAACGCTCAACCGCGGCATGCGCGCCGATGAAGAAGTCAGACAGCACGTTGCTCTCGCCACCACCGGCTCGCCGATAGCGCAAAAAAGCCTGCCCCGCCAGAAAATGTGCGGGTCGAGGAAGGTCGGCCACGATCAATCGCATCCAGTCGACGACGGCATCCAGCGCTTCGACGGTCGCGAAGGCCAGTGACAGCTCGCCATAAATGATGGGGTTGATGGCGAGCTCGTGGACCTGCGCCTGGGCGCGCAACTGGCCGATCGACCATTCCACCCAGTCGGGATCATCCTGAAGCACGTCGACCAGCACATTAGTGTCGACGATCAGCATCACGGCTCGTCGCGCAGCACCTTCATCAGGTCGCGGGTTCGCCATTTCACTTCGGCGCGACCGGCTGAACGCCCCTCAGCGCGACCAATCGAGCACGACACCGATGGTCTCAGACAAAGTCCGGCCGAATCCAGACTGCCCCGGCGGCCGACGACTTCACCGCCGCTTCGATGAAGGCCATTCCAATGACCCCGTCGGCGATTCCCGGAAAGTCGACGACGCTTGGAATCGGCTGCCCCGAATCGACTGACCGAATCGCCATCGCAACGTCGGTGTAGATATTGGCAAATCCCTCGAGATAACCCTCGGGGTGCCCTGACGGAATGCGCGTCACCCTCGCCGCAGCCGGCCCAACCGCCGCCGAACCTCGAGTCACCAACTGCCGCGGCGCGCCCAGCGGCGAATGCAGCAAAGTGTTGGGCTCGGCCTGCACCCACTCGATTCCACCCTTCGTGCCATACACGCGCAGACGCAGTCCATTCTCGTGGCCTGGCGCAACCTGGCTCGCCCACAGCATGCCCCTTGCGCCTCCCTGGTAACGCAGCAGGATCTGGACGTTATCGTCAAGCCGGCGCCCTGGCACGAAAGTGGTCAGATCGGCGCAAAGCTGATCGAGCCTCAGGCCGCTCACGTATTGCGCCAGGTGGTAGGCATGGGTACCGATGTCGCCCAGGCAACCGCCGGCTCCCGAGCGAGCGGGATCGGTTCGCCACTCGGCCTGCTTGTGGCCTTGCTGTTCCAGCGGTTCGGTGAGCCATTCCTGCGGATACTCGACCTGCACCAGCCGGATGCTGCCCAGCGCGTCGGCGGCCACCATGGCACGCGCATGGCGGACCAACGGGTAACCGGCATAGTTGTGCGTGACGCAAAAGACTCGGCCGGAGCTCTCGGCCAGGTCGCGCAATGCGAGTGCTCGAGCCAGCGTGGTGGTCAGCGGCTTGTCGCAAATCACATGAAAGCCGGCCTGCAGGAACACCTCGGCGACCGGTGCATGCAAGTGGTTGGGCGTGACGATGGCCACGACATCGATCGGGTCGGGACGCCGCCGCTCTGACCGCGCCATGTCCTCGAAGCTTGCGTAGACACGCTGCGGATCCAGACCCAGGGCGGCGCCTGAACGGCGCGCCCGTTCGGGATCCGCGCTGGGCGCGGCGGCGACCAGCTCGTACTGATCGTCGATGCGCGAAGCAATGCGGTGCACCGCACCGATGAACGCACCCTCTCCGCCGCCTACCATTCCAAGCCGCAGCCTGCGGCCTGCATTGCCCTCGGTCGCGTTGACGGACTCAAAGGTCATGCAGCCTGCTCCTCATAGGACCTCATGGGTCCACGCCCCTGCACGCCGAAGCGAGCGGCAGGGCCATGCGTGCGCTATCGCGATGCCCACAACATTCCGCGCTCGAACAGCGTGCGCATTTCCGGCACTTCGAACTCCTTCGACACGTGCCCGAGTGCGCTGTAGAAAACCCGGCCGGCGCCGTGGTGGCGCTTCCACACCACCGGCATGACGACCCCTTCGACCCACGGCGCGTGGTCGCCGCTGAACGTGGTGGTGGCAAGCACTTCATTCGACGGGTCCACGTGCATGTAGTACTGTTCCGAGTGGTAGTCGAAATCGGACAGGCCGGCCATCACCGGATCCTGTGGCTTGCTGATGTTGACCCTGAAATCGATCACGCCTCCGGGGTGCGCAACCCACTGGCCACCGGTCATGAACTGGTATTCGACAGAGTCGCGGAACGCATCGCACATGCCGCCGTGGAAACCTGCGAGGCCCACGCCGGCGCGCACCGCAGCCGAGAAGTTCGCGCATTCTTCCTTCTCGATCCTGGACATCGTGTAGATCGGGACGATCAGGTCGAGCCGTGCGAGTTCCGGATCGGCAAATGCGCTGGTGAGTGTCTCGATGCGCACGTCGTAAGCGTTTCGCAGCAGCATGTCGCGCACGATGTGCGCGCACTGTTCGGGCTCGTGGCCGTGCCAGCCGCCCCATACGATCAGTGCATGTTTCATTTTGTTTTTTCGCTCGTTGAGATCTTGCAGAACGTTCGTTAGTCAAGGAGTCCGGGGGCCAGATCCGCTGGCAACGGGGCAGGGCGCGGCGGGCGCGACGCAATCGCGACGTGACGCCCGGAATCCGACGATACCTGGATCGCCTCCATCACCTCCAGCACGTGAAAAGCCAGCTCGCCCGACGCGCGATGCGCGCGCCCCGCTCGCAACGCATGCGCCATGTCGGCAACGCCGATGCTTCGGAAATTGCCATCGTGGTATGCGTGCGTGAGCGGAAGTTCGGCCCATTCCTGACCCAGGCCCGCCATGACCACCGGCCCGCCGAAGCGGTTCGGATCAGGTACTTGCAGGCTGGCGAGCGTCCCGTGCAACTCGATGGGCTTGCAGGTGTGCTTCGGAACGTCGAAGCTGGTGGCGATGGACACAACCGCACCGCTGGCAAATTCGAGCGTACCGGCCACGTGCGTATCGACCATGACATCGATCGACTGCCCCTTGAGCGGCTCGCTGCCGATCGTGCGCCGCGAACGGCTGCGCGAAGCGATCCCGGATACGCGGGCCACCGGCCCGATCAGATTGACCAATGCGGTGATGTAGTACGGGCCCATGTCCAGCATCGGGCCGCCGCCTGCCTGGTAATAGAACGCAGGACTCGGATGCCAGCGCTCATGGCCCGGGCACATGAAAAAGGCGGTGCCTGCAATCACGTCGCCCATTGCACCCGCATCGATGAGCGCGCGGCAGCTCTGGTGTCCTCCGCCCAGGAAAGTATCGGGCGCACAGCCGACACGCAACTTGCGCTGTCCCGCCAGGTCGATCAGGCGGCTGGCTTCTTCCACGGTCAAGCCCAGCGGCTTCTCGGAGTGCACGTGTTTGCCCGCCGCCAGGGCCTGCATTCCCACCTCGACATGTGCGGCCGGAATCGTGAGGTTGACGACGATCTCCACGGTGTCGTCGCGCAGCAGGGCATCCACCGATTGCGCGCGAAGACCATGGCGCTGGGCGGCGGCAGTGGCGGCCTCGGGTCGGATGTCAGCCAGACCCCGGATATCCAATATTGGAAATCCGGCTGTGGCCTTGAGATAGGCATCGCTGATGTTGCCGCAGCCAATGATGCCGATACCAACTTTGTGCATGCCGAAAGGCCCTATCCCACAGGCTTCTGAAAATGAATGATCAAAGCGTACACTAATGTCGGGTTGGCTTAGACACTGGCGGCGAAAGCGAAAGCCAGGGATCGGTCCTGAAATCACCCGCGCAGCAAGATCCCTTCTCTTGTGGAGGAATGTCATGAAAAGATCGAGCGTGTCGTTGCTGGCAACGTTGGTCGCCGGGCTTGGCCTTGCCTCTCCGGCACTGGCGCAGAAGGCCGAAGTGATCCACTGGTGGACGTCGGGCGGCGAGTCGGCCGCGGTCAAGCAACTGGCCGAGGCCTACAACAAGGCCGGCGGCCAGTGGGTCGACAACGCGATCGCCGGCGGCGACAACGCCCGCGCCGCGGCGCTCAACCGCATCGCCGGCGGCAATCCGCCGGTGGCCTCGCAGTTCAACACCTCCAAGCAGTACCACGAGCTGATCGACGAACGGCCTGCTCGAACAACGTCGACGAGGTGGCGGCCAAGGAAGGCTGGGATCAATGGATGCCCACGCCGATCAAGAACGTGATCAAGGTCAAGGGCCACTACTACGCGGTGCCGGTCAACATCCACAGCGCCGCCTGGTTCTGGTACTCCAAGGCGGTGCTGGCCAAGGCCGGCGTCTCCGAGCCCAAGACCGAGGCCGAGTTCTGGACCGCGCTGGACAAGATCAAGGCCTCGGGCCAGATCGCCTTCGCCCAGTCCGGGCACGCTGACGTACGAGCGCGCCACCTTCACCGCGGTGCTGCTGCACATGGGCGGACGCGACCTGTACATGAAGTTCTACGGCGACAAGGACGGCAACGCCGTCAAGTCGCCGAGCCTTCCGCACGGTGCTGGAAAAGTTCAAGAAGCTGCGCAGCTACACCGACCCCGGCTTCGCCGGCCGCAACTGGAACGACACGACCGCGCTGCTGGTGACCGACAAGGCCGGCTTCCAGACCGTGGGCGACTGGGCCAAGGGCGAGTTCCTCGCCGCGGGCAAGACGGCCGGCAAGGAATTCGGCTGCTTCGCCGGCTGGGGCCCGAAGGCGCCCTACATGATCAGCGGCGACGTGTTCGTGCTTCCCAAGACCAGCAACAAGGAGGCGATCGCGGCGCAGCAGCTGATGGCCAAGGTCATCACCTCGCCGGCCACGCAGGTCGCGTTCAACATCAAGAAGGGCTCGATCCCGATCCGCCCCGACGTCGACGCCAGCGGGATGGACATCTGCGCGCAGGCCGGCGTGGTCGCGCTCAAGGACCCGGCGCGCCAGACGCCGGACCCGAGCATGCTGATGGCGCCCGACATGTACGGCAAGGTGGCCGACGTGATCACCAAGTTCTGGAACACCGACATGAAGCCGGAAGACGCGCAGAACCAGTTGGTGGCCGTGCTCAGCGCGAAGTAGACAGCTGGCGACGCAGCGCTGCGGCTGCGTCGCGCCGATCCATGAAGCAGCCACGCAAGGGCCCGAGGACGGCCTGGGCCGCGCATTGCGGCCCTGCTGCCGATGGGCGCGACGGTGCTCGTCGCCTACGTCGCGTCCATCCTCTGGACGCTGCGCATCTCGCTGTCCAACTCCAAGATGCTGCCGCGCGACGACTGGGCCGGCTTGACCCAGTACGTCAACCTGTTCGGCAGCGACCGCTGGATCATCGTCGCTGATCAACGTCGGCCTGTTCGGCCTGTTCTTCATCGCCGGCGCGCTGGTGCTGGGCTTCCTGCTGGCGGTGTTCATCGACCAGAAGGTGCGGCTCGAAGGCGTGTTCCGCACCATCTTCCTGTATTCGTTCTCGATGTCGTTCGTCGCCTGCGGCGTGATCTGGCAGTGGATGTTCAACCCGGCGCTGGGCATCCAGCGCTCGCTGCGCAGCTGGGGCTGGGAAAGCGCACGCTTCGACTGGATCGCGACCCAGGACATGGCCATCTACTGCATCGTGATCTGCGTGCTCTGGCATTCGGCCGGCCTGGTCATGGCGATCCTGCTGGCCGGCCTGCGCGGCATCGACGAAGAGCTGTGGAAGGCCGCGCGCATCGAAGGCATTCCGCGCTGGCGCTACTACCTCAGCATCGTGCTGCCGCAACTGGGGCCGTCCTTCGGCACTGCGACGGTGCTGCTGGCGGTGTCGGTGGTCAAGCTCTACGACGCGGTGGTGGCGATGACCAACGGCGGGCCGGGTGATGCCACCGACGTGCCGACCAAGTTCATCATGGACAACCTGTTCGAGCGCCAGAACATCGGCCTGGCCTCGGCTGCGTCGGCGACGATGCTGGTGACGGTGGTCATCATCGTTGCGCCGCTGCTGTATGCGCGCTCGCGCGCCAACGCAGCGGGGGCAGGCCATGAGCGCGCCGGGCCGCCCAAGCGCGATACCGGAGTGCGCGCACGAATAGCCCAATGAGCGCGCACGGCCGTCCCGGCGCTCATCCGCAGCGCGCAGCGCAGGATGGCCTGCGTACAGCTGCCCGCGCCGCGCCAGCCGGCACTCCTGGGCCTCTATCTGCTTCTGGTCAGCGCGGCGCTGTTCTTCCTGCTGCCGCTGTACGTGATGGGCATCACCTCGATCAAGCCGATGACCGAGATCCGCCTCGGCAACATCTTCGCGCTGCCGCTGCAGGTCACCTTCGAGCCCTGGGCCAAGGCCTGGTCCTCCGCCTGCACCGGACTGGAGTGCCAAGGCATCTCGGTCGGCTTCTGGAATTCGACGCGCATCCTGATCCCATCGCTGGTGCTGTCGATCCTCCTCGGCTCGATCAACGGCTATGCGCTGGCCTACTGGCGCGTGAAATGGGCCGGCTGGTTCTTCGGCATCCTGATGCTCGGCGCCTTCATTCCCTACCCGGTGATGCTCTACCCGCTGGTGCGCATGTTCGCCGCGGTGAACCTGTTCCAGTCGATCCCCAACATCGTGCTGATCCACACCTTCTTCGGCATGCCGATCATGACGCTGCTGTTCCGCAACTACTACGCGAGCCTGCCGGTCGAGCTGTTCAAGGCGGCGCGCATCGACGGCGGCGGCTTCTGGCGCATCTACTTCCAGCTGATGCTGCCGATGTCGCTGCCGATCTTCGTCGTCGCGCTGATCCTGCAGACCACGGGCATCTGGAATGACTTCCTCCTCGGCCTGATCTTCGCCGGCCGCGAGAACTATCCGATGACCGTGCAGCTCAACAACATCATCAATTCGACCCAGGGCGAGAAGGTCTACAACGTCAACATGGCGGCCACGTTGCTGACCTCGATGGTGCCGCTGGCCGTGTATTTCGTCTCGGGACGCTGGTTCGTGCGCGGCATCGCGGCCGGCGCGGTGAAAGGCTAGGCCGCCATGTCCAGCGTGTCCGTTCGGGGCCTCAGATCGTGCTCGGCAAGACGCCGATCATCGAAGGCCTCGACCTCGATATCGAAGAGGGTGAATTCGTGTGCTGCTCGGCCCCTCGGGCTGCGGCAAGTCGACGTTGCTGCACAGCATCGCCGGCCTGCTCGACGTCGAGCGACGGGCAGGTGCGAAATCGCCGGCGTCGACGTGACCTGGGCCGATCCCAAGGACCGTGGCATCGGCATGGTGTTCCAGAGCTACGCGCTCTATCCGACGATGACGGTGGAACGCAACCTGTCGTTCGGCCTGCGCATCAGCGGCATGCCCAAGGAGGACATCAGGAAACGCGTCGACGGCGCGCGCGCGCATGCTGCACCTGACCGAGCTGCTGCAGCGGAAGCCGGCGCAGCTTTCAGGCGGACAGCGCCAGCGCGTGGCGATCGGCCGTGCGCTGGTGCGCGAAGTCAAGGTGTTCCTGCTCGACGAACCGCTTTCCAACCTCGACGCCAAGCTGCGCGGCCGAGCTGCGCCGCGAGCTGAAGCAGCTGCATCAGGACCTCGGCGCCACGATGGTGTACGTCACGCACGACCAGATCGAGGCGATGACGCTGGCCACGCGCATCGCGGTGATGCGCGCCGGAAAGATCCAGCAGTTCGACACGCCCGAGCAGGTCTATGCGCGGCCGGCCAATATGTTCGTCGCCGGATTCCTCGGGTCGCCGAGCATGAACTTCATCCAGGGACAGCTTCGCCTGGCACGGCGGGCGAGTCGAATTCGACTCCGCGGCGTTCAAGCTCGACCTCTCCGACTATGCGTTTGCGGTGCCGCCGAACGACTCGCAGCCCGTTGTGTTGGGTGTGCGGCCGGAGCACCTGAGGATGGTGCCGCCGGAGGCTCCGCACAACGCGCGGGCGACGCTGGGGTTGATCGAGCCGATGGGAGCCAACAAGATCGTCTGGCTGGACGTGCCAGGCACGCGGCTTGCCCTGCAGACTGAGCCCTCCGTCAATCTGGTGAGTGGCGCGCAAGCCCATCTCGCGGCGGACCCGGCGCACGCATCCTTGTTTGACGCGACGACCGAACGGCGTCTATGACGACATCGCTTTCCATTCAGCTCTACAGCTTGCGTGCCTTACCCACGTTGCAGAGCATCCTGGACACCGTCAAAGCAGCCGGCTACCGGCACGTGGAGCTGATAGGCAGCCACCTCGACAATGCCGCCAGCGTCAAGCAGGCGCTCGACGAGCGTGGCTTGTCGGTCTCTTCCGCCCATGTCGGCATCGCGGCACTGCGCGAGCGCTTTGACGTCGTCATGCAGGCCTGCAAGACCCTTGGCTTTACCCAATTGTTCATGCCCTCCGTGCCGCCGGAGGAGCGTCAGAGCCCCGAACCCTATTGGACGTTTCTTGGCCGCGAGCTGGGCCAGATGGCATGGCGCGCAAGGGACAAGGGCATTGAACTGGGATATCACAACCACAATTGGGAACTGCGCGTGCAAGCCGATGGCCGGACCGCCCTGCAATGCATGTTCGCGGGCGCAGGAAGCGCACCGCTGAAATGGCAGGTCGATGTAGCGTGGCTGGTGCGCGGTGAAGCCGATCCCGTGCAATGGCTGGAGCGTTACGAGGACCGGATCGTGTCGGTACATGCCAAGGACCTCGCGCCACCAGGCACCAGGAGCGACGAGGATGGTTGGGAGGACGTCGGGCTTGGCGTGATGGACTGGCGCAATACGCTCGCTCCCGCGAGTGTTGCGCACGGCGCCCAATGGCTGGTTGCAGAACATGACATGCCGAGCGACCCGGCACGCTTTGCGCGCAATAGCTTTGCCTTCCTGAATTCACTTTGAGAAGAACCGGGGAGCCCGACATGAGCAAGACAGTGATCGGCATCATCGGGTGCGGCAATATCAGCGATGCCTATTTGCGGGGAGCGGCGCGCTCGAACCTGATCCGTGTCAAGGCTTGCGCCGATCTGCGACCCGAGGCGGCGCAGGCCAAGGCAGCAAAGCACGGCGTGTCGGCGATGCCGGTGCAAAAGCTGCTCGCCGACCCCGAGATCTCCATCGTCGTGAACCTGACGGTACCGATGACCCACGCCGCGTTATCGCAGCAGATACTAAACGCCGGCAAGCACGCGTATTCGGAGAAACCGCTGGCCGTCAATTTCGCAGACGGCGCCGGCTTGATGGAACTTTCCCGGGCCCGGAACCTGCGGGTCGGATGTGCTCCGGATACCTTCCTGGGCGCGTCGCATCAGGCCTGCCGCCGGGTGATCGACGCGGGCACCATCGGCGTCCCGGTCGGCGGCAGCGCGGTGGTGATGTCGCACGGCATGGAGAGCTGGCATCCCAATCCCGAGTTCTTCTTCAAGCCGGGCGGCGGGCCGATCCTGGACGTCGGCCCTTACTACATCACCCAGTTGGTCAACCTGCTCGGCCCCGTCCGCCGCGCGGTTGCTCTGGGCACGATCGGCAATGCCACGAGAACCGTCAGCAGCGAGCCGCTCAAGGGCAGCACGATCAACGTCGAAGTGCTCACCACGGTCAACGGGGTCCTCGAATTCGCGAATGGCGCGAACATCTCCCTGTCGGCATCCTGGGACGTGTGGAAACACAATCGAGCCTCACCCATCGAGATTTACGGAACTGAAGGGTCGCTGTTGGGTGTCGACCCGAATTTCTTCGGGAACATCCCCAGGGTGTGCAAGCCCAATGGCGATTGGCAGGACGTGGCCATTGCCGCCCATCCGTTTGGAATCGCCAATCGCGAAATGCGCAACGGCACGATGCAAGCCGACTACCGAATCGTTGGCCTGGTCGACATGGCGATGGCGATACGTCAGGGCCGGTCACATCGGGCCAGCGGCGATCTGGCGTTGCATGTGCTGGAAGTGCTGGAGGCTCTGGAGGCCTCATCCCGATCCGGGCAATTCGTCTCGATACGCAGCGGTTGCGAGCGGCCCGAGCCGGTCCCGCTGGGATCGGACGAATCCGTGTTTGCCTGACTGGCGCGGAACCTTCGCCCCAATGCAGGCTGTCTTTCGAAAGGTCATTTCAAGATGAAAACAGTTCGCGGCCCCGGAATCTTCCTGGCGCAATTCGCGGGTGACAAGGCTCCGTTCGACTCACTGGCCGACATGGGCCGCTGGGCTGCCGATCTGGGCTACGTGGGCGTGCAGATTCCGACCTGGGACCAACGTCTGTTCGATCTTGCGCGCGCAGCGGAAAGCCAGACGTACTGTGACGAGATACAGGGTCGGTTGAAGGAACTCGGTATTGCCATCACCGAGTTGTCGACCCACCTGCAGGGTCAGATGGTGGCCGTTCACCCCGCCTACGATCTGTCGATGGACGGCTTTGCTCCCGAGGCCGTGCGCGGCAATCCGTCGGCGCGAACCGCGTGGGCAATCGAGCAATTGAAGCACGCCGCCAAGGCATCGCGCCGCCTGGGGTTGCAGGCCCATGCCACCTTCAGCGGCGCCCTGGCGTGGCCCTACTTTTACCCCTGGCCTCAGCGGCCGGTGGGGCTCATCGAAACTGCATTCGACGAATTGGCCGCGCGTTGGCGCCCGATTCTGGATACCTTCGACGAGTGCGGCGTTGACGTCTGCTACGAGGTCCACCCCGGCGAGGACCTTTGCGACGGCGCCAGCTTCGAGATGTTCCTCGACCGTGTTGGCCAACGCGCGAGCGAACCTTTTGTACGACCCCAGCCATTTCGTGTTGCAGCAACTCGATTATCTGAGCTACATCGATATCTACCATGAACGCATCAAGGCCTTCCACGTCAAGGATGCCGAGTTCCGGCCGACCGGGCGCCAGGGGGTCTACGGTGGCTTTCAGGGATGGAAAGACCGCGCGGGTCGTTTCCGTTCGCTCGGTGACGGGCAGGTCGACTTCAAAGCCATATTCAGCAAGCTCACCCAATACGGCTACCAAGGATGGGCTGTACTCGAATGGGAATGCTGCCTTAAAGATTCGGAGCAGGGTGCTGCAGAGGGCGCTCCATTCATTCGCGATCACCTGATCCAGGTCGTCTCGCGCGCGTTTGACGACTTCGCCGCCAGTGGCACGGATGACGCTGCCAATCGCCGCATGTTGGGTCTGCCAATCGGCGACTAATCGATTCCTTCGCACAACCTCGGCGAAGTGGTCGGGGCCGTAATGGCCACTATCCGCGATCCGAAGATCACGCTCGACGAGCTGCTGACGCACATCCCTGGGCCAGACCTTCCAGGGGGCGGCCAGATCACGTGAAGAAACTCGTTGCGGTCGGCTCGGCCCTGACCGTGTCCTATCGCTTGCGCACGGGATCAGCCGACTGAACATCGCATTCATGGCGAAGTTGGTTGCGGGTTAGAAGTGGCAACGGCTTACGTTTCTACGTAAGCCGTTAATTTGAGCCGGGGTTGCGGGGAGGTGATGTAAGGTGTATTCCCGCACTGCATAGGTGACTACTGGCTCGGCTATTCCTTTCACGAGCTCCGCTGGCATCGCTTCAAGAACAAAGCGCTGGTCGAGCTCCGTGCGGACAGCTTCGGTCACGAGAATGTCGACGCGGTGCAGCCGCGTCAGTGCCTCCACTCTCGCGGCCAGGTTGACGGTGTGGCCGATGAAGTCGAAATCCATGCGGTCGCGCGATCCGACGAATCCCGCCAGACCGGGACCGCGATGAATGCCAATGCCGAGCGCCATGGGCGCGACGCTTTCGCGCGCGAGCTCTGCGTTGTATTCGGCCATTGCCGCTCGCACGGCCAAGGCGGCCCGTACGGCGTCGTCACACTGCCACGGATTCGACTGCACTGCGCCGAAATGGGCCAGGACGCCGTCGCCCAGGAACTTGGCCACGTGGCCGTTGTTCTGGCGGATCGCATCGCTCACGCGCTGGAAGATACTATGAAGGGCTGTTCGTGATTTGCCCCCTTGAGTTAAAACGAGAGTTCCACCAACTCGATTTGACGGAAGGAGAGCAAAATGAATGCGTCTGGAACAGCCCTTCAAGGAAAGCATACGGTAGAAGCGAGCGAGCTGTACATGGCGTTCGAACTGAGTGAGAAGGATTGGAAACTGGCGCTGGGCGACGGGGTGCGCAGCCCGAGCCGCTACACGATAGCGGCAGGGGACACCGCGGCGCTGCTCGAGTCCATCGCCAAGGCCAAGGCGCGTTGCGGCCTGGCGCTGGGGGCGGGCGTGCACAGCTGTTATGAGGCGGGGCGTGATGGCTTCTGGCTGCACCGCTGGCTCATCGCGCAGGGTATCGACAACATCGTGGTGGATTCGGCGAGCATCGAAGTCAACCGCCGCGCGCGGCGGGTCAAGACCGACCGGCTGGACGGTGACAAGCTCTTGGCGATGTTGATTCGCTACCACGCGGACGAGCCTCGGGTGTGGTCGGTGGTGCGGGTGCCCACGCCGGAGGAAGAAGACGCGCGGCGGGCGCACCGGGAATTGGGGCGGCTGGGGCACGAGCGCACCGCGCACATCAATCGGATTCGTGCGCTGCTGGTGTTAAACAATCTGCGGGTGAAGTACGTGGGCGGGCGGTTGTGGCAGCGCTGGTGGACGGGCCATGCGCAGGAACTTGCGCCGTGTGTGCGAGCCGAGATCGAGCGCGAGGGCGAGCGATTGTTGCTGGTGAAGAAGCAAATGGACGCGATCGAGGCCGCGCAACGCCAAGCGATAGCCGCTGGCAGCGAACCGCAGGTGGCGCAGCTCGCTCAGCTACGCGGGATCGGGATGAGCAGCGGCTGGGTGTTGGCGAAGGAGCTCTTCGGCTGGCGGCGCTTTCGCAACCGGCGCGAGGTGGCGGGCTGTCTCGGGCTGACGCCCTCGCCCTACGCCAGTGGGGAGAGCGAGACCGAGCAAGGCATTTCTAAGGCCGGCAATCGACGGGTGCGTACTTTGATGGTGGAACTGGCTTGGTCCTGGCTACGCTACCAGCCGCAGAGCGAATTGAGCCAATGGTTTAACCGACGCTTCGCCGGTGGCGGCAAGCGCCTGCGACGCATCGGCATTGTGGCGCTGGCCCGGCGCCTGGCGATTGCGCTGTGGCGCTACTTCGAGGACGGGCTGATCCCGCAGGGGGCGCAGCTCAAACCCATCGGCGCGTAGCAGAGCACGTTTGTCGTCCATTGCGGAGAACGATGCATCGTGAACATTGAAGGTCAACGCGCCCGAAACGGCTGCGGGTTGCTTGCAAGCGACCGTCCGCGAAGATGGGGCGCGTTGGTAACAGGGGTGTGGACCCAGCGCTTTGCGCGCATGTGGTATGTGGTGACCGGCCTGCTGCCGGCACGGATAGAAGTTCGACCGAGCAACGGGCTCGGCGACTAGATACACCCTGACCTTGAATCTCAAGATGCACGAGCTGGGGTCAACGACGCAAGCACCTGCAACCGAATCATGGATAGCGACGCACCGATGACCGCATTAGGAGAAGACATCCGCTGAACTACTGAAAATCTGAATTCGAGGGGGCTTGACAAACGCCCTCATAGAAGTAGCCGTTCAGAATGCGTGCGACCAACGCCGGTTCCAATGACTCACTCATGCCGGAATAGTTGACCAGATCGGAGAACAACACGGTGACGACCTTGCGCTCAGCCGCACCCAGCACATCAGCGGAGCCCTGCGCGACCAATCGTTGCACAACGCCCGCGGGCGCGAGCCTCGAGCACTCGGCCTGCACCCGCTCGAGGTCGGCAGCCGCGGCGTCCAGCCGAGCACGGAGCGATGCGCTGCGGCGGCGCTCACGGAAAAGGATGGCCGCGAGCGCCAATGCCAAGACGAAGGCACCAGCGGCTATCAGTGACGTCACGGCTGTGGCACGACCATGGCGCCCAGTCGGCACAGTCCATTGCCCATCGAGGCCACACCCACCGCTTCGAGCAACTGCGGCCCTGACAGGTTCCGCAGCAGCGCACGGGCGCTTCGCTGAACGACCGCCGGCTCGTACCAGATCGTTTCGCGGGCAAACCCGATGAGGAGCCGTTCGGCTTCGTCCAGTTCGGCGGCGTCGAGATGCGTGGTGAGTTCGGCGAGCAAGCGACTGTCGACCCCTTCACGCTCAAGGGCCTGGCCGATGCCCAGCGCGCCAGTCTCGCAGCCGACTCCACGCGCGATAACCGCCAACATGAGCAATTTGCAACGCCGCGTGAGATGAGGGGATGCCCACATTCCATCGAGCGTGTCGCGCAGCGCCGTCGCTATCGGCGAGCCGGCATAAGCCTTCACAATACCGGCAAAGGGCTCGGACGGAACTAGGTTCAGCGATGTCGCTTGTCCGCGATGACAATGCCGGAAGAGCCTGTGCTTCAACAGCGGTCGTAGCAAGCGCATATGCAAACGCTGGGGTATTTCTTCTAGCGGTCGCGCCGGCATTGCCAAAATCGTATGCGCCCGGTTCGAAAAGTCGGTCTCGGCGACGACGTAGGCGATCTCCTTCATCTCCTCGTCGCTGAAGCCCTCGCGGCGCAGCGCTGCACGTGCGGCGGACGCTGACGACGGGTCGGAGCGCGATTGCGAGCGGCCGAAGTCGATCGCCGCAGCCGTCCTCGCGGAAAGGTTCGTCCGATCAAGCGACTGTAGCATTCGTTCGAGGCGCTTGCTGCTGACGCCCTTCGCCCATAGCAATAAACGCAACGCCGCGTAACAGAAGCGACACGAGTTCTCCTGACTCACGACGAGCGCAACAAGATCCGCCAACGATTCCTCGACGTGCATCAGTAACCCGTATTCGGGCCGCAGGTCCACGACTGCTCGCGCGAGCCAGGGAGCGGAGGCGAAATATGGTATCGCGGGCGTCAGGATGCCCTGTTTGCGGCGGGCATACGTCTCCAGCGCTCGATCACGCGTAGGCTCGACCACGCAGGATTCCCAGGCGACATGCTGCAGAGCGCTTTGCGCGCCACCGACTTTGACAGGGAACTGTGGAAGGCTGTGTCTACGGCCACACGCTCCGCCGACAAGCTGTGATCTCGTGCCATGATGCCCCCAGCAACTCGGTCACCTGCCACCTTCATTGCTTGCACACGTTGGGCGACGCCAATTGAAATTGGCGTCGCCCAGAGATCTGCCCAATGCGCCGCCCGGGTACGGTGCAACTGCACTGATGCGTCGGCCTAAGGCACGATGCGCAGCAGTTCGCCGTCTGCCGCCGTGCTCCTGTTGGTGACGTAGATCGCGCCGTGGCCGTCAATCGCGATTCCGCCTGGTTCCTCCAATCCCGTGTACAGCACGGTGATGGCCTTGGTCACGGAATCGACTCGCGCCACGCTCCCGGGCGTCGACCAGCCGGGCAAAAACGCGCGGGCCTGGCCCGGGGCCGAACTGCGACGCATAGAGGTTGCCGTCCGGTCCGAACGCGATTGAGACGACATGCCGCAAGCCGCTCGCCCAATCGATGCACTGGCCGGAGCTCGCTCCAATCGTGCAATGTACGTTGCGGGAACCAGGCTCGATGCGCCAAACATGTGAAGCGTTGGCAAACGGGAAGCCACGAAGCTCCGCGACGTACCAGGCACCGTCCGGGCCGATCGCGACGCTCGTCGGTACGGCCTGAACCATCGGACCGCCGATACCAGGAAACAGGACGTTCGGAGCCGGCGGGAAGATCGCGATTGTCTCGATCGTGCCGTCGTGCGCTACTCGCAACAAGTCATTGGCCGCAGCATCGGCGACAAGGACGCTGCCGTCACCGACTATTGCGACTCCGTACGGATTCGAATCAGGAGGCAGCACGGCATCGGGATTGTTCGCAAGCTCATAGGCCGCGATGTCCGCCACATAGAAAATCCGCGCCGGATTCGCGCGCAACAGAAAGCCGAATGGCACTCTTGGCCCTGCTCCCATTGTCACGAACATTTCACCCATGCCGCCGGCTGTCGCCACATTCGTGGGCCCACTGGCTTCGCCAGGCCGCGCGTCGATCGAAGGCAGCGTAAGTAGTCGCCTCACGTGACCATGGAAGACCTCGCTGACATGGCCGGTCATCGAGGCTGTGAGACCGCCGGCGCCGGCTTCCGCGACAAGTATGCGTCCTGCCGGGCCGATGGCGATTCCGCGAGGGTTGGCAAGGTCCGTTGCGATGATTTCGACCGTAGCCGCGTGGACGGTGAATGCGAACATTGCGATAAGAACCACGGCCACGGCGCGCACCGCGTTCGCCAATAGGGGTATGAAGAAGAGGTTCATGGTCGATTCCTTGTGTTCGTTGTGGATGGGTTGCAAATTGGTGTCGCCAACAGCGACACATCGCGAAACACTTGTCATTTTTCACTCCTCCGAGAATGGTTCGGAGCGACGATAGCCATGGTCTTTCGAACCCTGTGGAATTTGCGACGAATTGGCTACGGGCGGTGTGAACGCGACCAATACGGGAGTGGATCGGCTTACGTTGACGGTCGCTCTCGTGACTCGACGCATTGCCCGTACCTTGCCGGGCTTGGCACGCCGCTGTCGATGTTGTATACCCGACAAAAGAAGGGAGGCGCGATGAGCGAATTGAAAGGCATCGTCGCGGAGGACGAGCCGGTCCTGCGCGTTCAGCTACGAAGGACGCTCGCCGAGCTTTGGCCGGAGCTCGTGATTTGCGCGGAAGCGGAGGATGGCTTGGAAGCGCTGCGCGCGCTCAGCGAGCATGCCCCCCATGTCCTGTTCCTGGACATCGAGATGCCGGGTCTGTCGGGGCTGGAAGTAGCCAAGCAGGCCAGCGGCAAGTCCCATGTAGTATTCGTCACAGCGTACGATAGCTACGCCGTGGCGGCCTTCGAGCAGGGTGCCGTCGACTACGTGATGAAGCCTTTCTCTCCGGCGCGGCTCGCTACTTCGGTCTCGAGGTTGCGCGAAAAAGTGCGCGGCGTGCCTGCGAACCTCGACGGGTTGCTCAACGCTCTGGACGAGGCCGCCAGCCGCGCCAAGAAATATCTGCGCTGGATCACCGCTTCGCAAGGCGATGATCTGCGACTTATTACGATAGAAGAGATTTGCTACTTCCGCGCAGATAACAAGTGTACGGTCGTGGTCACCCCAAAGCAGGAGTCGGTCATCCGGCGGCCTCTGAAAGAGCTGATCGAAGAGCTCGATCCGAGAGCGTTCCTACAGATCCATCGCGGAACGCTCGTCAACGCAAACGAAATCGCAGGGGTCACGCGCGATTTCGGCGGCCGCCTATGGGTGAAACTTAGGCGGCGCAATGAGAAGCTTCCCGTTAGCGAGCCCTACGTGCATCTGTTCAACCGGATGTAAATGTGGCTGCGTCGACGGAGACGCTCGGATTGAGTGGTCGACCGCCGTCCAAGCGGATGCGATTGCATTCGGACTGGTTTGCCGGATTGACATGGAAGGGAATGGCGCTTGTGGCACTGCTCTGCCTTATCAACGCAGCACGGCGGACAAGCCGCTATTGGGACGGCGAAACTCTGCTCTCGTGTTTCGACGTCGTGTTCGTCGAGGGGGTAATCAGGACGGCGTACGCCACGGTGTCCGGCCTGATCATCGCTGTTCCCGTAGCACTCTCCGTGGTCGTAACGTACAACCTCGCGCCGCCGCAGGCGTCCCAGCGCTATCCGGCCCTTGTAATCGCGGTGGCCGCGTCATGCATGCTGGGTGTCGGGCTGATGCACCTCGCAGAAGCGAGGATGTCGTTCACGTATATCGAGCACGAGTCGCTCCTAAATCCTTTCGTCGTAGCGGTAGTCCGGTACGGGCTGTTGTGCGCCCTTGTCGCGGTCGTGTTCGTGTACCTTCGCTTCGCGAGTGAAAGCGCTGCCCGCGCGCAAGACGCCGAGCGGGACCGCATGCGTTTCGTTCAGCGCATGCAGGAAGCGCGACTGAAGATGTTGCAGGCGCAAATCGAACCGCACTTTCTCTACAACACCCTGGCGAACGTCCGTGGACTCTACGAGACTGAGCCTTTGAAAGGGGACAGGATGCTAGATGACCTCATGCGCTATTTCGCGGCCGCGCTGCCGCAGATGCGCGCCGCTGACTCGACGCTGGGCCGGGAAGTGGCCCTGACGTCGGCGTATCTGTCCATCCAGCAGATCCGCATGGGACGGCGGCTCGCGTTCGAGATCGAGGTCGCCGAGACGCTGCGCAGCGCGCCCTTTCCCCCGCTGATGCTGCTTACCATTGCCGAAAATGCCATCAAGCACGGTCTTGCGCCGCTTCCCGAAGGTGGCGCGATAAACGTCACCGCATTCGCCAACGCTGGCGAATTGCAGGTACGCGTGGCCGACTCCGGCTGCGGCTTCGCCCATTCGTCGGGTGCGGGAACGGGACTTGCCAATATTCGCGCACGTCTTTCCGCGATGTACGGCGACGCGGCCCGACTGACGTTGACAAGGAACACGCCACGCGGGGTCGTCGCGATGATCGCGGTCCCCCTGTCGGCGGCACCTCGTGCCGTGGACGTCGCATGAACGCCCTGGGAACCCTGGTACAGGCTTCCTTTCCGTGAGGCACGCGCTGCAAACGATAGTTGCAAGTTGGCGTGGCATCACGCGCGACCAGGTCGCGTTGACGTTCCTGCTCGGGTGCGCACTGGACATCTATCGAACGGTAGTTACGAGCAATGTTCGATACGCGCCATTCATATTCTTCGGCGACCAGGTCAAGGCCTTCGGCTTGCTGCTCGCGATCGTTGCCGCGGATGGCTTGACGGGGAAGGACCCCGATCGCCGTGGCGTTTATGCGCTGACGGTGCTAATTGCCGTCGCGGTAATACAACCTGTGGCTGTTCTCGTGATTTGGGGCCTGATCGCGCTGTTCGTGGATAGTTCTCTTAAATGGGCGGGAAGGGGCCTCGGAGGCCCCTTAAACGCGTTCTTCGAGCTGCTCATGATCGGAGGCGCAACCACGTGGGTAATCAATGACCGCCGAAGGGCCCGCAGGGAGCGCGACCGAATGCACGCGGCGGAGCTTTCACGCATCGCAGCAGAACGACGAAGCATCGAATCGGACCTCCAGGCCATGCAGGCGCGCGTAGAGCCCCAGTTCCTATCCAATACGCTGGTACACGTGAAGCGTGCATATGGGCACGATGCGACGGAGGGTGCGAGAATCCTTGACGCGCTTATCGCCTATCTTCGAGCCGCAATGCCAAAGATGCGCGACACGTCGTCCACGGTCGGGCAGGAACTCGAGCTCGTTCGCGCGTACCTCGACATTGTCCACTTGCGTCTCGCCGACCGCCTGACTTTCGCAATCGAACCGCCCGACGATGGGGTTCCCGGCGCTCGCATGCCGGCAATGTTGGTGCTGCCGCTCGTCGACCATGCAATTGCGCACAGTGTTGCCGAGTGGCATTCCGCGGGATCGATTCGCGTCCGGGCCGCGATCGCCAACCAAAAGATCCGGTTCGAGCTCTCGCAGACGGGGGGCGACGATGTCGCCGAAAACGACGAGAGGATTCTCGCAATTCGGGAGCGGCTGGCGGCGCTTTACGGAGGCGAGGCAAGCCTCGCCATGCACCGCCTGGAGTTGAATGGGACCGGGACAATCCTCGAGATCCCGCACCAGCGCGCGCCGATGGCCGTTGGCGATCCGAAGCGCTCGTAGATAACGATGCGAGAAGTGCGTATAAACCAACAGATCAAGACAGGACACGACGTCGGGTCTTTCTTCGTGCAGCGCGCGTTGTGCACGTCGCTTGCAAAGCGCTTACACAAGTCTCGGTCAGGGCAAACAAAAACGGCCTGCATCTCTGCAAGCCGTTGACTTGTTTGGTTGCGGGGGAGCGCAACCCGACCCAGAAGCGCTTGCGTATCAGGTAGTTAGAGCAAAGGGGCATCGTCGGGTGACTGCTAGCACACAGCAGACGGTCGGACTGCTCTAAAGGGGTCGTTCGACGAATCAAGTCAGTCTGGGCGACAGCGAGCCGCGTGAACCCTGCGATCAATGCTGGGCCATCACTCGATCAACTCAGCCTGCCCGCGTAGCGACTGCGGAATCGTAAGGCCGAGAGCTTTTGCTATCTTGAAGTTGATTACGAAGTCCATCTTCGTCGGCTGCTCGATCGCCATGTCGGCAGGGTTCTCACCCTTGAGGATGCGGTCTACGTAGCTCGTGGCGCGACGCCACAGCTCTGCTTGGTCCGGTCCTCTTACGAAGTGCCTCAGCAACGTGTGCCTGCCGGAAGCTGGCGCGAGATGGCAGCAATATCGCGAATGTCGACAACTCCGTTCTGATCAACGTCGGCAGTGGGGAGGAAACCGGGTTGACCCACGCGCTTGCCGACGGAAGCAGTCGCAGCCGAAAGATCTGCGCACGTTACCAGGGCATCACCGTTTACATCGCCGTATACGTACGGCTCCATGTCGTACGCGTACAGCTTTACACTGGTACCCTCCTGTGGACTCGCCGCCTGCAAGGCGATGAACCCGCCGGTAGACCCCTGCCTCTGACTTAAAGCGTTCCCGGTGTCTCTGTTCGGCGTAGTGCCATTTGCCACTTCTTTCAGCACGTAATGTTGGTTGGTGGCGCCTCTGCCTGTGTACAGGAACATCTTCATCTCGCCGGTTTGCTGGTCTATTGGCGTGTGGAACCATACCGCCTGATCCAGCGCTCTGTCCGCGATTTGCGGACCCTCGGCGCCGTTCGTTTGTCTTGTTATCAGCGAATGCTGACCATTCACGATAGTTCCGGTTGCTCCATTTCCCCTGAATACGATCATTGGGTAAACATTGGTGCCGTGGATAAAGCTTTGCATCGTGAACCCTTCCTCAAGTGCATACGGTCCTGCGGCCGGGCTTTTCATCTCCTCAAACATAAATTTAAGGTTATCCTGTGCCAGATCCGGGTCACTCTCCGGCGCATTTGTATTCCTCAAGGGCACAAGAGTGTCGCCGCGTAGTATGACAGGCGTACGCGAAAGCGATTCAGGCACGGCGGGCGGGCTAGACGTGGCAGTTGTCGCGGGCTTGGTTCGGTTGGTCAGGGCATAGGCCTTTGTGTCTCCATTTTCTTGGAAAACTGACGCCGCAGACACGACCATATAGGTTCTACCGGGTTCAATTCTCTTGGCAAGCCTCCAGGCTTTCTCCGTCGTGGAGTCCTTGTTCAACCGTAATCCAACTGGAGCAGAGACTGGTTCTCCTGACTTGAGGATGAGCGTGTTGCGCCCATGTTTCGGTACAGGCTTGAGTTCGGTTTCGCCGGACGCTTTCAATATTCCGTCGTCCCCATAGTAAGTCTCGTACCGTTTGAACTTGGTCACGCCGTCACTGAAGCGAACTTCAGCATAGGTGAGGGGCGCTGCCAAGGCGTTGGTGTCCTTGAACCACGACACGGCCATGTGCCCGAAAGTCAGTATGTACGTCGCGGTGTTCTCCACACCAACATTTTTATATGCAGCTGCCGGATCTGGCCCCCTCGCAATCACCGTCACATGGCACGGCTTCCCAGGGATCACAGCGCAGTTCGTCGGGTTGAACTTGATGCTTTCAACGGCAAACCCGGCGGGCAGGGAGACGTTCTCAGCAGTGAAATTAATGTTCTTCGTTCCTGCAGGCACATTGATGTCGAGCCTCGCGTAAGTATTCTTCCCTCCCCACGTCCTGGCTTTAAAAGTCTCTCCGCCGTAATTGAATGTCGCGGTAACACCATCCACCGGTAAGCCTGCATCGATGAGGTACTGATCCGGATTCACCACGGCCCAATACGCTTCCTTGGGTTGACCGACCCCCGACCAAGGATACCCGTTGACGTGATAGCCCGGGTCCGTCATCCCCCACCATGTGACTCGGGTTATGCCCCCTTCGTACTCGGGGTGTCGACCGGCAGGACCGGCGGCGTACTCCCTGAGCAAATTGAACATTTTCGCGTAGGAAACCCCCTGATCCAAAAAGATGCCGTTCATTTCAGCCCCATTGGGTATCCGCTGGCCTTTGTCCAAAGCAATATTGGGCATTACGTCCAACTCGGTTACATCGACATTCGCGCCGGTGGCGAGATATGTATTGATGTTCTTCTCAAGGGCGTCCAGATTGAGCCTCATGTCGACGTGCATCTGTGTTCCTATTGTTTCGACCAGCAGCCTGGGGTTTCCATCGGCATCCAACAGTACCCTGCCTTTACCTGCCGCCGAGTCCGCCGCGTACCTTTCATTGAACTCCTTGACCATCGAAGCGATCGCGATTGCTTTCGCTTCTCTCTCGTTATCGTTGAAGTCGTTGTAGTTCAGTATCGCGGTCGAATTTTGGCGCATGAGGTAGAAAGCGTCATACATATAGTCCCAACTTTTCCCACCCTTGGAGTAAGCCTGGGCCCATCTGGACGGCCGCTCCTCCGGACTGTAACCGGTGCGGAGGGCGTTCCTCCAGTCGGCAGGGTTATCGGTGTTGTCTTTGAAGGCTTCGTTAACGACGTCCCAGGCCCAGGTGTTATGGGGTTGCACATCGAAGTGCCCGCCTACCGTTTGGATGTACGTTCCCAGATTGTTCTTTGCCGTTACCCAATCCCACGGAGTTTCCCATCGGCCTGCAGGCGTAAGAACATTAGCGGCAGGCCACTGAGCCGACTGGTTGTGCCAGATTATCGTGTGCGCATTGACTTTGAATCCGCGGGCGTTAGCCGCTCTGATATCGTTATTGATGCCCGAGGTTAGATTGGTAAGGAAACCCGGGTTTGTGTCGCCAATGCCAGCGCTCCAGAGGGAATCGGGCTTCATGGCGTTGTCGGGCGTCACAGTGTTAAAGTGTTTTACGGTCATGGCAGCGGTCGAGTTTTCACCCGGCACTACATTGGCGCCAAAATTGGCTGCGTTGAGATTAGTGTTGCCTATAAGGAAATAGTCTTTGTAAACGTCTTTCACTGCCGGCCAATCAGCAGGACTTGTAGGCCGATCAGCTGCCAAAACGCCGGTTGCAACCGCAAACACCGTTAGCAGAGCAATAAAAATAGCGTTAATTCTAAATTTCCTAAACATTGTTCTCATCCTTTTAAGTACTCCGCCGATCGAGAAGTCCTCGTCGGAGTGTGCCGCCGTTGCGGCCGGCGCCAGCGATATTCCCGTCAGCGCCGCTATCAAGACGACCAACGGGATCTTCGTTCTGCCCATGGTCACTCCTCCTCTTCAGCCCGCGACGCTCCGGCCGCGAACGCTCTTTTCCGAGTCACGGCGGACGAAGATCATGGCGCCGTTCAACGCGCCGTTGAGGTCAAGCTTGAACCGTTTTGTCTTCAAATGCAAAGACCTGACCTCTTATTTCTCTACCACTGATAGCCTCAATTTCGTGGGTTCAAAGGTTCGGACCCGAGTTCGATTCGCTTAGTCCTCGGGGGCCAGATTGCCGAGTGCGCTATGCGGGCGCAGCTGATTGTAGTCAAGGCGCCAGCTTTCGGTTGCCACCGTGCCTGCTCGATGGTCAGAACCAGGCGTTCGTTTAGGCATTCATCACGGCAATTTCCGTTAAAGCTCTCGATGAACGCATTCTCGACCGGCTTTCCGGGCCGGATGAATTGCAGCTTGGTGCCGACGCGGTGCGCCCATTCATCGACGGCTCGGCTGCAGAACTCCGGGCCGTTGTCAGAAACAATTGCGGTAGGGTAGCCACGCCGCATTGCGATCTTCTCCAGAACGGCAACGACTGGAGCGGGTCGCGTACGGCCCGTCCCCTCAATGCGTTGAACGGCTGCTCCACGATGGACAAGCCGTTCGCGCTTTGACGGCTGTTTTGCATTAAGCAGCGGTCGCTCAGTCGAATCGCATCAATGCCGGCGACGGGCCATGAGCTGCCGCTCGGTATCGCCGCGGAATTTTCCCGTGAGCCGCCATTGACGAGATGACGGCGGGCCGGGCGATCCCACGGCGCCGCCGAGTACTCACCTAACTTATTTCAGCCGGGCGGCGCTGTACGCGCAGGCGCTCGAATTGGAGAACCTGCGCGAATTGCGACGGGCGTTGGCCGCACGCCCAGGTCACCCGCCCCGCATCCCGGACGGCTAGCCTATGGACAACAGGTGCCGCGCGTGGAGCGGGTGCTGTGGGCGTGCCAAGGTCAGTCCCGCAGCCGCCCTCCGCGGCGCGTCCAAGTCAGAGCGAGCACTCCCGTGAACAGTAGCAGCAGGCTTTCGGGTTCGGGCACGCTGACCGCGACCGTGTTGGGCGCTGTTTGCACAGCGATCAGATTGAGATTGGAGTCCAACGCAAGGATGTTGTCGAGGCTGAACAGACCCACCCCCTGCGTGGTGGCCGAGGCCAGGAAGGTCACGCTGGCGAGCAGCCCGGAGCCACTCGCGCCTGATCCGGGACCGATGAGCGTGTCGAAGATGAAGGAGATCGCGCCGTTGGTGTTGTCGACGATGCCGCCATCGAAGAACGTGGATCCGGCGGTGGCGAGGAAGGGCCCTTCCACCGCCGGGGCGCCCTGGAACAGCATGGGGTTGAACGCGAGGTCGAACTGGTAGGCGTAGAGGTCGCTGAAGTCGCTGGCGAAGATGCTCACCGTCAGCGGCAGCCCTTTGAATGCCTGGCTTGGCGCCGACAGGCTGAATGTCGGAACCGCCCATGCCGCCTCGACCGCTAACAAGCATAGACCGCAGGAAAGCAGTGACGCTTTCAACCATCCGCACAAGCTCTTCATCTCCATCCTCCCTTTAGACTCGCAAGCGTCGGATGACGCGCCACACTTGCTCAAGCCCAATCTTTCAATTGCTTAGCAGATTGCATGGATTCAGGTCGGGCGATCTGGAGAAGTATGACAACCATAGCTTAAACGGCGGCTTTAATCGATTTCTATGATCAGCTCAGAGGACGTCCGACTGCGTACGCCTTCACCGGCAACCCGGCTCGCTCGCCAGCCTGCCCAAAGACACGCTGCGGCTCATTGGGTAACCTGTCGATTGACGAGACCGCGCCGAGGTGTTGCTGTGGTGGTCCGACTTGCGCGCCCTCGTGCCGACTGCCTGTTGCGCTGGCCTCGCGAAGGCCCGTATGAGACCCGCAGCGCACGAGGTGCCGCAAGACCCAGACGGGCTACAGGATGTAGCGCCAAGGTGTCTGAGCCGGAGCGCCGATCAATGAGCGACCCGCGTGGGCTTGCGGCGGCACAAGTCTTACTCCAACTTGATGGAGCTTGTCCATGACTGAGTGCTTTGCAGGACTTGACTGGGCGTCGCGCGATCACGCGGTATGCATCATCGATGCGAGCGGCGCGGCGCGCGACCGCTTCGACGTCGCCCATGACGCCGCCGGTCTTCGCGAGTTGATGGTCCGCTTGCGTCGCTATGCGGCCACCCCGGCGCAACTGCGCATAGCGATCGAGCGTCCATCGGGCCTCGTCGTCGACGCGCTGCTCGAAGCGGGTTTCACGGTGGTCCCGATTCATCCTAATGTCGTCAAGGCAACGCGCCCGCGCTACCGTAGCCATGGCGCCAAGAGCGACGCTTCGGACGCCTACTTGCTCGCCGATCTGCTGCGTACGGATGGCGCCCGGTTCCGTCCGCTGCAGCCGCAATCCGATGCCATTCGGGCGCTGCGCGCCCTGGTGCGCGGACGCGACGACCTGGTCGCCGCCCGGGTACAGCTCGCTAACCAACTGCGCAGCCTGCTCGACTCCTTCTGGCCAGGCGCAGCCGCCATCTTTGCCGAAATCGATTCGCCCATCGCGTTGGCTTTCGTGCAGCGTTACCCCACGCCCGCCAGTGCGGCGCGCTGCGCAGAAAAACGCCTCGCCGCATTCCTCGCCCAACACCGCTACTGTGGTCGACGCCACGCCGCCGAGTTGCTCGAGCGGTTGCGCGCCGCCCCCGTTGGCAATGCCGAGGAGGTCGAAGCCGACGCCAAGGGCAGTCTGGCTCAAGCGCTCGCCACGACGCTCAGTACGGTGGTCGAACAGATCGCCCAACTCACCTCGCGCACCGAGCACGCCATCGCTGAACTTGCCGATGGCCAAATCGTCATGTCCTTGCCGCGCGCCGGCCGCATTTGCGCGGCACAGATCCTCGCCGAGCTCGGTGGTGAGCGCGAGCGCTTCCCCACCGACGCACAGTTGGCCGCAGAGGCCGGCGTGGCGCCGCTGACTTACGAGTCCGGCAAGCATCGCAGCGTCGCCTTTCGCTGGGCCTGCAATCATCGCTTGCGCTTCGCCGTCACCTGTTTCGCCGACAACTCGCGTCACGCTTCGACTTGGGCGGCAGGTATCTATGCCGCCGCGCGCGCCCGCGGCTGCGATCATCCACACGCCATCCGCATTCTGGCCCGCGCTTGGATTCGCGTCCTGTGGCGCATGTGGGTCGATCGCCGTCCCTACGACCCAACCCGCCATCGCGCCGCGCTGGCTCTCAACATAACGGGGGGTTGACACAGGATGTCTCATACGCTGCGCCCGTTCCAACTGGAACACATACTCGCTTGCTGAGCGCTGACGTAGGAGCCGTTCGAAGCGACCGTGAAGGCGGTCATGACACATCGAGAAAGCAGTCATCGAACCAAGTGACCAGACGGCGCGCGAGCGCTGCCGGCGAGCGGTCCGGTCGAGCGACGGAGTTAGGCGTACGGCGACGGATGGTCACTGCGATCTTCGTCGGCATGGACTCGGGTTTTTGCGAAGTCTTCATGGCGGAGGGGCTCAAGACGTGCAACGACACATACGGCTCGTCGCCTTCGACCCAGTCGTCATGGGGAGTCGATGTAATGTCGAAAGCGTGACCAGGCATGAGATCCAAGCGCTCCCCCGTTTCATAAAGGACGACACCGTGACAGCACTACCCCCCGTATGTGGGACGTGGCAGAGCGCCGTGCCGACTAACGGCGCGTTGTGGACAAGCTCGGTCGCAAAGGCGGAAAACTTTTCGTAATCGCCCTTGGCAAATCGAAATTCGAACTCCTCGACCCTTAGAAATTCACGACACGTTGGCGGTTGGCATCCCGCTCGCCGCGATCTCCGATACACGCGCACTCCCACGAGATGCAGGTGCTGGTCGCAGTTGGATACGAGCTTTTGTCCGATGCACGTTAAGGGAGTCCGACACAGCGCAGAGCCGGCTATTGCGAGTTCTGCTCCTTCAGGGCAGCGTCTATTTTGGAACGGTCGGGGACGTCGAGCCCCTGCTGTTTCGCCTCGGCTTCAAGAAGCTCATAGAGCTCGGGCGCATAGTAGAGAAGCCGTGCCTGATTCCACTCCTTCCCGCCGTGGAACACGCTGTAGCCTTCGGCGTAGAATTCGGCGGGTGATGTCTTCGAGTAGCCTTCTCTGGTCGACGGATTGTCGAAGGATTGTTCGCGGAGCGGCCATTTTTTGTAGCGCTCCAGCATCTCCGAGATCGAGTAGGCGGACGCCGCGCACCTTGCCCTCATGGGTTTCCTTTGTTACTCGCTTCTCGTCCGTTCGGAAGAGAAGGCGTGGCGTGTTTTCAAGCGCCTTCTCGAATTCCTTGTCCTTCAATTGTCCGATCGGCTTGACCTTCCCGGTCCTCACATGATCCCAGGCGTGCGCCAATTCATGCCGGATCGCGTCGGTCGTCGCCTTCTCAGCCATTCGGATGATGCGCAGGACGTCCGAGATACCGGCCGGGTGTCGACAGGTTCTTCATCACTACCCGGTCCTTGAACTCCGGCGGAAGGCTGTCCGGGGCCCAAAAGCGCACCCCCGCTTTCCGCATTGCATGCAGCTGATGTAGGGAGAATCCATTCATTGCCGCTGCAATCCGGGCCAGCTGTTTGTCCGGCAGACCAGCCCCGTCCGTGAAGTCCGTCAGCAGCTTCTGGCGCTCTTCCTGCTCCTTTTCGTCGCCTGCTTTGTCTCTCTGGACCTGCGGCGCGCTCGAGGCGTGCTGCTGGATCACGTGCGTCAGCTCGTGCGCGAGCAGGCGCTTCCCAGCAGGCGCCTGCGGGGCATGGCGGCCTGCGTCAAATACGATGTGATTCGCGACAGTGTAGGCCTGCGCGCCCAATGCACGCGCGGACTCGGCAGCGTCACGGTCGTGATGGACGCGCACCTGCACTGAAATCGAAGCCAAAGCGTGGTTCGAAGAACGTCCGTGTGGCCGAGTCCAGCGGTTGACCCGAAGTATTCAGTACTTCGTGGACCAGGGGCAATGCCGTCAGCTCCCCGGAGTCGTGTGCCTGGACACGGTTCGTCTGCAGATGCTCGTGGGCGGTCTTGCTCGTTTCGGCACTCGGGGTATCCGCCGCCACTCGCGCAAGTGCGCTGTAGCTGCGGTTCAAGCATACCCATGACCTGTGTCGAGACGCGATCTGCTTCCTGTTCGTAGGCGTCTCCGGCAGCACCTACCGTTAGCTTCGCCATGACCCTTGCCGGCGACTCGAAATGCACCGGTATCTGGCCGAAATCGTGCGCCAAGCGAGGTGGTAGCAAGTGAAGCTAGTGGTGTTTCCTCGCACGTCTTTGCGTCAAGCGTGCCGGATTCAGCATTGTCGATCTGGCAGATACATTCTGCTGAGTTGACTTCGGGCTCTGTGTGAAAGTGCGCATCGTCAACCTCGTCGCCTCGATCGTTCAAATGATCAGGCGACCGCCCCAGCCGCCGACCACGAGCGAATCATCGATCTGTTCGTGTCGGCAGAACACTCGTCTGCCACCACTGGTCGAACTGGTCATCGTCCGCTAAGGAGGACTCGATGCGAGCCGGGAGGTCGGTTCGGCCCTTCGCACGCGCCGCTTGACAGCGCACCATCCTCGAGGCGCGCTGCCTCGCGTCAGGGAGGATCAGGGCGTCCCAGGTCTTGGAGGCGACCAGGTCGAGCACGGCACGGATCGGGTCTGCCGGTTCAAGTGGCGAATCGCGTAGTAGACCGTGTCGGAAACAGACATCGATGAGGTCGGCAGGAGCAAGTGTGGCCCCGCCTGCTTCGAAGCCACTCGCTGGCAGGAACGGCACGTCACAGGACAGTACGAACGGATGATGCGGAAGGGACGGAGCGTCGGGCCGGAAGGTGTCGGCCCTGCCGAGGACCGGGACAGGAGCTATCGCGATTCGACCGGCGATGACGGCTGCCATCGCCTCCTTGAGGTCGGTCGCTTCCCTGACCCACTCTCGAAGGAAGGCCTGCGCGTCGGGCCCGGCCTGAATAACCCGGTTCGCGGCAACGACCGCCGCGGCCGGGTCGAACCGCCAGGGATCCATGACGAGCCCAACAGCCAGCTCGCGCGAGGACATCTACGGAGTGTGGAAATGCGTTGCCGCGGGCCCGCAGCAGTTCCACTGGCCGGCGGCACGGCGGCGTGCGGCGACCAGTCCGAGGTCGTCGGCATTGGGTGCTGCCGCAGTGGACGGGAGAGCCAGAGCGTCTGGGACGTTGCCAGCCGCAAAGCCAGCGGGGAGCCGCAGGCATGTGAACAGTCGAGCGCTCATAGCCCAGTTACCCCTGCTCGGGGCGGCGGCGGCGCGCCGCCAGAGATCGTCGGCGGGCGCCGTAGCGACGCTGGCAGTGGCCCGCGTGCGCGCGGCGTTGATTGCCGTCGGGACCCGTACGCTCCCCGCCCCGTCGACCCACCACGCCTCCCAGTAGTGGGGGGTGAGAGTCTCGGCGATCGCACCACCGCCGCAAGTAGTCCTCGCCCGCGTATTGACGATCTCCTGAACAATCCAACCGTTGCGGAGCGAGGTGGAGAAGTTGACGTCCCACTGGAAAAACGTCGCGAGACCGCTGGCATCGGGAGCTGCACCGCAGCCGTTGTGCGTACCCGCCGCGGGCGCCCACGTCACGAAGTTGTCGGCACGCAACTGATTGGCATCTTTCGGGAGATTCTCCGCCCGTGCCTCCGAAACGAGTCGCCCCGTCGTCTCGGGACCGGCACGCCCATCCGGCGTCAGGCCAAACGCGGCCTGGTATCGCGCCACGCCAAGGGCGAGTTCCTCGTCGGAGATTGCCGGGAACCGAGGCACGCCGACGATGTCGCGGACAATGGCGATCGAGTACGGATCTTTGAAGCGGAAGGCGTTGTACCGTATCGCTCGCTGAATCTGCTCCTCAGACAGGACCGGCTCGGGAGCGTCCGGTCTCGTCGGCGCGATGGCGAGGTCGCGCGATATCCGCACGCCGCCGCGTTCGAGGACGCGCACCGCAGTTTCGCCGGCGCCGCCTCCCACCTCTAGCCCTTCTGCGCGCGGTTTGTCTTCGTCTTCCTCACGGGCAGCCGGGTCCGTCTGGCGCATCGGCCGCGGGGTGCTGCCCTGCTGGAGGACGTGGGTCAGCTCGTGGGCGATGAGCAACCGGCCGGACGGGGTCGTCGGTGTATATTGACCCGCTCCGAACACGATGCGATTCCCCAACGTGTACGCGCGAGCGCGCAGCGCGTCGGCTGACTCCGCGGCCCGGGCACCCACATGCACGCGCACCCGGCCAAAGTCGTGACCGAATCGCGGCTCCATGAATGCACGCGTCGCTGCGTCCAACGGCTGACCCGGTGTGCGCAGCACCTCATGGACTGGAGCGCCCAGGGATGGTACCGACGGCTCCGGCGCGTTTGCCTGGATTCGACTTGCCTGCAGTCGCGTGCCTTCCTGATCATGCCGTCCCTCGCTGCACTTCGGGCACCCTGCGCCCAAGACACATGCTCGTTGCAGTCGGGGCTCAGGTACGCGCATCACATCGGCCGCAACACGGTCTGCTTCGCGCTCGTAGCTGTCTCCCGGAGTATTCACCGCAATGTCTGACCGAGCCTCGTCAAGCTGCTTGCGATAGATGGGCAGTCTGCCGAAGTCGTGGGCGAT
The DNA here is from genome assembly GCA_963741215.1 of uncultured beta proteobacterium. GTDB lineage: Bacteria > Pseudomonadota > Gammaproteobacteria > Burkholderiales > SHXO01 > SHXO01. Next base: position 48,468 of record CAVUHQ010000023.1, read on the forward strand.
TCGAGTTGCTCTCGAAGGAGCGGGCTCCGGCTCGGGGACCGCTTCCTGTTTCGTGCCGGTGCTGATCGTGCGCGGTGAGTGAAAGGTGGAACTCGTCTCACACCTTGGTCCGGAAAGCAGCTTGCCGGGACTCGACGCTGCGGCAACATTGGTCTGCTGAGTCAGCTTCGGGTTGTGTGCAAAGACACGCATGTTTAGTCTCCTTCCATGCGGGTACCAGTCGATTCCTTCTTGCTGCTTCGGCAGCGCCGTCAGACGATGCTTGCAGTCAGCATACACCTCCGGTGCGACCGGCGGCGGAGAGGAACTTCACCCGTATCAAGTGCTCGGTCAATCGCCTCGTGTGCAGGAGAAGGGCGTCTCGCGCGGGCAAGCAGCCCGCTAGAAACGTCCGGTGATCTGGCCGCCGATCACCGGCGCGCTTCCCCGTTCGTCAGGACGCGTGCCGCTGGGAAGCGGATCGAGCGGGAACGGTCGTGTTACGCCCGCGCCGACCTGGAACCACACCTGGTTGTTCCCGATGACAGTGGGCACCGCAACGCCGAACGGCAACGCCATCGGCGAGTCGCGCGACGCCTCGAGATTCTTGAGCGGGCTCAAGGCACACTGATTCACCGTTATCGGCGTCGTGCGAGCGGCCTCGTCTAATCGGCGATCGATGCGGCCCGCGTCCGCGGTGGCGAGGGTTTCCCACCATCTGTCATTCGGTTCGGGTGGTCGCAGGTAGCGAACCACTTTTGCAATCACGCGCTCGCGCATGAGGCGAGAGCGTTCGGGCGCGGGCGCTGCCATTACGGCCAGTACCTCCGTACCTAGATCTTGCACCACGAGCGCCGCCAACCGTCGGGCAAGGGTGTAATTGAGTGTGGTCGGATCGTCATGCGCCATCACCGTGTGACTGCCAGGTGGCGCCGCGGCGATCGCCGCCTCGGACTGCGCGCGGTATTGCTCCTGCACCCCGGGCGGCGTGATCGCTTCCAGTATCCTGGAGACAGACTGGCTCGGACCCGCGGGATTGCCGGTAATCAGAGTAGTGCCATGACGCTTGTCGCCCTGCATGAGTTCGACGAAGTTGGAGTGCGCAAAGAAATCCTCGACAGTATGCAAAGCGTTGCCCAGATGCGTCAGTCCAGCGTCCTTGAGTCCGCGGCTGGCGACTTCATCCAGCTGCGCGGCGATATAGTCGATTGGCGTCTTGCCAATATCGACGCCCTTCTCGCCTAGGGCGCTTGCGCCCCGGGTCCGCCACCCCATCGTTACCGCATCCCACATGTAGTTGTCGAAGTGCTCTTCGGGCTTGTAGCCGCCGAATTTCTTCGGCTGACATAGGAGCACCGCGTTGCCCACTACACCGACCTGACTGTAATCGCGCTGAACGTTGCCGCGCTCGACTCCCTCTATCTGCGCCTGGGAAAAACCGGCCCCGGCGAGTCCAGCCTCCTCGACCACGTGGTGCCCCGTGTCGCTGAAGCGGGCGATCACCGGCGCGTTTGCGCTCGCGCACCGCCCCAGCGCCGGCGCCCGCCACGACCCTTGCAGCGACACGATCTGCCTCCACTTCAGCCGCGCTGTTTGCTTCACCCATCTCAATCTTTGCGGGAATGGTTGGACGGCCGGCCCTGCTGCAGTACGTGCGTCAACTCATGTGCGAGCAGCCGTGTGCCAATCCTGGTCGCAGGCTTGTAGCGATCAGCTCCGAACACGATGTGATTGCCTACGGTGTAGGCAGCACCATCGACCGCGCGGGCAGATTCCGCGGCTTGCGCATCGGCGTGGACACGCACCCGGCTGAAATCGTGGCCGAAGCGGGATTCCATGAACACGCGCGCGGCTGGGTCGAGGCGCTCACCCGTTGCGGACAATACCTGGTGGACGATGCGCGGGACTGCGCTGTGTCGCGAGTCACTCGACCCGGCACCCGGTGAGAGCCGACCTTCCTCGGCTGATCCGGTTTGACACTTGGGGCATTCCCCGCCGCAGAGACAGGCGCGCTGCAAGGTGAGAACCCCACCGGGCTGACGAGTTGGCGACGTACCAGGAGTCGCCGTCCGCGTCATGCCGATTGAGGTGCGGGGCTGAGATGGATTGCGTAGTGGAGAGAAGGCGCGCATTGCGGATTCCTTCACCGAAATCGTGGCGGGTCGCCAGGGACAGATCGGTCAGAACAGCCCTTTCAGCTGGCGCGCCAGCTCCCTCGGCTTGAACTTCATCAGATCCACGTTCAGCATGATCCGGACGTCCGGAATAGGCTGCGGCTTATCGAACTCCGGAACACTCTTCTTGATCTGTGTCACCTGGCCCTCCGGGCCCGGCACCATCTGCGGCCCACGCAAGATGTCCTTGTATGCGCCCGCCGACAGGGACAGACCTGGCACGATGCCGAAACTCGCATCGCCGCCCAGAACCCGCAGGTTGTCGGTCGTGGGATCATAGCCCCATTGCAGGTTCGCGCTGAGCGACATCTTGGGCAACCCGCGAGCTTCGGTGCGAAGGTTGATGAGATCGTCGGCGTTGAAGCTGGTCTCAAACCGGAACAAGCGTTTGTCGGGGCTGTCGCCACTCGGTAGTGTGTACTTGAAGCCGGTGAGTGGCATGTAGGGGATCAGCGTCAATGGCACCGCCAGATTGACGCCTTCCAGTTGCTTGCGGCCGCCGGGATCCGACAGCAACGCGCCTCCCGTAAGACCCAGCGTGGCGGCTCCGAAGCCGATGCCGGTTGCCTTTTCGCCAGGACCCAGGCGATCCCATTGTCCCGTGAGCTGCTTCTTGATCGGGTCGATGACGAGCTTCTTCACCTGCGGATTGTTGTCACTGGCTTGCTCGGCCACCGTCTTTAATCCTTCGGTGACGACTTCGCCGGCGTCTTTCTTCTCTGCCGGCTTCTCCTCTTTGTCGCTCCCCGGCGTCTGGCGCTGGACAGCAAGGCCGCTTGACGTGAGTGCTACGCCCGCCGGCACGCCAGCCATGACGCGCGCGCCCACAGTATCCGCTTCCCGTTCGGCTTCAGCGGTCGAATCGCCCAGGGCAAGCTCTCCCCAACCCCGGTTCCCATTCGCGCTTTGCTGGATCGTGTGGGTCAACTCGTGAGCCAGCAGGCGTCTCCCGGAGGCAGTGTGCGGCGCATACTGCTCGGGCGCGAATACCACGTCGCGCCCGACTGTGTACGCCAACGCGTTGAGCTGCCGCGCCGACTCCCCCGCCTTCGCGTCGGTGTGGACACGCACGTCCGAGAAATGATGCCCGAAGCGTGGCTCCATGAACATGCGCGTCGCGTTGTCAAGGGGCTGCCCGACTGAACGCAGGACTTCATGCATGACGGGCGGTAGGCCACGCGCCGACGTGTTCAGCGCCGAGCGCTGCGACGTTGCTTCTGGTCTTTTCTTGCGGTCTTCGAGCTCGGCGCCGCGCCGGCCGATTAGAACCCTTCGAAACGCACTCATCGTTGCCTCCTCGCGGGCTCGGAGCATGTGTGCTTGTATTCGGATCTATGGGCATGCGCCGTGCCCGGACTAATGGCGGAGCGTCCATCTACAACCGTAGCACGCAGCTCCGCACGGCTCAAGGCCTGCCGGCTACTGCAGGATCAGAACGCTGCCGCACGACGCCGGAGCGCGGACAGGGCCGTCCATCGGGAATAGCCAATACACGATCCGATCGGCAGCAACGGTATTCGGATTGGCTTCAGGGACGGAAGCGTTGTATCCTCGCGCGTGCTTCGCGCCGGTATCGGCACTCTGCGCGAGGCGCGGCATGACGAGCCATCCATAGAGAGATCTATTCTTTTGGTACTATCGACACGGCGCTACTGATTCCTTCAGGATGGTTCGGCTGGGATCGGTATACATCAGCAATTGCGCAATTCGTAAGATATGCCCAGGACTGGGGAAGGGGACCACCCATGAGGGGCGAAGACGTTCTGGCGTCGATCGTCGGCGAGAGCGCGCCGATCCGGCGCCTCAAAGCCTGCCTGCCGAAGCTGGCTGCGTGCGGCTCCACTGTACTCATCACCGGAGAGACCGGCTGCGGGAAGGAACTCGTCGCCGAGGCACTACACCGCCTCAGTCCGCGTTGCCAGCGACCACTGGTGTTCGTGAACTGCGCGGCGCTTCCGGACGGCTTGCTGGAAAGCGAATTGTTCGGCTTCGAACGCGGGGCCTTCACTGGTGCGATCAGCCGATCTCAGGGGCTGCTCAAGCACGCGGAGGGCGGGACGGTCGTGCTCGACGAGATCGGGGATATGAGTCTCCTCACTCAGTCGAAGCTCCTGCGAGTGTTGGAAACTCGTCAGGTTCACCGCTTGGGCGCGAGCCGTCCGGACCGTCTGGACGTGCGATTCATTGCCGCCACCAACCAGAAGCTCGAGACGCTCGTCAGTCAGCATCGGTTCCGCAGCGATCTGTTCTATCGTCTCAACGTCGTACGCGTGGAGTTGCCTGCCCTGCGCGAGCGCAGAGAAGATGTGCCTCTGCTCGTGCAGTCGCTGCTTGCCAGCCTGCTGGCCGGGCGGCCCGCGCCCAGGCTCGATGCTCCGGCAGTCGATGCGCTGCTGCGTTATGACTGGCCCGGGAACGTACGCGAACTGCGCAACATCCTCGAATGCATCTGCGTGGACGCGCCGGAGGTCGTCACCTTGGCGCACCTGCCCGCGCCCCTGCGGCCGGTGGTCACCGAGCCAAGCGCCGCACCGCTCAGCGATCGTGAGCTGATCATGTCGGCGCTGTTAGCCACGAATTGGAACAAGACGCAGGCCGCCGCCCGGCTGCACTGGTCGCGCATGACCCTTTATCGCAAGCTGCATAAGTACAACCTCGACCAATGAAGCTCCGGGATGCGTTACTGCGCCCGAACGCGTCACAGAACTGACAGCGCTGTTCGCGACGCCGGCTTTACACCAACCGTCTCATCGGCATTTCCACGCATCAGCAGCGTCGCGACAGCGGCGGCGATCGGCTGTCCGGTAGCCTTCTCGTAGTAGGAAAAGGCCGGCGAAGGATTGACTTCGAAACAGAACCAGCGGCCATCCGGCCTCAGACGCAAATCTACGCCGGCGAGGACCAGGCCCATGCTGCATGCAAGCAAGCGGCAACGCTCCGCGCATTCCGGCGGCAACTCGCACGCTTCGATGGCAACCGGCAGATCCTGCCGGGAGGCGTAGCGATAGTCGTCGGCCTCACATTCGATCCGGCACGCGAAAACTTCGTCGCCGACCACGTGCACTCGGTAATCGTCGCCGGGGACGTATTGCTGGAACTGAGTCGGGCACCAGGCGAGGTCGTCCATCCGTTGCACGTGAGTTTCAGTGAGGCGCGCGACGATGCTGCGCACGCCGCTGATCGATTTGTAGATCACGGCACCGTGCTCGGCCCAGAACGCCTTCGCCGCATCGGCATCCGTCGTGATCAACGTATCCGGAGTCTGGAAACCAAACGATCGAATCTGCATCGCCTGCAGCGGCTTGCAGTTGTTGGAAGCCATCGCGGAAGAGCGATTCACCACCAGCGCGTCGGTCAGTTCGAGCCATCCGCACAGGGCGTCATTCAGCGCTACGGCATGCCGCCAGACTGGACTGCCTGCGCCGGCCTGGATCGCCTCCGGGAGACTGCGCGGGTCAGGCGGACGTGCATACGCCGCGGTAACTTCGTCGAGATTCCATTCCTCCCCGCCGATACGAATCCTGGCATGCGCCCGGTCTTCGATCAGCACGTCAAGTTCCGTGTCGAGCACGTGGCGCTGATCGAGCAGCAGTACCGCAGCGCCTCGCTCGCTCAGCTCACTATGGACCATTGCCAGCGGGGTATCCCGTAGCTCGCCCCACAAGAGGATCATCGTGCTGCCGCAGCGTGGGGACGCATCGCCGCCTCTACAAAATAGTTCCAGATCGCCTCGCCCACGTCCGGATCGTCCAAGTCCGGCCATAGGCTGGCGCCGAGCAGAATTGCATCGCGCGCCGCGCTGTTGAAGCGCACACACAACAGCTCGACGCTAGCGGCTACGGCCAGGCGACGGGCATGCCGCTTCAGCGCTGCATCGGCGGTGCCGACGACGGTGCTGCCCACGACGGTCAGGGTTACCGCATCGCGCGGTTCAGTTTCCGCAAGTGCAGGGGGCACAGAGAAAGCGACATTCTGGTGCATCGGGTGCGCCGGAATTCCCACCTCGAACGCCTTGCTCACCCACTTCTCGGGACGCCAGCCCGGACCCGAGAGACATTGAGCGGAAGGCCGATTCAACAGCGGACAGCGCAATGAAACCAACCAAGCCAGGAGAAACGCGTTGATCTCTGCCGCGACATATTCCTGCTCGCAGGCTTGAATGTCAGGCACGTCACATTGCGACACCCACGGGAGCCGCGTAATGACGCCGTCGATATCGTCTGGAAGCAGCCGCTCTGCGTTGATCGAGCCCACGGCGCTGCGCGGAGCTGCGCTGCGCCATCGCCACCCGGGGCGCGAGAGGTCCGCCGGAACCAGCAGCCGCAGGCCATCTCTGGCGTAGCGTGTCGCGAGCGCGCGGGCCTGTTCATCGCGCGCGCTCGCCATCAGGATCAACATCTATCCGCGCCGCCGTAGGTTGCCCTTACCACGCTGCCCCTCGCACGTCATGAGCCCGCTGGACCTGGTGTTTACGATCTATTTCCTTGTCCTTGTCTTTGGCGTTGCCTTAGCCTTTGTCTTTGGCTTTGTCTTGGGCTTTGCCTTGGCCTTTGTCTTTGGCTTTGCCTTTGCCTTTGACTTTGTCTTTGTCTTGACCTTCGCGCTGGTGCTGCTGACCTTCGGGGCAACCTTGGCACTCGCTGGCAGCGCCTGCGCCAGACTGCCTTCCAGCGCAGGCCGTTCTTCCGCGCGAATGAAAGGCTGACCGTCGCCGGCAGGTGCTTTAGCGCTGATCGCCAGCGGTTGAATCGGATTGGCGATTACGTCTCTCAGCTTCGCCTCTGCCACTTTCTCTACCTGGATCTTGTCGAACTCCTTGACGAACTCTTTGCCGGTGTCCTTGCCGTCCTTGTTCTCTTTGCCTTCCTTGGGCTTCTCCGTTACGCTGACCTGGCTCGATCCAGCCTTCCTGTTGTCCTCTACGCTGGTGGCGATCACTTGGAACGTGCCCGGAGTGCTCGGTGCCGTATAGATGCCAGTACTGGTTACGCTGCCGCCATTGGCCGGCGCCACGCTCCAGTTCACCGCCGTGTTGTCTGTCCCCGCGACCAAAGCAGAGAATTGCTGCTGGCGGCCGGTAAACAGAGACGCTTGCGGAGGCGTCACGCTGACGTTGACGACCTCGACGGTCAGCCCTGCGGCTATCATCGGGGCACTCCCCAGTTGCGCGTTGATCAGGACCGCAGTCGTAGCGCCCAGGCTCGCAAGAGTCGTGATCGGAAACTGGGCCTGGTCTTTCCCGGCCGGAATGACCACCGACGCAGGTATCGTCGCGGCGGGCTGGGTACCGGCAGGCGGAGGGTTGCCGAGAGTGAGGTTGATCGCAGTGTTGGTCAACGCGACGCGGTCGAGCTTCACCACGCCCTGGACGGTTCCGCCTGCTACGACTTTGCCGGGAGTCAAGCTGAATCCAATGAGAGTGGCGGGAGGAATGATCTTCTTCAGGAAGAACCAGCTTTCGAAGTCGCTCGCCAAAGCGTCGTTCCCGCTCGGCAGGCGCAGATCCACCCGAAAGCTCTTGTCGTCTGCGCGCTGCCCTGGCCTGCCGTAAGCGTAGCCGTCGAGATATCGCACCTGGGCGCCGTCGTCACTCCATATGGCACTACCCTTGAGCCTGACGCGAACCCGCGGCGGCTCGACGGTCTGAGCCAGCAAGGTGTTCAGATCGCCGAAAGCAGGCGGCAGTTTCCACACTATAGTGCGGATCACAGCCGGATCGGGATTGGTTTGCACCGGCGGATCCAGCGTGATCTGTCCGGCGAGGATCGTATTGACGTGCAGGAAGCTATTCGGATTGGGCGGAGTGGTAGGCAACACCGTTTCCAGCGTCACGACCATGGTCGACGCATTGACCGTGTTCGGATTGAATGTGCTGTCCAAAAGAATGCGCAGCCCGACGTTGTTTTGCGTCAATGCCTCGAGCACGATGAAGTCATCGTTGGGCCAGTTGATGCCCTTGACGTGCACCGCCAGCGGCGACGGGGTGAGCGGCAGGAAAATCCGCCGCGCATCCTGCGGCGGCGCCTGCGGCGTGCCGTCGGCTTTCAGCCGCAAGAAGGCGAGTCGGGCATAGTTATGAATGATGCCGCGTGCCGGCTGCGGTGTGGTGAACGGCCATTCGATATCGGCAGTGGCGGTGCGCGCCGGGATCTGCCAGTAGTCGCCGGTCCTGAAGAAGCCGTTCGAGAACTTGATTTGTATGCCATCTTCGAGCGTGATGAAGCCGTCGTTGGTGGCTGGTATCTGCACCGGTACATCGCCTGCACTGTCCCAGCGGCGCAGCCGGGGATTGCGCAGGGGAGCGGCTGCGGCCGGCGCGCCGCTCAGAGTGACGATGCGCGTGGCGGCATTGACTTTGGTGATGGTGAACAGTTGTCCAGGCGCGCCGCTTAGCTCTTGTGCATCGTCCACCAACTCTACCAACTGGCCGGCGGCGAAGCCCAGCACTTCGTCGCGCCCCATATCGTGCAGGGTCAGCTCCTGGCCGTTGAACTTCTCGATCGTGGTCACCACGGTGCCGTTGTCGCGCGACCATTTGAACGTCGGGGCTTGCTGTCCGGTCACGCCCAACGCACCGCCCTTATGCACTTCCACGCGATACAGCTGATTCTCGAGCCTGCGATAACCAGCGCTCGGCGCCAGCAGACAAGGTCCTTCCTGGCCTTGCGCCACCGGCTGCGCGCGGGCGCTCAAGCCACCCGTGCTGGGCGCGATGAGCGCATCCCATTCCGGAAACGGATCTTCGTTGTTCACCACATCCGGATGCTGTGAAGTCACCGGCAGCACTTTCACCTGCCACACGGTTTTCAGCCTGGTGGTCGTGTCGGGGCCGCCCAGTGCCACCTCGCGAATAGCGGGATCCTCCAGGGCGCTGATGTGACGCGTCCACACATCGAGATATACGATGCCGAGCTTCTTGTCTCCGAACAGTTGCGCCAACGGCGGCGGGTTGGGGAAGTCGGGCTGCTGATCGTAGCTCACGTCCTGTTCGTTCTCGCACAGTATGCCTTGGACGTAGTAGCGCCCCTGACTGATGGCCAGGGTATTGGTGCTGGTGATCTGGATCGCAAATCCGGCGTTTTCGAACGGCCCGCCGGAGACTCCGATCAGGTCTCTCGCTTCCACCTCGGTGCGGTAGCGCTGGATGCTGTCTTGCTCGTTCCAGTCCGCATCCAGCTGTACGCGACCCTGCTGCATCAGGACCCCGCTGTAATGCTTGGTCGGATCGAACAGGTCGCGGGTGAAATCGCCCTTCATCGCAGTTCTCCTCGGTAGTCTGCGTTAGCTTGCGTAAACGATGCCGGCTTCCAGACCGAAGCGCAGATACTCGTTCAGCCGCACGCGCAAGTTGGTTTCGCGTTGAGCCTGAAGCAAGTCGTGCAAAACGCCCATCTCCGCCTGGTCGTCCGCGCCTTGCGTGATCTCGATGCTGGAGCGCTCGCTCAACTGGCAATAGCCCGGGTCGCCATAGCGGGTCGAGGTAAACACCGGCATCACCTGCAGCGCATCGGAATCGCGCGCTGGCTGGCATTGATAGCGTCGCGGTACGCGCGAGCCGACCGGGACATAGCTGAAGCGGACGCAGCCTTCCTGCCTGCGATCGGACACGACCGGCCCGGTAAAGCCGTCGTCGGGAAGCTGACGCGCAAACAAGATGGTGTTGGAGGCGTGTTCGAGCGCAGCCGTATGCACCTTCCCGATTACGGTGCAGTTCTCGATCTTGAGCGCGGCTCCGGCCCCCTTTCCATCGAGTCCGGAGTAGGCCACCCCGGTATCCGTCGTGGCATCGACGATCGAGCCGGTGATCTGGACCTGAGCTGCGCTGGTGATACGCAGTGCGCCGACGATGCAGTGATCGATCTCCACCACAGTATCGGGGGTCTCGACGATCAGGCTAGGCGCGGCCGGTTGGAGCGGCGAGCCGTTTGGTGCCAGTGCGAGGCCCGGCACAAGCGTGCAATGCACAAGGCGCAGGCGTTGCAGCCGCGCATGGCCTGCGGTCTCGACCACGTGCAGTGTGCCGCCGCTGATGACCAATCCGCTCAGTGTCACCTCTGCTGCGTTCTCGCCGGTGATGACCAGCTCTGCGGCGAGAGTAAGAGTGGGCCGGGTTCCGTCCGCGGCGCGCAGTTCCATGCGCGCAGCGGCGAGCGCGCCGATCTTGGGCGTTTCGGTGTAATGACCGCTGTCGCTGATCTCGACGGCGCCGCCCTTGTTCACTGCATCGAGCGCCGCCTGTATCTTGGCTTGCGGGGCAGGCACCTTCTGGACTGGCTGTAGCAGCGGATCGATCGAATCCTCGCGATCGTATTCACCGCCCCCCAGGTTTGCGCTCATCGCGCAGTGATACGACACCAGCGGAGGGCTGGCAGGCACGTCGCCAAATGCGATCCGGCCGAGCGCGGGATCGATCGCTACGGTGCCCGCGGGCGCCGTGTGCGCCCAGCCTTGGCCGACATCGGACAGGTCGCAAACGTGCAATTTGTCGGCGGTAACTCCGCTGATGTTCAGACTCTTGCCTGGACCGAAGTACACCTGCTGGTTGAGCGGCAGCTGCAGATCGCGATCCAGGGCGCGCCGGTTGATCGGCTCAGGCACTTGGGTGGGCGCGACCCGCGTGGCGAAATCGTCGTCGTGGACGGAGCGCGTGAAGAGTTGCGTATTGCTGCCCAGGGGGTTGAACAGATAGCGCCGGTCGTCCACGCGCAGGGCGGGTGAGTTGGTGAGTGGCACCGCGCGCAGGCGCCACAGGAAAATGGCGACGTTGGGAATGTTGTAGCGGCCGCGTCCGCTGGCGATGTTGCGCACGTCCGCCGTGCGCGTCACGCTGTCGAACGGAGCGCCGATCTGGGTCAGCGATTGCGCGTCCCTGACATTGGCGATGGCCAGATTCTCGGGCCGCACATGATTTAGATACTGGGTGGTGGCGAGCTGCGCGAACATCTCCACCACGCGGGCATCCCAGCCGGTCACGTCGCGCGCCAGGTCTTCGAGCATTGCAGCCGCGCCCTTGCGCCGGCGGAACCTGATGGTATTGGCCACTTCAGCGCGCGGGCTGAGCGGGCTCGCGGTCAATCCGTATACTGCACGGTAGCCGACCAAATCGCCGATGAAAGGTACTACCCACTCGGCGCAGGTCTCGATGAACTGATCGTCGTACAGCTGCGCCAGATCCTCTTCCAGGACCGCGATCTCGCTGGCAATCGCTGAGAGCAGCGCCCGCAAGGCGCCATCCTGGCCAGTGTCGCGTATCCGATAGATGGCAGGCAGAAGCCCGGCCAGCTTGTCAACATCGAAGCTCACGGTCTTACCCCCGCTAGCTGAATGGGCCCAGGATCCAGCGTGAGCAACTCGGCCGCGAGGCTGGTGCCATCAGCGCTGATCTGCGAAGCTGCAGCCGGCAATATCGCAACCAGGCCCTCGCCGCCGACGCCGTCGAGCCGCTCGCACTGAGTGATGTTCACCCCGACCACGCCGCGCACGGCTTGGGTGGCCGCGATGACTTCGCTCAGCGCCGCCGGTTGCGCGAAGTCTCGAGCATCGAAGCCGAACTGTGTGCGCAAGGCCTGCTCCACCGCGGCAAGTACCGCGTCGATTGCATAGTCCGGGTCGATGGTGAGGGTGGCGCTCAGTTGGAACAATGCGTGGCGGTAGGACAGGATCCGCACCGGTACCAGCGGATCGCCCGACTGCTGAATCGCCGCCACCAGATTGCCGTGGATGGTGCTGTCATCGTCGATATCGGCGCCGTCGGGTCCGGCCACGGTGATCAGAACGCCGCGTGTCTGACCGCTCCAAGCCCAGTCGGCGCGGCTCTTGGCGATACCGGCGAAAGCGCGCGCAAAGTCCTCGTAGTCCTGCAGCGAGACGATGCGGTCCAGCGTCATGATTGCGAGCGTGGCGTTGCGGCGAATATCGCTCGCAGCATCGGCTTCGGCTCCGCCAGTGGCTGCGACCGGGTTGTTCACCCCGCGCACTCCGAGCGGACGTGCGAGCAGCAACGTAAGCTTCCCGGCATCCACATTGCCGTCCACCCCGATGCCTTTGCGATAAGTGGCTTGCACGTTTTCGGCCCCGGTCGGGGGGCGCGCCCCGGTCTCGCCGTTGCCGAACTGGACGGTCGTCACGCCGTCATCGCTGCGCCGGGTAATGTAGACGCGATCTGTCGGTCCCCGGCCGAAGAACGAAGGTACCTCGTGCCACGCGAGATCGTTGACCCGTACTTCCAGCGTAGACTGGGCCCCGCTCGGGGACGCGGAGCTGACATAAGTCAACGGCGAATGACGCAGAGCAAAGCGCTGGTAGGGCTGGCTCGAGTCGCCGCTGCCGATCGCCTCTTTCACTGTTTCGCCATGCGTGGCGCGGACCACGTTGGCATAGATGGTCACGCTCTCTCGCACATAGGTCTGCTTGAGCGCCGTGGCCAGCGTGATCCTGCTGTAGCCGTCGGCTTCCATGACATGTTCGACCCCGCCGATGGTCGCGTACTCGCAGGTCTGGTTGCCCTCCGAAAGCGCGAGCTCGCCGCAAACGATGATGATCTGGCCTTCGGTCAAGCCGTCCACCCAGGTTTCCAGGTCGATCTGCGTGCCCGCGATGGGATCGTCGATCGGCAGTGGTGCCAGCGCGATGGCTTCGCTCTGCGCAAAGACGGTCGCCTTGCGCACATCGTCCATGGTGGCGGGGACGGTCTTCTGCTGGCCCGAGACGGCTTGCAGTCCGATGCGCGTGACCTTCGCGCTCAAGGTGTAGCCTACCGCACCGCTTTCTACCACCGAAATGATTTTGGCAACGGTGAGCGCGTCCGGCAGATCGCCCGGCCATTGCACCACCGCCCAGCTGCCGGCGACGATCTGCTTGTGCACCGTGTCCAGATTGATTGCACTATCGGTTGGGCTTGGCCAATCTGCGTTTGCGGCGCCGCCGTTATTGGTTCTCACATTTTCCGGCATGCTGCGAAAGTCCGGCGCGTTGTGGCCGAATAGCGAGGCGCGCAGCCGCATCGCGAGCACGCCGGAAGGCGGCGGACGGGTGGTGACCAGGTTCTTGAAGATCGCTTTCGGCCGAAACCCGATGATGCGTGCCACGCCCGTGAACTGCGTCGCACGCAAAATATTTCTGATGGGAGCGCGTGCGATGCTGCTGATCGAGTCCCGCATGCTGACGCTGACCGGCGTGAGACCGCTGTTCACACTCGTGGTCGCCCCGTTCGCGATGATGAACGGGCGCAAGGTCTCGAGCCGCTGCGTCGGATCCGGCATAGCGACATCATCTGCGTCCGTGGTCAACTTGCTCATCAGCCGCGTGCCGAGGGTGAATTGGCGCGCGCGTGGCACCAGACGGATAATGCGGGTCCAGATGCTTATCGGCGGGGGCGCCGCAGGCACAGCCTGGATCGCGCTCACGCGTACACTGGTCCGTTGGCGCGCCGGATCCGGCACCACTTCGGCGATGCGTTGGAATTGCACGGGTTTGGTGTTGTCATCCGGGGTAATCAGCAAGCTGTCCCCAGGCTGCAGATTGGTTGCGGTACCTTGCAGGTAGAGCCGGTTGGGATCGTCCGGAAGCGGAATGGGATGTCTTTCATACAGGCGTGGCTTGATAGCATTCCACTCCACATGCGCGGTGATTTTTTCCACCGTCTCGAACGTCTGCGGTTTCTCGCCTGGCCCCGGAATGCTCTGCAGTCTGGTGCCGACGTCGATGGTGACCGGCGCCGCCGCTTGGGCGGGGGCGCCAGGCGCGGTCTCCAAGGTGAACGCGACATAGACGGTCGCTGCCACACCGGACCTGGGTTCGTAGCCGATCAGACGCGCCAGCTCCAGCAGGGAGCGGCGCTCGGTGGCGGTGCGCACATATGATTCATTGGCGATGCGCTCCTGGTAGAAAGTGAGCACGTCGGCAACTGAAGCCCATGCGTCCACCAAACCGATGCTGAAGTCGTCGTCCTGACGAGTCTTCAGCCCGGCGCTGGCGGAGAGCCGCGCGAGCATGCTTTGCTTGAACTGCGGTTGCGTACCGACGCGGTAGGCGATGGCGCTCAAGCCCGGGCGGTTGCTCACATCCGCCGGCGTCTGCACGGCAGTGCCTTCACAGCAACCGCAATCGCCGGGGTTGGCCGTGAGGTTGGTGTCGGCAGCGCTCATTTGCCACCCTCCAAGGTGAGACGCAGCACGCCGCGGTCCGGGAAGTTCGGATCGTTGTCCAGCCGTGCGATCTCCAGCCGGCCGAGCTCGAGCCGGCCTTTATCGAACGCATCGCGATTCGGGCGATCCTGGCGTTGAAACGTGGTCACCTCCACGGAGGCGACGCCCTCGACGCCTTGCGCGGCGGCATACAAAGCACTCAAGTAAATCGGTTGCGCGAAGGTCAGATTGTCGGGGTGGAACAGCCCGCGCCGGCCATCAGCCAGCGCTCGGTTGCTGAATACGTCGAGCAGCGCTTCCTTTACGTCACCGCGGAAATAGTTGGGGTTCACGCAAATCCGCAGCTCGATTTCGAGCGGGACGAAGCGAGGGCCGTCGACTTCGACGTCATGGCCAGCCAAGCGGAACTCCTCGACATAGCTGCGCATAGCGGCCTCGAAATCGGCATCAACCGGCAGTGCGCCGAGCCGATCGACGGTCAAGAACGCAGTGCGCCAGCTGCCGGTCCAGCGCAGCGTGGCAGCGGCTTTCTGCACGCCAGGATACTGCTCGGCCACCGCAACGTAGTCGTCGGCGGTAACAGCGCGAGCCTGCGAACGGAAGGCGAAGGGGGCGTTCTGGCGCACGTGCTCGATGCTTTCCGGCTCCACTCCGCCGCTGGCTGGCAGCGGATTGCGTACACCTTGAATACCCGCCAGGCTGGTGGCGATATGAGCGATGGCGTCGGAGGCCACATTGCCCTGGGTACCGTTGCCGACTCGATAGGCAGCCACGAACACAGTGCCTGATAAGGGACGCAATCCGTGCCGGTCATCGCCAAAGCGCAGAAAAACGGTACCGTCGGACTCGGTTTCCGCGATGAAATGCGGGTCGCTCTCGGTACTGTCGAGCAAGTCGCTTACCGCAGTCCAGACCACGCCGCTGATTTGGCCTTTGATCCTGAGCGCAATCACCGGAACGGCGTCCTGCGCAGAGGACAGATGAATGGCACTGGCTGCAGGCAGCTTGCCGAGCGGGTCGTACGGTACCGCGCGGGTGAGCGAGGTGCGCTTGAGGCGCGGGCGAAAGCGCGGCGGCACCGGCTCTGGCTCCTGCGTCACGCAGCGGTCGCCGCCGCGCGCGGGAATCCGCAGCAACGTCGGCTGCGGCACTGCCTTCAACTCTTCGCCGGTAATGGTTCGGCCGTGATCGGCCAATACGATATTGGCGCGTGCGACGCTGATCCCGTCCACCGGCGTTTCCGTGTTGTTCTGTCGGACTTCGTTGGATATGCACAGCGGAAACGGCAGGGCGTCCTCGGCCACCCATTCGATCTCGGTGACGGCGACCGGATTCGTGTTCGGGGGTGTGGCGAACTGCCCGCCGAGTCTATCGGAGCTTATGGTCACCGCGCTCAGGCGCACGGCGTGACGATGGGTCGCGTTCGCGTCGGCGGCGTTGCCAGTCGTGGGGCCTAGTTTCTCCTCGAAGACGATGACGTCATTGACCTTCAGATTCGGGAAGCTGCCCAGCAGTGTGGCGCGCGTCGAACCGGCTGGCAGGCAGCAGCGGGCATTGCCCCACGTGTACAGCCGGATCTCGTTGTGGCCGGCAAACAGCCTGCCTTCGTGCAACGTCTCGAACACTTCTGACGCTGCAGCGAGCGCGCTGGTGTGAGCCGCTGAGCCGGGTGCGAACTGGACTGGCAGGCCATCGATCTGCGTGAAAGCCTGCGTTCCTTTAGGCAGCACCGCGTCGGCCGTAACCGGAATATGCAGCCAGACTCGTGCGCAGACGCCGTCGTGCATGCGGTAGTCGACCAAGCGCGCGTGGCGACGCACCGATACGCGGCTGCGCGCCGTGCCGAGGTATGCTTCCGTGGCGATGGCATCCTGCCGATAGCTGAGATAGTCGCCCACATAGGCCAGCGCTTCGATCAATGCGATGCCGACATCGGCGGCGTGACGCTCCTGCCATTGCGGCATCGACACCGCCACCCGATCGAGCATCAATTGCCGGAAACTGGCGTAGTCCTTGGCGAGGTAGCTGATGTCGGGAACCGGCTGCTCCGGCACGGGGCATGCTGGCGGCGTCTCGCAATCGAAATCGGTCGGGCACTCGACTTTGAAGGAGAAATCGACCGCTGCCAGCAGCACATCGAGTCCGGCGAACGGCTGATCGAGCGGATTGCCCTGTGCGTCCACCGTCACCAGGCGCAACCGGTAGGTGGAGAAATCTCCGGGTCGATCGACGTGCACTACCAGGACATCTGCGTCATAGGCGACGGCGTCGACCGTGATATTGCGGATACGCTCGCCGCCGTCGATCTGGACATTCGCGGGTTGGATATTGGGCGGCGCCGGCGACTTCAAGAAATGGATGCGCAAGCTGCGCTGGCGCTCGGCGCTCGAGGCCGCATCGTTGTCGACCACTTCCAGGAAATCGATGCCGTTGAGGCCGGCAAAGGCGCGCACCGCGTTGCGCCGGCGCTCATCGCAGCACAGGTAGATCACGGCTGCCCCCCAGGCTGGGTGAACTGGGCCACCTGTTGCTGCCGATTGCGGCGGACCACGTATTGAACGGTGACGCTGAGCTTTTCGTTTTGATTGTCGACCTGCACGGCTTGGACCTGGATCAGATCGCCCAACCACTGCTGCAGAGCGCCTTGGACCAGGAATTGTGTAGCGGTGGCAAGCTCATCGCTGTTGGGAGCGAACAGCAGTTGCTGCAATCCGGTGCCGAAGCCGGGGCGATTGACCCGCTCGCCAGGCGAGGTGAACAGCACTTGCTCGATCAGATCGCGAATATGATCGTCTGTATCGGTCTGGGCGGTTCGTCCACGGCCATCCAGGTGAAACGGATAGTCGATGTCCATCGTCATGTCCCTTTCACACGCACTTGTGTCATCACGATGTTCACGCCGGTGCCATTGGGGGCGCAAACTGCCTGGCTGTCCTGCAACAGGACCGGCGCTCCGCCGGCGAGCACGCGCGTGGCTGCCACCACCCATTGTGCGGTGACGCAGGGGCTGGGCGAAGGTCCGACGAAGAACGGACAGCCGGCCACCGTGTAGGGAGCGGGCTGCGTCACCACGGGCTGGCCGCCCACCGTCACGCGGGGATTCGGCGACGTGGGCTGCGCCTGCCCGGCGTGCATGCACATCACGGTCGCGCCTACGTGCAACAGAAACCCGGGCATCAGATCACCTCCAGTGCGCCGTTGTTGACCGAGACGCTCGCTGGGGTGAGCTTGACGCTGGCTGCACCGTTGGACAGTTCGATCCCACTGGCGTCGAGCACGATCTTGAGTGGTACTGGCACGGCTGGCGGCCCGACTTCCAGGGTGAATCCGCCGGCGCCTGGCAGATCGCTGATCTGCAGGTTGATGCCGTCGGTCTTCAACACTTTCATCTGCGGGATCGCGGGTTGCGCAGGTACTTCGCCGACACCCCAGAAGCAGCCGCTCCAGATCGGATAGTCGGTGTCGCCGGCTTCGAACTCGACCCACACGTTGGCTCCGACCGGTGGCACCAGGAACAGGCCGACGCTCGCTCCCGCATAAGGCACGCACGGCATGGCCCAGCTCAGATCGCCGTCGCCCAGCACCGCCGGCACCTTCACCTGTATGCGCCCGAGCAGCATCGGATCGATATTGTTGGCCACCTGGCCTCGGTACTTGCCGAAGAATTGCGTCATGGCATGACCACCGGCGTGATCGATCCCTGGCCGTCGCGGGTCAAGGTGAACTTCTGTTTGTACAGCTCCTTCTTGATCGTGTGCGTGACGCGCTTGACATACCAGACGCCGTCATGCAGGTAGCCGCTGCCACGCACGCCTACCAGCCCGCGGGCTTGCAGCGGGGTGCCATAGCGGACCGCGTCGAGCTCGCCCTCGGCAACCATCGCATCGACCGAGGCGTCGGTGATGCCTTGCGCGCGCGCCAGAGACTGCATGACATTCAAGCCGCTGTCGCGAAACTGGCGCCGGCGCAGGTTGGGTTGATTGACCAGCCACGCCGGCATTGCCGACAGCGGTGGACGCAGGCTCGCGAAGGTCTGCACCGGGAGGGATTGATTGGTGGTCCGATCCTGGACCTGACCCTCCACTAGCGTCGGTTCCAAGGCGTTGTTGTTCACGTTGAACGACTCGACGTTGGTCTCCTGCCCCATGTTGATCGTGAGCGCGGGCTGCGGCAGCCCTAGGCGCTCGGGTGGTCCCCAGTAGGCGATATTGGTGAGCGGGGCGGGGCCCGGCTTGACGTAAAAGACGTAGGCATAGCGGGCCGCCATCTGCTTGAGGTACTGCAGGTCGGTTCCCTGCTGCACCGGCACGCGCTCGATCGGGATCGGCGGATCGATCACCAACGGCGGAATGACCATCGGAATCAATCCATACTGCGCATAGCTTGCGATCAGCTTGAGCGCGATCAAAGTTTCGTCTTGCGCGGGATGTTGGACAGATTTCTCTTCGCGATCCATCATCACGCTCACGTCCTCGCCCGTTATGGTGAAGGTCGACTTTCCCGGCTTATCGCTCGGCGACATCTGCTGATGGGTGATGATGCCGTCCATCAGCACTCGCGGGATGGCGTTGAACGTCACGATGATCACTACGCGGTTGAAGGGCCGCAGCAGCGGATTGGCCACCACCGGGTAGTCGAGCAGATCGAGCGGGCCGGAGCGGCCGATGTTGAACATGATCTGGAAGCCCGACTGCCGGTCGTCGCTATGGCTCACTTCGACGCTGTTCAACGCTTCGATCAGCGTGGGCGGCGCCGGCACCGCTACGGTGGGACCGATCAACAGAGTGAGATGGATGCCGAGCTGATCCATGTTCAGGGCTGTGGAATCGGGATGCGCAACGTGCTGCCGAGCTCGGAGGTGAGATCGAACGGATCGAGCGCTTGATTGGCATCGCACACGCGCCAGAACTGCTCGGAATCGCCGAGCGTGCGCGCCGTGATCAGATCGAGCCGATCCCCCTGCGTTATCGTCACCTCCGCGAGCAGCGGCAGCGTTTCGCTCTGTGGCAGGAAGCGGCGGCGCTTGTAGGCGATGACTCGCCCATCGGCGGCAGTGATCGTGACGGTCTCCAGGTTGTAGTAGCGGCTGGTCGGTTGAAACATGGCTTCAGCCTCTGCTTCCAGCGCCCAGCGACACCGTACCGGCAAGTTGCGGCAGGCTGGTCGCACTGTTCAAGGTGGCCATGGTTTCCTTGACCACCTGATGCGCCAGGAACAAGGCATAGCCCGGATTGGTAATCGACAGGTCGTTGTAACTCAGCACGCGCATGCCCAGGCCGACCTTGGCGCGCGTCGGATTCAGATTCACGTCATAGGCCTCTTCGGTGATGGTGAACTGGGAGAGCCGCACCGGCAGGACGCGCTTCGGTCCCCACACGAACAAGGTCAGCGGTGCGGCCGGCGGTATGATTTCGATGGTGCCGACCGCAAGCAGAATGGTGTTGGCGATCACCAATGCGCTCTTCGGATAGAGCAGCATCTCGAGCGCGGAGAGCTGCGGATAGACGCCCAGCGACGTGGCCAGGGGATCGGCTGTCTCGAGCTGGTCGGTGGCGTCGATTTCCACATCCAGCTTGATCTCCTCGATCGGCGCGCCGCGCAGCCGCAGCGCCTCGGAACGGTCGGCTGCGCCTTCTCCACCCGCAGTCTGCGCTTGCAGTGTGCGGGTGAGCGTATCGGGGTTGTACTGGAATACCACCACGCTCGCGACAGGATTGAACAGGTCGATGCCGATGATGGCGCCTTTCAGCACGCGTGGAGAGTTTGGGAAAGTGCTCATGCGCTATGCATCCTGTGCGAATTAGCTGTGTAGTGCGCTTCGAGGTGCGGCCGCCATACACCAACACGCGCAGTTGAACCCGACGCGGTCAGCTTGTTTCCCCGTGTCTCGCATCACTTGCCGAGGCTCCTGTGCACCGCCTGCGCAACCTGCGAGCCCAGGGCACGAGGCTGAGACGATGTGACCCGCAGCGCACCGGCGTCCAGCGACGGGATTTGCAGATTGCGCGCAAGGGCGGCAGGTAAAGCGCCGGCACTCAGCAAGCGGGTCAACTCGCCTCGAATCGCGTCGCCGAGCGCATCGCGGT
Source organism: uncultured beta proteobacterium (assembly GCA_963741215.1). Taxonomy (GTDB): domain Bacteria; phylum Pseudomonadota; class Gammaproteobacteria; order Burkholderiales; family SHXO01; genus SHXO01. The sequence goes on from CAVUHQ010000023.1 coordinate 68,853, forward strand.
CGCTGACCGGCACGCCGTTTACGACCAGCTCACCAATGTGCAACCGGATTTGCGCGGGCTTCAAGTCCATCCGTGGGTCTCCATTTCATTGAGCGGCTTCTCGAGCTTGGCGTACTCGCTGCGAGCGGCCCTCAGCAGGTGCGTCATACGCACCGGCTCCCCGGCGTCGGCTGCGAGAAACGCGGCATTCAGCGCGATGTTGCGGATGTTTCCGCCGGCCACAGCCAGGCGCGCGAGCCCGGTCGGATCGAGATTCTCGGTCGGCGTCTGCGCCGGGAAGGCGCCGCTCCAGATCTGCGCGCGTTGTGCCGCGTCGGGAAAGGGAAACTGCACCACGAAGCGGATGCGCCGCATGAACGCTGTATCGAGCGCGCTCTTCATGTTGGTGGTGAGAATGGCGAGTCCGCGGTACGCCTCCATGCGCTGCAATAGATAGCTCACTTCGATGTTGGCGTAGCGATCGTGGCTGTCCTTCACCTCGGTGCGCCGGCCGAACAGGGCATCGGCCTCATCGAACAACAGCACGGCGCCGCCTTCCTCCGCCGCATCGAACACGCGGCCCAGATTCTTCTCGGTCTCGCCGATGTACTTGCTCACCACCTGGCTCAAGTCGATGCGATACAGATCGAGCTGAAGCTCGTGGGCCAGGACTTCTGCGGCCATGGTCTTGCCAGTTCCGCTGGGACCGCTGAACAGGGCGCTGATGCCCAGGCCGCGCGCACCGCGTGACGAAAACCCCCAGCTCTCGTATACCTTGGCGCGGCTGCGCACGTGGAGCGCGATTTCATGGAGTATTTCGAGCTGTGCATCGGGCAGAACCAGATCGCTCCAGCTGACCGCGGAGTCGATGCGCTGCGCGAGGTCGTCCAGCCGCGGCCGCGCCTGCGTGCGGCAGGCGTCCCACAGCAGAGCGCCCAAGCTCGGCGTAACCGCAGGTGCCGGCCCGTGCTGACCGTTAGGCTGTGACTTACGCAGCACCTGCTGACTGCGGCCGATCGCTTCAGAATAGGCTGCGCGAATGGCGGACATGCTTAGACTGAATTGCGATGCCGGCGCGTCCAGGTCCACTCCTGCGCGAGGCAACTCGGCGCGAAGCAGTTGCCGCCACAGAAGACGCTGCTCGGCTGGGGTCGGCTTGTGGACTTCCACGGAGATCCCAGGCCGGTGCAGGTTCGGCACCCGGTGCCGCGAGGTGATGACAAGTGGCAGGTTGAGCCGCTCGACCAGCCAAGCCACGGCCGCGGCGCGTGGCCCATCGCTGGCATCGGTGCGATCGCAATCGAGTAGGAGGGCGCCGCCGGTCAACGCGGCTTCGCGCACCAGCAGACGCACCAGCGCGTCGAGTTCCGCGGGAGCCAGGGGAATGGCTCCAGCCTGGAGGATGCTGAGGTTGCATCCCAACGCGCCGCAGACGTGTGCAGCGATCGCCCTCTTGCCCGCCGCATCCTCGCCATGCAGCTGTACGAATGGCCGTGACTCACTGGTCATAGGATGCGACCAGGTTTCCGTGAGCTCCTCGGCGATGGCCTGATGCGAAGGTACCAGGTCGGCTGCGGACGCGATCACAGGTTCCACTAGAGCGGACAGACGCTCGTCCAGGTGCTGGACGCCAGCGAGATAGTGCAGAATGCGCTCGTCGATGCGCAGCGGACTCTGCGTCAGCGGGTGAGCCCCCGCGACTTCGATCAGGCGCCACCGGCGCAGCGGCGCGGCGGGTGTCAGCGCGCTCCAGTGCGCACCTTCCAGCGCAGCGAGCGCCAGGCTGAAGGTCGGATAGCTGCGCGCCGGATCGCCTTGCGCGGCTGCGCACAGACTGCCGAAGCTCGCGTCGAGCTCCATGCCGGCGCACAGGAGCAGCACGTCGCGCTCGAACGGCGAAAGGGCGAATGTCTCACACAATCGCGATAACGCGGACGGGGAATGCGGTTGCTCGGCCGCCGCTTCGTGCTGCAAGCTGGCATCGGGTGCGGCGGGCGTGACACCATCGGCGGGCTGCCCGGTGCGCCGTTCCAATGCCTGGCGTACCCGCGCGAGCGAGGCTACCAACGCGCGCTGATTGCTTTCGAACCAGCCTTCGCCGGCGTCGCTCATGCTATGGTCACCCGCGGCGATGCGTAGACACCGCCGGCATCCACTCCGAGCGGACTCTCGGCACCATCGACCTGCACGCGCAACAAGTAATCGCCCGGCACAACGTCGCTGGCGCGGATCGCGATCGTGGTGCTTTCTGCCGGATTGGCAGGTAGATCTCGAGACGGCGCCCGAAAGCTGTAGGCGCGCGGGGCACGCACGACTGGTGCGTTGAACTCGCTCAACAGCAGCGCTACGCGCTGTGACTTGCCCACCGGTGGCGTGAACGTGACGGTGATGTCGGCAGTGGAAACGTTTACGCCGCCCACACTGCGGCTGGATACAGGCGCAGCTGTGGCTGTGACGGTCGGGTGCAGCACGAACGCCGCCACATTCGATTCGACGCCGCGATGTGGCGTCGGCGGCGTACCCATCGGCTGCTGCTGGACGACCTGGACCGCGTGCACGCCCGCGTGCAGATTCGGCGGCAGCGGCACGCTGATTTGGCGGTCCTCGATCTGCGCCGGCGCGGGCGCCACGGTGACGTCCGCAATCTGCACCAGAACGGTCCCGCTGCTCAGCCGCTGCCCCACCAGGACGAGTATGAAGCCGGGCAAGATCGGTTGATCCTGCACCGGTTGTCCGGCAGCGGATTGCGACAACACCCGCTCGATCAGCGGCTGCTGGAATGGCACCGCGTAAAGATTGCGCGCACGCACCGGCAAGGCCGGCGACGGACTGTCATCGGTTTCGATGCACACCACGGTGCCTTGATAGGCTATCGAGAGCCGGTAGGGTGTCTGCAGGAAAACCGACCAGAGCTTGGATAACTCCTCCAGCGCCAGCCCGGTGGGCATGAACCGCACCGGCTCGCTGGCATCGCCCAGGTCGGATTTCGCCAGAAAAGCAAACGTCGGGCTGGTGATCGTGCTCTGTATGATCGGACGCGATAGCACCGGCTGCGAATGCAACGTGCGCACCACTGCTCCGAGCAAACGTTGCGGCTCGAGTTGTGCGTCGTCTCCGTAGAAGGTCAGCAAGTAATGGAGATCGAGCGCGACGCTTGTACGCTGCACCAGATTGCCGCTCGCGTTGCGTGCAGGCAAGTCGGCATTGCGCCAGGCGGCGTTGGGGGTGACCTGATACAGGAACAAGTTGACGCGCGGCTCCGGCTGGCCGGGAGTCGCCGCATCCGGCAGCAGCGTCGTCACCGTCGCGCCCGCGACCGCGCTCCCGACGATCGAACCCAGCGTCTGTCGCAGTCCGGCGGTCACCGTCGCGATGGCCAGATGATTGCTCATCGCGAGCTTCCCCGCCGCTGTTCGAGGTAGGCCTCTAACGACAGAGCCGGCCGGTTTGCCGGTGGGCTCGCACGAGGCGTCTGCGCAACCGGTGGCATGACTGCGCGCACTTCAATCCGGCCGATCGATACGTGTATCTCCGGGGCAGGTGGTGTGTCCGGCACGAGGTCCGGCTTGGAATCCAGTGTCGCGAGCCGTGGCGGCGCGGGCTGATTGAAAACGGAGGAAATGGCAAATGCGCGAGGCGGCTCCTGATCGTTCAGCAGCGGCGCTACTCGCGCCGGGCCGGCCGGCTGAGCCTTGGCATCGCCAAAGCGCTGGGGCGGCTGCGGACGTGCAGTGGGCACTATCCCGGCGCGCATGGTTGATGCAGCCAGGGCACGCGCATCGGCCGGTTGATCGTTTTGCTGTGCATCCAGTATCGACACGAGCGGCGCGATTGCTGACTGCTCGGATCGCGTATCGCCAACGGCCAGAGCTTCATGCCCGCCTTCGACGGCATTTACTGCAGCAGGCGATCCGGATAACAGTGCGGCTACTGCGACCCGTATCGGTTTGCTGTGTACTGTCGCTTGCCTTGCGTCTACGGCCTCGACGTCGACAACGTTTGCGGTGCTCGGTGGCGCAGCCCCCGGCGCGCTCTGTTGAGTGGGCGGGGGGAGTGGAGGAGAGTGCGCGACTTGGTCGTGCTCATGCGGTTGTTCCGGCCGGGCATCGCCAGCGAGGTCCGCATCCATCTCTGGCGACCACGCCCAGTTGGGCGTCGCGTAGCGCGACGCGATGCGCGGCAGGACCACCGGCATGGAATCCACGCTACGTGCAGCCAGCCTCCCGAAAAAATCGCTCATCCTTGCACCATCGCAAGATAGCATTCGCGGCGCCAGGCGCTCATGGCGAGGATGTCGGCCTCCCGCCAACAGTAGGCGCGGGCGAGCAGATGGATCTCGCGCAGTAATCGCTTGGCGCATGCGCCAATTTCGGACCAGAAGTACGCAGCGATGTCGAACAGGACCTGCTGGTTGGCGTTGCAGGTCGGGCAGCGCAAGTCGAGCAGGACCTCAGCCTGCGGATCGAGATCGGTCATGCGTGCGGCGGCACCGGCGATCACATCGGGTGGCAGTGCGCTCGCGACGATCGGCGCGCCGTCCCGGGTTGCCTCGAGGATGCAGCGCTCCAGCAACTGCGCGTGCGCGCTGTGGAGGTCGCTACACGCGCTGAGCGCCCGCAGGTCGTTGCTATTGGGAAGGCGAAGACTCAACTCCACTCCATCGATGCACAACCGCTCACGCTTGTCAGCGGTGTCGGGACCGGTGCAACGAATCGCATCGGTGGTGAGGGTGAACTCCAGTCGCTCTGCGCAAGCGCCGCATTCTGCATAGGCGTCCAACGTGTGACCAAAGGTCTGTTCGCGCACGCTGAGCAGGCGGCGATCGCGTTCACCAACGGTGAGCGCCGCCAGCGCTTGGGCGGATTCGCCGCCAGACGCGTGCAGCAGGATAGTCAAGGCACGATCGACGGGTTGCTGTCCGAATCCTGCTTCCCAGACCCTCAAGATCGCTTGCGGCGTGAGTGCGTGCATGAGTCCGACTAAAGCTCACCAAAGTGCTGGACGCGCACCAGCATCGCTCCGGCATCCCAGCGCGCCGTAACGGTCTGGAGCGAGGTGCGGCGGTGCCTGCGGGCCGCGTGCTCTAGGCGGCCGGAACAGTAAAGCTCGGCTCGGTCGGTTCGGTCACCTCGACATCGCGCTCCCATCCTTCGTTCTCCAGCTTGATATGCTGAATCGCCACCGCATTGGCGTTGGCGTCGAGATCGGGCAATGCCTGGTACTCGGAAACCCAGCAGCGGAAGACTTTGTACGACGAGCGCGAGCTGCCCGGCTTCGTTGTACATCTCGATGATGATGTCCTTGCGGAAATCCTTGAGCGAGGTTTCGGCGCCCAGCCCGGCCTGAAAGTGCCAGACCTTGTTCGCCCACTTTTCGAACTCGGTATCGTGGGTGACGCCGCGCTCGAGGGTGAGCGCTTCGTATTCGGTGCGGCCGGGCGATTTGCGCGAGCTGCTGGGATCGCCGCCCTCGCGATGCTTCACCACCTCGGTAGTGCGCTTGAGCCCGCCGACCTTGCTCACACCCGCCACATAGCGTCCGTCCCACTTCACGCGAAACTTGAAGTTCTTGTAGGGATCGAACCGCTGCGGATTGACGCTGAATTGAGCCATGAGACTCTCCCTTAAGTGGCGATTTGACCAGCCATCTGCTGGATCTTGATGATCACGAACTCCGCGGGCTTGAGCGGCGCGAAGCCGACCACGACGTTGACGATGCCGAGGTTGATGTCGTTTTGCGTGGTGGTTTCCTTGTCGCACTTGACGAAGTAGGCCTCGCTCGGGGTCTTGCCCTGGAACGCGCCCTGACGGAACAGGTTCTGCATGAACGCGCCGACATTCAGGCGGATCTGCGACCAAAGCGGCTCGTCGTTCGGCTCGAACACCACCCACTGCGTGCCGCGGTACAAGCTCTCTTCGAGGAACAGCGCGAGGCGGCGCACCGGGATGTACTTGTATTCATCCGCCAGCAAGTCGGCGCCGCGCAGCGTGCGCGAGCCCCATACCACGTTGCCGATGATCGGAAACGTGCGCAGGCAGTTGATGCCGAGCGGGTTGAGCAAGCCGTTCTCTTCGTTGGTGAGGCTGACGGACAAGCCCTGCGCGCCACTGAGCGCAGCGTCGATACCAGCGGGCGCTTTCCACACGCCGCGCTGCACGTCGGTGCGCGCCATGACGCCGGCCACGCTGCCGCAGGGAACGAACGTGTCTGGCTGGCCCTGCCGGTTCGGATCCGCTTCGATCACACGTGGGAAGAACAGCGCAGCGTTGCGCGCGGCGTCTCCGGACAGCCCAAGATCGGTCAGCGCTTTGTCATTGTTGGCGACGATGGCGTTCGGACTGCGCGAAGCTGATCGGCGGATCGACGATCAGCATCGCGCGGCGCGCAACACAGAAGGCCAGTGCGGCCTGCCATACCGCCGCCAGAGTGTCACCACTGCGCGTGTCCGGAGGAATGCACAGCAGGTTGAACAGATCTGTCTTGCGCAAAGCGTTCATGCCGGTCTTCAGATTGGCGTCGCCGGTGTAGGCAGCCAGATCGAGCGCGGCACTGTCGACGGCGCGGTCGGCGGCCGCAACTCTGGTGGAGGCCGTGTCGTCATCCCAGATGGTTTTGGGGGGAACCGGGTCCTTATGTGCCGCCGGCACGGTGGTGCCGGGCAAGGTAATGGTCGCAGCGACGCGCACAAAGTTCGATTCGTTGCGCAAGACGCGGTCGGCGCGGCGAGGACTTTCCTTCACCGTAAGGTTCACGAATGCGCTCGGTGGTCCCGCTCAGCCATATCGCGCACCGTGAGATTGAACAAATCGGCGACAGCCAGGCCCATTCGCGCAGCGACATCGGCCGATACGGGAGCGTCGATGCGCGCGCGCAAGTTGTTGCCCCACGTGCCCTCGGAGGCCGCTTCCAGGTCCAGGGTGGGAATTCTGATGGCCGCCCTTTCCGAGCGAGGTGGCGGTAGGCTTGTACAAACGCACGATCACCGCTTGCGCGCCGCCGTTTTGATAGAAGTCGCGCACCGCGTAGCTCATCGGGTAGGCCGGATGGAGCTGGCCGAAATTGCGCTCATAATCACCGAAATCCGTTGATGATGATCGGAGTGTTCACCGGCCCGCTCAACGCGCGACCAATAAAAGCAGCGATTGAAGTAGCGACCCCCGTGATGGTACGAACGCCGCTCGGTAACTCTTCGATGTAAACGCCGGGGTAACTCACAGCAACTGGCATAGCGCAGTCTCCTCAGTGCCCGATCTCGTGGAACCATCCATCCCGGTGGTGGAGTCCCCGAATGCACCGCAAGCAAGCCGCTCGCGGGCGATCCAGATCTGATGCGCAAGCGCAGGTCGTCGACGGGTGTTGCAGATACACGCCGTCTTGGGATGGTGCGTGTTGCGTTCACTGCCTACATTGCAGGTATTGCTAGACGCAGAATCCTGCGGCAGTGACGTACGCGCTGCTTTGACGACGCAATATGAATGCCACTTCGCCACGATGCCCGCCAATCGTCGAATTCACGAGCGCTTGCGCACTTCGAGACGATGACCGACCAACGCGCGGTTGTATCAGGCTCGACGTTACAGTTCTGGTGTGTAAGCGCTGCGTCGATTACCCGAGTCTTTCGTCGCGCTGACGATCGCGAAACGCGTTGTGAGCTTGTGTAACAGCGGCCGTAACAGGCGCTGTCACACAGCAACGGGTTGTGACAACACGGTTTGACGCAACGACGCTGATGCCGATTTGCATGGAATTCGGCGCGATGAACGGAAACTACAGGGCTCGGGTTCTTGAACCTTTTGGGATATCGACATCGAAGTCGATGAATGATAACGGCTTCAGTCCTCTTGAACGGCGCGAACATGCGCGCGTGATGCGCGAGCGCGTCCTCGAGCACTTTTGCGAACGCAGCTGCATGGGCCGGCGCGGAATGGATGCGGATCTGGATTTGAGGTGCGGCATCGCCCTCGTTGTAGACGCCGAAGGCGAGTACGAATTCGGCTGCATTCTGGCCGACTTCCAGATAGTTGGCGAAGATCTGCGTAGGTTGGGACGCCATGATTTTGTGCCTTGTCGGCGGCGCGCCGCAGGTAAGGCAGAGCAGCCGTCGGTGAAGGAAGGTAACGCGATACGCGGCAATTGCACGCAAGCGGTGTGCCACGCGTTGACGGCAGGTGCTTCGGTGTATGGGGGTGATGATGCGCGTCACATCCGGCGGAGGCAGTCGGTCAAGGACTGACGTCATCATCTCCGGCTGACGCAGAAAACGGCGCGCGGAAATGAGCCTTACGCCATCTTTCTAAGCAGCACAGAACTCCCGCCGGCGATGACACAGGCGCGGCGCGGTCTGCAACCTATAGCTTGCCGTGCCTCAACTCATCGATCACCGGCTCATAGTCCGTGGTGATCAGCGCAAAACCGTGGACAGGGTGGACGTTGTGATAGAGCGAGTAGTAGTAATCCGCCGCGATGTCGGCCTGCTGTTCGCGATTGAACCCGCCGAAGTGCCTTCCCAGCGTGTTGGGTGCGACATGCGTGGACGGACGCCACAGCGCACTCGGACCGTGGTAGTCATAGCCGGCGGTTGCCTGCGCGTGGACCGCCTCGCCGAGGTATTGCGAACCCGCATGCTCATACTGGGAGACGTGTGTGAGCTCATGGGCCAACCATCGCATGTCGAGGCTGCCGGCAGCCGCAGTGATCTTGTGGTCGAAGTTGATGGTGTGGAAGGTGGTCACACCCAGACCGCTGGCGCCCTTGAATGCGGCTCCGACCTTAGAGATCAGTGAGTGTTCGTCGACCCGCACCCGCCAGTAGGAAATGCTGCTCTGGAACACCTTCCGAGCTTCGCTCTGTTCGCCGGAACTCAGGCTGCGGGTATTGACCTTGATGATTTGAAACACCAGGTCCCAGATCTCCCCGATACCGGCGACATCGGCGAGCTTGCCGATCAGTCTCAGCGCCCAGGCGGTGCCGGAGAGAATCCCGTCCAGCAGCCACTTGCCGAGGCCTTTGAAGTCCAGCTTGAAGGCGAGTTTCAGGCCTTGCCAGAGCGCGGACGCGACACCCGCGACACCGCTCGCCAGGTGCTTGATGAGCCGCCAAACGCGCCCGGGCGTGTTCACGACGTAGCTCCACGCAAGCGCAGCGCCGCTCTTGAGCACGTTCCATCCCCACTTGCCGGCAGCCTTGACCCCTTGCCATACTTTACCGGCAGTCCACTTGATTCCCTCCCATGCTTTGCCGGCGGTCCACTTCACTGCACCGGCAACCGCCGCGGCGCCCTTCTTGATTCCGCTCCAGAGCCTGCCGAAGAAGCCCCCCTGAACCTGATCGTGTCCGGTGTGCTGTATCGGAATGCGGCCGGTCGACAGCTGCTTCGCTCCCTCTTGTTGTTGGACGACGTGAGTCAGTTCGTGCGCCAAGAGCCACCGGCCTGCCGGCGTCGCCGGCTGGTATTGCTCCGTTCCGAACACCAGGTCCCGTCCGATCGTAAAAGCCCGCGCGCCGAAAGTCCTGGCCATTCGGCCGGCATCCGGCCCGGTATGGATCCGCACCCGGCTGAAATCATGACCGAAGCGGGCTTCGAAGAACGTCCGGCTCTCGGCTGGTAGCGGAGAACCGCCACCGCGCAGCGCATTGACCGCGGTCTCGTAGCGCGAGGGCACAGTGGGTGTCTGACCGGGTAGCGCGCGCGCCTGTACTATGCTTGCGCCATCCGCACCGACCGGCCGCTCGGCCTGCGCTTGGCTTGCGTTGTTGCCCTCGAGATCATCCTCCTCTAGCAGCGTCACCGCGAGCTGCTCGGCACTCTGCGCCGACGTTTCCATCCCGCCTTCGGGCGCCGCCGCGTCTCCGTCAGCGTTCGACGCTGCGCTATCCGGGTCTCCCTCCTCGGCCGGCGTCTCTGCTGACTCATCCGGACTCCGCCGGATCGATCCGGTCGGCGCCTGGTTCGAGGGCAGCTCGGGCGCTCGAGGCGCCCGCTTTGCATGCGGCGGTTCCTCCGCCACCGACGTTTGCATGACCCGATCCGCGATCAAGTCTGCCTCACGCTCAAACCGGTCTCCGGGATGCCCCACCGTGAGTCGCGCCTGGAGGCTGCCCGGCGGCGCCGGGGTCACGCGAACCCTGCTGAAGTCGTGTCCGGTGTGCGCTCCCTGCGCCATTGCAGCGCGGGTCGGTTGTGCGTGCGATGAAGCTCGCTTCCGCGAATCTGAGAGCGAGAACGAACTCGGTGGTGTCTTCGGCGGCGTGAAGATGTGGAGGACTGACCTCATCGCTTGGACCCTCCGTGGACGGTGCGAGCTGCACCGCGGCTTGGAAATTATATATATAGATGGCAGCAGTAGAAGTATGGTAAGGCATCGCGGCGAACTCGCCATGCTGTCACCGTCGGCCGGCGTCCAGAGCCCGCCCTGGGTCCAAACTGACCGGTCCCGCGCAAGGGGCGCATATAATCAGGTTGTATCAAGTGCGACGCCTGCGATCCTCGCCTGGCGCAACGCGTGTCGTGCGCATTGATTCGACCTTCCCTGTAACAGGAGGCTGGCATGACGAAGATGCTCAAGGTGTTTTGCTCGGGTCCCGAGCAGAAGGAACTGGCCAAGCAGTATCGAATCGTCGCGGCCTATGCTGCGTTCGCCGTGATCGAGGCGACCGAGGAGCAGGCAACGCAGATCGCGCAGAGCTACCCGGTCGAGGACATCACGTCGCAGTACGCGATCCAGCTGGAGGACAGCACCATCGACACGTCGCGCCCGCGGATCGATCGCGCGCGGCAAGGCCGCGGCGCACCCGGCCTACAAGGCGGCGAAGCCGCTGCGCCCGGGCCCGCATCACTACCTCGTGCAGTTCGTCGGGCCGATCAAGGATGCATGGCTCGCGGGCATCAAGAAGGCGAAGGCAGAGCCGCGTGCGCCATTCGCTGACTTCACCTGGGTGGTCCGCGCGGATCAGAACGCCCTCGAAGCGCATCGCCGAACTGCCCTACGTGCGCTGGGTCGGTCATCTGCCGCCGCGTGCGCGTGTCGACGACGCGGTATACCAGCGCATCGGCCGCAAGGCGGGCGACGTCTCCGGCGCGCTGCCGCGCACGCGCGTGCTGCCGGGCACTTACAAGGTCGAGTTCTTCGCGCCGGCAGACCTGACGGCCGCGCTGTCCGCCGTGAAACGGCTGGGCTTCAAGGTGCTGGGCAAGAACACCAGCGGCAAGGTGCTCGTCGTCGAGGCGCCGCAGAGCGCGGCCGCGCGCAAGAAGGCGATCGATGCGCTGTCGTCGGTCCACGGTGTGCGCGCGATCCGGGAGAACAGCCTGAAGCGCACCAGCAACGACGTCGCGGCCGGCATCATGGGCACGGCCGCGGCGCTCGCCAGCGCTGGGCTGGGCCTGTCGGGCAAGGGGGAGATCATCGCGGTCTGCGACACGGGGCTCGACACCGGCGATGCGAAGAGCATCCATCCGGACTTCAGCGGGCGCGTGAAATGGATCAAGAGCTATCCGATCACGTCGGACTTCGACTCTTTCGTGCAGAACCCCGGCGGCAACGACGGCCCGGCCGATCTCGACTCCGGGCACGGCACGCACACGAGCGGATCGGTACTGGGGAGCGGCGCATCGAGCGCGGGCCTTCCCGGCCTCGCCGGGCCGATCCGCGGGCTCGCGCACGAGGCGCGCCTGGTGTTTCAGGCGGTCGAGCAGGAGTTGAAATGGAAGGACCCGGCGGATTTCCGCCGCTATGGGCGCTATCTGCTGGCCGGCATTCCGCTCGACCTGTCCCAGCTCTTCCTCGATGCCTACAAGCAGGGTGCGCGCGTCCACTCCGACTCGTGGGGCGGCGGTGAGCCCGGCGCCTACGACAGCCAATGCGAGCAGCTCGATCGCTTCGTCTGGGAGCACAAGACGTTCTGCGTGGTGGTTGCCGCCGGCAACGACGGCACGGACAAGGACGGCGACGGCAAGATCAACCCGATGAGCGTCAGCGCGCCGGGCACCGCGAAGAACTGCATCACGGTCGGCGCGTGCGAGAACCTGCGTAGCAAGTTCGACGGCGAGACCTACGGCGAGTGGTGGCCGAGCGACTATCCGGCCGCGCCGTACAAGGCGGCGCCGATGGCCGACAACGCCGACCAGGTGGTCGCCTTCAGCAGCCGCGGGCCGACCAAGGACGGCCGCATCAAGCCGGAGGTCGTAGCTCCCGGGACGTTCATTCTTTCCACGCGCTCGACCATGATCGCGGCGAACAACACCGCGTGGGCTGCGTTCCCGCCGAGCCGCCTCTACTTCTACATGGGCGGCACGAGCATGGCGACGCCGCTGACCGCGGGCGCCGTCGCGCTCGTGCGCCAGTACCTGCGCAAGAAGCGAGGCATCGCGAGCCCGAGCGCCGCGCTGCTGAAGGCCACCCTGATCGCCGGCGCGACGCGGCTGCCTGGCACCGCTCCCGCAAGCGCGATTGTGGACAGCGATCAGGGCTTCGGACGAGTGAACCTGGATGCGGTGCTGGCACCCCCAAGCCCGGCGGTCAGCGTGTTTTTCGACGTGAAGCCGGGGCTGCGCACAGGCCAGGTGAACAAGCACAAGCTGACGGTCAAGTCGAGCGCTGTGCCGCTGCGCGTCGTGCTGGCCTACAGCGACTATCCGGGACCGGATCTGGTGAACAACCTCAACCTCATCGTGACGGCGCCGGGGGGGCAACGTCATCTGGGCAACCAGGCGGCGGGCGCCACTGCGGTGGACGTCGACAACAACGTCGAGGTCGTGCAGGTAGCGCAGCCCGCGACCGGAGCCTGGACCATCGAGGTGATCGGCTCGAACGTGCCGCAGGCGCCGCAGGCTTTTGCGCTGGTCTGTCTCGGGGGCGTCGCATGAGCGCCGAGTTTGGAGTGGAGGGCACCACGGCGGAAGATCGCACATATCGCGGTTCACGCTTCTCGGAAGTGCAAGACGCCCTGTTTGCAAATCCCTATCAGCCGATCTGGGGCACTCCTGGCGCGCCACAGTGGCCTGTCTACCAAGTCACCTTGGCGAGCGTGCTGCGCGGCGTTCTTCCTCTCGGGCTGCCCTACGTGTTTCGCCAAGCCACCGAGCGGACAGTCGATTCCAGGGCCGATCTGCGCTGGGGCCCGGATCGAAAGGGCTTCCGCCGCCTGCTCCATCCAAACGGCATCTGCTTGACCGGCACCTGGAGCATCACGGAAGACACCGACTACTCCGGCTACTTTCGCAAAGGCAGTGAGGCCTTGATCGTCGGACGCTATTCCACCTGCTGCTCCGAGACGCGGCGCGGCCACACACGTTCGCTGGCGCTGGTCGGCAAGCTGTTTCCAACCACGGACGCGAACCATGCCGAGCCGCTCCCCACGGCGAATTTCTTCACCCAGCAGGATCTGGGCGGCGAGCATGCCGATTACATCAATGACGCCCCAACGCGCAATGCCCCCGATACCACGGCCTGGCGGCGCGGCCTGGGAACGCCGATCCTGGTCGTCACCGGTCTAGTGTTCGGGCGTGTCGACAAGAACCCCAGCATCCGTCAGCTGTATCCGATCGCCGAGCTCGGCAAATCGAACAGCGAGCGCACGCGGGCACCGCGGTTCATGCGGCTGTCGGTGGCGCCCGAGCAGCCTAGGATCGAGGGCGAGGGATTGGATTTTCGTGACGAGGTGATGGCGCAGATCTACGACAAGGGCGATGACCAGCCCAGACGCGCGCTCGTGTTTCACATCGAGACCACCGATGAAGGCACTACCGAGGGCCCGGCGTTCTATGAGCGGCGCGTGTTCAAGAACTGGCGGCACATCGGGAAGATCACTTTCAACCGGGCCGTCGCCTCATACAACGGCGACTGCGTGATCCATTTCAATCATCCGACCTGGCGCGAAGACGAAGCCGATCCGGCAACGGCACGCGCAGGGATGAGCGGAAGGTACGCTGAAGGCATCGACGAGCGGGCTGTGGCCGCTCGTCGATGCAACTACTCGCGGTCCTAGCTACAGGGCTGGCGTCAATCGTCATCACGCATCATGGCCATGGTGGTGATCGTGATCGTCGTCCCGATCGTCGCGTCTGGCGTCGGCGAGAATCACGTCACCGGCCTTTTCGCCGAGCATCATGATCGACGCGACCGGGAAGAACCCTGGCACCTTTGGAAACGCGCACGCATCGACTACGCGCAAGTTGTCGACGCCGCGTACGCGGAAGCGGCTGTCCAGCACAGCCATCGGATCGTGACGGCCACCGATCTTGGCGGTGCACGCCCGCATGGTGGCCCCATGATTCGTCTTTGATCCACTGGCGCAGCTGGTCGTCCGTCTGTCTATCGCTGCCGGGGAACAGCTCGGAAGCTATGTGTTGCCTGGCCGTCGGCGTCTTGGTTGAAGCCGCGCGCGAGCTTGATGGCTTCCACGGCCGCTTCGAGATCCTCGCCCGTCTGGTCGGTGCCCTCGTCGAAATAGTGAAAGTTGATTTCCGGCATCTCTGCGCGGATCGGTAGACTGCAGCGTTACAGTGCCGGCGGTGTTCCGCGTGTGGACCTTGAGGATCAGCCAGGTCCACGTCTGCCCGAGCGTCATGTTGGAGAAACCGGGGAAGAAGCCATGGAACGCCGTTGCCTGGCCCGCGATGAAGAGGTCGGGCAGCGCGTCCGCTGTGCTCGACTTCACGATGCGGGAGGTATAGAGCGCGTTGTTGGCGTACGGGCCGTAGAACGGGGGGTTCGCGCCATCCCACAGGCCTAGCTGCCAGGCTACGGCGCAGGGATCTGGCGGCGTCTGTTGGAACGCCCGACAGCGGGTATAGAGCTCGATCTCGTCTTTGAGCGCCGTGTTGACAGTGATCTCGATGCGGTCCTGCAGGTTGCGGCCTACACCGGGCAGGTCGGACACGACGTGGATCCCGAATGATCTCAATTCTCTCGCTGGACCGATACCCGAGAGCTTGAGCAGTTGCGGCGTGTTATAGACGCCAGCGGACAGGATCACTTCCCGCTTGGCATAGATCTTCTGGGTCGGCGGCCTCACGAAAGGATCGTAGAGCTTGTCGGCTTGATAGAGCCTCAGGCCTTGCATGTACTCGACACCGATCGCGCGCTCGCGGCGAGTCAGGACTTTCGTCGCCAGCGCCCCGGTAATCAAGAACAGCTTGTCGGGATGCGCTTTTTGCGTGGCCAGCAGGTGCTCGCGCAGCGATATCCTGACCTTGGCGCCACCTGCGGCGGGGCCGATACGTGCATCGGCGTGATGAATGTGCCGGTATCGCCCTGGCGACGAGAGGGTGATTGATGTCGCACTGGCGTTCCCGTGATAGTACGACAGGGGGGTGGTGCAGCCCGCCCCAGCCAGATCGTTCAGCACTGGATAGAGCTTAAGTATCTGCGGGTCGAACCTGCTGGCCGTGATGTAACCGTCAAACCCGTGTCCGGGCGCGGTCGGGCTTGCAGTACTCGCAGTTCTCGAGCCTCTCGAAGATTTTGCGCATGTGGTGGGCGCACCACGAGTCGTCCCCGGTCGCGTCGGCGATATCGTCCCAGTCCTGATCGTGGGGATACGCGAAGACCATGGCGTCGTGAGCGGTCGATCCCACCGAGCGTGCTGCCACGCGGGTAAAGAATGCCCTGCTTGTCTGGGTTGGCGGGGTTCTTCACATAGTTCAAGTCCCGCAGCTGCTGGGCCGGATCGCTGTAGTGCTTGACGTAGAAGTCCCAACTCAACAAGGGGTGCTCGGCAGAGACGCCGGCCAACGCGGGTATCTGGTAGGTGGTGCCGGAGTCCGGAACGCCTGGTGGCAGAGCGAAGTTCACTGTGTCCTGGGCCTCGGGGTCGACTCCGGCCTCCAGCAGGGCTACCGTATAGCCCGCGTTGGCGAGACGAGCAGCGACGGGCCCACCGCCTGCTCCAGCGCCGACCACGATGTAGTCGTATTCGATGCGCGCGCCAGAGTTTGCCATCGCGGCAGGAACCAGCGGCTTGATCGCGGCCGTGATGCCTGCCGCCAGCAGGCCGCGCGTGAAGGTTCTCCGGCTGACGGCGTTATTCCCGGCGATGCGCGACCGGCTGTTCGTATCACTCTTCTTCACTTTGGGCCTCCTTGGCTCACGAGCATGTGCGGTGACGATGACTACGGAATCTTCCTAGGAAGGATGGATACGTACAAAGCCGGCAACTCAATCGTTAACTTTTCGTGAATTGGCAGGCTTCGGAATCGCATCTTCACTCTAGGAAACGGTTAGTACCATGTCAAGTCATAGTCAAATTGTGTTGCTCTTGGAATCGAACTCGGCGAGTCGTCACGCTCAACACACTTCTTTCATCAAGCTTTCGAAGCGCGTTGTCAAAACGACACGTGCCTATCCGGCGACAAGAATCGCACTCGATGATAAGTTGCACGCCTCTCACTTGCCGCGCGCGTCCGCCAGAATCACGTCCGCTGCTTTCTCGCTGATCATGTAAATCGCGCTGACGATGAAGAAGCCCGGAATGCGCGGGAATACCGACGCGTCCACCACCCGCAATCCAGTCGTGCCGTGCACCTTGAAGTCGCTGGTCAGCACGCCGCCCTGATCCCTCGGGCCGATCGCGCACGTGCAGGAGGCATGATGGCCCCACGCGTTGTTGCGCACGAACTGCCTCAGCTCGTCGTCCGATTGCACGCTGGGGCCGGGCACTTCCTCTTCGGCGAGGAGCTGGTACTGCTTGAGCTGTTCGCTCACCCGGCGCACGAATTTGATGCCGGCGACGACGGAGTCGAGATCCTCCCCGCCGTCGTCGCTGCCCTCGTCGAAGTAATGGAAGTTGATCCTGGGTGTATCCAGCGGATCGCTGGATCGCAGCGTAACCTCGCCGGCTCGATTATTCGTGTGCGCCTTTAGAATTGCCCAGGTGAGGTAGTTCGTATGCGTCGCGGCGAGCGCCGAATAGTTCGGGAAATACCCGGTGAACAGGGTCAGCAGAGGAAAGCAGAACAGATCGGGCAACGCGCGCTCGCGCGCGGCGCGCTTCATGATCGCGAAGAGCGACCCGTTGGTGGTGTAAACACCCTTGCGCAATCCGGCCCACTCGGCATACTGCGGATCGCCCCTGGCGAACTTGGCATCCTGCAACACTTTCCAGCAGCCGAAATTCATGCGATTGGCTACGCCTATCTCGTAGCGGTCCTGCAGGTTCTTGCCTACGCCCGGGAGATCCACACGGGTGGCGATGCCATGACGCTCCAGCGCCGCGCGCGCGCCTATGCCCGAAAGCATCAGCAGCTGCGGCGTATTGAACGTTCCGCCGGCGAGGATCACCTCGCGCGAGGCGTGGATCTGACGGCGCTCGCCACTCTCGTTGCGCGGATGCGGATGGGCACGATACAGCTTCTCGCCCTTGAGGTATTCGACACCGACAGCGCGGTTGTCGCCATCGAGGATCACGCGCGTCGCCAGCGCATTCAGTTCGATCTTCAGTCGATCCGGATGGCGCCGCGCTGTTTCCAGCAAGTGCTCGCGCGTGCCGTTGCGCTGGCGACCGCGGGTGGACAGCGGCGTATAGCGGATACCTTCGAAGCTGCGGTTCAACATGCGCCAGTCGTTGGGGTCGGCAGCGGCTTTCAGAAACAACTCGAGGCTCGCCTGCGACTCGGGCAGCTCGGCGATGGCCTCGAGCACCGATTTGATCATCGTCTTGACCAATGCCGGATCGCTGAACGCGACCTCCGGGCTGATCTTTTCGGTCTGCAGCCAGCCGTTCCAGCCATGCCGCGTCGGGTCTATGCCCAGCCAGCGCAACAAGTAACGGTAAAGCGGCCGGTGCCGGCAGCTTTCCGTGCGCTGGAAATACTGGCGCATGTTTTCGGCGCTCCACGAGCTGTCGCCGGTGAATGCCGCGATGGAATCCCATTCCGAGTTCTGCGGGGCGACGAAGAACATGGCGTTGTGGGCGGTACAGCCTCCGAGCGTTCCGGCGCGAGGATACAAGACGCCGTCGACCTGCCGGTCGCCGAGCCTGTCGAAATACTTGGGGTCGCGCCGCTGCCGTGCGTCGTCGGCATAGTGGCGCACGAAGAAATCCCATTTCAACGCATCGTTTTCGGAGGCGAGCGCGTGGAAGCAGGGGACATCGTAGTCATCCGGCAGGCGGTTGCCGTGCGGATCTAACGGGCCTCCGCCGCTGAGCGCGCGCGGATCACCTCCGGCCTCGAGCACGACCACGCTGTGTCCTGCCAGCGCCAGGCGCGCAGCGAGCGGGCCCCCGCCCGCCCCGGACCCGACAATGACGTAGTCGCATTGGAAGTCCTTCCCAGCGGCCATGCTCACCGTTCTTGCTCTCGTCTGCGGGCTGTGATCGAAGGCCAGCGAGCCCGTTCGAGGCACTTGCTTGGCGATCGGTCTATTGCGTTTTCAGGTACTCGAGCAGCGCGTCTTTGTCGGCGGCGTGAAAGATCGGTCCCATACAGATGCCCTTCGTTGCTGTTGCCGCGCACGCTGGTGTCGTAGCGGTACCCGGCACGCTCGGCCTGCGGGCCCTGGGACACGAAGCCGACATCCCGCGGCTCGAAGACGTTGTATCCGCGGTAGAAGACCTTCGGCCGCTTGTCCGGCCGCTGCAGCATGTCGCGCAAGAGTCGGTACCGATCCGTTGTGCAGATAGGGGGCACGCGTCCAGACGGCGTCCATCGGCGGCGGAACGTAGCCGTTGGTCGAGCGGAAGTGACTAAACTTCCAAGCGTAGTCTTTCGCGTACGCGTTGTACGCAGTGGCGGCTTCGGGCGTCCAGATGCGCACGCGGTTCGGGTCCGTGCCCACTTCCTCAGCCGGCACGACCTGGCCTGCTCGCGCACCGTCTTTGCTGTGGCAGACGCTGCAGTCACGGTCGAAGATGGTCTTGCCGGTCGCCGCGAGCGGCGCGTTGACTGGAAACCGGTCGGACGGATACTTGGGCGGCTTCAGCTCCAGCAGCCAGTCCTGCAGCTTCTGCAGTTGCTGCAGCGGAAGCGATTTCGGCGTGGCCCCGTCGCCTATC
This sequence comes from uncultured beta proteobacterium, assembly GCA_963741215.1. Taxonomy (GTDB): domain Bacteria; phylum Pseudomonadota; class Gammaproteobacteria; order Burkholderiales; family SHXO01; genus SHXO01. The sequence continues at coordinate 87,825 of CAVUHQ010000023.1, forward strand.
GCCGAGCTGCGGATGACCTCGACCAGATCGGTGTTCAGACCGTCCCAGTGATAGGCCGAGTTCTTCGGCCGCGCGCCCAGGTTCCAGATCGGAACCATGTCGGAGTTTCCAGTGGTATCGCCTACATCCACATTGAGAATGTTGCGCTTGACCGGGTTGAACGGATCGATGCGGCCCGGCCCCCAGTACGGGCCGGCTCTCGGTCCACGCATACATCTGCTTTTGCTGGATGAACGCCTTCTTGGTCGCGGGAATGAACGCGAAACGGTAGAGGATACGATCGAGGAGGGAGAGCTTGTAGATCTTGTCGATCTCACTGAGGATGTTGTCCGCGGTGAAGCGCGGGTCCGACCCACAGGCGAACAGGAAGCGCTGATAGCCAAGCCCATCGAACGTGTTTGTCCCGCCGGCCAGATACAGCACAGGCAATTCGGTTTCGGACAATCTGATCGTGCTGGAGTGGCAGACCGCGCAATTGATCCCCACTCGGTCGAATCCGATCGTCTTGACCGAAAACCCTACCGGGATTTCCTTGCCGGGCTCGTTGTACAGACCGAGCGCGTTGTATCCCCCTGGGCGCGGGAGGTATTCGGGGAATAACCGTGGCAGCACCAGCCAGATCCAGTAAGGCACGCCCTGCGCCTGCTCGGTGCCGATGGAGCCGTACTTGAAGTACTCGTCCATCGAGTCGAAATGCTGGTCCACTTCGCGGAACAGCTTGTACCAGGCGATAGCGCCCACCACTACGACGATGATGGCGACCACGATCAAGAATGTGCGCAGCCTAGTCGACCGGTAGGCCTGTGCGGTGCTCGATGTCATCAATCTTCTCTCCTGCAGCGATCTGCTCGATAGGCTTGCTTCAGAGCTTCTTCATGTATTCGACGATGGCCTGTTTGTCCTGCTCGGAGAGCCGCGTTCCGTACTCGTGCCCGCCGTTTCCGTTGCCGGCCACGGCGGTGTCGTACTTGGAATACTTGCGCCCGTTCTCCTCCGGGACGTCGGAGCGGAAGCCGACCTTCGCCTGATCGAAAACGTCGTAGCCGCGATAGAAGACCTTGGGACGGGCGGCGGCTGGCTCCAGCAAATCGCGCAGGGTCGGAACCGATCCGTTGTGCAGGTAGGGCGCTCGCGCCCAGATGCCGTCCAGCGGTTGATTGGCGTACCCGTTGGTCTTGCGAAAGTGCGTGAAGCGGTAGGGCGAGTTCGGATAGAGAGAATACTGATTGGACGCAAACACCAGCGTGTATGCATTCAGCCGGAACGGATCGGTGCCGATCTTTTCGATCGGCTCGATTTGACCGACCTTCCAGCTCGGATCGACGAAGCCCTGCTTGAAGCGGTGATCCGCATGGCATGCCGCGCAATGGTCGCGGTATAGCCCCTCACCGCGCGCGGCCAGGCTCTCGTCGACCGCAAATGGATAGGCCGGCGGCGGCAGCGTCCAGATCCAGTCCTTGACGCGCTGCAGCCCCGGGTGATCGATCGTGACGGGGGTCACGCCGGCGCCCAGCGACGCGCTCAGGTTGCGCTCGTCGACCGAGTCGTTGTTACCGTCCCAGTGCAGATGCATGCCTTCCCGCGGTTTCTGGTTCCACAAAGAAGGATAGTCGGCAGCTCCGATCCGCTCGTTCGCCGGTAGATCGCCGATGCGCCAGTTGAACTGGATCGCCTTGTACGGGTTGAACGTGTCGACCCGCCCCAGACCCCATCGGGCCGCCCGGTCGTCCAGCAGAAGCGCCACGCGGCTGCGCAGATCGAGCGTCGCCACACGCGTCCTCGGAATGACTTGAGTTCGAAACATCCACCGGTCCAGAGCTCCGAGCTTGCCACCGGCCTCGTTGATCCTGCCGATTACATTGTCGGGCGTGAAGCGCGGATCGAGGACACACGCGGTGACGAAATTGAAGAAGCCCTGCAGGTCGAGGCTGTGGGCCGGCATGCCAAGGACGAGCTCGTGCTTGCTTTGCGGGGCGTCACGGTAGGTACCGGTGTGGCAGACCGAACAGTTGAGCCCGACCTGGTTGAAGCCGAGGCGGCGCCGCTGCGAGACGCCGATCGGCAGATCATGTCCCTCTTCGAACAGCAGCCCCAACGACGCGTATCCACCGGGCAGCATGTCCGGACAGATCTTTGGCAGCACCTTGAATATTTCGTAGGGAGGAAGAACGCCGCCGACGGCGTCGAACAGCGATCCGCCGACTTCGCTGCCGATGGACCCATACTTGAAGTGCTCCTCGGCCGATGAGTAGGTGACCGGCCTGTCGGTCGTGAACCGATACACGAACCAGATCACGATCAACACCAGGATGGCCAGAAAAACCAGCAGGGCGATCCTGCGAACGCGGAATAGATACTGGTCGACGGGACTCTCGCGCACGTCGTCGATCAAAACCTGGTCCTTGTTTACTGTCTTGCCTTCGCTCATGTCGGTGTACCCCCGTGTCGTTTTGGGGCAAGGCCGGGAAAAGCCGCGCCGGCGATGCCGTGGCCAAGACTCGAGATCCGGTTACCTGAACGGTGGCGGCTCGAACACGCTCATCGCTTCCCGGATCATCGCGTCGCGGTCCCCGCCGTATCTCCTCAAGTCATAGCAAGCCAGGGGGTTTGCCAGCGCATTGAGCAGACAGCGGTTGCAGAAGGAGCACGGATGCTCCGGCTCGTCGCGGCCCTGCTCGAGGATCTTGGGCAAGTCGTTGTTGGCGATCAGCGGGCGCGCGATCGTCACGCCGTCACAGTAGTTCTCGGAAATGACCTTGCGGATGAGGGCTCCGTTCTGATAGCCGCCGGTGTTGAGCACCGGGATGCTGACGTTCTTCTTGACTTCCCTTGCCTCTTCGGCACACACCCCTTCCACCGGCCGATCCTTCTTGGTCCGGTTCCAGAACGCGAGGAAAACGGGGCGCAGCCATTTGTAGTGAAACAGCGTGTAGTTGAAATAGGCGCGCACGCCGCTGGAAACCATGTTGCCGTACCACCAGTTCGCTTCGTCCGCGGGGAAGCCGCCGGAGGGCAATTGCGGATGCGGGAACATGCTGCCCATGGACACGTGCAGGGCGTCGGCACCGGCCGCTTCCACCCATTTGCAGATCTGGATCGACTCCTCCAGCGTGTTGCCCTTCTTCTCCCAGGGGTAGAGCGCGTTGTTGTTGTCTACAGCGTTTATTTTTACCTGCAGGTGGTAGTCGTTGCCCACCTCCTTGCGGATCGCCTTGATCACGTCAAGGAGAAAGCGCGCGCGATTCTCCACCGACCCGCCGTATTCATCCTTGCGGTCGTTGATGGCCGAGCTCAGGAACTGGGTGAACAGATAGCCGTGCGAGGCGTGCAGCTCCACTCCATCCAGACCGGCGGCGCGGGCGCGTCTGGCGCCCTCGGCAAACTGCCGGATGGTCTGCTTGATTTCGTCCAGCGTCATGGCCTGACAGAGGAGCCCGTGAAACGTATCCATGTTGCTGGTCGACGAGAGGCCCTTGTTCATGAGGTTCTCGACGCCGGGCACGTCGCGCTGCCGGCCGCCGTGGCTCAACTGCATGATCAGCTTGCAGTCGTATTCATGCACGGCTTTGACCGTCTCGCGCCAGAATGGGATCTTGTCGTCGTTGTCGATCATGGCATAGCCGGGCATGATCCGGCCGCGCACGTGCACTGGTACGAACGATGTGATGATCGCCCCGATTCCACCTTTAGCGAACTTGGTTTCCCAGTTGATGCGGGCCTGATTGCCATGGCCGTTGTAGTTGTCCCAGCGGCCCGAAATGCTGGAACGAAACAGACGGTTCTTGACCGTGAGATTTCTGAACTTCAGTGGCTGAAAGATGACGTCGTTGTTCATAGGCCCCTCACTGCTTTCGGGTTAGAACTCGAACAGCTTCGGCTGGTGGCAAGGTTCTGGTGGGTTGGAGCAGCGCACGCAGCTCGCGCGCTGCTCGAGTCGAACCAAACGCTACCCACGCAAGGCATGGATCCCTCATTGAGCTCGCGTGCGGCGCCGGACGAGGATCTTCATCGCCCGCATGCCGGCCCCGGCGCGTGGCATTTAGAGCGTCTTCAGGAATTCGATAAGAGCGCGCTTGTCCGCGTCGCTCAGGCCTGGCTCCTCCTTGAGCATGTCAGTGCCGAAGTAGTGGCCGCGGTTGACGATGAAGTCGGGGCACTTGCTGAGTGGAAGCAGCGGCTCGACCAGGTTGCCGAGAATCTTCTTCGCTTGCTCGTCACTCGCATCCTTGGGCAGCGCCTTTAGATCCTCCTTGAGCTGCAGCACCAGCTTCACCCGCTCCTTGAGATCGGTGCCGTCCGACAGCAGGTTCAGATTCATGAGCAGGTTCACCGGCGTGCCCTTGGGGATAGGCCCGATCTCGATCCCGCCCTCCCCGAACAGCCATGGCAGGAAGCGATGACCCGGTCCGACCAGTCCCTGCAAGGCGTCGGGCAGATAGCCGGTCGAGACCTTGAGGGTGGTGGTATGGGTCGTGCGGTCGATGCGTCCGGGGATCTTGTCGCCGAGCACTTCGTCCTTGTCCCGCTTTTCCGGCCAGAGCATCTGCTCGATCGCGTCCTGGAACACCTTCATGCGCAGCTCGACGGTCGGGTTCGGATTGGGCTCCCATTTCTCCGCATAACTCGCTGCGTCCCCGCCCGGGTTGAGGTGGCCTACGCTGTTGTTGAGCAGGAAGGGCGCCGTCGACCACAAGCTCACCAGCGACGCGGGGCGGATGTAGCCGCGACCGCCGGCCGGCATCTGATATTGCTTCGGCTCGCCCGTAACCGGGTGGTAGTACGTGATCTCCCCCACAGAAGGAAGATCCTTGTAGGTCTCCGAGGAGAAGTTGTCCCAGATGTTGTCGCGGATCGCGTTGGTCGCGAGCGGGGCGCACGCATTCGTCCTCAGCAGAGTGAGGGGCACGCGCAGCTCGGTGGACAGGTAGTTGCCATCGAGAAAGTCGTCGGCCAGGACGATGTCCTTGATCTTCTTCTTGAACTCGTCGGTCTTGGTCCAGTCCCAGTACTTGTTCCAGCATGCGAGGTACCCAGGTCCCGAGCAGCCGCCCGGGTCGACCCCAGGGGCGGGGGTGGGGATCTTGCTGGAGTGGCAGCGCGCGCACCGTTCGGCGAAGACCACCTTGCCGCGATTGAGCTCCGCCTTGTCCTTCGTCAGATACGCTGCACCGCCGGGCGCATCCTTCAGACGGTCCGGCTTGCTGGCTCTGACCAGGAACAGCGCCATGGCCGGTGTCTGAATTTCGGTCGCCTTCCAGTAGTTGGAGTTCTTTTCCGCGACGGCGATCTCGATGGGCGTGATCGGCTTGCCGCCCACCACCGGCTTGAAGTGGAGCAACCATTCCTCGCTGAACAGGCCGATATTGATGTAGACGCGGTTGAGCGCCCCCAGGACTCCGACGGAGTCGGAGCCATCTTTCAGAACGCGAGGGGTGAAAACGGTATCCGGCTTCTGGAACAACTGCGCCAGCGGCCCATACTTCGCGGGATCGTAGTCGTTGAATTGCTTGTTGTTCAGCTGGCCACCGGTCAGCGTCTCCTTGCCCCAGCGCGCGCTGAGCTGAATCCGCTCGCCCAGGTTGTAGATCGCGTTCATGGTGCGCGGATTGTTGATGTTGTCGCTCGATATCAGCGATGTATCCAGCGTGCCGGGACGCGCCGTGTGCAGCCACTGGTACACGAAGTTATCGTGTTTGATATTCCAGATGAAGATGCGATCGACCCAGAAGTATTGCGAGCCAACGGTCGAGCTCAGATTCTCCCATTTTGGATTTTCCGGATCGGCCGGAGGATTCAGCGGACTCGGGCCGACATGGCAGAAGCCGCAGGCCATGCCTACCCGGTACGGTCTCACCAGCTTCTTGTTCTCGTAGTAGTCGGGGTCCTTGTAATACTTCTCCGGATTCCATTTCTTCGCCGCGGCTTCGTCGAAATCAGGATTGGGGAACAGACGCAGGCCGACGACCCCGGTCGGGTAGCCGTAAAAAGAGCCCACCGGGAGGTTCTTGCCCGCGCGCGCCGACAGCAACGCCAGGGTACTTCTGCTCGTTGGCGAACGGATCGGGGGGACAGTCGGCGCTGCGCTTGTCGAGCCACAGCCCGAAGCGCTCCGGGTCGGGACCGGTGGCCTTGCTGAAGCAAGGCTCGTTGGCCAGTCCGAAATACTTCCATCGGTTGTCGCGGCTGTACTCCCCGCCCGGATAAGAGGAGATGGTCTTGAGCAGGTCGAAGGCGCCGAATGTCTCGTTGGGCAACTTGTCCCACAAGCCGTCGTCTCCACCGGTCCAGACCAGCCAGGTATTGCGCCCCTTGACCTCGTCGGGGGTCAGCTTGATGCCGCTGTCCATGGCGGCGAAGTAATCCTCGTCCGCCGCCAGGAACGAATCGGGCGCGCGATTCGCGCGCTGGGCTTCGTCGGGGACTTGTCCTGGTTTCGGCTTATCGCAACCTGCGAGGCCGATCAGGCAAATCCACAGCAGCAGCATCGTCGACTTGCGCTTGTCGCCACCGGCATTCACTGGTCTTCCCCCCATTGCCATTCGTCCTCTCCTCCCGGCTGTGTACTGCTTGGCGATACCTGCGAAGACCGCTCGCCCTCATCTATATCTATAGTCGGGCGCGCTGAGCATGTCCTGGTACGATGTCACTGGTGGCGAGCAATCCTCCCGTGTTGCACGTGGCCGTGGAGACAAAGCAACGCTCGATTGATGGAAGCTGCGGCCACCTGGCGCGCACCCCTCGGATGACTGCCGCATCTTGGACCCGTTTACGTAAAGCTTACTTAGCTTTGTCGGGCGCTCAAATACTATCCCCGGTCTCGAGCGACAGAATACCACCTAAGTTATATAGGACATTCTGAGCGGAAAAGCCAATACTTTTCGCGTGCTGCGTCACTCGCAATGCATATGGCTCGAGTGTGCGTCTCACCCGGCTCGGCGACAGATGCATCGGCTCGATCGCGACCCACGCGCGCTTCGATATGCCCTTGACTTTTCCTGCAGCTCAAAACCATGCTAGCGACCAGCGCACATCCGGAGTTGGTCGAACCTCTCTGCTCTGAGCTCCACTGCCCGCCGCACCGATAGTTCCTCTCCAACGGCGGCGAACGGAACCGAATCATAGAGAATATTGAGGCGCTGGTCCTGGGAAACTGGATAATCCACGCGAGAGCTGACCGGTCGACAGACTCGGGAAGGAGCGACGATGGATCGGAATGCGACTGCAGATGAGCCGAGCAGGTCTCTTCTTTCCCGAGTCCGCGGATGGGTCAGCCGGAAGCCGGACCAGCCTGCGTCGGAGGCGACGGTGCTGGAGGCAGAGCGAGAACAGATCCTCGCTGTCTCCGCACGCTCGACGTCGGAAGGCGGCTTCCTGGCTCTCGCGCTGTCGGGCGGAGGCATTCGCAGCGCGACCTTCAATCTCGGCGTACTGCAGGGGTTGGCCGAGCGCGGTCTGCTGACCCGGCTGGACTATCTGTCCACGGCGTCGGGCGGGGGCTACATCGGCAGCTGGCTATCGGCGTTGACGAAGCGCAAGGGCGGTATCGAGGCAGTCGAGCAGGAACTCGATCCGCGCAGCGCCGCTGCCAGAGGCGGCACGGAGCCGGACTCGATCGAGTGGCTGCGCCGCTTCAGCAACTACCTGACGCCGCGCACCGGGCTGCTGTCCACCGACACGCTGGCGGGTGTGGCAACTTATGTGCGCAACCTCCTGCTCACCCAGTCCCTGCTGATCTGCGTGTTCGCGGTGGTGCTGGCGGCTCCCAGGATCCTGCCATGGCTGAGCGGCTTCGGCATCTTCCAATCTCCGCTGCCCGCCATCATCGCCTTGTTCGTACCGGCGCTGTTCATCAACCTGAACCTCGCGCACCAGCTGGTGCGGAAGGAAGAACAGCCGCCGTTCTTCGCGCGGCAAAACTACATCCTCTGGCTGATCGTGCTGCCATTGATCCTGGCGGCGTGGTTGATCGGCATCCTGCTGCTGCGACCGGATGCCGCCGGCGTGCCCGTCAGCGGGGCGGTCTTTCTGGAGAGAACCATCCTCGCGTTCGGGGCGGTGTGGCTGGTTGCCTGGGTGCTGGTGCAACTGTGGATGGCCGGCAAGCACATGGGCAGCCTCACTCAGCACTGGCGCAACTCCGCCATCACCCTGGTCGGGCTGGCGGCAGCCTTGGCTCTCGGCGTCGCCTTGCTTTGTCTGCTCCGGCAAATCCTGCAAGACCACCGCGGCAGCGCGACGCTGATCTGGCACTGGACCGTGTGGAGTGTGCCGACGCTGCTTGCGGTGTTCGGGCTGGCGACGGTATTGATGATCGGGCTGGTGGGCCGAGCATTCGAAGAGGAAGACCGCGAGTGGTGGAGCCGGCTCGGCGCCTGGTGGATCGCGGCGAGCGTGGGCTGGCTGGTGCTGTGCGCCGCCGCGATCTACGGGCCGTTCGCGATCATCTATGGGCAGAATTGGATCGAGACTCTGGGCCTGGCCTGGATCGCATCCACGCTGGCGGGCGTCATGCTCGGGAAGAGCAAGCTCACCGGCGGTCCCGACACCAGCAAGTGGCTCAACCTCGCCGCCGAGTTTGCGCCATACATCTTCGTTGCCGGTCTTCTGATCGTGCTGTCCTTCGGCATTCACGTGGGTCTGATCGCTTTGTTCGATCCGGAACATGCGAACGTGGACTTGCGCTCCGCCGAGCAACTGTCGGTTTCGGGGCCGTCGTTCTTCCAGTACGTCCAGGTCCTCAATGCCATCCTGGCGTCGCGGCCGCCTTCGTGGCTCCCGTTGCTGGCGCTCTGTGCGATTGCCGCGCTCCTGATCTGGCGCCTCGACATCAATCTGTTCTCGCTGCACATGTTCTATCGCAATCGCCTGGTGCGGTGTTATCTCGGCGCCAGCAACGTGGACAGGCGTGCGCATCCGTTTACCGGCTTCGATCCCAACGACGACATCAAACTGACCGACTTGCCACGGCGCCCCTTCCACATCGTGAACACCGCCATCAACCTGACCAAGGTGAATAACCTCGCGTGGCAGGAGCGCAAGGCGGGCTCGTTCGTGTTCACACGGCTGTATTGCGGATATTCGCTGCGGGCCGGCGGGTCGGGCGAGGCTGCCAGGAACAGCTATCAGAGGGCTTCCGACTACCTCTCGAGTCTCAACCGCAAGGGCTGGATCAGCCTCGGCGAGGCCCTGGCGATCTCGGGTGCGGCAGCCAGCCCGAACCAGGGCTATCACTCGTCGAAGGCGGTCGCGTTCCTGTTGACCGCGTTCAACGTCCGCCTGGGATGGTGGATGCAAAACCCGGCGAAGCCCGGTGCATGGAGCAAGCCGGGCCCGCGGTTCGGTCTGTGGTACCTGCTGAGCGAGGTGTTCGGTCTGGCCGACGAGGATACCCAGTACGTCTACCTCAGCGACGGCGGCCACTTCGACAACCTCGGCATCTACGAGCTGGTTCGGCGCCGCTGCCGCTTCATCATCGCGGTCGACGCAGGCATGGACCGGCAGTTCGGCTTCGAGGATCTGGGCAACGTGGTGCGCAAATGCCAGGTGGACTTCGGCGTGCGCATCGACATCGACACCAAGGCGGCCATTCCCAACCCGGCCACCGGCAAGAGCCTGTACCACTGCGGTGTGGGCCGCATCCACTACGAGGAGGCGGACCCGAACGCGGTGTCGGGCTTTCTGCTGTACATCAAACCCTCTCTGACCGGCAACGAGCCGATCGACATCATGCAATACGCCTCCGTCCATCCCGAGTTTCCGCATCAGAGCACGACCGACCAGTGGTTCGACGAGTCCCAGTTCGAGGCGTACCGCAAGCTGGGCTATTACACCGCGACCACCGTGCTGGAGAAGTCCGCGGTCGCGCCGCAGCCAGGCCGGCAGCGGCCGCTGCTGGATCTGTTCGTCGATCTGGGCCGGCGCTGGTACCGCCCGAGCGCGCGGGTGGAGGCCAATTTCACCAGGCACGCCGAGCGGCTCATGCGTCTGCAGGACACGATGCGCGAGCAGAAGATCCTGTCCTTCCTCGACAGCCAGATCTTCCCCGAGTGGGACTGCCTCATGCGCGGTGAGCGGCACGAGGCCTACACCAGCCTGTGGCTGCCGGACAACGCGGACGAGCTGAGGGCCGGATTCTATTTCAGCCTCAACCTGCTCGAGCTGATGCAGGACGTTTACCTCGATCTGAACCTCGACGAGGAATGGCAGCATCCCGACAACCGCGGCTGGATGAATCTGTTCAAGCATTTCTCCTGGGCCGGAATGATCAGGGCGACGTATGCGATCGTGCGCAGCAACTTCGGTGCGCGCTTCCAGCGGTTCTGCGAGGTCCACCTCGCGCTGCCGGAGGGGACGATCGAGATCACGCAAATGGAGCGGAAAGCCGGGGCCGGTTCTGAGCTGAAGGCTTGGACGGAGCAGCGCGCAAACGCCGGCGATGTCAATTTCGTCGAGGCGGACTTGATCTATGCGTTCGAAAACCCCGCGCCTCCAGCCCAACCGGCTGCCGCCCCGCGGTTCGACCGGCTGCACGCGATCAGACTGACGGTCTCCGGAACACGCAGAGGAAAGGACGCAGCAGCCGATCCGACGGCGAAGTCGACGTTGAGCTTCCCGGTCGGCGTGGCGCTCACTCAGGGCAACACCATCGTCTTCTTTCGCATCCAGGATCACCTGCGCAACATGGGGCTGGGCCGCGCAGCGCTGAATGCGCTCTATCAGATCGGCTATGTCAACCTGGACATCGACGAAGACTCTCCCGATGCACAACGCATCCTCTATCTCTTTGCCTCCATCAAAGGCAGGCGATAGGGCGTCGTTGCCGCGAGTGACTGGCGCCGAACACAGATGAGCGGAACGGCCGCGTTGTTGCGCAGAGATAGCGGAACTGTCCTGGCCCGGGCCGGCGATCCGCCGCCGGGCATCGACCTGCGGCGGCATGTCCTGTGCTGATCATCCCTCTGGCGCGCAAGCTCGACTGGCGCCGACCGCCGTTCATCACGCTGCTGCTGATCCTGGCCAACCTGGTGATCTACGCGGTAAGCGAGCACCGCGACCAGCAGTCGTTCGAGCGGGCGGTGCGCTATTTCCTGCACTCGCCCCTGGCGCAGATCGAACCGGCGCTATATATCCATTACCTGCACGACCAGCGCTCGCTCGAGGAAGAGCAGAGGCTGCGCGAGGCGCTGCGCCAGGGTGAGGACGGCGTCGTCGAGGTGCTCGAAGCCATCCAGGACGATCCAGACTTCCTCTCGCTCCTCCATGCCGGCCGCATCGTCACGCCGTCCGCTCCCCGTTACGCCGAGTGGCGCAACGCGCGCCGCGAATTCGATCGCCTGTGGCAGGACCGCGCGGCCGAGCGCTATGGTTTCGTGCCCGCGCACCACGCCGCCCTGACCTTCGTCACCTGCCAGTTCATGCATGGGAGCTGGGAGCACGTCATCGGCAACATGGTGGTGCTGTTCGTGGTCGGCTTCATGGTCGAAGCGGCGCTCGGCTGGTGGCGGTTCCTGGCAGGCTATCTGCTCACCGGCGTGGCTGCGGCAGCGGTGTTCTGGGCGGCCCATCCGGACAGCTCGACCCCGCTGATCGGCGCATCGGGGGCGGTGTCGGGCGTGGTCGGGATGTACACCGCCATCTTCGGTTTGCGGCGGATCGACTTCTTCTACTTCGTTCTGGTGTACTTCGACTACGTCAAGGCGCCGGCGCTGATCGTGCTCGGCCTGTGGGTGGGCAACGAGGCGTTGCAGCTCTTCACCGACAGCGAGAGCCACGTTGCCTATCTCGCTCATATCGGCGGCCTGGTGTCCGGAGCGCTGCTGATCGGGGCGGCGCGGCTGCTGCACACAGCGCAGCTCGCGCGCTTCCTCGGCGAGGTGGACGCAGATTCCAGCGCCAAGGCCCAGTACCAGCGCGCTCTGACGCTGGCCGGAGAGCTGCATTTCGACGCCGCCTGCGCTATTCTCGACCGTCTAGTGGACTCGCATCCGGACGACCTCGAGCTGGTCCTGCAAAGCTACAACGTGGCGAGGCATGCGCCCGCCAGCCCGGCCTATCACCGCGCGGCGGGGCGGGTATTCGCGCTGCCGGCGGGAAACCACGCGATGGCCGAGATCATCGCCACCACCTTCAGCGACTACCTGACGACGGCCAAACCGTCCGCCACCATCTCGCCTCGCGCCGCGGTCGAGCTCGCGCGCAAGTTCGCCGATCGCGGGCGGATGGTCGAAGGGGAGCGGTTGGCGCGCTGGCTGGTCGAGCACGCAAAAGGCTCCGACGATGTAGCCGCGGCTCTGCTGTACGTCGCCGGCGGCCACCGCAACGCCGCCAATCACGAGCGTGCGCAGCACTGGCTGCACTACGTCGCCAAGCACTTCCCGAACAGCCCGGCCGCGCAGCGCGTGCCGCCTTCAACCGCTGCCCGCTGAGCCGGCGCTGGAGCGGCCGCGGTCGATGGACTCCAGATACGCTTGCGCCTGCGCAGCGACCGGGTTGCGCGGATACGTGCGCACGATCTCCTCCAGCAGCCGCCGGGCTTCCGCCGGCGCCTGGAAGCTCTCGTTGAGGATCTCGGCGGCGAGCAGATAGGCCTCGGGGCGGTGCGGGCTGCTGCGGTACGTCTGCTCGAAGTCCTCCAGCAGTTCGGCTGCCAGCTCGTTGCGTCCCACTCGGCGCGCGGCGCGTGCGAGCGCGATCTGCTGTGTGTCCTCCAGCATGTGGAAGGCGGGATCGGCCGCGCGGCAACGCTGGAGCACCTCCACTGCTCGCATCGCCCGGTCCTGCTTCAGCAGCAGCTCGATGTAGATCCCTCCGTGCCGGCCGAGCAGCCTGGCGTTGCCGCTGGAGTGGCCCAGCCGGTGCAGCCGCTCGTGCAGCTCGACATTCTCCGGATCCTTGCGCATCAGCTCGTAGAGCATGTCGGAGGCATCCTGCGTGCGGCCGTCCAGCACCAGCTCCTGCAGGTGTGGCTCCAGGGTCTCCGGGCGGCGCAGCACGTCGCGCACGCGATCGGGGACCGCGGTCGCGAGCCGCGGCGCGGCCTTGCGCAGCGGCACCCCGAGCGCCTCGTGATACTGATAGATCACGTACCCCATCATGTTGAAGGAGATGAGAGTGAAATACATCTGGCTGAACGCGATGGCCGGCAGTATGGCCAGGTTCCTGCCCATAGCCATGTACAGAAGATACAGCGCGCCCTCGCTCGCAGTGGAAAGGGCGACCAGAAAGCCGTACAGGACGGCGTAGGGCCAGCCGATGGCGAGGATCACCGCTCCCAGCGCGATGGGATTGAGCGAGGCGAAGAAGCTGTCGGTCACTGCCAGCACCATCACGTTGGCGGGTAGCAGCAGGAGCAAGGCGTAGGCTGCGATCAGCGCGGTGATCCGGCCGAAAAAATATCCGATCGCCCCGACCAGGACCGAGTACAGCACCAGCACCAGCAGCTGCTTCCAGGGGCGGTTACGGCCGAGGTAACTCACGTAGTATTCGCTGGAGGAGAGCACGCCGTAGGCGGTGCGCTCCAGAATCGAGTACGCGTAGCGCAGGAATGCGAGCGCCACGCCGACCCAGACGACCGCTCCCAGGACGGGCAGGAAGATCCCGAGCAGCGCGAGGCCCGACAGCACCAGCATGAACAGGAGCGGCCGCAGCTGGAGCGGATACAAGAAGAACTGCGGTATCCGGTGCCAGAACGCGGTGATGCGTTCCTCGCCGGTCCGATAGGCGAGGGTGTCAGCCACGCGCGTTTCCCGGGGATGGGCCCATCGGTCCGAGCTTAGCTTCCGGGCCGCGGACGCGTCAATCAAAGTCACATCATCTGCTGGCAACGGTGGACGCTGACTGGTGCTCGCGTGCATTATCTGATCTCTTTCCAACGGTATATACGGCTCGCTTATGCCCGGCTCGGTGTTCGATGGCAGTGTCCTGCAGGTATTCCAGAGCGCGCGAGCGCCAAAGGTCAAGCGCCTGCGCGTGGGCGACGTGAGCGTGGACGTGGCCTCGCCCTTTCCGTCGCCGGCCGACTGGCGCGATCAGTGGATCTATTTTCTGCTCGTCGACCGCTTCGACAACCCGGCCGCACCGCCGCGCATTCCGCCCTTCGACGCTCCGTGCAACCTGTTCCAGGGCGGCACGTTCGACGGCGTGCGGCGCCAGCTCGACTACCTCGAGCGCCTGGGCGTGGGCGCTATCTGGCTGTCGCCGGTGCTGAAGAATTGCCAGTACAACCCTGCCACCTACCACGGCTACGGGATCCAGGATTTCCTGGCGATCGAGCCGCGCTTCTGCCGCGACCCGGATGCCGCGCGGCGCGATCCCAGGCTGGCGGAGGAAGAGCTGCGCGCGCTGGTCGACGAGGCGCATGCCCGCGGGATCTACGTGATCCTGGATGTGGTGCTCAACCATGCCGGCGACGTGTTCGAGTACGTCCGGCCCGACGGCAGCGGCAGCGCCGAGGCGGATTGGAGCTGGTTCCCGTATGGCGTGCGCTGGCGCGACGCGGACGGCCACGGGCGCCCTGACTGGATGCTGGCCCCACCGGACCCGCCGGCCGACGCGGCGATATGGCCGTCGGAGCTGCGCCGCAACGAGCTGTTCCGGCGTCAGGGGCGCGGGGGAGAGGCGGGCGGCGATTTCGCCTCGCTCAAGGAGTTCGTCACCGCGTATCGCGAGACGGACCCGGATCTAGGCCAGCGCTTTCCGGTGCGCGATGCGCTCATCCGTGCGCATCAGTACCTGGTAGCGAGGCTCGACGTCGACGGCTTTCGCATCGACACCCTGAAATACGTGGAACCAGACTTCGCTCTGCTGTTCGGCAACGCCATGCGCGAGTTCGCTCTGTCCATCGGCAAGAAGAACTTCTTCACCTTCGGCGAGGTGTACGACGAAGAGGAGAAGATCGCGCGCTTCATCGGCCGTCAAGCTGCCGCCGATACCGACCTCATGGGGGTGGACGCGGCGCTGGATTTTCCGCTGTTCTTCCGGCTGCCCGGCGGTGGCCAAGGGGAGCCTGGCGCCGAGCGAGCTGGTCGCGATGTTCGAGCGGCGCAAGGCGGTGGAGCGCGAGGTGCTGAGCTCCCACGGCGAGGCCAGCCGCTACTTCGTCACGTTTCTCGACAACCACGACCAGCGCAGCCGCATTTTCTACAGCCCGAGCGATGCGCCGCTGCGCTTCGCCGATCAGGCCACGATGGGCATCGCGCTGCTGTTCACGCTGCAGGGCATCCCGTGCCTCTACTACGGCACCGAGCAGGCGCTGCACGGCAGCGGTGACGCGGACGCGGCCGTCCGCGAGGCGTTGTGGGGCAAGACCGATCCCTTCGACCGCGAGCACCCGTTCTTCCGCGCCGTCGAGACCTTGTCCGCCATCCGCCAGGCCGAAGGAGCGCTGCGCTATGGCCGGCAATACTTCCGGCCGATCTCAGGTGACGGCGTGCACTTCGGCATCTCCGGGTTCCGCGGCGGCGTGCTGGCCTTCTCACGCATCCTCAACGACGAGGAGGTGGTGGTGGTGGCCAATGCCAGCACCCAGGACTCCTGGAGCGGCGAAGTGATCGTGGACCTCTCGCTCAACCCGGCCGGGGCGGTGCTGGATGTACTGTTCAGCAACAAGTCCTTCGGCACGGAGCTGCAGCCCGGCAGCGGGCGTCCATCGACGGTGGTGGCGAAGGCATCCGGCGGCGTCGAGATCCGGGAGGTGAGCGGAACCGTCACGCGCGGGCCCGCCAAGGCAGTGAAGGTGTCTCTCGCGCCGATGGAGGTGCAGATCCTGCGGCGCGATGAGCGCTGAGGGCGGAACGGGAACGGGAGCGACGCGACGTTACGCCAGCTTTGTGAGCAGTTGGCGCGCATCCTTCAGATCGGGGGTTCCCAGTCCCTCGGTAAACCAGCCGCAGATCTCTCCTAGCGCCGCTCTGGCATCGGCTGCCTTGCCTTGGCTCTGCCAGAGCCGAGCCAGACTGGTGGCCGCGCGCAACTCGTAGGACTTCGCATGCTGTTGTCTCGCGACCTCCCTGGCCCGCTGGAACCGCGCTTCCGCGCCGGCCGGGTCAGGCGGTTTGCGCAGCAGCAGCAACTCTCCCTCGATGCGGTACAGCTCGGCTTCGGCCCAGTGCTCCCCGTTTCTCTCGACGCACGCCTGCCCCTCGCCGACCGCGGCGGCGGCCTGGTCCAGCTCACCGATCGATGCGTGCGCCAGCGCCAGCTCTCCGAAAACGATGGTGAACAGCAGCTCGGAGCCGAAGGCCCTCAGCGTTCTCACGCTGTCGCGCATGAGCGCAATGCCCTCTTTCGTCCGGCCGAGCTGCGCGAGGTTACTGCCCTGGAAGGCGGACACCATGGCGCGGAAGTAGCCGAACCCTTGTTCGATGCACACTGCGATGGCCGCTTCCAGATGGGAATCGCGCGCTTGCGGTTCCCGGCGGTACACGTGCACGAAACCGACCCCGGCGAGACTGCGCGCCAGCTGGAACGGCCGCGACATGCTCTGTGCGAATGCCAGCGACTCGCGCGCCCGCTCCAATCCCTGGTCGGGATGTCCCAGCGCCCACAGGCCCATGGCCAGCCAGTTCAGGCCGGAAGCCTTCGGGTCCTGGCCATAGAGGACGATATGCAGGTCGCGCTTGTCGGGGCCGTACAGCCGGATGCACTCCTCGATATTGCGGCGGCCGGCGGGAAACTCTCCCATGACGAACGACACCATCCCGCTCAGAAAATGCGCTTCGATCAGGGCATCGATGTCGTTGGCATGGTGCGCCAGAGTCAGGCACTGGTCGGTGACCTCGCGCGCCTGGCGTTGATCCCCGCGGACGAAGTGAAACGCCGCGAGCCCCCACAACGCCCGGAACAGCTTGGGCGTCTCCCCGACCGCACGACACAGCTCCCCGGCGCGTGTGAACGCGCTGGCCGTCTCGGCCGCGGCCCAGCCCTTCACCGGGATCAGTGCGTAACCGAGCTCCACCTGCAATCCCAGCTCCGATTGATCGCGTCGGGACGAGACGGGAATCGAGTCCAGCACGCGCAGCCCGTTCCGATAGTGGGTGATGGCCTCGGCGTAAGAGGCGCGCTGAACCGCATGCTGTCCCGCGCGCTGCCACCATTGCACGGCCTCGCCGAGCGTGCCGGCCTCGGTGTAGTGGTTGGCGACGAACTCCGGATGCGCCGCCGCCTCGCTCGAGAACTGCTCGATCATGACGCGCGCGATGCGCTCGTGATACTGCTGCCGCGTGCTCTTGAGCAGCGACTGGTAGGCCGCCTCCTGCAGCAGCGCATGCTTGAAGATGTAGGTGGCCTCGGGCGGCACGCCGCGCTGGAACAGCAGCTCGGCATCGACCAGCCGATCCAGCTCGCGCTTGAGCGCGGCCTCGTCCAGCGTCGATACCGCCCGCAGCAGCACGTAGGGAAAGGCGCGGCCCAGCGTCGCGCTCAGTTGAGCGACCACCTTCACTGTGGCCAGCCGGTCGAGCCGCGCCGCCAGTGAGTCCTGCAAGGTGTCGGGGATCGCCATCAGCGGCAGCGGGCCGATCAGCTCGAAGCCCTGCTCGTCCTCGCGCATCAGACCCGACTCGAGCACCATCTTGGTCAGCTCCTCGACGAACAAGGGCACACCGTCGGTCCGGGCCACGATCTGCGCGACGACCTCCGCCGGCAGCGCTTTGCCGCCCGCGATCCGTTCCACCATCAGCTCGGTCTGCCGCTGGGTGAAGCGCGTGAGCGTGAGCGAGGTGACGTGCGAGTGCACGGTCCAGGGAGCCTGGAATTGCAGCCGCGCGGTCAGCAGGACGAACAGCTGCGGGACCGGGCCTTGATCGATCAGCACGCGCAGGAAATCGGCGGTGGTCGGGTCGATCCAGTGCAGGTCCTCCACCACCAGCAGCATCGGCTGCTCGGCGGCCAGGGCCAGCACCAGGCCGAGCAGCGTCTGCTGTGTCCGCTCCTTCTGGCGGTCGGGACTCATCGGGGGCAGCGGCAGGCGTTGGGAAGGCCGCAGCGACAGCAGCGATGCGAGCAGCGGCAGACCCTCATCGCTGGAGACGCCATGCTGAACGGCGAATGCCTCCAGCTTGTCGAGCTTGGCCTCGTCCGAATCGTCGCGGCTCCAGCCGAGCACCCGGGGCAGGAACTCGATGATGGGATAGAGCGGGCTGTTCGCATAGTAGGCCGAGCAGCGCAGCTCGAGACGGCACTGCGGCCCGCCGGGTACGCGGTCTATCAACACCTGCACCAGCCTGGACTTGCCGATGCCGGCGTCGCCGGTGACCAGCACCACGTGACCCTCGCCGTCGGCCACTTGCGACCAGCGGTCGAGCAGCAGGCCGACCTCTTGCTCGCGCCCCACCAGCGGCGTAAGCCCGACGACGGCGGCGGCGTCGAGACGGCTTCTGGCGCCGCTCTCGCCCAGCACGCGGTAGATGTGCAGCGGTGCCGCTACTCCCCTCAGCGCGTGCTGCCCGAGATCGTCACTCACGAACAGGCCGCGCACCAGCCGCAAGGTCGCACCGCTGATCGCCAATGTATCGGGCTCGGCCAGGGCTTGAACATGGAACGCCAGGTTGGGCGTTTCTCCCAGGGCCAGCCGCTCGTGCCGCTGGCGGCCGCCGACCTCGCTCACCACGACCAGTCCGGTATGAATGCCGACCCGGATCGAAAGACGTGCCTGCGGCGGTGCGTCGGGACGCGCGTTCAGCTGGGTCATTGCCGACAGTATGTTGAGGCCGGCGCGAACCGCGCGTTGCGCATCGTCCTCGTGCGCCTGCGGATGGCCGAAGTAGACCAGCAGCCCGTCACCCAGGTACTGGGCTACGTAACCGTCGAAGCGCGCGATGACGTCCTCGCAAGTGGTCTGGAACGTGCGCATCACCTCGCGCAATTGCTCCGGGTCCAAGCGTGCCGACAACGCTGTGGAGTCGACCAGGTCGCAAAACATCACGGTGAGCTGGCGGCGCTCCGCCTCGTAGGCTGGCCGGGGCTGGCGGCGCTCCGCCTGGATTGCCGCGCCGCGCTGGCCCGCGATGTCTAGATCACGGTTACCCGCGGTGAGCCGCCCGCCGCAACCACCGCAGAACTCGTCGCCCGCGTCGTTGGCAAAGCCGCAGGCCGGGCAGGCGATCGGCAGCGCGTGACCGCAAGCCGAGCAGAACTTCCGCTCCGGCTTGTTTTCTACGCTGCATACGGGACATTGCATCAACTTATCCAGGCTCAAGGCCCCCTTGACTATCGGGACGGCCGGCAACCGAGATTAGTCGTAGCGGGAGGGGCGGTCAAGCCGGCCGGCGGTAGCCGGGAGCCAAGCGCTGACACTACCATTGCGGAGCGCACTAAGTCCCTTGTCCGTGGAGACGACTTAACGGGCCAAGTTGCATGAGGGTATGATCGCCGCATGGCGGCCAGGCGTTATGCACAGTATATGGTTGGGCGTCTCAGATTGGACAGTGGTGGAGAAGCGAAACAACGGATTAGGAGGTTGCGATGCCCAAGAGGATCGTCTTCTGCGCCGACGGGACATGGAACGGCCCGGAGAGCGAGACGGGTGTTTCCGTTATCGACGGGAACGATGATCACGGCGAGCTGTTGAAATCGAAGGTCACGAACGTCGTGAAGCTGTTCGCCAATCTGAGCGGACGGCCGACGCCGGATACGCTTACATTGCGCGACGAGCAGGAGAAGGTCCTGACCAATCCCGATGGATCGAAGGCGCAGGTAGCGAAATACCTCCACGGCGTCGGCGACTCGGACAATGTTTTGATCAGGGTGTTGGCCGGTGTGCTCGGAGCGGGAGTCATCGACCGCATCGTGCGCGGGTATACGTTCATCTCCCGCAACTACGCCCCGGGCGATGAGATTCATATCGTCGGCTTCAGCCGCGGCGCTTACACGGCACGAGCGCTCGGCGGCATGATCGCCAAGGTCGGCCTGCTGAATCCCAAGACGTTACGATCCTGCCAACAAGGTGGACGCCTATCGCCTCGGGATCGCGGCATGGTCCAAGTCCAAAGGCGTCATGCTCACGGAGGCCAACAAGCTCTCCGGCATCAAGAGTCATCTTCTAAACTACGTCCAATCCTTTTTTGCCAGCCAGCTCCGGCCGGATTCGCTGATCCCGGACGTGAAGATCAAATCGATAGGCGTCTGGGACACGGTCGGGTCGCTGGGGATCCCTGCGTACGCTGGGGACGAGCGCTACGATCTGTTTCGATTTATCAACACGGCGCTCAGCAACCAGGTCGACAACGGATTTCACGCCATGTCGATCGACGAGCTGCGCATCGATTTTCCCGTGACCAGGTGGGACGAACGCAAAGGGGTTCGTCAAGTCTGGTTTACGGGAGCGCATTCGGATGTAGGCGGAGGTTATCCGCCGGCCGAATGCGGTCTGTCCGACATCGGCCTGGATTGGATGATGAAGCGGCTGACGGAGGTGGGCGTGAGCTTCGCCTCACCCCTGGCCTACGACCCGAACGCGCAGCAGCTTGCTCGCAACGTGCATCAGCCCTGGATGGACCCGCCGTTCAGTTTGACCAAGCGCTCACCGCGTCAGGTGCTGGCTGCGGACGAAGTGCACGACAGTGCCGTGCAACGCTGGAAGACCGATGCCACCTATCGGCCCACGGCGTTAGCGGCCTGGGCTGGTGCGCACATAAGTTGAGGCGGTCAGGCGGTGCGGGACGGCCGATGCCGTCCCCACCTGGGCAGAGCTTAACCTGGGATCAGCGCAGGAGACGGTGGCAGGTGAATGATCGTGTGGCATCGGCTTCAGTCGACGGAATCTTCATACAACCGGTCAGAGCGACGCGCGCCACTTTCTGACCATCTGGACTTCCCAGTCCGGTGCAAGCGTCCCAGCCGGGCGCCGCGGAGAAGTCACCGTTCGTTTCCTTCGGTGATGTCGTGCAAGTCGGCCGGGCTCGCGTAGAGCTGCGGGTTGATCAGGCCGGCGGGAGCGCCCTTGGCGGCGTTTATGCGCGCGATCAAGCCGGCCCACAACGGTGCCACCGCGCTGGTTCCGCCGAACACGCCTTCGTTTCCATCGACGCGGACGTATACCCGGTTTGCGGGTCTGCATCGGCCGACACATCCGGCACACCTCGGCCGTGAAGCCGACTGGTTACTCCCCGACTGCTCGTGACCTTGAGTCCTTCCTGCCAACCAGGAACCGGGAAGAAGCGGCTGACGCCGCCTCCGCTGGCGCCACCGTTGGCGCCGTCGTTCCAGACCACCTCGCTCGAAATGCTGCCGTTGGAGGCGCGCAGGCTGGTTCCACCGCATGCCAGGCAATGCGGGCTGGAAGCCGGGAAGTCGACGTGATCCGCTCCGTCCTCGACGCCGTCACTGGACCCGTTGTCGCCGGATGCAACGCAGACGTGATCCCCAGGCGGCGGCGGCTTGAAATGCCTGGTCGAAAGCGGTCATCGCCTGCTTGGTCCAGGAAGATTCGGGGCCTCCCCAGCTGATGGAGATCACTGAAGGCTTGTTGCTTGTGTCATGAATGGCGGTGGTCACCGCATCGAGGAATCCGGCATCGGTGTTCGGCGCGAAATACACGGCGATGTGCGCAGCGGGTGCGATGCCGCCGGCAACCTCGATATCCAGCATGACTTCCCCATCCGGTCCATTCGGATCGCCGGTCGGATGATTTTTTCCGTGGTCGACCGATACCGCGGAGACCTTGGGCCAGCGATGTGGAGTCCCGAGAAATAGGCGCGCAGATCCGCGGTCCGGTAACCGCCTCCCAGCTCGATGATGGCGATGCACTCGCCTTGCCCGGTGCCATTGGGAAAGTTGTAGATCGAGGCCAGCTGGGGCGGTGTAAAGGAAGTGGACGGCGCTGCCGATGCGCTGCGCTGCACGTTGCCTTGCGGGGAGCGGATGCGGAAATGCGGCTTTGCCTGCGGCCGATTATCCAGGCCGAGTACCGCTTCTACCACTCCATTCAACTCATCGGGCAGATGGATCGGTCCTGTCCTTCCGCGATACGTTCCGCCGTCGTGCTCGAACTGCTGCAGGTCGACACCGAACGCCGCGTTGAACTGCGCCACCGTCCCGGCGAGAATCACAGTGCGGCGCGCCGCGTCCTCCTGAACCACCGCAAGACCGTGACCGTTGGCAAATTTCTTCACCGCGGCCAGGTCGGCAGGCTCGGCGCCGAATTGCTTCGCGAAATCCTCACGCGGGATGTGACCGGTCGACGTGTCGCCGGCGGCCAGCTTGCCGACTCTCGCTCTCAGTACGTCGCCCGCGCGACGCCGCACGAGCACGGTGACTTCGAGCCGCTCGCTCGGGTTCGCCTTACCGACTGACCGCGCGCCTGGTACTGGCTCCTTTTCACTACCGACAAGTGATGTGTTGCCATGGCTGGAATCTCCTTTTCCGGTTGGGTCACCCCCATCGTTCCGTCGCCGATTGCGGACAGGGCGCCATCCCGATTCAGGAGCCCGCTGTCAGAGGTCCGATTGCTGCGCTCCTGACACAGACGAGGGAAAGCGGCTAGCGATGGGGACAGGAAAGTCGTGGAGCGCAGACGTTGCTGGGAACGAGCGAAGGATCCGGGCCTTACGTGGAACTGTCTTCGCACTCGTCGCCGTGCGCTGCACGAGCCGAAGCCAAGATACGCGCACATGCTTACGCGCAATTTACCGATCGAGTGACGGCTGCGCGCGGCTGCCGGGCGGCTCGGGAAAAAAGCGCTGCGTTACAAAAATCTCGCTCGATGCAATCTCAGCGTTACACGGCGCGCGTCTAATTGCGATTGGTTGATGCAACACCTTTACCGGGCGCTGACGTCCAGCGCAGCAGCGAAGCGCCAGCGAGAAATTGTTGAACTTCCATACGCGGCTCATTGACTGAAGAGAAGGGTCATCGGCGCGCTGTGTGCCATTGCAGCGTCAGCGCCCTGCCAGTATGTGACCGCTTGATGAACTTCGGGAGACCAAATGAGGATCATGTACGCGATTCGTGAATCCGCCAGCGACAACGAAATCTACCAGCTGTTGAATGCCTACATCGAGGCGCTGCAGCTCGACGGCGAGCCGTGCAATCCATGCGCTCGGACCACGCACGCGCGAATTCGCAGCACGAGCGACTTGATGCAGCAAATCACGGCGCTCATCCACGCCTTGGGGACAGCCTCTAGAACACTGGATGACCATTCACGTCTGCTGATCAAGGAGGTGCTGCATGTCTTCTGCGCAGCGGCGGACCATCTCGGACTGGTGCACAAAGCAGCGCAACACCCCGTTCGCTCTGCGCATGCGGATGCCGTCCACCATGGTCCTGCCAGCGCTGTGCTTCCCGACAGCTCACAGGTTCGCGGGAAGAGCAGCGACGCCTTTTCTCGTGCCAGCGCGATGGCAAAATTTCCGCGCGAGGCAAGCGCGCAGTTCCGAAATCTCTGACTCGTCCAGGCGCGCATCTCGCCTTCCGCTGCGGCGACGCGCAGCCGCAAACGCACCGGAGCACATCACGCGTCGCGATCACGGTCTGTACGAACGCGCCGGGCCGTGAGGCCGCGCGCCGACCAATCGCTCTCATGCCGTTCTCATAACCCGGCTACGCGCGCGCTAGGCACCAGACTAGGCTGTCGCTGATCCAGGAAGGTCCGACCTCAGTTCTTACAGCGCGACCCGGCGATTCGAGCCCGGGGCTAGGCGCGTCAACCCCTTTCCCCTGTTTGGCCGATTGGTCGGATGAGGTTTTGACGGGCGCAAATAAGTAAGCTATGTTAGATAATCTTCTTATTGCTTACGACAGTCAGAACTGTTGAGCGCGGCCGTCAAGGCAGTCATAACTGCCTAGAAAAAAACAGCTTTGCCGGGAGGAGGCATGGGTCGGAGAAGGATGGGACGCGCGGCTTGGCGCGCGTTCAGGGGGCTTGCCGCGTTCTGGGCGGTGGGGTGGATCGTCCCGGCAGCTGCAGCGGAAGGCGATGTCGCCGCACCGGCGGTCGAGGTCGTCGGGCACTACGAGACAGGGATCGGGACTTCCGAGGCGGCGAGCGAAGGTGCGGTCACCTACAAGCTGATCGAGGATCGTCCGGTCATGCGCCCCGGCGAAATCCTGGAGTTCGTCCCGGGCATGATCATCACTCAGCACAGCGGGGACGGCAAAGCCAATCAGTATTTCCTGCGCGGCTACAATCTGGATCACGGGACCGACTTCGCCACCTACGTGGCGGGGATGCCGGTGAACAACCCCACGCATGCGCATGGGCAAGGCTACGCCGACCTCAACTTCTTGATCCCGGAACTGGTTTCCGGCATCCAGTTCAAGAAGGGCCCGTACTACGCCGACGAAGGCGACTTCTCCACCGTGGGCGCGGCCCATATCGAGTACTTCGACAAGCTGCCCTACTCGACCGGGCTGGCGTTGGTGACGCTCGGCAGCTACGACTACACGCGCGCGCTGATCGCCGGCTCGCCAGAGGTGGGAGACGGTCATCTGCTGATGGCGTTCGAGTACCAGGGAACCAACGGACCCTGGACCAATCCCGAGGATTTCAACAAGTACAACGGCGTCATGCGCTACAGCCAGGGCAACGCGCTGAGCGGATTCAACATCACCGCGATGGCTTACGACGCGAAGTGGAACTCGACCGATCAGGTCCCGCAGAGCTCGGTGGATAGCGGATTCATCCCTCGCTTCGGTGCCATCGATCCCTCCGACGGCGGACAGACGACCCGCTACAGTCTGTCCTTCGAGGGGCACGGCCCGATGAGCGGGCTCGGATCGCCGCAATGGGCGGTCGATGCGTTCGTCATCGGCTACAACCTCGATCTGTGGAGCAACTTCACGTTTTTCCTCGACGATGCCACGCACGGCGACCAGTTTCATCAAGCCGATCGGCGCGTGGTCTACGGCCTGCGTCCCACGCTCACCTGGGGCGGCACGCTAGGGGGCGCGGAAAGCGTGACCCGGGCCGGGCTGCAGATGCGCTACGACAGCATCGACGTGACTCTGACCTCGACCGAGAACCGGGACTTCGTTTCTCTCACGCGCCAGGACAACGTCGGGGAAGGGACTACCGGCGTGTTTGTCGACAACTCTACGCAGTGGACGAGCTGGTTCCGCTCGGTGTTGGGTCTCAGGTTCGACTACTTCACATACAGCGACACCAGCAACATCCCTGAAAACTCGGGGCAGACCACGGCCAACATCGCCTCGCCCAAGCTCGCCCTGGTCTTCGGCCCGTGGTCCAAGACCGAATATTTCGTGGACGCGGGATTCGGCTTCCACAGCAACGACGCGCGCGGGGTGTTCACCGTGATCGATCCCAAGTCGGGGGATGCCGTGGAGCCGGTTACTCCGCTGGTGCGCACCAAAGGTGCCGAGATCGGCGTCAGAACGGAGATCATTCCCAAGGTGCAGACTTCGCTCGCGCTGTGGATCTTGACCCAGGAGTCCGAGCTTCTGTTCGTCGGTGATGCGGGGACAGTCGAACCGAGCCGGGCCAGCCGCAGGGAAGGCATCGAGTGGATCACCTCCTACCGGCCCCTGAAATGGCTGCTCTTCGACTTCGAGCTCAGCCTGGCCAAGGCGCGCTTTACCAGCACAGACCCGCTCGATCCGGCCGCCGGGCCTTACATACCCGGTGCGATCCCGGTCACCGCGCACTTCGGCGCGGCCATAGAGAACCTGGGACCTTGGTCGGGCGCGGTCGAGGTGCGCTACTTCAGTGCCTACCCGCTGATCGAGGACGACAGCGTGCGCTCCAACCCCAGTACGCTCGTGAACCTGCGCGGTGGATACCAGTTCGACAAGACCTGGAAGCTGCAGCTCGACGTGTTGAATCTGTTCAACAGCAGCTCCAATGACATCACCTACTACTACGCGTCCTGCCCGCCCAACCAGATTGGGAGCGCCGGCTGCCCGGTCGGTGGCGGCGGGCAGGGCGTCAACGACATTCACTTCCATCCGACCGAGCCGCGCCAGTTCCGCCTCACCCTGATGTCGCGTTTCTGACGTGCGCTAAAGCTGGCGCGCAGCCGGGGATTTTGCACCGCAACACGCGCTTATCCTGGGATATCCTCTCAAGGCATGCGGTCAAATAACCGTAGTTACACTTCAGGCGCGTGCCCATGTCTTCTTCCCCCCATCAGGCAGGTCAACCCGGTCCATCGACAGAGCCGTTCTATCTGCTGCTGTACCGGTACTTCTTCTGCGAGTGGCTGTACCGGGACATCAACCGCGGCAGCTATCTGGAACGCGCGGCAGCGTGGCGGTTCAACCAGGAGAGGCGCGGATACCTGACCACCTATGTGTGGCGGTGGCTGATGCTCCTCTTGTCGAGCTACGCGCTGGGCGTCCTGTTCGAGAGAAGCCTGGCGATGGGCTACGTCGCCGCTTTTTTCTTCTGCGCTACATTGATGTCGGTTGTGAAGATCTTCCTGATCGCCTGCGCCTGGCTGGGTCTCAAGTATCTGTAGTCGAAACCCGCTAGCGCGCCGCCGTCTTCGCCGCCGCAGGTTGAGCGAGCTCACGGAACAGCTCTCGCACGCGCGCCACGCGAGCGTTCACCTGCGGATGCTTCTCTTCGATCCGCAACCGGTCCTGGCCGGACAACTTGAAACTGCGCCGGGTCTGAATGAGCTGGATGATGCGGGCCGGGTCGATGGGCGGGTCCTTGATGAATTGCAGGACGATGCTCTCGGGTCCGGCGTCGACTTTCGCTATGCCCAGGGCCTTCGCCTCGATGCGCAACCGATGGCTGTCGACCAGCGCCCGCGCCGGATCCGGCAATAGTCCGAAGCGGTCCACCAACTCCTCTTGCAACAGCTCCAGCTCGTCCAGCGTCTCGCAGTTGGCCAGCCGCTTGTACAGCACCAGACGCTCGTGGATGTCGGAGCAATAGATCTCCGGGAGCAGCGCCGGCGCGTGCAGGTTGATCTCGGTGTTCACCGATAGCGGCTGCGACAGGTCGGGCTCCTTGCCGGCCTTGAGCGATTTGACCGCCGCGTTCAGCATCTCGGTATACAGGTTGAAGCCGACCTCCTGCATCTGGCCGCTCTGCGATTCGCCCAGGACCTCGCCGGCCCCGCGGATCTCCAGATCGTGCATGGCGAGATAGAAACCCGAGCCCAGCTCTTCCATCAGCTGAATCGCTTCCAATCGCTTGCGCGCGTTGGCGGTGACGGCATCCTCGTCGGGGGTGAGCAGGTAGGCGTAGGCCTGGTGGTGAGAGCGTCCCACGCGGCCGCGCAACTGGTGCAGTTGCGCCAGGCCGAACTTGTCGGCGCGGTCGATGATGATGGTGTTGGCCGTGGGGATGTCGATGCCGGTTTCGATGATGGTCGTGCACAGCAGGACGTTGAAGCGCTGCTGATAGAAGTCGCGCATGACCAGCTCCAGCTCGCGTTCCGGCATCTGGCCATGGGCGATGCGGATGCGCGCCTCGGGCAGCAGCTTGGTGAGCCGCGCCGCCGAGTTCTGAATGGTCTCGACCTCGTTGTGCACGTAGTACACCTGCCCGCCGCGCTTCAGCTCGCGCAGCACGGCTTCGCGCGTCAGTCCGTCGGATGAGCGCGAGACGAAGGTCTTGATGGCGAGCCGCTTCTGCGGCGCGGTGGCGATCACCGAGAAGTCGCGCAGGCCTTCCAGCGACATGGCCAGAGTGCGCGGAATCGGAGTGGCGGTGAGGGTCAATACGTCGACCTCGGCGCGCAACGCCTTGAGCCGCTCCTTGTGCCGCACGCCGAAGCGATGCTCCTCGTCGATGATCACCAGGCCCAGGTTCTTGAACTTGACCCGCCCCTGCACCAGCTTGTGGGTGCCGATGACGATGTCGATCTCACCTCGAGCCATCTGCTCGAGCGTGGCCTCTTGCTCCTTGCCGGAGCGAAAGCGCGACAGCTCGGCGATCCGCACCGGCCAGTCGGCGAAGCGGTCGCTGAAGTTCTGGAAGTGCTGCTCGGCCAGCAGCGTGGTGGGCACCAGCACGGCAACCTGCTTGCCGTCGAGCACGGCGACGAAGGCCGCACGCAGCGCGACTTCGGTCTTGCCGAACCCCACGTCGCCGCAGATCAGCCGGTCCATGGGCTTGCCCGCGGTGAGGTCGGCGATCACGGCCTCGATCGCGGCCGCCTGGTCGCGCGTCTCCTCGAACGGAAATCCGTCCGCGAACGCCTCGTAGTCGTGAGGCCTGCAGCGTGAAGGCGTGCCCGGTCCGAGCTGCGCGCTGCGCGTACAGGTTCAACAGCTCCGCTGCGGTATCGCGCACCTGTTCCGCGGCTTTGCGCTTGGCCTTGTCCCACTGTCCGCTGCCGAGCTTGTGCAGGGGCGCGGCCTCCGGCGCGGCACCGCTGTAGCGTCCGATCGCCTGCAGCTGCGACACCGGTACGTACAGCTTGTCGCCGCCGTCGTACTCCAGCGCCAGGAATTCGGTGGCGCCTTCGCCGAGGTCCATCGTCGTGAGCCCGAGATACCGGCCGATGCCGTGCTGGGCGTGGACCACGGGATCGCCGACCTTGACCTCCGACAGGTCCCGCAGCATGTGCTCGACGGCGATGCGGTTCCCGGGTTCGCGCCGGTCGGGGGCGCGCGCCTGCGAGGCATACAGCTCGTTCTCGGTGACGACAGCGAACGGCGTCTCGTCATCGATGAAGCCGTTCGCGACCGGCCCGACGCTCAACATGAGCTTGTCGCTCGCCGCGAGGAAAGCGGCAAAACTGTCGCACTGAGTGAGCGGCAGGCCGTGTTCCGAGAAGTAGCTGAGCATCGTTTCCCGGCGCCCCAGGGTTTCGGCAATCAGCAATACGCGCCCGCCGAAATCGTCTACGAAAACCGCGCACCCGGTGCAGCGGATTGTCGGCACGGCGGTCCACTTGCAGCGGCGGCAGGGGCGAGGAGAGGACCCGAGCTGCTTCGGGCTCACTATCGGGCACCAGGGCGATACGGGCAAAGGGCTTGAGGGCGCCGAACAGCTGATCCGGGAACAGGAACAGCTCCTGCGGCGGCAGCAGCGGGCGATCGCGATCGCCGCGCAGCAGCTCGTAGCGCGAGCGGGTGTCGCGCCAGAAGGCCTCGATCTGTCCCTGCAGGTCGCCGTGCTGAATCACCAGCGTTTCCGGCGGGAGATAGTCGGTGATGACGGCAGTGGCCGCGAAGAACAGCGGCAGGTAGTACTCGATGCCGGCCGGAAACACACCGTTGCTCACGTCCTTGTAGATCTGGCTGCGCGACGGATCGCCCTCGAACTTTTCCCGGAAGCTCTGGCGGAAGCGGGTGCGGGCGTCTTCGTCGGTGGGAAACTCGCGCGCGGGGAGCAGGCGCACGTCTTTGACCTTGTAGATGGAGCGCTGCGTGTCGACGTCGAAGGTGCGGATGCTGTCCACTTCGTCGTCGAACAGGTCGATGCGGAAGGGCAGGGTACTGCCCATCGGAAACAGGTCGATCACTCCGCCGCGGAAGCTGTATTCTCCGGGCGAGACCACTTGTGTGACATGGCTGTAGCCGGCGAGAGTAAGTTGATGGCGCAGCGTTTCCGGCTGGATGCGCTCGCCCTGTTTGAGGAAGAAGCTGTAGGCGGCGAGGAACTCGACCGGCGGCAGACGTTGCAGCGCGGTCGTCACCGGGACAATCAGAACGTCGCAGGCCCCGTGCGACATCTGGTAGAGCGTGGCCAGCCGCTCCGACACCAGATCCTGGTGCGGCGAGAAGCTGTCGTAGGGCAGCGTCTCCCAGTCCGGAAAGTAGTTCACCCGCAGGCCGGGAACGAAGAATGGGATCTCGTCGGTCAGGCGCTGGCCGTCGAGCGCCTGGCTGGTCAGCACGACCAGTGGACGCCGCCGCCGGCTGAGCTCCGAGATCGCCAGCGCGTCAGCGGAACCTTGCAGGCCGGTGACCGTAACGCGCGAACCGGAGGCGGGGATGGGAAAATCGAGCATCGGGAACAAAAGGTCAGATTATAGAAGATGCGGATGCGATGGCCGTGCAGCGCGGCCCGCCTGCCGCGATAATAGAGGCAACAACCACAACCAAGGGTGGCAATGGCGGGTTATTTCGGCCTGGTCCCCGCCGCGGGAAGTGGGGCGCGCATGGGGGAGGCGCTGCCCAAGCAGTACCTGAGCATCGGCAATCGTCCGGTCCTCTGGTACGCGCTGCGGCGCCTGTGCGGCCATGCGTCGGTCCGACGCACCTTCGTGGTGCTGCATCCCGAGGATCAGCTGTTTCAGCGTTATGACTGGAGTGAGTTTGGCAACGGACTGGTACCTTTGTTCTGTGGCGGCACGACCCGGGCCGAAAGCGTCCTGCGCGGCCTGGAGCGCATGCGCGCCGAAGTCTCGGCCAAGGCATGGGTGCTGGTGCACGACGCTGCGCGCCCCTGCTTGACCGACGAATTGATCGGTCGGCTGATCAACGAGCTGGGGCAAGACGAAGTGGGGGGACTGCTGGCTATTCCGGTCGCCGATACTCTGAAGCGCAACGACGGCGAGCGGCGCGTGCTGCGCACTGAGGCGCGCGAGGAGCTGTGGCAGGCGCAAACACCCCAGATGTTCCGCTTCGCTGCGCTGCTCAAGGCCCTGCGTGGGGCCGAACCGGCCCGCACCACGGACGAGGCCAGCGCGCTCGAGCAGCTAGGCCTGCGGCCGCGGCTGGTGATGGGCAGCGCCGCCAACCTGAAGGTGACCTATCCCGAGGATCTCGCGCTGGCCGAGCTGATTCTGAAGGGTGACGTCGCGTGAGCTTCAGAATCGGACAAGGGTTCGACGTGCACGCCCTGGTGCCGGGGCGCAAGCTGATGATCGGCGGCGTCGAGATCCCGTTCGATCAGGGTCTGCTCGGCCATTCCGATGGCGACGTGCTGCTGCACGCGATCTGCGACGCGCTGCTCGGTGCGGCGGGGCTCGGAGACATCGGCCGGCATTTTCCGGATACCGACGCGAGTCTGCGCGGCGCCGACAGCCGCGGGCTCATGCGTTCGGTGGTCGAGCAGTTGCGACAGCAGGGGTTGGCCATCGTCAATGTCGACGCGACGATTATCGCGCAAGCCCCACGCATGGCGCCGCATATTGCGTCCATGACGACCAGCATCGCGCAGACGCTGGGGATTGCCGAGTCGCAGGTCAACCTGAAGGCGAAGACCACGGAGCGGCTGGGCTTCACCGGGCGCGGTGAAGGCATCGCGGCGCAGGCGGTCGCGCTCATCGAGGTTACGCGGCCGTAGGTTGTTGCGCGGTGACTGCGTCGCAGCCGTCAGAAACTGGGAAAGCGCGCGTGTTTTTCGCGCTGTGGCCTGGCGCGGGCATTCAGTTGCAATTGCTCCAGCACGGGCGCGAGCTTCACCGGCTGGCCGGTGGGAGACTCATGCGGCAGGAATCGATCCATCTCACGCTGGTGTTTCTCGGGGACGTTGATGTCGAGCGGCTGGAGGACGTGCGTGCGATCGGTGCCGGCGCTGCCTTCGAGCCGTTTGACTTGAGCATCGATAGCGCTGGCTGCTGGAACCACAACCGTGTCGCCTGGCTGGCGCCACGCGCAACGCCGGCGCCGTTGCAGGCTTTGGTGGACGGGCTCGAAGCCAGGCTCCAGCAAGCAGGCTTTCGCATTGACGCACGCCCCTACGCGCCACACATCACGGTTATTCGAAAGGCGCGCTGCGGGCGGATCGACATCCCGATCGCGCCGGTCGAGTGGCGCATAGAGGATTTCGTGCTGGTGCGCGCGCAACTCGATGCAGAGGGCTCCCGTTACACCGTGATCGGCCGTTGGCCGGAGCGTTAGCCAAATTTGATGTCAATCCTGTTCTACAGCGAAACCGACGCGCCCGAGCCCTGGCGCAAGGCGTTGGCGCGCGGGTTGCCGGAGATGGAGTTCCGCGTCTGGCCTGACGTCGGCATGCTGGAAGAGGTGAGCTACGCGCTGGTGTGGAAGCCACCGTACGGTCTGCTCAAGACCCTGCCCGGCCTCAAGGCCATCCTCTCTCTCGGCGCGGGCGTGGACCACCTCCTGCTCGATCCCGATCTGCCGCCGCGTGTGCCCATCGTGCGGATGGTGGACGCCGGGCTTGCCACGCAGATGTCCGAGTATGCGCTGTACGGAGTCCTGCATTTCCACCGCAGCATGGACCGCTATTCAGACCAGCAGCGCCAGCGCAACTGGCGCCAGCTTCCGGCTGTCCCGGCGCCGCAGCGCGCGGTCGGGGTCATGGGGCTGGGTGTGCTGGGCGGCGATTTCGTACGCAAGCTCGCCGTGCTCGATTTCAAAGTGCTGGGCTGGAGCCGGACGCCACGCAGCCTGCCCGGTGTCACGACCTTCCATGGGTCGCAAGGACTGCATCCGTTTCTCGAACAGACCGAGATCCTGGTCAACTTCCTCCCGCTGACGCCGGAGACCACGGGCATCCTGGGCGCCTCGACTTTCGCGCGTCTGCCGCGCGGCGCCTGTATCATCAACATCGCCCGCGGCGATCATTTGAACGAGCAGGATCTGCTTGCTGCGCTGGATCAGGGTCAACTCGGCGGCGCGATGCTGGATGTGTTCCGGCGCGAGCCGCTTCCGCCCGATTCAGCGTTCTGGCACCATCCGAAGATCGTGATCACTCCGCACATCGCCGCGCAGGCGTTCGCCGAGCTGATGGTGTCGCAGGTGATCGAAAACATCCGCCGGATCGAGCGCGGCGAGCCGCCACTCGGGTTGGTCGATCCCGCGCGCGGCTACTGAGACACCTGTGCAGCACGTGACGATCAACATGTGCTGGCTTTGGGAATCGCAGAGGGACGCCTGTGCCGGACAGGAGCGCTCTGCATAATTAGGATGGATCGATGACTGACCTCACCCCCACCACCCGCTCACGCGTACGGCGCCTGCACGAGCGCGGCCGCTACGACCTCGCAACCATCGCTGCGATCCTGGACGCGAGCTTCCTCTGTCATGTGGGTTACGTCATCGACGGGAAACCCTACGTAACCCCGACGGCGTACTGGCGCGAGGGCGACCACGTGTACTGGCACGGTTCGAGCGCGAGCCGCATGTTGCGCACGCTGGAGAGCGGTGCCGACTGTTGCCTCACGGTGTCGCAGGTCGACGGTTTCGTGCTCGCGCGCTCGGCATTCCACATGTCGATCAACTACCGCGCGGTGATGCTGTTCGGCAACGCGCGCAAGCTCGAGGACGAGGCGTCCAAGCTGCAGGCCATGGAGCGCTTCGTCGAGCGCATGTTCCCAGGACGCTGGCAAGAGCTGCGCCCGGTGCACAAGCAGGAGATCAAGGCCACCACGGTGCTGTCCATGAAAATCGAGGAAGGCTCCGCGAAGATCCGCACCGGCCCGCCTAAGGACGACGAAGAGGACTACACCTGGCCGGTGTGGGCCGGGGTTGTGCCGGTTCAGATGGTGGCCACCCCCCTGGTCCCGGACGAGCGCCTCGCGGCCGGGGTGCCGATCCCGAACTATCTCGCCGACCTCGGCCACCTGGGTGTGAAGAGTAAATGAGGAACTGGATATGAGATGGACTCTCGCAGTGCTGGCGCTGATGCTTTCCGGCTTAGCTTGCGCGGACGCGCAAACCGAAGCCGAGATCCAGCGCGTGCAGATCGAGCTCCAACGCATACAGCAGGAGCAGCAATCGCTTTATCAGCAGTTTCAGATGATCCAGGAGCTGCGCCGCACCGAGCTGCAGATGGAGAATCCGCCCGTGGTTCAAAACTCGCCCGACTACAACATGGACAACCCGCCACCGAACTACGACGATCTGGTGCGCGAGAAGGCCAAGCGCGAAGAGCGCATCAAGCAGTACACGTACGACCTCAACCGCAATTATGCGCGCTACCAGGAGCTGGAGGATCGGAAGCGGGTGCTGCAGGATCGCCTGAACGAGCTGGCCCAGCAGCGTTGAGGGTGCCGGGAGCGGCCCCGCAGAAGATCTGATCCATTCGTCTTAGCCGCCTCCGTGGCCGCGCGGATCGGTGGCCTCTTCATGAAAT
Organism: uncultured beta proteobacterium; assembly: GCA_963741215.1. Classification (GTDB taxonomy): domain Bacteria; phylum Pseudomonadota; class Gammaproteobacteria; order Burkholderiales; family SHXO01; genus SHXO01. The sequence continues at coordinate 121,729 of CAVUHQ010000023.1, forward strand.
ATCCGGGCTAGGTCCCTCGGCTTGCGAATGGCATGCGTAAGTTTTCTCGCATGGTGCTGAGAGGAGACAGATTGTTAAAAATGCGCAGGCACCAGCAACAGTCTCCGCACAGCTAGGGGTTACAGCAGGTCAAGACACGCACGGCGGTGCCGTTAATGGACACAGTGGGGCGCGCGACGTGCCCCGCAAGCAATGGGCCGTCCTGGTCCAGCCCACAACCCGATGAGGAATGATCATGAACAAACCAGTCGTCACCCTGGCGGCCGTGTGCGCCTTGCTCGCCGCCAGTTCGTGGGCCGCCTTTGCGGCCGAGAAGGATCCTGGGGTCAACGCCCGCCAGCATCGCCAGAACGAGCGCATCGAGCAAGGTGTGCGCTCCGGTCAACTAACCCATAAAGAGGCAAAGTCCCTGCGCTCCGAGCAGCGCTCTGTCCGCCACGAAGAGCGTAAGGACAAGGCGGACGGCAAATTGACGACTACCGAGCGCAGGGGCATGTACGGGTATCAGAATCAGACGAGCAAGGACATCTACGCGGCCAAGCATAACGCGGACGTGCGTCAGCGCACACCGTAAGGCCGCCGTGAGGGGAAGGCGGGAGCCCGCTTTCCCCAGTGCGTTCCACAATTCACCTTAGCCAAGAGGTACGCCCTGGAGGATAGTCAACAAGCTAGAGCATACCTAGCACACCCCTCAAGCCCCTTTCCAACTCCATCATTTCTTCGGCGTTCAATCGGGTCAGCGGCCCATCTCCGATACGCGTGCGGTCTATCGCGCGGATCTGCTCCACCATTACGTGACAGTCCTGCTCAAGCCGGCCGCGAGCGCGTATCGCGACCCGCAGCGGTTCGAGCCCCTTCCGGAGTTGGCTGGTGAGCGGGACGACGATGATCGTTGGGAGCCCGGCTGCAGTGACGCGGTTCTCCTGCAAAATCACGACCGGCCGGATCTTTCCGGTCTCACCACCCTTGTTGGGGTTAAGGTTGGCTACCCAGACCTCGCCCCGTTGCATCAGCGCTTGCCCTTTTTGCGCGTCTTCGCGGCTGCCGGCACAGAGTATTTGGACGCGGGTTCGGCCAATGCCAACGCCTCGTTATCGAGAGGCAAGAATTGCTCTGCGATACTCAGCGCTTCGCGGTTGCTTTCAGGATCCGACGCGAGGTTTCTTGCCGCTGCCTCCAGATTGGCGAGGAACCGCTCACGCTCCAATCGCACTAGGTAGTCCGCGATGGCGTCGCGTGCGATTTCGGATCTGGGCCTGCTGGACAGCCGTGCCTCTTCTTCGAGCTTTGCTTCCAAGGCCTCTGGAAGCCTGAGGCTGATGACGGACATCTTCGGTGCGTACCGCAAAATGTAGTGCAAAACAGACTACAAAATCAGAGACGATCTGTCAAACGGCATCAGGCAGCCCGAAGCACCGCCGAGGACCTTCAGGCCCTGCTCGTCTTTCACCACTTCCTCGAAGGCCTGGAGCCACGCCTGCTAGCCGAACATCTGGCGCCACTGTCCAAGCGCTTCGCCGAACTGCAGGGGCACAAGCGGCTCGGTCTGGCAAGCCCACCAAGACCGCCGTGCTCCGCTTCTCGCCGACGCGAGCCCGCGGAGATCGTGCCCTCGACTTCAGCTTCGCCTGACGCGCGGCCGGTTGTTCAGGCTGCGGCGTCCTTGAACACCGCCATGCTGCTCGCGGTCTCCGGCATCACCGGAAAATGGAAGCCGCACTTCGGACAGGACGCGGCGAGGGTCGCCTGCTCGCGTTGGAGATCATAAGGTTTGTCCTGAAACTCACCGCAGCACGGGCACACGCGCAGCAGCCGCGTGCTGGCCAGTTCGAAGTTCGTGATGATGTCTTCCATGATCGCACCGCGGGCGGCCCACTCCTTCGCGTGCTTATGGTAGGTGGCCTGGTGCCAGTCGTTGAGCGCCTGCTTGCTGGTCCACAAGCTGATCTCGTTGAACCACTTCGGATCCTCTGGATGCACCCACCAGGTCAGATGCAAGAAGCCTGGCAAGGGCTTCAGATGATTTCGCGTGTCCGCGAACACCATCTTGAACTTGTCATACCCGTCTTCGCTGGAAAATCGAACGCGCTGCATGCTGAGATAGATCGCCATGACGCTTCTCCCGGTTGACGAGGGCGGTCGCCGAATTGGTGCCTCCCACACAGCGGGATCATAGGCCTGGCGCGGCCTCGCCAATGGTTCCAGTCGCTGGTCGACTCATGGGTCCAAACGGCCGCGGCGGCGGCGATCTGGTATGGTTGCCGACGAGGTGTCGTGATACATGCAATTGCCAATCTCCGTCCGGTTGGGCGGCGCCGACTATCTGCAGCAGCAGATCGTGCGCCAGATTGCCACGCTGATCGAAACTGGGATGCTGAGGGCCGGAGATTGCCTTCCGGCCACACGCCAGCTCAGCGCTCAGCTTGGCGTGGCACGCAACACCGTGGTTCTCGCCTATCGGGCGCTTGGGCGCGAGGGTTTCGTCGAGACTTTCGGAACAAGCGGAACCCGGGGCTGCTCGACCCTTCCGCGCGCCTATCTGAACGCGCGGCGGCGGGCATACCGGCAAGCGGACATCCCGGAGCGCAGCCCCGAGCCCACGCATCTCGAGCAGTGGCGCAGCGCCTCCCTGTACGACCCTTCCCGCAACCACCTCCGGCTGGACTTCCGCGTCGGCCGGCCAGACCGCACGCTATTTCCCCATCGCACCTGGAAGCGCCTGGTGGAACAACGGCTGCACGGGGCGCCGCTGGCACTGACCGAATACGGAGATCCGCTTGGTCTGCGCGAGCTGCGTAGCGCCATCGCCGAGTACGTTCGCGTCAGTCGTGGCATCCTGTGCTCTCCAGACCAGGTGCTCATCGTCGCCGGAGTGCAAGAGGGCCTGAACCTCGTATCCCGCCTGCTCCTCCAGCCCGGGTCTTCGGCGGTAGTCGAGAACCCGACCTATGCGAGCGCGGCGTATGTCTTCGCGAGCTACGGTGCGACCCTCATCGGATGCGAGGTGGCCGAAGACGGGCTCAACCCGGAGACGCTGCCGCGCGCGGGTGCGCGCCTCGCCTACGTGACACCGTCGCACCAGTTCCCGCTGGGGCCCACGATGAGCCTCGAGAGCCGCATCGCGCTCCTGGAATGGGCGCGCCGTACCGGCAGCTTTGTCGTGGAGGACGACTACGACGGCGACTTCCGTTATCAGGGCTCGCCGCTGATGGCGCTCGCTGCGCTGGATCGCTCCGAGCGGGTGATCTACCTCGCCACCTTCTCCAAGTCGCTGGGAGCGGGCCTGCGTCTGGGCTATGCGATCGTCCCGCCCAGTCTCGTGCCGAAGGCGAAGATGGTGAAAGACCTGTTCAACCACGGGCATGCATGGCTGGAACAAGCCGTCCTCGCCGACTTCGTCCAATCGGGTGCGTTCGACTCGCAGTTGCGCAGAATACGTATGGTCTATCTCGAGCGGCGCGATCATCTGATCGCCGGGCTGAACGCCGCTTCGGAGAAGCAGCCGTGCTCGGCATCGAAGGCGGAATGCATCTCACGTGGCATCTGCCGCGCGCCGCTCCATCCGCGCAAGCGCTGCAACGCACGTTGTTGAGCAAGGGTGTCGGCGTCTACTCGCTGATGGACGGTCCTGCGCTCGTGCTACAACGCTTCGACGGTTGGGATCGGATCCTGCTGCTGGGCTACCCGTGTCTGGACCGCGGCAAGACCGAGGAGGCCTTGGACTGCATCGCGCAGGAGTTCGCAGTTGGAAGGCACACGGAGGTATAGGCCGGAGCGTAATCGGCGACTTCCGCGCGATCAACGGCGGTACCCGTCTCTGCGGGCACCACCTAGACCAGCTGGGCGGTGCTTACGTGGACCTGTCCAACGCGGACCTGGTATCCACCGGTTTCAGGGCATGGCCTCCAAGAGCACCTTCGCTTCCTTCAGGTCGGGTGTATCGAAGCCCTCGGTAAACCAGTCGTAAACGGGTCTTAGAAGGTCGTGGGCCTTTTGAGCCTTTCGCTGGGACTGCCACAGGCGGGCGAGGGAGGTCGCGGCGCGGAGCTCGATCATCTTGACGCCTTGTTCTCGCGCACAGTCGAGACAGCGGTGAAGCTCCGCCTCGGCTTCCGTGGTGTCTGGATCGGGATACTCGAGCAATGCGCGCGCCATCATCAGGCGAGTCGGAGACAAGAATCCAAGCTGGCCCGACCGTTTCGATAAGCGTTACGTGTTGCTGCAGTTTCGCGTAGACGGCTTCCGCGCGACCGGCCAAGAGCATTGCCTCTGCCCAATAGTTGCCCAGCATGGGACGCGCCTGAAGCGAACCCAAAGAGTGGAGTGCCTCGATGGCGCGCTCGATCTCGACTACGCCAGCCTCCGGTCGGCCGTCTAATGCCGCTGCAAGGCCCTGTGCCACGCGCGCAAAGTCGGCCCAGTTGGGAAGCCCCTGCTCTTCGCAAATAGCAATGCATTGCGTGGCCAATGCGACAGCCGCCGCGCTTTCCTTGCGTTCGATCGCAACGATCGAGGCGAGAGCGAGTGCCATGCCAATGCTGAAGGGATGCTTGACTTGGCGGGCGATGGCAATGCCGCGCTCCGCCATCTTTCTGGATGCGTCGAAGTAGCCGAGATAGTTCTCGGTTACGGCACCAAGTCCACAGGTGAGGACGGCGTAGTCCTGGCCGGCCAGAGACGTCAAAATGCCATGCTTCGCCGGGTCGTAGTCGTTGAGAGCCTGGTGTATCAATGGTCGCCCCGCGACGGGTCTGCCGATCCAGAGCTGAATCGAAGCGATTTCCGTGCGTGCGGCATAGACCATGAGATCATCGCCAGCACGCTGAGCACGTTTGAGCAGGTCCCCAAAATATGCCACGGCAAGAGGAAAATTCGCTCGGTTCCACTGAAAGATCCCGACACCCAGCAGAACTGGCAAGGCGACCCGGTCGTCGTCGATCTCCGGCAGCAGTTCTTCGGAACGGCGATAGCTGACCTCGGCTTCGTACGAGCCGTAGCCACGTGTAGCGACGTAGTTGAAGGCGAGGCAGGTATGCAGGGAGATCTCCAGCACTGATCGATCGCGCGGTGAGTTGAGGCCGTCGAGAAGCGACAGGCCGGCCTGCGCATGCGCGATGCTTTCCGAATAGTGCGTGGCTGCGAGAGCCTTTTGACTCGCTGCGAGCCATTTCGGCACGGCCAGCGCCGGCATCTCCGCTTTCGTGTAGTGCGAGGCCAGCAATGCGGGCTCGGTGCCCTGCAGCTGCGACAGGTTCTGCGCAATCGCGAAGTGCAGCTCACGGCGCCGACGTTGCAACAGCGACTCGTAAGCCGCGTCCTGTACCAGGGCGTGCTTGAACGTGTAGGTGGCCTGGGGCGGTGTTCCGACGGCGAAGATCAACTCGCTCGCGATCAATTGCTCAAGCGCGTCATTGAGCACGCTAGGCGTCATCGGCGATACCGAGGCCAGCAGCTCATGCGGGAACTCTCGGCCGATGCACGCGCCGATCTGCGCCACCTCGCGCACCGGCGCAAGACGATCCAGACGCGCCATGAGCGAGTCGTGCAGCGTCGAGGGGATGGCGAAGTCGGTCACCGGTCCGCTCAGCGCATACGCCCCGTTGCTCCGGCTGACCAAGCCGCTCTCGATCACCGTCTTGGTCAGCTCCTCGACGAACAACGGCACGCCGTCGGTCTTGGCGACGATCAGACTGAGTACTTCCTCCGGAAGGGGCACCCCGCCGGTGACCCGCTCGATCATGGCCGCGGCCTGGCGGCGCCCAAGCCGCGTCAGCGTGAGTGGCACGATGTGGTCGAATCCGCTCCACGGCGGGTTGTACTCGGGACGATAGGTCACCACCAGCAGGACGCGATGGCGCGCGGTGGCGGCCACCAGCAGATCAAGCGCCCCCTGCGAGGTCGGGTCGATCCAGTGCACGTCCTCGAAGGCGATCAACACCGGCTGCTCGCCTGCCGCTGCCATCGCCAGCTCGCACAGTGCCGCGAGCGTGTCTTCTTTCTGCTTCTGAGCACTCAAATTGAGGGTGGGATAGCGCGATCCGGTAGCCAACGAGAGCACCGGGGCAAGCAGAGGCATCAGCGCCGCCGCTTCCTTGCCGGAGGCGGCAATGAGGGCCTCGAGCTTGTCGTACTTGGCGTCCGGCGTGTCGTCCCGATCCAACCCGGCCATGCGTTCGAGCTGTTCGGCGAAGGGGTGCAGCGGCGCGTTGGTGTGATAGGGCGAACACTGGTAGCGCAACGTGTGGTGTGCCGTGTTGGACAGATGCGACTGCAGCTCATGCAGAATCCGGCTCTTGCCAATCCCAGGTTCGCCACAGACCGCAACAACTTGACCCTCCCCATCGCAGGCCTGCTCCCAGCGGCGCACAACCAGGCCAAGCTCTTCCTCGCGTCCGACGTGCGGGGTCAGGTGAAAGCCGTGCGCGGCCTCGAAGCGGCCTTGGGTACGAGCCAGCCCCTCGATGCGCCAGGTGCGTATCGGCTCGACAATGCCCTTCAAGGTCTGCTTGCCGAGATCCGCGTACTCGAATGCCCCGCCCGTCAACCGATGGGTCGACTCCGCGATGACGATCTGGTCCGCGCCGGCCAGCCCCTGAACACGTGCAGCAAGGTTCGGTGTCTCACCCACGGCGAGCTTCGGTACCGAGGCATCCCCCGCACCGGTCTCGCCCACGACCACCGCACCGGTGGCAACACCCACGCGCACTTGCAGCGGGTTCGGTGCCTCGACCTGCTTGACCGCCTCGACAATCTCCAGCCCGGCTCGCACCGCCCGCTCGGCGTCATCCTCGTGTGCCGCCGGCCAGCCGAAGTAGACCATCAGTCCATCGCCCAGATACTGGGCGACGTGGCCCGCGTAGCGCTCGATCACCGCCCCGCACGTTTGCTGGTACGCCTGCATCAAGCTGCGCAGGTCCTCAGGATCGAGCCGCTCAGACAGCCCCGTCGAACCCACCAGATCGCAAAACATCACCGTGATCTGCCGACGCTCTGCTTCACGAAACGGTGCGACAGACTTGAGTTCCGCCGCAGACGCTGCCTCGATCCGTAGAGTGGCACCAGGACCGTAATCGAGTTCACGCACGGCTTTCAGAACGATACGCCGCGGACCGAGCGGAAGCCCCAGGTCCTTGAGATCGCTTTCCGTCAGCTCGGGCAGGGCGCGGAGTTCAATTTGCTCAGCCTCGAATGCGTCAGCAAACTGAGCGAGCCCCAGCCCTTCCAGCCACTCCCGGACGCTCGTCATGACCTTCCCCGATCCGGCATCCGAAACAGTGCGGGCTCGCAGCCGCGGTTAGAGTCGTCCGCCGGCGCAGCGGCAAGGGAGACGAGGAATAAAGGGTGCGCCAAACTCGAATGCATCAGATCCACGCCAGATCTCCCTGTGGTTCCTGGTGCTTGGTTCTGGGCAGGCACGTATGACCAGCCGCCTGTCGAGTTGCCTTAGGGGAGTGTAGGGGTTGACGGTGCCGCTAGCAAACAGGTGGGTGATGGGCTTAAGGATGGACGCAGCGCGGGGAGAGACTACAGGGCCACGCTCAGCGCCAACACCGCGACGGGTTGTCGCTTCCGGTCTTGTGCGGAAGGGTCGGAGATGTACGCCCGCTGGGTTGATGAACCCGAACGGGCCTAACTCTGGCTGGGGAGGCAGTTCATGCACTATGGCCCGTCTCCCTGCTCGAGCGGGAGTACGCCGACGCCTCTCGTGTGAACCCGGCCCTGGTATTGCGGTTCCTCCAGCACCGCGCCCGACATCTGGAGGGCGAGCGCGGCGGCGGGTTCTATACCAGCGGCGAGGATCTGCTGCGGCGCTATGCGACGTTCCGAGCTGCCGAAGCCCCGGCAATTGGATACTACGCGGTTCATTTTGCGGCAAGAACCTCAATCCCCCTGGCGCAAGCTTCGGCCACAGCACCGCTGGCCTCTCCCTGCCCGGGCATCTTATCCCAGCCCCCTTTTTCGATGAGCTCACTTCTCTTCCACGAATCCATCTCTTCAAATGCTTTGAGCTCCCGATCGTGGTTCGGTGCCCTCATGAATTGGGCGACGCAAATCGCAGCCCGGCTCGCCAATACTGCCTCATCGGTCTTCCCCTTTGCGGTGCCCCCGGTTACCCAGCCACCCCAGGCGAAGCCGACGATCATCGCAACCGCTGCTCCGAATATGAGGCCCCAAACTCCATACTTGACCTTCACCGAAGTTTCTTGTTTCATGAAAAGTGCCTCCAATCCCATTGTGAATTCACGTTGTAGTGGACAATTGCCGGTGGCATGCGACAGCTACCAACACGCCCGATATCCGGACCCCTGGATTGCCTAGCGGCCACGTCCACTCAATGTCCGCGCGCCGAGCGGATACTCGCATTTACCCTGGCCGACACAAACCATACTGCGTGTCGGCAGGCGCTCGTCGGACAAGTTTCGCGCCTCGGACCAACGGAGCGCTTTAGCCCAAATGCATCTTCCGCCTTTCGCGCCAGGCACTCTGTTCACTAGCGAACATAAAGTGGATATTTTTAGTGCGAGGTCAGTCACTGAAACCCTGCGGGTTCGACCTCCACCAGTGACGCGCCGTCGCCGGGTAGTCCGCCTTACCTTGCCCGTGAGCCGTTTGGCGGTGCGCCCTCGCTTTTCTCGATTCCGTCCCCGGCGATCATCCGGTCATGCTGCCGGACGAACGCCTCGAGCACGCATTCCCTTTTAGCCTGGTCGGTTAGCTTCTCGCATCGTATGCGTGAACTCTCCTGCGTGGCTTTGGCGTCTCTCGCGCATTGCTCCCTGTCGGCTTCGCTCGGGTTCCTGCAGGGATCCTTCTCTATTCTGTATTCGCCCGCGGTCTTCCGGGCCTCCGTATCAAGCGTTTGCCCTATCGCCGCGGTGAACCCCAAGACGAACCCGGATGCAATCACAATACTAAGCAGTCTGAACATGATCACTATCTCTTCATTAGCCCTTACAAAGCGTGCTCGCTTCAGGCCTCCTATCAGCCTGGGGTGGATTCACTTGACCTGTCAATCGTTATCTCAGAAGATCTGGATAAGTTAATCCAGGCGGGTTAGTTGTGGAGGCATGCGGTGGATGTTTGCTTAGTCATCAAGGAACGGTTGGAACAGTTGGGGTTAGAGCAGAAGGAATTGGCGGCCGCCGCGCAAGTCACCGAGTCCTACATCTCTCAGCTGTTGACTCGAAAGAAATCACCCCCCGCGCCCGATCGGACGGACATCTACGAGAAGATGGGCAAGTTTCTCAAGATGTCGGGCGGTAGGCTTGCGAAGCTCGCCGAGCTCCAGCGCAGGGAAGAGCTGAAGAGAAATTTCGAGGACCCGCCGGCGCCCTTGCTTCACGAGGTGCGAGAGCTGGTTCTGCGCAAGTGCACACCGGAAAAGCAGGAACAGCTCCGAGCGATTTTTGAGAAGCAGCCCTTTGGTGAGCTCGAACGCCTCGTCACGCAAAAGCTTCTCGACGTGGTCAAGCGCGTCGCCAGAGAAGAATTGAGCAGTGAGAAGTGGCTCCGCTCGGTGGCTCGGCACAATGGGCGAAACTACAAGCAGATGCGGGTCATGATCCTCGAGTTTCTGGGTACAGACGTCCTCCACGTGTCAGTGGAGCACTGCGTTTCCTTTCTGGATCCGCTGATCGACTCCTGGGAGATCGAGCCCGCGACCTTCAATATGAACATTGTGCTTAATCGAAGGTTCACCCCAGGGCACTCGAAGCGGTTCGAGTTTGTCGAGACAGAACCCGCTCGACCCTCTGGAGATGAGCCGGGGCTCAAGGCGTTCCTCAAGGACACTTCACTCAGTGGGAATGCGACCCAGGAGGAGATCGAGTTTTTGAAGCGGTTGCGGTTCAAGCAGAAGCGGCCTACGCCACTCTACTATTACCGGGAGTTGCAGAATCTCAGAGATCCGCTGCATTTTCTTGGAGAGGGTGCGCTCGTGAAGGGATAGCAGGTGCGCCGGGTGCCTTTGGGCACTGTGTGCCCCTGAAACGATAAGGGCAGCGACCGAAGCCGCGTTTTGCAGCGCGCAACGTGTCACTTTGGTCGGATCCAGCACACCCATCTCGACCAGATCGCCATACGAGTCGGTAGCCGCGTTGTACATGGCCTTGCGGTGGTCACCAAAGCCGGGAGCCTTCACCGCGCAGGTCTTGAGGATGCCGCGGATATTGTTTACCACCAAGGTGCCTAGCGCTTCACAGCCTCCGGCGCTTTCCCCACTTACGGGTGACTGCAGTGTTCAAGCGGCAGTCATCACAGGCGTGTCCGGGCCGGTATAGGGATCGCCGTGGCCGGACTGCTCAGCTGCATAGACACCGGCTGCCGATGCCATCAAAGCGACTGCAAGGATGAAAGTAGTGATTGTGCGAACGTTCATGTGGCTCTCCTGGCCAGTCTGCTTCTGACCGGCTTTCGATTGCGGTGCTTTCTATCGTGTGGCACCTGAAGCGGATACCGGCCCGATGTAGAAAGACGCCACACCCGGCGCTGTTCACGAGATCCTCTTCGTTCACGGCGCAGGGGCGGTCAACGCATTCTGGGAGCTGGAGTTGCCGCAGTCGACGGCAATCTAGAGGGGCCAGGGGCCGGTCATACAACAACCGGTCGGCGGAGATCGCGGGTTCTGCTCAACCCGGGGTTGCAGCGCCTGGATCAGGCGCAAGTTCGAGGAAGACAACGGTGGTAGTGGTATTCGTGGCCTTGTCCTCCGGGCTGCAACCCCGTGAGCACTACCTACACTACTCGCATGGAGGACGCGAGTCCATGCATTCAGGAGAATTCTGTTGATCACGAGTGACGAGTCTCTAACCTCGCGCGAGGTCGGGTGGTTCACCAATCTGGACAACCCACGCACCCGTAGAACCTAGCGGAGGCCACCGAGCGTTGCGAGCGACATCTATTCGAAATGACACAAGCCCGGTCGCCCACGCGTTTTCACTCTCGAGAGCGTTGTTACGCGATGGGCTTGATATTCACGGCTCGCTCGCCATCGAGATCGGCCGTGACGTTGAAGGACACTTTCTGCTTCTGTCTTAGTGATTTGGAACTATGGGCGGCCGAGAGCGCCCAGAAACGTGCGAAGAGGTCCTCGCCTCCGCCGTCTGGAGTAATGAGGCCAAAGCCTTTTCTGTCATTGATCCATTTAACGGTACCGGTAGTCATGTCTGCGTTCCGGCGATAAGGACTAAGGAGGGGAACGAGCCCAGCTCAATGGACTTGCGTGAGCAGCTTGTCGACCTCGGCTTCCGCCTCCAGCCAGTCCTCAAGCTCGCGCCCGGGCGGGAAGTACCGCCGCTCAGCGCGAAGATACGCGGCCTCGGCAATCCTGTCGTGACGCTCCGTCGGACTTACGGCTACCGAGGGCTGCGCTTTCTGGCTTACTTGCTGGGTCCCAAAAGTCTGGGAGTGGTCCTGAGACTTCTCAGCAGCGAGAGTATATACGTGGGCCATCGCCGTCTCTCCTATGATTTCGTCACTCAAGACTTGGTTAGGTCGTCGCCGCGACCGTGGAGCGAGGGGGCGAATGTGTCCCGGTCGCGGGCTTCACATGAATGCGTACTCTCCGTTCGCGCAATGTGATCGGTTGGCTCACACCATGCTCAGTGGCACTGATGTGTCGCGGCTGCTCGACGTTCGGAGTCTTTGGCGCTTTCGCATGTAAGGTCTCGCGTGGGTCTGGTGGTAGCTCCTTCATTCGTTGGAGCGCCTTTGCGAAGAGGTCCCGAACATTGCAACTCATCAAGATGTGGGAATACGTCGCATCTCTTGCGCTAAGGCCCTTACAAAGCGCGTCGAGGTACCGGTAAGAGTCGATAACCTCGCGGTCACTACCGGTCGCGAGATCAGAGAGCTCCGCTGACACATCTAGGTGGGCCGGACCACGAGTCAAGTCGCCTTGTCCCTTGGCCAGGAAGCCGCGCACCTCGCGGCGCGTGCTCAGCGACCGAAGTGACGCTGTCCAACCGGCATCAAACATAGGGACCTCCGCGTGCCCGTAGATCTCTCCTCTCTGCGAGAACCGGAGATCTCACGGGTGGCTGCGATTTCTTGTTAGCAGACGGTAGAGAGGGCGGGCCGAGCCCGCCCTCCGCCAAACAAAGACACCTACTGGCGTTAGACCTTGCAGCAACGCCGAATTTTGTGGAAGGTGGAGCTGAAAACCTCATGGGTATCAACCCGAGGAGCTCCTCCAACCAGATTCGCCAGGATCTTGGTCACTTCTGCGTTAGGCTCGCGGTTATAGGCATCGGCGTTTTCTTTGTTGTCCCACAATCTCACGCCCAAAGCTTCGGTTCCGGCTGGGACAAACGAACGCAATTTCATCCCTGAGCCAGATTGCGTTAATTAACTGGATGTGTCAAGCACAATTTCCTATTTCTTGTCGTCTTAACCAATAACGGTAAAGCAGGAGAGGCAGATGTCTGGTTGAGCTTGTATAACTGTTCGTTCAGGTGCTTCTGGTCCGGCGTCTAACTACCTCCAAATCGATCCGCTAAGCGAACGCGAACGGCACCCCACGCTGGGTGCGATCAACGGCGTAACGCGCTTTACGGACCTACCTCGATTGGCTGGGCGGCGCTTACGTGGACCGGTCCAACGCGTACCTGCAGGGCATCCACTTCGAAGTGACGCCGGAGGAGGGCAAGCTGGTGATCTTCCGGCCTTTCTCAAGCACCAGGCGATGCCTTACGAAGGGCGCAAGGACCGCATGGTCCTGTCCTTCAACATCCAGGTGCGCGGCGAGCGCGGCGTCCGCGCTTTGGACTTTAGCTTCGCCTGACGTGCGCCCAGCCGCGCATCCGTCGTGCGACGCCGGCGCTGGAGTCAGCCGTTCGAGGCACCTGAAACCGGTCGGACGGTGATCGATTTCACCTGGCCATTCAAGACCAGAACCACCATGCCCGAGGTGGAATAGGTCGTCGTTTCCCCTTCTTCCCTGATCAACAGCTGCCCTGACAGCTTCGCCAGCTTTGCCTTGACGGCGAGGACCGTAAGTCCGACCTTGAGGCCATCCGCGGTGGCATAGTCCGCCGACCCCGTCGTGACCGTGCTGACCGACTCATCGGTGTCGTCCACGACGACTTCGAGTCCCTCGAACACGTAGCGCTCGATACCGCGGCCCTTCTGCGTTTGCGTCGGCTCGCCCATTACATCGTAGAGCTGGGACACCGGCATGCCGACGGACACCGGGCCAATGCGCTTGCCGGGGACGATCGTATTGTCCCTGACGACGCTCTTCGCGCTGGCAGAGGTCTTCTTTGCGGCGGGTTTGGCTTCCGTTCCACTCTCGCCTCCCATCATTCCCGAACAGCCCGCGAAGAAGACCGTCATCACCAGAGCGATTGCGCGGACGACCGGACGAATGCCCATGTTTACCTCCCAATTTGTCAAAACGACGGCGAGTATGTTGTTCTAGTGCGAAGACAGTACGGTGGAAAGGATAATACCGCTGCGCTGCGCACGACAAGATCTAAACTTGACCGCGAGCGCTTCTTGTTCGAACACTTGTCGAACAACTTCTCAGCCGACAAAACCCGCTCGATTCTCGAGCCGGATCGGCCCGCTAATACGCAGGCCTGCGCACGCCCGCGCCGGGAAATCTCAGGCTCTTTTGACGCCGGCGCTCGCTTACGCTGCCACGAGTGGATAGTTCGATGGGAACATCGCGCGTCGTGCCTCTTCGTCCATCTCCTGCTTGAACACCAGACCGGTGCCGACTGCACGCGCTCTTGCCACGGCTGGCCGTGCGTTGATCGCAGTGAACCAGCGTTTCAGGTCCGGGTAAGCCGCGATCGGATCGGCCTCGCCGGGAAGCACGATCGGCGCGCGGTCGACCCAGCCCCAGGCCGACATATCGACGATCGAATAGTCGTTGCCGACGATGAAGCTGCGCCCCTTGAGATGGCTGTCGAGCACGCGATAGTGCCGATCCGCTTCACGCCGGTAGCGGTTGATCGCATACGGCAGCGGCTCGGGCGCCGCGCGCTGAAAATGCACCGCCTGCCCCGAATAAGGACCGATACCCGTGGCTACGAACATGAGCCACGAGAGCAATTCTCCGCGGTCGGCTGGGCCGCCGACAAAGCGGCCCAGCTTGTCGCCCAGATAGAGCAGGATCGCGTTGGAATCGAACACCGTTATCTGGGCGCCGCCGGGTCCATCGGTATCCACGATCGCCGGCAATTTGCCGTTCGGGTTGATGGCCCTGAACCCAGGCGTGTGCTGCTCGCCTTTGCGCGTGTCCACCGGAACGACTTCGTAGGCAAGACCCGCTTCTTCCAGGAAGAGCGAAACTTTCATCGGATTCGGCGAGGGGTGATAGTAGAAGCGGATCACTGCAATCTCCTTAGGTAGTCATGGGCTGGTGCCCATTTGGTTCGTTCGATCAATGCAATTTTTGTGGGCCACGGACCTAACGCTATTTCCCCGCTGCGCCTGTGAGCCCGGGCAGTTCGATGTTGTCGACGGCATCGAACGGATACGAAGTGCTCGTAGAGGCGAGCTTGCCGCTCAGCCGGTAGCTCATCTTCTCCGGCACGCCCTTCTGGAGTTGCGCAATCTGTGTGATGATCCCGCTGAGGCCACCGACCGCTGTGGCATCGAGGACCACCTCGCCGAACGCCGGAACTGTGACATCCTGTTTGCTCACCCCTTTGGCGAATGACTTGCCGTTCACCTCGATCCGATAGGAGAGACCGGTCACTGCGATCTCCAAGTTGTTGGGGTTCTGCACGCGGATCTTGATGAGGTACTCCTGCTCCAGCAGGCCCATCTGGCCCTGGCTGGATGTCCGACAGCGTGACAGACAGCGGCTCCATGCGCGGAGAGCTGCCCGCACACCCTGTCAGCAGCGCGAGCATGGCAGGTCAACCAGAACACCAACGCGTAGGGTTTCATGGTTCTTTGTCCGCTCAGGTTTGAGATCGAAGTCTCGGCCCGTGCCGGCCCCGAGGTCCGCAGCCGCCATTCGTCCGGCCGAGCGCGAATAGTAAGGCCGCGCGTCAGGATTATGCGAGCAATGGCGAGCCTGAAGCTACCGCGGCGAACGCCCATGCCCGATCGGCGGTGATGCGAGTTTCCCACACGCCCGCTTCCTCCATGCGCGCATAGGCGCGCCGCGAGCCCTTTCGGGCCTGCACCGACTTTACCGTGGGCGTGAAAGCGACGCCGCTGGAATAGGTCATGGTCGACTGCCTGAGGGCTGTCTAGAAACCGAGATCGCTCAGCGAAGGATGATCGTCCGGCCGGCGTCCAAGCGGCCAGAAGTACTTGCGGTCGCTGTCCTTGATCGGAGCATCGTTGATGCTCGCGATGCGCAGCCGCATCAGGCCATGCTCATCGAATTCCCAGTTCTCATTGCCGTAGCTGCGGAACCAGGAGCCGCTGTCGTCATGCCACTCGTAGGCGAAGCGAACGGCGATGCGATTGTCGCGGAAGGCCCACAGCTCCTTGATCAGACGGTAGTCGAGCTCGCGGTTCCACTTCCGCGTCAGGAATGCTTCGATGGCCTCGCGCCCCTGCAGGAACTCCGCGCGATTCCGCCAGCGGCTATCCACCGTATAGGCGAGCGCGACCCGCGCCGGATCACGCGTGTTCCACGCGTCCTCGGCCATGCGCACTTTCTGCGTTGCTGTTTCCAAGGTGAATGGAGGTAGAGGGGGTCGATTCACGGGTGTGCTCCTGAGCCGGGTTGTCAGTGAGGGTCCGCCGGTGACGCCTGCTTCACCACCGGCGACCCTGCTTGCGCAGGGACCACTTTACGCGGCCTTGCGTAGCAGCGGCTGGGAAGCGGCCGAAGCGGCGTCGATCGTTGCCGGGGTAGCTGGCCTTCACAAAGCGCCAGACGAAGATGTCGTTTCACCCATTGACGCGCTATCGGTAGAGGCTGCTGGAGGCCACGACTCGACCTGATAGCCGGCGGCAACCCACGCATCCAGCCCGCCGAGGAGCGGCCGCACCCGGGTGTAGCCCAGATCGATGAGCGTTTTTGCCACGTAGGCAGCCGCAGCCTCGTTCGGACAGGAGCAATAGAAAACGATGTCGCGATCGATCGGCAAGCGGTCGAGGTGCCGATCCACCTCTTCGACGCTCATCCACAAGGCGCCGGGAATGGCGCGCCGGTCCTGGTCGCGATTCACGGAGGAGCGTAGATCGACCACGACCGGCGCCGGATCGCCCGCCATCAGCCGGAGCAGCTCATCGACGGTGATGCGAGAGATGCGCAGCAGCTTGAAGAAACGCCGGCGCTGCCACCACTTGAGCGCGATGTAGGCTGCGAGCAGTACGCCAAGCACCGCGATTGCGACGGTCCCAAGGTCTTGCAGACCGATGATGAGCTGGTTGATCTCGGCATGGAAAACTACCCCGGTGCCCACCGCCGCCGCGGCCCAGAGCGCCGTGCCCAAACCGTTCAACATGAGAAAGGACCACCAGCCAAGTCCTGTGGCCCCCGCCAAGGGCCGTGCGACAGTGGACAGACCCGGAACGAATTTCGCCACCACCAAGGTGAGGCGTCCCCAGCGCTCGAAGCGGAACTCTGTCTGCCGCACGCAGGAATCGGGGGAGAGCGACATGCGGCACAGGAGCTTCATGACACGATGTCCGTATAGCCGGCCCGCGATGTACCAGAGCACGTCGCCGATGCTGGCCGCAACGAAGGCGACGCAGAAGATCGCAAGCGCGGAGGACACTCCGTCCGCTGCCATCGCGCCGGCCACGATCAGGGTCGGCATGGCCGGAAGCGGCAGGCCGATCCGCTCCAGCAGCACGTTGGCGAAAACCAACGCCAGGCCGTACTGTGTGATCAATTGAACCATCGTTCAGGCGTTCGGTAGAGTGGGCGGGCCGGGGCGTGGACGCCAAGGCGAGGGATTGAGCATGCGGCTTATCGGAGGCGACCAGCTCCCCGCCTTATTTGAACTTGTAGAACTGCTCGTTCAGGTACTTGATGACGCTCTTCTGCTGAGCGTCGGTCAAGGTCACTTGCGCGGCGTGCGTACACTCGCCCAGCTGCTGGTTGAGCCCGTCCAGCGATTTGATTTGACGGTCGCGACGCGTGTAGACGCTGGTGTTGTGACAGCTCACGCAATGCGCGTCGTGCAGCTTCTTGCCTTCGGCACTGTCGCCGGGCAACGCAGCGTGACCAGGCAGTGCCAGCAACAACAGAGTCGACATCAGCAGTGCGCGTCTCATCTTCCGCCTTTATCGAGTTCACCTTCGCCAAGTATAACCCTGGACTAGGGCTTCCCTAGGTGAGACCTATGGCGGTCGAGCGGGGTTCCAAGCGTCCCGCATCGCTCTATGGTGCTGCCTGCGGTGCCGGCTATGCGAGAATCGCCCGATGACCATTCCCGAGCGCTGCGATCTGCTGGTGGTGGGCGGCGGCATCCACGGCGCGGGTATCGCGCGCGACGCCGCCGGCCGCGGGCTCGAGGTCGTGCTGGTCGAGCAGTACGATCTGGCCGCCGCCACATCCATGTCGAGCAGCAAGCTGATCCACGGCGGGTTGCGCTACCTGGAGCAGGGTCGCCTGCGGCTGGTGCGCGAAGCTCTTGCCGAGCGCGAGATCCTGCTGCGGATCGCGCCGCACCTTGTCCGACCCTTGTCGTTCCTGATGCCGATAGGGCCGGGCTCACGGCCCGCGTGGCAGCTCCGCGCCGGGTTATGGCTCTACGACCGCGTCGCCGGGCACAGCAGCCTCCCGCGCAGCTGGAGCGTGGACCTTGCCGGGCACGGGGCTGGTGTCGAGCTGCGTCCGGAGTATCGGCGCGGGTTGGGATACAGCGATGCGTGGGGCGATGACGCGCGGCTGACGATACTGAACGCCCGCAGCGCTGCAGATCTCGGCGCCGTCGTTTTGTGCCGCACCCGCTGCGTAGAGCTGGAGCCGAGCGGACAAGGCTGGGTGGCGCATTTGCAGCGCGAGGACGGCAACGTCACGACACGGGCCGCACGCGCGGTAGTGAATGCGACGGGCCCGTGGGTCAGCGATTTCCTGCGCGACGCCGCCGGAATACAGCCGCGCAGCCGTGTGCGGCTGGTCAAGGGGAGCCATCTGGTCCTGCGGCGGCCTCCGGGCAGCGGGCACGCCTTCATCCTGCAGAACGACGATGGGCGTGTGGTGTTCGTCATCCCGTTCGAACAGGACTTCACCCTGGTCGGGACCACCGATGTCCCGCTGTCCGGTGCGCCGGGTCTGGTCGACATTTCGCCCGAGGAGATCGACTACCTGAAGCGCGCAGTGGCGCGCTACTTCGCTGCGCCTGTCCGCGATGACGAAGTGGCTTGGAGCTTCGCCGGTATCCGCGCCCTGCACGACGATGGCCGCGACAGCGAATCGCGCCTGAGCCGCGACTACGTGCTCGAGCTGGATCGCGCGCGCAATGGTGCGCCGATTCTGTCCGTGTACGGCGGCAAGCTCACGACCTATCGCCGCCTGGCCGAGCGGGCGCTCGAGCGCCTGGCGCGCGAGCTGCCTGGCTGTGGACCGGCATGGACCGTGAGTGTGCCGCTGCCTGGAGGTGACATGACCGGTGGCTTCGAGCGTTTCGCCTCCGACATGGCGCAGCGCTACTCCGGCCTGCCGCCGGATTGGCTGCGCGGGCTGGCGCGACGTCACGGCAGCCTTGCCGTGCGCGTCCTCGGAACCGCGCAGCGGCCGTCGGATCTGGGCGAGCACTTCGGCGGCGGCTTAACCGCGGCAGAGGTCGACTACATGGTCGAGCGCGAGTGGGCGACCACCGCTGAGGACGTCCTGTTCCGCCGGACCAAGGCGGGTGTGCGGATGACCGACCGCGAACGTGCAGCGGTGGAGCGCTATCTCACAGCGCGGGCCGGCGCCGCGTAACTGCCGCAGCGGGCAGAATCAGGCGTGAACGCTGACGGTCTGGATCGCCTCGCAGACCGCCGCCGTGACATCTGCGGTCTTCGCCTTGCCGCCCAGGTCCGGCGTGAATACGCGCTTCGCCGTCACATCTTCGATTGCAGCCATCAGCCGCGCTGCGGCACGCTTCTCGCCGAGGTGCTCGAGCATCATCACGGCGCTCCAGAACGTGCCGATCGGATTCGCAATCCCCTTGCCGGTGATGTCGAAGGCGGAGCCGTGGATCGGCTCGAACATGGATGGATACTTCCGCTCGGGATTCAGGTTAGCCGTGGGCGCGATCCCCAGGCTGCCGGACAGCGCTGCCGCCAGATCGGACAGGATATCGGCATGCAGGTTGGTAGCCACCATGACGTCCAGCGTCTGCGGCTTCAACACCATGCGCGTGGTGGCGGCATCGACCAGCATCTTGTCGGTCGTCACATCGGGGTAGCCTTTGGCGACCTCGTAGAAGATCTCGTCCCACATCACCATGCCGTGCTTCTGCGCATTGGACTTGGTGATCAAGGTCAGCAACTTGCGCGGCCGGCGCTGCGCCAGCTCGAATGCGAAGCGCATGATGCGGCTCACACCTGCACGGGTAAAAATGGCGGTCTCGGTGCCGACTTCCTCCGGATGCCCGCGATGTGCGCGCCCGCCGTGCCCGGCGTACTCGCCTTCGCTGTTTTCGCGGATGATGACCCAGTCGATGTCGGTCGGCTGCTTGAGCTTCAACGGAGGCTCGATGCCGGGCAGCACGCGGGTAGGGCGCACGTTGGCGTACTGATCGAAGCCCTGGCAGATCGCGAGCCGCAGTCCCCACAAGCGTGATGTCGTCCGGCAGATCCGGGGCGCCGACCGCGCCGAAGTAGATCGCGTCGAAGCCTTTCAAGGTGTCGAGGCCGTCCGCCGCCATCATGCGCCCGTGCTGCTTGTAGTAGTCGCTGCCCCAGGGGAACTCCTGCACTTGCAGCTTGAAGGCGCCATCGCGTCTAGCGAGCGCTTCCAGCACCTGCACCCCGGCGGCGACGACTTCCTTGCCGATGCCGTCGCCGGGAATTGCCGCTATTTTGTATTCGTTCATAGTCCTGTCTAGAAATTGACGTTGTTCTTGCCCTTCAGCTTCAGGATCTGCCGCGCGTCGTCCGGCGTGGCGATCTCGAGTCCCAGTTCCTCGAGGATGCGGCGGATCTTGGCTCACCTGATCGGCATTGCTCTTCGCGAGCTGACCCTTGCCGATCCACAGGCTGTCCTCCAGCCCGACGCGCACGTTGCCGCCCATCACCGCCGACTGCGTGGCGATGTACATCTGGTTGCGCCCGCCGCCCAGCACCGACCACTGGTACTGATCGCCGAACAGGCGGTCGGCGGTGCGCTTCATGTGCAGCACGTCCTCCGGATGCGGGCCGATGCCGCCGCGGATGCCGAACACCGACTGGATGAACAGCGGCGGCTTGACCAGCCCGCGATCGAGGAAGTGCGCAGCGGTGTACAGGTGCCCGATGTCGTAGCACTCGATCTCGAAGCGCGTGTCGTTCTCGCTGCAGGACTGCAGGATGTAGGCGATGTCCTTGAAGGTGTTCTTGAAGATGCGCTCGTCGCTGCCGGCGAGGTAGGGCTTCTCCCACTCGTACTTCCATTCCTTGTACGCGCGGGATCATCTCGTACAGCCCGAAGTTCATCGAGCCCATGTTGAGCGAGGCCACCTCGGGCTTGAGCTGCAGCGCGGGCTGCAGGCGCTCCTCGATCGCCATGGTGGGCGCGCCGCCGGTGGTGATGTTGATCACCACATCGCTGGCCGCCTTGATCTTCGGCAGGAAGCGCTTGAACATCGCCGGGTCCTGCGTGGGGCGGCCGTCTTCGGGCATGCGCGCATGCAGATGAACGACCGCCGCGCCGGCTTTCGCCGCGCCGATCGCGGCCTCCGCGATCTCGTCGGGCGTGATCGGCAGGTGCGGCGACATGCTGGGCGTGTGGATCGCGCCCGTCACGGCGCAGGTGATGATGACTTTGCGTTGTCCGGCCATTTCTCGTCTGCTCGGTCAATTGCTCAGACTTCAATGCGTCAGCTGCCTTAGTCTTTCGCCGCCGATCGCGCGCTTGTGCGCGATCAGCGCCATCAGCCGCCGGTCGCGCCAGGCTTCGCGCTCCGCGTGCTGCTCCTGCGGCATGACCTTGCGCCGTTCGCGTTCGATCTTCGCGATCAGGGCCGGGTCCCACGGCTCGCAGCTGCACGTCCTTCATCATCTCGTACAGCGCCGGGCCGTAGCGCTGGGCATAGTCGGGCACGCCGCCGGGCGCGTTGAGATCGATGGTCTCGAACGGGCCCATGAAGGACCAGCGCAGCCCCAGGCCGTCCTTGAGGCACTTGTCCAGGTCGTCGACGGTGACGTAGTCCTCCTTCACCAGCCGCCAGGCTTCGTTCAGCAGCGCGGCCTGCAGGCGATTCAGGATGAAGCCCTGCGACTTCGCGCTTGACGATGATCGGCACCTGACCGACCTTCTCGTGCAGCGCGGAGCTGCGCTCGACGACTTCGGGCGAAGTCCAGGGCGCAGGTGACAGCTCCACCACCGGTACCACGTGCGGCGGATTCACCGGATGCGCGACGATGCAGCGCTGCTTTCCTTTCAGGCCTTCGCTGAATACCGAGGTCGGAATGGTCGAGGTGGAACTGGCGAGGATGCAGTCGGGCGGGGCGGCCGCATCCATCTGCGCATAGACCTGCTGCTTGACGTCCACGCCGCTCGGCCGTGTTCTCCTGCACGTAGTCGGCGTCCTTGCACGGCTTCGTCCAGCGTGGCGGCAGCCGTTACGCGCGTGCTCACGGCTTCTCGGGTCCTCGGTGACGAGGCCGAAACTGCTGCAGCTCGCGCAGCACCTTCCTCGATCAGCCGCAGCGCCTTGGGCACGGCGCCCGGCGTCGTTGTCCCACAGCTTCACCGGATGACCGGCGCGCGCGAACACCATGGCCCAGGCGCGGCCGATCAGACCGGCGCCGATGATTGCTATTTTTTCCATCTGTTTCCCTCTAAGACGGGATTCATCCGCAGCATTTCCACTCCCGCGCAGACCGAAATCGCCTGCCCGGTGACGTGTTTGCCCAGATCGCTCGCCAGGTACAGCGCCATGTTGGCGATGTCCTGCGGGCTCACCATCGAGCGCATGGACACCTTGCTCGAGCGAGCTCTTCTCTCTGCTCCTCGAAGCTGATGCCCAGCGCCTTGGCTTTGGCGTCGATCACCCGGTCGATGCGCTCGCCCTCGACTACGCCGGGCTGGATCGCGTTGACGCGGATGTTGTCGGTGCCGACTTCCATCGACAGGCTCTTGGTGAAGCCCACCACGGCCCACTTCGCCGCCGCATACGGCGTACGGAACGGGAATCCGAGCCGGCCCGCGGCCGAGGACAGATTGATGATGCTGCCGCCGCCGGCGGCCTTGAGCATCGGCATGGCGAGCCGCGTGCAGTAGAACATGCCGTTCAAGTCGATGTCGATGCAGCGGCGCCAGTCCTCGATGCTGATGTCTTCGACCTTGCCCGTCGGCCCGGCGATGCCGGCGTTGTTGACCAGCACGTCGAGGCCGCCGAGATAGCTCTTCACGTCGGCGAACAGCAGATCGACCTGCTTCAGGTCGGAGACGTCGCACAGGGTCGCCGTGACACCCTTGAAGCGTCGCGGTGGTGTCGGTCAGCGCAGTCTGCACCACGTCGCAGATGTGGACCTTCGCGCCCGCCTTCACGAACGTTTCCGTCATCACCCGGCCGATACCGCCGGCGCCGGCGGTGATCAAGACTCTCTTGTCCCTTCACTGACAGTTCCATCTACCCCTCCATCAAATCGAGACTGCGTTCACTCTCACAGCCACAAAACCTTCTTGCGAAACTCGAGATCCGTCAACAGCGGCTCCGTCGGGCCCTTCGTGCGACACGCGCCCGCGATCCAGCACCACCGCGCGGTCGGCCAGCGACAGCACGATGTCGAGATGGTGCTCGATGATCAGGATCGAGATCTCGCTGCGCAACTGCTCGATCGACTTGAACACCTCGTCCACCATCACCGGGGACAGGCCCTCGAAGGGCTCGTCCAGCAGCAGGATCTTGACGTTGCCCGACAGCGCGCGGGCGATGGCCACCATCTGCTGCTCGCCGCCGGAGAGCTGGTCGGCCCGCGTGTGCAGTTTGTCCCGGATGCGCGGAAAGTAGCTGTAGATGCGCTCGCGATCCCAGCGCACGCCCGTGCCCGCGGCTGCGGGAGAGGCCGCCCAGCCGCAGATTCTCCTCCACGCGTGAGGCCGGCGAACAGCCGCCGGCCCTGCGGCACCAGCCCCACGCCCAGCCGCGCGATCTGCTCGGGCGCCTGCCCGCTGATCGGCTGTCCGTCAAAGGCGACTGTGCCGGCGCGCGGCTGCACGATGCCCATGATGCTCTTGAAGGTCGAGGATTTGCCCGCGCCGTTGCGCCCGAGCAGCGCCACGACTTCGTTCTCGCGCACCTCGAAGCTCACGTCGTGCAGGATATGGCTCTTGCCGTAGAAGGTGTTGATCCCGGACAGCGCCAGCAGCGGCTTGCCGACCGCAGCTTCGGTCCGCGGCGCGCGCGGCGCCGCAGCGTGTGCCGCCGCCGATGTAGACGCGCTGCACCTCGGCGTTGCCGCGGACCGTCTCGGCAGTCGCCCTCGACCAGCACCTTGCCTTCGTTCATCACCGTGATCTTGTCGGCGATGGCGAACACGCGGTCGATGTCGTGCTCGACCAGCAACACGGCCATGTGCTGCGTCAGTCCGCGGATCAGCGCCGTGATGCGCTCGCGCTCGGCCGCTGCCAGACCCGACCAGCGGTTCGTCGAGCAGCAGCGCGCGGGGCCTGGCCTGCCAGCGCCACGCCGATCTCGACCAGGCGCTGCCCGCCATAGGACAGGTCCGCCACGGTCACGCCCTCGACGCCTTCGAGGCCCAGAAACTTGACCAGCTCGCGCGTCTCAGCGTTCACCTGCTCGAGCGACTGCGCGTGAATGCAGCGGATGCAGGCGCAGATGCGAGCGCGGCCTGCACCCCGAGCCGGAGATGCTCCCAGACGCTCAGCGACGGAAACAGGCTGGTGATCTGAAACGAGCGCGACAGGCCCTTGAGCCGTCACTGCCTCCGGCGGCAAACCGCCGATCTGCCGATCGACCAGCTTCACCGTGCCCCGATCGGGCGCGAACATGCCCGAAATCAGGTTGAACAAAGTCGTCTTGCCCGCGCCGTTGGGGCCGATCAACGCGTGCAGCCTGCGGTCCTGCAACTTCGAGATCCACGCGGTCGACGGCGGTGAAGCCGCCGAACGCTTGGTCACGCCCGCGCAGCTCACCAACGCGCCCTGCGACGGGCGAGTACTCGCGCAGGAACGCGGGCGCCTCCTGGCCGGGCTGCGGCGTGACGCGCGCGGCCATCGCCGCCGCCTCTTCGCGCTTGCGGCGGAACGGCGCCAGCAGGCGCTCGCCCAGTCCCACCAGACCGAGCGGCGAGAACAGGATGAAAGCCATGAACAGCAGGCCGAACCAGAACTGCCAGGCCGCGGTATAGGCCGACACCACCTCGCGGAACATGAGGTAGAACACGGCGCCCAGCGCCGGTCCGAGAAAGCTGCCCATGCCGCCGAAGATGGTCATGGCCAGGATCTCGCCCGAGAAGGTCGGGTTCACCAGGTCGGCGGAGATGAACAGCTTGAGATAGGCGAACAGGCAGCCGCCCAGCCCGGTGACCGTGGCGGAAATGGTGAAGGCGGCGAGCTTGTAGCGCATGCACCGGATAGCCGGCGAAGCGCGCGCGCTGCTCGTTCTCGCGGATGGCCACCAGCACCGAGCCCAGCGGCGAGTGCACGACGCGCCACACCAGCCAGGCGGTCGCCGAACACGATCGCCACCACGAGGTAATAGAACACGCGCTGATCGTCGAGGTCGAGCCCAAGCAGCGGCCCGCGCTTGAGCCCGGACAACCCGTTCTCGCCGCCGGTGAAGGTAGGTCCAGCGAAACACGATGTAGAACGTGAGCGCGGTGAACGCCAGCGTCAGCAGCGAGAAGTAAACGCCGCGCCGCCGCAGCGCCAGGAAGCCGACCAGCGAGCGCCCAGCAGCATGCGAGAAGCACGACGCCGCAGACGAACGGCAGCAGCGATGCTGTCGGGGAACCAATGGATCTGCGTCAGCGCGGTGCAGTAGGCGGCCAGCCCGAAGAACAGGCCATGGCCGAAGGACAGCAGCCCGGTGTAGCCGAGCAGCAGGTTGAAGCCCAGCCCGACCACGACGAAGATCGCGATCTCGGTGGCGGTGCCCCAGGTGTAGCCGGCGACGATCACGGGCCACGGCAGGACGATCAGCCCGATGGCGAGGATCAGCAGCGGATGACGCAGGGGAGTGGGGTTCATTGGCGGCTTAGCGTGGCGCCAGCCGGCGCGCCTGCTCGACATTCAGCATGGAGACATAGGCGACCTTGCCGTCCAGGCGCGCGAGCAGCGCGGGGTCGCCGATGCCCCGCCGCGTGCGTCTTCGCAAATTGATGGATCGCCGCGCGCAGCCGCCGCCGCACCTGGCGCGAGAGCCCGAGCACGTCGTTCACCACCGACGCCGGTCGACAGTCTGGCATGAGCCGCTGCGCATCACGCGCGTCTTGTGCTGGTTGATCGCGAAGCCTTCCTCTTCCACCACGCGCGCGGCCAGCAGGCGCAAGGCGTGCGCGCCCGCGATGTCCTCGCCCGAGAAGGTCAGGTCGTCGGCATAGCGCGTGTAGGCGAAGCCACGGCGGCGCGCCAGACCGGCCAGCCGCCGGTCCATTTTCACCAGCAGCGCATTGCTCAGTCCCGGGCTGGTGGGCGCACCTTGCGGGCAGGCGCGCGGCCCGACCGGCGGGAAGAAGACGGTGTCACCCACCACCACGGGCTGGCGCGGCGCTTCGGTCATGAGCGCGGCTAGCGTGGCGGCCACCGGAAAGCCATAGCCGAGCGCGATCAGCAACCCGCGCACGCGCTCGAAGTGGATCGACGGAAAAAAATCCTTGATGTCCAGGCGCAGGATCACGCTCTTGCCCACGTGCGGCTCGGCGTTGCTGCGCACAGAATGACCGGTGCGGAAGCCGTGGGCATATTCGCTGACCGGAAGCTTGCTGACCAGCAGCGCGTTCAGGCGGCGCTGCAGCGCCTTCAGGCGCGCCTTGGGTGCCATGATCAGGCGCTCGCCGCCGGTGCGCTTGGGGATGGCGAACGTCACGTAGTGCGTGAGCCGGTCCTTCGCGCTGTGGGTCGAGAAGTGGCGCAGCGCCTTCAGCGTCGACTGCGAGCGCGCCGGCCAGCTCCGCCTCGGTGTGCCACACCGGCAGGCCGTAGCGCGCGAGCTGTGCCTCGTCCGTGGTCAGGTCGCGCAGGTTGCGGTTGCGCGTGCGCAGCGTGGACGAGAACAGGCGCCGCGCTTCATCGGCGGTGAAGTATTTCTTCTGACGCCGGCGTGCCGTGACGGTGTGCGTCAGGGCACGCTGTCTTCGCCAGCAGGCGCTCGTCATGCAGTGCCAGCCGCCGATGGTGCGGCTTGAGCGGCGCCGGCGGGGCCGGGGTCGGGACGTCGATCTTCTCGGCCACTCTCGCAGCGCCCGGTGCGCTGGGCGGCAACGGCTTGGGTGCCGCCGTTGCAGGGACGGCTGGCTGTGGCGCGCGCAGCATCGCCGGCAAGAGAGCGGGCTGCACCTTCGCGCTCGCTGGCGCCGACGGCGCGGGCGGGGAAGGAGCCGTTTGCACCGAGCGCTGACCTGGACGTGCCGTGCTCTGGGCCGGACGCGCTGTCGTCTGTGCCGGACGAGAAGGCGGCTGCTGCTGGTTGGCGCTGCCGGCAGGTTTTGGCCGCGGCGGTTGCGCTGCTGCAGGTTTGGTCTGAACCGGTTGCGCGGCAGGTTTGGTCTGAACCGGCTGCGGCGGCTGAGCGTCGCGAGCGACGGCGCGTGCGTCCGAACAGCCGGCGGATGAACTCGATCAGCACCGTCGGCCCCACAGCCAAGAGGCCGGGTAACGAAGGCGAGAGGGCGCGCAGGCCAACCACTTGCGAGGCTCTGGACTCATGGCCTCCCCGTGCCTTCGGCGCGGGGAACCGTGGCGAGGTAATGCGCTCAATGCGCCGCCCCGGCGAAGCACCGGGGCACTGCTGGCTGGTTGCGCGCCAACGCGCCCTCTCGGTGTTCCTTATCGCCGAGCGCCGCGTTCTTGTCAACCATGCGCGGCACCTGCGGCGGGATGAAACCAAGGACATGGTCATGCCGCCACTCGCCGATGCACCAGCGGCACCTCGCGCTCCCCGCGCAGAGCGGGGTAAAGGCGCAGTTGCCGCGCGACCAGCGCCATCAGCTCCTCGGTTGGGCACGACGAATCGCGCCGCGCGAGGGCCGCGCGCGCCCAGGTGAGGATGACGTTCCGCAGAACCCGGCGCGTCTGCGACTTTGTCGAGCGCGCGCAACGCCTGTCGCGCGACGGCGCGAGGCAGCGGGCGATCGAGCGCGGCGAGGAGCCGGTCCAGGTTTTGCCGCGCGAGTGGCAACGCGCGCGGGTCGTCGCTCGTCATGGCACGCACGGCGACTGCGCAGACGTGGTCGTCGTCGGCCTGGAGCAGGTCGGCGGCCGCGTGCTCGTCCGCCAGGCAGGCCTTGCCCGCGTGCTCGAACAGCAGCCGGGCGAGCGGATTGCGTCGCATCAGGTCGCGCTCATTGCGGATGGTTCGCCGTGGCACGCAGCTTCAAGATGGCGCAGGCGCGCCGATCGAGAGCGTCGGGCTCCGTGGCGGCCTTTTGCAGATAGCTCCCGCATGAGCGCCGCCATCCGCAGCACGCGTTCCGCGCCGGAGCGTTCGGCCCGCACGGCCAGACGTGCGGATAGATGATCGATCAAGTCGTCGTCCCGCTGCTCGATCGCGGCCTCGATCAGCCCGGACAGGGGGCGGCGCGGGCGAGGGCTCCAACTGCCGGCGGAACGGGCCGCGGGCGAGGTGCGGGAAGCGTTGGTAGAGCGCGAGGAGTGTGGCGTCACGCAGCGGTATCAGCCGGGCAGGTGAGCTGCGGCTTCAGGGCCGATGCCTGCCAGCAACAGCAGGCGCTGCCGCACATCCGGACTCCTCGCTGTCATGGTCTGCCAGCAGCGCCATGACGTCCCGATCGTACTCCGCGGCCGAAGCGCAGGAACGCAGCAGCGCCGCCCACAACTGCCACCAGCCCTTGCGCTCGCTCAACTCCACCATCTTGCTGATAGCCGTTGCGCCGTCCCGCGGACCAGACCTCCTGCGCCCGCCGCGACAGGTAGGGCAGCACGTGCTCGCCCCGTTGCATTGCCAGTTGCGCCAAGTGCGGACCGACGTCCGGCCGCCAGCGGTTCGGGTGCCGTCGCTCGAGCTCGGCGCACAACGCCTGCGGGTCCGCGACGTTGCTCGCCATCTCGCCGGTGTCGCGCGCCCACTGCTCGGGCGTCGCCTGCGCGCGATACAGAGCGAAGTACAGCTGCTCGTCGGCGCGCGCCTGGGCCTGCCCCATCAGCCGGTGCCAAGGGGAATAGGGGTCGTCGGCCCGGCGGCCGCGCGGCAGATGGCGCTGGATGAATGCAGAGCTGAGCTGCGGTTGTGCGCGGTACAGCGCGAGCGCGGCATCCTCGTCGAGGGTATGCGGCAGGTCCAGCTCGGCGAGGACGCGCATGCACTCGTCGGGAGTGAGCGCGGCGCGAAAAGCGCGCCACCAGCTCGGCTGCTCCAGCGCGCGGCCTCTTCCTGGGCCTGCCTGCGCTCCGCGGCACGATGCGGCGCGACTTCGAAGGCCGGTTGGAATCGCTGGTCGTCATTCGAACTTCTCGAATCTCTCGCCCATCAGCCCGCGCGGACGGAACAGCAGCACCAGCACCATCAGCAGGTACATCGACGCCTCCGCCGCGGGCGGATAGAAATAAATCGTGATCCCGCGCACGACGCCCACCAGCAGACCGGCCAGCACCACACCCCAGAAGCTGCCCAGGCCGCCGATCACCACCACCACGAAGGTGGCGGTCAGGATCTCGTTGCCCATCGCCGGCTGCACTCCTGCCAGCGGCGCCGACATGACACCGGCGAGCCCGGCGAGCCCGACGCCCAGCGCAAACACGGCGGTGAGCGCCGGCCGCAGGCTGATGCCCATCGCGCGCACCATCTCGGGGTCGCGTACGCCGGCGCGCACGATCATGCCGAAGGAGGTTTTGTTGAGCAGCAGCCAGCAGCCGCCCACCGCCAGCGCGGTGACCAGCAGGATGGTCAGCCGGTAGTAGGAGTAGATGAAGTCGCTCACGTGGAGCTGGCCGCGCAGCGCGTCGGGAATGGAGAAGGGCAGGCCGGTCGTGCCCCAGATCATGCGCAGGATCTGCTCGGCGGCCATGGCGAGGCCGAAGGTGAACAGCAAGCCGAGCGCCGGGTCCTTGCTGTACAGGCGCGACAGGAACAGTCGCTCGATCAGGATACCGAGCAAGCGCAACCCCGATCGGCGACAGCGCCATGGCGCCGAAGAAGCCGAGCCGCTTTTCGATCTCGAATGCGCAGATAGGCGCCGACCGCGTAGAACGCGCCGTGCGCCAGGTTGACCACGCCGCCCAGGCTGAAGATGAGCGACAGGCCGAGCGAGAGGACGATGTAGAACGATCCGACCAGCAGGCCGTTGATGACCTGCTCGAGGATCAGCTCGGGGACGATGGCCATCTCACCCCATCCTGCACGGATTCTCCGTCTGGGTGGGCTGGATCAGCTCGAGCGACTCTTTCGGCCCGGGCACCGTGCTGACGATGTCGAAGATGTCCCACTTGTCCTTGGATTGCGCCTTGTCCTTTACCTGCCACCACGTACATCTCCTGCAGCAGCTGGTGGTCCCAGACGCGGAAGCTGCCCTTGCGCTCCTTCAGGATATCGAAGCTCGCACCTTTCTCCAGATGCTGGATCAGCGCCTGGGGATCGGTCCCCTTGGTCTCGGCGTAGGTTTGCGCCACGATCTTCACCGCCACGTAGTCGCCCCAGGCCTGGTTGTCCGGCGGCCGCCTGGAACTTGTCGCGAGAAGCGCTTGGTGAAGGCCTGCGCGGCCGGGACCTTGATGCCGTGATACCACAGGCTCTGCCAGTGCCCCGACAGGTTTTCCAGGCCAGCGGCCCAGAACGGCACGGTGTCCATCACGCCGCCGGCCAGCGGGAACGGCAGGCTGTATTCCTTGTACTGCTTCAGGAACGTGGTCTGATCCACGCCGGCGAGATTCAGGTACACGAAGTCCGGCTTGAGCGCGCGGATCTTGAGAATGTAGGCGCTGTAGTCGGCCGTGTTGGTGGGCACCATGTCGTTGGCCAGCACGATGCCGCCGTTGTCTTGCAAGAAGCGCGAGGACACCCGGTACAGATCCTGGCCGAAGGCGTAGTCCGCGGTGAGGAAGTACCACTTGGCGCCCTTGATGAGATTGTGGCCCTTCTGCCAGGTCCCGATCGTCTTGGTGTACATCGTGTTGCACCCTTCGACGTGGAACATGTAGCGGTTGCAGTTCTGGCCACGCAGCGCGTCCGAGTTGGCGCCGGTGTTGATATACGGGATCTTGTATTTGAGCGCTTGCTCGGCGATGGCACCGGCGGAGGCCGAGCTGACCTCGCCGATCAGCACCACCACCTTGTTCTGCTCGACCAGCTTCTGCGCCTTGGTCACCGCGGTGGCCGGGTTCACGCTGTCCTCCGCGTCCATCTCCAGCTTGCGGCCGAGCACGCCGCCCGACGCGTTGATTTCATCGACGGCGAGCGTAGCACCGCGGAAGCCGTATTCCCCCACCTGTCCCAGGAAGCCGGTCCGCGGCGTGAGATGACCGATGCGGATCACATCCGACTGGGCGCGGACGATGGCCGGAAAACCCAACGGAGCGATGGCAGCAGCCGCGCCGAGCGCGGCGGTTTTCTTGATCGCCTCACGGCGGCCGGTGCGGGTCGAAAGTTTGGGATCCTTTTGCATGCTCTTCTCCATTGCGGATGTCGGCGATCGGTAGTCAGCCGTCAGCATCCTCCGCTGCCCGGCCATCGTGTACTTGAGCCCCGCAACTCAGGGCTGCTTCAAAGCCTCCAGTACCGCGTCCGTTACTTGGACCGTGTTGGCTGTGCCACCCAGGTCAGCGGTCTTGATCCCCAGCTCCAAGGTGGCACTCATGGCGGCGACGATGCGCTGCGCCAGCTCGGGGAAGCCGAGGTGATCCAGCATCAGCGCCCCGCTCCAGATCTGCCCGAGTGGATTGGCGATGCCCTTGCCGGCGATGTCGGGCGCCGAGCCATGCACCGGCTCGAACATCGACGGGAATGCGCGCTCGGGGTTCAGGTTGGCGGAGGCAGCGATGCCGATGCTGCCGGCGATCGCCGCACCCAGATCGGTGAGGATGTCGCCGAACAGGTTGCTGCCCACGACTACCCCGAAGCGGTTCGGGTGCGTGACAAAGCGCGCCGCTAAGGCGTCGATGTGCATCTGCTCGCTCTCGATCTCCGGGTAGTTCCTGGCGAGCTGCCAGAACACCTCGTCCCAGAACGGCATGCTGAAGTTGATGCCATTGGACTTGGTGGCGGAGGTCACGCGCTTGCGCCCGCTCTTGCTTGCCAGTTCGAAGGCGTAACGGATGATGCGCTCGGTGCCCATGCGGGTGAAGACGTTGTTCTGAACCGCGATCTCCCACGGCGTGCCCTGGTACATGCGCCCGCCCATGTTGGAGTACTCGCCCTCGTTGTTCTCGCGCACCACCACGAAGTCGATGTCCCTGGGTCCGCGCGCGGCCAGCGGCGAGCGCACGCCGGGCAGCAGCTTGACCGGACGCACGCAGGCGTACTGCTGGAAGCCGCGCCGGATCGGGATGAGCAACTCCCACAGCGAAACGTGATCCGGTACGCCCGGGAACCCCACCGCGCCCAGGAATATCGCGTCGAACGCGCGGAGCTGGTCCAGCCCGTCTGCCGGCATCATCATCCCGTGCTGCTGATAGTGCTCGCAGCTCCAAGGGAACTCGCGGTAGCTGAAGCGAAGGTCACCGTGCAGCGCTGCCGCGGCGTCGAGAACGCGCACACCGCACGGCACGACTTCCTTCCCGATGCCGTCACCCGGGATGAGCGCGATGTTGAGTTCGTTCATGAGGCGACGGGCGAGTGCATGCGTGAATGCGTAAGAGCTAAGGTCCTCTAACCCCCGGCTCCGTTACCTCACTTCCGCTTGAACCCCGACCGTATCCAATCGACGCTCTTCATGCCGTCGGGCGGGCTGATCTGATCGGGCGGGTAGTACTTGATGTTGATCAGCGTGACTTTGCCGTCCACCTTGCGCACCGTGCCGTAGGGCACGTGCTGCACCGCCTGGTGGCCCTTGCCGAGCGACATGTCGACCGTGCCCGCGGGCGAGTCGAACTTCATGTACTCCAGGGCGGCGATGATCTGGTCGATGCTCGGGTCCTTCACCTTGTTTGCGGCCTGCGCTTTCTCGTAGGCGGCCTTCACGCCGAAGAACGCGGTGGCCATGTGGTAGGACGCGTATACCGCCGACATGTTGTACTTGTCCTTATAGGCCTTGGCGAACCACTTGTTCAATGTCGTGGGCGGCGCGTAGGGTCCGTTGGGCCCGCGCGCGCCGAGAATGGTGCCGTCGGGGAGGTCCTTGCCCAGTCGTTCGATCACGGTCTCGCCGGTGATCATGATGTTGGGCATCTTCTCCAGTTGCCCGCGCGGAGCGGCTTGCAGAATATAGGCCTCGAGGTCGCCGCCCCAGAGCGAGTTCTGGGTGATCTCGGCGCTGCTGCCGAGCAGGGCGGAGATCTCGGCGCCGTATTGCCCGGCGCCCAGCTTCGGCGTGACGTTGGTGCCGATCTGCGCCTGCGGCTTGAGAATCTTCAACGCCTCGGTGAAGTCGGCCCAGGCGTCCTGGCCCCACGCGTAGTTCGGGTTGATGCCGGAGTAGGTCTTCAGCTTGGGAAAATTCTCCGAGATATAGCGTGCCGCGGCCACGTTCTCCTGCGTCGCCATGGTGGTGGTGCGGAACACGTACTTGTACGAGGCTTCCTCGAAGATGCGGTTGGTGGCGCAGTCGAACAGCACGGTGAACTTCTTCAGTTCCTCCGCGACCGGCGCTACCGCGAGGCAGTCGCCGCTGGAGATGACGCCGATCACCAGATCGATGTTCTGGCGGTCCACCAGGTTGCGATACTCGGTGACGACTTTGGTCGGCCCGCCGGCCTCGTCCACGTAGACCAGCTCGATGGGGCGGCCGCCGAAGCCTTTCTTCTCGTAGCCAGGCACCAGGCCGCCCTTGTTCAAGGCTTCCGCCAGCAGGTCGGAGGCATTCTTTGCCGGCACACCGAACGGACCCGCCGCGGGGCCCGACAGGAAAGTGATCACACCGATGCGCAACGGCTCCTGCGCCAACGCCGGGCTGGCTGCCAACAGCGTGAAAACGGAAACGAGGGCGAGCGCGCTCAAGCCGCGCAAAAGGTGACGCATGAGTCCTTCCTCCCGAGGTGATTTTGAGTTTGGCGGCCGTCCCCCTCAAACGTGCCGGGGCACGACAGGCTGACAGGGTCGCCAAGTTCGCGCCGATTATAGCGTTATCGCGTAGCGTCCTGTCCCACCAATGGGACAGGACACTGGCCAAATCCGCTAGAATGAGCCTACTTTGACGGCACTTCCTGCTTTCCCGATGCCCGCCGCGCCTGCGGCGTGGACTCTGCTGATCGCGTTATCTTGAACATCCTGTCCCTCGAGACATCGTCCGAATGGTGCTCTGCCGCACTCTGGCTGGACGGCCACGTGCTGGCGCGTGAAGAACACGCTGTCCAGCGCCACTCCGAACTCATCTTGCCCATGATCGATGCGCTGCTGGGCGAGGCCGGCATCGCGCTTGCCAACTGCGACGCGATTGCCTTTGGCGCCGGTCCGGGCTCGTTCACCGGCCTGCGCATTGCGTGCGGCGTTGCCCAGGGCCTGGGATTTGCCGCCGGCCTGCCCCTCGCGGGCGTCGGCACCCTGCTGGCGCTGGCGCAGGCGAGCGGTGCGGAGCGCGTGGTCAGTTGCCTGGACGCCCGCATGGGCGAGGTTTATTCCGCAGCCTTC
Source organism: uncultured beta proteobacterium (assembly GCA_963741215.1). Taxonomy (GTDB): domain Bacteria; phylum Pseudomonadota; class Gammaproteobacteria; order Burkholderiales; family SHXO01; genus SHXO01. The sequence goes on from CAVUHQ010000023.1 coordinate 155,703, forward strand.
GAGCGCCGCAACGGGCAGTGGTGGACTGCGCATGCGCCCCAATTGTGCGCGCCTGCTGTGGTACCACCGGTCGACGGCGCGGGCTGGGTCGGTGCGGGGAGCGGTTTTGCTGTTCACGGCCTTACGCTGGCAGCGCGTTACGCCGGGCATTTGATCGGTGTGCGGCCCGAGCTGCATCCGCACGCGCAGGACATCGCCGCGCTCGGGGCGGACATGGTGCGCGCCGGTTTGGCACTGCCGGCCGAGCAGGCGCATCCGGTCTATCTGCGCGATCGCGTGGCCTTCACCGTGGATGAGCGGCAGGCGATCAAGGCGGCGCAGAGCGCCAACGCGGCGGCGGAGAACCCGTGAGCGCGGTCCTGTCGCACGCGGCCGTCTTCCGTCCCATGCGGATTTCCGACCTGGAGGCGATCCTCGCTATCGAGCAGAAGATCTACACGCATCCCTGGACCGAGGGCAACTTCCGCGATTCCCTGCTCGCCGGCTACAGCTGCTGGGTGATGGACTACAGTGACTGCCTCGCGGGCTACGGTGTGCTGATGATGGGCGTGCGCGAAGCGCATCTGCTCAACCTCAGCATCGCAACCGACTGGCAGCGGCGCGGCCTCGGGCGAATCTTGCTGCACCACTTCATCCGCGTGGCGCGCGGCGTGCGAGGCTCAGCACATCTTCCTCGAAGTGCGCCCGTCCAACCAGGCTGCGCGTGCGCTGTATGCGGACACCGGGTTCCGCGAGCTGTATGTGCGCCGCAACTATTATCCGGCCGATCCTGGCCGCGAGGATGCCATCCTCATGGGACTGGACCTGTGAAGAGTGCAGAGTGCACGACGATAGACGCCACCTGATTCTGAAGGAGCTCGGCCTGTTGCCGCTTTGGGTGCCGCGCGAGCGCTTGCGGCGCGCAGCAAGCGCGCCGCCCGAGATGATTGCGACCGACGCTCCGGCTGTCTCTCCCGCTACACAGTTGGCACCGGGCGACGAGCGCGCGGCGCGGATCATGGGCCTGGATTGGCCCGAGCTGAAGCAGATGGTGAAGACGTGCGACGCGTGTGCTTTGCACAAGGGACGCAAGCAGAGCGTATTCGGGGTGGGTGACGAGAATGCCGACTGGCTGTTCATCGGCGAGGGCCCCGGCGCCGAGGAAGACGCGCGCGGCGAGCCGTTCGTCGGGCAGGCCGGACGGTTGCTCGACAACATGCTGGCCGCCATCGGGCTCAAGCGCGGCGAGGATGTGTACATAGCGAATATCGTGAAGTGCAGGCCGCCGGGCAACCGCACGCCGCAGCCGTCCGAGACCGGGCAGTGCGAGCCTTATCTGTTGCGACAGATCCAGCTTATCCGCCCGAAGCTGATCGTCGCCCTGGGCAAGACCGCTGCCTCCAGCCTGCTGCGCACCGACGCCAGCATCGGCAGCCTGCGCGGCCGCCTGCACCAGTTTCAAGGCACGCCGCTGATCGTCACGTATCATCCTGCGTACTTGCTGCGTACGCTGCTCGATAAGGCAAAGGCCTGGGAAGACCTGTGTTTCGCGACCGACACCATGGCGAGATTGAAAGCCGGGCAGCCGGCCCTCATTTGATTGCACGTCGTCGTTACCCGTTTGAGGAGACTACGCATGAAGAGATTGCTGATTGCCCTGGCTTTGCTCGGCGCCGCGCTCAGCCTGAGCGGATGCGGCTACAACGCCATCCAGCAGCAGGACGAGCAGGTGAAGGCGGCATGGAGCCAGGTCGTGAGCCAGTACCAGCGCCGGGCGGATCTCATCCCCAACGTGGTGAACTCGGTCAAGGGCCTTGCACAGCAGGAGCAGGACGTATTCCTGGGCGTGGCGAACGCGCGGGCCAAGGTCGGCTCGATCCAGGCCACGCCCGAACTGATCAACGATCCCCAGGCGTTCGCCAAGTTTCAGCAGGCGCAAGGTGAGTTGACCTCGGCATTGTCTCGTCTGCTGGCGGTGTCGGAGAACTATCCCCAGCTCAAGTCCGATGCTGACTTCATGGCGTTGATCACCGAGCTGGAGGGGACCGAGAACCGGATCGCGGTGGAGCGCAAGCGCTACATCGATGCAGTCCAGCAATACAACGTCACCATACGCCAGTTCCCGGTCAATCTCACTGCGATGATATTCGGGTACAAGGAGAAGCCCAACTTCACGGTGGAGAACGAAGCGGCCATCGCCAAGCCTCCGGCAGTGGACTTCAACAAGCCGGCGCCTGCGGGCGGCCAGCCGGTGGTGCCTGGCCCGAAACAATAACCCGTGCGCTCAAATCCGGCCCCGCGCATCGCGGGGCTGCTGTTCTTGCTGTTCGGACTCCTGGCCGCGGCCTGGGGCCAGAACCTCGTTCCGGTGCCTGTGCTGAAGGCGCGGGTGACGGACCTCACCAACACGCTGACGCCCGATCAAACCGCGCGGATCGAACAGAAGCTGGCGGCGTTCGAGGCACGCAAGGGCAGTCAAGTCGTGGTGCTGATCGTCCCTACCACCAAGCCGGAAGCGATCGAGGCGTACTCGATCCGCGTCGCCGAGCAGTGGAAGACTGGACGCAAAGGGGTGGACGACAGTGCCATCCTGCTGGTCGCCAAGGATGATCGTGCGCTGCGCATCGAAGTCGGCTACGGGCTCGAAGGCGCGCTCAGCGACATCGTTTCGAGGCGCATCATCGAAGACGTCATCGTGCCGCAGTTCAAATCCGGCGACTTCTACGGCGGCATCGACGCAGGAGTGGACGCGATCATCAAGGTGATCGACGGCGAACCGTTGCCCGAGCCGAAGCCAGTGCGCCAGCCCGGGCGATCCTTTGGGGACGGGCTGCACTCGCTGCTCGTCATTGGCTTCATCGCCGTGTTCGTGGTGGGCGGCATTTTGCGATCTATCCTCGGCCGCTTCCCCGCGGCGGGGCTGATCGGTGCAGGGGTAGGCGCAATCGCGTGGTTCCTCGCGGGAACGCTGGTCGCCGCTGGCGTCGCCGGCGGTGATCGCCTTCATCTTCACTTTATTCGCTGGCGCTTCCGGGCTGGGACGCGGCGGGTTGGGCGGTGGAGGCTTTGGCGGCGGCGGTGGGTTCGGCGGCGGCGGGGGTGGTGGTGGATTCAGCGGCGGCGGCGGTGGGTTCGGCGGCGGCGGCGCTTCGGGACGATGGTGAGCATGGATCTGTCCCGCATCGTTCGTCACCTATTCGCGACCATGTGGAGCGTGCGCCGCGCGTTTCCGCAGTCGTCGCTGGACGCGATCGAGCGCACGATCGGCGAGACCGAAGCGACGCATGAAGGGCAGATCAGATTCGCCGTGGAGCATGCGCTCGATCTGCCGCAGCTTCTGGCGGGTCTGTCGGCACGCGCGCGCGCGGTCGACGTGTTCTCGCACCTTCGCGTATGGGATACGGAGCACAACAACGGCGTGCTGATCTATCTGTTGCTCGCCGACCGCGATGTGGAAATCGTCGCCGACCGCGCCATTCATTTGCGCGTAGGCGAAGGCTGGGAGGCGATCTGCCGTCGCATGGAAGAGCGGTTTCGGCGCGGCGAGTTCGAAGCTGGGGTGCTCGACGGCATCCGTGCCGTCGGCGCGCATCTAGAGCAGCACTTTCCCTCACAGCGCAAGGGTGCCAACGAGCTTCCGGACAAGCCGGTTGTGCTCTAAGGTGCCCTGAGCCTTCGACTCCGGGCGCTGCCCGTCCTACGCTCAGGACGAACGGACTAGCGCAATAGCCGATCGCCCATCACCTGTTCTTATCTTATGGAACCAAGCCACCTGCAGGACCTGATCCAGCAATACGGTTATCTGGCCGTGCTGATCGGCACGGTGCTGGAGGGCGAGACCGTGCTGTTGATGGCCGGATACGCCGCGCACCGCGGCTATATGGATCTCGGGCTGGTTATCGTGGTGGGAACGTTTGGCGGCTTCGTCGGCGATCAGTTCTTCTTCATGCTTGGCCGCGCGCGCGGCCGTCAGCTTCTGGCCCGTTTCCCCGCCATCCAGGCCCAGTCGGCGCGCGTGCAGCGACTGGTGGATCGTTACCACACCTGGCTGATCGTCGGCGTGCGGTTCATGTATGGGCTGCGCGTTGCCGGACCGGTGCTGCTCGGGATGTCGGAGGTCTCACACGGGCGCTTCGCTGTCTTCAATGCGCTGGGCGCACTGCTCTGGGCAGCGTTGATCGCTGGGGCCGGCTACGCGTTTGGCGAAGCGTTCCAGATGGTGCTGGCGGATGCGAAGCGCTACGAAGCGCTCGTGCTCGGGGTCATCCTGTTGACGGGGATCGGTATCTGGACTTATCGAAGAACGCGACGAGTGGTGCGCAGTACGAAGCGCGAGGCCTGAAGATGAGGCGCGGATACGGACAGCCGAGCTGGTCCGGTATCCGCGGCGCGGTGAGTGGTGCTACCCGGTTTCAATCCTGATCATGGCCGTGCTTGCGCCACAGCCAGAACATCGACACGGTCACCATCAGGCCGAACACGACGATCATCGAATCGACACTCAAGCCGGCTCGATCCATGCCGGCATAGGCGCCGTTCATGACCAGGATGCTGATGTTCTCGTTGAAGTTCTGCACGGCGATGGAGTGGCCGGCTCCCATCAGCAGATGACCGCGATGCTGCAGCAGTGCGTTCATGGGGACGACGAAAAAGCCCCCCATCGCGCCGATCAGCACCAGGAACACCATTGCCAGGCGCCAGTCGGTGATCACCGCCAGGGCCGTCACCGCAAGGCCCATGAGGATCCCCACCGGCAGCACGCGCACCGAGTGGTTCAGCGCGATGTACTTCGCGGCCAGCACCGCGCCGACCGCGATGCCGATCGCGGTTACCGCGGTGAGCTGGGTGGCTTTGGAAAGGCTGAACCCGAGCGCGGGGCCGGCCCATTCCAGCACCAGCAGGCGCAGCGTGGCGCCCGCACCCCAGAACAAGGTAGTGACCGCGAGCGACACCTGGCCCAGCGGGTCGCGCCAGAGCAGCGTCAGGCGAATGCCAGAAGTCCTGCAGGATGTAGAGCGGTGTCTTCTTCGGCAGCTTGTGGTCCAGCGCCACGCGCGGGATATACAGGTTCACGATCGACGCCACCACGTAGATGGAGAGGACCGCCAGGATCGCGTACCCCGGTCCGGAGGTGACCCAGTTGTGATGGCGCAGATGGGCAAAATGCGTCGCGGCGAAGTCCAGGAACTTGCCCCCCACCAGGAACCCGCCGAGGATCGCGCCGAGGATGATGGCGGCGACAGTGAGACCTTCCATCCAGCCGTTGGCCCAGACCAGTTTTTCCGGCGGGAGGTACTCGGTCAGAATTCCATACTTGGCGGGCGAGTACATGGCGGCACCGATGCCGACAAGGCCGTAGGCAAGGAGCGGGTGCAGGCCGGTCAGCATGGCGAGGCAGCCTGCCACCTTGACCGCGTTGCCGATGAACATCACGCGCCCCTTCGGCAGCGCATCCGCGAGCGGACCGACGAAGGGCGCGAGCACGATGTAGGAGAATACGAAAAAGACCTGCAGCACCGGCGTCTGCCAGCTCGGCGCGTGCACGTCCTTGAGCAAGGCAATGGCGGCGAACAGCAGAGCGTTATCGGCGAGTGCGGAGAAAAACTGCGCCGCCAGGATCGTGTAGAAGCCGCGGGTCATCCAGCCTGTTGATATCGGAATCTTCCGCGCGCGCCCGCCAGGGTCTTCGGGCTTCGCGCGCACGAGCCCTCCCCTGAGGGCGGCGCCTTTATACCATGTAATGCGCTCAGCGCGTCACGGACGACTGCACGATACCCATGCAGAACTTGACCTGCTCCGCTCGGGCCTGAGCCTCTTCATCCTTCAGCGGACCGGGGCGATCCGCGGTCAGCAAGGCGAAGCAGCCGTCTGCCAGATAGCTCTTGTTCACTATGGTCAATACTATTTCCTTGACCGCTGCGGCCACGCCCGTTACGGCTCCGTCGTCCGAGCTTTACAGGCGGGGCGGAGGGAGCAGGGACAGCCGCGCCTGCGCTGGGAGTCGCTTTGCCCTCGAGCAGCGCTGTCTCGAGCCCCTTTTCGATCGCCTGCCTGGTTTGCGTTGCCTCGTTTGCCAGATCCTGCGCGCTCTTGACATTCTGTGCGGCAGCCGCGACGTCACGCTCCGCTTGAGCGGTGGCTTCCGCAAGCTGCAGCTTCTCCTCTTTCGAATCGCGTGAGGCTGCATTGCTCTGCGCGGTTTGCTTCTCCTGGAGGATGGCCTTCTTCTTCACCAGATCCTGTTTGTCTGCTTCCACAGCCGCGTTCTTCGCGTCCTCGTTCTTTCGTGCAACGTCCAGCAGACCCCGCAGCTGGACCGTGCCGCTGGAGGGTGCGCCACCAACCGGCCCCACCATCGATGTATGAGCGCCCAGCGCTATTGCCCCGGTCAAGTGCTCGACCGCCACCGTGGCCAAGGTGACATCCTGGCTGCGGAGAAGCAGTTGCATGACTTGGGGTCCAGCGATCGCTTTGTTGTAGTATGCCTCGCATATCCGATACAGCTGATCGTGCATGAGAGAGCTCCATTGCGCCCTGAGAGCAGCCATAACGATCGCTTCCCGGACCGCAGGGGACACCGAGGGCGCAGCTTTGTCCGAGCCCGGCGCCCCGCTCCCGAGTGAGGCAGTGAACGCAGCAAACGCTTCGGTGGTCGGGTCGGCGCAGAGGTGAGCCAATGCATTTTCCGGGACAGGGCGTGGGTTTGTCGCTGCCGGAGCGGGCGGCGGGCGGGCTTTTGCGCAGGCGGTGGACTCGGCTGCGTCATGCGGTTGATGTCGGCGCAGGCGCACAAGCCAAGCGTGAGCGACAGTACAGCGAGCGCGGGGCGCAGTGTCATGGGTCTTGCTCCTTGGGTCAGCCGTGAGAGTGTTGCGAGCGGGTCCGGCACCGACAGCGGCGCGCAAACCCGCAACGCGATGCTACCCATCAGCAGTGCGTGCCGCAAGGGAATCGAATTGCAATGCTGAGCTCGAAGCATACTGAACAATAGCGTCGAGCAAATGAGGGAGTTGATGCTTTTCTATCGTACAACAGCGATGGCTCCGAGCCTGACCCTCGTTGGCGACGGCGTCGCTTCTCTTCACGCCGACTGAACCGATGGCACGACCCATCCGACGCGACCATTCGTCTTTCCGCGCTGCGCAGCAACCTCGAGGTGGCTCGCCGCGCGGTACCGCACGCGCGACTGCTGGCGGTGATCAAGGCCAACGCGTACGGCCATGGGCTGTTGCGCGCGGCGGCCGAGTTGCGCGAAGGCGACGGGTTCGGTGTGCTCGAGCTCGAGTCCGCCGTGCGGCTGCGAGAGAGCGGCCACCACACCCGCATACTCCTGCTCGAGGGACCCTTCGAGCCGGCGGAGCTGGCCTATTTCTCTTTGCACCGGCTCACGGCGGCAGTGCACAGCTTCGAGCAGATTGCGATGCTGGAGCAGATGCGGCTCGCGGCGCCCGTGGACGTTTTTCTCAAGTTGAACACGGGAATGAACCGGCTCGGTTTCGATGCCGGCGCCTGGCCGGCCGCGCTGGACCGGCTGCGTGCCTCGGCCAACGTCGCCGAGATCACGCTGATGACTCATTTCGCCAACGCCGACGACGCCAAGGGCATCGAGTGGCAGCTCGAGGCGTTTCAGCCGGCCGCGGCCAGCGGCTTGCCGGTCTCCACCGCCAACTCCGCCACGCTGCTGCGCTATCCCGCCTCGACGCAGGGGTGGGCGCGGCCCGGCATCATGCTCTACGGCGCCTCGCCCTTCGCCGACCGCAGCGCGGCGGAGCTCGGCCTGACGCCGGTTATGACGCTGGCAAGCCGCATCATCGCCGTTCAGACTTTGAAGCCAGGAGACACCGTGGGATACGGCAGCGCCTTCGTCGCCCAGCATCCCGTGCGCATCGGTGTGGTGGCCTGCGGTTATGCGGACGGCTATCCCCGCCATGCGGAGAGCGGCACTCCGGTGCTGGTAGGCGGGCAGCGCACCGGGACGGTGGGACGCGTGTCCATGGATATGCTGTGCGTCGACCTGACGCAGCTGCCGAACGCCGGCGTCGGCTCCCCGGTGGTGCTGTGGGGCGACGGGCTGCCGGTGGAAGACGTGGCCACCGCGGCCGGCACTGTCAGCTATGAGTTGCTGTGTGCGCTGGCGGCGCGAGTGCCGGTGGTGGAGATCCCCTGATGAGCCGAGCAGCGGAGCAATCGACGGCGAACAGCGGGTGCGCTTTCCTCTGTGCTCTCCGTGTCCTTGGTGGCCTGCTCTAGAGTCCGCTCTTGGCTAAGCCCAAAACCATCTTCAGCTGCACCGAGTGCGGCGGCCAGACGCTCAAGTGGCAGGGCCAGTGTCCGCACTGCAATGCCTGGAATACGCTGGTGGAGAGCATCGCCGAAAAGGCCAGCGCGCGCTATCAGGGGCTGGCGCAGCCGAGCCAGGTGCAGACGCTGGGCCAGGTGAACGCGGTCGAAGAGCCGCGCCGCGAGACCGGCATCGGCGAGCTGGACCGGGTGCTCGGCGGCGGCCTCGTGCGAGGCGGCGTAACCCTGCTCGGTGGCGATCCCGGCATCGGCAAATCGACGCTGCTGCTGCAGGCGCTCGCACTTCTGTCGAAGAGCTGCAAGGCGTTATACGTCAGCGGTGAGGAGAGCACGCAGCAACTGGCGCTGCGCTCGCGGCGGCTGGGGCTCGATTGCAATGCGCTCCAGGTGCTGGCCGAGGTCCAGTTGGAGAAGGTCCTCGCCGTGCTGAGCACGGGACAGCCCGACGTAGCGGTAGTGGACTCGATCCAGACCGTGTACTCGGAAGCGCTGCAATCGGCGCCGGGCAGCGTGGCGCAGGTGCGCGAGTGCGCCGCGCAGCTCACGCGCTTCGCGAAGACTTCCGGCACCGCCCTGCTGCTCGTGGGCCACGTCACCAAGGAAGGCGCCATCGCGGGGCCGCGCGTGCTCGAGCACATGGTGGACAGTGTGCTGTACTTCGAAGGCGACACCCACTCCAGCTTTCGACTGGTGCGCGCGACCAAGAACCGGTTCGGCGCGGTCAACGAGCTGGGCGTGTTCGCCATGACCGACAAAGGATTGCGCGGCGTTACCAATCCCTCCGCGCTGTTCCTGTCGCAACACGGAGGCGAGGTTGCCGGCTCCTGCGTGCTGGTCACTCAGGAGGGCACGCGACCGCTGCTGGTCGAGATACAGGCGCTGGTGGACGAGTCGCACGCGCCCAACCCGCGGCGCCTCACGGTGGGACTGGAGCAGAACCGCCTGGCCATGCTGTTGGCGGTACTGCATCGGCATGCGGGCGTGGCGGCCTACGACCAGGACGTGTTCGTCAACGCGGTGGGCGGAGTGAAGATCGACGAACCGGCCGCCGACCTCGCCATTCTGCTGGCCATCGTGTCTTCGCTGCGAAGCAAACCGTTGCCCGCCAAGCTGGTGGTATTCGGGGAAGTGGGCCTGGCTGGAGAAGTGCGGCCAGTGCAGCGCGGGCAGGAGCGTCTGCGCGAGGCGGCCAAGCTGGGCTTCACCCAGGCGCTGATACCGCGCGCCAACGCGCCCAAGGGCCGGATCGAAGGGTTGGAGGTGCTCGCAGTGGACCGGGTCGAAGAAGCGGTGCGGCTGATGCGCGATCAGTGAATGCGTGCTCAGCGCCAGACAAACAGTGCCACCGCGATGAGCGCCACCACGATGCTGACGATCCACAGCCAGGCGTAGCTGCCGCCGCGCCCTTCTTCTGTGCGGCGCGCGGAATCGGCGGTCCTGACAACCGGTCGAACCGGTGTGGTCGAACTCGCGAACGTCGCCCTCAGTGTCAGCGTCGCCATCGAAGCCGGTCAGCTCTTTGTCCATGCCGGTCATGGCGGCCAGGCGCATGGTGGCTTCGTAGGAGTCGAAGCCTTTGGCCAGCGTCAGCGCGGGTTTGCTCCCGGCCGCGTCCGCCACCTTCATGCTCGCAGACTTGATCGGCAGCACCTTGTCCTGGCGCCGCGTAGCGTTGGGTGCGGGCGGCTCGCCACGTTGTTCGGTGGGCAGCTTGGCGAGCACGGCGGCGCGGCCCTGCAGCATCTTCTTGCAATCCAGCAGGTCCTTCGCCAGGTCACGCGCGCTCTGGTAGCGTTCCTCCATGTTCTTGTTCAGCGCCTTGGCTATGATCAGGTCCACGACCTCGGGCAACTCGGGGTTGCGCAGGCTTGCCGCGATGGGCGTGGAGTTGAGGATCTGATACATGATGCCGTGGATGCTGTCGCTCTGGAACGGGGTCTGGCCAGTCACCATTTCGTACAGCACGACACCGAGCGAGAACAGGTCGGAGCGCTGGTCTGCACGCTTGCCCGCCACTTGTTCGGGCGACATGTACTTCGGCGAACCGAGGATCATGCCGGTCATGGTCTTGACTTCGTTGGTGCGCATGCGGGCAATGCCGAAGTCGGTGATCTTCACCAATCCGTCGCGCACCACCATGATGTTGGTGGGCTTGATGTCGCGGTGGACGATGTGGTTCTCGTGGGCGTAGAACAGGCCTTCGGCCACCTGGGCCGCGACGTCCAGGGCCTGGATTACCGGCAACGGCTGTCCAGCCGTGAGGATCGAGCGCAGCTCGTCGCCTTCGAGGAATTCCATCGCCATATAGGCGACGCGCTCGCTCTTGCCGATATCGTAGATGGTGACGATGTTGGGGTGGTTGAGACCTCCGGCCGCGCGCGCCTCTTGATAGAAGCGCGCCTCGTATTCGGCCAGCTCGTCCTTGGGCAGATTGAGATTGATGGTCTTGATGGCGACCACGCGGTCGAGCGCCGGATCGCGCGCTTTGTAGACCACGCCCATCGATCCCTGGCCGAGTTCGCCCAGGATCTCGTAGCGGCCCAGCTGGGTGAGAGTTTCGGAGGCGCTCACGGCGGGCACTACGATTTGTTGTTCATCCCCGCCTTGACACTGCGGAACACCGGTCCCCAGATCGGGTGTCCGGCTTCCTCGGTCTTCAGCTCCATGTTCGGGTCGATCTCCAGCGCTTTCTTGAATTCGTCGCGGCATTGGGCCTGCTGGCCGGAAACGCAATCGATGAAGGCAAGGTACTTGTGCGCCCGCGCCTGCGACCGCGTGGTGAGTCCGGCGTCCAGCGCGCCTTGAATGTTGCGCGCGGCAACCTTGTAGTTGCCGTCATCGTAAGCCCGGATGCCTTGGTCAAGCATGTTCTCTGCCTTGAACTTGGTGAGCGGGAATTCCTGGACCACCTTGCTGCTGCAACCGGAGAGCGCAATCGCGGCAGCCAGCACGAATGCGCCGCCGATCAGGCGCAGCATGAGGCTTCCCTGTCCGGAGGCGCAAAGTGAAGTCCGCAGCTCCCTGGCCTTGATCGATAGCGATTGATGCGCGTTCCCTTGGAAAGTGACGTGGCCGGAGTATGCGCCCGGTCGCGTTGCCTGCTGGTGCCCTTCCGGGCGGTTCTGTTTCAGGCGGCTACTTGAACTTGTACTTAATTCTAATGGTTTGGTTGGACTCGAGCGCAAGCGTTTCTTGGTAGGGTTTGAAATTGCCGTTGCGGATCTCGATCCGGTACGTGCCCGGAGCCAGTTCCAGCTCCGTCATCGGCGGGCTGACACCTACGGATTTTCCGTCCACCACGACTTCGCCCCAGGGAGAGACGGCCAGCGTGACCAGCGCCGTAGGACCGGAGGGCGCCTTTGGCACGCTGTGGGCCGGCGCGGGCGCGGCTTGTGGGGCGGGCTGTTCGGTGACCGCGGCTGTCCAGGGCAGCGCTGGTTCGGGCGCGGGCTTCGATTCGCTCCGCCCGACGGGGTATTCGGCTTCGTGCGGGGGCGGGGTCTCCACCTTCGCAACCTTGGCGCGCTGCTTGTGCGCGCTGCCTTCCTTTCTGGCCTTTGGGGCGGCGGGCTCAGCAGGCTCAGCCGCCTTCTCGGGCTGAGTCACGGCCGGAGGCGTAGCCTCTGCCACCACCAGCGGTGCGGGTGGTTCGACTGCCGCCGGCGGGGCAGGATTCGGCCGCGGCGAGATGGCTGGTTTGGCAACCTTCACGGCGTTGGACTTGTCGCCGGGGCTGCGCGATGTGGAAGACGACGGCGGCCACCAGCGCGACTGCGGAGAGCAGCACGGCGCCATAGGCGAGAGCGCGGTTGCCGAGCCATACCTTGCCGGGCGCTGCCGGCACCGCTTGCGTGCTCTCGGCCAGGTCGACCAGCGCGGGGCGGCCGGCTGGCCGGGCCCGATGGCGGCGGGTGGCAAGATCACACGCCTCGCCTCCGGCAGAGGCGACTTCGTAGATCTCGTGCTCGCGCACGTGCTTATCGGTGCGCGAGCCCTGATAGGCGAACAGCCGAGCGTAGTCCTCGGAGATGCGGGTCACCACCTCGAAGTAGGAGCGAGATACCAGCACCTGGCCCGGGCGGGCAAAGCTCATCACGCGCTCGGCCACGTTGATGCCATCGCCGATGATATTGGGTTGGCCATTGATGTCGCGCACCAGGCGCACCGGCCCGAGGTTGATGCCGATCCGCACCTCGACTCGCGGCTCGCCCTCGGGGGTGGACGCGAACGCCTGGGACAGGTTCATCGCGACGAACAGCGCATCTTCGGGGTCGCCGAGGAAATTGACGGCGACACCATCGCCGGTGTCCAGGATGATGCGATCGTTGGCCGCGATGTCCTGGATCGCAGCCGAGATGCACGCGTTGAACTGATGCTTGATCTTGAGCTGGTCGGCAACCAGCTTCTTCGAGTACTCGACGATATCGAGGAACAGGACGGTGCACATGAACGGTCCGATTGGCGCGGTCGAGCGTTTCGGGAAACCTCAGGACGCGGGTGTCCGAAGCGTCTTCCTCCCGCCCTCGCTCCGCACGCGCAAATGTCAGCACCTTTTCCATCCTTACCCGCCAGTCTGAGTTGATGAAAATCTCAGTTGGCTCAATTAGTTTTGCGCCGAAATCCACTGGCCTTGGAGCTTCCAACGACACCAGAGCACGGCCGTGACTCATCCGTTCGGCGTCATCGCGTATCATTCGGCTGCGCCCGCCAGCCGCCGACGTCAAGCCCCGAACCAAGCCCGTTTCAGCAAGAATCACGCCCGAGTGTCGAAAGGCTGACAGGCCCTGAGGTGCGCGCTCATCGGCCTGCTTGCGGCCTCGGGAGAACGCATCGTGAACCCCTACAAGCTCGGGCTGGACAAGAATCCTGCCAATTACGTCCCGCTATCGCCCGCTGTCCTTCCTGCGGCGAGTGGCCGAGATCTACCCTGACCGCCTCGCCGTGATCCACGGTCATCATCGACACACTTGGCGGGAAACTTACTTGCGCTGCCGCCGCCTGGCCTCGGCGCTGCAGCGCCGGGGGGTCGGGCCGGGTGATACGGTGGCCGTCATGGCGCCGAACATACCGGCCGTGTTCGAGGCGCACTACGGCGTCCCGATGACCGGCGCCGTAATCAACGCACTCAACACGCGGCTCGATCCGGCCTCTGTCGCGTTCATGCTGGAGCATGGCGAGGCCAAGGTGCTGCTCACCGACCGCGAGCTGTCCGGCACCGTGGCCAAAGCGCTCCACATGCTGGAGAAGCGGCCGCTGGTGATCGACATCGACGACGATCTGGCCAGCGGCGGCGAGCTGCTGGGCGAGATCGAATACGACGACTTTCTCGCCACCGGCGATCCGGATTTCGAGTGGCGCCTGCCCGACGACGAATGGGACGCGATCGCGCTCAACTACACCTCGGGTACGACCGGCAATCCCAAGGGAGTCGTCCTGCACCACCGCGGTGCCTACATCAATGCGGTCAGCAACGTCGTCACCTGGGCCATGCCGCACTTTCCGGTGTACCTGTGGACGCTGCCCATGTTCCACTGCAATGGCTGGTGCTTTCCCTGGACCCTTGCGCTGGTGGCGGGCACCAGCGTGTGCCTCCGAAAAGTGGAGCCGGCGCTGATCTTCGGGCTGATCCGCGAGCATCGCGTGACCCACTTTTGCGGCGCGCCGGTGGTGCACAACATGCTGATCAACGCGCCCGACTCGCTGCGTGCCGGGATCGACCACACGGTACACGGCATGATCGCGGGGGCAGCCCCGCCGCAAGCGGTGATCGAGGGCGCGGAACGCATCGGCGTCAACCTGACCCATGTGTACGGGCTGACCGAGGTCTACGGGCCGGCGTCGGTATGCGCCAAGCACCCCGAGTGGGACCAGCTACCGGTGGAAAAGCGCGCGGAACTGAACGGCCGGCAGGGCGTGACCTATCCCGCTGCAAGAAGCGATCATGGTGGCCGACCCGGAGACGCTGCAGCCGGTTCCGCGCGACGGCCAGACCATGGGGGAGATCTTCTTCCGCGGCAACATCACCATGAAGGGATATCTGAAGAACCCCAAGGCAACGGAAGAGGCGTTCGCCGGCGGCTGGTACCACACCGGCGATCTGGCGGTCATCTACCCGGATGGCTACGTCAAGATCAGGGACCGCTCCAAGGACATCATCATTTCCGGTGGGGAGAACATCTCCACCATCGAAGTCGAGGACGTGCTGTACAACCACCCTGCGGTGTTCGAGGCGGCGGTGGTGGCGCGGCCGGACGAGAAATGGGGTGAGACGCCCTGCGCGTTCGTAACGCTCAAACCGGAAGCCGGACCGGTTTCGGCGGAGGAGCTCATCGCGTTCTGCCGCGAGCGTCTGGCCGGTTTCAAGGTGCCGAAGAAAGTGGTGTTCGGCCCGCTGCCGAAGACGTCCACCGGGAAGATTCAGAAGAATCTGCTGCGGGAGCAGGCAAAGGCGCTCTAGCGCGGGATCCGAAGCGAACTACTTGGCCCCGCTATGTTCCATCCACTTCAAGGGGAAGGCTAGGGTGGGATGGGGTGCGCTTCTCAGACTCAGCAATCGGCCGTCTACGCCTTTGACGATCGGCGGGCGAAGCTCGACGTGATCCAGCCCTCGCTCCTAGAGGAAGAGGAGCACACCCGAAGCCTGGCATAGCCTGGGCAATTCATGAAGACACCCCCGAAGAAACGAAGCGGGAGACCGGGTCTGGCTTGGTGCGAAAGCCGGCGTATGCGCGGGATCGCGTACAAGCATTGCTCATCGGACGGCATCGAGTCTGTCGTGCTTCCGTCCCGTAATGATATCCAGATAGCGCGTCAAGCCCACTAAGCCACGTAGGGGCTGGTGGGGTTACGACCTAAGCGTATGATTGTGCAAATGACAGACGAGTCAATGTTACAAACGCCGAAAAATAGTTCGGCTTTAGGCACACGACACCTGGTTGGGCATTTGCAAATCCGTATGCGATCTGTAAGCCCGTATTCGGTATACGTCACTAGCAGGCAGCGTGGCGAGCAAGATTGATCCGACACCTCATAACACGCCTGCTGCTGCATACCATCGAGTTCCGTGACGACACGGGCTTCGGTCACGGTGCGATTGAAAGTAACCAGCCCGTTACAACTGAGTTGGGAGGACGTTATGAGAGCTTCTATGTATTTGCAGGGTGCACTCGCCGTCGCTACAAGCCTCTTCGTTTTCAACTCATCTCTTGCCGCGGACAACTGCACGGGCTATGACGTGCTCGTTACCCAGAGCGCGGAGACCAGTGACCTAGGAAAGGGGCACGCGGTGACGATTGTAAGCCAGAGTAGCCTCTTACTGAGCCGGCCGCCAAATAGTGCGTGATTTTTGATCAGGCTGCGTAGCGAACATGTTTTTCCTGAAAGAGATTTTGGATAAGTGCGGGCTGCTTCTGGCGCCGGTACAGATGACCGCGCACGGTGGCGATCATCTGGGCGCGGTTGGTCGGTCGGCTCTTGCCCAAGGCGTTGGTCTTGACATCCTGATTGAGCAACTCGTCCGGGTTCAACTCCGGGCAGTAGCCGGGCAGGATGATCAACCGCAGGCGCTTGGCGTTGTCGGCGACAAAGCGCTTGGCAAGAGCCGAGCGATGCACCGGATGGCCGTCCACGATCAGATAGAGCCGGCCCGAGGCCTGCTTGAGCAGCCGCTTCATGAAGCCCACGAAGCCGTTAGCCTCGAACTTGCCCCGAAACACCATAAAGGCGAGCGCGCCGCGGTTGGTGATCGCCGAGATCATGCTGCAGCCGAAGCGCTGACCGGTAGCGCGCACCACCGGGGTCTGGCCCAAGGGGGCATAGCTGCGGCCCACCACGTGGTCGCTCCTCAAGCCCATCTCGTCACCCCAATAGATAGCCGCGTGCTCGCCCTTCGCCTCGCGCGCAATGGCCGGATAGTCTTGCTTGAGCCATGCCGCAATAGCGGCATCGTTGCGCTCGTAGGCACGCCGTACCGGCCGCTGCGGGCTCAGGCTCCAGGCTTTCAAATATCGCCCAACCGTGGTCAGCGACACCACGATGTCAAACTCGCGCTCAATCAGTTGCGCGACCGCCGCGCGCGTCCACAGGTAAAACGGCAGCTTCAGCTGATCGGGCATCTTGCCCAGGATCAGGCCGCAGATGCGCCCGGCTTGTTTCTCATTGAGCGCACCTTCGCCTGCGCGCCGACCCCGGCGCTTAGGCTTGAGCGCCCGCAGCCCGCCCGCCTTGTCCAGCGCCACCCATTTGTTCACCGCCCGCAGGCTCGCCCCAAACACACCTGCCGCCTCGATCTGCTTCATCCCCCCACGCACGGCCTTCACCACCTGCCGCCGCAGCAACTGCTGCGCTGCAGGGCTAAGTTTCCTGCCATCATCTCGGTTCATGCCAGCTATAACGCATCACGCACTATTTGGTGCACGGATCAGTAATTACTGAAGATACGCCGATCTACAATTTGGTTAGCGGCACATGCCAAGGGTCGTTACTGACTACGCCCGATGGGAAAACCCGCGGGAGTGGCCACTGCGCACGCCGAGACAAGGACGGCGATACAGTGAGTATCGAGTGGTCGCAAGCGCCGGGGGCCCAAAAGAGTATGTGGAAGCTCACTGGCGGGAGTGGAAAATTTGCAAGCAAGACCGGCTCAGGGTGGGGAGAGGGAGTGCGGTCAGACGGGAAGATCCTTGTTGTGAAATGGGGAGGTACCTGCAACTAGGTTGCACCGGACGCGCAAGCAGCGCCGCTTCGCCACGCTACCTGCGCGCCGGTGAACTGACGCGTTATGCGGCATTGGACCCGAGGCCTCATGGAAAGGTGGAGGCGATGCGAGAAGTACAGTCGTGTAAGCAGTAGGACCTGAGCGCGAACTCAGGAATCTCAACTAGGAGGAGGGCACTATGAAGACGTTGTCGAGCTTTACCGCACTCGCGATGCTGCTTTCTCTGAATGCCTATGCAATTGACTACCCGCTGAAGGGCCAGAACTATCTTGTCTGCGAGGCGTCTACGCTTGCGCTCGAAGAAGGGTCACTCGCTGACTCTTATAAAGGCCAAAGGGTTTGGCACCGTGACGAACCCTCCATCGCAAGTAGATTGCTACGGTACTGTCGAGAGTCTGCCGGACAAGACATTCAAGGCAAGCGGGTACTGCGTACATACCGACCGCGACGGAGACAGGGTTGCCGACCGTTGGTGGGCCGATTCCTCCATGCCGAAAGGCAAGTGGGAAGACGTTGGAATAAGTGGCAAATGGAAGGGCCTTCGCAAGAGTGGCAACTACGTTTACACCGATCTTTCTACGCCTACAGAATGCAGAGGCGTGAGCAACTGGGAAGTCGAGAAGCAGTAGCCAGGGGCAAGCGCAGTCTGGGGTCAACAATCATCAAACACGATGCCGCATAGATCCGCATGTACCTGACCGGCTACAGCACGCTTCGCGCGCTTCCGCCGGCAGGTGATGCGGGGTGTTGGGCGTCACCGAGTTACCGCGCTGAGACGGAAGCCATCCTGGACCAGGATCGCGCCTTCATACAGAAATGCTTTTCGACCCCCTTCCTGGCGCGGTGATGAATACTAAGCGAAAACTGACTGCCATCTTGAACGCCGACGTGGTTGGATATTCGAAGTTACTGAGCCGGCCGCCAAATAGTGCGTGATTTTTGATCAGGCTGCGTAGCGAACATGTTTTTCCTGAAAGAGATTTTGGATAAGTGCGGGCTGCTTCTGGCGCCGGTACAGATGACCGCGCACGGTGGCGATCATCTGGGCGCGGTTGGTCGGTCGGCTCTTGCCCAAGGCGTTGGTCTTGACATCCTGATTGAGCAACTCGTCCGGGTTCAACTCCGGGCAGTAGCCGGGCAGGATGATCAACCGCAGGCGCTTGGCGTTGTCGGCGACAAAGCGCTTGGCAAGAGCCGAGCGATGCACCGGATGGCCGTCCACGATCAGATAGAGCCGGCCCGAGGCCTGCTTGAGCAGCCGCTTCATGAAGCCCACGAAGCCGTTAGCCTCGAACTTGCCCCGAAACACCGTAAAGGCGAGCGCGCCGCGGTTGGTGATCGCCGAGATCATGCTGCAGCCGAAGCGCTGACCGGTAGCGCGCACCACCGGGGTCTGGCCCAAGGGGGCATAGCTGCGGCCCACCACGTGGTCGCTCCTCAAGCCCGTCTCGTCACCCCGATGATGGCCGCGTGCTCGCCCTTCGCCTCGCGCGCAATGGCCGGATAGTCTTGCTTGAGCCATGCCGCAATAGCGGCATCGTTGCGCTCGTAGGCACGCCGTACCGGCCGCTGCGGGCTGAGGCTGCCAGGCTTTCGAATATCGCCCGACCGTGGTCAGCGACACCGCGATGTCGAACTCGGCTCGATCAGGTGCGCGACCGCGGCGCGCGTCCAGCAGGTGAAGCGCAGCTGCAGCTGATCGGGCATCTGCCCAGGATCAGGCCGCAGTGCGCCCGGCTTGTTTCTACATCGAGCGCACCTTCGCCTGCGCGCCGACCCCGGCGCTTAGGCTTGAGCGCCCGCAGCCCGCCCGCCTTGTCCAGCGCCACCCATTTGTTCACCGCCCGCAGGCTCGCCCCAAACACACCTGCCGCCTCGATCTGCTTCATCCCCCCACGCACGGCCTTGACCACCTGCCGCCGCAGCAACTGCTGCGCTGCAGGGCTAGTTTCCTGCCATCATCTCGGTTCATGCCAGCTATAACGCATCACGCACTATTTGGTGCACGGATCAGTAATGGCGCAAGATGAAGAGGCGACCGTCTCCGCGTTGAATCATTCTCGGGTCGTGTTCCGCAACGCGATCGAGAGCCGCGGCGGGCGAGTTATCGACACGGCCGGTGACAGCGTGCTTGCCGAGTTCGTAAGTGCGGTAGAGGCCGTAAGGTGTGCGACCGAGGTGCAGGGCGAGATTACCCGTCTAGAGTGGAAATTGCTTTTGTGTTCCGAGCAGCGCCCAACATCTGCATCGACCGGAGCGCCAAATAGCACGGCTCTTTGGTTCCCTCGTCGCTTCGCTCCTCGGTGCCCGGTCATGCAGGGGCGTTCGGCGTCTCGCGGGTAGGCGAGCCATACCTGCTCCCGGAGGTTCCATGAAATACAAGATTGCAATTCACAAATCCGACGAAGGTTTCAGCGTATCGGTCCCTGAGCTGCCGGGCTGCTGGTCGCAGGAAGCTGCGAGCCAAGGCGCTCGAAAATATTCGGGACGCGATCCGAGCATACCTGGCTGTAGTTGAAGAGCAGCTCAAGGGCGAAGAAGTTCGCGAAGTCGCTGTTGCCCGGCAGGTTACTACCAGCATTTAGGCGCGAGTGGAGCTCGGTGCTATATTGATGATTGAAGGATGGCTGGCAGCGCTTCGCTTGCCAGCATCGTGAGTGACCTTCGATTTGCGAGCCAGTCAGCACATCACCGGGCAAAGCCCGACTTGATCCAGTCCTCGCTTCTGACGCCCTCGGGCGGATTGACCTGCTCTGCGGAGTAGCGAGTCACGTTGGTGATGGTGAGCTTGCCTCCAACCAGCTTGGTCATGCCGTATGCCGTCCCCTGGATTCCCTGATGCCCCTTGCCGAGGGCCATCCGCGTCGTGCCGCTCGGTGTTTCGAAGCTCAAGCCCTGAAACGCCGTGACGATCTGGTCCGGGTCCGGATCTTTGCCGTTTGCCGCTGCCTTCGCCTTGTCATACGCCGCCTTCGTGCCGAGGATCGCCTGCACCATGTGATAGGCGGCATAGACCGGCGGCATGCCGTACCGTTTCTCGTAAGCGCTCTTGAACCAGCGGTTGAGCTCGTTGTCGGGGGCAAACACGCTGTGCGGGCCGCGCGCGCCGATGATGGTGCCGTCGGGAATCTTGTCCTGTAGCTTGTGTATCTGCGCCTCACCGGTGGTGAGCACCACCGGGCTTTTCACGAACAGGTTGCGCGGGCCGGCTTGAAGGATGAAGGCCTCCAGGTCGCCGCCCCAGAAGCTGGTGTGGATCACATCCGACTTGGTTCCGAGCAGGGCCGAGATTTCACTTCCGTACTGACCGGCGAAGAGCTTCGGCATCTGCGACGTGGTGACCTCGACCCCCGGCACCAGCGCCCTCATCGACGCCTCGAAATCATTCCAGGAGTCTTGTCCCCAGGCGTAGTTCTGATTGATCCCGGCGATACGCTTGGCCCCGGGCAGGTGCTCCTTGACGTACTTCGCCGCGGCGACGCTGTCCATGGTCGCGTGGGAGGCGGTGCGGAACACATACCGGTAGCTCGAATCCTCGAAGACTCTCGGTGTCCCGCAGTCGAAGAACACCGTCAGCGTCTTCATCTCTTCGGCCACCGGCGCGACCGCCAGGCAGCTGCCGCTCGAGATGTAGCCGATGACGATGCTGGCGTTGCGCTGTTCGACCAGGTTCCGGTACTGCGTGACCACAGTGCTCGTCGCCCCCGCTTCGTCGATCAGCACCATCTCGACCGGGTTTCCTCCGAAGCCGCGGGTGTGATAAGGCTTGGGGACCGCGCCGGAATTCAGGGCATCGAACAGCAACTCGGCGGCGTTGCGTGCAGGTACCCCCATGGGACCGGCCCCAGGACCCGACAGGAAGGTCACGATGCCGACGCGGACCGGACTGGCCTCCTCGGCTCGTGCGCACAGGACACAGGCAAAGAGCAGCAGGGTAGCTGTCAGCAGAGCGGCCATTCTCGAGCTTGCCATCGGCGTGCCGCTCATCACCGTCTGCGCCATGGCCGCGCGCCCGCGGATCGTATCGAGTGCGCCCATGAGAATCAGCTCGCGGACAAAGCGCAGAGCAGCCGATAGCTCTGCATCTCCCGGGATCTGCCCGGTGGAAGCTGCTGCTCCACGGTTGCCAATGCAGCCTCCAGCGAGCGCTCGTCGGTCCCCTCGATGGCGAGCGCCGCAGATAGCGACCGGTCTGGCGCGCCACGCAGCGCTGCTTCGGGCGAAGGAGGCGGCGTGAAATCCGGCTGCAGCCAGAGATGCACCGCACAAATCCCTGGCGCCGCCGCAATGGCGGGAAGCAGCGCTCGGATCGCCCGCAGCGCCTCGGGGCGGCTCGCGACGTCCGAAAGATCGACGAGCATGAGTTGCCCGCCGTCGAGGGCGCCTTGCGTCGCGGACACGCGCAGCACGCTGCGGCACATGTCGCGGAAGCTCGGCATCACGCGCCGCGTGCGTGGAGTCGGATTGGCGAGACGCTCGAGGTACGCCGGTGATCGGAGCACCTCCGGCGTTGCCGTCTCGTAGAGCGCCATGAATCGCGGCGCGCCCGAGGTGCTGCGGTAACGGCGGCCGCGCAGGAATCCGCGGATTCCCAGGCGGTCGGGCAGATGCTCCTCGAGATACCAGGCTTCGAACTCGGTGTACGCCGTCGGCTCCAGCGCATTGGTGACGAGCAGTATTCCCTGGCCTTCTCTCATGAGCGATTCATCCTTGCGGAGCGTCCCGCGCGTTCGCTGCCCAGGCAGCCATTGAACGACTGCGTCATTCGTCGGGCGGAGAGGTCACGACGATGAAGCGCAGATCGACCATGCCGGTGTTGTAGATCGCGTGCTCGACACCGGGCGGGATGAAGATCACGTCGTCCTTGCGCACCACGGTGCGCTCGCCCTCGATTTCCATGAGGCCTTCACCGTCGAGGACGTGATAGATCTGCTCCTGGATGCGATGCCGGTGCGGCGCGACGTAGGCTCTCGGCTGGTACACCGACACGCGGTAGTCCAGGATCTTCGACCCGCACGGTTCCGGGCGGACCAGCATCTTCGAATAGGCGCCGCCGTAGTGGGCAGGTGGCTCCTCCCACATCACGACGCCGCGGGGCGGATCACCGCTTTGCCCTTGGTCCGATCGCTCGCATCCATTTCATCTCCTTCTACTGGGGCGAGCGCGCTTCACGCATCGCAGTGACATAGGCGGCTAGACCGGTTCGAATATCGTAACGCGGCTTCCAGCCGAGCTCCGCGGCGGCGCGGCTCACATCGAGCGCACCCTTTCGCACCATCTCCACGCGATCGCCGTGACGATACGGTCCTGGGCCGACCGACAGCTCGGCACCGGGCACCAGCTCACGTACGATCGCAACCAGGTCGGAAACGCTCGGCGCAGCACCGCTGGCGACATTGTAAGCGTCGTAGCGATGGTGTTGATGGTCGAGCGCCTTCAGGATGGCGGTAACCACGTCATCGACATAGGTGTGATCGATCGCCGCTTGCGCGCCGGTCGGGATGTGCAGCTTGCGTCCAGCCAGGGCGGCGTCCACCAGGTTCTTCGGGATGCGATCGCGCGGCAGGCCTGGACCGTAGACCCACGACGTGCGCAGGTTGATGACTTCGAGCCCGTGCAGGTCGCGATAGCTGCGGCCGAGCTGCTCCACCGCTGCCTTGCAGATGCCGTAGGGCAGCACCGGGTCGAGCGGGTGCGTCTCGTCGATCTTGTCAGCGCGGAAGGCGCCGTAGGCTTCTTCCGAGCTGATATGAATGCAACGCTTGACGCCGCCGAGCCGCATCGCTTCGAAGACGTTGAGCGAGCCTTCGACGTTGACGCGCACGATATTGATCGGGCTGCCCAGCGAGGACAGCACGCCGACGACCGCCGCGCAATGGATGACGGCTGTCCGGCTTGTGGAGCAGCACGGCCTGAGCGACGATTCGCCATGTCGGTGATGTCACCCGGCACGCGGATCAGACTGTTGCGGGAGCGCGAGGTCTGCGAGCTGTCCGAGCTGCGTATCGAATGCGATCGCCGTGTCGCCGCGTGCCAGCAGCGCACGAACCGTGGCCGCACCGAGAAAACCGCCGCCACCCGTCACCAGCACCCGCATCGGTCCGCTCCCGAAGATCTCAAAGATTGAACACGATGAGGCGCTGCTCGGTCATGTCCTCGATGGCGTAGCGCGGCCCCTCCCGTCCGGTGCCGCTGGCCTTTACCCCGCCGTAGGCGAGCTGATCGGTGCGCCAGGTCGACGTGCCGTTGACGATGACGCCGCCGACGCGCAACGACCGGATCGCCGCGAACGATACCTCGTTCGATCTGGTGAAGATGCCGGCCTGCAATCCATAGGGGCTGGCATTGATCGCGGCGAACGGCTTGTTCCAGCGTCGCATAAGGAATGACATTGACGACCGGACCGAACACCTCTTCGCAGACGACTTTCATGCTGGGCTTCGACTCGCGTCAGCACGGTCGGCTCGAATGCGGCGCCGTGACGCTGGCCGCCGGTTACCACCCTCGCACCCGCCGTTGCGGCTTCCTGCACCCAGCTTTCGACCCGCCGCGCCGCGGCCTCGTCGATGAGCGTACCGACGTCGGTGGCGGGATCGAGCGGATCGCCGAGCTTCAGCTTGCGCACCTCCGCCTCGATCAGGCCCAGGAAGGCCTCGCATACGCGCTCGTGAACGTAGACGCTCTGCACCGAAATGCAGCTTTGCCCGGCGAGGCGCATCGAGTTGCGCCCGCATGCCGCCGCCGCGGAGGCGAGATCGGCGTCGTCGTGCACGATGGTGGCGCCATTGCCGCCCAGCTCCAGCGCAACGCGCCGCAGCCCGCTCGCCGCTTTGATGGCAGCCCCAGCGCGGCTCGACCCGGTGAACGTGATGAATTCGACGCGCGCGTCGGCCACCAGCGCCGCACCGATCTCGGCGCCGCCGTACACCACGTTGAGCATGCCGGCCGGCAAGCCGGCTTCGACGACAAGCTCGGCCAGGCGATGGACGATGAGCGGTGCCTGTGGCGGCGGCTTCAACACCATCGCGTTGCCCGCTGCGATCGCTGGCGCAATCTTGTGAGCGGCAAGATTGAAGGGGGCGTTGAAGGGCGTGATCGCGGCGACGACGCCGACCGGGAAAGCGCATGAGGAAAGCCATCTTGCCCGCACCCATCGCGCTGCCATCGAGCGGCACGTGCCGCCCCTCGATACGGATCGCTTCTTCGGCGGCGAGCGCAAACGTTTCGATCGAGCGGCGGATCTCCGCCTCGGAATCCTTGATCGCTTTCCCGGTCTCGCGCGTGAGCAGCTCGGCGAGCCCCTTGATCTCGCGCTCGACCAGCGCGGCAACACGCCGCAGCAGCGCGGCCCGCTCGTAGCCCGGCATCGCGGCAGCCTTGGCGCGTGCGTCCACCGCGGCGCCGAGGGCGGCATCGAGGTCGGCCATCGACGAAACCGGCGCTGTGCCGACAATCTCGCCGCGGAAAGGATCGCGGATCTGGACCGTTCGCTCCGGCTCGCGCCAGCCCCCGCCCGCCAGCACCCTGGCGGCAACCGGGCGGAAAGAACCGCTCGCCGGCGATGTCGTTCATGACGAGGTGATCGCTTTGCGGATCACCGGTTTGCCGAACACCGGTTCTCTGAACGGTGTCGGCGGCAATTGCCACGTGCCGATGCCGGGCGGCTTGACCTTGTCGTCTACGTGCACGTCGAGGACGCAGGGCTTGCCGAGAGCGAGCGCGTGGCGCAGCGCGTCGCCGAGCTGGTCCGAGTGCTTTACGGTGATCCCTTCGACTCCAAAACTGCGCGCCATCGCGGCGAAGTCGGGACTGTACGGCTCATGCTTGGGACCGGCGTAGAAGCCCGTTCCGATCTCGCGCCCACCGAACATGCCGTACTGGATGTCACGGATGGCGGCCCACGCGAAGTTGTTCCAGATCAGCCACACCGCCGGGATGTCGTACTCGACCGCGGTGGCCAACACGTGCGGCGTCATGACGAATCCGCCGTCGCCGACGATCGCCAGGCAGGGTCGGTGCGGAGCGGCGAGCTTGGCGCCGAGAATGCCGCTGACCCCGAAGCCCATCGCCGAGAAGCCCCACGAGTTGAGCATGGCCTGGGGACGCCGCGCCTCCCAGAACTGCATGAACCAGTTGTGATGAACTCCGCTGTCGAGCGAGATGATGGCATCGTCGGGCAATGCTTTGCGCACTTCCTTGACGACCCGCTCTGGCCGCAGCGGCGAGCCGCTCACGTCGAAGTGCGGGCTGGTGAACGCCTCCCACTCCTGCCGCCAGCCCTGGATCGTCTCGTTCCAGCGCGCGAAGCGGCTGCCAGCGGTGATGCCACGGCTCCTGGCTTCTTGACTGCAGCTGAGCCAGGAATACCTTCGCATCCGCGAGTATCCCGATCTCGACCGGATAGTTGCGGCCGATCTCGCTCGGATCGATGTCGACGTGAACCAGCCGGGTAGGGGGAATGTTCCAGGAGTAGCCCGGGATCCACGACGAGGACGAGCGATCGTCGAAGCGCGCGCCCACCGTGATCAACAGGTCACAGTGCCGTCCGGCCTGGTTGGCGGGATAGGTGCCGTTGCGGCCGATGAAACCGAGCGCGAGACGATGCGGCATGGGCACCGCGCCCATCCCGTTCGGCGAGGTGATGACAGGGATGTTGAGCAGTTCAGCGACCGCCGTCAGTTCTGGCCCCGCCTCCGCCAGCGTCACGCCGTGACTGACGAAGAAAGCGGGGCGCTCGGCTGCGAGGATAAGATCGACCACACGTCTAATGTCTTCCGGCGAGGCGCCCGGACGCGCGAAGCCGGCGGTGCGATCGGAGCGCGGCAGCTCGAACGTCGTCCTCCTCTTGAAACAGGTTGAAGGGGACGTCGAGATTCACCGGACCGGGCCGGCCACTCAACATGAGGTTGTAGCTCTGCCGCAACGCAAGCGGCAGCATGTCGACTCGCGTCGGCTGGAAAGTGCGCTTGACATAGGGCCGCAGCACCACGGGAAACTCCGCCGCCTGGTTCCGATAGCTCTCCTGAAACGGTCCACGATTGAACTGAGACGTGGGAACGTTCGCAGTGATCGCATAGAAAGCCGAGGAGTCCGCAGAGGCGCAGGCGGTCGCCATGACCAGATTGCAGGAGCCGGGTCCGCAAGAAGTGAGTGTAGCGACGGGCTTGTGCGCGATGCGGAAATACGCGTCGGCCATGTGCCCTGCGGTCTGTTCGTGACGCGGCGAGACCAGCTTGATCTTGTCCTGGCGCTCCCACAGCGAATCGAGCAGTCCGACGTTACCGTGGCCGCAGATGCCGAATACGTAGGGCACCTGTTCTTGAATCAAAAAATCGGAGATGAGGTCTCCGCCTTTCATGCGTGGCATGACGCTTTCCTTAGCTGTTGAATTGAGTATGGCTCGTGCTTCAGGCACCCAGTGATGCCCAGCCCCATTCGGCCAGTCGCTGGTGGCTGGCAACGATCAGCTCCACTGGCGGGTCGGCGACGATCTCCATCATCGAACGTCTTGGTGTATCCGATCTCCTGCAGCGCTGCGCCGAAGGCGGCGAAGTCGCAGCTGCCACGTCCGACCGGATCGTGGCGCCAGGCGTCGCGTCCGGTGTCCGAGAGGTGGACGATATCCAGACGAGCCCGCACCGCGTGCAAGCCGGCTGCCGCGTCCTCGCCGATGAAGTGAGCGTTGGCGATGTCATAGCAGATCCCGACCGCGGGGCTGCCGACGCTCTGCGCGAAGGCGATCAACTGCTCCGCGCGTGGGTATACGCCCATCGGGATGTTCTCCAGCATCAGCCGGACGCCGGCTCGCTCAGCCGTCCGCAGCACGCGCTGGAAGGCCTCTCCGAACCAGTTCTCCAGTTGCGCTCTGGCCGGCTGCACCAACGGGTTCACGCGACCGGTAACGACTATGATGCCACGTGCGCCGATGTCTTCGGCGATGGCGATCAAGCGCTCGAACAGCCGGACCGTGTAGTCGCGCATCTCGGCGGAGGCGCTCGCAAGATTCTGATCGAGGCTCGGCATGTTGATGGTTTCAACCACCAGTCCGGCATCGCGCAGAAAGCGACCGAAGGCAACGGCCTCGGCGCGATCCATCGTGGGGTCGAAATGAGGGGGTGAAGCCATTACCTCGAAGCGCCGGTAGCCCTTGCGCGCCAGCGCCTCGAGCGCGTCGCGCGCCGGCCCGCGCCACATGAACGACATGGTATTGACGCCGACTTCCATCCGATCCGTGCTGCTGCGTTGCGCCATGCGTGAAGTCCCAACGGAAACCTTGCGATACTGTAGATCAATTTCCTACAATGTCGCAACATGAAAGGCTTGGAGAACGCGATGCTCCCGGAGCGATGTGATGTGGTTGTCGTTGGAGCCGGCAATGCCGCGATGTGCGCTGCGCTGGCCGCGCGCGAGCAGGGTGTCGAGGTCGTCGTCCTCGAGCGCGCGCCCGAAGACGAGGCGGGCGGCAATACGCGCTTCACGGCCGGAGCGATCCGGTTTGCCTACAACGGTCTCGAAGATCTGCGTGAGCTGATGCCGGATCTCACCGAGGACGAGATCGCGCGCACCGATTTCGGCGCCTACACGGAGGATCAGTTCTTCGACGACATGGCGCGCGTGACCGAGAACCGCGCCGACCCCGATCTGGTCGAGCTCCTGGTCCGGCGCAGCAAGGCGACGCTGATGTGGTTGCGAAGCAAAGGTGTGCGCTTCGTGCCGATCTACGGCCGGCAGGCGTTCAAAGTGAACAACCGGTTCAAGTTCTGGGGCGGACTGACGGTAGAGGCGTGGGGCGGCGGCCCGGGCCTGGTCGATGCGCACAAGAAAGCGGCCCAGACACACGGTATCCCGATCGTCTATCACGCGCGCGCCCTGTCGCTGCTGCACGATGACGACGGCGTCCAAGGCCTTACCCTGCGGCACGAGGGGAAGACGCGTACGGTCCGGTGCCGCGCGGTCGTGCTGGCCGCGGGTGGCTTCGAGTCCAATCCGGAATGGCGCACGCGCTATCTTGGGCCGGGTTGGGATCTCGCCAAGGTGCGCGGCACTCGATTCAACACGGGTGACGGCATCCGCATGGCGCTCGACGTGGGCGCCGCGCCTTGCGGCAACTGGTCCGGTTGTCACGCCGTGGGCTGGGACCGCAATGCGCCCGAGTTTGGCGATCTCGCGGTCGGCGACGGCTTTCAGAAGCACTCCTATCCCTGGGGCATCATGCTCAACGCCAACGGCGAGCGTTTCGTCGACGAGGGCGCCGACTTCCGCAACTACACCTATGCGAAGTACGGCGCGGTGATTCTGCGGCAGCCGGGTCAGTTCGCGTGGCAGATCTTCGACCGGAAGGTGACGCATCTGCTGCGCGACGAGTACCGCATCCGGCAGGTGACCAAGGTGACGGCGAATACGCTCGAGGAGCTGGTCGGCAAGCTCGACGACGTGAACGCTGCCACGGCGCTGGACACGATCAGAAGCTACAACGCTGCGGTCCGTACCGACATTGCGTTCGACCCCAACGTCAAGGACGGTAGGCGCACGGAGGGCTTGCCGGTACCGAAGTCGAACTGGGCCAATACCATCGACCAGCCGCCGTTCGAGGCTTACGCCGTCTCGTGCGGCATCACGTTCACCTTCGGAGGGCTGCGGATTACCACCGATGCCCAGGTCGTCGACACGGACGGCAGTCCGATTCCGGGTCTGTACGCCGCCGGCGAGCTGGTCGGCGGCTTGTTCTATTTCAACTATCCCGGCGGCACCGGTCTGATGTCCGGGGCGGTGTTCGGCCGCATTGCCGGCGACAGCGCTGGCCGCGCCGCCAAAGGCACGTGACCGCGATGGAAGAGGTGTTCGAACGTCGTCGTCGTTGGCGGCGGCGGGTCCGGCCTCGCCGCTGCGATCGAGGCGCGAACTGCAGGAGCCCGCGTCGCGCTGCTGGAGAAGAACGAGAAGCTCGGCGGGTCGACGGCGTGGTCGATCGGCTCGATCAGCGCAACCGGGACGCCGCACCAGCTCCGCCACGGCATCCACGACCGGCCGGAAGATCACTATGCGGACATGCCGCTGTTCGCGGGCGCGCTGGCGGGACGGGACAACGACGAGCTGCGCCGCATCCTGTGCGATGAGGTGCCCGACGCGTTTCGCTGGCTGCTCGCTCTGGGCGTACGCTTCTATGGCCCGATGCCGGAGCCGCCGCACCGGCAACCGCGCATGCACAACGTGCTGCCGAACTCGCTCTCGTACATCTATCACCTCGGGCGCCATGCGCGGCAGCGTCGGCGTCGATGTTCGTCTCGGTACGAGAGTAACCACGCTTATCACCGAAGGGAGCCGGGTGTCGGGCGTTGCGTGCGAGGACGCGAGCGTTCCACGCCCGTCGCGGCGTGGTGCTCGCGGCAGGAGACTTCACCAACGATCCCGAGCTCAAATCGCGCTACATGGGACCGCAAGAGGCCAAGGTCGAAGGCGTCAACGTGACCGCCACCGGCGATGGCCAGAAGCTCGCGCTGCCGCTCGGCGCGCGGATCGTCAATGGCGATCTCGCGCTGGGACCGGAGATCCGCTTCATTCCACCGGCACGCACCACGCTGGTTCGCCGGCTGCCGCCGTGGCGGGGCTTGGCGCGCACGATGGAATGGGCGATGGATCACGTTCCGCAGGCGCTGCTGCGCCCGTTCATCATGGGTTTTCTCACGACGGCGCTGGCGCCGTCGCCACAGCCTGTTCGAGCACGGTGCGGTGCTGGTCAACCGGGAAGGACGCCGCTTCTGCGACGAGCTGCGATCGTCCCGCTCTGGCGTTACCCGATCAGCCGGACAAGTTCGGCTACATCCTCATCGATGCTCGGCTCGCGCGGCAGTTCTCGGCGTGGCCTCACTTTGTCTCGACTGCGCCGGGCGTCGCGTACGCCTATGTTCCCGACTACCGCCGCAACCGGCCCGATGTCTACACCGAAGCATCCAGTCTCGCCGAGCTCGCGCGCAAGCTCGGAATGGACCAGCAGGCGCTGCGAACCGCGATCGCCGAGCGTAACGCAGCAGCGAGTTCGGCTGCATCCGCCGACGGCGCGGCCGCCGCATCGCGCGCAGCTCTCAGCGAGCCGCCCTTCGTCGCTCTGGGTCCGGTGCGTTCGGTGTTCGTCCACAACGAAGGCGGCTTGGCGGTCGACGCATCGCACCGCGTGCTGGGTGCGCACGATCAGCCGATCCCCGGTCTCTATGCGGCCGGCGCCACCGGTCAGGGCGGGCTGCTGTTGAAAGGCCACGGCCATCACCTGGCCTGGGCGTTCGTGTCGGGACGGCGCGCGGGGCGATTTGCCGCGCAGACGGTAATAGCTGCGCAGCGTGGTCGAGCACCGGCGGAAGCGGATCGAACTAATTAGCTAGCGTTGCTTGCGTGTGCGGGCAGCGCGAGGTTTTCCTGCGGGCGCTTTGAATCCCAGATCGCGCGAGAGATCGGCAGCGGCAGACACTACCCGCGTGCTGAGACGAGACATATCGCGCAAGGTCACACGCCAGACCGGGCTCGAGATTCCGAGGGCGGCGACGGTCTGTCGCATGTAGTTGCGCACCGGCGCCGCGATGCAACGCAGCTCTTGACTGAACTCGGCATCGTCGTAGGCCGTCCCGGTTGCAGCGATGCGCTTGATCTCCTCGCGGATCAATGCCGGATCGGTGATGGTCTTCGGCGTAAACGCGGCGAACTGCCCGGCGCGCAGATAGGCTTCCAACTCGTCGCCCGGGAGATCGGCTAGAAGCACTTTGCCGATTGCGGTGCAATGTGCCGGACGTATGATGCCGAGCCGTTCACTGGTGCGGATGGAGGAGCGGGCTTCCACTTTCGCGATCACCGCAATTCCGGTATCCGCTCTCACCGCCAGGTGCGCGGTCTCCCCGGTTTCGTCCGCCAGCCGCTTGAGGTGCGGCGTCGCCAGGTTGACGAGCTCGATCTCGGTGGATGCGCCGGCCGCCTGCATGAACAGGCGCGGTCCGATCCGGTAGCGTTTCGTGTCCTCCTGACGAATGTAGCCGAGCACGATCAGCGTCTTGATCAGATGAAAGGCGGTGCTGGTGTGCAGCCCGGTGGCGCGGCTCAGCTCCGCCAGGCTCAACGGCTGCTCGCTGCCTGCGATCGCCTCGAGGATCGGAGAAGGCGCGCTCGAGCGATTGCACGGTGCGCCCAGTCGCAGCGTTGCCACGAGGCTCGCCGCTCCGCGCCAACTCCGCATTGGCATCGCGCGCCAGCTGTTCTTCGGTCGATTCCATGATCGCGACGATTCTAGCCCACGGACTCGACCGGCGCATCTCACAATGCGGGAAGGCTTGCCAGATGGCCGGAAGCCTCGACGGGAACGCGTTCCCGTTCCGGTATACAAGACCCCGTTCGCGCTGATCCTTCGACTCCGGACGCAGCGCGTCCTACGCTCAGGACGAACGGATTAGTGGCGAGAGCCACGGAGTCGAAGCGTTGCCAGCACTTCGACTCTGTGGCGCTAGTACCGTTCGTGTTGAGCGT
The DNA here is from genome assembly GCA_963741215.1 of uncultured beta proteobacterium. Lineage (GTDB taxonomy): Bacteria > Pseudomonadota > Gammaproteobacteria > Burkholderiales > SHXO01 > SHXO01. The sequence continues at coordinate 187,204 of CAVUHQ010000023.1, forward strand.
CGCGCAGCAGAGTCGAAACACGCTCTATGCGAACGGGAGTGGGTTGGTTGAGAGCAGTAGAGTCGAGACACGCTCAGCGGGAACTGGTGCTTGTATCAGGGCCGAGAACGGGGATGGTTCTCCATCGTCACTCGGTCTCGGCCAACAGAGTCGCGTTTCCGCCGGCCGCGGCGGTGTTGATCGTGACCGTGCGCTCCACCGCGAAGCGCTCCAGGTAGCGCGGCCCGCCGGCCTTCGGTCCGGTGCCCGACAGGCGTTCCCCGCCGAACGGCTGAACCCCGACCACTGCACCGATCATGTTGCGGTTGACGTAGGTGTTTCCGACCTGCAGCCGGCCGCGCACATCCTCGGCGAAGCGGGCGATACGGCTGTGGATTCCCAGGGTCAGCGCGAAGCCGGTTCCGCCGATGGCATCCAGCGCGCGGTCGAGATCCTCGCGCCGATAGCGGATCACGTGGAGGATGGGTCCGAACACTTCGTTGCGAGGGACTTGCGCCAGGTCGATTTCGTAGGCGCAAGGCGCGAAGAAGTCTCCGTTTTCGCAGTCCGCCGGCAGCGCCAGCTCGAGAATCGGCCGTGCGGTCCGGCGCAACATTTCGCGGTGTGTCGTCAACGCTCGCCGGGCCTGCGAGTCGATGACCGGGCCCAAGTCGGTTTCGGGCCGGCTGGGGTCGCCAATGCGAAGCTCGCTCATGGCACCGGCAAGCAGCTCGATCACGCGGCCGGCGATCTCCTCTTGCAGACAGAGCAGCCGCAAGCGACGAGCAGCGCTGTCCGGTGCTCTGAAACGCCGAGGCGATGACGTCCGCGACGACCTGCTCGGGCAGCGCGGTCGAGTCGACGATCATGGCGTTCAAGCCGCCGGTCTCGGCGATGAGCGGGGCGATCGGTCCTGCGCGCGCGGCCAGAGTGCGGTTGATCGCATGTGCGGCTTCGACCGAGCCGGTGAACGCCACGCCCGCAATGCGCGGATCGCCGACGATGCTCGCGCCGACGGTCTCCCCCGGTCCGGGCGTGAGCTGCAAAACCTCCTTCGGTACACCGGCCTGGTGGAAGAGTGCCACGGCGCGGGCCGCGATCAACGGCGTCTGCTCCGCCGGTTTGGCGAGCACCGCATTGCCCGCACCAAGCGCCGCGCTCACCTGTCCCACGAAAATAGCCAGCGGGAAGTTCCACGGGCTGATGCATGCGAACACGCCGCGACCGTGCAGCGACAGTTCGTTGCTCTCGCCTGTCGGTCCCGGTAGCCGCTCGGGAACGGTAAAACCCTGGCGCACGCGGCTGGCATAGTAGCGGCAATAGTCGACTGCTTCGCGCACTTCGGCGATGGCGTCCGGGATTGTCTTCCCCGCCTCGCGGATGCACAGCACCAGAAGCTCGTCCAGGTTCGCTTCCAGCAGATCGGCAGCGCGATCGAGGCACGCGGCGCGCTCATCTGGAGAAGTCGAATTCCAGAGCGGAGCCGCACTCGCTGCGCGCTCGACCGCCTGCTGCAGGCTGGACTGATCCACCTCCTCGATCACGCCTACGACAAGCTGACGATTCGCGGGCTCGGTGATGACCAGAGTTTGCTGAGAAGACAGCGGCGTGTCGCGTGCGATCCCGCCCGTGGCAAGGCGCGACGCAGCGACTGCCTGCGTTATGCGCGTGAGGGTCGGCTCGTCCGAAACGTCGACGCCAATGGAATTCGCCCGATCTCCGAACAGCGCGCGTGGACGGGGGATTGCCGGGTGCGACGCATACTGCGCGACTTTCACCGCAGCTACGGGATCGGCGACCAGGCGTTCCAAGGGCACACTGCTGTCACCGATCTGGTGCACGAAGGAACTGTTGGCGCCGTTCTCGAGCAGGCGGCGCACGAGATAGGGCAGCAACTCGCGGTGGCTTCCTACCGGCGCGTATACGCGGCAGGGCAGGTTCATGCCCCCGGCGCCGACGATCCGCTGGTACAGCCGGTCGCCCATCCCGTGGAGCTTCTGGAACTCGAAGTCGCGGTTGTCTCCAGCCAATTCGAGGATGCTCGCGACCGTGCGCACGTTGTGTGTCGCGAACTGGGGAAACACTCTCCCTCGGGCCTGCAGCAGCCGGGCGGCGCAGGTCAGATAGGAAACGTCGGTGGCAGCCTTGCGGGTGAATACGGGGTAGTCGAGACCGAGCTGCTGTGCGAGCTTGATCTCGGTGTCCCAGTAGGCGCCCTTGACCAGCCGGACCATCCAGCGGCGCCGCGTGTCGGCGGCCAGCGCGATCAGCCAGTCGACTACGTGGATCGCGCGCTTCTGGTAGGCCTGGACGGCGAGTCCCAGCCCCTCCCAGTCCTTCAGCGCCGGATCGCGCGCCAGCGCTTCGAAAATCTCCAGAGACAGCATCAACCGGTGGGACTCCTCGGCGTCCACCGTGAAATTGACGCCGGCTCGTGCCGCTCGTGCAGCGAGCTCCCGCAGGCGCGGCAGCAACTCCGCCAGCACGCGCTCGCGCTGCGCAACCTCGTAGCGCGGGTGCAGGGCTGAGAGCTTGACCGATATGCCGGGGCGTTCGACCAGGGTGGGTTGATGGCTCGCCGCGGCGATGGCATCCAGCGCTGCCGTGTACTGCTGGAAGTAGCGCCCGGCATCGGCCGCGGTCACCGCTCCCTCACCCAGCATGTCGTAGGACAGACGATAGCCTTGCTGCTCCAGCGGCTCGGCGCGCCGCAACGCGTCGTCGATGCTTTGGCCCATCACGAATTGCTCGGCCATGACGCGCATCGCCTGCATCAGGGCTGCCCGGATGATTGGCTCGCTGCTGCGGCCGATGAGTCGCCGCAGGACCGCCAACGGCTCGTCGCCCGGCGCCTGCCGCCATTCCACCAGACGCCCGGTCAGCATCAAGGCCCAGGTCGACGCGTTGACCAGGAGCGAATCGCTGTCCGCGAGTCCCGGGCCCCAATCCGACTGCCCGATCTTGTCGCGGATTAGTTCGTCCGCCTTTTCCCGGTCGGGGATGCGCAGCAGCGCTTCCGCGATGCACATCAGCACCACGCCCTCGTTGGTGGAGAGCCCGTAGTGGCGTAAGAAAGCCTCTGCGCCGACGTCCGCGCTCAAGTCGGCGCGCACCTGCTGCGCCAGCGTCAGGGCCCGCCGATCGATGCGCGAGGTCGCCGACGCAGTCAATGGAAGGGCTGCGCATAGCTCGCGCACCGTTTCGCTCTCGTCGGCACGGTAAGCCGTCCGGATGCGCGCCCATCGCTCGCCGAGGTGCGGTCGGGCGGACGTTACGACGGGCGAGTCTACGGGTTCCGAGGTGACCATGGCCCGCTCCTTCGCGGTGACGATATACTGGCTTTGTGGCCCGGCACGACGCCTTGCTTCGGGTCCAGCGGCGATAAGCTTATGCTTCCGCGCGCGTCGGCGCCGAGCTGGTGCAAAATCGCGTTCGGGCAACATCGCGATCATGCACAATACAGCGCCCGACGCGGACCTTGGCCGAGTGGTCGCCTAACCATAACAGCAAGATGAACGACCTCATTCTCGAGACCCGCGGCCTGACCAAGGAGTTCAAGGGCTTCGTTGCGGTCAAGGACGTGGACCTGAAGGTGCGTCGCGGGAGCATCCACGCGCTGATCGGCCCCAATGGCGCCGGCAAGACCACCGTCTTCAATCTGCTGACGCGCTTCCTCCCGGTGACGGCGGGCAGGATCCTGTTCCGGGGCGAAGATATCACCGGCGAACGCCCCGCCCAGATCTCGCGCCGCGGCATCGTGCGCTCGTTCCAGATCTCTTCCACCTTTCCGCACATGACCGTGCTGGAGAACGTGCGCGTCGCGCTGCAGCGTAAGCTCGCCAATTCGTTTCACTTCTGGCGCTCGGAGCGCAGTTTGGATGCGCTGAATGGGAAGGCCCGGGAACTGCTGGCCGCGGTCGAGCTGACGGAGCACGCCGAGCTGCAGGCGGTGGAGTTGCCGTACGGACGCAAGCGCGCACTGGAGCTGGCGACGACCCTGGCGCTGGAACCCGAGCTGATGTTGCTGGACGAGCCCACGCAGGGCATGGCGCACGAGGACGTGGGCCGGGTGGTGGAGTTGATCAAGAAGGTGGCGGCCGATCGCACCGTGCTGATGGTGGAGCACAACTTGAGCGTGGTGGAAGACCTGTGCGACACCATCACGGTGTTGGCCCGCGGCGCGGTGCTCGCCGAAGGAACGTACGAACAGGTTTCCAGCAACCCGGCGGTGCTCGAGGCTTACGTGGGGATCGCAGATGAGTAGCGCGCCGGTCGCGCTGCTCGAGGTCAAGGGACTCATGGCCTGGTACGGCGAGTCCCACATCCTGCACGGGATGGAGTTCGGCGTCGGCAAAGGCGAGCTGGTGACGCTGCTCGGGCGCAACGGGGCTGGCCGCACCACGACTCTGCGCGCGCTGCTGGGGCTGGTCGACCGTCGAGCCGGCTCCGTCCTGCTGGGGGGCAAGGAAGTAACACGCCTGCCGCCGCACCGCATCGCGCGGCTGGGGATCGGCTACTGTCCCGAGGAGCGCGGCATCTTCGCCAGCCTCAGCGCGGAGGAAAACCTCATGCTGCCGCCGCGTCTGGGCGCGCAGGGCATGAGCGTCGCGGAGCTGTACGAGATGTTTCCCAACCTGTACGAGCGGCGCAGCAGCCCGGGGAGCCGGCTCTCCGGCGGCGAGCAGCAGATGCTGGCAATGGCGCGGATTCTGCGCTCCGGCGCGGAGCTGCTGCTGCTGGACGAGATCACCGAAGGCCTGGCGCCGGTGATCGTCAAGGCGCTGGGGCGCGCGATCCGCCGGTTGAAGGAAAGAGGCTACACCATCGTCATGGTGGAGCAGAATTTCCGCTTCGCGGCGCCGCTTGCGGACCGGCACTACGTAGTGGAGCGCGGCCAGGTGGTGGAAACGGTCGCCAAGGACGAATTGAGCAGCCGCATGGACATGCTGCACGAATACCTGGGTGTGTAACTGGAATCTGGAGGAGATGAAGGATGAAAAACGCAATCAACTCGGCGCTCGCGCTGGCTGTGATGCTGGGCGTATCGGCGGGCCCCGCCTGGCGCAGGGGAAGATCTCGGACGATGTGGTGCGCATCGGCGTGCTGACCGACATGTCCGGCCTGTACTCGGACATCGGCGGGCAAGGCTCGGTCGCCGCCGCGCAGCTGGCGATCGACGACTTCGGCGGCAAAGTGCTGGGCAAGAAGATCGAGCTGGTCTCCGCCGACCATCAGAACAAGGCGGACATCGCGGCCCAGAAGGTGCGCGAGTGGTACGACACCGGCGGCGTGGACATGGTCACCGACGTGCTCAACTCGGCCACGGCGCTGGCAGTGGCCAAGGTCACGGCGGAGAAGAAGCGGGTGCTTATCGACACCGGCGCGGCCTCGACGAAGCTCACGAACGAGGACTGCACCGCCTATACGATCCATCATACCTACGACACCTATTCGCTCGCCAACGGCACCGGTCGCGCTGTGGTCAAGCAGGGCGGCGATACCTGGTTCTTCCTCACCGCGGACTACGCCTTTGGCCACTCGCTGGAGAAAGACACGTCGGACGTGGTGAAGGCCAGCGGCGGCAAGGTGCTGGGTGCGGTACGCCACCCGTTGAGCGCGTCCGATTTCTCCTCGTTCCTGCTGCAGGCGCAGGCGTCCAAGGCGAAGATCGTCGGCTTGGCCAACGCCGGCGGCGACACCATCAACTCGATCAAGGCCGCCAACGAGTTCGGGCTGACCAAGACTCAGACGCTGGCCGGTCTGCTGGTCTTCATCACCGACATCCACAGCCTCGGGCTGCCAGCCACGCAGGGGATGTACGTCACCGAAGCCTGGTACTGGGACTTGAACGACGAAACCCGCAAGTGGAGCAAGCGCTTCTACGACAAGATGAAGAAGATGCCGTCCATGAATCAGGCCGGCGTCTACTCCGCCGTCACGATGTACCTGAAAGCGGTAAAGGCAACCGGCACGGACGATGCCGACACCGTGATGGCCTGGCTGCGCAAGAACCCGCAGAGCGACATGTTCGGCAAGAACATGAAGCTGCGCGAGGACGGCCGGCTGGTGCACGACATGTACCTGTTCCAGGTCAAGAAGCCGTCGGAGTCGAAAGGCGAGTGGGACTACTACAACATGCGGCAGGTGATTCCTGCGGATAGCGCGTTTCAGCCGTTGTCGCTGTCCCGGTGTCCTCTGGTCAAGAAAGTAGCTGCACCGGTTATTGCGTCAGCGTAGCTGACGCAATAACTGTCCGAGTTGAAGCGGACAACGAAGCCGCGGCCTAACGCGGACGGCGATGTTGAGGGAACAGGTGGACATCTTCGGCATACCGATCCAGGCGCTGCTCGGCCAACTCCTGCTGGGGCTGGTCAACGGGTCCTTCTACGCCATGCTGAGCCTCGGCCTGGCGGTGATCTTCGGGCTGCTCAACATCATCAACTTCGCCCACGGGGCGCTGTACATGATGGGCGCCTACGTAGCGTGGATCGGGCTCACCTACTTTGGCATCAACTACTGGTGGAGCCTGCTGCTGGCGCCGCTGATCATCGGTGCCTTCGGCATGCTCATCGAGCGCACGCTGCTGCAGTGGCTGTACAAGCTCGATCATCTCTACGGGCTGCTGCTGACCTTCGGCGTGGCGCTCATCATCGAGGGCACCTACCGCTACTTCTTCGGCGTGTCGGGCCAGCCCTACTCGGTGCCGGCGGCGCTCGGCGGCGCGACCAACCTTGGATTCATGATTCTGCCCAACTACCGGGCGTGGGTGGTGCTGGCGTCGTTGCTGGTGTGCCTGGCCACGTGGTTCGTGATCGAGCGCACACGCCTGGGGGCTTACCTGCGCGCGGGCACGGAGAATCCCAAGCTCACCCAGGCCTTCGGCATCAACGTGCCGCTCATGATCACGCTGACATACGGTTTCGGGGTGGCGTTGGCCGCCTTTGCCGGCGTGCTGGCGGCGCCGCTCATTCAAGTCAGCCCTCTGATGGGGTCGAACCTGATCGTGGTCGTGTTCGCGGTGGTCGTGATCGGCGGCATGGGATCGATCCTGGGATCGATCTTCACCGGGCTCGGGCTGGGCGTGATCGAGGGCCTGACCAAGGTGTTCTATCCGGAGGCTTCCTCCACCGTGGTGTTCGTGATCATGGCCATCGTGCTCCTGGTGCGGCCGGCGGGACTGTTCGGGCGCGAGCGCTAGCCCTGCCATGACCCGCACTGCCATTCTCTATCTCGGGTTGCTGGCGCTGCTGCTGGTCGCGCCGTTCGCGGTGTACCCGGTGCTGGTGATGAAGATACTGTGCTTCGCGCTGTTCGCCTGCGCCTTCAACCTGCTGCTCGGCTTCGCCGGCCTGCTGTCCTTCGGCCACGCCGCCTTTCTCGGCGCAGGCGGCTACATCGCGGGCTATACCATGTTGCACTGGGGGCTGACGCCGGAGCTGGGCCTGGTGGCCGGCACGCTGGCTGCGGCGCTGCTGGGTGCGGCGTTCGGCGCGGTGGCCATTCGCCGTCAGGGTATTTACTTCGCCATGATCACGCTGGCGCTGGCGCAGATGGTGTACTTCTTCTGCCTCCAGGCACCGTTCACGGGCGGGGAAGACGGGCTGCAAGGCGTGCCACGCGGGCGGCTGTTCGGACTGCTGGAGCTGCGCGCCGCGCCGGGCCAGCCCGAGTACGTCATCTACTACGTGGTGCTCGCGGTGTTTCTCGCCGGCTTCGGGCTGATCTACCGCATCGTCCATTCGCCCTTCGGTCAGGTGTTGAAGGCGATCCGGGAGAACGAACCGCGTGCGCTGTCTCTGGGCTACGACGTGGATCGCTACAAGCTGCTGGCTTTCGTGCTCTCCGCTGCGCTGGCGGGACTGGCCGGCGCCACCAAGACGCTGGTGCTCGGGTTCGCCACCCTGACCGACGTACACTGGCAGACGTCCGGTGAAGTCGTCCTGATGAATCTGGTGGGAGGAGTGGGTACGATCCTCGGTCCGGTGATCGGCGCGGGTGTCATCGTGGCGCTGCAGAATGAGCTGGCGGACAAGGTTGGACCCTGGGTCACCGTCATCATGGGCGTGATCTTCGTCGTGACGGTTCTGCTGTTCCGGCGCGGTATCGTGGGCGAGCTCGCCGCCCGGCTCAAATCGCTGATGACCAGCGGAGAAGGTCCAAGCGGCTGCGTGCGGTAAAATCAGACAGCTTTCAAGCCGATAGAGAGGCAAGATGAAGATCCTCGTGCCGGTGAAGCGCGTGGTCGACTTCAACGTCAAGGTGCGCGTCAAGGCGGACGGCTCCGGCGTCGAGACCGCCAACGTCAAGATGTCGATGAATCCCTTCGACGAGATCGCTATCGAAGAGGCCGTGCGGCTGAAGGAGGCCGGCGTGGCGACGGAGATCATCGCGGTCTCGATCGGCCCGACTCAATGCCAGGAGACGCTGCGCACCGCGCTGGCGATCGGCGCCGACCGCGCCATCCTGGTGGAGACCAGCGCGGAGACGCAGCCGCTCGGTGTCGCCAAGGCGCTCAAGAAGCTGGTCGAGAAGGAATCTCCCCAGCTGGTGATCCTCGGCAAGCAGGCCATCGACGACGACTCGAACCAGACCGGACAGATGCTGGCGGCGCTGCTCGGCTGGCCGCAGGCTACCTTCGCCTCCAAGGTCAAGATCGCCAACGGCGAGGCCGAGGTGATGCGTGAGATCGATGGGGGTCTGGAGACGGTGGCGGTGAAGCTTCCCGCCGTCGTGACGACGGACTTGAGGCTGAACGAGCCGCGCTACGTCACGCTGCCCAACATCATGAAGGCCAAGAAAAAGACGCTGGAGGTGGTGAAGCCCGAGGACCTCGGCGTGGACCTGGCGCCGCGCCTGAAGACGCTGAAAGTGCAGGAACCGTCCAAGCGCAAAGCGGGCGTGCAGGTCAAGACGGTCGAGGATCTGGTCGGCAAGCTGAAGAACGAAGCGAAGGTGATCCCGTAAGCAGGATCCAGGAGAACCATAATGACCACACTCGTCATCGCCGAACACGACAACGCCGTTCTCAAGCCGAGCACGCTCAATACGGTCGCTGCCGCAACGAAGATCGGCGGCCCGGTTCATCTGCTGGTGGCTGGCCATCAGTGCGCTGGTGTGGCGGCGGCCGCGGCGAAGATCCAGGGCATCGAGAAGGTCCGCGTCGCCGACGCGCCGCAGTATGCCCATCCGCTGGCGGAGAGCCTGGCGGCGCTGGTCGTGGGTCAGGCGGAGGGGTACTCCCATATCCTGGCGCCGGCCACCACCTTCGGTAAGAACTTCCTGCCCACGGGTGGCCGCACTGCTGGATGTAGCGCAAATCTCGGAGATCGTCGCGGTCGACTCGCCCGACACCTTCGTGCGCCCGATATACGCCGGCAACGCGCTGGCAACGATTCAGTCCGCCGATCGCATCAAGGTCATCACGGTGCGTACCACGGGCTTCGATGCAGTCAAGGCTGAAGGCGGCTCCGCGCAGATAGAGCAAGTCGGCGCGGGGGCCGATGCCGGCACTTCGCGTTTCGTGAGCCAGGAGCTGACCAAGTCGGCGCGTCCGGAGTTGACTGCCGCGCGCATCATCGTATCGGGCGGCCGCGGCATGGGCAGCGGCGAGAACTTCAAGATCCTCGAAGCGCTGGCCGACAAGTTAGGCGCGGCGGTCGGCGCCTCGCGCGCTGCGGTCGACTCCGGCTTCGTGCCCAACGACTACCAGGTGGGTCAGACCGGCAAGGTGGTGGCGCCGGAGCTGTACATCGCCGTCGGTATCTCTGGCGCGATCCAGCACCTGGCGGGGATGAAGGACAGCAAGGTCATCGTGGCCATCAACAAGGATGCCGAGGCGCCGATTTTCCAGGTGGCCGACTACGGACTGGTAGCCGATCTGTTCCAGGTCGTGCCCGAGCTAACATCAAAGCTCTGAGGAGATCCGATCATGGCCGAATACGCCGCGCCGCTGCGCGACATGAAGTTCGTCATCAAGGAATTGGCGGGGCTCGATGCCATAGCGAGCTTGCCTGGCTGCGAAGAAGTTACGCCGGACCTGGTGGACGCCGTGCTGGAGGAGGCGGGTAAGTTCGCGGCCGGCGTGCTGAGTCCCCTCAACCAGCCGGGCGATCAGACTGGATGCAAGCTGCAGGACGGCGTGGTCACCACCGCGCCGGGCTTCAAGGAAGCCTACCGGCAGTTCGTGGCAGCGGGGTGGACCGGGCTGAACGGAAGCACGGAGTGGGGCGGCCAGGGGCTGCCGCACCTGGTGTCGGCGGCGGTGTCCGAGATGTGGAACGCAGCCAACGTCTCCTTCTGCTTGTGCCCAATGCTGACCAGCGGCGTGGTCAACGCGGTCCTGCGCCATGGCTCCAGCGCGCAGCAGCAGGCGTACCTGCGCAAGCTGGTGACTGGAGAGTGGACCGGCACCATGAATCTGACCGAGCCCCAGGCCGGCTCTGACCTCTCTGCCGTGCGCACGCGCGCCGTGCCCGAGGGCGACCACTACCGGCTCTACGGCACCAAGATCTTCATCACCTGGGGCGAGCACGACATGGTGGACAACATCCTCCATCTGGTGTTGGCTCGCACGCCCGATGCGCCCGAGGGCGTGAAGGGCATCTCGCTGTTCGTGGTGCCCAAATTCCTGATCAACAGCGACGGCAGCCTCGGTGCGCGCAACGATGTCAAGTGCGTGTCCATCGAGCACAAGCTTGGCATCCACGGCAGTCCCACGTGCGTCCTGGCCTATGGCGACAAGGACGGCGCGATCGGCTATATGGTCGGCGAGGAAAACCGCGGCCTCGAGTACATGTTCACCATGATGAACTTCGCCCGCCTCGAGGTCGGCATCGAGGGCGTGGCGATCGCCGAGCGTGCCTATCAGCGTGCGCTCGGCTACGCGAAAGAGCGCGTGCAGGGCCGTCCGATCGGCGTCAGGGGAGGGGAGCGCGTCACCATCATGCATCATCCCGACGTGCGGCGGATGCTGATGATCATGAAGGCGCAGACCGAAGCCATGCGCGCACTCGCCGCAGCGGCCTCGGCGGCGCTGGACCAGGCGCATCTGCACGCCGACCGCAACGAGCGGCTCAAGCACCAGGCGGTGTTCGATCTGCTCACACCCGTGGTGAAGGGATGGTGCACCGAGCAGAGCATCGAGCTCGCCTCGCTCGGCGTGCAGGTGCATGGCGGCATGGGCTATGTCGAGGAGACCGGCGCTGCCCAGCATCTGCGCGATGCGCGCATTACCTCGATCTACGAAGGCACCACCGGCATCCAGGCCAACGATCTGATCGGCCGCAAGCTGGCGGCAGAGAAGGGCATGACAGCCAAGGCCCTGATCGCGGAGATGCGCGCCTTCGACAAGGACCTGGCCGGCTATACGCACCCGGCGCTCGCGGTCATCCGCCGTGCGCTGGCCGATGGCGTCGCCGCACTCGACGAGGCCACCGACTGGCTGCTGGAGACCTATCCCTACAATGCGCTGGCCGCCGGCGCCGGCGCGGTTCCGTATCTCAAACTGTGGGGCACGGTGGCAGGCGGCTGGCAAATGGCGCGCGCCGCGCACATCGCCAAGACCCGGCTCGACGCCGGCGCTGCGGACTTCGACTTCTACCGCGCCAAGATCGGCACTGCCCGCTTCTACGCCGAGCACATTCTGCCGCAGGCGCAGGCCTACAAAGCCGCCATCGTCAACGGCTCCAGCAGCGTGCTCGCGCTGGAGGATGCGCAGTTTTGAGTGGTGAAGGGTGAAGAGTGAGGGGGAACGGTGAAGCACAAGGGCACCATTGGACGCTTCGACTCTGTGGCTAACGCCACGACGCTCAGCACGAACGGGGGGCTTTGGCAGTTTGCCGGGCACGACATACCGCCGAGTTCGAGCACGGCTCACTCTTCACCCTTCACGCCTTGTCTCTGGCCACTAGGCCTCCCTCCCGTTGACATCCCGCCCCGGCCCCGGGCATCATTCAAACGCCCGTTTGAATCGAGCGTTTGAGGCGAACCCGGGCCAGGACCAAGTCACCGGAGATTAGCGGCAGTGGCACCGGTCAATCGCAGGCAGCCGGCGAGCAAGACTCAGGCAGACACCCGCGAGCGCATCCTCGGCGCAGCGGAGGCGCTGTTCATGGATCGCGGCTTCGCGTCCACCTCACTGCGCATGATCACTGCGCGTGCCAAGGTCAACGTGGCCGCCGTCAACTACCACTTCGGTTCCAAGGACGCGCTGATCCGGGAGGTATTCGAGCGCCATCTCGCGCCTCTCAACCAGGCGCGCATCGCCTACCTCGATCGTCTGGAAGCCGACGCGCGCGGCCGTCCGTTGAGCCCCGAGAAGATCATCGAGGCCATGGTGGCGCCCGCGCTCCAGGCGAGCCGCGATCCGCTCAGGGGCGGCGCCGTGTTCCTGCGACTGCTCGGGCGTGCATTCTCCGAGCCTTCGGACTACATGCGCGCCTTCCTGCCGGCGCAGTACCGGGCCGTGGTGGTGCGCTTCAAGCACGCGCTGGTGCGCGCGCTGCCGCAGGTGCCGGAGCCGGAGCTGGTGTGGCGCATGCATTTCATGTTCGGAGCCATGTCCTACGCCATGGCGGGCAACGATGCGCTGCAGCTCATTGCGACCTGCAATGTCGAAGGCGCGGACGACGCCGAAGCGGTCATCCGTCGCCTCGTGCCCTTTCTCACCGCCGGACTGCAGGCCGGGGTGACGCCGTCTCCGCTCAAGGCGGTCCCGGCGCCCTCACGTCGCCCGCGTGGGAGCGGAGGCGTGGTGACGCGCAGCGCGGCCTGACGCCCCGGTCGCGACGCCATCTTCTGGAGAGTGTCGATGTTTACCTTGATCTGGATAGTCGGTTTGATCGTCGTGTTCGGAGCGCTCGCCTATTTCCGCGTTCCGGGCTGGGTGTGGGCCGTCGCGGTCGCGGGCTTCCTGGGCCGCGCTCACTCTGCGTAACGGGCTTGCGCCGGCGGCGAGCGGCACGCTGTGGACCGTATTCATCGTCGTCTCCGCCCTGCTGCTGATTCCGCAGTTGCGCCGCGCCCTGCTCAGCGATCCGTTGCTCGCCTGGTTCCGCAAGGCGCTGCCGCAGGTGTCGCAGACCGAGCAGGAGGCGCTCGATGCCGGCACCGTCTGGTGGGACGGCGAGCTGTTCAGCGGCAAGCCGGACTGGAACAAGCTGCTGGCCTATCCCAAGCCCGACGCTCACGCGCCGAAGAGCAGGCGTTCGTCGATGGCCCGGTGGAAGAGCTGTGCCGCATGTGCGACGACTGGAAGATCAGCTACGAGCTGAATGATCTCCCGCCCGAGGTGTGGCAGTTCATCAAGGACAAGGGCTTCCTCGGGATGATCATCCCGAAGCAGTACGGCGGCATGGGGTTCTCGGCGCTGGCCCATTCCAGGTGGTGATGAAGCTCGGCAGCCGCAACGCGACCGCGTGCGTGTCGGTGATGGTGCCCAACTCGCTCGGGACCGGCCGAGCTGCTGCTGCACTACGGCACCGAGGAGCAGAAGAACTATTATCTGCCGCGACTGGCGAAGGGCCTGGAGATGCCGTGCTTCGCGCTCACCGGCCCCGACGCCGGCTCCGACGCCGGCGCGATTCCCGACTTCGGTATCGTCTGCAACGGCATGCACGAAGGCAAAGAGGTGCTCGGCATCCGCGTGAGCTGGGAGAAGCGCTACATCACGCTGGGGCCGGTGGCCACCCTCCTCGGCCTGGCGTTCAAGCTGCACGATCCGGACCATCTGCTCGGGCAGCAGGAGGATATCGGCATCACGCTCGCGCTGATTCCGACCAGACACCCGGGCGTGAACATCGGCCGCCGCCACTTCCCTCTCAACGGCTCGTTCATGAACGGACCCAACTCGGGCAAGGACGTATTCATCCCGATGGACTGGGTGGTCGGCGGCAAGCGCCTACGTGGGACAGGGCTGGCGCATGTTGATGGAATGCCTGGCGGCAGGCCGCGCCATCTCGCTGCCGTCCTCCACCACCGGCGGCGCCAAGACCGCGGTGCGCACTACCGGCGCGTACAGCCGGGTGCGCAGCCAGTTCCGCGTGCCGATCGGCAAGTTCGAGGGCGTCGAAGAAGCGCTGGCGCGCATGGGCGGCAATCTGTACGCGATGGAAGCGGCGCGGGTCACGACCGCGGGCGCCGTGGATCTGGGCGAGAAGCCCTCGGTGATCTCCGCCATCGTCAAGTACCACTGCACCGAGCGCGCGCGCCAGGTCGATCAACGATGCGATGGACGTGCATGGCGGCAAGGGCATCTGCCTCGGCCCCAACAATTATCTCGGTCGCGGCTATCAGCAGGTCCCGATCAGCATCACGGTGGAGGGCGCCAATATCCTCACGCGCAGCATGATCATCTTCGGGCAGGGCGCGATCCGCTGCCACCCCTACGTGCTGAAGGAGATCGCCGCCACCAAGGAGACCGATCCGGCGGTCGGCATCGCGCGCGTTCGATGCAAGCGCTGTGGGGCCATGTCGTCCTTCTCTGGTGAGCAACGACGCGCGCTCGCTCTGGCTGGCGCTGACCGGCGCGCGCTTTGATCCGGTGCCGGGCGCTCCCGAGACGCGCCGATTACTTCCGTCATCTGACGCGGCTGTCGGCCGGATTCGCGCTCGCCACGGATCTGGCGATGCTGTTCCTGGGCGGTGACCTCAAGCGCCGGGAGAAGATCTCGGCGCGGCTGGGCGACATCCTCAGCCAGCTCTATCTGGCGTCCTGCGTGCTCAAGCGCTGGCACGACGACGGCCGCCAGCAGACCGACCTGCCGTTCGTGCAATGGGCGCTGCAGGATGCGAGCAGCGCATCCAGGAGGCGTTCTTCGGGTTGTTCCAGAACTTTCCGGTGCGGCCCGCGGCCTGGTTGCTGCGCTTGCTGGTGTTTCCCGTGGGGCAAGACCTTCAGCGCGCCCGACGACCGCCTCGGCCATCGCGTGTCGCGCCTGATGATGGAGGATTCGCCCGCGCGCGATCGGCTCACCGCCGGCATGTTCATCATCGCAGCGAGGCGCGATCCGGTCGGCCGGCTGGAGCTGGCGCTGGGGCAAGTGCGCGGCCGCCGAGCAGATCGAGGCCAAGGTGCGGGCCGCGGTCAAGTCCGGCGCCGTTCACGGCATTCACCACCGGCGGAGCGCATCGCGGCCGCTGTGCGCGGCGGCGCGATCAGCGCGCAGGAGGCCGAGACGCTCGAGCGCTACGAAGAGTTGCGACGCGCCTGCATCATGGTCGACGACTTTCCGCCCGAGATCGGGCGCCACGCGGCGTCCGAGCCGGACCAGGCGTCCGATTTCGGCGGCGCTCTTGGCGAGGAAGACCGCATGAGCGAGCTGGTGCTGCTGACGGTGGACGAAGGCGTGGCGACGCTCTCCTTCAATCGCCCGCAGGTGTTCAACGCGATGGACGCGGACATGATGATCCAGTTCCGCGCGGCCGCCGAGCAGGTGCAGAGAGGACTCCGCGGTGCGCGCCGTGGTGCTGCGAGGCGAGGGCAAGGCCTTTCTCGCCGGCGGCGACGTGGCGTTGTTCCATCAGCGCATCAAGGAGCTGCCGGACATGATCGTGCGCTGGGGGCGTGAGATGCATTTCGCTATCCTGGCGCTGCGGCGCGCGCCCAAGCCGGTGCTCGCCAGTGTGCATGGGCGCGTGCGCCGGCGCCGGCTTCAGCATCCTGTGCGCCGCCGATCTCGCCGTTGCTGCGGACAACGCGCGCTTTTCGCTCGCCTACGCCAACATCGGCGCCAGCCCGGATGGCGGCAGCACGCATTTCCTGCCGCGGCTGGTGGGCTACAAGAAGGCGATGGAGCTGACTCTGCTGCCCGATCGCGTTCGACGCCAACAAGGCCGCAGCGACCTGGGACTGGTGAACTGGGTGGTGCCGGCGGACCAGCTCGACGCAGGAGACGCCGCGGATCGCCGCGCGAGCTGGCGCAGAGGGCCCACCGTCGCCTACGGAGAGGCCAAGCGGCTGATGAACCAGTCGCTCGATCGCAGCATCGAGACGCAGATGGAAGAGGAGCTGGCGGCGTTCGCGCGCTGCGCGAGGACGCACGATCTTGCCGAGGGCGTGGCTGCGTTCGTCGAGAAGCGCAAGCCGGCATTCGAAGGCGAATGAGCGAACAAAGAACCAATGCGCTCGTTGCAAGGCAAGACCATCTTCATCACCGGAGCAAGCCGCGGTATCGGCCGTGCCATCGCCTTGCGCTGCGCGCGCGAAGGCGCCAACATCGTCATCGCAGCCAAGAGCGCGGAGCCGCATCCCAAGCTCGAGGGTACGATCCACAGCGTCGCGGCGGAGGTCGAAGCGGCGGGCGGTCGCGCGCTGCCGCTGCAGGTCGACATTCGCGATGAGGCGGCGGTAGCAGCGGCGGCCCGGCAGGCGGCGCAGACCTTCGGCGGCATCGACGCATTGGTGAACAACGCCAGCGCCATCGGCCTGTCCGGCACGCTCGCCACACCCATGAAGCGCTACGACCTGATGCAGACGGTCAACGCGCGCGGCACTTACGCCTGCTCCCAGGCGTGCCTGCCTTACCTGCTGAAGGCAGACAACCCGCATATTCTCACCTTGTCGCCGCCGCTCAACCTCGATCCCAAGTGGTTCGCACCGCACGTGGCCTACACCATCGCGAAGTACGGCATGAGCATGTGCACGCTGGGGATGGCCCGCGAGTTCGCCGCGCAGGGCGTGGCGGTGAACTCGCTGTGGCCGCGCACCACCATCGCCACAGCGGCGGTGGAAGTGTTCTTTCCCGAATCGATCCAGGCCAGCCGCAAACCGGCCATCATGGCCGACGCCGCGCATGCCATTCTTACCAGCGACAGCCGGAGCACCACCGGTAACTTCTTCATCGACGAAGAGGTGCTGCGCCAGGCTGGTGTCGTCGACTTCGAGCAGTATGCGGTGACGCCGGGCGGGCCGGTGCATACGGATATCTTCCTGGACTAAAGAGCGACTGATTACCGTCGTGCCCGCCTCACCTCGAAGAGCGGTTGGCGGTCAACGGACAGAGGGGGGATGGTGGCAGCTCAACTTGATTGGGTCCCGCCGGAGGCGGCGGTCACGCTGGACGGCTTGTTCGGCGAACGCGTGCGGCGCTCACCCGACGCGGTCGCCTACACCGAGTTCGACGAGGAGCAGGGGAAATGGCGCGACCACACCTGGGCGCAGATGGAGCGCTCAGGTCGCGCGTTGGCAGGCCGCGCTCGCGCACGAACCGCTGGTACCGGGCGATCGCGTCGCGATCATGCTGCGCAACTCGCCCCTCTGGGTGGCGTTCGATCAGGCGGCGATGGGGCTCGGCCTGGTGGTGGTCCCGCTGTATACGCAGGACCGTCCCGACAACGTCGCCTACATCATTCAAAACTGCGGCGCCAAGCTGTTGCTGTTCGAAAGGCCGGAGCAATGGGCCGCCTTCGCCGACGTGAAGGACCAGCTTGCCGGACTGGTGCGCGTGTTGTGCGTCAAGCCGCTGCACGGCTTGCCCGCGGACCCGCGGCTGGCGAGCGTCACCACCTGGCTGCCCGACAGCGGCGGGACCGTGAAGCACATCAGCCGCGATCCGCACACGCTGGCGAGCATCATCTACACCTCCGGCACGACCGGGCGTCCGAAGGGCGTCATGCTCAGCCATCACAACATGCTGTCCAACGCCGCGAGCACGTTGCAGATCTTCGACGTGGGAGGGCAAGACACGTTGCTCTCCTTCCTGCCGCTGTCGCACACGCTCGAGCGGACCTGCGGCTACTACCTCACGGTCATGGCCGGGGCGCGCGTGGCCTACGCTCGGTCCATCCCGCAGCTCGCGGAGGACCTGATGACCATTCGGCCCACGCTGCTGATCTCGGTGCCGCGCATCTACGAGCGCGTCTATGCGGCGATCAAGGCCAAGCTGGCGGAGGGGCCCGCGTTGCGCCGCAAGCTGTTCGAACTGGCCACCGAGGTGGGCTGGGCGCGGTTCGAGCACGAGCAGGGGCGCGGGCCGTGGAAGCCGGGCTTCCTGCTGTGGCCGCTGTTGCGGAAGCTGGTGGCCACGAAGGTACTGGCGCGCCTCGGCGGCCGACTGCGTGCGGCGACAGCGGGCGGCGCGGCGATGCCACCGGACGTGGCGCGCGTGTTCATCGGCCTCGGGCTGCCGGTGCTGCAGGGCTACGGCATGACCGAGACCAGCCCGGTGGTGAGCAGCAACCGCCTCGAAGACAATCGTTCCGGCCAGCATCGGCCAGCCCATCCCCGGCGTGCAGGTGAAGATCGGCGACAAGGACGCGCTGCTGGTCAAGGGCCCCAACGTGATGCTGGGCTACTGGGAAAATCCGGAGGCCACCAAGGCCATGTTCACGGCGGATGGCTGGCTCAACACCGGCGATACCGCGCGCATGGACAGCGCCGGCCGGCTCTACATCACCGGGCGCCTGAAGGAAATCATCGTCCTGTCCAACGGCGAGAAGGTGCCGCCGGTGGACATGGAGGCCGCTATCGCGCGCGATCCGTTTTTCGAGCAGGTGATGGTGATCGGCGAGGGCAAGCCTTACCTGTCGGTGTTCGTGGTGCCGAACCAGGATCTGTGGGCCAAGGTCGGCGCACGAGCACGGCCTGGATCCGGCTTCAGCCTTGTCCTTGCGTACTCAGCAGGCGGAGCAGCTGGTGCTCGAGCGCATCAACGCGCAGATCAAGGCATTCCCTGGCTATGCACAGATCCGGCGCGTAGCTGTGATGCCGGAGCCCTGGACCATCGAGAACGGCATGCTCACGCCGACCCTCAAGCTCAAGCGCGCCAAAGTGCTGGAGCACCATCAGTCCGAGTACGACAAGCTCTACTCCGGGCACTGACATGAGCGGGACGATCGACCCGACACAACTGCCGCGCGACCGCGAGCCGGTCCTGCGCGTCGTGCCGATGCCCGCCGATGCCAACTCCACCGGCGATATCTTCGGTGGCTGGATCATGTCGCAGGTGGACATCGCGGGCGCCATCCCCGCGCTGCGCCTCGCGAAGGGGCGGGTGGCGACGGTGGCGGTGAACTCTTTCGTGTTCAAGCAGCCGGTGCTGATCGGCGATCTGGTGAGCTTCTATGCCAGAGTGGTCAAGGTCGGCCGCACGTCGATCACGGTGGATGTGGAGGTGTGGGCGCAGCGTGGCGTGCCGGAAGAGGTTACGGTGAAAGTGACGGAGGCGACTCTCACCTACGTGGCGGTGGACGGCAACCGCAAGCCGCGCCCTGTCGCTCCGGGTGCGGCATGATGGGCAGCACAGGCGGTAGACCGGCGAGCGGATTCCATAGCAAAACTAGACGAGCGGAGGGATAACCATGGAACTTAGGACAACAGCGACGCTTACCCGCCTGAGTGTGATGGCGGCTTTGGCTGGTTACGCGGGCGTGGTCGGCGCAGCCGGATTTGCGCTGATCGAGCAAAGCGCCAGCGGCATGGGCAATGCCTTCGCGGGTGGGTCGGCCTCCGCCGAGGATGCGAGCACGATCTTCTTCAACCCCGCGGGCATGACGCGCCTGCCGGGCATGCAGGTCGTGGTCGGGGTGCACGCGATCGGCCCCAGCACGACCTTCAACAACCAGGGCTCGACGCTGGCTCCGCCAGCGCCTCCGCAACCGCTGACCGGCGGCAATGGCGGCGACGCGGGGAGCTGGGCCTATGTGCCGAACCTCTATTTCTCGTGGGAGTTGAACGAACAGCTCTGGCTGGGGCTCGGCGTCGGCTCCCCGTTCGGACTCAAGACCGAGTACGAGGCAGGGTGGGTTGGCCGTTACCAGGCGCTCAACTCGGAGCTGAAGACCATCAACATCAATCCGAGCATCGCCTACAAGGTGAACGACAAAGTCTCCCTGGGGCTGGGGTTCAGCGCCCAGAAGGCTGACGCCACGCTCAGCAAGGCGATCGACTCGAGCACCATATGCCTGGGCACGCTTGGCGGCGCGACTTGCAACGCCTTGGGCTCGCAGTTCCTCAGACCCGGGACGCATCTCAGGAGTTGACCGCGGACGCATGGGGTTACGGCTTCAATCTGGGCGCGCTGTTCCAGATCTCGTCCGACATGCGGATCGGCGTCAGCTATCGCTCCCAGATCAACTACACCCTCAGCGGAACCTCCACGTTTACCGGTGTCCCGGCCCCGATAAATCAAAGCCCGCAGCTTCAAACCAGCGCCGCAACGGCCGATCTCACGGTCCCGGACACTGCTTCGGTGAGCGTGTTCCAGACCTTCGGCGACAAGTGGGACATGATGGGCGACATCACCTGGACCCACTGGAGCGTATTCGACGAACTGACGGTGCAGTTTGCCAACGGTGCGCCGACCAACGTAACCCCCGAGAACTGGCAAAACACCTGGCGCTTTTCACTGGGGCTGAACTACAAGCCCAACGAGCACTGGAAGCTGCGCACCGGTGTGGCCTGGGACCAGACGCCGGTAACGAGCTCGCAGTCGCGTACTCCGCGCATCCCGGACAACAGCCGCACCTGGCTTGCCGTCGGGGGCAGCTGGTACTTCGCCAAGGGCGCATCGCTCGACGTCGGCTATGCTCACCTGTTCGTGCCGAACACGCCTATCGACCACACCGAACCGGCTTCGGGCGTGCTGATCGGCAACTACGACAACTCGGTGAATATCGTCAGCGTGCAGCTGGTCTAGAGCTTCTGAGCCGCGGGCGGGCAGATGCCAGCGCCCGCCGCTAGTCTGCCTGGAGTCCGCTGATCCATGACAACGTCCAACTTTCCCGTCCGCAAAGCCGCCGTTCTCGGCGCCGGTGTGATGGGCGCGCAGATCGCCGCGCACCTCGTCAACGCCAACGTCGAGGTTGTGCTGTTCGAGCTTCCGGCCCGGGACGGGGACCCCAATGGCAACGTCATCAAGGCCATCGACGGGCTCAAGAAGCTCGAACCCAGCCCGCTTGCGACCGCGGCCAGGGCGGTCTACATCGAGCCCGCCAACTACGAGCAGCACCTGCCGCTGCTGCAGGAGTGCGATCTGGTGATCGAGGCCATCGCCGAGCGCATGGACCTGAAGCGGTCGTTGTACGAGAAGGTCGCGCCACATCTGTCTGCGGATGCGGTGATCGCGAGCAACACGTCCGGGCTGTCCATCAATGCGCTGGCCCAGGCGGTGCCCGGTGGCGCTGCGGCCGCGCTTCTGCGGCGTGCATTTCTTCAATCCGCCGCGCTACATGTACCTGGTCGAGTTGATCGGCTGTGCCGAGACGCTGCCACAGGTGCTGGACCAGCTCGAGGCCTTCCTCACCACCACGCTGGGCAAGGGCGTGATCCGCGCCAAGGACACGCCCAACTTCATCGCCAACCGCGTCGGCGTGTTCTCGATCCTGGCCGCTTTCCACCACACCCAGCGGCTGCGATTGGGCTTCGACCTGGTCGACGCGCTGACCGGTCCGCTCATCGGCCGGCCCAAGAGCGCCACTTACCGCACTGCCGACGTGGTTGGCCTGGACACGCTGGCGCACGTGGTCAACACCATGAAGGAGACGTTGCCCGACGATCCGTGGCACAAGTACTTCGACCTGCCGGACTGGTATCGCGGCCTGCTGGAGCAGGGGGCGCTAGGTCAGAAGTCCGGACGTGGCGTGTACCGCAAGCAAGGCAAGGACATCCAGGTGCTCGACCTCGCCGCTCGGCGACTACCGCCTGTCGGGAGCCGAGGCCGACCCGGAGGTAGTCGAGATCCTCAAGACCGCAGATGTCGGCGAGCGCTTCGTGAAGCTGCGGGAGAGCGCACATCCGCAAGCGCAGTTCGTGTGGGCGGCGTTCCGCGACATGCTGCACTACTGCGCGTATCAACTGGCGGATATCGCCGACAACGCGCGCGATCTCGACCTGGCCGTGCGCTGGGGTTTCGGCTGGAACCAGGGACCGTTCGAGATCTGGCAGGCCGCCGGCTGGGCAGCGTGTCGCTGCGTGGATCGCGGAGGACATCGCTGCCGGCAAGGCCATGGCCAGCGCGCCGTTGCCGGCCTGGGTCACCGAGCCGGGCCGCACCGGCGTGCATACTCCGCAGGGGTCCTATCAGCGCGGCGGCGCACACCCTGCAGCCGCGTTCGACGCTGCCGGTCTACCGCCGCCAGCCTTATCCGGATCGGCTGGTCGGCGAGAGCATCAGCTATGGGACCACGGTATTCGAGACCGATGCCGTGCGCATGTGGACCACCGGTGACGATATCGGGATCGTGAGCTTCAAGAGCAAGATGCACGCGATCGGCGAGGACGTGCTCGACGGCGTGATGCAGGCCATCGACGAGGCGGAGCACGGCTTCAAGGGTGTGATCATCTGGCAGACCGAGCCGCCGTTCTCGGTGGGTGCCAACCTGTCCGGCCCGTCGGCCAGGCCGCGCGGCGATGCCAAGCCTTCCGCGTTCGCTTCGATGATGAAGAAGTTCCGGCGCGAGGCGGAGTCGGTGGTGCTGAAGGCGGCGCGCAAGCTGAATGTCGCCGATGCCGTGATGGCAGGCCGGCTGGAGAAAGTCGAGGGCGATCGTGGAACAGTTCCAGGCCACCACCCAGGCCTGGAAGTACGCCCTGGTGCCGACGGTCGCGGCAGTGGACGGCCTGGCACTGGGCGGTGGCTGCGAGTTCGTGATGCACTCGGGCCGCGCCGTGACCACGCTGGAGAGCTACATCGGCCTGGTGGAAGCGGGCGTGGGCCTGCTCCCGGCCGGCGGAGGTTGCAAGGAGCTGGCGCTGCGCGCTGCTGCGGATGCGAAGGGAGGCGATCTCGTTTCCGTTCCTGCGCAACTCCTTCCAGAACGTCGCCACCGCCAACGTCGGCAAGTCGGCTGAGCAGGCACGCGAGCTGGGGTACCTCAAGCCGGTCGATCGGATCGTGATGAACCGCGCGGAGCTGCTCTATGTGGCCAAGGCGGAAGTGACCGCCATGGCGGAGGAGGGCTACCGGCCGCCGCTGAAAGCGCGCGATATTCCCGCCGCCGGCCGCACCGCGATCGCCACCTTCAAGGCCCATCTCGCCAATCTGCTGGCGGGCAAGCAGATCTCCGAGCACGACTACCTGGTAGCCAGCAAGATCGCTTACGTGATGTGCGGAGGCGACGTAGAGGCTGGCAGCCTGGTGGACGAGGAATGGTTCCTGGAGCTCGAGCGGGAGTGCTTCATGGAGCTGCTCGCGACCGAGAGAACCCAAGCTCGCATCGAGCACACCTTGAAAACCGGTAAGCCGCTCCGCAACTGAGCTGCTGGTCCAAGTATTCGGAGATGGCAATGGCGAAGCAAGTGCAAGACGCCTACATCGTGGCGGCAACGCGCACACCTGTAGGCAAGGCGCCGCGCGGCATGTTCCGCAATACGCGGCCCGACGATCTGCTGGCGCACGCGTTGAAGAGCGTGATGGCGCAGGCGCCGGGGCTCGATGCGGCGGAAGTGGACGACGTGATCATCGGTTGCGCGATTCCTGAAGCCGAGCAGGGCATGAACGTGGCGCGTATCGGGCTGCTGCTGGCAGGCTTCCCCAATACGGTGTCGGGCGTGACCGTCAACCGCTTCTGTTCGTCCGGGCTGCAGGCCGTGTCGATGGCCGCCGACCGCATCCGGCTGGGCGAGGCCGAGGTGATGATCGCCGGCGGTGCGGAGAGCATGAGCATGATCCCGATGGGTGGCAACAAGATCGCCATCAACGAGCACATCTTCGACCGCGACGAAAACATCGGCATCGGCTACGGCATGGGCATCACCGCAGAGAAGGTCGCGCAGCAGTGGAAGGTCGGGCGCGAGGCGCAGGATGTTTTCGCTACCGACAGCCACCGCAAGGCGCTCGCGGCAATCGAGTCGGGCGAGTTCAACGACGAGATCACGCCTTATGTGATCGACGAGAAGCTGCCCGACCTCGCCGCGCACGAGATCAAGCACCATACGCGCAAGGTGGGAGTAGACGAGGGGCCGCGTGCGGGCACTACGTCGAAGTGCTCGCGAAGCTGAGGCCGGCATTCGCCGCCAATGGCACGGTGACTGCCGGCAACAGCTCGCAGACGTCGGATGGCGCGGGTGCCGTGATCGTGGTTTCGGAGGCCGCGCTCAAGCGCTACAACCTGCGGCCGCTGGCGCGATTCCTCGGCTTCGCGGTGGCCGGCGTTCCGCCGGAGATCATGGGCATCGGCCCGAAGTTCGCCATCCCCAAGGTGCTCAAGCAGGTCGGCCTCAAGCAGGACGACCTGGACTGGATCGAGCTGAACGAGGCCTTCGCTGCGCAGAGCCTGGCGGTCATCAACGACCTGCGGCTGGATCCGGCGAAGATCAACCCGCTGGGCGGAGCGATCGCGCTCGGACATCCACTCGGCGCGACCGGGGCGATTCGAACCGCGACCCTCGTGCACGGCCTGCGCCGCCGCAAACAGAAATACGGCATGGTCACCATGTGCATCGGCACCGGGATGGGCGCCGCGGGGGTGTTCGAGTCGATTACCTGATGGCAGCCGGTCGCTAGCTAACAGACCGACGCAGATCCCCAACAAACGGGGGCAGAGTCGAAACATCAGGGTTTGACGCTTCGACTCTGCAGCTTCGCTGCGACGCTCAGCGCGAACGGGCTTTGTGAGTTATCTAGATCAACCAATCGGACGCATCGACTCCGTGGCTGACGCCACCCAATCCGTTCGTCCTGATCCTTCGACTCCGGGCGCTGCGCGTCCTACGCTCAGGACGAACGGACCAGGGGCGCGCGGCGTCCGGAGTCGAAGGATCAGCGCGAACGGGTTTTGATCACGCCGTCAATGCGCGTG